>NZ_JANUGX010000030.1 GCF_024753245.1 Massilia norwichensis | reverse complement strand
ACCAGGGCAGTAATGCCGGCTTCATGGCAAGCCAGGATTTCTTTACCGTTGAAATAGCCACGGTCGGCAATCGCGGTTAGCGTCGTGGTTCCGATCGCGGTCCGTGCCTTCCTGGCCATGCCAGACAATTGATCTCGATCGCTACCATTGTTCGTCACGTCGTGCTCGACGATCAAATGATGCTTGGTATCGACTGCGGTCTGCACGTTGTAGCCGACGATGCCGCTGCCTCTCGACATCATCGACCGAGCGTCCGGATCGGTCAGCGAAATTTGTGTTTCCCCTGTCTCTTCCAGCTTCGCTTCGATTTCCTTGAGCTTGACCATCTGCTCCTTCAACGCCGAAATCTTATCGTTGAGGCGCACAGTTTTCGCTTGTTTGGCAGCCGGCTCTTGCCGGTCAGCCGTATCAAGTTCTGCCAGATAGCGGGTGATGCTGGCTCGATCTCCTGCATCCTGCGCTTGAGCTTGGCATCGGTGAAATTCCGGTCGCTGCTGTTGACAGCCTTGAACTTGCTACCGTCGATCGCAACCACTGCATCCGCAAACAAATCCAACTGCTGGCATAGCACGACAAACTGGCGCCAGACATTGCGAATGGCCTTGCCGTTGTCTTTTCGGAAATTCGCTATCGTCTTGAAATCCGGGCTCAGGCGCTGCGTCAGCCACATCAATTCGACGTTGCGCTGGGCCTCTCGCTCCAGCCGACGGCTCGACTGGATCCGATTGAGATAGCCGTAAATGTAGAGCTTCAAGAGCACAGTCGGATGGTATGCAGGCCGGCCCGTTTTCGCAGGCTGTACACGTTTGAAACCAAGGCCGGCAAGGTCCAGCTCCTCGACAAAAACCTCGACCACACGCACCGGGTTATTCTCAGCTACGTAATCATCCAGGAGCTCGGGCAGCAGCGTGCCTTGTCCTCGATCTTCGCCTTCGATAAAGCGCTTCATGTCGCACCTGCATTGATGAGATACTGACTCAACGTTTACTGGGCCGGTTTCGTTTACCTGGATCTACGTTTTTACACAGCCTGGGTCGAAAGCTAACGGCTGAACATTCTACTCTCGGCCATTAGCTACCTGGCGCAGATGCATTTTGGCGGCAACAGATTTACGGCGAGTTCTTTTAGAGGCTGAATTCGGTAAAGAGCGAACCTGCCACGCAAATCACATTAGTTCTTCAGGACACCACGACGTGAAGCATTACCTGTACAGCTCGGCCGGAAACACAGAGGGACTGGATGAGTACATTGCCTACTTCGAGATTGCCGAAGATGGATACTGTGCCCGCTACCTCGAAATTCGGCCAGAGGGGCATGCGCTGAAATACACGGAAGAAAAGCCAGCGGATGCGTTTGGCGCGTTACCGGAAGGGCGGTGGGATGCTGTAGAAGCAGCAAAACCCAGGTATGGGACACTGAAGGAGATCTCGAACGCGCTTTTTGACAGCGTTTGGGACGATATTCGGGCTGCCTGGTAGGGGACCACGGCCCGTCACACGGAAAGCCCGGTCATACCAAAGGAGTCCAATGCGCGCTGTAAGTCATTTCAACAACGCCTTCGTTCACGGCGCAGCAGCCTATTCCACCTATGCGTTGGCGCCTTTTCTGCAAAGCCAGGTCAGCCTGGTATTGGCCTTCCTAATTTGCGTCCACGCCGGGTGGTGTCGCCAGGCCTACCTCGCCGCGTTCCTGGGCGGGGTGATCGTGGCGGTCGTCGGCTGGACTGCGGTCGGCGTCCTGAGCTCGCCGGAAGTCGGTTTCGGGGTGTTCTTCATGGTCCCGTTCGCGCTGCTGGTGATCTTGCCGACCGCACTGGCAGGCTACCTGGTCGGAAAAGCCATCTCGACGATCGCGCAGCGCCGAGCCAGGGCCGCAGACCGCGACACCTGAGAACGCCCATCAATCCTCCAGCTCATCCTCGCCCGGCTTGCGCCCCCGTCCACGGTCCAGCGATTCCTTCATCCCCTCCACCTCGCGCATGAATTCGTCGATGCCGTGATCCTGGCTGACCCGGACCTCGGGCGGCAGCAGCACCGCCATGTACAGTTCGTCCGCCAGGCGGCCGCTGCGCTGCAGGTTGAAGATCAGGATCAGGCTCGAGCCCAGCACCGCCATGCCGGCCGCGATCCAGCGGTAGCGGCGCCGGTTCTGCGGCTTCACGGTGCAGAGGTGGAAGTAGATCATGCCGGCCACCAGCAGCGTCGCCGCGTGCGAGGCGTAGTGGGTGAAGGCCTCGAGCGAGAAGGCGTAGGCGATGGTGGCGGCCAGCAGCGCCGTCGCGGCCAGCGCCGCCAGTCCGCAGCCGAACACGAACAGGTGGCGGCCCAGGCGCGCGTGGCGGCCGAACAGGCGGTTGGCGAAGGCCCAGGCGCCGCTCCACAGCAGGGCCGCGCCGACGCCCCAGGCCAGGGCTTCGAAGTAGCGCACGAATTCGAAGTACTGGGTGTCGCTGAGCCAGCGCGCGAACAGCGCGAAGCAGCCGGTCAGCAGCACGCCGGCGGCGCCCGGCAGCGCGCCTTCCCAGCGGTGGAAGGTGCGGTCGGCGAGTTCCGGCGCCACCGGAAAGCTGGCCGCGCGCACCCGCAGCGAGGTATGGCCGATGCGCACCACGGTGTCGCCCGACAGCACCACCTCGGGCAGGCGCTTGCCGCGGTGGATGATGCCGTTGCGGCTGCCCTGGTCGCGCAGCACCAGGCGCCCGGCGGCGTCCATCTCGATGCGCGCGTGGCTGGCGGCGACGTAGTCGTCGTCGATGATGAAGTCGTTGTCGTAGCCGCGGCCGAGCCGGATCGGCAGGGCGTCGACGCGGCTGCGCTGCAGCACGTCGCCGTTGCGGGCCAGGGTCTCGATGAACCAGGGACCGCTCATCGCCGCGCCGCCTGTGCCGGTGCGCGCGGCCGGCTGCGGCCCAGCGCCGACAGGAAAGCACGCGTGGCCCGCATGCCGTTTTCGAACGAGACCCCGGCCAGGTCCAGGCGGCTCTGCAGGCTGGCGTTGCCGTCGTCGTTGCTGGCGGTGAGCAGGGTGAAGTTGTACAGGCCGGCGAACTTGCGGTAGGCGCGCACGCAGGTGACGGCGCGCAGCGGCAGGCTGGCCGTGTGCACGAACTGCTCGGTGCAGGCAGGGCGGGTCAGGCGCGTGTCGCGCGAGGAGCCGATGCGGTCGACCCGGAACTGGCTGCTCGCCAGCGCCGCGAACTGCAGCGGATGCATGCTGGCCGAGCGCAGATAGGTGTGCGACATCGACACATGCCCGGTCTGCTGGGTGTCGGACACATAGATCGCGGCTTCCATCGCGCAGCTGACCGAGTCGCCGGTGTACTCGGCCTCCAGGCGGAAGTTCGAACGCCCCCAGCAGCGCAGTTGCTGCGACTCGCGCACCGGTACGTGGTAGGGGCCCATGGTCTTGATCGACAGCGGCTCGGCCAGCAGGCGGTCGATCATGTCGCGCTGGTGGGCCAGCAGCTGCTGGGCGATCAGCGGGTTGAAGTTCTTCGGCGGACGCGACTGCGCCGCCACCTTGCGCAGCAGCTCCTGGGCGTAGCGCACCGGTACCAGGAAGCTCACCGATTCGCCGTCGCGCCGCTTGGAGACGTTGATGCCGGCCACGGTGCCCGACACCGTCACGCTGGGCCCGCCGCTCATGCCCGAGTTGATCGGGCCGGTAAAGATCAGCTGGTCGTAGAAGCTGCGCGTGATCACGCCGTTGTACGCGCCTTCCGAGATCGCGAAGCCGAGGTCGAGCGGATTGCCGAGCGAGTACAGGTACTGGCCCTGGGTCAGCCGGACCGGGTGGTCGGGCACCTGGAAGAAGCCGGTGCCTTCCCGGTTGACGCGCACCACGGCCAGGTCGTGCAGCACGTCGACCGCCAGCAGCTCCACCGGCCCGGTCTTGCCGTCGGTGTCGACGTATTCGCCGACGTACACGTCCGGGTCGAGCGCCATCTGCGACACCACGTGGTAATTGGTCAGCACCAGGTTGCTGGTGCCGACCAGGAAGCCGGAGCCGACGGTGGACTGGCTGCGGCCGTTCTTCAGCAGCATGCGGATCTGCAGCAGGTCGCCCTTGGCGGCCGAATACAGGTCCTGGGCGGCGGTGGAGGGCGTCGGCAGGGCGGCGGTCTCGTCGGTTTCACCGGGACCGGGCGCGGGCGGGGTGGTGGCGGGCGGGGCGCCGGGCGGGATCACCAGCGGCGGCTGGGGCACCGGCTTGCCGCCGCCAGTGCCGGGGCTGCTTTTCTGCGCGACCGGGGCTGCACCGGCCAGGCTGCAGGCGAGGAAGAGCAGGGTGGCAAAGGGGAGCGGGCGCATTGCGCCCATCTTGCCAGAATAATCAGGACGGCAGCGCTAAATCGGTCGCCCCCGCGAAGGCGGGGGCCCAAGTGTTGCGAGCGTTTCGTTTGCGTGTGCGAAATTGGGTCCCCGCCTTCGCGGGGACGACGTCAAGGGCTCGCGGGGACGACGTCAAGGGCTCGCGGGGACGACGTCAAGGGCTCTCGGGGACGACGTCAAGGGCTCTCGGGGACGACGTCAAGGGCTCTCGGGAATGACGTCAGAGCTCGCCGTCCAGCACCGGCTCGGCCGCCGGCGTCATCATGTGGCCCAGCTTGGCCTGCTTGGTGTTCAGGTAGCCGTTGTTGAAGGCATTGCGGTTGACCAGCAGGGGCACGCGTTCGGCGACGTCGAAGCCCAGGCGGGTCAGGGCGTCGATCTTGCGCGGGTTGTTGGTCATCAGGCGCACCGCTTCGATGCCGAAGTGGCGCAGCATCGGCTGCACCAGCTCGTAGTTGCGGGCGTCGGCGTGGAAGCCCAGCTGCAGGTTGGCTTCGACGGTGTCGGCGCCGGCTTCCTGCAGGCGGTAGGCGCGGATCTTGTTGACCAGGCCGATGCCGCGCCCTTCCTGGCGCAGGTAGAGCAGGATGCCGCGCCCTTCGGCGGCGATCTTCTTCAGCGCGCCTTCGAGCTGGGCGCCGCAGTCGCAGCGTTGCGAGAACATCACGTCGCCGGTCAGGCATTCCGAGTGGATGCGCATCAGCGGCGGTTCGCCCGTCGACAGGTCGCCCAGCGTCATCGCCAGGTGCTCCTTGCCGGTCGCGTGTTCGACGAAGGCGTGCAGCGTGAACTGTGCCCACGGCGTCGGCAGGGTGCACGACGTGACGTAGTCGACGAGCTCGGAGGCGCTGTTGGACATGGTGGCGGCGTTGTCTTGCATGAAGGTTCCTGAGGCGAAAAGCGACGATTTCTGCGACTGTAAAGCTGAAGTTTACCGGAAATCCGACACTCCCGTGCGGTGTCGGTCCATTGCGGCCGGATTTGTATCCTTACGGCATCATCATATGCTACGCTGGCGGCGCCATTTTTCCCGCTCACCGCGATGCCGTCCTCCGCTCCCTTCTACCGCAAATTCCTGCCGCGCCGGCTCGCCGCCTGGCTGGCGCTCGCCTTTACCCTGCTGTCCTTCCTGCTGTCCGTGCTGCTGGTGACCGTGATCGAACAGCGCAATACGCAACAGGTCAAGACCAGCATCGGCCATGGCCTGGAAGAGCTGGCGCTGCAAACCTCCGACAAGCTCGAACGCGGCATGTACGAACGCTACCGCGAAGTGCGCCTGATCGCCCAGCGCCGCGGCGTGCGTCCGGAGTCGCCGCTGGAACGGCGCCGCGAGACCCTGAGCCAGCTTCAGGACAGCTACGGCTTTTATAGCTGGATCGGCGTCGCCGGCCTGGACGGCAAGGTGCAGGTGGCGGCCAAGGGCGTGCTGGAAGGCGTCGACGTCGGCAAGCGGCCCTGGTTCAGGGATGCCTTGCGCGGCAAGCACGCCGGCGACGTGCACGAGGCGGTGCTGCTGGCCAAGCTGCTGCCGCGGCAGGACGAGCCATGGCGCTTCGTCGACGTCGCCTTCCCGGTGCCGGACGATGCCGGCCGTCCCCAGGGCGTGCTGGGCGTGCACCTGTCCTGGCTGTGGGCGCGCGACGTCGAACGCTCGGTGATCGCGCCGATCGCGGCGCGGCGCCAGGTCGAGGCCCTGATCGTCGATGCCAACGGCAAGGTCCTGCTCGGCCCGCCCGGCTGGCAGGGCAGCATGCTGTCGCTGGACAGCCTGCGCGCGGCGCAGGCGCGCAAGAACGGCGGCTACCTGACCGAGACCTGGCCGGACGGCGAGTCCTGGCTGGTCGGCTACGCGCGCGGCCGCGGCCATGCCGACTACCCGGGACTGGGCTGGACCGTGCTGGTGCGCCAGAAGGTCGACGATGCCTACGCGCCGGTGCGCCGCCTGCGCGAATACGGGCTGGCCGCGGGCGTGCTGCTGGCGGCGCTGTGCTCGCTGGCCGGCGTGTTCGTCGCACGCCGCATCACCCGTCCGCTGGACGAACTGGCCCGCTCGGCGCACCGCATCCGCGAAGGCGAGCCGGTGGCCATCACGCCCGGCCGCGGCGGCTACGAGGAAGTCGAGGCCCTGTCCGGCACCCTGAGCGTGCTGGTGGCCGACCTGGTCCACCGCCGCAGGCAGCTGGAGCACCTGAACGCCACGCTGGAAGAGCGGGTCGACCAGCGCACCCTCGAACTGGAAAAGGCGCTCACCACCGTGCGCGCCAGCCAGCAGCGCATCGTCAACATCATCGAGACGGCGCAGGATGCCTTCATCAGCGTCGACCTGGATGGCCGCATCACCGACTGGAACTCGGCCGCCCATGCGCTGCTGGGCTGGAGCCGCCAGGAGGTCGTGGGGCGCATGCTGTTCGACGTGATCATCGCCGAGCGCCACCGTGGCTTCGCCTGGGCCGCGCTGCGCCAGTTCCGCGAGAGCGGCCAGCTCGACCTGCTCGGCCGCCGCGTCGAGCGCACCCTGGTGCGGCGCGACGGCGCCGAGATCACCGCCGAGATGACGACCGGCCTGGTCGGCACCGGCGAGGGCGTGTTCTTCAGCGTGTTCCTGCACGACGTCTCGGAGCGCAAGGAGATCGAGCGCATGAAGAACGAGTTCGTCGCCACCGTCTCGCACGAATTGCGCACACCGCTGACGGCGATCAGCGCCTCGCTGTCGCTGCTGAAGGATGGCATGGCCGGCGATCTGCCCGCCGATGCGCAGGGTCTGGTCGGCGTGGCCTGCGCCAGTACCGAACGCCTGGTGCGCCTGATCGGCGACGTGCTCGACATCCAGAAGATGGAAGCGGGACAGATGGACTACCGCTTCGAGGATGCGCTGGTGGCGCCGGTCGTCGAGGGTGCGCTGGCGGCGATGGACAGCTTCGCGGCCCAGGCCGGGGTGGCGCTGCGCTTCGAGGCCGGGGACGGCGCCGCCGGCCTGCACGCCAGTGTCGATCGCGACCGCCTGACCCAGGTGCTGACCAACCTGCTGTCGAACGCCATCAAGTTTTCCGAGCGCGGCAGCGGAGTCCTGACGCGCCTGGACGGCGGCAAGGGCCTGCTGCGCATCGCCGTGATCGACCATGGCGCCGGCATCCCGGAAGCCTTCCGCGGCCGCATCTTCCAGCGCTTCGCCCAGGCCGATTCCGCCGACTCGCGCAAGAAGGGCGGCACCGGACTGGGGCTGAGCATCTGCCGCAGCATCGTCGAAGAGCATGGCGGCAGCATCTGGTTCGAGGCCGAAGAGGGGGCGGGCACGAGCTTCTTCGTCGAGCTGCCGGCTCTCAGTCGGCAATGAAGGCGGCCAGTTCCTCGGGCGTGCCCTGCGGGAAGGCTTCGCGCAGATAGCCCAGAAAGGCGGACACCCGCGCGCTCAGCAGCCGGCGCGATGGATACAGCGTCCATAGCGTGGTCTCGGGACCCTCGGCGTCGCCCCAGTGCACCAGGGCGCCGGCCGCCAGGTCGCGGCTGACCAGCGATACCGGCAGGCGCGCGGCGCCGGCGCCGGCACGTACCGCGTCGCGCACCATGATCATCGACGACAGGGCGAGCACCGGGTCGACCGCGATGCGCGCCTTGCCGGCCGGCGTACTCAGCTCCCAGTCCGACGGCTGCTCGCCGCTGCCGCGCACGACCACCGGCACCGGCTTGCCGTCCACCGATCGCGCAAGGACGGGGCTGGCGACGACGACCAGCCGGTCGCGCAGCAGGATGCGCCCGACCAGGCGCTCGTCCGGCCGCGGATTCACCCTGATCACCAGGTCGTATGCTTCCTCGATCATGTCGACCGCCCGGTCCTCGGTCGTGACGTCCAGGCGTACTTCCGGAAAGCGCAGCCGGAAACCGGCCGCCAGCCGGCCCATGGCGAGCTGCGAAAACAGCAGCGGGGCGCTGATGCGCAGGCGGCCGCGCGGCTTGCTGCCGCCGGACGCGATCTCGGCCGCGGTTTCGTCGATCTCGGTCAGCAGGCGCCCGGTACGCTCGTACAGTGCCATGCCCTCCTGGGTCAGCTTCAGGCTGCGTGCGCCGCGTTCCAGCAGGCGCAGCCCGAGTTCGCTTTCGAGCTCCGCCACGCGCCGCGAGAGCGTCGCCTTGGGCCGGCCGGTCGCCCGGGCAGCACGGCCGAAGCCGCCGTGACGGGCAACGAGGTTGAAGTCGGCAAGCGCAGGCAGGTCCATGGCGTATTCCCTTGAGTGTTCCAGTGGTGAGACCGTCCGTCCAAATTTAGCATCTTTCGGATCAGAGGCGGAATGCCTACCATGGAATTGTCTTCCAACCACACCCAAGGAGAACGATCATGATTTATTCGACCGCCACCGTCCCCGTCAATCCGGAAGGCGAGCTGCCTTTGAGCCGCGCCCAGGCCTGGGCCGGGCTCGTATTAAAAGCACGCGACGCCCGGCTGTTCCTGCCGCCCGGCCTCTGCACCCGTTGCGAGGTCGTGGAAGAAAGCGCCAGCCACATCGTGCGCGAAGCCAGCATCGGCGGCGCCGATCTGCGCGAGATCATCGTCTTCGAGCCGGAACGGAAAGTCAGCTTCTTCCAGGCCAGCGGACCGCGCGAAGGCGTCATCGTCAACGAACTGTTCGAAGACGCGAGCGGTGCGCTGCAGCTCAGGTTCTACGGCTATCTCGGCCTGCGCGACAAGCAGGCGGGCGGTCCGGAAGAGCAGGCCGAGCAGGCGACGATGGACAGCGACCAGGGCTACAAGGCGGCCCTGCTGTCGACGCTGAAGCGCACCCGCGAGCTGCTGGCGGCCGGCCATCTCTGATGCAGACGAACAGGCAGTCGCGCGGTCCAAGGGGGATGACGCCGGCAAGCGGTGTGGCAGGAATTGAGGAAATTATTGAAAGCCTGTTCCAGCGCAAACTTTCATATATATAATCGGCATCATTTCTTCGAACAAGCCGACCTGGAGCAGCGATGATCCGGACCCTGTTAGCCGAAGCAAACCCTGTCGCGCGCCTGGGCATGCGCTCGCTGCTGCGCGCAAGTGCCGAGGCGCTCGAAATTGACGAAGTCGGCAGCCATGCCGAGCTGTTGGCGAAGCTGAGCGAGCGCTACTACGAATTCATCATCGTCGAGCCGGCGATCGGCGGCGCCGACGCCGGCAGCGCCACCGCGCTGGTCGAGCGCCTGCACGCACTCGCGCCCTGGGCCGACATCCTGGTGTTCACTGCGCTCGATGAGCTCAGCTTCGGCGTCGGCGCCATCCGCCATGGCGCCAAGGGCTATCTGATGAAGACCGCCCAGCGTGATGAGTTCAAGACCGCGGTCAAGCGCGTCGCCGGCGGAAAGCTCTATCTCAGCAAGGCGCTGGCGGAGGAATTCGCCGCCTGCGTGCGCAAATACGATGCCCGCAACAAACCGCACGAGAGCTTCAGCAGGCGCGAGTTCGAGGTGTTCGCGCTGGCCGTGTGCGGCATGACCGTGATCGAAAGCGCGCAACTGCTGCACCTGGACACCGGCACGGTCGGCGACTTCAAGCGCGATGTCATGTCCAGGCTGGACGCGTCCACGCCGCAGGGCCTGGTGGAGTATGCGACGACGCACGGCCTCAGCGCCGATTGCAGCGCGGCCTGCGCCGAATTGTGGTCCGGCCGCTTCGGTCAGGCCGCCGCGACCCCGAGCCCGGCAAGCCAGTCCGCCAGCGCGGTTGCCGGCATCGGTTTGGCGATCCGGTAGCCCTGGGCCGACAGGCCCCATCAGCGGTACTCGTGCAGGGCCATGCCGCCGAACGCGTTATCCCAGGCACTGAAGTCCGCTTCCAGCCCGGGCAGCAGGCGCAGCAGGGCCGGTTTGTCCTGGTGGAAGGTGGTGGCGCTGCCGTCGATCTCGCGCGTCGACTGCAGGCGGAACAGCTCGGCGCCGGCGGTATCGCCTGCTGGAAGGGCTTCGCGCAGCAGCACCAGCACCTGCTGGCCATCGAGGCGCAGGCGCAGCAGCTGGCCCGGCTCGCCGGCCGCCGCGCGCACGTAGCGGCGCTGGGTTTCCGGCGCGATCTCGCCGGCCTCCAGCGCGATGCGCACCTGTTTCCGGTGGCGCGCGCCCCAGTCGAGAAAGGGGACGGCAAATTCAAGGATCTGGCTCGGGTCGGTGCGGTAATCCATCACGGCGAGGGCGTCGACCAGCGGCGCCAGGCCGTCCAGCAGGGCCGTCCTGCCATCCCACCAGAAGGGCACCACCAGTTCGAGGTGCAGGCTGCCGGCCGCCGCGCGCAGGGTGCGCGCCATCGCCAGGTAGCGCGCGTCCCAGTCGACCTTGCCCGCGCCATATTCCGGCAGCAGGTAGGGCTCGACGTCGAACTGCAGCCCGGCCAGGCGCGCGGCCGGCTCGACGCCGGCGTTGTAGGCGGCATAGGCGTGCGCCATGCGCGCCAGCGCGGCCTGGCGCTCGGGCAGCACCATGTGCGGGTCGCCGTCCACGCTCAGCACGCGGATGCCGCGCTTGCCGGCGGCGCGGATGAAGGCCGCCAGCGCGGCCGGCTCGCGCACCGCCTCGTTCTTGAACGGCACGGTGATGAACAGGTCGCGCACCGCGTGCGCCGCGGCCCAGTCCAGCAGGCGCGGGCCATGCTCGCGCCAGTCGGATGCTTGCCAGACCCAGGTCGCGCGCGCGGCCGGTCTGGCGCCGGGCGCCGGGTCGGGTTCGATGGCGAGGCTGCTGATCGTCAGGCTGGCCGCCTGCGCCGGGCATTGCAGCACGAAGTGGCGCCAGTTGGCCGGATCGAGGCTCTGCGGCAGCGCCAGGCGCAAGGGGGCGGCGCCGGCGCCGCGGGTGGGCAGGGCGCCCAGGCCAATCGCCGTTCCGCGCTCGGCCTGGGCGGCATCGGCGGCCTGCAGCGTGAAGCCGGCATCGCCCGCGTAGGCGCTCGCCAGGCGCAGGCGTGCACGCGGCAGGAACCACGGACCGCCCAGCAGCACGCCGGCCGGACGCGTGCCGGCATCGCAAGCGATGCGCAGCCGGCCGCCGTCCAGTTCGATGCGGACCCGTTCCTCGACGCCGAAGGCGCGCGCCTGCATGCGCTCCAGCAGGTTGGCCCGCAGCGGCATCGAAGCCGGCTTGGGCCTGCCCTGGCGGCTCGAGGGCAGCACGTGCTCGCTGACGGCGAAGCGGCCTTCGCGCTCGCGGCCGTGCAGCAGGATCGTACGCTCGACTTCTTCGCCCGGGGCCAGCGGAAACAGGGTCTCGACCCGGACGCCCGGCGGCAGGGCGATGCCGCTGCAGCCGGCGGGCGCAGGCTGGTCGGCCGGCTGCCAGCGCAGCCGCTTGCCGTCGGCGTCGACGGTGTCCGCATACGGCGGGCGGGCCGGCGCCGCTGCGGGCACCGCGGCCTGCGGGCACAGGTGCAGCCAGGCGGCATGGGCGGGGGCGGTCATGGCCAGCAGCAGGGAAAGGAGCAGGCGGCGCATCGGGTTCAGGTGCCGAGGCTGCCCTTGCGCTTCATGGCGCCCCAGCTGGCTTCCTTCTGGGTCGCCCAGCGGAACAGGCCGATCAGGCGCCACCAGGTGTTCAACTGGCGGTAGCCCAGGTTCTCGAGCACCACCACCAGGCCCAGGGCCAGCAGCTGCTTGCCGCGCGGGTAGATGTGGAACGACATCTCTTCGAGCAGCAGGCCGGAGGCGGACAGCAGGATGCCCAGGCCGATCGCGACGAACATGAAGGTCGAGAAGGCCTGCCAGGAAATCGCCCCCATCAGGAAGGAGACGATCATGAACAGGTAGCCGCCCATCTCGACCAGGGGACCGAGCCACTCGAACAGCAGCATGAAGGGGAAGGCCAGCCAGCCGGGCACCCCGCCGTTGCGCGAGAAGAACAGGCCCCAGTTGGCGTTCAGGCTCTCGGCCAGGCCGCGCTGCCAGCGGATGCGCTGGTTCTTCAGGGTCGCGAGGTCTTCCGGCGCCTCGGTCCAGCATACCGGGTCGGGCACGAATTCGATGCGGTAGGGCTGGCGGCGTGCGCGCAGCAGGCGGTGCAGGCGCACGATCAGTTCCATGTCCTCGCCGATGGTGTTCGAACGGTAGCCGCCGACGCTGACCACGGCATCCTTGCGGAACACGCCGAAGGCGCCGGAGATGATCAGCATGCCGTTCACGGCCGACCAGCCGAGGCGCCCGAACAGGAAGGCGCGCAGGTACTCGACCACCTGGAACAGCGCCCACGGATTGCGCGGCAGGCCGACCCTGGTCAGAAAGCCGCCGGCGACCTCGCAGCCGTTGGCGATGCGGATCGTGCCGCCGGTGGCGACCACGCTGGGGTCGCGCAGGAAAGGCTGGGTTACGCGTTCCAGGCTGTCGCGCTGCAGGATCGAATCGGCGTCGACGCCGCAGAACAGCGGATAGCGCGCGGCGTTGATGCCGGCGTTGAGCGAGTCTGCCTTGCCGCCATTGACTTTGTCGATCACGCGCACGTTCGGGAATCTGGTCGAGCGGTAGATCGCCTTGATCTCCTTGGTCGGGATCTGGCGGCGGTAGGCTTCGGGGAAGGGCAGCAGGCCGAATTCGCGCTTGAGCACCTCCAGCGTGCCATCCTTCGAGCCATCGTTGACGATCACCAGTTCGTATTCGGCATAGGTCAGCTGCAGCATCGAACGCACCGAAGCGGCGATGCTCGCTTCCTCGTTATACGCCGGCACCAGGATGCTGACCGGCGGCTCCAGGCCGGAATAGGCGCGCGGCAAGTCGTCCAGCATCTCTTCCTGGCCCTTGCGGCGCAGCGTGCGCAGCGACAGCAGATTGAGCAGCAGGTAGCCGCCGTTCAGCAAAATGAAATAGCACAGCACGAACCAGGTGACGAAATCGAGCAGCAGATGATGCGTGTTCATGCGGTCTCCGGCGCGGGTGCGGTGTCTGGTGCGGCATTGGCGGCGTCCTGCTCGGCCAGCACCTGGGCCAGCATGTCGGCGGCGTAGCGGTCTTCCAGCGTGGCGTGCAGGGCCGCCAGGTCGGGGCGCTTCAGCCAGGGCAGTTCGACCAATGCCTGGGCCGCGCGGTAGCGCACCCACCATTCGCGGTCGGCCAGCAAGGCCACCAGGCGTTCGACATCGCTGCGGTCGCCGATGCGGCCGAGCGCCTTGGCGGCCTGCACCCGCACCTGCCAGTCTTCGTCGTGCAGGCGCGCGCGCACGGCGTCCTGCAGCAGCGGCGTGTTGACGATGCGCAGCGCGGCGGTGGCGACGGCGACCTCGCTTGCCGCCAGCGCGCTGGCCAGCGCTTCGGCCGGCAGCTCCACGCGCAGGGCTTCGGCAATGCGCAGCGCGCGCGGCAGGCGCTCGGCGCCCAGGCGCGGCAGCATCCCCGCCAGCACCGCCGCCACCGGTCTGCCTGCCTGCTGCAGGATGCCGGCCACGTGCGACATGGCCCAGTCCTCGCGTTCGATGAACAGCGGCGTCAGGTACTCGGCGGCGGCCTGCGGATCGATGCGTACCAGCGCCCACAGCGCCGTCAGCGACAGCGTCGGGTCGTCCATGCCGGCCAGGCGCAGCAACTGCGGCCAGGCCTGGCGGTCGCCGAGGTGGCCCAGCATCAGCGCCGCCAGCAGGCGTTCGCTGCGGGCGCGCCGGCCCAGCATCGCGCGCGCTTCCAGGTGCAGGCCGAGGCGGCCGGCGATGTCGTTGAGGGCGGCACTGGCTTCGCCGCGCAGCGAAGCCTGCAGGTGCACCCACAGCTTGATGAAGTGCAGGCGCTCGGCGGGAGCGAGCGTGGGCAGCTGCGGCGGCCTGTCGCCGACGATGGCGGCATTCAGGATCGGGCGCCAGCGCGCCAGCGCGCGCGTCTCGCGCCGCTGGCGCGCGCGCAGGGACATGCGCAGGCGCACGATCTCCAGGCCGAGCAGGAGGGTCAGCAGCAGGGCGGCGATGCCGGTCCAGAACGCCGCGGCGAGGATCGGGTCGCCCCCGAAACTCATGCGGGCGTTTTGAGGAAGCGGCGCAGGCGTGCCAGCAGTTCCTGCGGCTGGAACGGTTTGATGATGAAGTCGTTGGCGCCGGCATCGAGGGCGCGCACGGTGTCGCGTTCGGTGTTCTTGGCGGTCAGCATGATGACCGGCGTGTCCTTCCAGCCATCGAGGGCGCGGATCTGGCCGACGATCTCGAAGCCGTCGACGTAGGGCAGCATCACGTCGAGCAGCACCAGGTCCGGCGCCGGATTGCCGGCGACGTGGGCGCTGGCGGCGCGGCCGTCGGCGACGTGGGTGACCTTGTAGCCCTGGCGTTCCAGCATGAAGGTCAGGACGTGGGCGATGTGGACGTCATCCTCGACGACGAGGACAGTGGGTTGTGCGCTCATGGCTGGGGCCGAAAAAGTTGCTCTAGGGCTCCATTATACCCAGCTTGTCCTCGTCAAATTTCACATTTCGCCGCAGCGCACGCCATGTTGTGGCCTGCGTGCGACTACTTGTGGTCACCTCGGCAAATCGAACAGCAGCAGTTCGGCGGCTTCGGCTTTGGCGAGGCTGACGCGTGCTTCGTCGCCGAGCTTCAGGGCGTCGCCGGTGTTCAGGATCACGCCATTGACTTCGACCCGGCCGCGGATCACATGGACATAGGCTAGGCGTCCGGCGGCCAGCGGATGGTCGAGTGCGTCGTCGCCGTTCAGGATGGCGGCATACAGCGACGCGTCCTGGTGGATCAGCACCGAGCCTTCGCGGCCGTCGCCGGAGGCGATCAGGCGCAGCTTGCCCTGCTTTTCTTCGAGCGGGAAGTGCTTCTCTTCGTAGCTCGGGGCGATGCCTTGCTGGTTCGGCTGGATCCAGATCTGCAGGAAGTGCACCGGCTCGGTCTTCGAACCATTGAACTCGCTGTGGCGCACGCCGCTGCCGGCGCTCATGCGCTGGACGTCGCCGTAGTGCAGGACCGAACCGGTGCCCATGCTGTCCTTGTGCTCCAGCGCGCCGTCCAGCACGTAGGAGATGATCTCCATGTCGCGGTGGCCGTGGGTGCCGAAGCCGGCGCCGGGTGCCACGCGGTCTTCGTTGATCACCCGCAGCGGTCCGAAGCCCTGGTGGCGCGGATCGTAATAGTCGGCAAACGAAAAGCTGTGCTGCGATTGCAGCCAGCCGTGGTGGGCGCGGCCCCGTTCTTCACTTTTGCGTACTTCGATCATGATGCGCTCCTTTGTGTGTTCTCGATGAAAGCCAGTATAGCGAGGCCGGAAGCGCAAGAAAAACGAGTTGTTTTGCGGTCTATCATCGAAAAAATCGAAAGACAAATATTTGTACCAATGGATGTTTTCCGGGAGAATCGCCCTCTGGAATCCACTCAGCCACGTGCCCCTTGCCATGAATGCACCCCAGCCTGTCGAGCAGCCGCCGTCGCTGCGTGCCGCCATCGCCCACCGTTTCAGCCTGCTCGACGACAAGGCCGATGATGCCGAGATCGACCGCAGCCTGCGCGCCGGCGTCGAACTGAGCGGCGCCACGCCGTGGATTTTGATGTTCGCGATCCTGATCGCCTCGGTCGGCCTGAACACGAATTCGAACGCCGTGATCATCGGCGCGATGCTGGTCTCGCCCTTGATGGGGCCGATCGTCGGCATGGGTTACGGCATCGGCATCTACGACTTCGCGCTGATCCGGCGCTCGCTGGTCAACCTGGCCATCGCGGCCGGCATCTCGCTCGCCACCTCGACCGTGTACTTCCTGCTCACGCCGCTCGGCGAAGCGCAGTCGGAACTGCTGGCGCGCACCACGCCCTCGCTGTGGGACGTGCTGATCGCGCTGGCCGGCGGCCTGGCCGGCATCATCGGCCAGACCCGGCGCGAGAAGTCGAACGTGATTCCCGGCGTCGCCATCGCCACCGCCCTGATGCCGCCGCTGTGCACCGCCGGCTACGGGCTGGCGAACGCCAACTGGCAGGTCTTCGCCGGCGCCTTCTACCTGTTCTCGATCAACTGCGTGTTCATCGCTTTTTCGGCGGTCCTGATCATCGATTTCCTGCGCCTGCCGCACCGCAAATTCATCGACAAGGCCAAGGAAAAGCGGGTCAAGCGCGCGCTGCTGGCGATCGTGCTGCTCACCGGTCTGCCGAGCATCTGGCTGGCGGCGCGCCTGGTCGACAACGAACTCTTTTCCAGCAAGGCGCGCGCCTTCGTGCGCGACGAGTTCCAGGCCGCCAAGGTGCACGTGGTCGAGACCCATATCGCGGCCGGCACCAAGGAGATCGAGGTGACCCTGATCGGCCCGCGCATGCCGCACAGCGCCATCGCCGCGATAGAAACCAAATTGCCTGCCGCCGGCTTGCAGGGCGCGCACCTGGTCGTGCACCAGGCCGAGGACACCAGGGTCGATGTCGGCACGCTGAAGGCCGACATCCTGGCCGAGATCGTGAAGAACAGCCAGCAGGCGCTGCAGGAGCGCGACGACACCATCGCCGCCCTGCGCAAGCAACTGGCCGAGCAGGCCGCAACGCGCCAGGATTGGATCGCCGGCGCCGGCGACATCGCGCGCGAATTCGCCGCGCAGTTCCCGCAATGCGCCGACGCCCTGGTGGGCCAGGTGGCGCTGGCCGACGGCCAGACCGCGCCGCTGCTGAGCGCGACCTGCCGCCGCCTGCCGGCCGCCAGCCAGGTCAAACTGGCGCAGGACTGGTTCCGGGTCCGTACCAAGTCGGAGCAGGCGCGCCTGTTGCTGGCGCGCGCGGCGCGTTGATAGCGGAAGCTGCGGACGCGGCTCAGCGCCGCAGCGGGTCGAGCAGGCCGCGCAGGGCGTTGTGGTCGAGCTCGTACATCAGTTCGAGTAATTCGCCCAGCTCGCCCTTCGGGAAGCCCTCGCGGGCAAACCAGGCGAGGTAGTGGCCGGGGAGTTCGGCGATCTTCTTGCCCTGGTATTTACCGAAGGGCATTTCGCGGACGAGGAGCAGCTGCAAGTGTTCAGGTTTCATGGTCCCGCCATTGTAGTAGCATGGGCGCGAGGAGGACCATCATGGACAACGGCTACAACCTGCAACGCTTCGTCGACGCCCAGGAGGGCATCTACGCCACCGCGCTCGGCGAACTGCGCGCCGGCCACAAGCGGACCCACTGGATGTGGTTCATCTTTCCGCAGATCGAAGGGCTGGGCCACAGCGAGATGGCGCGCCGCTACGCGATCCGTTCCGCCGACGAGGCCGCGGCTTATCTCGCGCATCCGGTACTGGGCAGGCGCCTGCGCGAATGCAGCGCCGCGGTCCTGATGCACGAGGCGCTCGGCGTCGACGAGATCTTCGGCCACCCCGACGACATGAAATTCCGCTCCTGCATGACGCTGTTTGCCGACGTCGCCCCGGACGAGGCCCTGTTCCAGGACTGCCTCGACCGCTTCTTCGACGGCATGCCGGATGCCGCCACCATCGAGAAGCTGTCATGAACGCCCACGGCGACGCCGGCCCGCTGGCGGACTTCGTGCGCGGCATGACGGCGCTGGTCGACCACGGCGCCGACGAAGCCACGATCCTGCGCGACGGCCGCGCGCTGCTGGCCAGCCTGATCGCGCAAGAGGATTGGCTGCCGGACGCCCTCATGCAGCCGGACCCGGACGGCTACCGCATCCACCGCCTGCACGTCGATCCGGCCGGACGCTTCTCGGTCTCGGCCATGGTCTGGGGGCCGGGGCAGGGCACGCCCATCCACGACCACACGGTGTGGGGCATGGTCGGCGTGCTGAAGGGGCGCGAACGCTGCGAGGAATTCAGCCCGCTGCTGGAGCCGGGCGGCCCGCTGGTGCAGGGCCACGTGCACGAGCTTGCGCCCGGTGATATCGATCTCGTATCACCCACCATCGGTGATATACACCGCGTATCCAATGCGCTCGAGGATGGCGTCTCGGTCAGCATCCACGTGTACGGCGGCGACATCGGCGCCATCGAACGCTCGCGCTTCGACGACACCGGCCGCGCCACGCCTTTCGTCAGCCCCTACGCGTCCTGCCTGCTGCCCAGCCGTGCGGCCTGAGGTGGATTTCCTGTTGTTGCGTATAATCCGGCGGATAGCTTGTCCACCAACACATTCTCAACAACAAACATGGCTTCATCTTCAGAAAACATCAGCATGGCGGTGTTCTGCGACTTCGAGAACGTCGCACTCGGCGTGCGCGATGCGAATTACGAGAAATTCGACATCAAGCCCGTCCTCGAACGCCTGCTGCTCAAGGGCAGTATCGTGGTCAAGAAAGCCTATTGCGACTGGGACCGCTATAAAGGCTTCAAAGCCACAATGCACGAAGCGAACTTCGAGCTGATCGAAATCCCGCACGTGCGCCAGTCCGGCAAGAACTCGGCCGACATCCGCATGGTGGTGGACGCGCTCGACCTGTGCTACACCAAGGCCCACGTCGATACCTTCGTGATCGTCTCCGGCGATTCCGACTTCTCGCCGCTGGTGTCCAAATTGCGCGAGAACGCCAAGCGCGTGATCGGCGTCGGCGTCAAGAATTCGACCTCGGACCTGCTGGTCGCGAACTGCGACGAATTCATCTTCTACGACGACCTGGTGCGCGAAGTGCGCCGCGCCGCCGCCAAGCGCGACGAGCGCAAGGGCCAGGGCCAGCAGCAGGGCCGCCGTCCTGCCGACGACAGCAACCGCAAGAAGGAAGACCTGGAAGCGCGCAAGCTGCAGGCGCTGGAGATGGTGGTCGAGACCTTCGATGCGCTGGTCTCCGAACGCGGCGACACCGGCAAGATCTGGGCGTCGCTGCTGAAGGACACGCTGAAGCGCCGCCGTCCGGATTTCTCGGAAACCTTCTACGGCTTCCGCACCTTCGGCAACCTGCTCGAAGAAGCGCAGACCCGCGGCCTGTTCGAGTTCGGCCGCGACGAGAAGTCGGGCACCTATGTCTACCGCAGCGCCCAGGCCATCGACGCCCTGGCGGGTGCGGCGGAAGCCGAGCCGCTGCCGGCGGCACCGGCCGCCGCCGTCACCGAGGCGGGCGACGAGCTGGCCGCGGAAACGCAAGGCGAGCAGCCGAGCGAGATCCCGCGCGCCGGCGATGCGGCACCGGCGGCGCAAGGCGCGGCAGCGGCACGCGAACCGCGCCGCCGCGGCGGCCGTGGCCGCAAGGGACGCGAGCAGGGCGGCGACCTGGCTGCCGAGCAGGCCGCGTTCGCACAAGAGCAGGTGGCGCAGGAAGAAGCCGCGATGGCCAGCTGGCCGGCGCCGACGCCGGATCTGGTCGAAGCCGAGGCCAGTGCTGACGTCCCGGCTGCGCAGCCGGAAGCTGGTGGCGCTGCCGCCGGCACCGCGGCAGATGGCAGCGCTGCAGCCGCATCGGAAGCTGCATCGCAAGCCGCTGACGCCGGATCGCAGGCTGCTGACGCCGCACCGCAAGCCGCCGACACCGCCGAAGCCGACAAGCCGGCCGCGCCCGTAAAGGAACGCCGCCGCACCCCGCGCAAGCCGTCCGCACGCAAGGCTGCGGCCGCCGCCGACAGCGCGGGCGAAGTCAGCCAGGCCGCCGAAGCCGGCGCCGACAACGCGGCCATCGCGCTGGACGCGCAGTCCGCCGTCGCCCCGGCCGTCGCCGACAGCGCCGCGCCCATCGATGCCGGCACCGGCAGCGACGGCGGCGAGGACGGCACGACCGACGCCGACCCGTCCGATCCGGCGCCTGCCAAGGAGCGCAAGAAGTCGACCCGTCCGGCCCACAAGGCGCCGTCGCGCAAGCCGGCCACGCGCGCACGCCGTCCGGCCAAGCCGAAGACGCCCGAAGGCGCCTGATCCGGCATCGCGGTCCGGGTGCCTGAGCGGGCGCCCGATCCGGTCCTGGCGCGCGCCTGGCCGCGCCGGGGGTATGCAATAATGACAACGCACCCCTGGCTTGCCCGTTTTGGCTCGTGCTGGCTCGTTTTGGCTGTTTGCGCAAAGGACCGACATCATGCGACCGCTCACCGGACTGTTCATCCTTGTCACCTCGCTCGCTCTCGGGCCCTCGCTCGCGGGCGCAGCCGCACCCGCGGTCACGCCGCCGGCCTCCCATCCGCTGCTGGGCATCTGGGTCCTCAGCATCCCCCAGCTCGGCTGCTCCGAGACCTACCACTTCCGCGGCGACGGCACCACCCTGGTCAAGAGCGCCGACGAAGTGTCGGAAAGCGAATTCACGGTGGCCGACAAGCCCAGCGCCAAGGGCTTCTACAAGCTCGAAGACCGCATCGTGAAGGACAACGGCAAGCAGGACTGCTCGGGCGAGGTCATGCAGATCGGTACCCGCGCCACCAACTACCTGCGCTTCCACCCCTCGGGCGCGCGCTTCGTGATGTGCCGCGAGGAGTCGATGGAGGCTTGCATCGGACCTTTCGAAAGGATGCCGGCGCAGGGAATCTGATCTTCCGAAAAGTGGATGGCTGTGCCGCCAGGGTGTATATTGCTCGGCGCTTAGTCAATCATTAACGGAATCCTGATGTCCCCGGCACTCCTGTTCTGCATCCTCATCGCCTATTTCGCACTGCTGCTCGGCGTCGCCTGGGCGACCTCGCGCAACGCCAACAACGACAGCTTCTTCATCGGTAACAAGAGCAGCAACTGGATGCTGGTCGCCTTCGGCATGGTCGGCACCACGCTCTCGGGCGCCACCTTCATCAGCGTGCCGGGCGCGGTCGGCATCGACGCCTTCGGTTACGGCCAGGTGCTGATCGGCTACGTGTTCGGCTACATCGCCGTGGTCTACCTGCTGCTGCCGCTGTATTACCGCCTCAAGCTCACCTCGATCTACACCTACCTCGACGGCCGCCTGGGCCGCCGCGCCTACCAGAGCGGGGCCGGCTTCTTCATCCTGTCGCGGCTGTTCGGCGCCACCGCGCGGCTGTATCTGGTCGTGGCGGTCCTGCAGGGCATCATCCTCGACAGCCTGGGCGTGCCGTTCTGGCTCACGACCTTCATCATCCTCGGCATGATCCTGCTCTACACCTACCAGGGCGGCGTGAAAACCATCGTCTGGACCGACACCCTGCAGACCACCTGCATGCTGGGCGGCCTGTTCGCCTGCGTCTACTTCATGCTGGGCCAGCTCGACCTGAGCATTCCGCAGGCCCTGCAGCAGATGCACGAGCGCGGCCTGTCGCGCGTGTTCACCTTCGACCCCGACAGCCCGAACTTCTGGCTGAAGCAGATCGTGGCCGGCGCCTTCATCGTGCTGACCATGACCGGCATGGACCAGGAGATGATGCAGAAGACGATCTCGGTGAAGACATTGAAGGACTCGCAAAAGAACCTGCTGGCCCTGACCGCGGTGCTGGTCGTGGTGCTGTCCAGCTTCCTGTTCCTGGGCGGCCTGCTGTACCTGTACGCCCCGGTTGCCGGCGTGACCGCCACCGGCGACAAGATCTTTTCGACGGTGGTGATGGGCCATTTGCCGGCGGCGGTGCAGATCATCTTTTTGATCGCGCTGATCTCGGCCCTGTTCCCCAGCGCCGACGGCGCCATCACCGCGCTGACGTCCACCTTCTGCATCGACATTCTCGGCATCCAGCGCCGCCAGGACATGACGGAAGAGGCGAAGGGCCGCCTGCGCCGCCACGTGCACCTGGGCTTCGCGCTGCTGTTCCTGGTGATGGTGCTGTTCTTCAAATGGGTCGACAACCCGAGCATGATCGGGGTGATCCTGAAGCTGGCCAGCTACACCTATGGACCGCTGCTGGGCCTGTTCGCCTTCGGCATGATGACCACGCGCAGCCTGAACGACCGCCTGGTGCCGGTGGTGACCATCGGCGCGCCCATCCTCTGCGCACTGCTCGAATACAACCAGCATTACCTGCTCGGCAATTACCGTTTGGGTCTGGAGTTGCTTATGGTCAACGGCGCATTGGTATTTATCGGCTTGTACGCGATCTCGCGCCGGGCGACGATCAAGCCGGCCGTCGTCACGGCTTAACCTATAATTAATTACCGAAAACCGGAGCACATATGTCTTTCAAGCCCATGACTTCCTTGCGCCGCGGCTTTGGCGCGCTCTGGCGCGGCCTCGATGCCACCCGCCGGTTCGTGCTGAACCTGTTCTTCCTCATCATCCTGATCATGCTGCTGTGGGCCATGTTCGGCGGCGGCATCAAGCCGCTGGCGCCGAAGACGGCCCTGGTGCTCGACCTGAAGGGCGAGCTGGTCGAAGAGAAGGCCGGCAGCGTGCGCGATTCCGCCGTCGCGGCCCTGAGCGGCAATGCGCGCCGCACGATCCAGCTGCGCGACGTGCTGACCGCGCTGGACGCCGCCGCCAAGGATTCGAACATCAGCAGCGTCGTGCTGATGCTCGACGAGATGGATGGCGGCGGCCTGGCCTCGCTGCGCGAATTCGGCGCCGCCGTCGAGCGCGTGAAGGCGGCCGGCAAGACGGTCGTCGCCTGGGGCGGCACCTACGACCAGAAGCGCTACATGGTCGCCTCGCACGCCAGCGAGATCTACCTGCACCCGATGGGCATGGTGCTGATCGAAGGCTTCGGGCGCCACCGCAACTACTACCGCGACGCCCTCGACAAGGTCGGCGTGACGGTCAACCTGATGAAGGTCGGCACCTATAAATCCTTTGCCGAGCCCTACATCGGCAACGGCCCCTCGGACGCCGCGAAAGAAGCCGACGCCTACCTGTACAACGCGCTGTGGGCCAACTACACGGCCGAAGTCGAGAAGGCGCGCAAACTGCCGGCGGGCGCGATCGCCAAGGGCATCGAAGAACTGCCGCAGCGCATGGCGGCCGCCAACGGCAACGCCGGCAAGGTGGCGCTGGACTGGAAGCTGATCGACGGCCTCAAGACCCGCGACGAAGTGCGCGCCCTGATGGTCAAGCGCGGCGAAGCCGACGATGCCATCAAGAGCTTCCGCCAGGTGAGCTTCCAGGACTACGTCGACCGCAACCCGCCGAAGATGCTCGGCGATGCCGTCGGCGTGATCGTGGCGGCCGGCGACATCACCGAAGGCACGGGCGGTCCCGGCACCGTGGGCGGCATCTCGACCGCCAACATGATCCGCGCCGCGCGCGAAGACAAGCAGATCAAGGCCCTGGTCCTGCGCATCAACTCGCCGGGCGGCAGCGCCTACGGTTCGGAGCTGATCCGGCGCGAACTGGAACTGACCCGCAGCGCCGGCAAGCCGGTGGTGGTGTCGATGGGCGACGTCGCGGCTTCCGGCGGCTACTGGATCTCGATGGCGGCCGACGAGGTGATCGCCGACCCGAACACGGTCACCGGCTCGATCGGCGTGTTCGCGATCCTGCCGACCGCCGACAAGGTGGTCGACAAGCTGGGCATCCACACCGCCGGCGTGACCACCACCTGGCTGGCCGACGCCTACAATCCGCTGCGCCCGCTCGACCCGCGCTTCGGCCAGGTGATCCAGGCCAGCATCAACCACATCTACGACGAGTTCACCACCAAGGCCGCGATCGCGCGCCGCACCACGCCCGAGAAGATCGACGCCGTGGGGCAGGGCCGCGTGTGGACCGGCGGCCAGGCCAAGGAACGCGGCCTGGTCGACCGTCTCGGCAGCTACGGCGACGCGCTGCAGTCGGCCGCCAAGCGCGCCCATCTGGAAGGCGACTTCCGCGTCGCCTACACCGAGCGTCCGGACAGCCTGGCCGAGCGCATCCTGTCGCGCCTGGGCCTGTCGGATGCGCAGGCGCTGACGCTGCAGGTCAAGCTGGGTCTGCTGCCGGCGGACCTGGCCCTGGATGCGCTGCCGGCCGGTGCGGCGGCCGGCGTGGCCAAGGACCTGGGCTGGCTGTCGCAGGTGGCATCGCGCCGCCAGCCGTTCGCGGCGGTGACGCACTGCCTGTGCGAAATTCCATGACCCTCTTTACACTGGTTAATAGTTTGTAACGAGTTGTAGATCGGAGCAGGCTGAAACGACGGGCGCGGAGCCGATCCGCGCCCGTTTTCGTTTCTGCTTTTGTACGTTACGAAACATAAAGCAAGAGCGGTCCGTGCTAAATTCAAAAGTAAAACAGCAAAGGACCAGCATGAACCCGACCGTCACCCCCGACAAGGAAAAGACCACCACCCGACCCCAGCGCACACGCCGATCGCGCGTGATCGGTGCCATCGTCGCCATCCTCGTTATGGCCGGCCTCGGCTGGCTGGCCTGGCACTTGACGCACCAGCCGGCCGGCGGTCCAGGCGCGGGTGCCGGTGCCGGCGCAGGCAGGCAGGGCGGCCAGAGCGCAGGCTCTGGCGGCGGTGCGGGCCCGGGTCCCGGTGGCGGCGGACGCGGCGGGCGCGGCGGCATGAACGCCACCACGGTCGGCGTCGGCAAGGCCGAGCGCGCCGACATCCCGATCACGCTGGAAGCGCTGGGCACCGTGACCCCAGCCGCAGTGGCCACCGTGCGGCCCCAGGTCGGCGGCGTGCTGCAGAAGATCGTCTTCACCGAAGGCCAGCTGGTCAAGGAAGGCCAGGTGCTGGCGACCATCGACCCGCGTCCGGCGCAGATGAGCCTGCTGCAGGCCACCGGCCAGCGCCAGCGCGACGAAGCCCAGCTGGAAAGCGCGCGCGTGCTGCTGCAGCGCTACCGCACCCTGCTGGAACAGGATTCGATCGCGCGCCAGGACGTCGATACCCAGGCGGCCCTGGTCAAGCAGCTCGAAGGCGCGGTCACCACCGACAAGGCGGCCGAAGGCATCGCCCGCATCAACCTCGGCTACACCCAGGTGCGCGCGCCGATCTCGGGCCGCGTCGGCCTGCGCACCGTCGACATCGGTAACCTGGTCAACAGCGGCGACGCCAACGGCATCGCCGTGATCACGCAGATGTCGCCGATCGACGTCGAATTCGCCGTGCCCCAGGACCAGCTGCCGGCGTTGCAACAGCGCATCAACCAGAACGCCACCATGCAGGCCATCGCGATGGACCGCACGCGCACCCAGAACCTGGCCACCGGCCGCTTCTTCGCGATGGACAACCAGGTCGACACCCAGACCGGCACCGTGCGCGCCAAGGCCCGCTTCACCAATGACGGCGGCAAGCTCTTCCCGAGCCAGTTCGTGAACGTGCGCCTCGAGGTCGACACCATCAGGAACGCGGTGACGGTGCCGGTGACGGCGCTGCGCCACGGCGCCAACGGCGACTTCGTCTACGTGCTGAACCAGCAGAACAAGACCGTTGCGCTGACCAACGTGAAGCGCGGCCAGGCGAACGCCGAGCGCGTCCAGATCGTCGAGGGACTGCAGGGCGGCGAGACCGTGATCACCGAAGGCGCCGACCGCCTGAAGGACGGCGCCAAGGTCACGCTGCCGGGCGACCGTCCGGCGGGGGCGGGTGCACGCGGCCAGGCCGGTGCGCAGGGCGCGCAGGGTGGACAGGCGGGCCAGCAGGGCGAGCATCGCCAGCGCCGCCAGCAACAGCAAGGAAATGCGCAATGACGGCAGTCGTGGTGGCCTGCGGCTCTTACACGTCATTCCCGCGCAGGCGGGAATCCATGCTGAGCTACCGGATTCGAGACGCTGGATTCCCGCTTTCGCGGGAACGACGTGCTGTGCATGAGGTGACGCCATGAGCCCATCCGCCCCATTCATCCGCCGCCCGGTCGCCACCTCGCTGCTGATGCTGGCGATCGTGCTGGCCGGCCTGGTCGGCTACAAGTTCCTGCCGCTGTCGGCGCTGCCCCAGGTCGACTTCCCGACCATCCAGGTGCAGACCCTGTATCCGGGCGCCAGCCCCGAGGTCATGGCGCGCACCGTGACCGCGCCGCTGGAGCGCCAGTTCGGGCAGATGTCCGGCCTGTCGCGCATGAGTTCCACCAGCGCCGCCGGGGTCTCGGTCGTGACCCTGCAGTTCGGCCTGGGCCAGACCCTGGACGTGGCCGAGCAGGAAGTGCAGGCCGCGATCAACGCCGGCGGCTCGCTGCTGCCGACCGACCTGCCGGCGCCGCCGGTGTACGCCAAGGTCAACCCGGCCGACGCGCCGGTGCTGACCCTCGCCATCACTTCGGACACGATGCCGCTGACCGAGGTGCAGAACCTGGTCAACACGCGCCTGGCGCTGAAGATCAGCCAGGTCACCGGCGTCGGCCTGGTGACGCTGCAGGGCGGCCAGCGTCCGGCGGTGCGGATCCAGGCGAATACCGAGGCGCTCGCCGCGAACGGCTTAGGACTTGATACGCTGCGCACCGCCATCACGGCGGCCAATGCCAACAGCGCCAAGGGCAGCTTCGACGGCCCGGCACGCTCTTACACCATCAACGCCAACGACCAGCTGGTCACGGTGCCGGACTATACGAACCTGATCGTCGCCTACCGCAACGGCGCGCCGGTGCGCCTGGGCGACGTCGCCCGCGTGGTCGACAGCGCCGAGAACGTCAAGCTCGGCGCCTGGGCCAACATGAAGCCGGCGATCATCCTGAACGTGCAGCGCCAGCCGGGCGCCAACGTGATCGCCACCGTCGACGCCATCAAGGAGCGCCTGCCCGAGCTGCAGGCCAGCCTGCCGCCGACCCTGCGCGTGGACGTGCTGTCCGACCGCACCACCGGCATCCGCGCCTCGGTCGAGCACGTGCAGATCGAGCTGGTGCTGGCGGTGCTGCTGGTGGTGCTGGTGATCTTCGCCTTCCTGCACAGCATCCGCGCCACCGTGATCGCCAGCCTGGCCGTGCCCATTTCGCTGGTCGGCACCTTCGGCGTGATGTACCTGCTCGGCTACAGCCTGAACAACCTGTCCCTGATGGCGCTGACCATCGCCACCGGCTTCGTGGTCGACGATGCGATCGTCATGATCGAGAACATCGCGCGCTACATCGAAGAGGGCGAGAAGCCGATGGCGGCGGCCCTGAAGGGCGCGACCCAGATCGGCTTCACCATCATCTCGCTGACGGTGTCGCTGATCGCGGTGCTGATTCCGCTGCTGTTCATGGGCGACGTGGTGGGGCGTCTGTTCCGCGAATTCGCGGTGTCGCTGGCGATCACGATCCTGATTTCCGCCGTCGTGTCCTTGACCCTGGTGCCGATGATGTCGGCGCGCTGGCTGCGCCAGAACGACGAGTCGCACAACTCGCCTCATCACAGCTCATTCGCGCGCTGGTTCCAGGCCACTTTCGACAACACGATCGGCTATTACGACCGCTCGCTGAACTGGGTGCTGGAGCGCCAGGGCCTGACCCTGCTGGTGGCGCTGGCGACCCTGCTGCTGACGGCGCTGCTGTGGACCTTCATTCCGAAGTCGCTGTTCCCGACCCAGAACACGGGCCAGCTGCAGGCACGCGTGGAAGCGCGCCAGGCCATCTCCTACCAGGCGATGACGGAGATGCAGCAGGCCGCTGCGCGCGAGATCCTGGCCGATCCGGAGGTGGCCTCGCTCAGCTCGACGGTCGGCGTGGATGCCGCCAACAACACCATGCTCCACACCGGCACCATGCTGATCAACCTGAAGGAAGGGCGCGGCGACCAGGAAGAGCTGATGAACCGCCTGCGCGAGCGGGTCACGCGCAACGTCGCCGGCGTCAATCTCTACCTGCAGCCGACCCAGGATCTGACCATCGATGCCGAGAGCGGTCCGACCCAGTTCCGCCTGTCGATCGAAGGCGCGGACACCAAGACCGTGACCGAGTGGGCCAACAAGCTGGCTGACGCGATGTCGCACCGCAAGGAGCTCCGCAATGTGGTGACCGACGCCGGCGCCACCGGGGCCGCCGCCTTCGTCAACATCGACCGCGACAGCGCCTCGCGCCTGTCGGTGACCGCCTCGAACATCGACGATGCCCTGTACAGCGCCTTCGGCCAGCGCATCGTCTCGACCATCTTCACCGAAACCAACCAGTACCGCGTGATCCTGGAAGCCCAGCAGCCCGAGAACATGTCGCTCGACGCACTGGCCA
Source organism: Massilia norwichensis (assembly GCF_024753245.1). Lineage (GTDB taxonomy): Bacteria > Pseudomonadota > Gammaproteobacteria > Burkholderiales > Burkholderiaceae_D > Telluria > Telluria norwichensis. Next base: position 57,914 of record NZ_JANUGX010000030.1, on the reverse strand, counting down.
ACCTGCAGCTGCGCACCGGTTCCGGCCAGCCGACGCCCTTATCAAGCATTGCCTCGATCACCGAGCAGGCGGCACCGCTGCAGATCACCCACGTCGCCCAGTATCCCGCCACCACCATCGGCTTCGACACCGCCAACGGCGTGAAGCTGGGCACGGCCGTCAATGCGATCAAGGAAGTGGCGGAGGAGATCAAGCTGCCGTCCTCGGTGACCATGACCTTCCTCGGCGCGTCCGGCGCCTATCAGAACTCGCTGTCGAACCAGCTGTGGCTGATCCTGGCGGCGGTGGTCTGCGTCTACATCGTGCTGGGCGTGCTGTACGAGAGCTACATCCACCCGCTGACCATCCTCTCGACCCTGCCTTCGGCCGGCGTCGGCGCGCTGCTGGCGCTGATGGTGACCGGCCAGGGCCTGGGCGTGATCGGCATCATCGGCATCATCCTCCTGATCGGCATCGTGAAGAAGAACGCGATCATGATGATCGACTTCGCCATCGAGGCCGAGCGGGATGAGGGCAAGGACCCGCGCACCGCCATCCACCAGGCGGCGATGCTGCGCTTCCGTCCCATCATCATGACCACGCTGGCGGCGCTGTTCGCGGCGATCCCGCTGATGCTGGGCTGGGGCGAGGGCGCCGAGCTGCGCCGTCCGCTGGGTCTGGCCATCTTCGGCGGCCTGATCGTCAGCCAGATGCTGACCCTGTTCACCACGCCGGTGATCTACCTGGCCTTCGACCGCCTGGCGCGGCGCTGGGGCGGCGAGGGCCGGACGCAGTCCGGCGACAAGCCGCATGGCCCCGGTTCGGATGACGGCCCGGGTCCCGATGGCGGCCCGGACGGCGGCCATCCCGCGGCCCGGCCGGCGCAGCAGCAGCCGGCGCTGCTCACGCCGCAGCCGCAGACCACCGCCAAGCGCGTCGACGGTCCGCACGGAGCGGGTGCATGAACCTGTCCCAGCCTTTCGTCCGGCGCCCGATCGCCACCGTCCTGCTGACCATCGGCATCGCGCTGGCCGGCATCGCCGCCTTCTTCGTGCTGCCGGTCTCGCCGCTGCCGCAGGTGGACTTTCCGGCGGTGTCGGTGTCGGCCAACCTGCCGGGCGCCAGTCCGGACACGATGGCGTCCTCGGTGGCGACACCGCTGGAACGACGATTGGCCACCATTGCCGGCGTCAACGAGATCACCTCGAACAGCGGCAATGGCTCGACCCGCATCAACCTGCAGTTCGACCTGAACCGCCAGATCGACTCCGCCGCGCGCGAAGTGCAGGCGGCGATCAACGCCTCGCGCGCCGACCTGCCGGCCACGCTGAAGAGCAATCCGACCTACCGCAAGGCCAATCCTTCCGATTCACCGGTGATCATCCTCGCGCTCACGTCCAAAACGCGCAGCCCCGGCCAGATCTACGACGAAGTGTCGAACGTGGTCCAGCAGAAGCTGGCCCAGGTGCGCGGCGTCGGCGACGTCGAGATCGGCGGCGGCTCGCTGCCGGCCGTGCGGGTCGACCTGAATCCCTTCCAGATGAACCGCTATGGCCTGTCGAGCGAGGACGTGCGCGCCGCGATCCAGGCCTCGAACCCGAACCGTCCGAAAGGCGCGCTCGAAGGCAGCGGCATGCGCCTGCAGATCTATTCGCAGGCGAATACCCCGACCAATGGCCGCACCGCCGCCGATTACCGCGGCCTGGTGGTGGCCTGGCGCGACGGCGCCGCGATCCGCCTGCAGGACATCGCCGACGTCACCGACGGCGTCGAGAACATCAACACCCTGGGCCTGTTCAACGGCGAGCCGGCCGTGATCGTGCTGGTGACCAGCCAGCCGGGCGCCAACGTCATCGAGACCGTGGACGGCGTGCGCGCGCTGCTGCCGACCCTGCAGGCCCAGCTGCCGCAGGACGTCACCATGCAGGTGGCTTCGGACCGAACGAACTCGATCCGCGCTTCGCTGCACGAAATCGAACTGACCTTGATGATCTCGATCCTGCTGGTGGTGGCGGTGGTCAGCGTGTTCCTGCGCAGCGTGCGCGCCACGATCGTGCCGGCGGTGGCGACCGTGGTCTCGCTGCTGGGCACCTTCGGCGTGATGTACATGCTGGGCTTCTCGATGAACAACCTGTCGCTGATGGCGCTGACGGTGGCGACCGGCTTCGTGGTCGACGATGCCATCGTGGTGCTGGAAAACACCAGCCGCCACGTCGAGGCGGGCATGGATCGCATGAAGGCGGCGCTGCTGGGCGCCAGCGAGGTCGGCTTCACGGTGCTGTCGATCAGCCTGTCGCTGGTGGCGGTGTTCATTCCGCTGCTGTTCATGGGCGGGCAGGTGGGCCGCCTGTTCCGCGAGTTCGCGGTCACCCTGAGCGCGGCGGTGATGATCTCGCTGGTGATCTCGCTGACCACCACGCCGATGCTGTGTGCGATGCTGCTCAAGGAACACGACAAGGACGAGCAGGCGAATCAACTAAGGCGTCAGCCGGGCAAGCTGGCGCAATGGTCGGAGCGCGGCTTCAACCGCATCCTCAAAAGCTACGAACACGCGCTGGACTGGGCGCTGGACGCCAAGCCGCTGGTGATGCTGATCCTGGTGTTCGTGGTCGGCCTGAACGTCTATCTGTTCTCGGCCGCGCCGAAGGGCTTCTTCCCGCAGCAGGACACCGGCCAGATCAACGGCGGCATGCGCGCCGACCAGAGCATCTCCTTCCAGGCCATGCAGGGCAAGCTGCACCAGCTGGTCAACATCATCAAGAACGACCCGGCGGTCGATACCGTGGTCGGCTTCACCGGCGGCTCGCGCGCCGGCGGCGGCTTCATGTTCATGAACCTGAAGCCGGCCAGCGAGCGCGCGAAAGGGGAGAGCGGCCAGGCCGTGATCGCCAGGTTGCGGCCGAAGCTGGCGCGGGTCACCGGCGTGCAGCTGTTCCTGAACCCGGTGCAGGACCTGCGCATGGGCGGGCGCCAGAGCAACTCGACTTACCAGTACACGCTCAAGAGCGACAACCGCGCCGACCTGCGGGCCTGGGCCACCAAGCTGGCCGACGCCATGAAGCAGCAGAAGGCGCTGATCGACGTCGATACCGATCAGGCCGAGAACGGCGTCGAGACCTATGTCGAGATCGACAAGGAAAGCGCGGCGCGCCTGGGCATCAGCGCGAAGGACGTCGACAATGCGCTGTACAACGCCTTCGGCCAGCGCCAGGTGGCCAACATCTACGATGAGCTGAACCAGTACCACGTGATCATGGGCGTGGCGCAGAAGTATGCGCAGTCGCCGGAGTCGCTGAACGATGTGTACGTGCCGGCCAAGGCGGCGGCTGCTTCGGCTGGGGCGGGCAATGCCAATACCGGTGGCAGCGGCACGTCCAGCAGCAGCGTCACCGGCGCCAATACCGGCACCGCGGCGGCAGCCGGCACCGTGGGCGCGGGGGCCGGTTCTTCCACCGGTTCGAGCGGCGGCGGCACCCCGGCCGGCGCCACCAACCTGACCGCGGCGCGCGACCCGTCCAGCGGCTCCGCGCTGTCGACCGGCGCCACCACCATGGTGCCGCTGTCGGCGATTGCCAGGTTCGCCGAGCGCTCGACCCCGAGTTCGGTCAACCACCAGGACGGCGAGCTGTCGACCACGATTTCCTTCAACCTGAACCAGGGCTATTCGCTGTCCGACGGCCAGGCCGCGGTGCGCGATGCGGAAAACGCGATCGGCATGCCGGTCAACGTGCGCGGCAGCTTCCAGGGCCAGGCCAAGCAGGCGCAGGAATCGAGCCAGCAGCAGCCGCTGCTGATCCTGGCGGCCATCGTCGTCATCTACATCGTGCTGGGCGTCCTGTACGAGAGCCTGGTGCACCCGATCACGGTGCTGTCGACGCTGCCCTCGGCCGGCGTCGGCGCGGTGCTGGCGCTGCTGATGTTCCACATGGAGTTCTCGATCATCGCGCTGATCGGCGTCTTCCTCCTGATCGGCATCGTCAAGAAGAACGCGATCCTGATCATCGACTTCGCGCTCGAAGCGGAGCGCGCGCGCGGGCTGTCCGCTACCGAGGCGGTGCGCGAAGCCTGCCTGCTGCGCTTCCGCCCGATCCTGATGACGACCCTCGCCGCCGCTCTGGGCGCGCTGCCGCTGGCGATCGGCTTCGGCGAGGGCTCCGAGCTGCGCCAGCCGCTGGGCATCGCCATTATCGGCGGCCTGGTCGCCAGCCAGCTGCTGACGCTGCTGACCACGCCGGTGGTCTACGTCTACATGGACAAGCTGCGCACCGTCAAGCCGGACGAGCACGAGCTGGCGCGCCACCCCCACGAACAAGAAGCTTCCATTTCCCACTCATGACCATGCCTATGCCTTCCACCCTGCGTCCTTCCTTGATTGCCCTGGCTGCCGCCGCCATGCTCGCCGGCTGCGCCGTCGGCCCGGCCTACCAGCGCCCGAGCGCGCCGGAACCGGCCAGCTACAAGGAACTGCAGGGATGGGTGCCGGCTGCGCCCGCCGATGCGCTGGAACGTGGGCCGTGGTGGACGCTGTTCGGCGACCCGCAGCTCAACGAGCTGGCGGCCAGCGTCGAGGTCTCGAACCAGAACGTGGCGGCGGCGGTGGCAGCCTATACGCAGGCGCGCGCGCTGGTGACCGAGCAGCGCGCCTCGCTGTTCCCGTCGGTGACCCTGAACGGTTCTGGCACGCGTTCCGGCACCCGCGGCGGCGGCAGCGGCAACGCCACCGTGGACCCGAACGGCAATATCATCGGCGGCGGCAGCGGCGGGGGCAGCGTGAGGAACGCCTACCGCCTGTCGCTGGGCACCAGCTGGGAGCCGGACGTGTGGGGCCGCCTGCGTGCCGGCGTCACCGCCGCCAGCGCCAGCGCCCAGGCCAGCGCCGCCGATCTCGCATCGGCGCGGCTGTCGGCGCAGGGCGAACTCGCTTCGAACTACCTGCAGCTGCGCGCCGTCGACGCCCAGCGCGCGCTGCTGGCGACCACCATCGCCGGCTACCAGCGCGAGCTGAGGATCCAGCAGAACCGCTACAACGTCGGCATCATTCCGCACTCCGACGTCTACCAGGCCGAGACCCAGCTGGCGAATGCGCAGAGCGACGACCTGACGCTGGTACGCCAGCGCGCCCAGCTCGAACACGCGATCGCGATCCTGGTCGGCAAGACCCCGGCCGACTTCGCGATCGCGCCAATCCCTCAAGGGCAGGCGCAGTTCGCCTTCTTTGTGCCCGAGGTGCCGGTGGGCGTGCCCTCGACCCTGCTGCAGCGCCGTCCGGACATCGCCGCCGCCGAGCGCCGCGTGGCCGCCGCCAACGAACAGATCGGCATCGCGCGCTCGGCCTACTTCCCGAGCATCGGCCTGAGCGGATCGCTGGGCAGCTCGGCCAGCCGGGTCGGCGACCTGTTCAACGCGTCGAGCGCGGCCTGGTCCTTCGGCCTGTCCGCGGCCCAGACCCTGTTCGACGCCGGCGCCACCCGCGCCCGCGTGGCAGGCGCCCGCGCCGCGCACGAGGAAGCGGTGGCGCGCTACCGCCAGACCGTGCTGGATGCCTTCGCCGACGTCGAAGACCAGCTGGCCGCCACCCACGTGCTGTCGCAGCAGCAGGAACTGCAGCGCCGCGCCTCGGAGGCTGCCGACAAGGTCGAACAGCAGGTGCTGAACCGCTATAACGCCGGGCAGGTGAGCTACACGGAAGTGGTGCAGGCCCAGATCACGGCCCTGAACGCGCGCCGCGCCCTGGTCACGACCCAGTCGACGCGCCAGACCACGGCGGTGGCGCTGGTGCAGGCCCTGGGCGGCGGCTGGCATGCCGAATGACCTGCATCAAACCGGGGTCAGACACCGGTTTTTGGAAAGGGCCGGGTGGCAAATTTGTGAATTTGGTGAATTTGGGGTCAGAGCCCTTTTTTGGGAAAGATCCCTGGAGCAGGAGTGTGTTGCGCAATGCGTCGCTCGCCACGAAGAAGCGTGCGCGGCGTCCAAAAATATTCTATAAAGCCATTGCTACTAGAAGTGCTCTGACCCAAACTTGACCCAAGAATGCGCTCTGCTCCCGATCTTTTCAGTCAACTCTCGCTGCCGGGCAACGACTCGGCTGCCGGTGCCGTGCTCTACATTGCGGGCACGATCTGCCTGACGGCCTGGATGCGCCGTGTCGAGTTCAGGCAGGGCGGCAGGGCGGCCGGTGTCGCCACGCTCGACCTGCTGAGCAGCATCAGCCTGGCGTTACCGGCACTGGCTTACTGGAATGTGCAGCTTGGCGCCAGGCTCGGCGATGGGCTGCTGCGGCTTCTGTTTGTGCTCGGGGTGCTCGGGCTGTTCGGTTTCGTTTCTGCCGATGCACGTACGGCGATGCGCAATCCACGCCTGGCGCTGCGCCAGCGCCGCATCGTCGCTTCCATCGGCGCTGCCGGGGTGCTGTTGCCGTCCACGCTGGAGGTGTGGTGGGGCAGCTCGGCGCTGATGCATGTGTACGCGCCGTCCTGAGCGGCCAGGCGAAGACCGCAATCTGTGGCAGATCGGGACGCATCTTCGTTGTGGCGGTGGCGCTATGCGCCGGGCCGGCGCCGGCAGCGCATGCGGAAGCCTGCTCCGGCATCTGGGCCGCGCAGGCATCGCCGCCAACCGGCCGCGGGACCTGGACCAGCTGCGCTTGGCAAGCGGTGGGGAAGCGCGCTCGGTTGCAGTGCCCGGTAGCTATTGCCCAAAACCGGGCTCTGACCCCGGTTTGACTCGACTCAACTCAGCGGCTTGCGCTGCGCCCAGCGGGCGGCGAGCACCGCGCACACCATCAGCTGGATCTGGTGGAACAGCATCACCGGCAGAATCACCATGCCCAGCGCGCTCGGCGCGAACAGGACCTTGGCCATCGGCACCCCGCTGGCGAGGCTTTTCTTCGAACCGCAGAACACGATGGTGATTTCGTCCTCGCGCGAGAAGCCGAGGCGGCGGCTGATCAAGGTGGCCAGGCCGAGGGCAATCGCCAGCAGCACGCAGCACAGCAGGCCCAGGCTCAGCAGGGAAGACAGCGACAGCTTGTGCCACAGGCCTTCGTTGACGGATTCGCTGAAGGCCGTGTAGACCACCAGCAGGATCGAGCCCTGGTCGACGATCTTCAGCATCGGCTTGTGGCGGTCGACCCAGGCCCCGATCCAGGGGCGCAGGAACTGGCCGGCCAGGAAGGGCAGCAGCAGCTGCTCGACGATGGACAGCACCGCATCCAGCGGCGAGCCGCCCGGTACCGAGGCCCCCTGCACGATCAGCATGCCCACCAGCAGCGGCGTGACGAAGATGCCGACGAAGTTCGAGGCCGAGGCGCTGCACACGGCCGCCGCCACGTTCCCGCGCGCCATCGAGGTGAAGGCGATCGAGGATTGCACGGTCGAGGGCAGGGTGCACAGGAACAGGATGCCGACGTACAGCTCGGGCGGCAGCACGCCGCTGACGACCGGCTTCATCGCCAGGCCCAGCAGCGGGAACATCACGAAGGTCGAGGCCAGCACCACCAGGTGCAGGCGCCAGTTGGTCAGTCCCGACAGCATGGCTTCGCGCGACAGCTTGGCACCATGCAGGAAGAACAGCAGGCCGATCGCCGCCACGGTTACCTTGCCCAGCACCTGGGCGGTCTGGCCCTGGCAGGGCAGCACGCTGGCCAGGGCCACGGTGCACAGCAGCCAGGCGGTAAAGGCATCGGGGATGAGGCGGCGAAGCGGCGCGGAAATGCGGGAGAGGAAGGACATGTCGGCTGTTCGGAATCGCAGAAGGTCAACCGTCTATTCTAGTCCTTTGCGGACGCGCCCGCCGGATGTCGAGATTTCTTACAATTGCGTATCGATAATGGATGAGATGTAAATATAAGCGCTTGATTGCGAACGCAATATTTATTGTGGTATGGAACTTGCAATGCTGCTAGGGCAATCCTTACAATAATCCCCTGCCGAGAGAGAGAGACGCCACATGAAAACCCTGACCCGTGCAAGCCTTGCCGTGCTGTCCGTGTTCACCCTGGGGGCCAGTGCCCAGGCCGCCGAAATCGTTGTCACCCCCGCCGACCTCGGACCGGGCCTGAACAAGTGGCATCTCGATAACTACCGGGACACGAGCACCGGCTACAGTTCGACCACCACCGCCGCGATTACCGATACCAAGCCGCGCAGCGGCAACGGGTCCGTCGAGATGTCGCTGACCGACGGCAGCGGCAAGGCCGACTACGTCTACACCTGGGGCTACGTGCCGGGCCGCACGCTCGGCAACCTGAGCGCCCTGAGCTACGACTGGCAGCGCGCAAGCGGCGGCACGGCCGGCCAGCACCTGATGCCGGCATTCCGCCTGTTCTACGATGCCGACGGCAACGTCGGCACCACGAACGACACCGGCTACCTGATATTCGAGCAGGTCTACAACCCGCCGGGCAACAACGGTCCGGTGACGACCGATGCCTGGGTGACCAGCGACATCCTCGGCGCCAATTTCTGGATGCGCCAGTTCACGCCGGGCAATACCGTCGAAAGCTACGACAACACCCTGGCCGAATGGGCCGCTGGCGCCCACCCGAGCGCGGTCGCCGACCTGCTGAGCGCCGACACCGCCATCCTCGGCATCGAGTTCGGCATCGGCTCCGGCTGGAACGGCAGCTTCCAGGGTTTCGTCGACAACGTGACCTACCGCTTCGGCAGCGGCGACGTCACCACCTTCAACTTCGAAACCGAAGCTGCCGACGTGCCCGAACCGGCCAGCCTGGCGCTGATCACCCTGGGCCTGCTGGGCGTGGCAGCGCGCCGCCGCAAGGACCAAACCATGTAAAGACGCTGTGAACCAACGGGGTGAGTATGTGTGAGAAATCTATTTCCAGTCATCACCAGGAAATATATACTGCCCACTTGCTTTTTATTCACCCTGGGGTCCAACGTGTTCAAATCCATCGTTTTGCCTGTCGTCGCCGTCATGGGGGTCATCGCCTCCGCTTCCGCCGACGAGGGCCAGTGGCAGCCGCACCAGCTGCCGCAGCTGAAGTCCGAACTCAAGCGCATCGGCATCACCATCCCGGCCGAGAAACTGGCCGACCTGTCCAAGCACCCGATGAGCGCCATGGTGTCGCTGGGCGGCTGCTCGGCGTCCTTCGTCTCGCCGGACGGCCTGATCGTCACCAACCACCACTGCGCCTACGGTGCGGTGCAGCGCAACTCGACCCCGGAACACAATTACATCGTCAACGGCTACCTGGCCAAGACCCGCGACGCCGAGCTGCCGGGCGGTCCGAACACCCTGGTCTACGTGACCGAGAAGGTCGAGAACGTGACCGACCACGTGCTGAAGGGCCTGTCCGCCAGCATGTCGGGCAAGGAGCGCCACGAGCAGGTCGAAAGCCGCATCAAGCAGCTGATCGCCGAATGCGAAAGCGACAAGGCTTACCGCTGCTCGGTGCCGGCCTTCCACCGCGGCCTCGAGTACTACCGCATCAAGCAGCTGATGGTGCGCGACGTCCGTCTGGTGTACGCGCCGGCCGACAGCGTCGGCAACTTCGGCGGCGACATCGACAACTACGAGTTCCCGCGCCAGGCCGGCGACTTCTCCTTCCTGCGCGCCTACGTCGGCAAGGATGGCCGCCCGGCCGATCCGTCGCCGGATAACGTGCCATACAAATCCAGGGACTTCCTGGTGGTGTCGGCCGAAGGCCTGAAGAACGGCGATCCGATCCTGCTGGCCGGCTACCCGGGCCGCACCAGCCGCTACAAGCTGCCGTCGGAGATCCGCTTCGCGCGCGACGTCGACTACCCGGCCAAGGTCGCCTCGATCACCGCCGACCTGTCCGTCATCGCCGCCAGCACCATGGGCAACCCGGCCTGGGATGTGCGCTACGCCAGCGTCGCCAAGAGCCTGAACAACGTGCTGAAGAAGACCCAGGGCCTGCTCGACGGCTTCGCGCGCAAGGACATCGCGGCGATCAAGGACGTGCAGGATGCCGAGTTCCGCAGATGGTACAAGCAACACGGTAAAGGCGGCAGCCTGCTGTCCGACCTCGATACCGCGATTGGCAACGACATGGCTTCCTCGCAGCAGGAAGCCGCGTGGGCGGAAGCGACCCACAGCGACCTGCTCAAGAGCGCACGCAGCCTGTACCGCCTGTCGCTGGAGCGCCAGAAGCCGGACGCCCAGCGCGAAGCCGGCTACCAGGAACGCGACCTGTCCTTCATCAAGGCGCGCCTGACCCGCCTCGAACAGTCCTTCGTGCCCAGCGTCGACCAGGCGCGCTGGACCGCTGGCCTGAACCGCTACGCCAAGATCGATGCGAAGAACCACCCGCACGGACTGGACGCGCTGCTGCCGAAAATCGATGCGATCCCGGCGATGTATAAATCGACCGAGCTGGCCGACACCGCCAAGCGCCTGGCCTGGATCGGCAAGGATCCGGAAGCCTTCCGCAAGTCGAACGATCCCTTCATCCAGCTGGCCGTGCGCCTGCACGACACCGGCATGGCGCTGGAAGACCGCCGCAAGGAAGTCGACGGCAACCTGGAACGCGTGATCCCGCAGTACATGGAAGCCGTGATCGCCTGGAAGAAGTCGCAGGGCAAACCGGTCTACCCGGACGCCAACTCGACGCTGCGCGTGACCTACGGCACCGTCGGTTCGTACACCCCGCGTGACGGCATCGTCAAGGGTCCGTTCTCGACCGTGGAAGGCATCGTCGAAAAGGCCACCAACAAGGAGCCGTTCAACGCTCCTGCCAACCTGCTGCAGGCGATCCGCGAGAAGCGCTATGGTGTGTTCAAGGATCCGGTGCTGGGCACCGTGCCGGTCAACTTCCTGACCAGCGCCGACACCACCGGCGGCAACTCGGGTTCCGCGGTGATGAACAAGCGCGGCGAACTGGTCGGCCTGAACTTCGATTCGACCTACGAATCGATCACCAAGGACTGGTACTTCGACCCGGTGATCACGCGCGCGATCCACGTCGACATCCGCTACATGCTGTGGGTGATGAAGGAAGTCGACCATGCCGACAACCTGTTGAAGGAAATGACGATCAAGTACCCGAAGAAGTAAGCGGTAACTCGACGGAACGCGTGGGCACGGTGTGCCCACCCTACAAGGTCGGTGGCGATCGTAGGGTGGGCACCCCGTGCCCACGTTTCATGTCAGCCCACCGGAAACCAGATATCGAATCTGGTCTCGCCCGGCCCGGCCGGCGCCAGCGCATACGTGCAGCCATGCCGCCCCAGCACCTCGCGCACGAACATCAGGCCGATGCCCTGGCCACCCTTCTTGGTGCTGACGAAAGGCGCGAACAGGCGCTGCGGCGCGCCGTCCCCGAGCAGGGCGCCGGAGTCGAACACCGACAGGCGCACCCGTTCCCCCAGATCCTCCAGCTCGACGCGAATGGCACCCCCGGCAGAAGCATCGCGCGCATTGCGCTCGTCGATCGCCTCGACCGCATTCTTGACGATGTTCAGCAGCGCCTGTTCGATCAGCTGCACGTCGAGCTGCAGGGGCGCGACCGCATCGCAGCGGCTCCAGCCGAGCTGAATGCCGCGCGCGTTGCACTGCTCGCGGTTCAGCCAGAGGATGTCGTCGACCACGTCCTGCAGGCGGGTCGGCCGCAGTTCCGGTGCCGGCATCTTGACCACGCGGGTGAAGCGGTCGATGAACTCGCCCAGGCTGGTGTTGCGGCGCTTGACGGCGACGATGGCGGTGACGAAGTCGCCGGCGTCGCTTTCCTCCAGCTGGCCGCGGTAGGCCAGCAGGGAGTCGAGCACCGAGCCGGTGGCCGCCACCGTGTTGTTGACCTCGTGCGCCAGCACGCGGATCAGGCGCGCATACGTGGCGCGTTCCGAGTCTTCAAGTTCGGCGCTCAAGTCCTCGACGATCAGGAAGTGGCGCGCGAAGCCGCGGTCGAAGAAGCGGCTGCGCTGCGCGCGGTAGCGCCGGCCGTCCAGGTCGACCACCAGCCGGCTGTCGCCGAGTGCCAACGCGTCGAGCTGGCGCACCAGGTCGCGGCTGCGTGCCCGGCCGCGTTCGTCGCGTGCGCCATCGAAGGCGGCATCGCCCTCGATCCATGCCGACAACGGCTTGCCGAGCGGCGCGGCCAGTCCCAGCAGGCTGGCGGCGCTCGCATTCACCAGGCTGATCGCGTGGTCGAAGTCGAACACCAGTACCGCGCTCGGCGTGGCTTCCAGCAGGCGTTCGAGGAAGCCCTGCTGCTCGCCGGCCGCCAGGCGTTCGCGGTGCAGGACGCTCAGCATGCCGTTGAACATGGCGACCAGCGCGTCGAGTTCCGTCACGCCCGGCAAGGCCAGACGCGCCGCGTACTGCTGGTCCTGCAGCAGGTCGTGGAAGCGGCGCGTGTAGCCGAGCGGCTCCAGCGCACACCGGATCAGCCACCAGCCCAGCGCCATGCTGGCCACCAGCAGCGCTTCGGCGCCGACGAACAGCAGCGGCTGCGCCGGCAGCAGCAGGGTGGCGCAGCCGGCGAGCGCCAGATGCAGCAGCGCCAGGTAAGCCGTGAGCCGGGTCTGTAGTTTGATGGCCGGCAGCTTCATTCCTCGCGCACGCCCGCACCCAGGCCATGGCGTTCGAGGCGGCGGTACAGCGCCGTGCGCGACAGACCCAGCGCCTTGGCCATGCGCGAGATATTCCCCGCATGCTGCTGCAGCGCCTGTTCGATCATGTGGCGCTCGACCTGTTCCAGCGTCATCCCGTCCACGCCGAGCCGGCCGTTGGTCGCACCTTCGTCGACCGCGCTGGCGGCCAGGAAGTCGGCCTGCCCCAGATGCTGTTTGCCGGCCAGGAGCAGGGCGCGCTCCAGAGTCTGCTTCAGCTGGCGGATATTCCCCGGCCAGGGCTGGTTAGCCAGCCAGTCCAGCGCATCCGGCGCCAGCACGACCTCGCCCAGGCCATAGCCCTGCGCCACACTGTCGGCGATATGCCGTGCCAGCAGCGGGATGTCGCTGCGCCGTTCGCGCAGCGGCGGCAGGCGGATCGTGATCAGGTTCAGGCGGTAGAACAGGTCCTCCCGGAATTCGCCGCTGGCCACCAGTTCCGCCAGCTCGCGATTGGTCGCCGACACCACCCGTACATCGGCCTGGGCGGTCATGCTGGCGCCGACCGGCTGGTAGCGCTGGTCCTGCAGCACGCGCAGCAGCTTGACCTGGTCGCCGCGCTGCAGCTCGCCGATCTCGTCGAGGAAGAGCGTGCCGCCGTCGGCCGCGGCGACGTGGCCCTTGCGGTCGCTGCGGGCGTCGGTGAAGGCGCCGCGCACGTGGCCGAACATCTCGCTCTCGAACAGCGAGCTGGCGATCGCGCCCATGTTGATCTTGACGATCGCTTGCGCGGCGCGCGGACTGTTGCGGTGGATGGCGTCGGCGATCAGCTCCTTGCCGGTCCCGCTCTCGCCGAGGATCAGCACCGGTGCCCGGGTACGCGCCACCTGGGCGATCGTCTCCAGCACCTTCAGCAGCTTCGGATGCTCGCCGACGATGGCCGAAAAATCGCATTGCGCATCCAGCGCGCGGCGCGTCAGCCTGGGCGTCGAACCTGGAGCGGCAGCGTCCAGGGTGGCCTCGACCAGCGCCACCAGCTGGCCGTTGTCCCAGGGCTTGGTGAAGAAGTTGGCGGCGCCGGCCTTCACGCCGCGCACCGCCAGCGCGATCGAGCCCCAGGCCGTCATCAGGAGCACCGGCAGGCCGGGCTGCAGCCCCTTGATGCGGGCCAGCAGGTCCAGCCCTTCCTCGCCGCTGGTCTGCAGCGAGAAGTTCATGTCCTGCAGAACCAGGTCTACCGGAGCGGCTTGAAGCCGGTCGAGGGCCTGCTGGGGACCGTCGGCGCAGACCGCGTCGAAGCCGGACTGTTTCAGGAGCAGGGCCAGCGAGACCTGGACCGCGCCGTCGTCGTCGACGATCAGGATGCGGCGCTTGCGTGTTGGTTCCATAGGCTTGATGCGAGGCTTTCTTTTATTCGTAGTGCAGCGCTTCGGTCGGGCTGAGACGGCTGGCGCGCCAGCCCGGGTAGAGCGAGCAAAGCAAGGATAGCAGATAGATCACCCCCATCGACAGTCCGGCGGCGCCGGTGAAGACGGCCCAGTTGAGGCCCTCGCCCAGGGCGCCGGTCAGGGGCAGCTGTACCAGCAGCGCCAGCGCCACGATCATCGCGCTCGAACTGAGCAGCAACTGCTCGGCGATGATCTGGCGGTAGATGCTCCCGGCGCTGGCCCCGACCGCGCGCCGCAGGCCGATCTCGGGAATCCGCCGCGTGGTGTTCTGCCACAAAACCCCGAACAGGCCGAAGGCGACCATCGCGACCATGAAGGCAGCGATCACGGCAATCACGATGAAGGGCACCAGCTGTTCCTTCAGCGTGCTGGCGCGCATTGCCGCGAGCGGCGCGATCTCGTAAGCCCAGTCATTGCGGACCAGCTTGAGCCGGCGGTTCAGGGCCGTCTCGAAACTGCGCGGGGTGCCCGGCGCCACCTTGATCAGGATGGTGCGGGGACGCGATTTGCCGGCATGCGGGTCGAAGCGCGTCAGCACGAACTTGACCGGTGCCATCAGCGGCCCTTTGTTGCGGTAGTCCTCGACCAGGCCGACCACGCGCAGGGTGCGCACGGTATCCTTGCCTTCCTTTTCGGTGAACTGCTGGCCCAGCGCCTGGCGGCCCGGGAACATCGCCGCAGCCATGCGCTTGTTCAGCACCACCGGATGCACGGCCTGGCCGTCGTCGCGGGCGTCGAACCAGCGTCCCGCCACCATCTTGAGGCCGAGGACGGCGGCGGTGCCGTCGCTCGACTCGAAGATGTTGGTGTGGACCTCGGCACCGGTCTGCGGCGACTTGTAGCTGGTGGTCCAGGTCGACATCGTATAGGGCGAGTAGGCCGCGAAGGCGACCTCGCGCACCTCGGGCAGCTCGCGCAGGCTGCGCCGCAGGGTGTCGTAGACGTCGGCCGGAATCGCCTCGTCGGGCACGTCGCCCAGCACCATCCTGACCGACCAGGTGTCGGCGCCATCGAAGCCGATCGGCTCGCGGTACAGCTGCCAGTTGCGCAGGCCGAAGGCGGCGATGCCGAACACGACGGCAAAGGCGAGCAGGATCTCCAGGCTCAGCATCAGGTTCCTGGTCTTGCGCTTCCAGGTCAGCTTCAACAGGTGGCGCAGCATCACGCGGCTCCTTTCAGGGCATGGACGGGATCGAGGCGGGACATCTTCCAGGCCGGGATCAGGCCGGACAGCAGGCCGAACACGAAGGCCAGCAGCATGCCGCAGGCGAATACGGTCGGGTTGATGCCGACTTTCAGGTAGGGGATCAGCTGTGCGCTCTCCAGCCACCACAGCACCAGGCGGGTACAGGCCAGCCCGATCAAGCCGCCGGCCAGGGAGAGCAGCACGTTCTCGACCACCAGCTGGCCGGCCAGCTGCATGCTGGTCGCACCGAAGGCCTTGCGCACGCCGATTTCCGAACTGCGCTCGAGAATGCGGCCGGTGTTCAGGTTGACCAGGTTCAGTGCGGGCAGCAGCATGAACAGCAGCATGCCGACGGCGATCCGCAGCAGCAGCGTGCCGCCGCCGGAGTCGACCTGCTCCTTGTTACCCAGGAGTTCGCGCGCAACGAGGTCCAGCTTGCTGTCGGCCCAGAAGGTGGTGATGGCGAAGGTATGCGGGTCCTTGTCGACGAAGGTCCTGGCGGCGCGTTCGACTTCGCGCTTGACGCGTGGCAGGTCGGACGAGTCCTTCGCCAGCAGCATGGCGGCGAAGGAACCGGTCAAGTCGTCGCGCCACGTCCCGGACGGGAAGGTGTACAGCGGCGCCCAGATATCGGCAAAGGCATTCATGTGGATGACGTCCTCGACCACCCCGATCACTTCGAACATCTGGCCGCCGATGCTGATCTTCTGGCCCAGGGCCGATGCGTCGCCGAACAGCTTGCGCGCAGTGGTGGCATTGATGACGGCAACGAAGCGGCCCATGCTGTCGTCGTCCACGTCCGGCAGGCGGCCCGCCAGCAGCTTGAAGTCGAGGATGCGCCAATAGTCGGCGTCGACGCGCCGCATCTGCAGTTCGCTGACGCGGTCGCCCTGGTAGACCGACACCGAGGCGGGCGTGGTGAAGGCCGAGACGCGCTCCAGGCCGGGGATCGGCTTGAGGTATTTGTCGATGGTCTTGAAGCCCAGCAGGGAGGTGCGCGTCGTGTGGTGGTCGGCGCTTTCACTGCGGATGCCGTAGACCTGCAGGAAGCGCTCGCTCTTGCCTTCCACCCCGCTCGGCCAGAAGGCGGTCTCCAGCAAAGCGGTGATCACCATCAGCACCACCAGCGTGAGCACGATGCAGGCCAGGTTGATCGCCGTGAACAGCTTGCGGCGCATGAAGACCTTCCAGGCGGTCAGCAGGTAATTACGCAGCATGGAGGTGCTCCGGGGTGACCAGCTGGCCGTCGAATACGCGCACGATGCGGTTGGTGCGGCGCGCTTCCTGTTCGTCGTGGGTGACCATTACCACGGTCGTGCCTTCGCCGTTCAGCTTGAGCAGGATGTCCATGACTTCCTCGCCCATCTTGCTGTCCAGGTTCCCGGTCGGCTCGTCGGCCAGCAGGATCTTCGGCTGGCCGACGATGGCGCGGGCGATCGCCACGCGCTGCTGCTGGCCGCCCGACAGCTGGTTCGGATAGTGGTCCATGCGCGCACCCAGGCCGACCTTTTCCAGCGCCTCGCGCGCCAGCCGGCGCCGTTCGGCGCCGCCGCCGCTGCGGTAGAGCAGCGGCAATTCGACGTTGTCGATCACGCGCAGGTCCGGGATCAGGTGGAAGCTCTGAAAGATGAAGCCGAAGGTGCGGTTGCGCAGGGCCGCCAGCTGGCGGTCGCCATGGCCCTTCATCGACACGCCGCCGATCTCGACGCTGCCCTGGCCGGGCCGGTCGAGCAGGCCGATGATGTTCAGCAGCGTGCTCTTGCCGCAGCCGCTGGGGCCCATCATGGCCACGAATTCGCCTTCCCTGACGTGCAGGTCGATGTCCCTCAGGGCCAGCGTTTCGACCTTGTCGGTGCGGTAGGTCTTGCTGACCTTGTTCAGTTTGATCATGTCGTTCTCCTTATTCGGTAATACGGATACGGTCCAGGTCCTTGAAGGCGCTGGTGTCCGAGACGATGAAGCGTTCGCCGGCCTGCGCGCCGTCGACCACTTCGATGACCTTGCCGTCGCTGGCGCCAAGCGTGAGCAGGATCTTGTGTGCGGCGCCGTCGCGCACGGCGAAGGCGGGCTGGCGCCCCTTGCCGTTGAAGGCGCTGCCGTTGTCGAGTACCAGCACGTTGGCGCGGCGCTCGGTGACGATGTTGGCATCGACCCGCATCTTGTTGCGCAAGTGCGGGTTATGCGGCTGTTCGAGGTCGACCAGCAGCTTGATGGTGCCGTTCTGGATTTCGGGCAGGATGGTGCGGACCGTGCCGGCCAACACCTCGCCGTTCTGCTCGACGCGCACCGGCTGGCCGGCCGCCAGCTGGCGCGCGTGGAAGTCGGACAGGGTCGCTTCGACGCGGTAGTTGTTCAGTTCCGAGACGCGCGCCACCAGCTGGCCCGCCGCCACGCTGGCCCCCGCTTCCTCCACCAGCGAGGTCAGCATGCCGGAGAAGGGCGCACGCACGCGGGTCTGTTCGAGCAGGCCTTCCTGACGCGCGATCTGCTTCTGCAGGATCGCTTTTTGCAGGTTCGCCGCGGCGATGCTGCTGGCGGTACTGCCGCGCGTATCCTCGATCAGCGCGCGCTGCTGGCGCAGCTGGACTTCGTTGCGCTGCACGTTCAGTTCGGAGGTCAGCAGATCCTGGCCGGACACCAGGCCGCTTTCGCGCAGCTTGCGGTTGCGCTCGCGCAGCGCGCGGCTGGCCTGCAGGTCGATCTCCAGCAGTTCGATGGCGGAGGCGGTTTGCTTGAGCTTCTGTTCCATCTCGAGCTTCAGCGTGACGATCCTGTTTTCCTGTTGCGCCAGCTGCTCCTTCAGCGCTTCGAGCGCCAGGCGGATTTCGCGGTCGTCCAGTTCCAGCAGCAGCTCGCCCTGTTTTACCTGCTGGCCCGGTTTGGCCAGCACGCGCGCGACGCGGCTCGCGCCCGGGCTGGACACGACTTCTTCGTGCACGGGGATGACCACGCCGGCGGCGTTGATGGTGTTGTCGACGTTGCCGCGCCTGACCTCGGCCACGACGATGTCGCTGGCAAGCACGGCGGGACGCACGGCACGGTTGATGCCCCAGGCCGCGGCCAGGAAGCCGGCGCACAGCAGGATGCCGGTGGCGAGGCGGAGGAGGTGGCGGCGGCGCAGGGTGTCGATGCCGATGGCTTGGTCCATGGGGATGCAGGTTTCAAAGTCAAGATGCATCCTTCATTGCAAGCATCGTGCCAGAGGGGCTTCCCTCTGGCGGATGCAGCCGGCGCGCCGTCACGCTGCCCGTGCGCGGGCACTGGTGTCCGGATCCGGGCAGTCGACGTCGGCTCAGTGGCCGATGTTCTTGGCCAGGAAGGCTTCCAGGCGCTGGTAGAACTCGGTCACGTTCCTGGTGTCGTAGAAGCCGTGGCTCTCGTTGGGCGCAAGGAACCACTCCGGCGGGTGGCCGGCCTTGACCAGCGCATCGCGCATCGCCTCGGCCTGGTTGAGCGGGGCGCGCTTGTCCTTGCCGCCGTGGACCAGCAGCACCGGCGCCTTGATCTTCGCCGCCAGCAGCGCCGGCGAGAAGCGGTCGAGCTCCGCCTTGTCGGTGCCGATGTAGCGCCTGAGCTGGGCCAGGAAGCGCACGTCGCTCTTCACCTCATCCGTCTTCTCCATCAGGTTCAGGTCGTACACGCCGGCATAGCCGACCGCGCAGCGGAAGATGTCGGGTTCGCGCGCCGCCAGCATCAGCGCGGCGTAGCCGCCAAAGCTGGCGCCGACCACGCAGATCCGCTGCGGATCGACGGTGCCCTGGCCGATGGCCCAGCGCACGCCGTCGACCAGGTCGTCCTGGATCTTGCCGCCCCATTGGCGGTAGCCGGCGCGCATGAAGTTCGGCCCCCGGCCATCCGAACCGCGGAAGTTGACCTGCAGGACGGCGTAGCCGCGGCTGGCGAGGAACTGGGCATCGGTATCGAAGAACCAGTCGTCGGCCACATTGTGCGGACCGCCGTGCGGCAGCAGCACCATCGGCAGCTTGACGCCGGGCGCGGCGGCCGGCGCGGTCAGGAAGCCGTGCAGCGTCACGCCATCGCGGCTGCGGAAGCTGATCGGGCGGCGCTGCGCCATCCGCTCCGGATCGATGCCTTCCATCGCCGAGAACAGCAGGTCGGCCTTGCCGGTGTCCTTGTTGAACAGGTAGTAGGAACCGGGATCGCGGTCGCTGGCGACGCCGAACAGCACCAGCCTGCCGTCCTGGCTGAAGCTGTGGAAGCTGACCCAGGCCCCCGGGAACTGCTGGCTGAGAAGCTTGTGCAGGCGCGCATCCTCGCTGCCCTCGTCGAAGTACACGGCACGCGCGGCGCCGAGGCCGGCGCGGGCGCCGAAAGGCACGCCGCTGCCGGCGCCGTACAGCAGGCCGGCCGGCTCCGCCTCCGGATCGGTATAGAGCGTGGTGCGCGCGCCGGTCGCCAGGTCTTCGCGTATCAGCGCGTCGGGCTCGCCGGACTTCGAGTAAAGCGCCGCGAAGCGGGTGTCGTCGGCGGAGAAGCCGATCGGTACATAACGCTCCACGTCGGCCTCGACCTTGTTCCAGGCCCCGCTCGCATCGTCGCGCCGGAACAGCAGGGCGTAATTGTCTTCGTCGGTGCCGTGGGCAAAGCGCGGCTTGCCGTCATGCTGGATCAGGAAGCCCAGGCCGCGTACCGGCAGCGTGGCGATCAGCTTGCGGACTGCGTTGCGCGTGTCGATATCGTACAACAGCGTGCGGTTGGCTCCCCACAGGCGCGAGGTCACGAAGACGTGGTCGTTGTAGCTGCTGGTCGTGTCCTCGATATAGCCATAGGCTTCGTCGGAAGGATAGCGGTTGCTGCGCGAGGATTGCTCGAACATGCGGTAGCCGTGCAGGTATTCCTGCTTCTGGCCGTTGTAGTCGGTGGCGAGCAGTTCGCCGGTCGATATCGGCTTCTCGCGCGAGCCCAGCTCCATCCCGCGCGCGATCACGAGGCGCTTGTTGCTCACCCAGCGGCAGTCAAGCGGCACCTCGAAGGCGGACAGGCGGATCGCGCCTTCCACCTTCAGGTCGGGCAGCGAGTAGACCATCACCACGGGTACCGGGCGCTCCCCACCCGGCATGCGGACGGTGATGGCGATGTGCTTGCCGTCCGGCGCCAGGCGCGGCAGCGAGTACTGGTCTTCGCCGGCGAAGGCGGCAATCGGGATCGGCGCTGCGGCGGGCGCAGATGCAGGCGCAGCGAGGGCGGGCAGTCGGGCGGCAAGCAGGGCGGTGCAAAGCAGGATTCTGGTCAGGCGCATGACGTTCCGATCAATGCTGTGTGGAGAGAATGCGGATGAGTATATATCCATGGCTGCTGCCGATATCCTCACTTTGTCACGACGTGGTAGCCAAACAAACCGGAGGCTGGCTTGCGGATTCGCGCGCCACCTCCCATAATCGCCTGCTGACCTGCCACCTCCCTGCCTGCCGCGCATGAACGACCCGTTTTCCTTCCTCGGCTTTCCGACCACGCCGCTGGAACTCATCTCCTTTGTCCTGTCGATCGTGACGGTGCTCCTGAATATCCGCCGCATCCACTGGGCCTGGCTGTTCGCGATCGTTTCATCGAGCACCTACGGCATCGTGTTCTTCGAGGCCCGTCTGTACGGCGACGCCGGCCTGCAGGCGGTGTTCATCGTCGCCTCGATCTGGGGCTGGTACGAGTGGCTGCGCGGCACCGGCCAGGACGACAAACCATTGGTGGTGAGCTGGCTGAACCGCCAGGGCTGGATCGCGTCGCTGGCCGGCTGGCTGCTGGGCTTCGTCCTGCTGTCCTGGTTCCTGCACGCGTACACCGACACCGACGTGCCGCACATGGACGCCTTCCTGACCGCCGGCAGCCTGCTCGGCACGCTGCTCGCGGCGCGCAAGAAGGTCGAGAACTGGCATGTGTGGATCGCGGTGGACGTGCTCTACGTCGGCCTGTACGTCTACAAGGGCCTGCACCTGACCGCGATCCTGTACGCGGCCTTCGTGTTCATGGCCGCCATGGGCCTGCGGACCTGGGCGCGTGCCGCGCGCGAGGGCGTGCGATGACTTTGCAACGGATCGCGATCCTCGGCGCCGAGTCGACCGGTAAGTCCACCCTGGCGCCGGCCCTCGCTGCGCGTTACGACACGCTGTGGGTGCCCGAGTACCTGCGCGAGTTCGTCGAGACCCGGCAGCGCGTGCCGCATGAAGAAGACCAGTTCGGCATCGCGCGCACCCAGCGCGCGCGCGAGGACGCGATGGCGGCGTCCAGCGACGCGCGGCGCTTCCTGTTCTGCGATACCACGCCGCTGATGACGGCGGTCTACAGCCGCATCTACTGGGGCAGGGTGCCGCCCGAACTGCTGGCGCTGGAAGCCGAACACGATTACGCCCTGACCCTGGTCGCCGGACTGGATCTGCCCTGGGTGCCGGATGGCCTGCAGCGCGAATCGGAAGCGGTCAGACAGCAGGTGCACGAATGCCTGCTGGCGGTGCTGCGCGAACGGGGCATCCCGTTCACGCTGGTGGAAGGCGACCTGCCGCGGCGGATGCGGCAGGTCGAAGCCTTGCTCGGCTAGACTTTAGAAGTCGAACTGGCCGGAGATGCGGAAGGTGCGCGGCGCGCCCGGCAGCAGGTAGCCGCCCAGCGCCGGCGTGACGTCGCGCCAGTAGAACTTGTCGAACAGGTTGTCGACGCGGGCCCGCAGCGTCAGCTTCGCCGCGCCCAGCTTCACGCCATAGGCGGCGCCCAGGCCGAACACGTGGTAGTCGGGCACGAACACGCGGTTCTCGACGTCGAAGCCCTTCTTGCCCGCGTACTGCCAGTTGGCGTCGAGCTTCAGGCCGGGCAGTTGCGGCACGGCGTATTCGATCCAGGTGGTCGACTTGAAGTTGGGGACGTCGGTGACGCGCTTGCCGTCGATGCTCGCATCGCCGGTGCCGTCCTGGCGGGTGTTCAGCGCCATCAGCGACACGCCCGCCTGCAGACCGGCGCCCAGCTTGCCGTCGGCCGCCAGTTCGATGCCGCGGTGGGTCTCGCGGCCGCCGCGCACGTAGGGGTGGCGCTGCAGGGTTTCGCCATCGACCATCACTGGCAGCGTGCGGTTCGGGTCCGTGTATTCCAGACCCTGGCGAATCTGGAACAGTGCTGCCGACAGGTTCAGCCCGGCCATCGATCCCTTGGTGCCGATCTCGAACTGCTTCGCGCGGCCCGGCTCCAGCACCTGGTTCTCGTTCGCGGTCTCCATTGGCGCAATGCCGCCGTGCTGCAGGCCGTGGCTGATCGCCCCGTAGACGTTCCAGTCGGGGTTCAGTCCATACACCAGCGCCAGGTTCGGCAGCAGGAAGTCGGCGCGGCTAGCGACGTAGGCCGGGACGGCCAGATCCGCCTCCCAGTCGCGGCGCTTGGTCTGCACGTAGCGCAGGCCGCCGTGCAGGGTCAGCTGCGGCGTGAGGGTCACGATGTCCTGGGCGAACAGCGCGCTTTCCTGGTCGCTGCGGCGCTCGAACACGGGGCCGGTCACGCGCTCGGGGCCGACGTGCGGGGTGTCCAGCGGGTGCCAGATATTGCTGTAGCCGACCAGGTCGTACACGTAATCGCCGAAGCTGTCGTGGCGCTCCGAATACGAGGCACCGACGGTGAGCTGATGCTTGACGATGCCGGTCGCAAAGCGCCCCTGCAGCATGGCCTGCAGGCCCCACGGGGTCTTGCGCTCGCCGACGCTCTGGTAGTCGTAGACGTCGTAGTCCCCGTTCGAGCAGAAGCCCGGATAGTAGCCATCGCCCTCGTTGCTGCACCCGTAGGGGAAGGCAGTGTAGTCGTCGCGCTTGAACCAGTGCTTGTTGGCGGCGACCGTCGCTTTCCAGCCATCGGCCAGTTTGTATTCGAAGCGCAGGCCGAGGTTGGCGTCGCGGGTGTCGACCGGACGCGCCCAGGGCTGGTCGTTCAGCAGCAGCTTGTTCGAGACGCCGCTCGGCAGCACCTCGTTGCGGATCAGCTGGTAGCCGGGCGCCGTCAGCTGCGCCTTGTGCTGCCAGTCGAGGTCGAGCTCCAGCCTGGCATCCGGCGTGATCTGCCAGTCGAAGGCGCCGGAGACGAACTGGCGCTCGCCGTTCGCGCCGCGCACGTAGGAGTGCAGGTCGGCGGCGGCGGCATTGATGCGGTAGCCGAAGCGGCGGTCCTCGAAGCGGCCGCCCAGGTCGATGCTGCCGTACAGCGTGCCGCGCTCGCTCACTTCCACCGTCGCTGACCTCAGCGGCGTGCTGGTCGGGCGCTTGGTCACGTAGTTGACGATGCCGCCCGGCGTGGCGATGCCGGCGGTGAGGCCGGCCAGGCCCTTGAGCACCTCGATGCGTTCCTTGTTCTCCAGCGGGATCTGGGTGTCGCCCGGGATCGCGAAGCCGTCCTTGCGGTAGCTGTAGTTATTGTCGAGGGCGAAGCCGCGGATCGAGAACTGCTCGGCATAGCCGACCGCGTTGTAGGCGTCGCTGACCGAGGCGTCGTAGCGCACGGCTTCGGTGGTCGAGCGGATCGACAGGTCCTGCATCTGCGTGCGGCCGAAGGCGGTGATCGAGGCCGGGGTGTCGACGATGGGCGTGTCGGCAAAGCCGCCGACGGCGGCGCGCTCCAGGTTGGGTGCGCGGGCGCCGGTGATGACGACTTCGTTCATCGGCTGCGCGCCGGTTTGTGCGTGCGCGTTCAGAGAGAAGGCTTGCGCGATGGCGCAGGCCAGAATGGAATACTTCAGTTTTGGGTTCATTGTTTGCTCGTCTTCGCGCCGGCTGGGGAAGGGCAAACGGGAATGGACGCCGTCTCAGGCATCACGCTGCGCTTTCCTTCGCTGGCATTATCCAGATCAGGTACGAAGGGTATTTCTCACCCGACAGCGAATATCTGCTGCCAGGACCCCTAGCGAAGGCGCGAGTGTAGCACGGATGCGCGGCGACGTGGTGCGCTTGTCAACACCGTGCTGGTGTGCGATTCAGACGCGTTGCGTGACGTAGGATTCGCGCAGCGGACGCCAGCCGAGCCGCTTTTCGAACAGGCGGCGGTAGCGGGTGTCGATATGGGCCGGCGTGCGGCGCACGTAGTCTTCGGCCTTGGCGCGGTCTTCGCCCTGCAGGCTGTCGAGCCAGGCGACGGCTTCTTCCGAGGTCGGTGCGCGGCCGCTGGCGCCGGCGAATTTGGCGGGCAGGGCCGTCCAGACGACGGCGTCGATACCCTTGCGCTGCATCCATGCCGCGATGCGCGGATCGGCCTCGGCGCCGTCGACCGGCGGGATGCTGCCGACGCATTCGGGATAGCCGGGACGGATCTGCTCGCGCTCGCCCAGCATGGCGCGCGCGGTGTCGAGGTCGCGGGTGGCGAGCCAGGCCCAGTAGGTCGGCACCGGCTTGAAGCCCTCGCACAGGGCGAGCGCCAGTTCGGGATCGTCGTCGCTCTGGCGCACGAATTCGATGGGGAGATGGGGGCCGTCCGGATGCCAGCCGGAGGCCAGCTTGAGGGGTTGGGGCTTGTACAGCAGCGAACCCCAGGCGATGCAGGCGATGTTCATGGGCACTTGCTTAATTTGACGATATTGAGCGCCAGTCTAGCCTGCCACAGAAAAACGCCGAGCACGCGACGCGCGCCGGGGCCGGGTGAATTCTTCTACCATGCAGCGACGAGGCCTCGCCCGGTGAGCACCCATGGATCTGACTTTCCTTTACTCTTTCCTGAATCGAAGTAACTCATCGGTCGTCATTACCGACGTGCATGCTGCCGACAATCCCATCGTTTTCGTCAACGCTGCCTTCAAAAAGATGAGCGGTTACGCCAGTGCGGACGTGTTGGGGCGCAACTGCCGCTTCCTGCAGGGCGAAGACCGGGAACAGCCGGGCCGGCACGCACTTGCCGCTGCGGTGGCGGCGCGAAGGGACTGCGAGTGTCTGCTGCGGAATTACCGCAAAAACGGCGACATGTTCTGGAACAAGCTTTACGTGTTTCCTTTCGAAGGCGAGGACGGGACCGTCAGCCACCTCGTCGGGTTCCAGCACGATGTCACCCTCGAGCGGACCCTGCTTGCCAGGGTCGAAGCGATGGCGCGGGACTTGATCCAGGCCCAGGAAAGCGAGCGCAAAGCCTTGTCGCGCGAACTGCACGATGAGTTGGGGCAGCGCTTGTCGGCGTTGAACCTGTTGCTGCACCGGACGCAGCCGCTGTTCGAGGCCGGCGGCGAAGCCGCGCTCTGGCAGCAGGCCGAGCAGGAGCTGAGGTCGATGGTGGGCCTGGTGCGCGACATTGCCGTTTCGCTGCGTCCGCCGGACCTCGATTACTTCGGGCTGGAAGCGTCGATCCGCCAACTGCTGGCGCGGCGGCTGGCGCACGGTCCGGCCTGGGTGTTCGAGTATGCCGGGCTGCCGGCACGCCTTGCGCCTATGCTGGAAATCAGCATCTACCGCATCGTCCAGGAGTGCGTGACGAACATCGTACGCCACGCCGGCGCACGCCAGGTCGTGGTCGAAATCGTGGGCGACGCAGGCAGCCGCGAACTCGAGCTGATCGTAAGGGACGACGGTTGCGGCTTCGAAGCGCCGGCCTGTTCGGCGTGGAAGAGCGTGTGCAGCTAATGAAAGGCAGCTTCGCCATCGACAGCATGCCCGGCCGCGGTACCCGCATCGCGGCCGTGCTGCCGCTGTCACTTCCCGCCGAGCCCTGACGGAATCAGAGGCTGCGCTCCAGCACCTTGCGGCTGACCGCCAGCGTGACCTCGCCGGTTTCGCCCAGCTTGGTCATGCCATGGGCTTCCAGCGCATTCACCACCGCCGGCACCACATCCTGGCCGAGACCGTAGTCCGACAGACGGGTAGCCACGCCGACCGAGCGGAAGAAGTCTTCGGTGCGGGCGATCGCCGCCTCGATGCGCGCATCTTCGTCACCCTCGCGCAGGTCCCACACGCGCGCCGCGTACTGCAGCAGCTTGGCGCGCTTGGCCTCGCGGCGTTCGCGCAGCATCGCCGGCAGCACGACCGCCAGGGTCTGCGCGTGGTCCAGGCCGTACAGCGCGGTCAGCTCGTGGCCGATCATGTGGGTCGCCCAGTCCTGGCTCACGCCGGCGCCGATCAGGCCGTTCAGGGCCAGGGTCGCGGTCCACATCAGGTTGGCGCGGACGGCGTAGTTCTCGGGCTCGGCCAGCGCACGCGGGCCTTCTTCGACCAGGGTCTGCAGCAGGCCCTCGGCGAAGCGGTCCTGCACCTTGGTATTGCCCGACACCGTCATGTACTGCTCCATGATGTGGACGAAAGCGTCGACGATGCCGTTGCCGACCTGGCGCGCCGGCAGGGTGTAGGTGCGGGTCGGGTCGAGGATGGCGAACTGCGGGAACACCAGGCGCGACATGAAGGCGAACTTTTCCTGGGTCGCCTTCTTCGTGATCACGCTGCCGGAGTTCATCTCGGAACCGGTGGCCGGCAGGGTCAGCACCGCGCCGAAGGGCAGGGCCGCGCGCACGTTCTTCGCGTGCTGCTCGAGGATGGTCCAGGGATCCTCGTCCAGCTTGGCGCCCGCGGCGACGAACTTGGTACCGTCGATGACCGAGCCGCCGCCGACGGCGACCAGGTAATCGACGTTCTCGCGCTTGACCAGGGCGATGGCCTGGGTCAGGGTCTCGTAGCTGGGGTTGGGCTCGATGCCGCCGAATTCGAAGACGGTGTGGTCCTTGAGTGCGCTCATCACGGCGTCGTAGGTGCCGTTGGCGCGGATGCTGCCGCCGCCGTACAGCACCAGCACGCGGGCACCGGCCGGGACCAGGCGCGCCAGGCGCTCGATCTGGCCTTCGCCGAACAGGATGCGGGTCGGGTTGTAGAAATCGAAGTTAAGCAAAATGAAAATCCCCCTCGGGTTTGCACAGGAGGGGGATTATGGCGCAAGCGCGGAAAGCGCGTTGGCGGCAGCTAAACCTGCGCCGGCTCCAGCACCGGCGCCGCATGCTCGACGTGGGCGCGGGCGTGCAACAGGTGGCGCTGCAGTGTGGTGCGGGCCGATTCGCCGATCCGGCGCCAGTGCTCGCGGCGCTGGGCGGCGCGCTTGCGGTGCTTGGATGGCATCTCGGACAGCGGCTTGACGTAGAAGGGCAGTGCGATGCGGTAGCCCTGCTTGCCCGGCATTTCTTCGCCGCCCAGGATTTTCCAGAAGCCGTCGTAGGCGTTGGCGAAATGCTTTTCCGGATCGGGGTCGTAGGTGGGGTGGTCTTCGCTGCGAATGGCGACCACCTGGTCGATGCCGACTGCCTGCGCCACGCCCTGCATCGCGGCGAAGCAGAAGAAGCTCGGCGAATTGTTCGGGAACACGCGCTCGAACGCCTCGAAGGCGGCGCCGGAATCGATCCAGCGGCCCTGGTTACGGGCAATGAAGGGGACGACCGGCGCATCGACGCCGACCATCTGGCCTTCGAGCCAGCTGAAGGACAGGCGGTGCAGGCACTTGCCGTCGGCGACCAGGGCCAGCGTGAGGTCGCCCTCGGCATCGCTGCGCGAGGCCATCTCGAGCTGGATCAGGAACCGGCTGCCTTCGGCCTCGCACTGCCACAGCGGCAGGCAGCGGGTGCCGTAGACGGCCTGCTTGTAGGCTTCGTTGAAGGTCGTTTCTTCGAAGCGGTAATGGCTCAGGACCGCCTGCACACGCTGCCGCGCCGACAGGCCCTTGACCAGGTAGTCGCGGTGGCTGAGGTGGTGGAACAGGTCGTCGTTGGGCGGCAGCGCCACGTGGTTGCGGTAGACGCCGAGCTGGCAGAGGGCGCGGTGGTCGCGCAGGTAGGCCAGCACGCGCAGGCTGCGTGCGATGCACAGGAACCAGGAAGTCAGGCCATACTGGCTGCGGCGGGCCATCCAGTGCTTGGTGAGGTGAGCGAAAATCATGGTGCGCTCCGGACATTCATTATCGGGTGGTTCTATCTTGACTCACCGCCTTGGACGGGACGGTGATATTGCTCAACGGAAATAAAATGCTGGGCAGGTCAAGATCGCCACGCTCGATAACGCATCCCTTTTGTATTTTTCGTCGTGATCACGATGTCTCTTGTTGATTTTTTGTCAGGCTGAGTTGCCATTTGCAAGACTAGCACGATTGCCGCGCCGAACATCGAAATCATCATGAATAATTGAGTCATCCCGAATAAGACGAGGAGCGTCGAATCATGGTTGAACTTTTTTACTGGCCGACGATCCAGGGGCGCGGCGAATTCGTCCGACTGGCGCTGGAGGAAGCCGGCGTCGCCTACGTCGACGTCGCGCGCGAGGCTGGCGGCATGGCGCGCATGCTGGCCGCGATGGATGGTCCCGACCATCCGCCCTTCGCGCCGCCCTTCCTGAAGGTCGATGGCCTGACCATCGGCCAGACCGCGAATATCCTGCTTTACCTCGGCCAGCACCACGGTCTCGCGCCCAGCGACGAAGCCGGCGGCCTGTGGGTGCACCAGCTGCAGCTGACGATCGCCGACCTGGTCGCCGAAACCCACGATACGCACCATCCGATCGCGACCTCGCTGTACTACGAGGACCAGCGCCCCGAGGCCAAGCGCCGCACCGCCGACTTTATCGAAACGCGCATCCCGAAGTTCCTCGATTACTTCGAGGGCATCCTGGCGCGGCCCGAGCCCAAGGATTACCTGCTAGGGGCCACGCTCACCTATGCCGACCTGTCGCTGTTCCAGCTGATCGAGGGACTGCGCTACGCCTTCCCGGCGACGATGGCGCGGATCGACGCCGGCTATCCGCTGCTGGGCGCCCTGCGCGACCGGGTGGCGGCGCGTCCCAACATTGCCGCCTACCTGAAGTCGGAGCGGCGGCTGCCCTTCAACGAGGAAGGGATTTTCCGGCACTATCCGGAGCTGGAGAACGACGAGAAAAGCTGAGCTCATCCCCGCCAGCGCGGGGATGGCGGTTCAGTCCCAGACCGGCGCAAAGTCCGGGCTCACCAGGCGCTCGCCGCGTTCCAGCCCATCGATCGCGGCGATGTCCTCCGCGGCCAGCACGAGCGCCGGCGCCTTCAGGTTCGCAGCCAGGTTCTCGCGCCGCGTCGAGGATGGAATCACCGCGTAACCCTTGGCCAGCGACCATGCCAACGCCACCTGTGCCGGCGTCGCATGCAAACGCTGCGCAATCGCCGCGATGACCGGATCGGCCAGTACCTTGCCGTAGGCGAGCGGCATGTAGGCGGTCACATGGATGCCGTGTTCGCGCGCGAAAGCGGCCACGCTGCGGTTCTGCAGGTAAGGATGGAGCTCGACCTGGTTGGTGGCGAGGCTGGCCGCGCCGACCGCGGCAATCGCCTGTGCCAGCAGGGCGTTGGTGAAATTCGACACGCCAATCGCGGCGCTCAGCCCCTGGTCGCGCGCTTCGCGCAAAGCCTGCATCGATTCGGCCACCGGCACCGCGTTCTGCGGCGAAGGCCAGTGGATCAGGGTCAGGTCGACTTGCTCCAGGCGCAGTTTGTGCAGACTGTCCTTCAGACTGGCGATCAACTTGTCGCCGGCGAGGTGCTCGGTCCAGATCTTGGTGGTGACGAAGACTTCGCGGCGCGGGACCCCGGAAGCTTCGAGCGCCTGGCCGACCTCGGCCTCGTTGCCGTAGATCTGGGCGGTGTCGATGTGGCGGTAGCCGAGCTCGAGGCCGTTACGCACCGAGTCGACCGCTTGCTGGCCCTGCAGGCGGAAGGTGCCGAGGCCGAGTTGGGGCATGTTGTTCATCTGTGTTCTCCTTGGATGCGTTAATGGGTGAGGACCGCCGGTTCGCTTGAAGAGGGCGCCGCGATACCGCGCGCCGCATCGAGCCGGTCCAGGCGTCCGGCCAGCGTCGTCAAGCCCAGCGCGCCCAGCACCACCAGCGCGCCGATCCAGGGCGTGGCCATCAGGCCGATGCGGTCGACGATGATGCCGCCGCCCCAGGCGCCGAGCGCGATGCCGACGTTGAAGGCGGCGATGTTCAGACCCGACGCCACGTCCACCGCCTGCGGCGCATCGCGGCCGGCGCGCTGTACCACATAGACCTGCAGACCGGGCACGTTGCCGAAGGCGACCGCGCCCCAGGCCAGCACCGTGATCAACACGGCGATCTTGTTCGCGGCGGTGAACTGCAGCACCAGCAGCACGGCGGCCAGCAGCGCGAACACGATCTGCAGCGCGCGCACCGGGCCCTTGCGGTCCGCCAGTTTGCCGCCCCAGATATTCCCGAAGGCGACCGAGACGCCGTACACCAGCATCACCAGCCCGACCGCGCCGGCCGAGAAACCGGCCACCTGCTGCAGGATCGGCGCCAGGTAAGTGAAAGCGACGAAGGTGCCGCCGTAGCCGAGGGTCGTCATCGCATACACCAGCAGCAGGCGCGGCTTCTTCAGCACCGCCATCTGCGTCGGCAGGCTGGAAGGCGGGCTGCCGGCAATGGCCTTCGGTACCAGCAGGGCGATGCCGATGAAGGCGATCACGCCCAGCATGGCGACGGCCAGGAAGGTCGTCTGCCAGCCGAAGCGCTGGCCGATGAAGGTCCCGAGCGGCACGCCGGTCACCAGGGCGACGGTCAGGCCGCTGAACATCAGGGCGATCGCGCTGGCCGCTTTCTCCTTCGGCACCAGGCTGGTGGCGATGGTCGAGCCGATCGAGAAAAACACGCCGTGCGCGAGGCCGGTCAGCACCCGCGCGGCCATCAGCGCTTCGTAGCCGGGCGCCATCCAGGCGACCAGGTTCCCGGCG
Organism: Massilia norwichensis; assembly: GCF_024753245.1. GTDB lineage: Bacteria > Pseudomonadota > Gammaproteobacteria > Burkholderiales > Burkholderiaceae_D > Telluria > Telluria norwichensis. Next base: position 27,074 of record NZ_JANUGX010000030.1, on the reverse strand, counting down.
GTGAACAGCAGCATCAGGCCGAGCAGCAGCAGCTTGCGCGGCACGCGCCCGGTCAGCGCCGTCAGCACCGGCGCGCCGATGGCGACGCCCAGCGCGTACAGGCTGACCAGCAGGCCGCTTGATGGCACCGACACCTGCAGGCTGGCGGCGATGGTGGGGATCAGGCCGACGATCACGAATTCCGTCGTCCCGATGGCGAAGGCGCTCAGCGTGAGCGCCCATAAAGCGAGTGGCATGGCAGGTTCTCCTTGTTGCCTTGATCGAAGCCAGCATTCTGATGACGTAGCCGTGTAGGAAAAATAGGCTGCCGTACAATAGACTTTTGACTCGGAGTCACAAATGCTGGACATCGGCGCCCTGATTACCTTTGTCACCGTCACGGAAACCGGCTCGTTTTCGACCGCTGCCCAGCAACTGGGGCAGACGCCCTCGGGCGTGTCGCGCACCGTCTCGCGGGTCGAGAAAGAGCTGGGGATGACCTTGATGCACCGGACCACGCGCCGCCTCGACCTCACTGCGGAAGGCGCCTGGCTGCTGGAGCGTGCGCGCCGGGTGCTGGCCGAGCTGGCGGACCTGGATGCCCAGGCGGCGTCGCGGCGCGGCCATCCGGCGGGGTTGGTACGCGTCAACGCCGCCACGCCCACGCTCGACCACCTGGTGGCGCCGCTGGTGGCCGACTTTCTCGACCAGTATCCGCAGGTGACGCTCGAACTGACCAGCGGCGAGACCTTCGTCGACCTGATCGAGGAAAAGGTCGACGTCGCGATCCGCATCGGCATCCTGCCCGACTCCAGCCTCAACGCCCGTCTGCTGGGACACAGCCGCATCCGCGTGCTGGCTTCGCCCGCCTACCTGGAGCGCCACGGCCGCCCGGAAAAGGTGGCCGACCTGGCGCAGCACCGGCTGCTCGGCTTCACGGCGCCGGCTTCGCTGAACACCTGGCCGCTGAGCGACGGCGGGCAGGAGGGCTGGCTCGCCAGGCCGCAGGTGACGGCGTCCGGCGGGGAGACCCTGCGCCACCTGGCGGTCGAAGGGGCGGGCCTGGCCAGCCTGTCCGACTTCCTGACCAGCGGCGATGTCGCTGCCGGCCGCCTGGTGCCGGTGCTGGAGCACAGCGCGCTGCCCTGGACCCAGCCGGTCTGGGCGGTGTTCTATAAACAGGAGGCGCTGGCGCCGCGCGTGGCCGCGCTGGTCGACTTCCTGGCCCAGCGGCTCGGACCCTTGCTGCACAAATAAAAGCTTGTTGTTTTGCTCATGAGCATCGGGTAGCATAAGATGCATGACACAACGCCGCCAGTTCCTGATCAACGCGCCTCTGGGCCTGCTCGCCGTCGCCGGCGTCGCGAAAGCCGAGCCGCAGGATTCCACCACCCCGACCAATCCGCCCAGCCTGTCCACGCCGGGTGCGCCGCCGACCTTCGGCGCCACCGCGGCGGTCGGCCCGGACGTCACGCCCACGACCTTCGCCGAAGCCGAGAAGCTGATGCAGGTGAGCTACAAGCCTGCCCAGCGCGCGATGATGGCCGGCAGCTGGAAGGTCTCGCTGGCCTCGACCATGGAGCGGCGCACCGGCCCGCGCAAGCTGGCGATCGGGGACAGCGTCGCGCCGGCCACGGTCTGGCACGCGGCGGCAGCCGTCGGCGCGCCCGCTGGCCCGGCACGCGAGCGCTTCGTGCGCAGCCGCAACGATGCCGGCCCGCTGCCGCAGAAAGACGAGGACATCGCTTTTGCTCCGGTCACGAAACTCTCGCGCTGGATCGAAGCGCGCGCGCTCACGTCCGAGCGCCTGACCCGCATCTACCTCGAGCGCATCAAGCGCCATGACGGCAAACTGCGCAGCGTGATCACGCTGACCGAAGAACATGCGCTGGCCCGCGCCCGCCAGGCGGACAGGGAGATCGCTGCCGGCAAATACCGCGGCCCGCTGCATGGCATCCCCTACGGCGTGAAGGATCTGCTGGACACCAAGGGCATCCGCACCACCTGGGGCGCGGAGTTTTATCAGAACCGCGTGCCGGCCCAGGACGCGGCGGTGGTGGCCAAACTGGACGCCGCCGGCGCGGTGCTGATCGCGAAGCTGAGCCTGGGCGCGCTGGCGCTGAACGACGTCTGGTTCGGCGGCCAGACAATGAATCCCTGGCTGCTGGAGGAGGGCGCTTCGGGCTCGAGCGCGGGTCCGGGCGCGGCCACCGCTGCCGGCCTGGTCGGCTTCTCGATCGGCAGCGAAACCGGCGGCAGTATCGTCAGCCCGTCGATGCGCTGCGGCGTGACCGGCCTGCGCCCGACCTATGGCCGGGTGCCGCGCACCGGCGCCATGACCCTGTGCTGGTCGCTCGACAAACTCGGTCCGATGACGCGCAGCGTCGAGGATGCGATGCTGGTGCTGAAGGCGATTTCCGGTGTCGACGCCGGCGACGTCGCCAGCGTGCCGGCAAAGCTCGACTACGATGCGAACGCGAAGGTGGCAGGCCTGAAGGTCGGCTATTTTGCCGGCTGGATGAAGGAAGCGCCGGCCACCGATGTCGACCGCGCCGCGCTGGAGAACCTGAAGAAGCTGGGCCTGACGCCGGTGCCGGTGACGCTGCCCGACTGGCCCTACCAATCGCTGAACGCGGTGCTGTTCGCCGAAGCGGCGGCGGCGTTCGAAGAGATCACGCTGGACCACCGCGTCGACCAGCTCAAGGCCCAGGTGCCGGACGCCTGGCCGAACCTGTTCCGCGAGGCGCGCTTCCTGTCGGCGGTGGACTTCGTGCAGGCCGACCGCATGCGCCGCAAAGTGGCGCTGGAGATGGCGCGCATCTTCCGCGAAGTCGACCTGCTGCTGGTGCCTTCGCTGCGCGACGAGATGCTGACGATCTCGAACTTCACCGGCCACCCCTCGCTGACCCTGCGCACCGGTGCCGTGATGGTGGAGCAGGCGAGGTCGGACTGGGCGCCGAATCCGGTGCAGCCGCTGCCGACCTTTTCGCCGGCGCGCCGCGTGCCGCATGGGGTGACCTTGATCGGGCGCCTGTTCGACGAGGGGACGATAGGGCGCGTGGGGCTGGCGCTGGAGAAAGCGGCTGGCGTTGCCGGCGAGCGCCCGCCGGGTTTCTGATACGTCATTCCCGGCATTGCCGGAAATGACTTCCCGCGTAGGCGGGAATCCAAGTGTGCACGCGTCGCCGTAACGCATACGGAACCTGGATCCCCGCCTGCGCGGGGATGACGTTATTGGGCGCGTTCCAGCCGCTTGTAGTACACCAGCGAAAACACCACCGGCACCAGCGCCGCCGCCAGCAGCGCGGCGGTCGCCACATACCCCGGCAGGCCGGCCAGCGCGGCGGCCAGCACCACCAGGCCGCCCACCACCATGCTCTTGCCGGCCAGGCGGTGCGTCGCGTACCAGACGCGTTCGCTGGCCAGCGTCCACGGCGTGCGCACGCCCAGCCAGAAGTTGCGCTTCACCTTGCCCAGCACATTCCCCAGCAGGACGATGGCGATGCCGATGCCGCCCAGCAGCGCGCGGCCGATGTCCAGCGCGCCCTGCGTCAGCACCGCCAGCTGCACGCACTGGATATAGGCGAACAGGCCGACCACGACCAGCCCGCTGAACCACCAGGTATCGCTGAAACCCTCGACCCTGAACTTGTCCGGCGAGACGCGCGGCAAGGCGGGCCACAGCAAAATCGTCAGCCCCATCAGCAGCGGCTCCAGGAAGATCATGGCGCGCGGTCCATGGCCGTCGGCCTGGCCGGCCGCGTCCCAGTGCGTGGGAATGGTCGCCGGCAGGTCCCGGTACACGAAGAGGGTGGCCGCCAGCACGAGCACGAACACCGGAACCGACCACCACAGAAAGCGCTGCTTCGTCATTGCCGGTCTCCCTTGTCTGCCTTGTTTGTCTTGTCCGCCGCGGCGCCGCCGGCCATGTCCAGGGTCCAGGCCAGGACGTCCTGCAGCACCGTCGTGTTCAGCGCGTACCAGATGGTCTGGCCCTCGCGCCGGCTGCTGATCAGGCCCGCGTCCTTGAGCACCGAGAAGTGGTGCGACATGGTCGGCTTGGTCATGTCGAAGCGGGCGGCCACGTCGCCGGCCGTCATCTCTTCCTTGCGCAGCAGGTGCAGGATCTCGCGGCGCGTCGGATCGGCGATGGCCTTGAAGGCGGCGGTCAGCTTGCCGGTCATGTTCGAATCTTATCTAATTAGACAATGATCTAACTATAGGCCGGGCCGGGGCCATCGTCAAGCCCTCAGCAAGCTTCGTTGTCCGGCATTATCATGGTCTTTTTATCAGGAGCCGCCATGAACCCGACGTCCACCGATGTACTGCGCATTTCCGCCTTTTCCGACGGCGACGAGGGCGGCAACCCGGCCGGCGTCTGGATCGGCAGCGCGTTGCCGCCGGATGCCGAGATGCAGCGCATGGCGCATGCGGTCGGCTTCTCGGAAACCGCCTTCGCGGCGCGCAGCGGCGATACCTTCCGTGTCCGCTACTTCTCGCCCGAAGCCGAGGTCGCGTTCTGCGGCCATGCCACGATCGCGCTCGGTGCCGCGCTGGCGCATCAATTCGGTGACGGCGTCTACCCGCTGGCGCTGAACCAGGCCAACATCACCGTCGAGGGCCGGCGCGAAGGCGGCCTGACGCTGGCAAGCCTGCAGTCGCCGCCGACCCGCAGCCAGCCCGCCGATCCGCAACTGGTGGCCGCCGCGCTGGACCTGTTCGGCTACGGCGAGGCCGACCTCGACCCGCGCATTCCGCCCGGCCTGGCGCACGCCGGCAACGACCACCTGGTGCTGGCCCTGGCCAGCCGCGACCTGCTGGCGGCCATGCGCTACGAGCTCGAAGCGGGGCGCACGCTGATGCAGGCGCATGGCCTGGTCACCATCGTGCTGGTGTGGGCCGAGAGCGCGCGCCTGTTCCACACCCGTAATCCCTTCGCTTTCGGCGGCGTGTACGAGGACCCGGCCACCGGCGCCGGCACCGCGGCCCTGGCCGGCTACCTGCGCGACCTCGGCTGGCCGCACGGCGGCGCGATCGAGGTGGTGCAGGGCGAGGATATGGGCATGCGCTCGCGCCTGCAGGCCGGTATCGGCGATGCGCCGGGCAGCGCGATCCGGGTGGCCGGAACCGCTCGCTTCATGTAAGCGGAAAATAAGCGAAAAATAAGCGGAAAAGAAATTGAACAAGCGTAGAACGACCGTGCGGAAATTCATGAATAAGGGGTGAAAAGGGGCCCTGCTCAGCAGTTCGGAATTTTTTGGGGAATTGATAATAGTCAACATAAATTCTCGTTATTCCCTAATTAAGGAAGTCTGCCATGGACATGCGCCAACCCGCTATTCCCGTATCCATCAACGCCAAGCAAGAGATGCCGGTCGAGCGCCTGCCGTTCACCGTGCGCCGTGTCGATACCGAGGAGGCGCTGTGGAAGGCTGTCCGCATCCGCCAGTCCGCCTACGCGCGCCATGTGCCGGACTTCGCACGCACCCTGGCCCTGCCGGAAGCCTGCGACTATGCGAACGACACGATCGTGCTGCTCGCCGAATCCAAGCTGGACGGCTCGGCATTGGGCACCGCACGCATCCAGACCAATGTCCACGGTCCCCTGCATGTCGAGGAATCGATCGAGTTGCCGGACTGGCTGCAGGGCCGCCGCCTGGCCGAGGTGACCCGTCTTGGCGTATCGGAAGGGCGCATCGGCCACGTGGTCAAGGTGGCCCTGATGAAGGCCTTCTTCCAGTTCTGGGAGCAGAGCGGCACCGAATTCGCGATCGCCACCGGACGTGCCCCGATCGATCGCCAGTACGAGCAACTGATGTTCTCCGACGTGTTCGAACCTGGCCAGATGATTCCGCTGAGCCATGTCGGCAACATCCCGCACCGGGTGATGGCCTTCGAGATCGCCACCGCGGAAGCGCGCTGGACCGCCGCCAAACACCCGCTGCTGAAGTTCGTGCGCCAGACCTCGCACCCGGACATTCAGGTCGGCGAGTTGCGGACGCGCCACACGCTCAGGGCAGCGATGCCGCAGATGGCCCCCATCGCCAGCCCGATCAGGCAGTTTGCCGTTGCCTGACACAGAAATTGCATGACGGAATCATAGGCAGGCTGTATTCTTGCGGGCAATTGACGTTCAATCGATTGCTTACATGTTTCAGCCGCTCCAGCCCCTCGTTCCGTCGCAGAAATCGCTCCCGGTAATGGCAGCGCATCGCATCGTCGAAGCGACGATGCGTTTCCTGTCGGTGTACCTGGTGCCGGCCTGCGTCGCACTGGTCTCGGTGCTGGCGCTGGTGGCGTGGAACAGCCATGACGTCGCCACCGGCAGCCAGCCCCTGGCCTTGCACGCGGTGGACGAGAGCGCGGGCCCGCTGACGCCCGCGGCGGCCTTGCATGCCCTGGCGCGCACCCAACCGGTCGAGTTCCACGATACCCACCTTTCCGAAGCGCCGCTGTGGTTCAAGCTGCGTACCAATGGCATCCCGAACGAGGCGGTCGAGCTTCCCTCGCGCCATGCGCTGGCGATCCGCTGCTGGGACGCCGCCACCCTGCAGGAGCTGGGCCATGCCTCGCGCGGCGGCGAGCAGGGGGCGCTTGCCGCGGTCAAGTCCGGCTTTGCGCTGCGGCTGCCGAACATGCCGGTCGACGTGCTGTGCCGCGCCACCTTCTCGGGGCCGGCGCATGTGACCGCGCTGCTGTGGCCGGCGGATCAGCTGGAGCTGTCGACCCGGCACTTCCACCGCCAGTCGGGCCTGCTCGACGGCGGCATGATCGTGCTGAGCCTGTTCATCCTGATCACGGCCATCATCAACCGCCAGGCCATCTACCTGCAGTTCGCGGCCTGGCTGATGCTGAACCTGCGGGTCGGCGCCCTGTCGGCCGGCTGGGACACCCAATGGCTGGGGCAGGTGGTGCCGGCCGAGTGGCTGCTGCCGAGCCGCGCGCTGACCATGGCGCTGTACTCGGTGTCGACCCTGACGCTGTACATGACCCTGTTCGGTCACGACTTGCAGCGGACCCGTTTCATCACGCCGCTGCGCTTCATGCAGTGGCTGGCGCTGGCCTTGCTGCCGTGCGCACTGTGGCTGCCTTACGGCTACTTCCTGCCCGTGATGTGGGGCGTGGTGGCAGCCGGCCTGACGATGATGATCATGGGCCTGCTGACCATCATGCTGCGCTCGCAGTCGCGGGTCGCGATCTGGTTTGCCGCCTCCTTCGTCGTCACCTACGTGGGCGGCCTGACCGAAGTGTTTTCCGCCGCCCTCGGCGCGCGCCAGTTGCTGGGCGTGGTCAACAGCGTGACCGCGGCGCTGGCCTCCAGCCTGCTGGCGGCCCTGGCGATCGCCGAGCAGATGCGCATGGAAACCAGGAAGCGGATCGCCGCCCAGGCCGAACTCGAACACGCCTACGAGGCCATGCCGGTCGGCCTGTTCACCCTCGACACCTACGGTAACTTCCTGAGCGCGAACCCGGCCCTGCGCAAGATGCTGGGCGCCGACGCCATCGTGCCGGGCCGCACCGCCTGGAAGCAGTTCTTCGCCGGGAGCCTGTGGGTCGAGCTGCATGAAAAGGTGCACCTGCAGAGCGAAGCCGAGATGCAGCTCGACAGCCGCGACGGCAGCCAGCGCTTCATGGTCAGCGCCACCCTGGCGCGCGGCCGCATCGAAGCGGTGTTGCAGGACGTGACCGAAAAGCACAAGGCCACCGAGCAGCTGCGCTTCATGGCCAACAACGACCCGCTGACCAAGGTCTTCAACCGCCGCGGGCTGGAAAAGCTGTTCGAGACGGTCGCCGCGAACGCGGCGCCGGGCCGTCCGCTGACCCTGGCCTATCTCGACCTCGACCGCTTCAAGCTGATCAACGACCTGTTCGGCCACGCCGCCGGCGACGAAGTCCTGAAGCAGGTCTGCGAACGGGTGGCGATGACGCTGGCCGGCAACCAGCAGGTCGGCCGCGTGGGCGGCGACGAATTCGTGATCGTGATGCCGGACACCGCGATCTCGCTGGCCTCGCTGATCTGCCGCAGCATCGTCGACCGCATCGGCGGCTCGCCTTATCGCGTCGGCGACAAGGCCTTCCACGTGCGCGGCTCGGTCGGCCTGATCGAAGTCGCGCCGGGCATGGCGATGAAGGATGCCATCTCGACCGCCGACCGCGCCTGCCGCGAAGCCAAGGACGGCAACAGCGAAGGCCTGGTCGTGTACAAGCGCGGTTCGAGCGCCTTCGAGGAGCGCGAGGCGGAGCTGAACCTGGTCGCCCGCCTGAACGGCCCGAACCCGACCGAAGGCATGTTCCTCGAGATGCAGCCGATCATGTCGCTGCGCTCGCCGCACGAATCGCTGAACTTCGAGGTGCTGCTGCGCATGCGCGAGCCGGATGGGCGCGTGTCGGCGGCCGGCCCGGTGATCGCGGCGGCCGAGAAGAGCGGCCGCGCAGGCGTGATCGACCGCTGGGTGCTGTCGAGCACCCTGGCCTGGATCGAGGACCACGTCGAGTCGCTGACCAATACCCGCTTCGTCTGCATGAATTTGTCGGGGGCCTCGCTGAACGACGAGCGCTTCGTGCAGGACACGCTGGAAATCCTGGCGCGCCACGAACACGTGGCAGGCCGCCTCTGCATGGAAATCACCGAGAGCGTGGCCTTGCATGACCTCGACAACACGCGCCGCTTCATCGACCAGGTGCGCGCCTTCGGCGTGAAGGTGGCGCTGGACGACTTCGGCGCCGGCTACACCTCGTTCTCCTATCTGAAGGAATTGCCGGCCGACGTGCTGAAGATCGACGGTAACTTCATCGTCAACATCAACGCTCACCCGGCCAACGTCGCCATCGTCGAGGCGATCGTCAACCTGGCACTGAACCTGGGCATGAAGACGATTGCCGAGTGGGCCGAGGATGCGGCAACGGTGCGTACGCTGGCCGAGATCGGCGTCGACTACGTGCAGGGCTGGGCGATTTCGCGTTCGCAGCCGCCGGAAAAACTGCTGACGGCCAGTTCGTCGGCCAGCTTCATCAAGAGCGAGGAAGTGCTGCAATTGGTGCGCACGCTGGGCGCGCCGGCCAACGAGCCGGCACTGGCCGACATCGTTCCGCTGCGCGACCTGCACTGAGCCGTCCGGATTAATTCAGACCGGCCAGGCGCGGGCGGGTTTCCTGCAACATCAGCATGCGCCGCGCTTCCTTCAGCGTGGCGATGTCGCGCGACAGGGTGGCGGGGCGGGCCGCCTGCGGCCGCTTCCAGCCGTCGTGGCGCAGCTCGGCGGGCGTGACCACGTGGCGTTGCGGCTGCGGCTGCGGTTCCAAATTCGCGCTCGACAGCTTGACCATCGCGGCGCCGGCCTCGCAGGGCTGGTCGGTCAGCGTCACGTGGCCGCTCGCATCGACGCACTTCACGATTTCATTGCCGGCCAGTGCCGGGACCGCCATCGATGCCGACAGCGCGGCGGCGGCAAACATGCTCAGTAGCTTGACAGGGCTTTTCATATCGTTCTCCTGTGGTATGGCTACAGTCTGCGCGCCGTGCCCGCTGCTCTCTGTTCGGTGCCTCACCGTGAGGGCGGAAAAGGAAGCGGGCAAGGGCGGCGTTTTCACGCCGTGCCTTGCCCGCTTCCTGAACGATACTTGATTGAAAGCTTAGCCGCGGTTCGGATTGTTCGGACGCGCATCCATGCGATTCGGGATGCCGTCGCCGTCGCGGTCACGATCGCGGCCGTTGCGGATGCCGTCGCCGTCACGGTCGCCGCGGCGCCAGCCGCCGCGTTCCATCACCCAGCGGCCATCGCGCTCGACCCAGGTCGGGGCGCGGTAGGCGTAGCCGTGGCGTTCGCGAAGCCAGGTGCCGCGGTTCCAGACGTAACGGCCGTGGCGGTATTCCCAGTGGCCCGGCGCCCAGACGTAGCCGCGGCGCGGTGGCGGAACCCGCTCGGCACGCGGCGCCGGCGGCGCCTCGCGGATGATGATGGTATCGGCCAGCGCCGGGACGGCAACGCTGCCGAAGGCGCCGGCGACCAGGCTGGCAAGCAGAAGCTTTTGCAGTTTGTTCATTGTGGCCTCCATGTAGAGTTGTACTGCCATGTCACTCTACGCCGGGGAGGCCAGCCCGACTGTGCGCGGTTTAACGCGCTCAGGCGTTGGCGCCGCTCTCGGAGAGCGCGCTCTGGTCGCGCGTTTCGAACACGCCGGTTTCGACGCGATTGATCGTCAGCAGACGGAAGAAAGCCAGCACGCGGATGATCAGCCAGCCGCCGTCGAATTCGAACCAGCGCATCGAGGCTTTCGCCGAGGCCGGATAGGCGTGGTGGTTGTTGTGCAGCTCCGCACCGCACAGGAGGATGGCGATCGGGAAGAAATTGCGCGAATGCTCACGCGTTTCGAAGTTGCGGTAGCCGACGACGTGGAAGAAGCCGTTGGCGAAGCCTGCCGCCCAGACCGGCGACACCGAGAGCTGGAACAGCCAGATGTACAGGCCATGCTCGGCGCCGAACAGCGCCATCTCCAGCAACAGGAAGAACCAGGCACCCTTGAAGCGGTGCTTGGTGTAGAGGTGGGTGTCCATCCAGTCGTCATGGATGCCGACGCCGTAGGTCTTGATCACCTGGGGATCGGTGGCCGCTTTGCGGTACAGGAGCACGCCCTTGGTCAGGACGGTCATCAGGCCATGGATGACCGGGCTGTGCGGGTCGTCGACGGTGTCGGTCTTGGCGTGGTGCTTGCGGTGCACGGCAACCCAGGCCTTGGTGGTCATCCCGAAGGTCGTCAGGAAGATCCACATCCGGAAGAATTGGCACATCACCGGATGAAAGGTGATCGCACGGTGGCTGCGCGACCTGTGCAGGTAGAGTTCGCTGGCGATGATGCTCAGCGCGAACGAAACGGCCATGGCCACCATGACCGCATTGGACGACAGGTGAATAAATCCCGAAAACATCATCTTCCCTTTGTGAGATATCAAACTAGGAAGAAGAATAGCGGGGCGCTATTGTTTTCTAAGCCACGATTACAGGCGGTTTTACCGCCCGTTCTTCGGGATTGCCGCCCTTGACAGGGTGCGTGGCGGCTTACGCGCTCACGAGTTTTGCAAAGCGGGCAAGGTCGACGTTGCCGCCGCTGATCAGGATGCCGACCTTCTTGCCGGTCACCGGCACCACGCCGTGGAGTGCTGCCGCGGCGGCCAGGCAGCCGGTCGGCTCGACGACGGTCTTCATGCGCTCGGCGAAGAACTTCATGGTCTCGACCAGCTGGGCATCGCTGACGGTGACGATGTCGGACACCATCTTCCTGATGACGGCAAAATTATGCTGGCCGAGGTGGCTGGTCTGGGCGCCGTCGGCGATGGTCTGGGGCACGCCGATATCGACGATCTGGCCGCTGCGCAGCGACTGCTGGCCGTCGTTGCCGGCTTCCGGCTCGACGCCGATGACGGTGCAGTTGGGCGACAGCTTCGACGCGGCCAGCGCGCAGCCGGCCAGCAGGCCGCCGCCGCCGAGCGGCACCAGCAGCAGGTCCAGCTCGCCGACCTCGTCGAACAGCTCCTTGGCGGCCGTGCCCTGGCCGGCGATCACGTCCGGATGGTCGTAGGGCGGGATCAGGGTCATGCCGCGCTCGCGGGCCAGGCGCGCGCCGATCTCTTCGCGGTTCTCGGTGTAGCGGTCGTAGAAGATCACTTCGCCGCCATAGCCCTGGGTGGCGCGCACCTTCAGTTCCGGCGCGTCCTTCGGCATGATGATGGCGGCCTTGATGCCCATCAGCCTGGCCGACAGCGCGATCGCCTGCGCGTGGTTCCCCGAGGAGAAGGTCAGCACGCCGGCCTGGCGCTGGGCCTCGCTGAACCTGGCGATGGCGTTGTAGGCGCCGCGGAACTTGAAGGCGCCCATGCGCTGGAAGTTCTCGGCCTTGAAGAGCAACTGCGCGCCGGCCATCGCATCGGCGGTGCTCGACGTCAGGACCGGCGTGCGGTGGGCCGCGCCTTCGATGCGTGCGGCAGCCTGTTCGACGTCGGAATAGGAGAGGGAAGTATCGGTCATGGCAAAAAAGAGAAAGTTCAGGACGCCAGCGGGAAGGCGAATTGCAGCACCAGGCCGCCGCCTTCGCGGCTGCGCACCTGCAGGTCGGCGTTGTGGCGGGTGATCACGCGTTCGACGATCGCCAGCCCAAGGCCGGCGCCGTTGGCCTGGCCACGCGCGCTGTCGAGGCGCGTGAAGGGGCGCAGCAGCAGCTGGATCTGGTCGTCCGGCACGCCGACGCCATGGTCGCCGATCTCGACCACCGCGCGGCGGCCGTGGGCGGTCATCCGGACCTGGCAGACGATGTCGATCTCGGTGACGTCATGGCCCGGGGTCTTGCCGTAGCGGCGGGCGTTCTCGATCACGTTGTTGATCACGCGCCGCAGGTCGGTGGCATTCGCCGGCACGCGGATGTTCGGTTCGATCGCGGTGCGGGTGCGCACGTCGGGCAGGCGCGCTGCGGCATGGGCGCAGTCTTCCAGCAGCTCGGACAGGTCGACCGGCACGAAGGTGGCGGCCTCGGTCGGGCGGGCGAAGTCGAGGAACTGGCCGATGATGGCGTCCATCTGCGCGATGTCGGACTGCATGCCTTCGCGCGCTTCCGGCGACAAATTGGCCATCTCGACTTCGAGCTGCATGCGCGCCAGCGGCGTGCGCAGGTCGTGCGAGATGCCGGCCAGGATAATGGCGCGGTCCTTCTCGAGCTGCTGCAGGTCGTCGACCATCTGGTTGAAGCTGCGGTTGGCCTCGATGATCTCCTGCGAGCCTTTTTCGGGCAGCGGCGCGGGCCGCTTGCCCTGGGCGATCGAGCGTGCGGCCGCGGTCAGGCGCGCCAGCGGGCGGTTGATCAGGGTCGAGATCAGCGCCGCGCCCAGCAGCGACAGCGCGCCCACCACCGTGGCCCAGCCCAGCCACTGCACGCGGGTCAGACCGGCCAGGCGGTCGCGTTCCAGCATCAGCCAGTATTTGTCGCCGTCGATGTCGAAGCTGACCCAGAAGCCCGGCATGTCGTTCACCTTGCGCGAGAAGCGCGTGTCCTTGCCGAGGCGCTGGCGGACCATCGCGGCGATCTCCGGCATCAGCGCGTTCGAGGGCGGCGGCTCGACCTTGTCGTCGGGTTCCAGCGTCAGGATGCGGATGCCTTCGTTCGAGACCAGCTCGAACAGCAGCTCGGTGCGCAGGTCGGGCGCGGAGTGGGTCAGCGCGGCCTTGGTGAGGGTGACCACCGAGACCAGCAGTTCGGCGGTCTGCTCCGCCTGCGGGCCGCGCTGGAACACGTTGATCATGCCGATCCACGATGCCATCGACAGACCGGTCAGGAAGGACAGCAGCAGGAAGGTGCGCCAGAACAGGCCGCTCTTCATGCGGCCGAACAGGCGCCTGCGCCGCGCCGTGAAACTCGTCGGAGAGACTGAAACGGACACTTAGCGCGGCTGCCCTTCGGGGATGAACACGTAGCCCAGGCCCCATACGGTCTGGATGTACAGCGGGCTGGAAGGATCCGGCTCGATCAGCTTGCGCAGGCGCGAGATCTGCACGTCCAGCGAGCGGTCGAACACTTCGTACTCGCGGCCGCGCGCCAGTTCCATCAGCTTCTCGCGCGACAGCGGCTGGCGCGCGTGGCGGGCGAACACTTTCAGCACCGAGAATTCGCCGGTGGTGAGCGGCACGGTCTCGCCGTTTTTCTTCAGCGTGCGGGTACCGAGGTCGAGCACGAAGTCGCCGAACTCGAAGGTCTGCGGCGTCTCGGACGGCGCGCCGGGGATCTCGTCCGGGCCCTTGCGGCGCAGGACCGCGTTGATGCGGGCCACCAGCTCGCGCGGGTTGAAGGGCTTGGGCAGGTAATCGTCGGCGCCCATCTCGAGGCCGACGATGCGGTCCACGTCTTCGCCCTTGGCGGTCAGCATGATGATCGGGGTCTGGTCGCCGGCGCCGCGCAGGCGGCGGCAGATCGACAGGCCGTCCTCGCCGGGCAGCATCAGGTCCAGCACCAGCAGGTCGTAGCGCTCGCGCAGCCACAGCTTGTTCATGGCCGGCGCGCTCTCGGCGGTGACCACCTGGAAGCCCTGTTCGGTCAGGTAACGGCGCAGCAGATCGCGCAGGCGCACGTCGTCGTCGACCACCATGATCTTCGCGGAATGGCCGTTGTTCTGGCCTCCGTTGTTCGAGCTTGTTGCATTCATGAGTCTGTCAGATTTGTCAGATTAATGTCGCTATGGTAACGTCATATGCCTTCGCGGACAGGAGATATTGTCGAGGCATTACATTGTGTTACAAACTTTACCCAATTAGCCTTATACCCGCAGTGGAATCCTCATAAACTGGGCTCACATCGAAACCGAATCGCATCACAGCTTTAGCTTATCTCCTTACTTGGCATCGCGGAAGAGGCACACCATGAACAGCGTCACTCACAACATCGCAGGAACGAAGGCCGGGCTGCTTGCCCGCTGCGCGCTTCGCGGTGCGTTGGCGTGCGTGCTGATGGCCGGCAGCCTGGGCGCCGCGTTTGCCCAGCAGTACGGCGACCGCCAGTTCGACCGCCGCGACAGCCCGGCCATGCAGGCCGACCGCGGCGACCGTGGCGATCGCGGCGGCCGTTACCTGAGCCCGGAGCGCGACCCGCGCTACGACGTCCGCGCCTACGAAGAACAGCGCCGCATGCAGCAGCAGTACCAGCAACAGCAGCAGGAGCAGCGCGACGTGCGCCGCAGCGGCAGCGGACGCATGACGCCGGACGAGCGCCGCGAAATGCGCCGCCAGATCAACGAGGCGGGCATGGACCTGTACCCGCCCCGCCGTTGACCGCATCGCTGATCGCATAATCCTTTCCGCATCACAATCTACGTGATACGCTACCCAGTCTGAGCCCCGGCCCAAACCGCGCCGGGCCGTACCTGGACTGGGAGTTCACGTGTCTACCTCCGAACACTGCATCGCCAAGCGGCATGACGGCGTGTATGCGGACCCCGCCGTACTCGGCACCACGCTGGTGGCTGCCATCGACAGCATCTTCCGCGGCGGCCATTACCTGGCCGGCGTCGACTATCCCGTCCTGCTCAAGGCCTTGTTCGGCCATGGTCCGGCGCTTGCCGGCCCGGACGGCGCGAACCAGCAAATCCGGATCGCCGCCGACATCCTGCCCTTCGATCCCGCCCGGCGCGAGCTGTACCGCGCGGTCAAGATCGGCAAGGGCTACGCCGAATACTACTTCGAG
This sequence comes from Massilia norwichensis, assembly GCF_024753245.1. Taxonomy (GTDB): domain Bacteria; phylum Pseudomonadota; class Gammaproteobacteria; order Burkholderiales; family Burkholderiaceae_D; genus Telluria; species Telluria norwichensis. Next base: position 11,876 of record NZ_JANUGX010000030.1, on the reverse strand, counting down.
CCGGTCTGGCTGACGGACCCCGCCGATCCGGACGCGCCCGGCCTGCCGGCCCGCCTCGACCCCGACGAATTCATCGCCGACATGTGGGGCAAGGGCATCCGCTTCGGCATCGAGCTGGACGCGGTGCGCGCCGCGATCGCGTCAAGCAAGGCCGACCGCGTGACGGTGGCCCGGCGCCTCGAACCGGTGCCGGGGCAGGACGCCCGCATCGTCGAAATCTCGGACGACATCCACCGCAACGACGCGCCGCGCCAGCTCGCCAACGGCCGCCTCGACCTGCACCGCTTCCAGAACCGCTTCCCGCAAATCCAGCCCGGCGTGCGCCTGCTGCAAAAGATCCCGCTCACGCTGGGCACGCCCGGCTTCGAGATGGCCGGCTCGGCGCTGCCTGCCAAGCCGGGCAAGGACGTCGACCTGGGCGAATATGCCGGTCCCGGCACCAGGGTCGAACGCGCGCAGGACGGCGAATTCCTGGTGTCGCAACAGGCCGGCTTCCTGACCGTGGACAGCGCGACCAGCAAGATCTCGGTGGGCGACAAGATCGTCAGCCGCGACGGTGTCAGCGCCAAGACCACCGGCAACCTGGAGCTGAGCGGCGACTACGAAGAGTTTGGCGAGGTGCAGGAAAAGCGCGTCATCGAAGGCGAGAGCATCACCGTGCACGGCGACGTCTACGGGCGCCTGGTCTCGCGCGGCGGCCGCATCCTGCTGCATGCCAACCTGGTCGGCGGCAGCGCCCATAACCAGCACGGCGACATCCGCGTGGCCGGCGTCGCATCGGGCGCGGTGCTGCATGCCGCCGACGGCGCGATCGTGCTGGACCGCGCCGAGAACTGCGTGGTCTCCGGCACCCGCATCACGATCGCCCATGCGGTCAACTGCGAAGTGATCGGCGACGAGGTGCGCATCGGCCAGGCCGAGGGCAGCGCCATCGCCGGGCGCCGCGTGGACATCGAATGCGCGGCGCCGCGCAAGCAGGGCGAGATGCTGGTCTACGTGCTGTGCCCGGAGGGGCCGCAGATCGACGAGATCATCGCCGTGGTCACGGCGCGCCTGGCCCAGTTCGCCCAACTGGCGGCGCGCCAGAAGGCCGGCATGGACAGCCTGACCGCGCAGCCGGAGGTGCGGCGCTACCTGCTGCTGGCATCAACCGTGCGCAAGAACGAGATCAGCTTCACCCCCGAGCAGGCGCGCCAGTTCCAGCGCATGGCGCAGGAGGTGGCGCCGGCCTTGAAAGCGATCGGCGAGGCGTCCGCCAGGCTCAAACAGCTGGAGGCGGACCAGGAAGAGGGCCGCAAGGTGCTGGCCGACCTCGAACGCCAGCGCCGCGATGCCGCCTGCGTGTCCAGCGTCGGCGTGCAGCAGGTACAGGGCGACACCCTGGTGCGCGTGCTCGGATTCAGCCCGGCGGCCGGCAGCCCGTATATCATAGCGCCGCGCGAGATCAGGACGCGCCTGCGCGGACCGCAGAACGGCGCACTGCTGTTCTCCGGCGCGCACGGACGTTTTGCATGGAGCAGCGACGACAAAAAAGACCAAGAGGAGAAGACAGCTTGAAGACGCATCATCCGAATTTCCGCCGCAGCCTGATCGCCACGCTGGTGGCCGGCGCGGTCGTGGCACTGCCGGCGTTTGCCGCCACCAGGGCGCCCGCCAAGGCCCAGGGCAAGCCGACCGTCGCCGAGGCCGAAGCCTTCATCAAGGATGCCGAAGAACGCCTGGAGCAGCTCGGTCTGGACGCCCAGCGCGCCGAATGGGTGGCCGAGAACTTCATCACCCTCGACACCCAGTCGATGACGGCCCAGGCCAGCGAAGGCTTCCTGACCCTGAGCGGCGAGACCGCCCTGAAGGCGCGCCGCTACAAGGACCTGAAGCTGCCCGAAGCCAGCGCGCGCAAGCTGATGCTGCTGCAGCAGACCCTGATGCTGCCGGAAGCGAAGGACCGCGCCACCTACGCCCGCCTGGCGGCCCACATGACCGGCGCCTACGGCTCGGCCAAGTACTGCCCGGCCTCGGTTTCCACATCTGCCGCCGGCGCCGCCAAGCCGGCCTGCATGCCGCTCGGCGAGCTCGAAAAAGTGCTGGCCACCAGCCGCGACCCGAACCGCCTGAAGGAAGTCTGGCTCGGCTGGCATGCGCAGTCCCCTAGCTACAAGGACGACTACGCCAAATACGTCGAGGTGTCGAACAAGGGCGCCCGCACCATGGGCTATGCCGATACCGGCGCGCTGTGGCGCTCGGGCTACGACATGAGCCCCGAAGCCTTTTCAAGCGAGATGGAGCGCCTGTGGCAGCAGGTCAAGCCGCTCTACGATTCGCTGCACACCTACACCCGCTTCAAGCTGCGCCAGGCCTATGGCGCGTCCGTCGTGCCGGCGACTGGTCCGATCCCGGCCCACCTGCTGGGCAATATGTGGGCGCAAAGCTGGGACAACCTCTACCCGCTGCTGAAACCCGCCACCAAGGACGGCGGCGAAGACCTGACCGCGCTGCTGGAAGAGCGCAAGACCGACGCCGTGGCGATGACGCGCTACGCCGAAGGTTTCTATACCTCGCTCGGCATGCGCAAGCTGCCCGAGACCTTCTGGGAGCGCTCGCTGCTGACCAAGCCGCGCGACCGTGAAGTCGTGTGCCACGCCTCGGCCTGGGACCTGGACGGCAAGGACGACGTGCGCATCAAGATGTGCATCACCCCGACCGCCGAGGACTTCCGCGTCATCCACCACGAGCTGGGCCACCTGTACTACGACCTGGCCTACAGCGTGCAGCCGCCGCTCTTCAAGAACGGCGCCAACGACGGCTTCCACGAAGCCATCGGCGACACCGTGGCGCTGTCGATCACCCCGGCCTACCTGAAGCAGGTCGGCCTGATGAAGACCGAGCCGGATCCGTCGGCGGACATCGGTCCGCTGCTGTACACCGCGCTGCAGAAGGTCGCCTTCCTGCCCTTCGGCTACATGGTCGACAAGTGGCGCTGGCAGGTGTATTCCGGCCAGGTCAAGCCGGCCGACTACGACAAGGCCTGGTGGGCGCTGAAGGAGCAGTACCAGGGCGTGAGCCGTCCGGCACCGATGCTGGAGAACGGCTTCGATGCCGGCGCCAAGTTCCACGTCGCCAGCGATACGCCGTATGCGCGCTACTTCCTGGCCCACGTGCTGCAGTTCCAGTTCCACCGCGCGCTGTGCCGCGAAGCCGGCTACAGCGGCCCGCTCAACCGCTGCTCGATCTACGGCAACAAGCAGGCCGGCGCCAAGTTCCAGCAGATGCTCGCCATGGGCAAATCGAAGCCGTGGCCGGAAGCGCTGAAAGCCGTCACCGGCGAGGACAAAATGGATGCGACCGCGATGCTGGATTATTTCGCGCCGCTGAAGACCTGGCTGGATGAGCAGAACCGCGAGCTGGCCAGGACCGATGCATCCGTGAAGCCTTGACCGTCGTCGTTAGCCTGATTACCGTCGTCCCCGCGCAGGCGGGGACCCAAGTTTTGCAGGCGTCACGTCGGCACAGGCAGACTTGGATCCCCGCCTGCGCGGGGATGACGGGGGATGACGCTTAACTGGCCGCCAGCAGCGCGTAGCATTCCCCGGCATCCTCCGGCAACCCGGCCATCGGCGCAGGGTCGCCATCCTCGATCACCCCTTTCTCGGCCAGCACCCGCAGCTTGCCCAGGTAGTCGGTCAGCATCAGCAGACTCCCCAGCGGCGACATCCGCGCACCCTTGCGCAGGCCGCCTTGTTCGTCCAGCGCCTGCACCACGGTTTCCGGGAAGTTCCACTCACGCGCGATGCTGACGCTCAGGCGCCGCGTGTCGCGTGCCAGCTGGGCCCAGAAGATGCCGGAGCCCAGCTGCGGCTCGCCCTTGGTGACCTGGTCCATGGTCCGCAGCGCCACCGTCAGGCCGACATTCTGCAGCAGGGCCGCCAGGAAGGCGTCGAAGGCTTCGACGCCGCGCGCTGCCGCCATCCTGCGCGCCGCCGTCGCGCAGCGCTCCGAGTGTTCCCACAGGATGGGCGCCAGGCGCCGCACGTAGAAGCCCGAATGCACGTCGATGATGGGCCGGAAGGCGACCGTCGTGATCAGCTGGCGCAGGCCTTCCTGGCCGATCAGGATCACGGCCTGCTCGACGCTGGTGACGGTCGCGCCGGTGCCCTGGTAGCAGCTGTTGGCGAGGCGGATCACCGCCGCCACCAGCACCACGTCGGACGAGATGGTGCGCGACAGGGCGCTGCCCGAAAAGGACTCGCTGCGCAGGCTTTGCAGCAGTTGCGGGATCAGGCCCGGCATGCGCCGCACCAGCGCGGCCCCCGACTGCTGCGAGGACAGGATGCCGGCCAGGGTCTCCAGCACCTGGGCTTCGAAAGGATTGAGTTCGAGGCCGCCTTCGTCCTCGCGCTGGAACAGCCAGGCATGCCAGGCGGTGCCGACGCGGTCGAGCAGCTCGAAGGGCACCGGCGGGCGTCCCGTCTGCGCGGCGGAGAGGGCAGCGCCGTCGGGCGCCGGAGCCGCTGCGGGGACAGGAGGCGCGGCGGGCGGGGAGGGCGCAGAGGAGGGGCTAGCGGCGGGCGCAAGGGTGGGCACCGGCTCCACGGGCGGCACCGGCCGCGCAGGCGCGGGGCGACCGGAAATCAGGCGTCGCAGCCACTGGTACATGATCGGTTCCTCTTCATTTCGCTTGCGCACATGCGCGGTCATTGTACGGACGCATCCGGCGAAAGCAAGCTTGTTCCTGCTTGTAGGAAAGATTGACTGCAGTCAATTGTGAAACCGGGCATGCACCGTAGTATGACAATCCTGAATAAAGGACGCGCCATGCATGACACGACGACTTCTTCCGGCTCTCATCCGACCCAGTTCCTGAGCTTCACGCTCGGCGGCCTCGAATACGGTATCGACTTTGCGAAGGTGCAGGAATTGCGCGTGCTCAAGGCACTTGAGCGCTTCGCCTCCAGCGGCGAGATCATCGGCGGCGTGGCCGTGTCGCGCGGCGTGATCATGCCGCTGGTCGACATGCGCGTGGCCTGCGGCACCTCGCCGGACGCGCCCGACCCGATGACCGACGTGATCATCCTCAAGCTGTCCAGCTGCGCGATGGGGATGGTGGTGGATGGCGTGACCGGCGTGGTGACGCTGCGGCAGGACCAGGTGGCGCCGCTGCCGCCGTCGGGCGGCGACGAGGCGCGCCCGGACTACCTGCTCGGCCTGGGGCAGGCGGGCGGACGCCGCCTGATCCTGGTCGATATCGAGAAGCTGATGTCGGTGCAAAGGCCGGCCAGTTCGCGGCAAGTTGCATAATGTTCCGTCGTCCCCGCGGAGGCGGGGACCCAAGTTCTTCCGACAACTCCACAGCGCGTCAAACTGGGACTCCCGCCTTCGCGGGAGCGACGGTCAGGCCGCCAGGCTCTCCAGCTGCTCCTGCAGTTCCAGCCACTCCTCTTCCAGCGTCCCGAGGTCGCGCACCAGGAAAGCCTGGTCCGCGACCAGCGTCTTCAGCTCTTCCTTCTTGTCCGCTTCGTAGATCGCCGGCTCCAGCAGGCGCGCGTCGATTTCCGCTTTGCGCGCATTCAGCTTGGCCATCTGCTCCTCGATGCGCTTGATGCGGTTCTCGATCGGCTTCTTGACGGCGGCCAGGCGCTGGCGCTCCTCGGCTTCGAGGCGCTTCTGCTCCTTGCGGTCGAGCGCCGCGGCCGGCGCCGCCGCAGCCGCAGCCGGCTTGTCGTCCTTCGAAGGCAGCGGCGTGGATTCGGACGTCTTGCCCAGCTTGGTCTGGAACAGCCAGTTCTTGTAGTCGTCCAGGTCGCCGTCGAAGGGCTGCAGGCGGCCGTCGGCGACGATGATGAATTCCTCGGTGGTGGCGCGCAGCAAGTGGCGGTCGTGCGAGACCACGACCAGCGTGCCCTCGAACTGCGCCAGCGCCATGGTCAGCGCCTCGCGCGTTTCCAGGTCCAGGTGGTTGGTCGGTTCGTCCAGCAGCAGCAGGTTAGGGCGCTGCCACACGATCAGGGCCAGCGCCAGGCGCGCCTTTTCGCCGCCGGAGAAGGGCTTGATCGGGCTGGTCACCATGTCGCCCGGGAAGTTGAAGCCGCCCAGGAAGTTGCGCAGCTCCTGCTCGCGCACGGTCGGCGCGATCTTTTGCAGGTGCCACAGCGGCGATTCGTCGTGGCGCAGCATCTCGACCTGGTGCTGGGCGAAGTAGCCGATCACCAGACCCTTGCCGAGCGTGGCCTTGCCGGCTAGCGGCGCCAGTTCGTTGGCGACCGTCTTGATCAGCGTGGATTTACCGGCGCCGTTCACGCCCAGCAGGCCGATGCGCTGGCCGGTCTGCAGCGAGAAGTTCACGCGGTGGACGATGGTCTTGCCGCCGACCTTGTCGCCGTGCGCGTCGAGGATCGGGTAGCCGGCGTCGACGTCTTCCATCACCAGCAGCGGATTCGGCGCCGAGACCGGGTCGCGGAACTCGAAGGAGAACTCGGCGGCGGCGCGCAGCGGCGCCAGCTCTTCCATCTTGGCCAGCGCCTTCATGCGGCTCTGGGCCTGGCGCGCCTTGGTGGCCTTGGCCTTGAAGCGGTCGACGAAGGACTGCAGGTGGGCGCGGGTGCGCTGCTGCTTCTCGAAAGCCGCTTGGGCCAGCACCATGTGCGCGGCGCGCTGGCGCTCGAAGGCGGAGTAGTTGCCCGAGTAGCGCTTCAGCTTGCGCTCGTCGATGTGCACGATCACGTTCACGATTTCGTCGAGGAAGTCGCGGTCGTGCGAGATGATGATCAGGGTGCCCTGGTAGCGCTTGAGCCAGTCTTCCAGCCAGATGATCGCGTCCAGGTCCAGGTGGTTGGTCGGTTCGTCCAGCAGCAGCAGGTCGGAAGGGCACATCAGCGCCTGCGCCAGGTTCAGGCGCATGCGCCAGCCGCCCGAGAAGCTGGCCACCGGCTGCTGCATCTGCTCCAGCGAGAAGCCCAGGCCCAGCAGCAGCTGCTCGGCGCGCGACTGCACCGTGTAGGCGTCGGCATCCGCCAGCGCCGAGTGCAGGTTGCCGATCGCGATGCCGTTTTCCTGCGTGTGCGGGGCCGCTTCGAGGCGCTCCAGCTCGGCCTGCAGCGTACGCAGGTTGGCGTCGCCGTCGATCGCGTATTCGATCGCCGGGCGGTCCAGCGCCGGGGTTTCCTGCGCCACGTAGGCCATGCGCCAGCGCTGCGGGAAATCGATCGCGCCCTGGTCCGGGTGCAGTTCGCTCCTCAGCATCGCGAACAGGCTGGATTTACCGGCGCCGTTCGCGCCGATCAAGCCGATTTTATCGCCGGGGTTGAGGGTCAGGTCGGCGTCTTCCAGCAGCGGCTTGGTGCCGCGCATGAGACTGACGTTGAGAAATCGGATCATTGGAGGTCACTTCGAAATCGTCGTTCCCGCGCAGGCGGGAATCCAAGTGCTGGTGGTTCGCCGTTAACTTGGACCCCCGCCTTCGCGGGGGCGACGGTGAGAGTTATTCGCGGGAACGACGGTGAGAATTACTTGGCCAGCTGCTCCGCGGTCAGCAGGAACACCGCATCGTCGCCCTGGCTGGTGGTCAGCCAGGTCAGGCCCAGGTGGCCGAAGGCCGCTTCCGCGTATTCGCGCTCGTTGCCGATCTCGACGATCAGCACGCCTTCCGGCGTCAGCCGCTCGGCGGCGCCGTCGACGATCTTGCGCACCAGGTCCATGCCATCCTCGCCGCCGGCCAGGGCGATCTGCGGCTCGCGCATGTACTCCGGCGGCAGCTTGCCCATCGAATCGCTGTTCACGTAAGGCGGGTTGGTGACGATCAGGTCGTACTTCTTGAACGGCACGTTCTCGTACAGGTCGGACTCGATCGGGTTGACGCGGCCATTGAGTTTATAGTCGCGGATGTTGCGCTCGGCCACCGCCAGCGCATCCTTCGAGATGTCGACCGCATCGACCAGCGCGTTCGGGAAGGCGTCGGCCAGCATGATCGCCAGGCAGCCGGAGCCGGTGCACAGTTCGAGCACGTTCTCGACGCCTTCCGGGTCCGACACCCACGGGCTGAACAGGTTCGGGATCAGCTCGGCGATGAAGGAACGCGGCACCAGCACGCGCTCGTCGACGTAGAAGTTGTAGCTGCCCAGCCAGGCTTCGTTGGTGATGTAGGCGGCCGGCACGCGCTCGCTGACGCGGCGTTCGATCACGGCCAGCACCTGCAGCACTTCTTCCGGCAGCAGTTTGGCGTCGAGGAAGGGATCGAGCCGATCGAGCGGGAGCTTGAGGGTGTGCAGGATCAGGTAGGCCGCCTCGTCGAAGGCTTCGGCGCTGCCGTGGCCGAAGAACAGCTTGGCGGTGTTGAAGCGGGTGACGGCGTAGCGCAGCAGGTCGCGCGGCGTGCTGAAATTGGTCGTGGCCATGATGGGTCTCGCGGAAAATGGTTACGCCGCAGCGGGCGCGGGCGCCAGCAGCGTCTCTAGCGTGCGGCGGTAGATGTTCTTGAGCGGATCGATGTAGCGCAGTTCGATGTGCTCGTCGATCTTGTGGATGCTGGCGTTCGGTGGCCCGAATTCTATCACCTGGGGGCAGATGCGGGCGATGAAGCGCCCATCGGAGGTCCCGCCGGTGGTCGACAGTTCGGTGACCACGCCCAGCTCGTGCTTGATGGCGCCGCAGATGGCTTCGGACAGCGTGCCCTTCGGCGTCAGGAAGGGTTCGCCGGACAGCGTCCACTTCAGGTCGTAGTCCAGGCCATGGCGGTCGAGGATGGCGTGCACGCGCTGCTCCAGCCCGTCGGCCGTGCTGGCGGTCGAGAAGCGGAAGTTGAAGTCGACCTTCATCTCGCCGGGGATGACGTTGTTGGCGCCGGTGCCGGCATGGATGTTCGAGACCTGCCAGCTGGTTGGCGGGAAGTACTCGTTGCCTTCGTCCCAGACCTCGGCGGCCAGTTCGGCCAGCGCCGGCGCCGCCTGGTGGATCGGATTGCGCGCCAGGTGCGGGTAGGCGATGTGGCCCTGCACACCCTTGATGGTCAGGCAGCCGCTGAGCGAGCCGCGGCGGCCGTTCTTGATCATGTCGCCCAGCACGTGGCTGGAGGTCGGTTCGCCGACCAGGCAGTAATCCAGGGTCTCGCCGCGCTCTTCCAGCATCTCGCAGACGACCACGGTGCCGTCCACGGCCGGGCCTTCCTCGTCGCTGGTGATCAGGAAGGCGATCGAGCCGGCGTGGCCCGGATGCGCCTCGACGAACTCCTCGACGGCGACGACCATGGCCGCGATCGAGGTCTTCATGTCGGACGCGCCGCGCCCGTACAGCTTGCCGTCGCGCCGGGTCGGGGCGAAGGGCTGCGATTGCCACTGGTCGAGCGGGCCTGCCGGCACCACGTCGGTGTGGCCGGCGAACACGAACACCGGCGACTCGGTACCGCGGCGCGCCCACAGGTTGGTCACGCCGTTCGACTCGATGGTCTCGCAGCTGAAGCCGAGCGGCGCCAGCAGCGCCTGAAGCTTCTGCTGGCAGCCCTTGTCCTGCGGGGTGATCGAATCGAGGGCGATCAGTTCCTCGGTCAGCTGCAGGGTGCGGGTGGTCTTCATGCCGGCGAGTCTCCGAAGCTGCGCTCGTACGCGTCGCTTGAAAAGCCGACCTTCAGCGGGCCGGCGCCTTCCAGCACCGGGCGCTTGATCACGGAGGTGTTCTCCAGCATCAGCTCCAGCGCGCTGGCCTTGTCGACGATTTGCGCGCGGCGCTCGTCGGACAGCTTGCGCCAGGTCGTGCCCTTGCGGTTGACCAGGACTTCCCAGTCGAGCTGCTGCAACCAGGCCGCAAGGATCTCCCGTGTGAGACCTTGCTTCTTGAAATCGTGGAATTCGACGTCCTGGCCGTGCTCGGCGAGCCAGGTGCGCGCTTTCTTGACGGTGTCGCAGTTCGGAATGCCGTAGAGAATAATTTTTCTCATTGAATCAATAGCTTATGTTAGTTCTTGTGCTGCATTGAGGACTCAGGCGCTGCGTGCATGTGGTACACAACGCTAGCTCATGCCGATGAAGGCGAGAGGATACCACGCGCCGTTGTTGTTCAGAGATCACTTGGCATTCTGCTTTCTTTATAGACATTCGCTCGGCCGTTTCGTATCCTCTGACATTTGAACTCAAGCCTTCCTTATGGATAACCAATACGTCGGTAAAGTCGAGACCTTAACTGGATGGCGTCCAGCTTTCCTGTTCCGAGACGATGATGAGCCAGATGAGGTCACTATTCATGTATGGGGAAACGAGGAAAAGCCGTTCGCGGTATCGGCTAAAGTGGTTTATGACAATGCCGTGGGGACCAGTATCCAATTAGTACCTACGCTGCTCTACGATACTGACCAAGGCGGGGGACTGGTTGTTGCTCAGGATAAGAAAATTTTAGAAAGCAATTTCGCTTCTTACCGAATGTCTCTCATTCGCGAAGGGGAGGAGTGGCGGGGCCGCTGGTCATGCACTGACGGTTCATCTGGCGACGCAGATTTTTCTCCAGTGAAAGATACTGCTGAGTTAAATGCGCATCAATGCGGTAGCTGGGCGGAATTTAAGCGATGGGCCGATGAGGTGCGCCAGCTCGGTTTAATGAGCGCCTTCCGAGGTCATGGAAGCAACAAATTTAGGTTGCGCACGTCCCTTCAGCGAGTAGGCCGTAATCGGTTAGAACGTTATTGTGCAGAGACGCTGCCGGAATTTAAAGCACACGTTGAAGCGGTTGAAGGAACACGATTTGCCCTCTCAAACGGAGAGGATTACGCAACTCTACTGGGTTTGGCTCAGCATCACGGTTTGCCTACTCCGCTGCTAGATTGGACTCGCTCTCCTTATGTTGCGGCCTTCTTTGCGTTTGCAGATGCAATCGAATGGCAAGATTCGCGAGATGCTACTCATGTACGGGTTTATGGTTTATCTAGTGATTTTATAACCCGAACAGGCAAGAGTTCAATAACAGTACCGTTCTATCGTCCATACGCTGCGGCGCTTGAGATTGGCCCATTGCGAAATCCACGGCTATATGCGCAACAGGGACTATTTATGGTAACGAATGCAACCAATGTCGAGCATGTGTTACTTGAGGCTGGAGCAGTGGAGGGCAAAGAGTATCTTGTTGCTGCAGATGTGCCGATCAAGTTTGCGACCGAGGCGCTACAAGATTTAAAGTACATGGGTTTAACCGCAGGAACTATGTTTCCGGGATTGGATGGTGTATGTCGAATGATGAAGCATTCCATGTACTCGCGCGCGAAGCCGAAGCTTAACAACGAATGAAAGAAAAATAAACAGATTGCCTCTCCGCAACGCTGCCATAAAGCGGGTCAGCAGAGCACCTGTGAATAGGAGAGTCTTTCTTGGCCCTTGCGTTTGTCGGACGGATCAGAAAGTCTACGTTAGAGTTTCAACCCGAAGTCCCATGGAAAGTGTGCAGGCCCCGAACGCCTGGAAAGGGCTGCCCAGTTAATTCTTACTTTGTTCGGTGGGGTGATGAGCCGTTCTTCGTCTTTGCTCCATTCGAATTCGCTTTCAAAGAGCATTCCGGGAAAGTGTGGCCACAGGGCGCCAAAAGTAATGTAGTGCCATTAGGGACTCTACATGCTCCAGTTGAAGGTGTTCGACGAGGACATCCGATAACATCATTTTCCCCAGTGGCGGGCTGTCAAAATGCACTGTAGGGAAATCGAATGTCGATTTAGCGTCTACCAAAGCCACAGCAATAGTGTCTATGCCCATGCTTGCATCGAATTCTAAGGAGACCAACGCGTCAGAAAAACGATAGCCCCACCAGTTCTCTCCCACTCTTGTTGGGTGCCCCAATTGCTGTTGTACCCAAAGGGAGGATGTGCCAAGTTCAATGCCCGTGAAGATGTTGCTCGGCGCTTTTCCGACCTTAAT
>NZ_JANUGX010000003.1 GCF_024753245.1 Massilia norwichensis | reverse complement strand
CCGCAATGCCTCGACCGGCTACGACATCGGCGCCTATCAACACTAATCGGTAGCCAGGCAGTTTTGCTCTCCCGGCCGGGCTCCCTGGCTGGCCGGGTTCAGCCCGCACATCGCAAGGTGTGCGGGCTTTTTTATGCCGCGTCGTCGTCGTCGTCGATGGGTAGCGCGATCTGGGGACCGTGGGCGCTGGCGTTGTTGACCTTTTTGCTGACCTTGTGCCAGTCGAAGTCGGCGGGGGGCACCGCGGCGTGGCGGGCCAGTTCCAGCGCCTGCTGGGGGCTGAGCGAGGGGGAAAGCCACAGCTCGGCATCTTCTTTGGCGAGCACCACCGGACGCCGGTCGTGGATGTCGAGCATGCCGCCGGAGGCATCGTCGGTGACCAGCACGAAGCCGGCTTCCGCGCGGTTTTCTTCGAAAGGGCCGAAGTTGGCCAGCGCCAGCAGGAACAGGGGTGCGTGGTCCTTGCGGTGGATGTGCCAGGGCTGCTTGTGGCCCTTTTCGCCGGTCCATTCATACCAGCCCTCGGCCGGCACGATGCCGCGCCCGTTCTTCAGCAGGCGCGACCAGTAGCTGCCGGCCAGCTTCTCGAGGCGGGCGTTGATCGCGATCGGGATCTTGCCCTCGGCCCATTTCGGGCGATAGCTCCAGAATACGTCGTCCACGCGGTGCTCGCCGTCCTGCACATGCAGCACAGGGCGATAGGTGCCCGGCGCCGCGTTCGTGGTCGGCGCGGATTCGCTGTCGAAGACCGCGTCCGCCCAGCCGAAGGCGGTGGCGTAATGGCGCGCGGTCTGGCTCTGGTCAAATCGTCCACACATGGCCCGATCCTACCGCAGATGCCGCGAACCGGTCGTCCGTTAGCCGAGCAGTCGGGTGCGGCGGCACGGCAGCCGGACATTGTGCCCTGGAATCCGGCTGGTCTTGCAGGCTGGCTGTGCGACTAGACTGACGTCAGGACGGGACTTTGCTTACCCATGTTGGCCCTTGTGGCGGCCGAAGCTGTCCCAACTTCCTATCCTGTTTCGTCAAGTAGTATCCGTGCTTCTTTGTGTCTCCACCTCAGTGACGGCTGAGTTACCTGCCGCTGCTCGCATTCGCGACAGCGGCATTTTTTTACGATCCGCGGGCGGGCTTGGCCGGGATGCTGCAGGCGCGGGTGCAGCGTTGGTATTTGTCGTCGCAGGCGCCGTAGCGCTCCGACTGCCGTTTATGGAAACTGGCGCCGCCGGCGGCGCGCTCCTGTTCCGACTGGCCTTGCAGATGATTGGCCGTGTTCGCAAACGGATTCTTGTCCTCGGGCCCGCGCTCGAGCAGATCGTCATTCTTGGTCGCCTTGCGCGCGGTGGCCCGGCATTCCTGACGTTCGCTGCTGCACATCGATTTACAGAAGCCGGCATCTTCCGCCGCCTGGACGGTGGGCAGGCAGCTGGCGAGCAGTGCGGCAAGGGCAAGGGTGCGAATCATGGAAAGTCTCCTGATGTTGATCGGGTAAAGTATAAACTTTCCTGCAAGAATGACAAGATCCACGACCCGTCGATGCATTTGCAGGCGGGCCGAGGCAGGCGTATGCTGTGCTGACAACATGCATACAATTGGAGACAATCATGAAAATGCGTTTTGCTTCAGTGCATCTTCCGCACCTGCCCGCACGCTTCCATGGTCCCTTGCGCTTCGGCAGCCGCTGGCGCGGCCACGAGCTGGCCTTGCGCCTCTGCCAGGTGGCGGTGTTCGCCGTCGTCGCTGTGCTCGGCGGTCAAGTGGTGGCGCAAATCATCCGCTTCATCGTACGGGGCTTCACCGCTTAAAGCCGGATCGTCATTTCGATCTTTTCGGAGGCGATGCCAAGGACCCGGCAAGTCCATGCTTGGCTTCCGCGATAGCCTGGGTAAAGCTTGCAGCTTTGCCCGGGGCTGCATCAGCCTGCGCCGGATAGGCGGCTACAAAGGCAGTGCCGTCTCGTACTTCACTTCGCGCAAGGCCACGCTGGTATTCACCTGCGATACCCCGTTCAGCTTCACCAGCACGTTGTGCAGGAAGTCGTGGTAGGCATCCATGTCGGCCACGACCACCTTCACCAGGTAATCCGAGGTGCCGGTGGTTTCGTAGCACTCGACGACCTCCGGCCGCATACGCATCGTCTGTTCGAACTGCTCGACCACGCCTTCGGCATGGCGCAGCAGCGACACGTGCAGCAGGCAGACCACCGCCAGGCCCAGCTTGCGGCGGTCGAGCAGGGCGGTGTAGCGCAGGATGGTGCCGTTGTCCTCCAGCTCCTTCTGGCGCCGCCAGCAGGGGCTGGCCGACATGCCGATCCGCTCCGCCAGCTCGTTGGACGAGATCCTGCCATCCCTCTGCAGCTCGACGAGAATTTTCATGGATGCTGCATCAATCGAATGACTTTTCATGTTTTTGGCAAAAAATAGAAAGGTTCTTGCAATTTTAGTGTCAAAAGATGAATAGATAGAAAAAATCTTTCGCGGCGTGCGGCCTATCCTGTCTCATCATTTGCACACACTATAAAAATGAACGACATGACGCTCCCCGCGACTGTCGGGCTGGCAGACCCCGACTACGCACTCGACGACAACCTGACCCGCACCCAGGGCCGGGTCTTCCTCACCGGCACCCAGGCATTGGTGCGCCTGCTGTGCATGCAAAAGCAGCTCGACGACGCGCAGGGCCTGCAGACGGCCGGCTTCGTCAGCGGCTACCGCGGCTCGCCGCTGGGCGCCGTCGACCAGGAATTGTGGCGGGCCAGGAACCTGCTGGCGGAGCGCCACGTTGAGTTCCTGCCAGCCATCAACGAAGAGCTGGGCGCGACCGCCGTCATGGGATCGCAGCAGGTCGAAGCCAACCCGACCCGCAAAGTCGATGGCGTGTTCGCGATGTGGTACGGCAAAGGGCCGGGCGTCGACCGTGCCGGCGACGCGCTCAAGCACGGCCACGTCTATGGATCCTCGCCGCACGGCGGCGTGCTGGCCATCCTGGGCGACGACCACGGCTGCGTGTCCTCGTCGATGCCGCACCAGAGCGAGCAGGCGCTGATCGCCTGGGGTATGCCGGTCATTAACCCGGCCAACATCCAGGAATACCTGGAATTCGGCCTCTACGGCTGGGCGCTGTCGCGTTTTTCGGGCGCGTGGTGCGGCTTCAAGGCCATCTCCGAAACGGTGGAAGGCGGGGCGGTGGTCGAGCTGCCGCCGATGCCGCGCTATGCCGAACCCGCCGATTACGTGGCGCCGCCCGACGGCCTGCACAACCGCTGGCCCGACTTGCCCGGCCTGGCGCTGGAGCAGCGCGTGGCCGCCAAGCTGGAAGCGGTGCAGGCTTTCGCGCGCGCGAACTCGATCGACCGCCTGGTGGTGCCGGCGCCGAACGCCACGATCGGCATCATCGGTGCCGGCAAGGCTTACCTCGACCTGATCGAAGCGCTGGAACGCATGGACCTGTCCGTCGCGCGCCTCGAAGAACTGGGCGTGCGCCTGTACAAGCCGGGCCTGAGCTATCCGCTGGAGCGCACGCGCCTGGCAAGCTTCGCCCAGGGCCTGCGGGAGATCCTGGTGGTGGAAGAGAAGGGGCCGGTGATCGAGCAGCAGGTCAAGAACCTGTTCTACAACCTGGCGGCCGACCAGCGCCCGGTCGTGATCGGCAAGACTGACCGCGATGGCGCGCCGCTGCTGTCGGCGCTGGGCGAGCTGCGTCCTTCGCGCATCGCGCCGGTACTGGTGCGCTGGCTCGGTGAAAAATACCCTTCGCTGGACCTGCACCGCTACCTGCCGGACTTCTGCGCCGCCGAGCTGCCCTTCAACCCGGCGGAGGGCAAGCGCCGCACCCCTTACTTCTGTTCGGGCTGTCCGCACAATACCTCGACCCGCGTGCCGGAAGGCAGCCGCGCGCTGGCCGGCATCGGCTGCCACTTCATGGCGACCTGGATGCAGCGCGACACCTATTATCTGTCGCAGATGGGCGGCGAGGGCGTCAGCTGGGCCGGCACCTCGCCTTTTGTCGGCGAGCCGCACATCTTCCAGAACCTCGGCGACGGCACCTTCTACCATTCGGGTTCGCTGGCGATCCGCCAGAGCGTGGCCGCCGGCACCAACATCACCTACAAGATCCTCTATAACGACGCGGTGGCGATGACCGGCGGCCAGCCGGTGGACGGTACCCTGTCGGTGCCGCAGATCCTGCAGCAGGTGATCAGCGAAGGCGTGAAAAAGGCGGTGGTGGTGACCGACTACCCGGACAACTACGCGGGCGTGACGCTGCCGGAAGGCGTCAGCGTGCATCACCGCGGCGAACTCGATGCGATCCAGCGTCAGCTGCGCGAGATCCGCGGCACGACGGTGCTGGTGTACGACCAGACCTGCGCCGCCGAGAAGCGCCGCCGCCGCAAGAAGAACAAGCCGGACAACATCGTCTTCCCCGATCCGGCGCGGCGCATGGTGATCAATCCGGCCGTATGCGAAGGCTGCGGCGACTGCGGCGTGCAGTCGAACTGCCTGTCCATCCTGCCGCTGGAGACGGAACTGGGCCGCAAGCGCCAGATCGAGCAGTCCTCCTGCAACAAGGATTATTCCTGCGTCGAAGGCTTCTGCCCGAGTTTCGTCTCGGTGCTGGGCGGGACGCTGCGCAAACCTGCGGGCGTCAAGATGTCGCTCGCCGATCTGGAAGCCGCACTGCAGAAGTACCCGCTGCCGGCCGCGCACGCGCTCGACCAGCCCTTCGAGATCCTGGTGGCGGGCGTGGGCGGCACCGGCGTCGTCACGGTCGGCGCGCTGATCACGATGGCCGCGCACCTGGAAGGCAAGGGCGCCTCCACGCTGGATTTCATGGGCTTCGCACAGAAGGGCGGCGCGGTGCTGTCGCATGTGCGGGTGGCGTCCGCGCCGGCGCGCCTGCACCAGGTGCGCATCGACTTGCGCCAGGCCGACGCGGTATTCGCCTGCGACCTGGTGGTGGCGGCGATGCCGGATGGCCTGGCGGTCATCCACAACGGCCATACCCGCGTGGTGGCCAACGAATACGAGATCCCGACCGCCGACTTCACGCGCGACCGCGACGCCGAGGTCGACCGCGAAGGCCTGCTCGGCAAGCTGGGCGCCGCCGCCGGCACAGCGAATCTGCTGCGCCTGAACGCCCAGGCCACGGCCGCGCGCTTCCTCGGCGATACCATCGGCAGCAATATCCTGTTGCTGGGCTATGCCTGGCAGCAGGGGCTGGTGCCGGTCGGCCTGCCGGCATTGAACCGCGCGATCGAGCTGAATGGCGTAGCGGTCGACATGAACAAGCGCGCCTTCACACTGGGCCGCCTGCTGGCCGCCGACGCGACTGCGCTGGACCGCATGGCGCAGCCGGCGCAGGTGATCCAGTTCGCCGCGCCGAAGTCGCTGGACGAACTGGTGGCCTTCCGCGTCGACTGGCTGACCCGTTACCAGGATGCCGCCTATGCCGCGCAGTACGCGCAGGCGGTGGCGGCGGTCGCACAGCGCGAAGTCGCGCTCGAAGGCGAGGACTCAAAGCGCCGCGTGGCCAAGGCGGTGGCGCGCAACCTGTTCAAGGTGATGGCCTATAAAGACGAATACGAAGTCGCGCGCCTGCATGCCGACCCCGCCTTCCGCGAGCAGATCGCCGCCCAGTTCGACGGCGACTACAAGCTGGCCTTCCACCTGGCGCCGCCGCTGCTGGCGCGCAAGAAGCCAGGTTCCGAGGTGCCGGCCAAGATGACCTTCGGTGCCTGGCTGCTGCCGGCCTTTGGCGTGCTTGCCCGCTTCAAGGGCTTGCGCGGCACCGCCTTCGATCCCTTCGGCTACACCCGCGAGCGCAAGGGCGAGCGCCTGCTGCGCGACCGCTACCTGGCCTTCGCGCGCGAACTGGCGACCGGCCTGCGTGCGGACAACCGGGACGCCGCCCTCAAGCTCGCGCAGCTGCCGGACCAGGTGCGCGGCTATGGCCACATCAAGCAGGCGGCGATGGACAGGTTCGACGCGCAGTGGCGGGAGTTGGCCGCTGCGTATCGCAACGAGCACGTCGTGGAGCTGAAGCGTCGGGCATAATGCCGTGCATTCGCACAGGAGGATACCGATGTTTCAGACCGATCTGCTGATCGCCGGCGTGGCCAGAGCTGCCTCGAACGGCGCCAGCTTCGAACGCTTCGACCCGTCCACCGGCGCGCTGGCGACCCGCGCCGCCGCCGCCACGCTCGACGACTGCGATGCCGCAGCCGCCGCTGCGCGCGAGGCCTTTCCGGCCTGGGCGGCAATGGCGCCGGGCGCCCGCCGCGCCTTGCTGCTGGCCGCCGCCGACCGCATGGAAGCGCTGCGCGGCCAGTTCGTCGAGGCCGCCGTGAGCGAGGTCGGCGGGGCGCCGGGCTGGTACCACTTCAACGTCACGCTGGCCGCCAACATGCTGCGCGAAGCGGCATCGATGACGACCCAGATCGGCGGCGAAGTGATTCCGTCCGACGTGCCCGGGTCGCTGGCGATGGGTGTGCGCCAGCCCTGCGGCGTGGTGCTCGGCATCGCGCCCTGGAACGCACCGATCATCCTCGGTACGCGCGCGCTGGCGATGCCGCTCGCCTGCGGCAATACCGTGATCCTGAAAGCGTCCGAGCTGTGCCCGGCCGTGCACCGCCTGATCGCCCAGGTCTTCGTCGATGCCGGCTTCCCGCCGGGCGTGGTCAACCTGGTCTCGAACGCCCCGGGTGAAGCGCCGCAGGTCGTCGAACGCCTGATCGCCCATCCGGCGGTCCGGCGCGTCAACTTCACCGGCTCGACCAGGGTAGGGCGCATCGTCGCCCAGCATGCGGCCAGCCACCTCAAGCCCGTGCTGCTGGAACTGGGCGGCAAGAACCCGATCCTGGTGCTGGACGACGCCGACCTCGATGCGGCCGTCGAAGCCGCCGCCTTCAGCGCCTTCTTCAACCAGGGCCAGATCTGCATGTCGGCCGACCGCATCCTGGTCGACCGCAAGGTGGCGTCCATCTTCATCGACAAGCTGGCGGCGAAGACCGCCACGCTGCGGGCTGCGCACGCCGATGCGCCGCTGGCCGGCATGGTGGATCCGGCCGCCGCGGAGCGCGTGGCGGCGATGCTGCAGGATGCACGCGAGCGCGGCGCCACGGTGACGCAGAGCGGCGCACAGCAAGGCGCCATCGACGGCAACCTGCTGCAGCCGGCCATCGTCGACGGTGTCACGCCCGACATGCGGGTCTGGTATGAAGAGTCCTTCGGCCCGATCGTGTCCGTGATCCGCTTCGATACCGACGAAGAGGCGATCCGACTGGCCAACGACAGCGAATACGGCTTGACCTCGAGCGTGTTCTCGCGCGATATCGGACGCGCGATGGCGGTGGCGCAGCGCATCGAGTCGGGCATCTGCCACATCAACGGCCCGACCGTGCACGACGAGGCGCAGATGCCCTTCGGCGGCGTCAAGGGCAGCGGCTACGGGCGCTTCGGCGGCAAGGCGGCGATTGCGGAGTTTACCGACCTGCGCTGGATCACGGTGCAGACCGGGGCGCGGCATTATCCGATCTGATGCGCTTTTGGATCTGATGCGCTTATCGAAAACACAAGGACTAACACTCGCGCCGCCGCCCGTAGTACAATCCCGGCCGGCGCGGGCATGGCGAAATTGGTAGACGCATCAGACTTAAAATCTGCCGCCGCGAGGCGTGCCGGTTCGATTCCGGCTGCCCGCACCACATCACCCATTCATTTGGGGCCTTGCATGGTGTAGCATGCGCACAGCAAACGCTACACTCAGCAATAGAAGTGCAAGGACCCGAATTGAACATCACGATTAACGACGAACTCCGTACTTACGTCGATCCCCTCACGCCCGCCGAACACGAAGCCCTCGAACGCAGCCTGCTCACCGAAGGATGCCGCGAAGCGCTGATCCTGTGGCAGGACGTCCTGATCGACGGCCACAACCGCTACGCCATCTGCACCCAGCACGGCATCCCTTTCCGCACCGTCCAGAACGACAAATTCGACTCGATCGAAGACGTCAAGCTGTGGATGATCGATAACCAGCTGGCGCGCCGCAGCGTGACCGATTTCCAGCGCGGCCTGATGGCACTGCGCAAGAAGGAAATCCTGGCCGCGCGCGTGGTCCAGAAGACCGACGACGAGCTGGAGACCGCGACCGACCAGGCCGTGCCGTTCTCGCCGCCGTGGAACACCCGCGAAGAGGTGGCCCGCGCCGCGCGCGTGTCCGCCAACACCATCAGTCAGATCGAGCGCATCCAGAAGGCGGCCGCACCGGAGCTGGTGGAGGCGGTGCGCAGCGGAACCATCTCGATCAGTTCCGCCGCCAACGTCGCCGCACTGCCGCGCGATGCGCAGGTGGCGGCGGTCGCCGGCGGCAAGAAGGAGCTGCAGCAGGCCGCGCGCCAGGTGCGCGAGCAGAAGGCCGCCGCCCGTCCCAAGAAGGAAGTCGATGCCGGCACCCCCGAAGACCAGGTCAAGGCCCTCAAGGCTCAGGTGGCCGAGTTGAAGGACCGCGTCGCCACCCTGATCAACGAGAACGAGGTGCTGAAGCAGAAGCTGGTGCTGCTCGGCGCCGAATAAAGCCGTCGCATATAAAAAATAGAGGAGACCCCATGCCGACTTCCCGCCTGCTCGCTCGAAGTGCGCTCAGCCTGGTCTTGCTGGCCGCGCTGCCGCCCGCCGCGTTTGCCGCCGCACCTGCCGTGTCGAAGGCCACCGCGGCTGACGGCTTCTCGAAAGCGGAACGCGCGCGCCTGCAAAAGACGGCGCAGCGCGTGAGCATCCTGCGCGACAAGTGGGGCATTCCCCACGTGTTCGGCAAGACGGATGCGGACGCGGTGTTCGGCATGGTGTACGCCCAGGCGGAGGATGATTTCAACCGGGTCGAGCTCAATTACATCAATGCGATGGGGCGTCTGGCCGAGGTCGAGGGCGAAGCGGAGATCTGGCGCGACCTGCGCATGAAGCTCTACATCGACCCGGCCGACCTGCAGGCCAAGTACGCGGCCAGCCCGGCCTGGCTCAAGAAGCTGATGCAGGGCTGGGCCGATGGCCTGAACTGGTACCTGGCCACCCATCCGCAGGTCAAACCAAAGCTTCTGACCCGCTTCGAGCCCTGGATGGCGCTGAGCTTCAGCGAAGGCAGTATCGGCGGCGATATCGAGTCGATCGACCTGAAACAGCTCGAAGCCTTTTACGAAAAACGCCCGGCGCCTGCGCTGGCGATGGCCGACCTGGGCAAGGGCTTCGATCCGGAGCCCAGCGGCTCGAACGGCTTCGCCATCGCGCCCCGGCTCACCAGCGGCAGGCACGCGCTGCTGATGATCAACCCGCACACCTCGTTCTACTTCCGGCCCGAAGTCCACATGGTCAGCGAAGAGGGGCTGAACGCCTACGGCGCGGTGACCTGGGGCCAGTTCTTCATCTACCAGGGCTTCAACGAACGCCTGGGCTGGATGCATACCTCGGGCGGCGGCGACGTCATCGACGAATACCTGGAAACCGTGGTCGAGCGCGACGGCAAGCTGTTCTACAAGTACGGCAGCGAGGAGCGCGCGCTGCGCAGCAAGACCATCGTGCTGCCGTACAAGACCGCCGGCGGCACGGCCAGCCGCAGCGTGACCGCGTATTTTACCCACCACGGCCCGGTGATCCGGGAAGAGGGCGGCAAATGGGTGAGCGTGAAGATGATGGACGACCCGGTGCACGCGCTCCAGCAATCCTACGGCCGCACCAAGGCGCGCGACTACGCGGCCTTCCTGAAGGTGATGGACCTGCGCACCAACTCCTCGAACAACACCGTGTACGCGGATGCCGACGGCAATATCGCCTACTTCCACGGCAATTTCGTGCCGCGCCGCGATCCGCGTTTCGACTGGACCCATCCGGTCGACGGCAGCAATCCGGCCACCGAGTGGCAGGGCCTGCACGAGGTGAAGGAGACGATCACCGTCTTCAATCCGAAGAGCGGATATATCTCGAACACCAACAACTGGCCCTGCACCGGCTTCGGCGCCAGCAGCCCGGATTGCGCCGCCTATCCGAAGTACATGTGGTCGCTGCCGCAGAACGCGCGCGGCATCCACGCCGAACGGGTGCTGCACGATGCGCGCGAGCTGAGCCTCGACGGCCTGATCGCCAAAGCCTACGACCCGTATCTGACCGCCTTCGAACCGTTGATGCCGGCGCTGGTCAAGGATTGGGAGGCGCTGCCGGAGGGCGACGCCACCAGGGCGCGCCTGGCCGGGCAGGTGGTGGCGTTGCGCGGCTGGGACCTGCGCTGGGCCGTCGATTCGGTGCCGACCTCGCTGGCGGTCTATTGGGGCCAGGAGATGGTGAAGGATGCCGCGACGCGCGCCCGCGCCCAGGAGGTGCCCGTGGTCGACTTCATCCAGACCCGGCTGGCCGCACAGGAGCGCCTGGCGGCGCTGGTCCGCGCCTCCGACAAGCTGCAGGCCGACTTCGGCAGCTGGAAGACGCCTTGGGGCGAGATCAACCGCTTCCAGCGCATCAGCGGCGCGGTCGACCAGCACTACGACGACAGCAAGCCCAGCATTCCGGTCGGCTTCACCTCGGCCAACTGGGGCTCGCTGGCGTCCTTCGGCATGACGGCGAAGCAGACCACCAAGCGCATCTACGGCGACCGCGGCAACAGCTTCGTGGCCGCCGTGGAATTCGGACCGCGTGTGCGCGCCAAGAGCATCCTGGCCGGCGGCGAGAGCGGCGATCCGAAGTCGCCGCACTTCAACGACCAGGCCGAGATGTACAGCCGCGGGCAGTTCAAGGACGTGCTCTTCTATAAAGAAGACATCGAGAAACAACTCGAGCGCAAATATCATCCTGGGCAATAAGCGGCAGTCAGGCTGTCTGCGCCGCGCCTGCGCGCACTTTTATGCACCGCAAAGTGCGCGCAAAAGGCCTGTTAGCACGATTGCAACACTTGTATTCCTGCTATCTACTGGCTGTCCGATCGAAGCCAACAGGAGTGCAATCGTGCGTACCAAATTCTCTCTCAGCAAAATCGTTGCAGCCGCGGCGCTGCTCGGCGCCGCCGCCGCCGCCCAGGCCGACATTGTGGTCTACACCAGCCAGGCCGATTTCCTGGCCGCGGTGCAGGGCGCCGGCGTCGATTCCTATGACGACCTGACCGTCATGCAGTATGGCGAAGTCCTGAACCGCAGCGCCGGCGGGTACACCTATGACGTCTACTCGGCCACCGGCCTGTGGGGCGCGGGCGGCGAAGGCGGCGACTACTGGCTGTCGAACAACACGGCGATCGCCCCAATCGTGTTCTCGAACTTCAGCGGCGGCGTCAGCGCCTTCGGCGGTAATTTCTTCACCTCGGACGTGCTCGGCCAGTACACTACCGGCAACCTGATCGTGACCGCGATCGACGGCGGCGCGCTGAGCTATGGTCTGGGCGGCGCGGCCACCACCGACTTCCTCGGCTTCGTCTCGACCTCGCCGCTGGCCGCGGTCACCATCGCGACCGATGGCGGCCAGGGTTATTGGCCGACCGCCAACAACGTGGTGCTGGCCGTGCCGGAACCGGCCACCTACGGCATGCTGCTGGCCGGCCTGGGCTTCATCGGCGTGATGGCGCGCCGTCGCGGCTGAGCCTAACGCTGGCCTGGCACCGCCCGGCTGCCGAGTGTCGGCACCGGGCGGTTTTCCATTGGCGATCCGCTTGTTATAATTTTGCACCTCAACAAGTCAGGTCCAGGCGGACGCAGGCGGAAAGCGCAGTGGCAAAACTCTATTTCAGGTATTCGGCGATGAACGCCGGCAAATCCACCTCGCTGCTGCAGGTGGCCCACAACTACGAAGAGCAGGGCCAGAAGGTCCAGCTGTACACCGCCGCCATCGACGACCGCTACGGCGTCGGACGGATCACCTCGCGCCTGGGTCCGCAGCGCGAAGTCGACCTGTTCGACCAGGACACCGATTTCCTGGTCAGCGCGCCGGAGGTTGCCTGCGTGCTGGTCGACGAGGCGCAGTTCCTGACCAAGGAGCAGGTCGTGCAGCTGCACCGCCTGGCCCAGGTGCGCGGCGTGCCCGTGATCTGCTACGGCTTGCGCAGCGATTTCCGCGGCGATCCCTTCCCCGGCTCGGCCTACCTGCTGGCGCTGGCCGACGACATCGAGGAAATCAAGAACATCTGCACCTGCGGCAAGAAGGCGACCATGAACGTCCGCGTCGACGCCCAGGGCAACCGGATCCGCGAGGGCGAGCAGGTCAGCATCGGCGGCAACGAAAGCTACCGCCAGGCCTGCGGGCGCTGCTTCTACACGCGCTGAGGACGGGGCGGGGTGGGCGACATCCTGCTGTACCTGGTGCCTTCGCTGGCACTGGCCTTCCTCATCTGGCTGGTGACCTCGCTGCACCCGCTGTTCTTTGTGTTCAGCGCGGCCGGTACGCTGTGCCACGAGCTGGCGCATTTTTCGGTCGGCCTGCTGCTGGGCGCGGAACCAACCGGCTTCTCCATCATTCCAAGACGTACCGGGCGCACCTGGGAACTCGGCTCCGTCACCTTTGCCAATCTGCGCTGGTACAACGCGGCCCCGGCCGCGCTGGCGCCGCTGCTGGTGTTGCTGGTGCCGCTCGCGGTGGCCTGGTGGCGCACCCGCGGCGCGTGGCATTTCGGCCCGGTCGATCTGGCCCTGACCCTGCTGCTGGCGCCGCAGTTCCTGTCGTTCTGGCCCTCGCCGGTGGACTGGCGGCTGGCCGTGCGCAGCTGGCCCTGGCTGGTGATTATCGTCGTGGCATCGGTTTCCTTCTATATCCTTAAGCTCGGCTGAAGAAGCGCGCAGCCCGACTCTACGTCGTCGTACTATCCTGTAGAATTGGTCGAACGAGAGAATCCGCCCGGAGAAACGAACAATGAAGAAGCAGATGTTGGTGGTTGCACTGACCGTGGCCATGTCGGTCATGTCGGCCCACGTCGTCACCGCGCAGCCCGAAAAGGTCCAGCTCAACGCGGCCCAGGTCCCTGCGGCCAACGCGGCCCCGGCCAACGCAGGTCCGCTCAAGCCGTCCGCCGCCCAGACCCAGGCGGCGCTGTGGGCCTCGCGCGTGCTGGCACGCTACCACTACAAGGCGATGCCGCTGGACGACGTCATGTCGGCCAAGATTTACGACAACTACTTCAAGACCCTCGACAGCGAGAAGCTCTACTTCACCCAGGCCGACGTCGACCAGTTCGCGCCGGCCCGCACCAAATTCGACGACGCGATCAACAACGAGGACCTGACGCTCCCGTTCCAGATCTATAACGTCTACCAGCAGCGCTTCAACGACCGCATGGCCTATGCGCGCGAACTGGTCCAGAAGGGCAATTTCGACTTCACCGCCAACGAGACCCTGCAGATCGACCGCGAAAAGGCACCGTGGGCGAAAAACGAAGACGAAGCCCGCGACCTGTGGCGCAAGCGCGTGAAGAACGACTGGCTGCGCCTGAAGCTGGCCGGCAAGGACGAGAAGGGCATCCGCGAGACCCTCGACAAGCGCTACGAAGGCTACCAGAACCGCCTCAAGAAGCTGAACAACGAGGACGTGTTCCAGATGTTCATGAACGCCTACGCCACCGCGATCGAGCCGCACACGAACTACCTGGGCCCGCGCTCGGCCGAGAACTTCGACATCATGATGCGCCTGTCGCTGGACGGCATCGGCGCCGTGCTGCAGTCGCGCGAAGACTACACCGTGATCCGCGAAATCGTGCCCGGCGGCCCGGCCGACAAGTCCGGCAAGCTGAAGGTCGGCGACCGCATCGTCGGCGTCGCCCAGGGCAACGGCCCGTTCACCGACGTGATGGGCTGGCGCATCGACGACGTGGTGCAGCTGGTGCGCGGCGAACGCAATTCCACCGTGCGCCTCGACGTGCTGCCGGCCGACGCCGGCCAGGACGGCAAGCACGTGACGATCCCGCTGGTGCGCCAGAAGATCAGCATGGAAGAGCAGTCGGCCAAGAAGCAGATCATCGAAGTCAAGGACGGGGGCGTGAAGCGCCGCATCGGCGTGATCTCGCTGCCGACCTTCTACCAGGACTTCGACGCCCGCCGCAAGGGCGACAAGGACTACAAGAGCGCGACCCGCGACGTGCAGCGCATCCTCGGCGAGCTGAAGAAGGATAAAGTCGACAACGTGCTGATCGACCTGCGCAACAACGGCGGTGGTTCGCTGATCGAGGCGGTCGAGCTGACCGGCCTGTTCATCGACAAGGGTCCGGTGGTGCAGCAGCGTACCGCCGAGGGCCGTACCGACGTCGAGAGCGACACCAATGCCGGCCTGGCATGGGATGGCCCGATGGGCGTGCTGATCAACCGCGGCTCGGCCTCGGCTTCCGAGATCTTCGCCGCTGCAATCCAGGACTACGGCCGCGGCATCGTGATCGGCGAGCCGAGCTTCGGCAAGGGCACGGTGCAGACGCTGATCAACCTCGACCGCTTCTCGCAGAGCGACAAGATGAAGTACGGCGAGCTGAAGATGACCATCGCCCAGTTCTTCCGGATCAACGGCGGCACCACCCAGCTGCGCGGCGTGACCCCGGACATCAAGCTGCCGGTCACCTCCGACAGCGAGAACTTTGGCGAGTCCTCGTATGACAACGCGCTGCCCTGGGTGCAGATCAAGCCGGCGACCTACCTGCCGGCCGGCGACCTGAAGGAACTGATCGGCCCGCTGCAGAAGCGCCACGAAGCCCGTATCGCCAAGGACAAGGAATTCCGCGACATCGAGCAGGACATCGCCGAAGCCCTCAAGCTGCGCAAGGACAACGTGATCTCGCTGAACGAAGCGGTGCGCCGCAAGGAGCGCGAGAACCAGGAAGCCAAGGCACGCCTGCGCGAATCGCGTCTGGCGGATGCCCAGGAGCCGGGCAAGGCCGACGAACCGGTCGCCGGTCCGGGCAGCAAGGAGCAGCGCGCCAAGGCGCCGAACCCGACCGCACCGAAGAAGAACAATGTCGCGCTGAAGGGCGCGCCGCGTTCCGACGACGGCCTGCAGGGTGACGAGCGCAGCCTGGCAGCGGAAATCGCGGCCGAGAAGGCGGCGAAGAACGCCAAGGACGTCTATCTGCAGGAAGCCGCCCACATCCTGGCCGACGAGGCCGGCATGCTGAAGGCCGATACGCGGATGGCGTCGCGTGCCATGCCTTACTTGTCATCTTTGAAATAAGCCGCTAATCGATGCGTTAACGATAAGGTAACAAATTGTTACTGCCGCGGGTCCGGCAGCATCCTCAACAAAGGCTTCCCTCTGCGGAGGCCTTTGTTTTTAAGGGTGTTCCAATTGAACATTGTCTTTTATGCAGCTGTGGTACATTCACTCAGCAATTGCAGAAAAAATAATGTTAAACATCAAGCAAGGAGCGCAAAATGGCAATTCGTACTCTCATCGCTACGGCCCTCATGGCCAGCGCATGCGCCGCCCATGCGGACGTGATCCCGTCCTCGAATGGGGCCGGCATCGTTAGCGGCAGCAACGTTGCTGGCGCAGTGGGTGACTCGAGCGTCATCGCAGGGGTCACTCACGGCGCCAATAGCGAAGCCCTCGTGCAAGCCCTGTACCAGAAAGTCAGCGCCAGTGTCGGCCGCGACATGAAGGTATCCCTGAAACAAGGCATCGACGGTGTCTATGTGACGGGTCTGAGCACCGCCAAGGCGGCCGCCCTGGCAGGCGACGGCATGTCGGTGATCGCTACCCCGGATGGCTACAAGATCGTCGACAACTCGGGCGCAGGCGGCAACAACAACGCCACCTCGGGCGGCGGCGCCAACACCAGCATCGGCGGCAGCGCCCCTGGCGGCACCCCGAACCCGACCCCGGCAGTCATCCCGCCGGGCCTGGATGAGCTGCCTGGCAAGGGCGCGCCTGTCGATGCCGGCGTCGACGTCGGTGTCGATATCGGCAACGGTAATGGCAGCGGCAACGGCAATGGTAACGGCAGCGGCAGCGGTAACGGCCAGCAGACGGCCGAAGTGCCGGAGCCGTCGAGCATCGCGCTGATGCTGGCAGGTATGCTGGGCGTCGCCGGTCTGGGCCGTCGTCGCGCACGCTGATCCTGCGGCGATTCTGCTTCAGTACGCAAGCGGGCTACGGCCCGCTTTTTTTATGTTTCAGGTACAATCTTCTGAACGGTCGTGCTATTTATTTCTCGGCCAGAAAAACAAAGAGGAGACGGAATGGACCTGAACTACACCGAAGACGACCTGGCCTTCCGCGACCAGGTACGCGCCTTCCTGGAAGCCGAGCTGCCGCAGGACCTGCAGCACAAGGTGCTCAACCACCTGCGCTTGAGCAAGGACGACTACGTACGCTGGCACCGCATCCTGGCGCGCCAGGGCTGGGTCGCGCCGGGCTGGCCGAAAGAATACGGCGGCCCCGGCTGGACTGCGGCGCAGCGCCACATCTTCGAGGAAGAGTGCGCGCGCGCCGGGACGCCACCGGTGATGCCCTTCGGCGTCAACATGGTGGCGCCCGTGATCATGGCTTTCGGCAGCCAGGCCCAAAAAGATTACTACCTGCCGCGCATCCTGTCCTGCGAGGACTGGTGGTGCCAGGGCTATTCGGAGCCGGGCGCGGGCTCCGACCTGGCTTCGCTGAAGACCAGCGCGGTCAGGGATGGCGACCATTACGTCGTCAACGGCCAGAAGACCTGGACCACGCTGGCCCAGCACGCCGACATGATCTTCTGCCTGGTCCGCACCGACCCCGGCGTGCGCAAGCAGGAAGGCATTTCCTTCCTCCTGATCGACATGAAAACCCCGGGCATCACCGTGCGTCCCATCATCATGCTGGACGAGGACCACGAGGTGAACGAGGTCTTCTTCGACAATGTGCGCGTCCCGGTCGCCAACCTGGTAGGCGAGGAGAACCGCGGCTGGACCTATGCCAAGTACCTGCTGGGCCACGAGCGCACCGGCATCGCGGCAGTCGGCCGTTCCAAGCGCGAGCTGGCGCGCCTGAAGCGCATGGCCGGCCGCGAGCAGAAGAACGGCAGGGCCTTGATCGCCGACCCGCTGTTCGGCGCGAAAGTCGCGGAACTGGAGATCGAGCTGATGGCGCTGGAAACCACCGTGCTGCGCGTGCTCGCCCAGGCGCACAAGGCACCGGGACCGGAAGCCTCGGTGCTGAAGGTGCGCGGCACCGAGATCCAGCAGCGCCTGACGGAGCTGATCGTCGAAGCGGCCGGCCCGATGGCCCTGCCTTTCGACGCCGCCTACCTCGAAGGCGAGACGGAACACAGCCTGGCCGACGACGACTTCGCCGCGCCGCTGCTGGCGCATTACTTCAATTACCGCAAGACCTCGATCTACGGCGGTTCGAACGAGATTCAGCGCAATATCATCTCCCAGATGATCCTGGGCCTGTAAGGAAAGCACATCATGGACTTCGAATTCAAGGAAGAGCAGCTGCAGCTGGCCGACGCCCTCAAGCGCTGGATCGCGCGCGACTACGGTTTCGAGGCGCGCCGCGCCATCGTGGCGTCCAGCGCCGGGGTCTCCGAACAGGCCTGGGCGACGTTGACGGAACTGGGCCTGACCGCGCTGCCGGTGCCGGAGGCGCAGGGCGGCTTCGCCGGCGACGCCGTCGATATGTTCGTCGTGATGCAGGAGCTGGGCCGCGGCCTGGTGGTGGAACCGTATTTCGCGACCGTGCTGGGTGCCGAGTTCCTGCGCCTGGGCGGCGCGAATCCGGCGCTGCTGGAACGGGTCGCGACCGGCGAGCTGAAGCTGGCCTGCGCACTCGGCGAGCGCCAGTCGCGCCACGACATGCGCGACATTGCCGCGCGCGCCGAACCGGCCGGTGACGGCTGGCGCCTGAGCGGCGAGAAGAAGGTGGTGCTGCACGGCGCCGAGGCCGGCATGCTGGTGGTGTCCGCGCGCAGCGCCGGCGGCCAGCGCGACGAGGACGGCATCACGCTGTTCGCGGTGCCGGCCGATGCGCCGGGCGTGCACGTCACGGCCTACCGCATGCTCGACGGCCAGCGCGCCGCCGATGTGCGCTTCGACGGCGTGCAGCTGGGTGCGGATGCGCTGATCGGCCAGGCCGGTGCCGGCTGGACCATCCTGGAAGCGGCGCTCGACTACGGTGCCGGCCTGCTGTGCGCGGAAGCCGTCGGCGCGATGGATGCGCTGTTCGCCGCCACGCTGGACTATCTCAAGACGCGCCAGCAGTTCGGGGTCCCGATCGGCAAGTTCCAGGCCCTGCAGCACCGCATGGCCGACATGTACATCCACCTCGAACAGGCACGCTCGATGGCGATGCTGGCGGCGGTGCGCCTGCGCTCGGGCAATGCTGCCGAGCGGCGCCAGGCCGTGTCCGCGGCAAAGTACCGGGTCGGCCAGGCGGCGCGTTTCGTCGGCCAGCAGGCGGTCCAGCTGCACGGCGGCATGGGGGTGACCGACGAGCTGCCGGCCGCCCACTACTTCAAGCGCCTCACGACCATCGAGCTGACCCTGGGCGATGCGGATCACCACCTGGCGCGCTTCATGGCGCAGCCGGGCTTTGCGGGAGCGCCGGCATGAATATCGCGAACAGCGCGGAATGGTATTTCGAAGACTTCTTCCCGGGCCAGGAGATCGACCTCGGCACCCGCACGGTAACGGAAGAGGAAATCGTCGCCTTCGCCACCCAGTTCGATCCGCAGCCCTTCCACATCGACAAGGATGCCGCGGCCGCCTCGATCTACGGCGGGGTGATCGCCAGCGGCTGGCATACCTGCAGCATGATGATGCGGCTGGTGGTCGACGGCCTGATGGCGAAATCCTCGAGCATGGGTTCGCCCGGGCTGGACGGCGTGCGCTGGCTGGCGCCGGTGCGCGCCGGCGACACCCTGAACGTGCGCTACCAGACCACCCAGGTCAAGGCCTCGAACTCCAAGCCCGACCGCGGCGTGGTGTGGTCGAAGTGGGTCGCCATCAACCAGCACGGTGATACCGTCTGCACCGTCGACGGCATGGGCATGTTCCTGCGTCGCCCCTAACAGAACGCCCATGGCGGCGTTGCATGGTCTCGCCGTACTGGCGTACTGTCTTCGACCATGCGCCTTGCCCTGGGCGCTCTGTTAGCGGCTCTTGAAATCTAGCCAGTGCTGGTCCGGTAGCGGTTGCGTCCATCCGCCTTGGCCTGGTAGAGCAGGGCGTCCGCCACCTGCACCAGGTCGCCGGGCTGGCTGTGCTCGCCCGGCACCATGGCGGCGATGCCGATGCTGACCGTCAGGCGCTGGTTGGTAGGCGAGGCGGCATGCGGGATGTCCAGCATCTCCAGTTCGTGCATCAGGCGCCGCGCGACGCCGGTCGCCCCCTGTTCTTCGAGCTGGGGCAGCAGGATCGCGAACTCTTCGCCGCCGTAGCGCGCCACCAGGTCCTGGCTGCGGCCGGCGGCGTTGCGCATCGCGCGGGCGACCTGCACCAGCGTGGCATCGCCGGCCGGGTGGCCGTAATGGTCGTTGTAGAGCTTGAAATGGTCGATGTCGACCATCAGCAGCGACACCGCCAGCTGGGCGCGTCCGCAGCGCCGCCACTCCATCTCCACGCGCTCGTCGAAGGCACGGCGGTTGGCGACGCCGGTCAGCGGATCGAGCAGGATCAGGGCGCGCAGGGCGTCGCGCTGGCGTTTCACCGTCAGCTGGGTGCGCACCCGCGCGCGCACCACGGCCGCGTTCACGGGTTTGCTGATGAAGTCGGCCGCACCGGCGCCCAGGGCGCGGGTCTCGTCCTCCGGCGACTTGAGCGCGGTGACGAAGATGACCGGAATGTCGGCGGTCTCGGGCGATGCGAACAGTTCCCTGCACACCGCGTAGCCATCCATGCCGGGCATGACCGCATCCAGCAGGATCAGGTCGGGCCGCTGTTTGCGGGCGATCTCGAGCGCGCGCGGCCCGTCCATGGCAAACAGCACTTCGTGCTCGTCCTGCAGCGCCGCATGCAGGATCTGGATGTTTTCCATGGCATCGTCGACCACGAGAATGCGCCCGCCCACGGCCATATCGGTCCAGCTCATGCATCTCCCTTCTCGTCCAGTGACTCGGCCAGTAAAGCGGTGACCAGGCTTGCCGCCGCATCGAAGCGCAAGGTCGCCACCGCGTCCGCCAGCGGCTGCAAGGCCTGCGGGACCTGGCGCGCGAGCGCAGGACGCAACGCTTCGAACCGGGCCATGGCTTTCATGTTGTTATTTTGTAGTAAATCGCGCAAATGCGCCAACGCGTCACGGATCGGCTGCTGTTCAGTTTCACCGCCGGCAACGCCGGCCCCGGCGCCGGACGGCGCAAGGGCTGGGTCCTCGGGCAGGTTGCGTGCCGTTTCCAGCACGGTGGCCAGGGCGCCCTCGAGCCGCGCCAGGCGCAGCGCCAGTGCGGCCTGCGGATCGGAACGCAGCGCCTGCTCCAGCTCGAGCGCCTGGCCCGCCAGCTCGGCGGCGCCGAGGTTGGCGGCAACGCCGCGCAAGCGGTGGATCAGCTGGCCGGCGCGCACCCGCTCGCCCGCTGCCAGCAGCGTGCGCACTTCGTCCACCACGCCGCCCTGGGAATGCTCGAAGCGCCTGAACACGGCGGCAAAGCTGGCAAAGTTGCCGCCGAAGCGAGGCAGCGTGCTCTTCAGGTCGATGCCGGGGAGCAGGCCCGGCGACAGGCCCGGCAGCGGCGCCGGCTGCGTGGCGTCCGTGGCATCTTCCGTGGCCGACCCGGCGCGGCCGGTGACGCTGCACAGGGCATTCACCAGTTCGTCGACGTCGATCGGCTTCTCCAAAAAGCCGTCCATGCCTGCCTGCTGCGCGCGCCGGCGGTCTTCCTCCATCGCATTGGCCGTCATCGCCAGGATCGGCAGCGTCGTGTATCCCATCGCCCGGATCGCGCTGGCCGCTTCGAAGCCGTCCATCACCGGCATTTGCAGGTCCATCAGCACGGCGTCGTAGTGGGCGGCGCCGTCGAGCAGCATGCTGAGCGCGAGCTGGCCATTGTCGGCGAAGTCGACCCCGGCGCCGGCGTGCAGCAGGACGTAGTTGGCCACTTCCTGGTTCAGCGGGTTGTCCTCGACCACCAGCACGCGCATCCCGGCCAGGCGCCCGCCCAGCGCCGAAGAACCCGGCGCCGCGCCGTGCAGGTCGCCGGGTGCCGGTCCTTCCAGTTCGGCCAGGGCGTCCTGCAGGGCGGCCGGGGTGAAAGGCTTGGCCAGTACCGCGCCGACCTGCAGGTCGCCGGCCAGCGCGGCCAGGCGCTCGCGCTCCGGGTCGGCCGCCAGCAGGGCGCAGCGCGGCATGGCGATGCCGCGGTCGGCGCGCGCGAACGCCAGCACCGAGGCGCCGTCGAGGTCGGGCATCGCGCTGTCGATGAAGGCCAGGTCGTAGCGCTGTTCGCCGCGCAGCAGGGCCAGGGCTGCGGCGCCGCTGGCCGCCTGCGCCACCAGCCAGCCGCGCGCTTCGAGCGCACGTGCCAGCGCGGCGCGGCTGCTGGCATTGTCGTCCGCCACCAGCACGGTCCTGCTGGCGCCGGATGCCGGCAGGGCCGGGAGGGTGCCGGCCTCGATCTCGAACCAGGCCGCAAAGCCGAAGCGCGCGCCTTCGGCGAGGGCGCTCTCGACGCGCAGGTCGCCGCCCATCATCTCGACCAGGCGGCGGCTGATCGCCAGCCCCAGGCCGGTGCCGCCGTACTTGCGGCTGGTCGAGCTGTCGGCCTGCGAGAAGGCTTCGAACATGCGCTGCTGCTGCTCGGGCGCGATGCCGATGCCGGTATCGCACACCGCGAATCCCAGTTCGACCCGGCCCGCCTCGCGCCGCAGCACCTCGATGGACAGCACGACTTCGCCGCGCTCGGTGAACTTGATGGCGTTGCCGACCAGGTTGAGCAGCACCTGCTGCAGGCGCATCGGGTCGCCCACCAGGCGGCCGGGCAGCGCCGGATCGACTGCGAAGACCGGCTCGATGCCCTTGTGCCAGGCGTTGCCCGTGCCCAGCACCGCGATGCTGGCGAGGACATCGTCGATGCGGAACACGGTATGCTCCAGCGCCAGCTGCCCGGCCTCGACCTTCGAATAATCCAGCACATCGTTCAGCATCGCCAGCAGCGAGCGCGCCGCCATCTGCATGCGCGCGACGTAGGCCCGTTCGCGCCGGTCCAGCTTCGCTTCCTCGAGCAGGCGCGCCAGGCCGATGATGGCGTTCATCGGGGTGCGGATCTCGTGGCTCATGTTGGCCAGGAACTCGCCCTTGGCGCTGCTGGCCGCTTCGGCTGCGCGCAGCGCGTCCTCGAGCCGCGACTGGGTGCGTTTCAGTTCCGTCACGTCCGAGTGCAGCATGTAGAAACCGCGCACCCGGCCTTCCTCGTCGAAGTCGGGGATATAGCTGGCCCAGGCCTGGATGACCTGGCCGCCGCGTTCGCCGCTGGCGCGGCGCTGCAGGCTGCGCTCGAAGAATTGCGGCTCGCCGGCCAGCACGCGCTCGACGTAAGGCTTCACCTGCGCCATCTGCGCCTCGTCGATCAGTTCCCAGACGGTGTGGCCGATCACCTCGCCGGCGGGCCGGCCCAGCCATTCGAGGTAGGGCCGGTTGGCGAACTGGCAGCGCAGCTGGGCGTCCCAGTAGCCGACCAGCGCCGGCAGGTTATCGGTGACGGTGCGGATCATGCGCTCGTTCTGTTCGAGGCGCTGGCTGGCCGCGCGCAGGGCGGCATCGGTCTGGACCCGTGCCGTGATGTCGCGCACGGTGCCGTGGACGATGCCCTTGCCGCCGATCTCGACGCCGTTGAGCAGCACGTCGGCGTGGAACAGGCTGCCGTCGCGGCGCATGTGGATCCATTCGAAGCGCCAGCTCCCTTCGTCGACGGCGCGCCGCATGTGTTCGTGCGCCAGCTCGCCCGATCGGCGGCCGTCGGGCTGGAATTCCGGCGAGAGGGTGGGCGGCGACAGCTGCAGCAGCTCGTCCATGCTGGCGCAGCCGTACAGCGCGACCGCGGCCTGGTTGGCGCTGACGAAGCCGGCGCCGAGGGCGGCCAGCACGTGGGCGTCGCTCGAGCCTTCGAACAGGGCGCGGAACAGCGCCTCGTTGTCGCGGTTGCGCTCTTCCTGGGCGCGGCGCTCGGTGATGTCGAGCACCACGGCGTTGATGCCGACCAGCTCGTGGTCCTGGCCAAGCACCGGGTAGTAGCTGCACATCCAGTAGCGCATCACGCCCGGTTCGGCCGGCGAATCGCCGCTGTCCTCGACTTCGATCAGCGGGCGGCCGCTGGCCAGCACGCGCCGGTAAGGCTGTTCGATCGCCATGCCGCGCTCGCCCAGCAGCTCGGGCAGGGTACGGCCGATGTGCTGCTCGGCCGGAATCGCGTTGATCGCCGCCAGGTAGTCGTTGACCATCACCACGCGCAGCTCGCGGTCGAGGAAGGCCAGGCCCACCGGCGCGGTCCCGTAGACGGTGGAGAGCAGGGCGTTGGAGCGCTGCAGCTCGGCGGTGCGCGCCGCCACCAGCGCTTCGAGCCGCGTGCGGTACTGCAGCAGGTCGCCTTCGACCTTGCGCAGCGCGCGCGCGACCGCGGCCGCTTCCTTGATGTGCAGCGGGGGAATCCGCAGCGGCTGGCCGCGTCCGAGCGCGGCCGCCGGCTCGGTCAGGGCGCGGACGTCGCGCGCGATCGCGCCGCCGATGCCCCATGCCAGCAGCAGGCTGATCGCCAGCAGGCTTCCGATGCCGGCCAGGGTCATGCCCGGCGAGCGTCCGAGCAGGTCGCGCGCGGCGTGGCGCGGAAAGCCGATGACGACGGTCCAGCCGTGCGTCGGCGTGCTCGCGTAGGCCGCGCTGACGCTCTCGCGGCCGGGGCGCGCCAGCGTGGCCTCGCCGCTCGGGCTGCGCGCCAGGGCCGCACCCAGCCCGGCAGGAATCGGCGTACCGATGCTCTGCACCGGTTCGCCGCTGCGTGCGACCAGGCGGCCGTGGTTGTCGTAGACCTGGGCCCCCCAGCGCTCGGGCAGCTGCTGGCCGGCCAGCAGTTCGGCGAGACGGCGCGGACGCTGCTCGACCGACAGCGCATAGGCGACCTGGCCCTCGCGCCAGACCGGCACCGCGATCGAGATCACCCAGGGCTGGGCCGGGTTACCGCGGTGCAGACCGGAAGTGACGGCCTCGCCTGTCGCAAACACGCGCCGGATGTCGGCTTCGTTGCCGCTGGAGCCGAGCGCGGTGCCCCAGGGCTGCCGGGTGTCGAGCAGGTCGCGGCCGTCGGCGCCGCTGAGCACGAACGCATAGGCCGGGAAGCCGGGACGCAGCAGCCGGCGGGCGACGGCGTGGAAGGCTGCCAGGTTGCCGGATACCAGCCCCGGCTCGCTGGCCAGGGCGCGGGCGGCGGTCTCGCCGTTGTCGAGGTCGCGGTCGACCGCCGCTGCCAGGGCCCGCGCGATCATCTGCGCATCCTGCGCCACGTGCTGGGCTTCGCGCAGGTCGGCGTCGCGCGCGAAGGCGAGATAGCCGAGCAGGATCGGCAGGGCGCAGGCGAACACCAGGGCGATCAGCCGCGATCGGATCGAGGGATGAAAAGGTCTTTGAAACAGCTGCACTGCACGCTCCGGCTACCATCGCGAGGCAAGTGCGCCGCGATGGTGCATGTTACTCGAGCGCGCGATCTGGAGGCGCCTTCAACTATATCTGGCCAGTTCCAGCTTGGCGATGGCGTTGCGGTGGACCTCGTCCGGCCCGTCCGCCAGGCGCAGCGTGCGGTTGCCGGCCCACTGGTAGGCCAGCGGGAAGTCGTCGGAGACGCCGGCCGCGCCATGCGCCTGGATCGCCCAGTCGAGCACCTGCTGGGCCACGTTGGGCGCCAGCACCTTGATCATCGCGATCTCGGACTGCGCCTGCTTGTTGCCGACCGTGTCCATCAGCCAGGCGGTCTTCAGGGTCAGCAGGCGCGCGGTGTCGATCCGGATGCGGCTTTCGGCAATCCGTTCGCGCCACACGCCCTGTTCCGAAATCTTGCGGCCGAAGGCGACCCGGCTGTCGAGGCGCCGGCACATCAGCGCCAGCGCGCGCTCCGCCACGCCGATCGCGCGCATGCAGTGGTGGATGCGGCCCGGTCCCAGGCGCCCCTGGGCGATCTCGAAGCCGCGCCCTTCGCCCAGCAGGATGTTGGAGGCCGGCACGCGCACGTTCTCGAACAGGATCTCGCAATGGCCGTGCGGAGCGTCGTCGTAGCCGAACACGGGCAGCGGGCGCTTGATCGTGATGCCGGGGGTATCGCTGGGCACCAGGATCATCGACTGCTGCCGGTGGCGGACGGCGTTCGGATCGGTCTTGCCCATCACGATGAACAGCTTGCAGCGCGGGTCGCCGGCGCCGGAGATCCACCATTTGTGGCCGTTGATGAGGTATTCGTCGCCCTTGGCTTCGATGCGGGTCGCGACGTTGGTGGCGTCGGAGGAGGCGACGTCCGGCTCCGTCATCGCGAAGGCGCTGCGGATCTCGCCCCGCAGGAGCGGCTCCAGCCACCGCTGTTTGTGTTCTTCGAGGCCGTAGCGTTCGATCGTCTCCATGTTGCCGGTGTCGGGCGCCGAGCAGTTGAAGACCTCGGGCGCCCAGGCGACGCGGCCCATGATTTCGCACAGCGGCGCGTAGTCGAGATTCGACAGGCCCTCGGGCGCGCGCGCGGAGCGCGGCAGGAACAGGTTCCACAGGCCCTGCTGGCGGGCGAGCGGCTTCAGGCGTTCGACCAGTTCGGTCGGCACCCAGCGGTTGCCGCTGGCGCCGTTGCGGTCGACTTCTTCCTTGAACGCCTTTTCGTTCGGGTAGATGTGCTCGTCCATGAAGGCGAGCAGTTTTGCCTGCAGCACCTTGCAGCGGTCGGAATAATCGAAGTTCATGTCGTTTGCCTCGTTTCAAGCGCCCGCGCCCGGCTGGGCGCGTTGGGCGAACCGCCATGCCATCTCGGCCATCGGACGCGCGGCCTTGCCGTTTTCGAGCGCCTGGCTGCTTGCCGCAGTGCCGTCCACATAGCGCTTCATGATGCCCTGCATGATGCCGGCCAGGCGGAACAGGTTGTAGGCCAGGTAGAAGTTGAAGTCCTCGCGCCGGAGCGTGCGCCCGGTGCGGCGGCTGTAGGCGGCGATGTAGGCGTCTTCGTCGGGGATGCCCAGCGCCGCCAGGTCGAGGCCGGCGATGCCGCGGAATTTGCCCGGCGGGATATGCCAGCTCAGGCAGTGGTAGGAAAAATCGGCGGCCGGATGGCCCAGCGTCGACAGCTCCCAGTCCAGCACCGCCAGGATGCGCGGCTCGGTCGGGTGGAAGATCATGTTGTCGAGGCGGTAGTCGCCGTGCACGATGGCGGTGTCGTCCCCTGGCGGGATATTCTGCGGCAGCCAGGCGATCAGCTGGTCCATCGCCTCGATGGTCTCGGTTTGCGAGGCCTGGTACTGCTTGGTCCAGCGCTCGATCTGGCGCGCGAAGTAGTTGCCGGGCTTGCCATAATCGGCCAGGCCGATCGCCGCATAGTCCACCGTGTGCAGCTGGGCGATCACGCGATTCAGTTCGTCGTAGATCGCGCCGCGTTCGCCAGGCGTCATGCCCGGCAGCGACTGGTCCCACAGCACGCGGCCTTCGACGTATTCCATGATGAAGAAGGCACGCCCGATCACGGCTTCATCGAGGCACAGCGCGTACTGTCGCGCCACCGGGAAGCCGGCCTTGTGCAGGGCGTCCATCACGCGGAACTCGCGGTCGATGGCGTGGGCGGACGGCAGCAGCTTGGCGGCGGGGCCTGGCTTGGCTCTGAGTACATAGCTGCTGGCCCCGCTCGACAGCTTGAAGGTCGGGTTCGACTGGCCGCCCTTGAACTGCTCGACGGTCGGTGTGCCGCCGGGGTAGCCGTCGACATGCTGCCGCATCCAGGCGCCGAGGGCTTCGGCATCGAAACGCTGGCGCTCGGATACGGGCTTGGTGCCCATCATTTCTTCGAACATCGTGTCTCCTCGGTTCTTTTTTGTCGTTCCATCATAGCGCAAGATCGCAGCAGCACGAACGAGCGTGCTTTTTTTCAGCGCGACTTGCGGTACTGTTCGAACAGCAGCTCCATCGTGGTCGCGCGCGCGCCCGGCTGCAGCGGGTCCGGCGGGCTGTGGTTCACGCTGCGCACCACCCAGTCGCGCTCATCGACGCCGACGTCGAGCGCATTGATGCAGCCCGGCGCCTGCGCCAGACCGCCCAGGAACAGGCGCTGGCCGGTGAGGGCGAGCGACAGGATCGCGCAGTTGACGCCGCCATGCAGCACCAGCAGCACCGTGTCCCAGCCGGGGTCGGCGCGCAGGCGGGCGATGGCGGGGTGGACCCGGTCCATCAGCTCGCCCACCGATTCGCCGCCCAGGAAGCGTTGTTCGGCCGGCACCAGGCCCTCGAAGGCGCCGGTGAAGGCGCGTTTCAGTTCCGCGGTCGGAATCGTCGACAGTCGCCCGCCGCGGATCTCCTCGAGTTCCGGCCACACCTCGGGCTGGATGGCCTGCCCGGTCACGGCCAGCACCCGCGCCGCCGTCTCGACGGTGCGCGGCAGCCCCGAGACGATCACCCGGTCGAAGCGCACGCCGGCCGCGGCGAAAGCATGGCCGGCGGCATCGGCCTGCATGCGCCCATCCGCGTTCAGCGGCACCGATTCCGGCAAATACGGCTTACCGGCCTCATCGAAATAGGTCACGCTGCCATGGCGCATCAAGAAAATCCGGCGGCGGCAAGTTGTCATGCTGTCTCCATTTGCGTTCTCTCAAACCGGGGTCAGACACCGAAAATTGGCAATTTCTCAAGGTATGTTGCCAAAATTTGGTGTCTGACCCCGGTTTGATGTTGGTCATCTTACATGGTGAACGGGCTTGACGTTACGTATGGACGACAGAAACTAATTCCGTACGTCAATTTACTCAGTTTCTGTTTTACAATTGAAGGACTAGTCCTACAAAACGTTAAAGGGTGTCATGGCGAGGCCAGAAAAAGTCCGGCTCGGGGAAATCCTGGTGCAACAGAAGCTGCTCTCGGAAGAGCAGCTGAATGCGGCACTGGCCGACCAGAAGCGTACCGGCCGCAAGCTGGGCCGCGTGTTCGTCGAGAACAGCTATGTCACCGAGGAGCAGATCTCGGGCGCGCTGGCGCGCCAGATGGGCATCCCTTACATCAACCTCAAGTTTTATAACATCAACCAGGACGTGGTCCGGCTGCTGCCCGAGACCCAGGCGCGGCGTTTCCGCGCGCTGGTGCTGGAAGACCGCCGTGAAACCGTGCTGGTCGGCGTGTCCGATCCGACCGACCTGTTCGCCTACGACGAGATCGCGCGCCTGCTGAAGAAGGGCGTCGAGCTGGCGGTCGTCAACGAGACCGAGGTCTTGCAGGCGATCGACCGCATCTACCGCCGCACCGGCGAGATCACCGGCCTGGCGCGCGAGCTGGAGCAGGACTTGGGCGACACCACGTCCGTCGACTTCGGCGCGCTGGCCTCCAACTCCGGCCTCGAAGAAGCGCCGGTCGTCAAGCTGCTGCAGTCGGTGTTCGACGATGCCGCCCAGGTGCGCGCCTCGGACATCCACATCGAACCGCAGGACGGGCGCCTGCAGATCCGCTTCCGCATCGACGGCGTGCTGCACCTGCAGACCGAGGCCGACATCAAGATCGCGACCCCGCTGGCGCTGCGCCTGAAGCTGATGGCCGACCTCGACATCTCCGAAAAGCGTTTGCCGCAGGACGGCCGCTTCGCAGTCAAGGTGCGCAACCAGCGCATCGACGTGCGTATCTCGACCATGCCGACCCAGTACGGCGAATCGGTGGTCATGCGTCTCCTGAACCAGGTCGGCATGAATCTGCGCCTGGACGCGATCGGCATGCACCCGCGCCTGGTCGAGCGTTTCCGCGCCATCGTCCAGCGTCCGAACGGCCTGGTGCTGGTGACCGGGCCCACCGGTTCCGGCAAGACCACGACCCTGTACAGCGCACTGGCCGAACTGAACTCGGTCGAGAAGAAGCTGATTACGGTCGAGGACCCGGTCGAATACCGCCTGCCCGGCATCAACCAGGTGCAGGTCAACGACAAGATCGAACTGAATTTCGCGCGCGTGCTGCGCAGCGCGCTGCGCCAGGACCCGGACATCGTGCTGGTCGGCGAGATGCGCGACCAGGAAACCGCCCAGATCGGCCTGCGCGCCGCCATGACCGGCCACCTGGTGCTGTCGACCCTGCACACCAACGATGCGGCCTCGACGCCGCTGCGCCTGATGGACATGGGCGTGCCGCGCTACATGGTCGGCGGCTCGCTGCAGGCCGTGCTGGCCCAGCGCCTGGTGCGCGTGATCTGCGAAAGCTGCACCCAGCCGCACGCGGTGCCGGCGCCGGAGCGTGCCTGGCTGCGCGCCGAACTCGGCGACAAGGCCGACAGCGTGCCGCTGTTCCACGGGCGCGGCTGCTCGCACTGCAACGGCACCGGCTACCGCGGCCGTACCGGCGTCTACGAGCTGCTGGAGATGACCCGCGCCGTGCACGAGGCGATCAACCACCCGGACCCCGGTCACTTCCTGAAGGCGGCCCACGCCGAGATGCGCGGCGAGACCCTGCGCCGCAGCGCGGTGCGGCTGGCGGTCCAGGGCCGGACCACGGTGCAGGAAGCCATGCGCGTCAGTAACCAGCTGGAGGATTGAGCGGTGCCGTTCTTTGCCTACAAAGGCCGCAATGGCAGCGGCGAACTGGTGGCCGGCGTGCTGGAAGGCGTCGACCCCGGCGCCATCGCCGACCAGCTGTTCGGCAGCGGCGTGACCCCGCTCGACATCAGCCCGACCACGCGCAAGGCGACCTCCGGCGCCGCCGGCAGCGGCAGCAAGGAAAGCCTGCGCGAGCGCCTGTTCCGGAAGAAGGTGACCTCGCTCGACGTGCAGCTGTTCAGCCGCCAGATCTACACCCTGCTGAAGTCGGGCGTGCCGATCATGCGCGGCCTGGCCGGCCTGCAGGAGTCGGCCGTCAACAAGAGCTTCGGCGCGGTGCTGCGCGACCTGCGCGAATCGCTGGACGCCGGCCGCGAACTGTCGAGTGCGATGCGCCGCCATACCGACGTGTTCAGCCCCTTCTACCTGGCGATGGTGCGGGTCGGCGAGATGACCGGCCGCCTGGAAGAAGTCTTCCTCCGCCTGTTCGACCACCTCGAATTCGACCGCGACATGCGCGAGCGCGTGAAGACGGCGCTGCGCTATCCGACCTTCGTCGTGATCGCGATGATCGCCGCGATGGTGGTGGTGAACGTGTTCGTGATCCCGCAGTTCGAAACCGTGTTCAAGAGCTTTCACGCCGAGCTGCCGATGGTGACGCAGATGCTGATCGGCTTTTCGCGCTTCACGGTCGCCTGGTGGCCGGCGTTCGCCACCGGCGCCGGCGCGGCCTTCTTCGGTTTCCGCGCCTGGACGCGCACCACGGCCGGCCGCCTGACCTGGGACCGCTACAAGCTCAAGCTGCCGATCGCCGGCAAGATCATCCACAAGGCCACCATGGCCCGCTTCGCGCGCAGTTTCGCGCTGTCGATCCGCAGCGGCGTGCCGATCGTGCAGGCGCTGACCGTGGTGTCGCAGACCGCCGACAACGCCTACCTGTCGATGCGCATCGAGCAGATGCGCGACGGCGTCGAGCGCGGCGAAAGCATCCTGCGCACCGCCGGCAACGCCCACGTGTTCACGCCCATCGTGCTGCAGATGATCGCGGTGGGCGAAGAAGCCGGCTCGCTCGACGACCTGATGGACGAGATCGCGATGATGTACGAGCGCGAAGTGGACTACGAACTGAAGACCCTGTCGAGCCAGATCGAACCGATCCTGATCACCTTCCTGGGTGCGATGGTGCTGGTGCTGGCGCTGGGTATCTTCCTGCCGATCTGGGACATGGGCAAGGCTGCCCTGCACAACAAATGAAAAGCATCATGCGCAACAAAGGGCAGGGCGGCTTCACGCTGCTGGAGTTTTCGGTGGTGGTGCTGGTGTCCAGCATCGTCAGCGCGGTCATGCTGAACCGCGTCGAATACTATCGCGAGCAGGCCGAGATCACGGCTGCGAACCATGTCGTGGCGGCGCTCCGCACCTCGCTCGCGGTACGGGCCGGACAACTGGCATCGAAGGGCCGCGAACAGGACCTGCGGCGGCTCGCCGCCGACAATCCGATCAAGCTCCTGTCCTGGAAACCGGCGAACTACCTGGGCGAGTACTACGCGCCCGAACCGGAGCAGATCGGGCAGTCCGGCTGGGTGTTTGACCCACGCGACAAAACCCTTATTTATTTGCCCAAAAACACTAAAAGTTTTACTTTCAGTGCATCGAAGTTGCTGAGATTCAAGGTAGAATTTGTACGCACAGATAGCAAGAGCCTGGCCCTGAATCAAGTCAGCGGATAGGCGGTCGTTATTACCACAAGCGGCGTCCATTCCGCACCCACTTCACTTTTTTCGGAGAATTTGATGAACAAGAATTTCAAGGTCCAGGCACAGGGCGGTTTCACCCTGATCGAACTGATCGTCGTGATCGTTATCCTGGGCATTCTGGCTGCGACTGCGCTGCCGAAGTTTTCGGACCTGAGCAAGGATGCGCGTGCCGCCAAGCTGCAGGCAGCCAAGGCTTCGATCAATTCGGTTGTCGCCATGAGCCATGGCCAGTTCCTGGTGAACCCGACCGCCTACGCCACGAAAGTAACGATGGAAGGCACGGATGTGCCGATGACCCTGGGCTATCCGTCGGTGAGCGGCGGCCTGGCCACTGCTGCCGGCCTGAGCACGACTGACTACGATGTCAACCCGGCGCCGGGTTCGACCACCACCCCTCCAAGCACCTTCACCGTCTCGCCGACCGGCGTGACCGCCGCCAACATCACCAACTGCCGCGTGACCTACACCCCGGCCAGCGCCACCCAGGCCACGCCGACCGTCGCCATCGACGTCAGCAACTGCGGCTGATCCCCTCGGGAGCACGGCGCATGCATCGCCTCGTCACGGGCAAAACGCAAGGCCGTGCTCCCAACCGCCGCCACTCAGCCGGCTTCACGCTAGTCGAACTCATCGTCGTCCTGGTCCTGACCGGCATCCTCGCCAGTGTCGCCGGCGCGCGTTATTTCAACCGCACCGGCTTCGACGCCGCCAGCTTCGCCGACCAGGGCGCCGCCATGCTGCGCTACGCCCAGAAGCTCGCGGTCGCGCAGAACCGCCCGGTCTACGTGCAGGCCGGCAGCGGCGGCATCCGCCTCTGCTACAGCGCCACCAATCCCTGCACCGATCGTATCGCCGCGCCCTCCGGCAGCAATAGCGGCAGTGCCGGCA
Organism: Massilia norwichensis; assembly: GCF_024753245.1. Classification (GTDB taxonomy): domain Bacteria; phylum Pseudomonadota; class Gammaproteobacteria; order Burkholderiales; family Burkholderiaceae_D; genus Telluria; species Telluria norwichensis. The sequence continues at coordinate 251,331 of NZ_JANUGX010000003.1, read as the reverse complement.
CGCGCGCTTTCTGCACCGCCGGCGGCGCGTACGTGGAGGCCTGGCATTGCGAAGGCGTCCCGTCCGGCGCCACCCTGACCCTGAATCCGGTTGCGGCCGGCGGTTTCTATTTCAATGGTCTGGGCCGTCCCTACCTCGCCACCGACAGCGGCGACAGCAGCTTCGCCGGCCTCAAAATGACGGTCGCCGGCGACGGCGTCAGCCGCACCATCGCCGTCGACCAGGAAACCGGCTATGTCTATTGACCGTCCCTCGCTGCGCCAGCGCGGGGTGACGCTGATCGAGCTCATTCTCTTTCTGGTCATCGTCGCGATTGCCGTCGGCGGCATTTTGACGGTCATGAACCTGACCAACCGCGGCAGCGTCGACCCGGTGCGCCGCAAGCAGGCGCTGATCATCGCCGAAGGCCTGCTCGAAGAAGTCGAACTGGCCGGATTCACCTATTGCGACCCGGCCGATCCGAACGCCGGCGACGCCGATGCCGTCACCGCGACGGCGAACTGCAGCATTCCCGAAGCCTGGGGCCAGCTCAGTCCCGAACCGACCGGCGCCACCAACGGCCGGCCCTTCGACAACGTCAACGATTACGTCGCCGCGCCCGGTGTGCGCACTGCCGCCTTCGACAATGCGGGCAATGTGCTGGTCGACGCCAACGGTACGCCGCTCGACGTGACCGGCTATACGGCGCGCCTCATGATCCAGCCGGTGGCCCTGAACGGCATCGGCGCGCCGGGCAGTTCGGCCGATACCGAGGTGCTGCGCATCACCGTCGAGGTCAGCTTCGACGGCCAGACCCTGGCGCTGGACGGCTACCGCACGCGCTACGCGCCCAACCACCTATGATGCGCCGTTTCGCACTTCCTGCCCGCAGCCGCGGCTTCACCCTGGTCGAGGTGGTCCTGACGATCGTGATCATCGGGATCGTGGCCGGCATGGTCGCCGTGTTCATCCGCGCACCCATTCTCAGCTATCGCGACGCCGTCGATCGCGCCGAACTGACCGACCAGGCCGACCTCGCGCTGCGACGCATCGCGCGCGACATCCGCCTGGCGCTGCCGAACAGTCTCCGCGTGAGCGCGAACAACAGCCAGCTCGAACTGCTGCAGACCCGCTCGGGCGCGCGCTACCTGTCCACCGACGACGGTGTGCCGGACAACGTCGTGCTCAGCTTCGAGGACAAGGCCGATCTGGACTTCATCGCCGCCGGTCCGCCGTCCTCGTTCTCGAGCGTGCGCGCCGGCGATTTCGTGGTGGTCTACAACCTTGGCCAAGGCTTCGAACCGGCCAATGCCTATGCGCTTGCCGATACCGGCGTGAACATCAACACGCCCTGTGCCGGCGCCGCCAGCGCGGCCGGCAACATCGCCTGCATCACCGGCATCGCCAGCTACAGCGGCACCATCAACGGCGTGACGGTCAGCGGCTACCGGATCACCCTCGCAGCCAATCCCTTCGCCTGGCAGGACACGCCGCTGCAGTCGCCGCTGCAGCGCTTCCAGGTCGTGAGCGGCCCGGTCAGCTTCTACTGCGTCACCAACAGCAACGGCCGCGCCGACCTGTGGCGCGCCTGGAACTACCCGATCACGAAGGAGCCGGGGCCGCCGCCTGCCAGTGCGAAGCGGGCCCTGGTCGCGACCAATCTCAAGAGCTGCAACGACATCTTCAGCTACGGCAGCGCGGCATCGCAGCGCACCGGCCTGGTACGGATCGCGCTCGAACTGCGCGGCCGTAACGACAATCCCGCCACCGTCCGCCTGGTACACCAGGTCCACGTCGACAATACGCCATGAATCGCATCCTCCGCTTGCGGCGCCAGGCCGGCGTCGGCATCGTTACCGCCATCTTCCTGCTGGTCGTGCTGTCCGCACTCGGGGTGGCGATGGTCGGCATCTATACCAGCCAGCAGAGCAGCGCCAACCTCGACCTGATGGGGGCGCAAGCCTACCAGGCGGCGCGCGCCGGCCTCGAATGGGGCGTGTTCCAGCGCAGGCGCAACAACAGCTGCGCGGCCATGAGCTCGTTCCCGATGCCGGCCGGGACCTCGCTGTCCGCCTTCACCGTCAACGTCAGCTGCACCACGCTCGGCAGCGGCGACCTGGCCCGTTTCCTGATCCGCTCCGTGTCCTGCAACCTGCCCGACGCAAACGGCAACTGCGTCAACGTGAACAAGGCCGAATCGGTCAGCCGCACCCTGGAGGCCGAACTATGATGCAGCGCCATGTCGTGCATGCGCTGGTGCTGCTGGCGATGATCCTGCTCGGCGCCGCGCCGGCGGCGCATGCCGACACGCCCATCTCGCTGTTCCAGAGCTTCCGCGGCACCGTCAACTTCACCGGCACCGAAGCCGTCCTGCGCAACAATAACAACAACAATCCCTGCAGCCTGGTCGCCACCGGCACCGCCGTCAGCGCTTCGCTGTCCGGCATCCCCAGCGGCGCCACCATCCTGAGTGCGCAACTGTACTGGGCCGGTTCGGGCACGACACCGGACTACAGCGTGACCCTGAACGGCAACACGGTCGAGGCGCCGGTCAAGTCCGCGACCACGATCACGCGCCGCTATGTGGCGACGTCCTACGCCAACTACACCACCTACACCTACTTCAGCGGCGCCGCCGACGTGACCGCCATCGTGAAGAATAAGGGCAACGGCACGTATACCTTCAACGACCTGAAGGTCGACAATGGCCGCCCATGGTGCACGGTGCAGGGCGTGGTCGGCGGCTTTGCGCTGGTGGTGATTTATTCGCATCCGGACGAACCCTTCCGCATGCTCAACCTGTACGAGGGTTTCAAGGACTTCCAGAATTCCAGCCTGAAGATCGACCTCGGCGACTTCAAGGTGCCGAATCCCTTGCCGGCCAATGTCACCGGCCGCGTCGGCCACATCACCTGGGAAGGCGACTCGACCCTGTCGCAGGGCGGCGAGGACCTGCTGTTCAACGGCTACGAGATGACGGATTCGCTCAACCCGAAGGGCAACCAGTTCAATTCCGCCAGCAATATCAGGAACGACAAATACTCCTACGGCGTCGACTTCGACGTCTATACGCTCAAGTCGCCGGTGATCCAGCCGGGGCAGATCACCGGCACATCGGTCTATCAGTCCGGCCAGGACCTGGTGATCCTGAGCGCCGAAATCGTCGCCATGCCCTATGTCGCGAACGCCGATCTGGCGCTCTCGATGACCCGCAGCGGCGACCTGACGGTGGGCAGCTCGACCGACTACACGCTGACCGTGACCAACGTCGGCATCGACGCCGAAGTGGGTCCGGTGAAAGTGGTGGACACGCTGCCGGCCGGCCTGAAGCTGGTGAGCACCAGCGGCACCAACTGGTATTGCACCTCGGCCGTGCAGACTTCCGGCCAGACCGTGGTCACCTGTACCCAGAACGGTCCGGTCAAGCCGGGCGCGAAGATGACGCCGCTGGTCATCGCGGTGACGCCGGCCGAAACCACCAGCTACACCAATTCGGCGGTCGTGTCGGGCGTGACCGGCGACGACAACAGCAAGAACAACAGCGCGAGCAACACGTCTTCCTCGACCGACTATTACGGGGCCAGCGTCGCCTTCACCAAGGAATCCTGCACGCCCGGCCAGAAGATCGTGACCGTGCCGACGGATGCCGGCTGCCACAAGTTCATCGGGCCGGTGGTGGCGGCCGACACCAATACCAGGATCTACATCACCGCGGTCACGGTCAAAGACGGCGCGCAGGTGGCGACCGCGCTCGACACCAAGGACAATACGCTGCCGATCGAACTGCGCTTCAGCTGCCTGCCGAATGCCGGCAATGTGCCCATCAGCTATGCGGGCCTGACCAATTTCGATTGCGCCGGCAACCCGAAGACCGTGAACGTCAAGCTGCCGGCCAACAAGGCGACCGGCGTGTTGGCCGACAACGGCGTGCTGGGGCCGTTCTTCTATGCCGACGTCGGCCGCGTATCCCTGTCGATGCGGGTCTACGGCACCCTGATGGGTACGGTGAACTTCATTTCGAAGCCGTCCGAGATCCGCTTCCGCGACATCGTGCGCGTCAGCGACGACTACCAGGATCCGGGTGGCCTGTCTGGTAGCACCAACTGGGCCAAGCCGGACATCGGCTTCGCGGTCGCCGGCGAACCCTTCCTGATGCGGGTCGGGGCGATGATGGCCGACGGCAAATGGGCCCCAAGCTTCGGCAACGAGGCCGCGGCGCTCAAGGGCGTGCTGCCGGCGGAAAGCCTCGATCTCGACTTCGAACTGGATTACTTCGCCGTCAACCTGAAGGGTTCGCCCAAAGTGGGCCTGTTCGCCAATACCGATACGCTGGCCGGCGTGGTGCAGGATGCCCTGGTACTCGACAAGGATGCGGCCGGCCAGGACTTCAGGCGCAGCACCAAGGCAGGCCTCACCAATATGTTCGAAGTCACGGCCCGCTATTTCGAAGCCGGCAACCTCGCGATCACCCCCTGGCTCGAGGATTACCTCGGTACTGGCCAGGTCGGCGGTCCCAGCACCAGCCCAATGGGTTCCTTCATGGCCGGCACGCGCGTCGTCGGCCGCTTTTATCCGGACCATTTCGAGACCACGGCGACCGCGAATTTCGTCTGCCCGGCGTCGATGAATTGTCCGGCGGCGGCCGGTGCATCGGTCAACAACGGCGGCACCTACTCGATGCAACCCTTCACGTTCGCGGTCAAGGCCTTCGGCCTGCCGAAGCCCGGCGGCGGCGGACCGACACCGCTGGCGCTGTACCAGAATATCATCATCGACCCCGCCAAGCCGCGGCCGCTGACGCTGACCGCATCGAAGGCGCCGAACCTGTCGCAGGCCCCTGGCGTCGGCGCCTTCGTCACCGATCCCGGCACGCAGCTGGGATGGCCGACGGGCGCCGCCGCCAACGACTTCCCGGACCTGGGCGGCACCGCCACCTGGCGCCTGGGCGCGCCCTACGATCCGGCCAAGCGCAGCGCCAGCACCACCTGGGGCGCGCCGACCGCGGTTTATCTGCGCGCCGCCATGGACGAATTCCGCGGTGCCGGCACCTCGTCCACCAAGGTCACCGTCAGCTCCTTGACCCCGGCCGGCGCCGCGGCCGACACCCAGTACGAGGGCGGCCTGATGGTGGTGGCAGGACGCATGTTCGTGCCGAACGTGTTCGGCTCCGACCTGATGCGCCTGCCGGTGGCCGTGAGTGTCCAGTACTGGAACGGTAGCGCCTGGACGCTCGGCGACTTCGACGACGACAGTACGGTGGGCTCGGCGATCAAGCCGGTCGCCAAAAGCTGCCGCCAGGCCTTCGCCGTGGACGCGACCGGCACCTGCAAGTCGGCCACGCCGCTGGCGCTGGCCGGCACCTATCCGCTGCGGCTCACGGACGGCAGGGGCACGCTGACGCTGGCCGCACCGGCGCGCGGCACCCTGGGCGGCGTCGACTACACGTTCGACAGCAGCGCCGCGCCGTGGTTGCCAAGCACGCAAGCGCGCGCGACCTTCGGCATTTATCGTAGTCCTTTGATCTACCTCCGTGAGGTGTATTGACGACGCTCAGCAGGAAAAAAGCGTGGTGGCAACCGGAAATATTTTTCCTGAGTGAAAAAATGGTATCGGCTTTTCACACAAGATGAATATAATCAAGGGTCTAGTGCAATAGCTCAAAACTCAAAGAAGATCACCGCACCGCATGCGTTTTTTCAGGAAAGCATCACAGACAGGAGCCTGGCTCGCGATCGTACCCCAGCGCGACGGCATCGTCGCCGCCAGCGTACGCCGTTCGACCGACGGCAAGCCGGCGCTGACGCTGGCCCTGTTCACCGCCGGTGCGGTCAGTGTGGATGCGCTCGAAAAGGCCGGCAAGGACCTGCACGCGGCCAGCTACCGCTGCACCACGGTGCTGGGCGGTGGCGACTACCAGTTCATGAGCGTCGAAGCGCCCAACGTGCCGCGCGCCGAACTCAAGACTGCGATGCGCTGGCGCCTGAAGGACGTGCTCGACTTCCCGGTTATGGAGGCGACTTACGACGTGCTCGATATTCCGCTCGATGCGAACGCCGCGGCGCGTCCGCAGCAGAGCATTTTCGCGGTGGCCGCGCGCAACAGCGTGATCCAGGCGCGCCAGAAGCTGTTCACGCAGGCGAAGATCCGCCTGCGCACCATCGACATTCCCGAAATGGCCCAGCGTAACGTTTCAGCACTGCTAGAGCCGGAAGGCCGCGGCCTGGCCATGCTCTCGTTCAGCGACGACGGCGGCCTGCTGACCGTGTCCTGGCGCGGGGAGCTCTACCTGTCGCGCCGCATCGACGTGACCCTGGCCCAGCTGCTCGAGGCCGACCAGGAGCGCCGCCACGCCAGTTTCGACAAGATCACCCTGGAGCTCCAGCGTTCGCTCGACAATTTCGAGCGCCAGTTCTCCTTCATCAGCGTGGCCAAGCTGGTGCTGGCGCCGACTGGCGCCGAGGGCCTGCAGGACTACCTGGCCGGCAACCTGTACACGCGGGTCGAGACTCTCGACCTGGCCCAGGTGCTGGACCTGCAAGGCGTGCCCGAGCTGGAAGGCGCGGCGCGCCAGCAGCGCTTCTTCGTCGCCATCGGCGCGGCGCTGCGCGAGGAGGCGGCGGCATGAGCCAGCAGATCAATCTGTTCAACCCCGAGTTCCTGCAGCAGAAGAAGATCTTCACCGCCACCACCATGGCGCTGGCGCTGGGTGTGTTGGCGACCGGCCTGCTCGGCCTCGGCATCGCCGCCAAGCTGCGCGCGGACAGCCTGCAGGCGCAGGCCGACAGCGGCGCCGCCCAACTGGACAAGACCCAGAAGCGGCTCGACAGCGTGAGCGCCGAATTCGTCCCGCGCAAGGAAGACCCGCGCCTGGCCGAGGAGCTGTCCATCGCCCAGAATGAGCTGGTGGGGCTGAAGGAAGTCGCCGATGTCATCGAGCGCGGCGAGTTGGGCGATACCCAGGGCTATGCGGAATATTTCCGCGCACTGGCACGCCAGAGCAGCGAAGGATTGTGGCTGACCGGCGTGAGCATCGCCGGTGCCGGCCTCGAGATCGGCGTGCGCGGCCGCGCGATGGACCCGGCGATGGTCCCGGGCTTCCTCGGTCGCCTGCGCAACGAGCGCGTCATGCAGGGCAAGCCGGTGGGCAGCCTGCAGATCGGCGAGGCCGCCGCGCTGAAGGTGCTCAAGGACGGCAAGGAAAGCAGTGCGCCGGCGCCTTACGTCGAATTCAGCCTGCAATCGACGCCGCCTGGCGCACCGGGAGACAAGCCGTGAAGCAGCAATGGCAACAGCTGGCTGCGCGCATCGATGCCCTGAGCCAGCGCGAACGCATCCTGAGTTTCGTCGCCACTGCGGCGGCGCTGGCCTTCGTCGCTTACATCGCCGTGATCGGTCCGCTGCTGCGCAAGCAGGCACTGCTGAGCAGCCAGGTCATGCAGCAGCAGAACAACATCGTCGGCCTCAACGAGCAGATCGCGCAAAAGCTGCGCGAAGCCGCCGCCGATCCGGACGCGCCGGTGCGTGCGCGCCTGGCCGCGGTGCGCGACGAATCCGCGCGCCTGGGCGAGACCCTGCGCGCGATGCAGCAGGGCCTGGTGGCGCCCGAGCGCGTGGCGCCCTTGCTGGAGTCGATCCTGCGCGCCAACGGGCGCCTGAAGATGGTGTCGGTGCGCACGCTGCCGGTCGAGCCGCTGAGCGACATCGGCGCCAGGAAGCACGACAGCCAGCCGGGCGCCGGCGCCGGCGCGGCCGAGCCGAAACCAAAGGCCAGGCGCGAGCTGCTGTTCCGCCACGGCGTCGAAGTCACCGTGCGCGGCAGCTACCTGGACATGGTCGACTACATGAGCGCACTGGAAAAGCTGCCGGCCCAGCTGTTCTGGGGCAAGGCCCAGCTCGAGGTCGAGGAATACCCGAGCGTGCGCCTGACCCTGACCCTGTACACCCTGAGCCTGGACGAAAAATGGATGAAGCTGTGACCCTGACCAAAGCCGCGGCGCTTGCCCTGATCTTTGCCGCCACGGCTGCACAGGCCGAAGTGCTGCAGGACCCGACCCGCCCGCCGGCCGCCGCCGGTGCCGTGCTGGCCCAGCCGGGTGCGCTGACCACCGGTCCGCGCCTGCAGAGCATCCTGGTCGCGCGCGAAGCGGGCGGCCGCCGACTGGCGGTGATCGACGGCGAAACCGTGCGTCTGGGCGAGCAGTTCCATGGCGCGCGCGTGGCCCGCATCGGCGCCGACGACGTCGAACTGGTGCGCGGCGCCGAGCGCCAGGTATTGCGCCTGTACCCCCAGGAAGCCGGCGGCATGACCCCGGTTCGCGCCCGCGCGGCGGCTCCGGCCCCGGCGCGCCGCTGAAAGCCCGAGAAGAGGACCAAGACATGCGACACATTTTCCCGATGGCGGCGATGGCGGCAGTGCTGCTGGCAGGCTGCTCGACCGCGCCGAACACCGGTACTTACGACCAGATCAGGAGCGACGTCGCCGGCGCCGCGGCAAGCCGCGCGAAGAGCGCACCGGCGGTGGATGACGCCGTCGCCAACGCGTTGCTGCCCCCTGCGACCAGCCTGGCCAGCCAGCTGCCGAAGGCGCGCCCGGCGCTGGAAGAGCGCTTCAACGTCTCCTTCAACAACGTTCCGGCCCAGCAGTTCTTCCGCTCGATCGTGTCCGGCACCCGCTACAACATCCTGGTGCATCCGGACGTCAGCGGCTCCATCACCGCGAACCTGAAGGACGTGACCCTGCAGGAAACCCTGGAAGCGGTGCGCGAGATGTACGGCTACGACTACAGGATCGAGGGTACCCGCATCTCGATCAAGCCGCTGACCATGCAGACCAAGATGTTCCGCGTGAACTACCTGGTCGGCAACCGCCGCGGCGTGTCCAACGTGCGCGTGTCCTCGACCTCGGTGTCGAACGCCGTCACCAACCAGAACGGCACCCAGGGTAACAACCAGCTGAATCAGAACAACCAGGGCAACCAGAACAACCAGAACGGGCAGAACGGCCAGCAGAGCCAGCTCGAAAGCACCGACGTCAGCACGACCTCGAGCACCGATTTCTGGGCCGACCTGAAGACCTCGATCGAAGCCATCGTCGGCAGCAAGGACGGCGGACGCAGCGTGGTGGTCAGCCCGCAATCGGGCGTGATCGTGATCCGCGCCATGCCGGACGAACTGCGCAACGTCGACGCCTACCTGAAAGCCACCCAGCTGGCGGTGGACCGCCAGGTGGTGCTGGAAGCGAAGATCCTCGAAGTCGAACTGAACGACAGCTTCCAGAGCGGCGTGAACTGGGCGTCCTTCGCCTCGATCAAGAGCAGCCACGACAACCGCGTCTCCGGCGGCCTGATCGGTCCGGGCGCGAGCCTGACCCCGCTGCCTTTCAACGGCGGCCAGCCGGCGGTCATCACCGATCCGGGTTCCGGCCTGTCGGCGAGCTCCGGCTTCTCGCTGTCGAGCGCTGCCAACGTGGCCGGCTCGATGTTCGGCCTGGCCGTCCAGACCAGTAATTTCGCGGCCCTGATCTCCTTCCTCGAGACCCAGGGCACGGTGCACGTCCTGTCCAGCCCGCGCGTGGCCGCGGTCAACAACCAGAAGGCGGTGCTGAAGATCGGCACCGACGAATTCTTCGTGACCGGTGTGACCACCAATACCAACACCACCGCGGCCGGCAGCACGACCACGCCGAGCGTGACCCTGCAGGCCTTCTTTTCGGGCGTGGTGCTGGACGTAACCCCGCAGATCGACGAGAAGGGCAACATCCTGCTGCACGTGCACCCGTCGGTGAGCCAGGTCTCGACCGTCAACAAGACCGTGAACCTGGGCTCGGCCGGCAGCCTGAACCTGCCGCTGGCGGCATCGGCGACCTCGGAGCTGGACAGCATCGTGCGCGGCTCGAATGGCCAGGTGGTGGCGATCGGCGGCCTGATGCGCCAGTCCTCGACCGCCGACAATTCGCAGGTGCCGGGCGCCGGCAACGTGCCGGTGCTGGGCAACCTGTTCGGCGCCAAGAAGCGCGTCAACCAGAAGCGCGAACTGGTGGTGCTGATCAAGCCGACCATCGTCGAGGGCGGCGCCAACTGGAACGACGACCTGCTCGACGCCGGCCGCCGCATCGAGCGCCTGTCGCCGCGAGGAATGCAGTAATGTACGCCGCCCACTTCGGCTTGCGCGAAGCGCCGTTCGGCATCACGCCCGACACCAGCTACTTCTTCGGCAGCCCGCGTTCGCAGGAAGCCCTGAACACGCTGCTGGTGGCGACGCGCAACGGCGAGGGCTTCATCAAGATCACCGGCGAAGTCGGCACCGGCAAGACCCTGTTGTGCCGCAAGTTCATGGCGACCCTGGGCGAGGGCTTCGTCACCGCCTACATCCCGAACCCTTTCCTGGAAGCGCGCACGCTGATGCTGGCGCTGGCCGACGAACTCGAGATCGCGCTCGACAAGGACGTCGACCAGCACCGCCTGCTGAAGGCCATCATGGAGCGCCTGCTGGGCCTGGCGGGGCAGGGCAAGCGGGTGGTGCTGTGCATCGACGAGGCGCAGGCGATCCCGGTCGAGAGCATGGAGGCGCTGCGCCTGCTGACCAATCTGGAAACCGAAAAGCGCAAGCTGCTGCAGATCGTGCTGTTCGGCCAGCCGGAACTGAACCGCAAGCTGGAACTGGAATCGATCCGCCAGCTGGCCCAGCGCATCACTTTCCACTACCACCTCGGACCGCTGAGCCGCGACGACCTCGACTTCTACGTCGCGCACCGCCTGCGCGTGGCCGGCTTCACGGGCGCGCGCCTGTTCTCGGGCGGCGCCGTGGCCCGGCTGTACAAGGCCAGCGGCGGCGTGCCGCGCCTGGTGAACATCCTGGCGCACAAGGCGTTGATGCTGTGCTACGGCGAAGGCGGCCACTCGGTCTCGCGCACGCACATCGAGGCGGCGGCGCGCGATACCATGGCGACCAGCCGCAAGTCCCGGCGCCTCTTGCCCTGGGCCGCGCTCGGTGCGCTGCTGGCCGGCGCCGCCGCCAGTGTCGGCTGGGCCATGACAAGATGAAGAGTCTGCGATGAGCCTGATTAACAAGATGCTCCAGGACCTGGACGCCCGCGGCACCGCCGGCGCGGACGCACTCCCATCCCAGGTCCGTCCGGTTGCGCGCGAGCGTGCCGCCCTGGCCGACCGTGTCGGCGGCCGCACCGCCGCGCTGGTCCTCGGCGGAACTGCCGCGGCCTGCGCCGTCGCGCTGGCCGTATGGTTCGGCTGGGGCCATGTCAGGCAGACGCAGGCCGCGGCCGCGATTGCAGCCGCGCCGGCGGCGCCGCTCAAGGGCGAACCCACGACCGCGAAGCCCGTGCAAGGCATGAGCAGCACCATCACGATGGGACCGGCGGCCGGCGCCGCGCCGCAGCCGGCGCCTGCTGCCGAGCTGCCGGCATCTGCGCCCGGCCAGCACACCGACCATTTCGATGCGCCGCCCGTGAAGCCGATGCGCGTGCCGGCAGCCGCATTCGCGCCCGCACCGAAAACCGTCGCCGGCTACGAGCCGGACAGCGAGGAAGCGCGCGCCGCACGCCAGGCGATCATGGCCGAACTGCAGTCGCGCATGGCGCCGACCCGCGTGCAGCCGCCGGCACCGGGCCAGGAATCGAAGCGCGAGGCCGGGCGCCGCAAGCTGGCGGAAGCACGTACGCTGAAGGAAGCCGGGCAGGTGGGGGCGGCACCCACGGCCAGCGCAGCCGGCGGCAGCGCCAAGAATCAACGCGCCCTCCAGGGGCGCCAGGAATCGGGCGCGCAGCGCGCCGAAGGCGAATACCGCCACGCCTTGAGCGCGCTGCAGGACGGGCGCATGACGGAAGCCGTCGCCGCCCTGGAGCAGGCCCTGAAGCTCGATCCGACCCACGACGCCGCGCGCCAGACCCTGGTCGGTCTGCTGATCGAAGCGAAGCACAGCGAGGAAGCGATCCGCCACCTGCAGGCCGGTCTGGCCCTGGACCCGCGCCAGCCGGCGCTGGCGATGCTGCTGGCGCGCCTGCAGATCGAAGGCGGCGGCAATGGCGTCGACACGCTGCTGCGCACGCTGCCCTATGCCGGCAACAACGCCGACTACCATGCCTTCCTGGCCGGCGCCCTGCAACGCGCGCAGCGCCACCGCGAGGCGGCCGAGCAGTACCAGGCCGCGCTGCGCGCTGCGCCCGGCAATGGTGTGTGGTGGATGGGCCTGGGCATGTCGCTGCAGGCCGAACGGCGCAATGCCGAGGCACTGGACGCCTTCCAGCGTGCGCGCACGAGCGGCACGCTGTCGGCGGAGCTGCAGGCGTTCGTCGAACGGCGGCTGCAGCAGCTGGGCCGGTAAGCCAAATCGTCGTTCCCGCGCAGGCGGGAACCCAAGTACTTTCTGTCGACGCAATGCATACTTGGATCCCCGCCTGCGCGGGGATGACGGCGGACGCTTCGCAGAAATGACGTCAGATTCTGGCCAGGCGCTCCAGCGCCAGCTGCAGCGTCGCGTCCTGCTTCGCAAAACAGAAGCGGACGATGCCGGACTCCTTGCCGCGGCTGTAGAAGGCCGACACCGGAATCGCCGCCACCTTGATCTCGCGCGTCAGCCACTGCGCGAACTCGGCTTCGCTCAGGTCCGAAATCCCGTCATAGCGTACGCACTGGAAGTAGGTGCCGTCGGCCGGCAGCAGCGTGAAGCGCGTCTGCGCCAGGCCGTCGCGGAACAGGTCGCGTTTCTTCTGGTAGAAGGCCGGCAGCGCCAGGTAGGGCGCCGGGTCCTGCATGTAGCCGGCCAGGCCGTGCTGCATCGGCGTGTTCACGGTGAACACGTTGTACTGGTGGACCTTGCGGAACTCGGCCATGAGGCTGGCCGGCGCCGCCACGTAGCCGACCTTCCAGCCGGTCACGTGATAGGTCTTGCCGAAGCTCGAGACGACGAAGGCGCGCTCCGCCAGCGCCGGGTGGCGGCTGACCGACGCATGCTGCTGCCCGTCGTAGACCATGTGCTCGTAGACCTCGTCCGACAGGATCAGGATGTCGGTGCCGGCGACGATGCCGGCCAGCGTATCGAGGTCGCTCTGGCGCAGGATGGTCCCGGTCGGGTTGTGCGGGGTATTAATGACGATCATCCGGGTGCGCGGGGAGACCGCGGCGGCAACCTCGTCCCAGGGCACGCTGTAGCCCTTGTCGTCGACCCGCATCGATACCGTGACCGGCACGCCGCCCGCCAGCTGCACGGTCGGCAGATAGCTGTCGTAGGCCGGTTCGATGATGATGACTTCGTCGCCGGGATGCACGGCGCACAGGATGGCGGTGGTCAGGGCCTGGGTGGCGCCGGCGGTCACCGTGATTTCGGTGTCGGCGTCGTAGGCATGGCCGTACAGCGCGGCGATCTTGGCGGCGATCGTCTGGCGCAGCAGCGGCACCCCGGTCATCGGCGGGTACTGGTTCAGGCCGGCGCGCATGGCCTCGTCGACGAGGTCGAGCAGGCGCGGGTCGCAGCCGAAATCGGGAAAGCCCTGGCCGAGGTTGACCGCGCCGTGCTCGGCGGCGAGGGCGGACATCAGGGTGAACACGGTGGTGCCGACGGCCGGCAGGCGTGACTTCAAAATGGGCGTGGACATGGTGTGAAGATTATAGCGCTTCGGTCTTGACCCAGACCTCGGGCGTCATGATGCGGAACAGATTCTCGCGCGTGGTCTTCTTCGCCAGCTTGAGCAGGGCCTTGTCCTTGGTGACGAGGATGTCGGCGCCGGCGTCGCGCGCGATCTCCAGGAATTTCTGGTCGTCGCGGTCGGTGCAGACCGGCAGGCGCACGGCGCGGCTGTCGGGCGCGACCACGCGGATCAGGGCGTCGAAGCGGGCCGCCGCAGCGGGCCGGGTGGCTTCGTCGAGCGGCAGGTGCGGGTAGTGCAGCACGAACAGGTATTCGTCGCGGCAGTCGGCGCGGGTTACCGCTTCGACCGCGCCGGATTCCAGCGCGGTGAGCAGACTGGCCCAGCGCGGGTCGCGGAAAACGAAGAGGTCGAGGCAGACATTGGTATCGATGACGATGGTTTTCTTTGGAGCAGGTATCATGTCGGCAATTCTACGCGTTGCACCCGTTTTTTACCTATGCTGATCGTTATCTCCCCCGCCAAATCGCTCGACCTCGACACCCCACCGACCACCGGCCTTCGCAGCACCCCGCAATTCATCGACCGCGCCGCGGAACTGATCCGCGTGCTGAAGGAATTTTCGCCCGCGCAGGTGGGCGAGCTGATGCACATCTCCGACCCGCTGGCCGCGCTGAACGTGACCCGCTACGCCGACTGGCATCCGGACCATGGCGCGGCGCGCCAGGCGGTGATGGCCTTCGACGGCGACGTCTACACCGGCCTGGACGCGCGCAGCCTGGACGCAAAGGGTATCGACTACCTGCAGCGCCACCTGCGCATCCTGTCCGGCCTCTACGGCGTGCTGCGGCCGCTGGACCAGATGCATCCGTACCGCCTGGAGATGGGGACGAAACTGGCCAACCCGCGCGGCAAGGATTTGTACGCGTTCTGGGGCGAGACGGTGACAGGGGCGCTGAACGAAGCCCTGGCCGCGAATGGCGCGACGGCGCTGGTGAACCTGGCGTCGGAGGAGTACTTCAAGTCCGTGAAGCCCAAGCTGCTGGACGTGCCGGTGGTGACGCCGGTGTTCGAGGACTGGAAGAACGGCAAGTACAAGATCATCTCCTTCTTCGCCAAGCGGGCGCGCGGGATGATGGCGCGTTATGCGGCCGAGAACGGGGTGACCGATCCGCAGCAGTTGAAGGATTTCGATGTGGACGGCTATGCCTTCGACCCCGCTGTGTCGAAAGAGCGCGAGTGGGTGTTCCGCCGGCGCGTCGAAGCCTGAGCGGCGCGCAATGAAAAACGCCCGCATCGAGCGGGCGTTTTACTTATTGCACGGCATCCTTCGGCGCCGGACGCGGCCCCGATTTCGCCCAGAACTTCCACCACGGCGCATCGCCGTCGCCCTTGCCACCCAGGAAGTGGCTGTTCGGGTAGTTGGCCTGGAACACGCGCTGGGTGTCGTCGCGCAGGTCGAACATGCCCAGCTTGTCGTAGGCGCGGATCATGATGAACAGCGCTTCCTCGCGGGCCGGCGAGGTCGGGAAGTTGGTCACGGCTTCCTGGGCGCGGTTCAGCGAGGCCAGGTAGGCGCCGCGGCGATAGTAATAGTTCGCCACGTGGACTTCGTAGGAAGCCATCGCGTTGATCAGGTAGTTCATGCGCTGGATCGAGTCCGGCGCGTATTTGCTGTTCGGGAACTTGTCGACCAGTTCCTTGAAGGCGGCGAAGGCTTCGCGGGTCGCCTTCGGATCGCGCTCGGTCGGGTCCTGCGAGTAGATGAAGCTCATGAAGCCGATCTGATCGTTGAAATTGATCAGGCCGCGCAGGTAGTACATGTAGTCGACCTGCGGGTGGTTCGGGTGCAGCTTGATGAAGCGTTCCACCGCCGCCAGTGCCTCGGCCTGGTCCTGGGCCTTGTAGTGGGCGTAGGCGATTTCCATCTGCGCCTGTGTGGCGTAGGTGCCGAAGGGATAGTTGGTTTCCAGCTTCTGGAACAGCTTGATGGCGGCTTCGTAGTGGGCGCCATCCATTTCCTCACGCGCCTCAGCGTATAATTTCGACGCTGACACGTTCTTGCTATCGTCCGAAGCCTTCGGGAACAAACCGCAAGCTGACAAACTGAGCAGGGCACACGTCACGACCAATACAGACAATTTTTTTTGCATGAGCTTTTTGCAAGAAAGTTTTTACCGAGATTCAACGAACGGCTGATTATAGCCGATGGGAACAACGTGATATTAAATGCTGCGCCGAATTCGGCGGAAATGCTTTCTAACCCCGATTTGGACGACGACCTGGACGCGGAGTTCGCACCTGGTGCGGGCGGTGTCGATTTTTCGCCGATTACCTTGACCCTGGACCCGTCCCACTGCGGCCAGCGCCTCGACAAAGTCGTCGCCGGCCTGGTGCCGCAATTCTCGCGCAGCCGCCTGCAGCAATGGTTCGACGAAGGCCACATCCTGGTCGACGGCAAGCCGGCCAAGGGCAAGGCCACCGCCTACGGCGACGAGACCATCCACGTCGAGCCGCAGCCGGCACCGGAAGACACGGCCTTCACGCCGGAGCCGATGGCGCTGAACATCGTCTATGAAGACGACGCGATCATGGTGATCAACAAGCCGGCCGGCCTGGTCGTGCACCCGGGCTCGGGCAACTGGTCCGGCACGCTGCTGAACGGCCTGCTGCATTACTGCCCGCAGCTGGTGTCGGTGCCGCGCGCCGGCATCGTGCACCGCCTGGACAAGGACACCAGCGGCCTGATGGTGGTCGGCAAGACCCTCGAAGCGCAGACCGACCTGGTACGCCAGCTGGCCGCGCGCACCGTCAAGCGCGAATACTTTGCGCTGGTGTGGGGCACGCCGCGCCTGTCCGGCACCGTCGATTCGCCGATCAGCCGCCACCCGACCGAGCGCACCAAGATGGCCGTCTCGAACGCGCCGATGGCCAAGCCGGCGATCACGCATTACGAGCTGCTGGCCAAGGGCGAGCTGGACCGCCGACCGGTCAGCCTGGTGCAATGCCGCCTCGAGACCGGCCGCACCCACCAGATCCGCGTGCACATGCAGTCGCTGGGCTACAGCCTGGTGGGCGACACCGTCTACGGCAAGACCCACCTGCTGTCCTTCTTCCACCGCCAGGCCCTGCAGGCACGCCGCCTGGGCCTGAGCCACCCGGTCACCGGCGAGCACATGGAGTGGGTCGTGCCGCTGGCCGCCGACTTCGCCGAGCTGCTGGCGCGCGCCGGCATCGAAGAGCCGGAAGCGGCCTGATGCCGGAACGCGTGGTGGGTCTCGATCCTGCGCAGGTCCTGTGGCCGGACTGGCCGGACCTGCCGGCGAACGTCGGCGCGCTGGCGACCACCCGCCGCGGCGGCGTCAGCGCGGCGCCCTTCGACGATGGCGCGGGCGGCGGCGGTTTGAACCTCGGCCTGCACGTGAAGGATGATCCGGAAGCGGTGCGCGAAAACCGTGCGCGCCTGCAGGCCTTGCTGCCGGGGCGTCCGGCCTGGATCGCGCAGGTGCACGGCAGGGAGGTCGTCGATGCGCGCCTGGTGCAGCCCGGCGCGCCGGTGCAGACCGGCGATGCCGGCACGGCGTTCGAACCCGGCGTGGTGTGCGCGATCCTGACCGCCGATTGCCTGCCGGTGCTGTTCGCCGATCTGGAAGGGAAGGTGGTCGGCGCGGCGCATGCCGGCTGGCGCGGGCTGGCGGGCGGCGTGCTGCAAGCCACAGTGGCGCAGATGCGCGCGCAGGGCGCCGGCGAGATCACGGCCTGGCTCGGACCCGCGATCGGCCCGGACGCCTTCGAAGTCGGCCCGGACGTGCTGGACGCCTTCCGCGCCGCGCTGCCGGATGGCGCTGCGGACGACGGCTTCCGGCCTTATCCCGGGCGCGACGGCAAGTATCTGGCAGACATGGCGCTGCTGGCGCGGCGCATGCTGGCCGGCGAAGGCATCACCCGCGTGTATGGCGGCACCCGCTGCACATTCACGGAAGGCGATCGCTTCTATTCCTATCGCCGGGACGGTGCCGGCAGTGGACGTCAGGCGACTCTGATCTGGATCAAGTAACTGGGGAGTCGCCGCCGGTAGGCTCTTGTCCTTTCCGCTTGCGCGCACGGCCACGTCGCCATGCTCCCGTCAGGTACAAAACGAGCGATAATGGCAACACGCCGTAAAACAGGAAGGTCATGAGGCCGGCCACCACGGAAGGCTCGGTGGCCGCCATCAGGGTCACGACATACATCCATCCGATGGCTACGATCCACATGGTTCTTCCCTGGTTGCACGCTTGAATACCCGATTCTAAACAATGGACGCCGATATGAATACGCCCGAAGCTACTCTGCAGCAAGGCGCTGCGTGGATGCAATCCTGGATGAAGCTCGCCGACCCCTCGAACCTGGTTGGCCAATTTGGCGGCGGCATGGCGCAGCAGGCGGCGCCGGTGATGCGCATGCTGGGCGATTTCGGCGCCGGCCTGCCGCAGGCCAAACTGGACGCGCTGCGTAACGACTACCTGCAGAAAGCCATGCAGCTGTGGCAGGACGTCATGAGCGGCAAGACGCCCGAGCTCAAGGACAAGCGTTTTTCGGCGCCCGAATGGACCGCGAATCCGATGTCGGCTTTCAGCGCCGCGTCCTATCTGTTGAATGCCGAATTCCTGATGGCGATGGCCGAAGCGGTCGAGCTGCCGGCGCACAATCAAGAGAAGATGCGGCACAAGATCCGCTTCGCAGTGCAGCAGATCGTCGACGCGCTGTCGCCGGCCAATTTCTTGGCGACGAACCCGGAAGCCCAGCAGAAACTGATCGACACCAAGGGCGAGAGCCTGAGCAAGGGTCTGCAGAACATGCTGGCCGACATGCAGAAAGGCCGCATCTCGCAATCCGACGAGAGCGCCTTCGAAGTCGGCCGTAACGTCGGCATCACGCCGGGCACGGTGGTGTTCGAGAACGAGCTGTTCCAGCTGATCCAGTACACCCCGGTCACGCCCACCGTGCACGAGGTGCCGCTGCTGATGGTGCCGCCGTGCATCAACAAGTTCTACATCCTCGACCTCCAGCCGGAAAATTCGCTGGTGCGCTATCTGGTAGAGCAGGGCAACACCGTGTTCATGATGTCCTGGCGTAACCCGGACCAGACAATGGGCGACAAGACCTGGGACGACTTCGTCGAGCAGGGCGCGATCCAGGCGCTGAACGTCGCGCGCGAGATTTCCGGGAAAGAGAAGGTCAACGTGTTCGGCTTCTGCGTCGGCGGGACGATTGCCGCCACCGCGCTGGCGGTCGAGGCGGCGCGCGGCCGCCAGCCGGCGAACAGCCTGTCGCTGTTCACGACCCTGCTGGACTTTTCCGACAACGGCGTACTCGACGTCTTCGTCGACGAGACCCAGGTCGCGCAGCGCGAGCAGCAACTGGCGCGCGGCGGCCTGATGCCGGGCCGCGACCTGGCCACGACCTTCTCCTCGCTGCGTCCGAACGACCTGGTGTGGAACTATGTCCAGCAGAACTACCTGAAGGGCAAGACGCCGCCGGCCTTCGACCTGTTGTACTGGAACGCCGACAGCACCAACCTGCCGGGCCCGATGTTCTGCTGGTACCTGCGCAATACCTATCTGGAGAACAAGCTGAAGGTGCCGGGCGCGCTGACGGTCGCCGGCGTGAAGGTCGACCTCGGCAAGATCGACTGCCCGGTCTTCGTCTACGGCTCGAAGGAAGACCACATCGTGCCCTGGGAAGCGGCGTTCGCCTCGATGAATCTGCTGAATCCGAAGAAGGCGAAACAGAACCGCTTCGTGCTGGGCGCTTCCGGCCACATCGCCGGCGTCATCAACCCGGCGTCGAAGAACAAGCGCAGCTACTGGGTGGCCCAGGCCGGGAACGGCAAGAACCGGCCGAAGACGCCGGCCGAGTGGTTCGCCGCCGCCAATGAGGTCAAGGGTAGCTGGTGGCCGGAATGGGCAAAGTTTCTGGCCGAAAACGGTGGCGCCGACGTGCCGCCGCCGACCCAGCCCGGCACTGACAAGTACCGGGCCATCGAGCCGGCGCCCGGCCGATATGTAAAAGCCCGCGCCGAGTAATTTCCCTTCGGTCAGGCAGCTTGCCAGAAAAATAATCGAGTTGCCTGCCGAATAATTGCTGCGCCTGCGTTCGCAACGTGGTATTTTTAGCGCTTATCCTCTTGGATTCGGAGACACCGTGGGGCTGGCGCTTTACCCGACGGACCGCATAACAGAGCGCTGCGGCGCAATATTTGGAACCTGAGATGAGCAGTGGAAAAAAGAGCAGCGAACGCCTGATCAAGAAGTACCCCAACCGCCGGTTATACGACACCCAGACCAGCTCCTACATCACCCTCTCCGATGTCAAGCAACTGGTGCTCGACGCCGATGAATTCACGGTGGTCGATGCCAAGACCAGCGAAGACCTGACCCGCAGCATCCTGCTGCAGATCATCCTGGAAGAAGAAGCGCATGGCGCGCCGATGTTCTCCAGCGCCGTGCTGTCCCAGATCATCCGCTACTACGGCCATGCGATGCAGGGCATGATGGGCTCCTACCTGGAAAAGAACGTCCAGGCCTTCACCGACATCCAGAACAAGTTCGTCGGCTCGACCGCCGGCGCGCTCGAGGGCAAGCCGCTGTCGACCGAGATGTGGACCCAGTTCATGAACATCCAGGGCCCGATGATGCAGGGCATGATGAACAACTACATCGACCAGAGCAAGAATCTGTTCCTGCAGATGCAGGAGCAGATGCAGAGCCAGAGCAAGGCGATGTTCGGGGCTTTCCCGTTTGGGGTGCCGACGGATACCAAGAAGTAATTCAGTGCGTCGTCCCCGCGGAGGCGGGGACCCAAGTTCCTGCGGCGTATCGACGGCGCGTCCAATTTGGATTCCCGCCTCCGCGGGAATGACGTTTTCAAGCTGACCACATAGCGCAGCCATCGCGCGACGCGACAGCCGCATTTTCACCCCCTCGGTTTTCCTCCCTCCCCACATCCTGTACAATCGCGGATTGCCCAGAATTTTCCGCCGCAATCCACATGCCTGAACTCCGCCGCAATCCGCTTTCCGCTTCCCAAGATTCCGCAGTCGCCGTCGCCGAGGCGCCCGCGCCGAGCCCGGTCGTGATTCCGCCGCCGGCCGCCGGCGTCGCCGCACCCAAGGTCGGGTTCGTCTCGCTCGGCTGCCCGAAGGCGCTGGTCGACTCCGAGCAGATCCTGACCCAGCTGCGCGCGGAAGGTTACGAGACCGCGAACTCCTATGACGGCGCCGACCTCGTGATCGTCAACACCTGCGGCTTCATCGACGCCGCCGTGCAGGAATCGCTGGATGCCATCGGCGAAGCCCTGGCCGAGAACGGCAAAGTGATCGTGACCGGCTGCCTGGGCGCCAAGAAGGATGCGGCGGGCGACGACATCATCACCAAGGTGCACCCGAAGGTGCTGGCCGTGACCGGTCCGCACGCCGTCACCGAAGTGATGCAGTCGGTCCATCAGCACCTGCCCAAGCCGCACGATCCCTTCGTCGACCTGGTGCCGGACCATGGCATCAAGCTGACCCCGAAGCACTACGCCTACCTGAAGATTTCGGAAGGCTGCAACCACCGCTGCAGCTTCTGCATCATCCCGTCGATGCGCGGCGACCTGGTCTCGCGCCCGATCCACGAGGTGCTGAAGGAAGCGGAAAACCTGTTCAAATCCGGCGTCAAGGAACTGCTGGTGATTTCGCAGGACACCAGCGCCTACGGCGTCGATGTGAAATTCCGTACCGGTTTCTGGAACGGCCGTCCGATCAAGACCCACATGACCCAGCTCGCCGAAGCGCTGGGCGAGATGGCCAGGCAGTACGGCGCCTGGGTGCGCATGCACTACGTCTATCCGTACCCGCACGTCGACCAGGTGATCCCGCTGATGGGCGAGAACCTCGTGCCTTACCTGGACATCCCGCTGCAGCACGCCCACCCGGACGTCCTGAAGCGCATGAAGCGTCCGGCCAGCGGCGAAAAGAACCTGGACCGCATCCTGTCCTGGCGCAAGATGAATCCGGACCTGGTGATCCGCTCGACCTTCATCGCCGGCTTCCCGGGCGAGACCGAAGAGGAATTCGAATACCTGCTGGACTTCCTGCGCGAGGCGCAGATCGACCGTCTCGGCTGCTTCGCCTACTCGCCGGTCGAAGGCGCCACCGCCAACGAGCTGGCCAATCCGGTGCCGCAGGCCGTGCGCGAGGAACGCCGCGCGCGCGTGATGCTGCTGCAGGAAGAGATCTCGCTCAAGCGCATGCAGGCCAAGGTCGGCAAGCGGATCCGCGTGCTGGTCGACGAAGTCGGCCCGCGCGAAGCGATCGGGCGCTCGGCCGCGGATGCGCCTGAAATCGACGGCGTCGTGCACATCAAGCGCGCGCTCACGCCGGGCAAGGCCAAGCCGGCGGTCGGCGAGTTCATCGAGGTGATCGTCACCAAGGCGGATGCGCACGACCTGTGGGCGACCGTCGCCTGAGATTTAGCTCATAGCTCGTCGTTCCCGCGCAGGCGGGAACCCATACTGAGTTGGCTAAAGATGCTCAGTATGGGTTCCCGCTTCCGCGGGAACGACGCTTTGCGGCAACGGATTTATGACTGGGAATCACAAATGACCAAGAAGACCCTCCAGACCACCCTGATCCACTCCGATTACGTCGCCCCCGAAGGCTTCGCCGCCTTCCCCAGTGCCATCCACCACGCCTCGACGGTCCTGTTCAAGGACGTCGCCAGCATGCGCAGCGGCGACTGGAAGAACAAGAACGCCTATACCTACGGCCTGCACGGCACCCCGACCACCTTCACGCTGGAAGCGCGCCTGGCAGAGATCGAGGGCGGCAAGCACTGCCTGCTGGCGCCGTCCGGCCTGGCCGCGATCTCGATGGTCGACCTCGCGCTGCTGAAAAGCGGCGACGACGTCCTGCTGCCCGATAACGTCTACAACCCGAACCGCGAGCTGGGACGCTGGCTGAGCGCCGATTTCGGCATCACCGCGCGCTACTACGATCCGCTGATCGGCGCCGGCATTGCCGAGCTGATCCAGCCGAACACGAAGCTGATCTGGACCGAGGCGCCGGGCTCGGTGTCGATGGAAGTGCCGGACCTGCGCGCGATCTGCGCCGCGGCGAAGGAGCGGGGCGTGCTGGTCGCGCTCGACAACACCTGGTCCGCAGGCCTGGCGCTGCGCGCCTTCGACCTGGGCGTCGACATCGTCATGCAGGCCCTGACCAAGTACCAGTCCGGCGGTTCGGACGTGCTGATGGGCGCGGTGATCACGCGCGACGAGGCGCTGATCGAGCGCATCGCCCTGGCCCACATGCGGCTCGGCATGGGCGTCAGCGCCGACGATGCCTATCTGGTGATGCGCGGCCTGCCGACCATGAAGCTGCGCTTCGAAGCGCACGACGCGGCGGCGCGCAAGGTCGCGGCCTGGCTAAAGCAGCGACCGGAAATCACGAAAGTGCTGCACCCGGCCTTCGAGGACTGCCCAGGCCACGAATTCTTCAAACGCGACTTCAGCGGCGCCGGCGGCCTGTTCTCGGTGCTGTTCGACCCACGCTACACGGAAGCCCAGACCGACCGCTTCGTCGATGCCTTGAAGCTGTTCGGCATCGGCTACAGCTGGGGCGGCGCGAACAGCCTGGTCATGCCTTACCGGATCCAGGCCATGCGCCGCAACTGGCCGGATGCCGGGATCCTGGTGCGCTTCAATATCGGCCTGGAAGACACGGACGACCTGATCGCCGATCTCGCGCAGGCCTTCGCGAAGCTCTGAGCCGGCCTTACACCGGCATCGGGCGGTTGTTGTTCAGGTCCAGGAATCCGCGGATGATGCGGTAGGCCATCCATACCCAGGCCACCACGCCTACCAGCCAGGCCAGCGGAATGCCGATGATGGTAATGGCCAGGAAGATCGCCACCGCCATCCACACCACGTACCACCAGAACGAGCGGATCATCCAGGTATGGTGGGAATACACCATGGTCCCGGCCGTTTCCGGACGGCGGATGTAGTTGACGATCAGGACCAGGACCGACAGCATCCCGAGCGAAAAGAAGAAGGTCGCCGCGTGGGCGATGTACATGATGCGGGCAAACTGTTTTGCATCTTCCAGACCGCGTTCGTAGACGAGTTCCTGGGACATGGCTTGCTCCTTGCTGGGTAAGTGGATGGCGTCGCTTCGACGATAGCGGATCGCGCGCTCAGGCGGCGCGCATGCGGGATTGTACCCAAGAAATAATGCTGCCGGCATCCATCGCCCCGGCCTGGCGCGCCACCTCCTGGCCGCCCTGGAACAGCGCAATCGTCGGGATGCTGCGGATGCCGAACAGGCCGGCGATGTCCTGCGATGCCTCGGTGTCGAGTTTCAGCAGGCGCACCCGCGGTTCGAGGCGACCGGCGGCCTGGGCGTAGGCCGGCGCCATCATGCGGCAGGGACCGCACCAGGCGGCCCAGAAATCGACCAGCACCGGAATGTCGTTGCGGCTGATGTGGCGCGTGAAGCGCGCACTGTTCACGTCCAGGGGCTTGCCTTCGAACAGCGCCCTGGTGCACTTGCCGCAGACCGGTTGGTCGGCGAGGCGTTCGTTGGCGACGCGGTTGACGGCGTCGCAATGGGGACAGACGATGTGCAGCGGATCGGCCATGGAGTGCTCCTGCGAATATTGATTGTTCATATTGTAAGGCCGTCGCGCGCCGGGTGCCGCCACGGCCGTGCGACGTGTCCGGCCGCTCCCGGCATAGAATCTGCCCATGAGCGACAGTACAAGCAAGCAAGCCGGCACGCATTCGGGCACCCGCGGCGCGCGCCTGATCGGTTGCGCCGGCTGGAGCCTCCACAAGGACGTGGCGGCCGAGTTCCCGGAGGAGGGCAGCCACCTGGAGCGTTATGCGGCCGTATTCCCGGCCGTCGAGATCAATTCTTCCTTCTACCGCCCGCACCAGCCCTCGACCTATGCGCGCTGGGCCGCCAGCGTGCCGCCGGACTTCCGCTTTTCCGTCAAGCTGCCCAAGGCGATCAGCCACGAGGCGCGCCTGCGCGATGCCGACGCCTTGCTGGACCGCTTCGCCGGCGAGGTGAATCACCTGGGCCCCAAGCTCGGCTGCGTGCTGGTCCAGCTGCCGCCCAAGGGCGTGTTCGACGAAGAGGCGGCGCGCGATTTCCTGCCGCGACTGCGGCAACGGGTCGGCTGCATGCTGGCGCTGGAGGCGCGCCACCCGACCTGGTTTTCCGAGGCTGCCAGCGCCGTCCTGCGCGAGCACGGCGTCACCCGCGTGATGGCCGATCCGCCCGCCGGCCAGCCCGGGCCCCACGTGCCGGTGACCGCCGCCAGCTATATCCGCCTGCACGGCACCCCCAAGGTGTATTACTCGAGCTATCCGCCCGAATTCCTGGCCGAGGTCGAGCAGCGCATCGCCGCCTTGACGGCAGGCGGCGCCGATTGCTGGTGCATCTTCGATAACACGGCCGCCTTCGCCGCGGTGCCGAACGCGCTCGAGGTCCTCAAGGCGCTGGATGGATCATGGTCTGCGCTACCTTCCGCTTCTACGGCGAGTTGAACGACTTCCTGCCGCGCGAGCGGCGCGGCCGCGACATCGACACCCCGTGCGCGCGCATGGCCACGACCAAGCACATGATCGAGGCGCTCGGCGTGCCGCATACCGAGGTCGAGCTGGTGCTGGTGAACGGGCAGGCCGCCGGCCTCGACCTGCTGCTGGAGGAAGGCGACCGCGTCGCGGTCTACCCGCGCTTTACCCGCTTCGACGTCACCGACCTGGCGCCTCTGCCCGCGCTGCCGCCGGGACGCCTGCGCTTCGTCGCCGATGCCCACCTGGGCGGCCTCGCGCGCCTCTTGCGAATGGCCGGGTTCGACACCATCTACGACAACGGCCTGCGCGACGACCAGATCGAGGTGCTGGCGGTCGAAGAAGAGCGGGTAGTCCTGACCCGCGACCGCGAACTGCTGAAGCGCCGGACCATCGAATACGGCTGCTATGTGCGCGCCCTGAAAGCCCAGGACCAGCTGCGCGAAGTCTTCGAGCGCCTGGGGCTGGCCGAGCGGGCGCGCCCGTTCACGCGCTGCCTGCATGACAACGCGGCGCTGCGCAGCGTGAGCAAGGCCGAAGTGCTGGCGCGGCTGCCCCCGCAGGTCGCGGCCACCCAGGAGGCATTCAACACCTGCGACGTCTGCGGGCGCGTCTACTGGCAGGGCTCGCACTGGGAACGCATGCGCGGCATGCTGGCGCGCGCTTCGCACAATGCCTGAACAAAACGGTGATGTACACTATGACGATCCTTTGCCCGACAGCGTGAGAGCATGTTGCAACAGGTAAGCTTCCCCCTCCGTACCGAATGCCCGCCAGGCGCCTGCGTCTGCGAGCGCGATCGCCTGCTCGCCGAGCCCGATGCCGACCTGCGCCCGCTGCGCCTGACGCGCATGGAAGAGCAGAAGCTGATCGACCGCATCGAAGGCATCGCCAGCTATGAAGAGCTCAAGCGCCTGCAGGAGCGCATCCGCAGCAACCTCGGCGTCGAACTGAAGATCGCGCCGGGGCCGAACGAGGTGCGCACCCTGCGCGGCATCGTCATCCTGCTCGAAGACCGGCCCGGCCTGTGCAAGAAGGTCCGGCAATCGATCCCGGCGGCGGTGCGTAAGGCGCTCGAACGCCATCCCGAGATTACTTACGCGATCCTCGACGCCAACGATTTGTTCGGCATGTAGCCGCGGCCCGCGCGGCGCATGCCAAGCACCCGCTGGCCCTTTTCCAGATACGACGTGAGCCGTGCGTGCAGGAAGGGCGGCAGCATCTCTGCCGGCACCGGTTCGAAGCCCGCCGCGCTGTAGAAGCCGACCAGATGATCGTAAGGCAGGCAGAAGCTCTCGCCACGATCCAGCCAGGGCAGGCAGGCGGCCAGCAGCGCACGGCCGATGCCCTGGCGCTGCGCGTCCGCTGCGACGAACATGCCGCGCAGGACAATCACGCCATGTTCCTCGCACAAGCGCACCGCGCCGAGCACGCGATCGCCGGCCGATGCGGCCAGCACGGTATCGAGCGCCGACACGCCGCCGCCATAGCCGACCTGTTCGTAGAAGGCCCGCACTTGCGCCAGCCCGCTCTCAGGTACGACGTCGATGCCAAACATGGTTTTCTCCCGATGCTGACGATTGGAGGGCGTGGGCCGCCCAGGCACCCAGCACCGCACCCAGGAGGTGCGCCTGCCACGCGACCGCCACCCCGGCAGGCAGCTCGGTGAAGGCGGCGGTATGGGCGCAGGCTTCCCACAAGGTCTTGCTTGCCAACGCCAGGCCGGCGCAGGCCAGTATCGCGCGGCTGGCGGGATGACGGCGCCAGGCCAGCACGCCGCCCAGCACGGCGGCCAGCATCGCCAGGCCGGAAGCGCCGCGGTACTCGAACAGGCCGGGCGCCAGCGCCAGCAGTCCGAGCGAGACCAGAAGCGCGCCGCCGCCCAGTATCAGCGCGAAGCGGCGCGAGCCGATCAAGGGTTCCGCCACCAGCCCCGCCGCGATCAGGCCCAGCGCATCGGCGCCAGCATGCGACAGCGAGAAGTGCACGACATGGCCGCTGAGCAGGCGCCAGACCTCGCCGTGCAGGATCGCCATTCGCTCCCATTCGAGTCCGGCGGTGACAGGCTCGCCGGCGCAGGCCAGCAGCAGGCAGATCGCGCCGATGGTGAAGCTGACCGGAGCGCGCCTAAGCATGGCGCCGTCCGATGGCCCAGGCCACAACCATCAGCAGCAGCGCCGCCGCCCAGCCGATGCCGCCCGCACCCTGCCTGCCATCGCGCCGCTCGACCTGGATGCCCGGATCGGACCTGGCGCGCTCCTTGAAGCCGGCGAGCCGGGTCTGTAATTGCGGGATCATCTGCTCGACCGCCTGCGCGTAGCCATCCGCTTGCGCGCCGCGCACTTCCTTGCCGTAGCCCGCCAAGGTGGCCGAGCCCTTGACCTGGCTGGTGCCCGGCGCCCGGAACAGCAGCTTGCGGCTGCGCACATCGAACACGGCGGCATCGACCATGGTCTGCACGTCGTACTGGTCGCCCTTGATCAGGTAGGCGCCGACCACCGTCCAGTACAGCACTGCGAGGCGGTTGGTGTCGTTGAAACGGACCTGGTCGTAGGAGACCAGCGCGATCACGTCGAGGTTGAACATGCGTGCGACCTGGTCGAGGTTGGCGAAGCCGCCGCGCGGACGCAGGTAGGCGCTGGGGATGACTTCGATGCTGCCGATATAGTCATATTGCGTGAAGGCGCCCTTGACCCGTTCCAGCAGCTGCGTCTTCGCCGCTTCCTCCGGTCCGGCGCCATGGCCAGCGCCCGGCACGAAGGCGATGCCGACCCGCACCGGCAGGCGTAGATGGGTGACGGTCGGCTCCATTTTCGGTGCTTCCTTGGCGTCGGGGTAGAGATAGTCGACGATGCTGCCGGCCTGGCGCTTGCCGCCATGCTCGAAGGTCGAGGCGCAGCCCGCCAGCGTGAGCAGGGCGAGTACGCAGAAGAGGGTGAGGAAGCGCGTCATGCATGCCTTTCGAGAGAGGCCGGGATGGCCGACTTGGGCATGATGACATTGCTGCATGGCGGATTACACAGAAGAACGCGGCAGCCCGTGGCTTGCGACCGCCGGTATCGTGCTGCGCTACCCGGCTGCGAGTTCGCGGATCGCCGCGACCAGCGCATCGAGCTCCGCGGTCGTGGTGTACAGATGCGGCGTGACCCGCACGCAATCGCTGGCCCCTGCCGACTCGCTCAGTTTGCGCACGACGGTGAAGATCCGGTGCCGCGCCATCAAGCGCTGCGCCACGGCCTCGGCGGGCATGCCGTCGATGGCGAAGGCGCCGAGCGCGCAATAGCGCTGCGGGTCGCGCGGGCTCAGGACCCGCACCCCGGGCAGATCGCGTACCTGCTCCATCCAGTAGTGGCTCAGGTAGCGCAGGCGCGCCTCCTTGTTGGGCACGCCGACGCGCCGGCAGAACGCCAGCGCATCCTCGACGGCGAGAATCGGCGCAGGCGGCACCACGCCGAAGTGCGCCAGCTTGGCGATGTCGCCTGGCGCATGCGACACGTCGCCGTACAGCGGGGCGATCCCGGCGATGCGCTCGCGCGCGATGTAGAGCATGCCGAGGCCGAGCGGGGCGCCCACCCATTTGTGCAGGTTGAACACGCCGAAGGGCGCGCCCAGTTCCGGCACCTTGTAGTCCAGCAGCGCCAGCGAGTGGGCGGCGTCGACGATGGCATCGACGCCATGGCGGCGCACCATCGCGGCGATGCGTGCCACTGGCATGATCTGTCCGGTACGGTGCACGACGTGGGTCAGCACCACGGCGCGCGTGCGCGGGCCGATTGCGCGTTCGTACAAGGATACGATCTCGTCGTCGCTGGCTGGGTCGAGCGGCGCCTGGACGATGCGCAGGCGGATGCCCTTGCGCGCCTCCAGCATGCCAAGGGTGGCGATCACGCTGTCGTAATCGTGGCCGGCGAGCAGGACCTCGTCGCCGGCTTCGAACGGGTAGCCCTGGATCAGGATGTTGAAAGACTCGACCGCGCTGCGGGTCAGCACAATCTCGTCCGCGGACACGCCGCAGAAATCGGCCAGTGCCTGCAGCACCCGGCGGTGGCGCTCGGGATAGCGCACGCGCAGGAACCAGGCACCTTCGCGGTCGACCTCGTCCTGGTAGCGGCGCAGCGCGGCGCGCACCGGTTCTGCCGGCATGCCGAAGTAGCCGTTTTCCAGGTTGATGAAGTCCGGCGAGGGCGCATACTGGGCGCCTACGGTGCGCCAGAATTCTTCGTCGTCGCAGGCCGCGGCTACAGGCAGATGCATCATGGCGGGCTCCCACGGGTTGTTCGGAAACCAATATCATAACCGCCCATGGACACCATCGCTCTCATACCGCCAGCCCATGCTGACCTCGACGCGCTGCTCGCCTTCGAACTGGCGAACCGCGCCTTCTTCGAAGCCACGATCAATGCCCGTCCGCCAGCCTACTATTCGCGCGAAGGCGTGGCCCGCGCAATCGGCGCCGCCATCGAAGACGCGGCAAACGACCGCGGCTACCAGTTCCTGGTGAAGTCAGCACAAGGGGAACTACTCGGACGCGTCAATCTCAGCGGCATCAAACGCGCCCACTTCCATTCCGGTGTGCTGGGCTACCGCATCGGCCAGTCCGCCGGCGGTCGCGGCGTCGCCAGCGCAGCGGTGCGGCAGGTACTGGCAATCGCTTTCGGCCGGCTCGGCCTGAAACGCATCGAGGCCGACGCCAGCATCGAAAACGCCGGCTCGATCCGCGTCCTGGAGCGCAACGGCTTCGTGCAGTACGGGCGCTCGCGGCGCAGCTTCGAATTGCAGGGGCGGTGGTATGACCGCCTGCATTTCGAGCGCCACGCGCCCGCCTGAATCAATGGGCGTGGCCGCCGCCCAGATAAGCCGCCACCACCTTCGGATCGGTCTTGAGACTCGCCGCCGGCCCATGCACGGCAATGCTGCCGTTCTCCAGCACATAACCATAATCGGCCACGTTCAGCGCCGCCTGCGCGAACTGCTCGACCAGCAGCATGGTCACGCCTTCGGATTTCAAGCGCGCGATGATGCGGAAGACTTCGTCCACTAAGATGGGCGCCAGGCCCATCGACGGTTCGTCGAGCAGGATCACCTCGGGATTGAGCATGACGGCGCGCGCCATCGCCAGCATCTGCTGCTCGCCGCCGGACAGCGTCCCGGCCAGCTGGGTGCGGCGTTCCTTCAGGCGCGGGAACAGTTCCAGCGCGCGTTCGAGGTCGTGCTGGACGTCGCCTTTTGGCCGCGCGCGCGTGAAGCGCGGGAAGGCGCCGAGCAGCAGGTTGTCGGTCACGCTCATGGTCGCGAACACGCGCCGGCCTTCCGGCGAATGGGCCAGGCCGGCGCGCGCGATGCGGTGCGAATCGAGACCGGTGATGTCGCGGCCGTCGAGTTGCACGCTGCCGCTCTTCGGCTTGATCATGCCCGAGATGGCGCGCATGGTGGTGGTCTTGCCGGCGCCGTTGCTGCCGATGAGGGTGACCAGTTTGCCCTTCGGGACTTCGAGCGAGATCCCGTGCAGGACTTCGACCTTGCCGTAGGCGGCGTGCAGGTTCTGGATCGCTAACATGCCGGGTTCTCCTTTACAGTGCCGCCGGTTGCGGCGGCGTGGTCTCGGCGGCGCCGCCAAGGTAGGCGTCGATGACCCGCGGATCGGACTGCACCTTGCCCGGTGTGCCTTCGGCGATCTTCTGGCCGAAGTCGAGTACGGTGACGGTGTCCGAGATCGACATCACGACGTCCATGTGGTGCTCGATCAGCACGATAGTGATGCCGTGGTCGCGGATCTTGCGGATGATCGCCATCAGCTCGCGGATGTCGGGCGCGGTCAGGCCGGCGGCCGGTTCGTCCAGCAGCAGCAGGCGCGGGTCGAGCGCCAGCGCGCGGCCGATCTCGAGCAGGCGCTGCTTGCCGTAGGGGAGGTTGCGCGCTTCCTCGTTGGCCAGTTCCGCCAGGCCGATGAAGTCCAGGATCGCGGCCGCGCGCGCACGCGCCGCCAGCTCCTCGCGGCGGTAGCGCGGGGTCGACAGCATTACGTCCAGCCAGGTCGCGCGGAAGCTGTGGTGCAGGCCGACCAGCACGTTTTCCAGCGCCGTCATCTCGCCGAACAGCTGCACGTTCTGGAAGGTGCGCGCGATGCCGCCCAGCGCGATCTGCGAGGGCGTGCGGCCGGCGATGGGCTGGCCGGCATACACGACGGCGCCGGCGGTCGGTTTGTAGATGCCGGTCAGGACGTTCATCATCGTGCTCTTGCCCGAGCCGTTCGGGCCGATCAGGCCGTGCACGGTGCCGCGCGCGATATTCAGGTCGACCATGTTCAGCGCCTTCAGGCCGCCGAACTGCATCAGCACCTGTTCCACGCGCAGCAGTTCGCCCTTGGCGTCGCCCGCGTCGGCGCGGATGCCGGCAAACGGGTCGGCCGCGCCGGCGCCTTCGCTCGCCACCACGTGCGAGCGCCCACGTCCCATCAGGCTCTTGAAGAAGCCGACGATACCGTCCTGCAGGTAGTAGACCACGAACAGGGTCATCAGGCCGAAGATGGTCAGGCGCCAGTCGACCATGCTCTCGAGTTTGTAGGCGACCACGGCCAGCGCCAGCGTCGCCAGCACCGGCACCGCCGCGCGGCCGACGGTGGTGCGGCGCTTCGCGATCATCAGTGCGGCGACGATCACGGCAACGACCGCCGCCGTCACCGCGATCTTGCGGAACACCTCGATGTCGGACAGCAGGCTGGGAAGCATGACGACGATGGTGGCGCCGATCAGGGAACCCAGGCGGCTCTTGCGTCCACCCATGATCACGGCCAGCAGGAACAGGATGGTCAGCTCGAAGTTGTAGCTGTTCGGCGAGATGTACTGTTCCGAATAGGCGTACAAACTGCCGGCCAGGCCTGCGAAGCCGGCGCTGATCACGAAGGCGTACACCTTGTAGCGGTAGACCGAGACGCCCATGCAATCCGAGGCGATCGGGCTGTCGCGCAAGGCCTCGAAGGCGCGCCCGACGTGCGAGCGCAGCAGGCGGTGTACCAGCAGCAGCGAGAGCAGCATGAAGCCGGCCACCGCGTAGTAGTACTCGACCTCGGTCAGCTCGCGTCCGAACACGCTGGGCTTTTGCAGCTGGATGCCGAGCGGGCCTTCGGTCAGGAAGGTCATCTCGTTGATCAGGATCTGCACGATGGTGCCGAAGGCCAGCGTCACCATCGCCAGATAGGGCCCGGTCACGCGCAGGGCCGGCAGCGCCAGGATGGCGCCGAACAGCGCGGCGAAGGCGATGCTGGCCGGGACCGCGACGAACCAGGGCGCGCCGAGTTTCAACACCAGGATGCCGGTGGCGTAGGAGCCGATGCCGAACAGGCCGGCGTGGCCCAGCGAGACCTGGCCGGTGTAGCCGACCACGATGTCGAGACCATATAACAGGATCGCGTAGATCAGGATGGTCTCGGCCAGGTGCACATAGTAGGGATTGGTGAACAGCAGCGGGTAGGCCAGGACCAGGACGATCCCCGCGACGATGGCGGCCAGCAGAGTGGGATTCTTCTTCATCGTCAGACTTTCTTGATCGCGGCCTTGCCGAACAGGCCGGAAGGTTTCACCGCCAGCACCAGCAGCAGCAACACCAGTCCCGGCACTTCCTTGTAGCCGGTGGACAGGTAGAAGCCGGTGGCGGTTTCGGCGATGCCGAGGATGATGCC
Organism: Massilia norwichensis; assembly: GCF_024753245.1. Lineage (GTDB taxonomy): Bacteria > Pseudomonadota > Gammaproteobacteria > Burkholderiales > Burkholderiaceae_D > Telluria > Telluria norwichensis. The sequence goes on along the minus strand of NZ_JANUGX010000003.1, from coordinate 218,476 downwards.
GCCGACGATCGCGCCCACGCCCGAGGTCAGGCCGCCGATGATCGCCACCGCGAAGGCCTTCAGGCCCAGCGAGGCGCCCATGTTGGCCGAGGTGAGGGTGAGCGGCGCGATCAGGGCGCCCGCGAAGGCCGCCGTCGCCGAGGACAGCGCATACGAGAAGGTGATCACCATGCGTGTGTTGATGCCCATGAGGCCGGCCGCGTCGCGGTCGTTCGAGGTGGCGACCACCGCCTTGCCGTAGATCGACTTGCGGTTGAAGATCTCGACCGCCAGCATGATGGCGACGGCGCCGATGATCACCGCCACCTGCATCGGCTGCACGTTCGCGCCCATCACCGTGAACGGTTCGGACGAGATCGGGGAGGGGAAGGGCAGAACGTCCTTGCCCCAGATGTTCTCGGCCACGTTCTTGAAGATGATGGCCAGCGCGATGGTGGACATGATCCAGCCGAATTCGGACTTGATGCGGATCGCCGGGCGCACGCCGATCCACTCGACGAACATGCCCTGGATGGCGCCGAACACCATCACCAGCGGGATCATCAGCCAGTAGCTGATGTAGGGGCCGCCGTGGATGGTGCCGACCAAGGACAGCCCGACCAGCGCGCCCAGCATCAGGGCCTCGCCCTGGCCGAAGTTCAGGGTGCCGGAGGTGGCGAAAGTGAGTTGATAGCCGAACGCGATGACGGCATAGATCATGCCGAGCGCGATCCCGGAGACGACCAGCTGAAGGAGGATGTCCATAATTAACCCGTACGGCGCAAGTAATGTGAACCGTCGTTCCCGCGAAAGCGGGAACCCATGCTGAGTGACTTCGATCGGCTCGGCATGGATTCCCGCTTCCGCGGGAATGACGGGGTGATACGCGAGCGTTTGCTCTACGCGGGCTTACTTCACCGGCACCACGCGCCCATTCTGCACTTCGCCGAACTTGGTGTTCTCGAAGTTGATGGCCTCGTGGTCGGTCTTGCTGTAGGGCTTGTTGTAGGTGGTGACCACGCCTTCGATCGGGGTCTTCAGGTTTTCCAGCGCGGCGGCGATCTTCGGTCCTTCCGTGCTGCCGGCCTGCTGGATCGCTGCGGCCAGCAGGTAGATCGAGTCGTAGCCCTGGGCGGCCGACACCGCCGACGGCATGCGGCCGTTCGGCGGGTTGTAGGCCTTGACGTAGGCGTCGATGAAGGCCTTGCGCTTGGGCGTGTCCGGGTTCTGGATGAAGGTCTGCGGCATGCGGGTGCCGTTGCCGTTGGCGCCGGCGTTGTCGATGAAGTTGGCCATCGCCAGGGTCCAGCTGCCGACGATCGGCACCTTCCAGCCCAGCTTCTGCATGCCGTTGGCGATCTGCGCCAGTTCCGGGCCGATGCCGTAGGTGAGCACGACGTCGGCGCCAGCCTGCTTGGCGCGCAGCAGCTGGGCGGTCATGTCGACGTCGCCGATGTTGTACTTCTCGATCGAGACCGGCTTCACGTTTTTCGTTGCCAGCACCTTCTCGAGGTCTTCGCGGCCCAGCTGGCCGTAGTTGGTCGAATCGGCCAGGATCGCGGGCTTCTTGAAGCCGCGGCGGATCGCTTCCTCGGCGATCATGGTCGACTGGATGGTGTCGTTGGCGGAGTTGCGGAAGACGTAGTTTTCCGGCTGGTTGGCGAACTGCTTGGTGATGATCGAGCCGGTGGCGACGTTGTTCATCACCGGGATCTTGGCCTGCTGGTAGAAGCGCTGCGAGGCCAGCGCCACGCCGGTGTTGATGTAGCCGACGGTGGCCACGACCTTTTCCTTGTTGATCAGCTCCTGGGCGATCTGCACGCCGCGTTCCGGCTTGGCTTCATCGTCGCGCTCGACCAATTGCAGCTGGCGTCCCAGCACGCCGCCCTTGGCATTGATTTCCGCCGCCGCGAGGCGCACGCCGTCGCGCATCGACACGCCCATCGGCGCCGAGCCCGCGGTGAAGGGACCGGACACGCCGATCTTGATCGGCTCGGCGGCCATGGCGGACATCGACAAACCCAGTGCAACCCCTGCAACCAATGCTTTCAATTTGAAATCCATTGCTGTCTCCGTTATTGACTTCGTTTTTGCCGTGCGCCGGTGGGCGCCGGTACCGGGGCGGATCGGCTGGCGCAGACCCATCGTCGGGCCATTGTAGGATGGCAATTGAGCAACAGCAAACGATTCATGTGACGCGATGCACCATGCGTCATTCATGCAAATACGTAAGAAAAACGTAAGGAAGGGGGTGTATGGACGGGCGAAAAAAAAGGAGGCCGCACAGCGTGCGACCTCCCCATTTTAGTGCAACTATCTGATTTTAGCGATGACCGCGCCAGCGTCCGCCGCCGTGGTAGCCACGGTGGCCGTGACCCCAATTGCTCCAGCTGAAGCCGAGGCCGATCGAGATCGGCGGGGTCCAGAACGGATCGTAGACCGGGGCCGGCGCGTAGATCGGGGCCGGCGCATACACCGGCGCCGGCACGTAGACCGGCTGGGTCACGTAGGTGGTGCTGGACGGTGCAGGGCTGTAGGTGACGACGTCCGAAGTCGTGACGCGGCCGGCGTCGCCCGATGCGGCGGCTTGGGCGGCGGTACCGTTCGGGACCGGGGTCACCGAGACCACTTGCCAGCCGTTGGCGTCAGGCGCCTGCGCATAGGCGCGGGTGCCGTAGTTGGCGGGACCCGGATACTGGGTCGCGCAGCCGCTCAGGGCGGCAACTGCAAGAATGATGGCGAGTTTTTTCATGGCGGTTCTCCTCACCTGTCTACTATAGCGATTTCGCAGACGAACGCTTCCGGATTTACAGGCTGTTACAGGTGCGCACTTAACGGAAACGTCGATGCATACGGCGCCGAAAAGCTCAGGCGCGCCGGCGCCGGCTGGACAGCGCCACCGCCACCAGGATCATGCCGAAACCGGTCGCGTGGTACAGGTGCGGCGCCTCGCCCAGCAGCGGCCAGGCTGCCAGCGTCGCGAACAGCGGAATCAGGTAGACCGACATGCTGGCGCGCGCCGGACCGGCCACCGTCACCAGGCGGTCGAAGCAGAAGTAGGCGCCCAGGCTGGGGACGATGGCCAGGAAGGCCAGCGCCACGTACAGGCGGCTGTCGCCGAACGAAGGGACATCGCCCTGGATCGCTTCGAAGGCCGCGAACGGTGCCAGCACCAGTGCGCCGCCGCCGATCAGGGCCGCCAGCTTGACCGTGCCGGGCAGCGGCGGCAGCGCGAGGCGCTTGTTGAACACCGTGTACAGCGACCAGCCGATGGCGGCCAGCACCACCCACAGGTCGCCGCTGCCGAATTCCAGCTGACCAAGCGCGGCCAGGTCGCCCTTCGACAGCACCACCAGCACGCCGGCGATCGCAACCAGCAGGCCCCAGCCCTGGCGGCGGCCCAGCGGCGCCTTCCAGACCAGGCGTTCGATCAGGGTCACCAGTGCCGGGCTGGCGGCAAGGATGATGGCGACGTTGGCGGCGCCGGTATGGCGCGCGCCGATGTATTGCGGTGCAACAGCCAGCGCCATGCCCAGCGTCGACAGCAGCAGCAGGCGCGGCCAGTTGGCGCGCAGGGTACCGCGCAGCGCCCACATGCGCGGGCTGACGGACGGCAGCAGGATCAGGAAGGCCAGGGCCCAGCGGCCGAAGGCCAGGAACACGGGAGGAATCTCGGCGCCTTGCGCCCAGCGCGCCACCACCAGGTTCGCAGCGAACAGGGCGGGCGTGATCAGCATGAGCGGCAATTCGGCACTGAGGGCGGCGTTCTGGACCCCAAGTCCGCCGCGGGATACTGCTTCCGACACTAAAAAATCTCCTTCTATGAAACGCACGGGAATCATACTGCAGCGCACAAAAAATGTGCTTCTGTTCAGCCCGGCTTATGCATGGTGTATGGAAGATTCTTCCTCGTATCGGCTAAAATGCGAAAGAACTATCTTTCACTTCACCTGTATAGACAAGGAAGCCCTACCATGAAGGACGGCCAGCTCGACGAGATCGACCGCCACATCCTGCGTACCCTCAGCCGCGACGGCCGCATCAGCAACCAGAAACTGGCCGATACCGTGAACCTCTCGCCCACGCCGTGCTGGCACCGCGTCAAGGCGCTCGAAGAAGCCGGCTACATCACCGGCTACGCCGCGGTGTTCGACCAGCGCCGCATGGGCGTGCCGGACACCGTGATCATCGAGGTCACGGTGGACCGCCACGACGACGAGATCTTCAAGGCCTTCTCGGACGCGCTGGCAGGGCTGCCGGAAGTGACCGAAGCCTATCTGCTGTCCGGCGAATACGATTACCTGATCAAGGTGGCGGTGGCCGGCACCGAAGGCTACGAAAACTTCCTGCGCCAGAAGCTGTACAAGCTGCCCGGCGTGCGCCATACCCGCTCGACTTTCGCGTTGCGCTGCCTGAAGCGCTCGCCTTCGGTGAATCCATGAGAGTAGAATGGCCGGATGCCGATCTCCGATGACGTCCACCGGCGCCTCTTCGACGCCTCCCCGAATCCCTGCCTCGTCCTCGACCGTCAGCTGCATATCGTCAGCGCCAACCGGGCCTACCTGGCCGCGACCCGGCGCCGGCTTGACGAGATCGTGGGGCGCCGCTTCCACGACGCCTTCCCCACCGATCCGGAAACCGAACGCCAGTCCTTGGCCTCCATCGAGCGCGTGATCCGTACCGGGCAGCCGGATACGCTGGCACAGCTGCGCTTCGATATCCGGCGTGCCGCGCACGAGGGCGGCGGCGTCGAGACGCGCTACTGGAACGTCAGCCATACCCCGGTGCCGGGCGCGGAAGGCGAGGTCGAGCTGGTGCAGCAGTCCCTGCAGGCCGGCGTCGACCGCCTCACCCCGCTGTTCCAGAAGGCGCCGGGCTTCATGGCCGTGCTGCGCGGGCCGCGGCATGTCTGCGAATTCGCCAACGATGCCCTGCATGCGCTGCTGGGGCGGCGCGACTACGTCGGCAAGCCGTTGCGCGAAGCGCTGCCGGAGCTGGAGGCGCAGGGCGTGTTCGAGCGCCTCGGCCGGGTGTATGCGAGCGGCCAGGAATTCGTCGGCTACGGCCTGCCGGTGCTGCTGCAGCGCGCGGACGGCGGCAGCGCCCAGCACTTCATCAACCTGATCTACCAGCCCATCGTCGAGGATGGCGCGGTGACCGGCATCTTCGTCGAAGGCTCGGACGTCACCGAGCAGCACCTGGCGCGCGCCCTGGTCGAGGAGCAGCTCCAGGAGCTGCAGCGTGCCGAGCGGCGGCTCGGCTTCCAGCTCGAACTGGCCGACCGCCTGCGTCCGCTGGCATCGAGCGAAGCCGTGATCGGCGCCGCCAGCCAGCTGCTGGGCCGCTACCTCGGGCTGGCGCGCGTGGCCTTCGCCGAGATCGCGCCGGACGGGCTGGCGATGACCGTGCGGCGCGACTGGTGCCGCGCGGGCATGGTCAGCGTCGCCGGCATCCAGGGCACGCTCGACGACTTCGGCGCCGGCATGGCGGGCGAGCTGCGGCTCGGACGCAACGTGCTGGTGCAGGACGTGGCGCGCGACGAGCGCACGGCCGAACAGACCGAGGCCTACGCCGCGCTCGGCGTGCGCTCGCACCTGACCATCCCGCTGACCAAGGACGGCCGCGTGCGCGCGGTGCTGAGCCTGCACGACACGGCGCCGCGCAACTGGACGCTGGACGAATTGCGGATGGCCCAGGACATGGCCGAACGGACCTGGGCGGCGGTCGAGACGGCGCGCGCCCAGGCCGAACTGCGCGCCGAGCGCGACCAGTCGCAGTACATCTTCGACACCATGACCGAGGGCTTCGCCGTGGTCGACCGCGACTGGACCATCGTGCGCATGAACGCGACCGGCCTGCAGCTGGTCGGGCGCAGCGCCGAAGAGGTGGTCGGGCACAACCACTGGGAGGTGTTCCCGGAGGTGAGCGGCACCGAGCTCGAAGGGATCGTCCGCGGCATGCGGCACGGCGGGCAGGCCGGCGGCGTCGAATATCCGTACGCGCTGCCGCAGGGCGGCGTGCGCTGGATGGAGGTCAGGGTGTTCCCGGCCATGCACGACGACCTGGCGATCTTCTTCCGCGACATCACGGCGCGCCGCAACGCCGAAGACCAGCTGCGCCTGGAAGCGCACCGCAAGGACGAGTTCCTGGCGATGCTGGCCCACGAGCTGCGCAATCCGCTGGCGCCGATCGGCGCCGCCGCCGACCTGCTGGTGATGGGCGGCCTGGACCCGGCCCGGATGCGACGCACCAGCGCCATCATCACGCGCCAGGTCCGCCACATGACCAGCCTGATCGACGACCTGCTGGACGTCTCGCGCGTCACGCGCGGGCTGGTCACGCTCGAGCGCGAACCGGTGGACGTCAAGGCGACGGTGGCCGATGCCGTCGAACAGGTGCGGCCGCTGATCGAGGCGCGCCGGCACCGCCTGGAAGTGCACCTGGCGCCCGAGCATGCGCTGGTCGAGGGCGACCGCAAGCGCCTGGTCCAGGTGCTGGCCAACCTGCTGGGCAACGCCGCCAAGTACACGCCCGAGGGCGGCCGCATCGTGCTGGAGATGCAGGCCGACGCCGGCGACCCGGCGCTGGTGACCCTGTCCGTGACCGACAGCGGGATCGGCATGACGCTGGCGGTGCGCGATGCCGCCTTCGAGCTGTTCACCCAGGCCGAGCGCACGCCCGACCGTTCGCAGGGCGGGCTGGGGATCGGCCTGGCATTGGTGAAAAGCCTGGTCGAGCTGCACGGCGGCGCCGTGACGGCGTACAGCGACGGACCGGGCACCGGCAGCCGCTTCACGGTCCAGCTGCCGCGCATGCGCGAGCGCCGCGTCCTCGACAAGGGCGATGCCGAGCCGCGCACGCCGCAGGCGCCCCTGCCGGCAGCGCCGTCCAGGCGCCGGGTGCTGGTGGTCGACGACAACGTCGACGCCGCCCAGCTGCTGGCCCTGGTGCTCGAGAATCTGGGCTACGAGGTGCTGGTCGAGCATGATCCGCACAGCGCGCTGGCGGTGGCCGCCGCGTGCGCGCCGGAGGTCTGCATTCTCGACATCGGCTTGCCCGACATGGACGGCAACGAGCTGGCGCGGCGCCTGCGGCGCCAGGCCGGGACCGAGGAGGCGCTGCTGATCGCCGTGACCGGTTACGGCCGCCCGCAGGACCGCGAGCAGGCGCTGGCGGCCGGCTTCGACCATCATCTGGTCAAGCCGGTGGACGTCCACCGGCTGGTCGAACTGCTGGCCGACGTCGCGGCCTAGCCTGCGGCGAACAGGTTCAGCGGCACCGCCTGCGCCATCGCCGCGTAGCCGGCATCGTTCGGATGCAGGTGGTCGCCGCTGTCGTAGGCCGCTCTCAGGCGCGTCGGCCGGGCCGGGTCGCGCAGGGCCAGGTCGAAGTCGACCACCGCGTCATAGGCGCCGCTGCCGCGCATCCATTCATTGAAGCGTTTGCGCACGTTCTCGCGCGCCGCCGTGTAGTACGTGTGGCCTTCGAAAGGCGGAAGGGTCGCGCCGATCGGCCGGATGCCGCGTGCGCGGGCCTTGGCAATCAGCTGCTGGTGGCCGTTCACCAGGCTGTCGACCGGGATCGGGTTCGATCCTGAGCTGTAAACGATGTCGTTAATCCCGATCAGCACCACCATCCAGCGCACCCCGCTCGTGGCAGCCACGTCGCGCTCGAAGCGCAGCAGCGCGCGCTGGCCGGCCAGCATCGCATCCGGGTAGTCCTTCAGCAGCGAGTTGGCGCTGATGCCGCGGTTGGCCACGCCGATGCTGCCGGCCACGCCCAGCTCCAGCTGCAGGCGCCGCGCCAGCATGTCGGGCCAGCGGCGGTTGGCGTTGGCGCTGCTGGCCTGGCCATCGGTGAGCGAGTCGCCCAGCGCGACCACCGCGTTCGTTGCGGACAGGCCGGAATAGGGTCCGCTGACGTCGACCTCGGTGAGGAAGGGCCAGGAAGCGATGCTGCGCTGGATTGGCAGGCTTTGCAGCGCGGTCCGGTCGCCGGCGCTCGACACATAGCTGGTCTGCAGGGCCGCATTGTGCAGGGTGGTGAGACGCACCGTTCCCGGCAGGTAGAGGCTGACGGCGAGGTCGGCAAAGGGCGGGACGTTGAAGTCCGCCCCGTCCGACAGCACGGCGCCCCCGGCCGGAATCGTGACGGCGCTGCGCCCGCCGAACAGCAGCTGGCGGTCGGTGCCGGCCACCGTGACGGCGCCGCTGCTGCGCAGGGCGATGCGCGCGACGCCGATGTTCAGCGGCACGCTGCCCATTTCGTTCGAGATGCGGATGCGCACCCGGCTGCCGGCGACGCTCGCATGCACGATCAGGCGCAGGGTCTGGCCGGACAGGCCCAGCGTCGACGCCGTGGGCGGCGGGCCGGCCGGGGCCGCGCCCCAGGTGGCGGTCCAGCGGTCGGCGGCCTGGGCCGGCAGCGCGGCGGGGAGGGTCAGCGCGGCAGCCAGCAGCGGCCCGGTGCGCAGGAAGCCGCGGCGCGGCTGGGAGGGTGGCGCGTTGTCGTCAGTCGGAATCATGCTCATCTCCTTGTTATGGACGAGCGTTAGACCGTGACGACGCCTTATCGGCTCATTGCCCGACGAATGTCAGCAATGAGCCGCATCAAGCAACTCAGGCGAGGACGGCCAGCAAGCCATCCAGCCCGGTGAAATTCAAGGCGACGTCAGCCTGCGCGCGCACCACCGGCTTGGCGCGGAAAGCCACCGACAGGCCGGCAATGCCCATCATCTTGAGGTCGTTGGCGCCGTCGCCCATCACGATGGCCTGGCGCGAATCGACGCCGAGCCCGGCGCAGACGCGCTGCACGGTGCGCATCTTTTCCTCGGCGTCGACGATGCCGCCGACCACGCGCCCGGTCAGCTTGCCATCCCGCTCTTCCAGCAGGTTGGCGTGCACGTAGTCGAGCCCGAGACGGGCCTGCAGGCGCTCGGTAAAGAAAGTGAAGCCGCCCGACACCAGCAGGGTCTTCAGGCCGGCCGCCTGCACGGCCTGCAGCATGGCTTCGCCGCCCGGCGAGATGCGCAGGCGCTCCTCGTACACGCGTCCCAGCGCTGCCACCGCCAAGCCTTCCAGCAGGGCCACGCGGCGGGTCAGGCTTTCGGCGAAATCGAGCTCGCCGCGCATCGCCGCTTCGGTGATGGCCGCGACCTGCGGCTTCAGGCCCTGCATGTCGGCGATCTCGTCGATGCACTCGATCGTGATCAGGGTCGAGTCCATGTCCATCGCCACCAGCTTGAAGTCGGCGAGGGTGCGTCCGGCATCGATGAAGGTGGCGTCGATGCCGGCGCGTTCGGCCGCCGCCTCGATGTCGGCCTTCAGCGCGGGCGTGAAGTCGAAGCCGTCGCAGCGCAGCGCGTGCTCGTGGATGGCCGTGGCGCTGCGCGGGGAGGCCAGCGCGGCGACCTGCGCGAGCGCTTGCTGGCCGGCCTGCGGACCTTGCAGAATCAGTTTCTTGGACATGTGGGGCTCAGGCTAATAATTGTCGGATGGTTTGCTTGACCTGGTTCACGCGCGCCTGCAGATCCGGCATCGCGGCCGTGATGCGCAGCTTGTCCTGGCCGGCCAGTTTGATCTGGCGGTTCTTCTGGATCAGCGTGATGATCCTGATCGGATCGATCGGCGGCTTTTCCATGAACTGCAGGTTGGCGGCTTCCGCATGGGCGTCGATCTTGACGATGCCGACCTGCTTGGCCGAGATGCGCAGGCGATGGGTTTCGATCAACGCCTTGACCGCGTCCGGCAGTTTGCCGAAGCGGTCGATCAGCTCTTCCTGCATGTCGTCGATGCGGTCCTGGGTCTCGCAATTGGCCAGGCGCTTGTAGATCGACAGGCGCTCGTGGACGTCGCCGCAGAAGTCGGACGGCAGCAGGGCCGGCACGTGCAGGTTGATCTCGGTGGTGGAGGACAGCGGGGCCGCCAGGTCCGGCTCGCGGCCGGCCTTCAGCGCCTTCACGGCCTCGTTCAGCATATCCGAATACAGCTGGAACCCGACCTCCAGCATCTCGCCGGACTGGTTCTCGCCCAGCACCTCGCCGGCGCCGCGGATCTCGAGGTCGTGCATCGCCAGGTAGAAGCCGCTGCCCAGTTCTTCCATCGCCTGGATCGCGTCGAGGCGGCGCTGCGCCTGCTTGGTCATGTTCAGCGCGTCGTTCACCAGCAGGTAGGCATAGGCCTGGTGGTGCGAACGGCCGACGCGGCCGCGCAGCTGGTGTAGCTGGGCCAGGCCGAATTTATCGGCGCGGTGCATGATGATGGTGTTCGCGGTCGGCACGTCGATGCCGGTCTCGATGATGGTCGTGCACAGCAGGATGTTGAAGCGCTGGGCCACGAAGTCGCGCATCACCTTTTCCAGGTCGCGCTCGTGCATCTGGCCGTGCGCCACGCCGATGCGCGCCTCGGGCAGCAGTTCGCGCAGCATCGAATGGCGGTTCTCGATGGTCTCGACCTCGTTGTGCAGGAAGTAGACCTGGCCGCCGCGCTTGAGTTCGCGCAGCACGGCTTCGCGGATGACGGAACCGTCCTCGCTGCGGACAAAAGTCTTGATCGCCAGGCGCTTTTGCGGCGCGGTGGCGATGACCGAAAAGTCGCGCAGGCCTTCCAGCGCCATGCCCAGGGTACGCGGGATCGGCGTCGCGGTGAGCGTGAGCACGTCGACCTCGGCGCGCAGCGCCTTCAGCGCCTCCTTCTGGCGCACGCCGAAGCGGTGCTCCTCGTCGATGATGACGAGTCCTAAGCGCGTGAACTTCACGTCCGGCGACAGCAGTTTATGGGTGCCGATCACGATGTCGACGGTGCCGTCGGCCATGCCCTTGATCGCGTTGTTGATCTCCTTGCCGGTGCGGAAGCGCGACAGCTCGGCGATCTTGACCGGCCAGTCGGCAAAGCGGTTGGCGAAGGTCTGGGCGTGCTGCTCGGCCAGCAGCGTGGTCGGGGCCAGGATCGCCACCTGCTTGCCGCCCATGACGGCGATGAAGGCGGCGCGCAGCGCGACCTCGGTCTTGCCGAAGCCGACGTCGCCGCACACCAGACGGTCCATCGGCCGGCCCGAGGTCATGTCCTTGATCACGTTGGCGATGGCCTCGGCCTGGTCCGGCGTCTCGTCGAAGCCGAAGCTCTGGGCGAAGTTCTCGTAGTCGATGCTCGAATATTCGAAACTGTGGCCCTGGCGCGCGGCGCGGCGCGCATAAAGATTGAGTAATTCAGCGGCGGTATCGCGCACCTGCTCGGCGGCTTTTCTCTTGGCCTTGTCCCACTGGCCGGAGCCGAGGGTGTGCAGCGGCGCGTCTTCCGGCGAGGCGCCGGAGTAGCGCGAGATCACGTGCAGCTGCGACACCGGCACGTAGAGCTTGGTCTCCTTGGCGTATTCCAGGTGCAGGAACTCGGTGTCGCCTTCGCCCAGGTCCATGCTGATCAGGCCCATGTAGCGGCCGATGCCGTGGTTGATGTGCACCACCGGGTCGCCGATCTTCAGCTCCGACAGGTCGCGCACCATCGACTCGACCTGCGAGCTGGCTTCCTGCTTCTTCTTGCCGGCGCGGCGGCCGGTCCCTGCATACAGCTCGGTCTCGGTGATGAACACCAGATGGCCGCACTTGGCGTCCATCAGCTCGAATCCGGCCTGCAGCGGCGCCACCCCCAGCATCGCCTTCGCTTCCGAGGCGCACAGGCCCGCATAGCCCTCGACCGGCGTCAGGTCCAGCTTGTATTCGTTGAAGTACTGCTGCAGGGTCTCGCGGCGGCCGTTCGAATCGGCGCAGATCATCACCTTGGCGTCCGTATGGGCGAGGAAGGCGCGCAGGTTGGTCAGCGGATCGTCGAGGCGGCGGTTGACGGCGATGTCCGGAATCGGCGCCGAGACTTCCGAAGCGCCGGCACCGGCATCGCGTCCGATCGCCCAGCGCCCGTGCGGCTTGGCGCGTACGAAAAAGTCCTCGGCGCCGAGGAAGATTTCCTTCGGTTCCAGGATCGGGCGTTCGCGGTCGGCCTTCAGGAATTTGTAGCGCGATTCGGTGTCGGCCCAGAAGCGCGCGATCGCGGCTTCGATGTCGCCGACCAGGGCCAGCGGCGATTCCTCCGGCAGGTAGTCGAACAGCGTGGCCGTCTCGTCGAAGAACAGCGGCAGGTAGTACTCGATGCCGGCCGAGGCGATGCCGCTGCCGATGTCCTTGTAGACCGGAGAGCGGCTCGGGTCGCCCTCGAAGCGCTCGCGCCAGCGGCCGCGGAAGGCGGTGCGGGCCGCTTCGTCCATCGGGAATTCGCGGCCCGGCAGCAGGCGCACTTCCTTGACCGGGTACAGCGAGCGCTGGGTGTCGGCGTCGAAGGTGCGGATGGTTTCGATCTCGTCGCCGAACAGGTCGAGGCGATAGGGCAGCGCGGAGCCCATCGGGAACAGGTCGATCAGGCCGCCCCGCACCGAGTATTCGCCCGGCGACATCACCTGGGTCACGTGGCTGTAGCCGGCCAGGGTCAGCTGCGCCTTCAGCTTCGCCTCGTCCAGTTTCTCGCCCTGGCGGAAGAAGAAGGTATAGGCGGCCAGGAAGGACGGCGGCGCCAGGCGCACCAGCGCGGTGGTGGCGGGCACCACCAGCACGTCGCACTGGCCGTTGCGGATCTCGTGCAGCGTGGCCAGGCGTTCCGACACCAGGTCCTGGTGCGGCGAGAAGGCGTCGTAAGGCAGGGTTTCCCAGTCCGGCAGCAGGTGGCATGCCAGCTTGTCTTCGGCGAACCAGGGGATTTCGTCCAGCAGGCGCTGGCCGTCGCTGGCATTCGCCACGATCACGGTCAGCATCTGTTTGTTCGCCTTCAGCTCGAGTGCGGCGAGGGCCAGCGCATAGGCGTCGGACGAGCCGTGCAGGTGCGGCAGGGCGAAGCGTTGTCCGGGCTTGGGGAGGTGTTTTTTCAGGTCGAAAGGCATAGGGGAATTATATGTCAAGCGCTGCCCTCAGCCGGGGCGAGGCGTTCGAATACCCGTGCGCAGGCAGGCGCAAGGCCGGTCACGGCCGGATCGTCCTGCGCCAGCGCGCCGCTGTCGACCAGCAGACGCAGCAGGACCAGGCGTTCGGCCTGGCCGAGCGCGGCGGCCAGCGGCTGGACGGCGGACGGCCCGCTGCCGGGCGCACCCAGGATCGCGGCGGGGATCGGCGGCGGCAGCTCCCACTGCATGGCGATATGGGCGGCCAGCGCGCGCGTGCGCCCCAGCAGGGCGGACACGAAAGCGGGATCCTGGGGCAGGGCGTCGGTCTCCAGCATGCCGTCGAACAGGCGCAGGGCCACGATCAGCCCGAGGTCGGCCATCAGGCCGGCGAGGTAGGCTTCAAAGGGATCGGCCCCCATGGCGGGGGCACGCAGGCTGGCCGCCAGCGCGGTTTTTTCGGTATGGCGCCAGATGCGCGGCGCGGCCTGGCGCGTGTGACGGCCGCCCTGGGTGCCGGCCAGCGGCCGGAAGGCGGCGCGCGCCAGCAGCATGCGCAGGCCATTGCGGCCCAGCACCAGCAGGGCGGCGTCGATGGTGCGTACCTGGGCGGCGGCGCGGTAGTAGGGGGTGTTGGCTTCACGGATGAGTTCCGCCACCAGGGCCGGATCGCGCGCCACCTGGCGTGCCAGGTCGGCGCTGGACGCGCCTTCGTCGCGCAGGCTGCGCAGCAGTTGGGGGATGACTTCGGGGACGCGCGGCACCAGGCCGGCGGCATCGAGCGGGGCATCGATCAGCCGGTCCAGCTCGGCCAGTACCAGTTGGGCGTGCGTTGCGGCTTGCGGCGTGGGTGCGGCGGCCGCGGCGCCGGCCGTCAGCCAGTGCCAGAAATCGAGGATGGGATCGGGTTCGCGCGTTGCAGTATTGCCGGGCGCTGGGGTAGGGCCGGACGATGCGGGCGGTGCCGGATCGACAGGCGCGGGCGTCGCCGGCGCACTTGCTTCTCCGCCGCCGAACAGCCGCGCGATCCAGTTTTTCATTGCTCCCGTCCCTCGAATATACGAGGGGCCATTTTACCCGAGGGACGGAAACAAGCCGGGCTGCCGCCATGCGTCGAGCGCGGCGGCAGAGGGGGACTTACTGGCCGTTGGTGCTGCCTGCGCTGCCGGCGCCGGCCTGGCCGCTGGTGCCCGTGCCGCTGCTGCTGCCGCTGGTCGAGCCGCCGCCAGTGCCGGTGCCCGCGCCCACGCCGCCCGATTGGCCGGTGCCGGTCGCGTTCGAGTTGCCGCTGCTAACCGGCATGCCGGTCGCGTCGGTGCCGGTGGAAGAACCGGACGACGAGCCGCTGGACGAGCTGCCGCTGGACATGCTGGAGCCGGAGCTGGTATCGGAATTGGTGCCGGTGGAGCTGCAGGCTGCCAGGCTGAACGCCAGTGCGGCGCCGACGAGTACGGTCTGGATGGTTTTCATGCTGTTCTCCTTATGGTCCTGTTTCGTGTGAAGCAGTGGGGGGATGTTGCTTAGTAGGGCGGGCTGCCCTTGCGGTCGCTCTGACCGCCGCCGCCGCTCGAGCCGCTGGTGCCGGCCGTGCCTTTCGGGGTGGCGGTGCTGCCGGTGCCGGTGGTGCCGCTCGAACCTGCGGCATCGCTCGAGCCGCTGGAACCGCTTGTGCCGCTCGATCCGCTGGCGCCCGCAGCGCCGCTCGAGCCCATGGAGCCGCTGGAGCCGCTCGAACCGGTGGCGCCGCCGGAGCCGCTGGAGCCCGTAGCACCGCTGGAACCGCTGGAACCGCTGCTGCCGGTCGCGGCGGCGCCCGACGAGGCGTTGCCGCCATCGCTGCTGTTGGCGCTGTCGCCGGATTTGCTGCAAGCCGCCAGCGAGACGGCCATCAGCGCGCCGATCAGGAGGCTTTGGATGGGTTTCATGATGCGCTCTTAACGGGTGCCGGTACCCGAGGTGCCGGAAGTGGTGGTGCCCGAGGTGCCCGAGCCGGAGGTGCCGCTACCGGAGGTGCTGGAGCCGGAACTGCCGCTGCCCGAGGTGCCGCTGCCCGAGGTACCCCAGTCGCCGCGTCCCGAGGTGCCGGTGCTGCCCGAGGTGCCCGAGCTGGAAGTGCCCGAAGCGCCGTTGCCGGAGGTGCCCATGGTGCCGGAGTTCGAAGTGCCGGTCGAGCTGCTGCCGCTGGAGCTGCCTTCGCCCGAGCTGCTCGAGGTGGCGCTCGGCGAGGAGCCGCCGGTGTCGCTGGAGGTGCCGGTGGAGCTGCATGCCGCCAGGCTCAGTGCCATCAGACTACCGATGAGAACGCCTTGGTATTTTTTCATGATCTTCTCCGTATGTTGGTGAATGACGCCATGATGGGGTTGGCCATGGGTGTTCAAAATAGGATGTGCCCGGCCATCCTTGTAGGATCAGGCCCACAACCTTGGGTTAATTTCCCCTAAGTGCACTGTATTTGTGGTCAATTGATCGCTAAAAAGAAAAAGCCCCTTGGTAGGGGCTTTTCGGGTGCGGCCGCTGCCGGCGCGTCAGAACAGGCTGTTCTGGAGCTGCTGCTGTTGCGGCTGCGCCTGCTGCTGGACCGGTGCCGCGTTCGGATCGACTGGCGCATTCGGATCGGCTGCCGGCTGCTGGTCGAGGTCGATGCCGCTGAAGACCGGGCTTTCGGCAAACTCGGCATAGACCCAGTCGTCGTTCTCGCGCACGACGCCTTCCGGTTCAGGACGCTCTTCCTGCGGCCGCTTGGCCAGGGCCACGCGCATGTAATCGATCCAGATCGGCAGCGCCAGCGTGGAGCCGAACTCGCGTCCGCCGAGCGACTTCGGATCGTCGTAGCCCATCCAGGCCACCGCCACCACGCCGCCGCCGTAGCCGTTGAACCAGCCATCGACCGCGTCGCTGGTGGTGCCGGTCTTGCCGGCGATGTCGGTGCGGCCCAGTTCCTTGGTGGCGGCGGCGCCGGTGCCGTAGCGGGTCACGTCGCGCAGCATGCTGTCGGTGATGAAGGCGTTGCGCGCATCCAGCACGCGCTGCTCTTCCTGCTTCGCGGCCGGCGGCTTGGCCTCGGCGATGACCTTGCCGTCGGCGTCCTCGACCCGCGCGATCAGGTAGGGCTCGACGCGGTAGCCGCCATTGGCGAACACCGCGTAGGCGCCGGCCATCTGCAGCGGCGTGACGGCGCCGGTGCCGAGGGCCATCGTGTAGTTGGCCGGCTGGCGCGCGGCGTCGAAGCCGAACTTGCCGATGAATTCATGGGCATAGGGCACCGAGATCGCGCGCAGCAGGCGCACCGAGGGCACGTTCTTCGATTCGGCCAGCGCGCGGCGCATGGTGATCGGACCGTCCCATTTGAAGTCGTCGTTCTGCGGCGACCAAGTGGCGCCCGCGTTCTCGCCCGGCATGTCGAGCGGGGCATCGAGGATGCGGGTGGCCGGCGAATAGCCTTTTTCCAGCGCCGCCGAATAAACGAAGGGCTTGAAGCCGGAACCCGGCTGGCGCCAGGCCTGGGTCACGTGGTTGAACTTCTGCAGGTTGTAGTCGAAGCCGCCGACCAGCGCGTGGTAGGCGCCGGTGACGCTGTCGATGGCCACGAAGGCGGCGGCCACCTGCGGCACCTGGGTGATGGCCCAGTTGCCCTTCGCATCCTTGGCCACGCGAATGATAGCGCCCCGGGCGATGCGGCGCTCCGCCTTCGCGTTCGAAGCCAGCGCGCCGGCGGCGAACTTCAGGCCTGCGCCCGTGATTTCGACGTCGTCGCCGTCGATGGTCTCGACCCGCACCGCCTTGCTCGACGCGGCCAGCACCACCGCCGGAATCAGGCCGTCGCTGGTGGGGCGCTTGCCCAGCGCCTCGGAGATCGCGTCTTCGCGCCCGACCGGATCGTCGGGCAGCTCGATGCGGCCCTCGGGGCCGCGGTAGCCGTGGCGCTGGTCGTAGGCCAGCACGTTGCGGCGCACCGAGTTGTAGGCCGCATCCTGCTCGGCCTTCAGGATCGTGGTGTAGACCCGGATGCCCTTGGTATAGGCTTCTTCCTTGAACTGGTTGTAGACGGCCTGGCGCGCGGCTTCCGCCACGTACTCGGCGTGCGTGTCGAATTCCTGGCCGCGGGTGTTCACGCGCAGCGGTTCGACCAGCGCCTTCTGGTACTGGTCTTCGCTGATGTAAGCCAGTTCGCGCATGCGCTTCAGCACCGCGTGCTGGCGCTCGCGTGCGCGCTTCGGATTGGCCACCGGATTGTGGCGCGAAGGGTTCTGCGGCAGGCCGGCCAGCATGGCCATCTCGGCCACGCTGAGCTGCTCGAGGTTCTTGTTGAAGTAGGTCCGTGCAGCGCTCGAGAAGCCGTAGGCACGCTGGCCCAGGTAGATCTGGTTCATGTACAGCTCGAGGATCTCGTCCTTCGACAGCGCCGCCTCGATCTTGTAAGCCAGCGCGATCTCGTTGACCTTGCGGCCAATGTGCTTTTCGCGCGAGAGGAAGAAGTTGCGCGCCACCTGCATCGTGATGGTCGAGCCGCCGCCCGCGCCGAAGCCGTGGCGCAGGTTCGAATAGACCGCGCCGAGGCCGCGCTGGAAGTCGATCGCGCCGTGTTCGTAGAAGCGCGCGTCCTCGATCGCCAGCAGCGACTTCTTCATCAGGTCGGGGATCTTCTGGATCGGGACGAAGTCGCGGTGTTCCTCGCCGAACTCGCCGATCAGGACTTTGTCCGCGGTATAGATGCGCAGCGGGATCTTGGGCCGGTAGTCGGTGACGGCGTCCAGCGCCGGCACATTCGGCAGGACCCGGAACAGCACGTAGCCGGCGACGCCCGCGACGAACAGGATCAGCAGGGCGAGGGCGATCAAGATGAAACCGCGGATGCCGCTGAAGGCACGCGGCGCTTTTTTACTGGTAGTTGCCAAAACGAGAAGCCTCTGATGACGGTCAGATGACCGGCAGATCGCCGTGCCGACAGGGCGTAAACACGGTCTACATCAAAATTATAATCCGCTTTTCTTCCACTACGGCATGTGCCATAGTTCCAGCTTAATTTCCATTTAAGGTGCTGCCAAGTGGTGCCTGCAGTCCAGAAACACGATACCGCGTCCATGACGTAGCAAGGAAACAATGCCGTACGATCCCCACCCGCCCGCGGTCAAGCCGTATATCCCGGCCTCCGCCCAACTGCCCGAGCTGACCCTGCGCGCCCTGATCATGGGCACGGTGCTGGGCATGATCTTCGGCGCGTCCTCGCTCTACCTGGTGCTGAAGGTCGGCCTGACGGTCAGCGCCTCGATTCCGGTGGCGGTGATCGCGATCACCCTGTTCGGCATGGCCAAGAAGGCGGGCGGACGCGAATCGACCATCCTGGAGAACTCGATCACGCAGACGGCCGGTTCGGCCGGCGAATCGCTGGCCTTCGGCCTGGGCGTGACCATGCCGGCGATTATGATCCTCGGCTTCGACCTGGAGATTTCGCGCGTGATGCTGGTGGGCGTGCTGGGTGGCCTGCTCGGCATCCTGATGATGATCCCGATGCGCCGCACGATGATCGTCGATCAGCACCGCGAACTCAAATACCCGGAAGGCACGGCCTGCGCCGAGGTGCTGAAGGCCGCCGCCACGCCCTCGTCGCGCGAAGCCGCCGGCGAAGTGCGCCTGGAAGGATCAAGCGAAGCGAAGGCTGCACGCCAGCGCGCCTTCATCATCTTCGGCGGCTTCGGCATCGGCCTGTTGTATAAAACCCTGAACATCTCCTTCAAGCTGTGGAAGGACACGGTCAACTTCGTGTTCGGCGCGCCGCTGAAGGCCGGTTCGGCCGGCGCCGAGATCTCGCCCGAGCTGCTGGGCGTCGGCTACATCATCGGCCCGCGCATCGCGATGACGATGGCGGCCGGCGGCGTGCTGTCCTATCTGCTCCTGATCCCGATGATCAAATTCTTCGGCGACCTGCTCACGGTGCCGCTGGCGCCCGGCACGATGCTGATCAAGGACATGGGCCCGGACGACATCCGCAGCGCCTATGTGCTCTACATTGGTGCCGGCGCGGTGGCGGCCGGCGGCCTGATCTCGCTGGTGCGTTCGCTGCCGACCATCTGGAACGGGCTGCGCGGCGGCCTGGCCGGCTTCAAGTCGGGTTCGACCGGCGACGCATCGTTGCGCACCGACCAGGACATCCCGCTGAAGTGGGTGGCGATCGGCTGCCTGGGCATCATCGCCGTGATCACCTTCGCCACGCCGCTGCACATGAACCTGCTGGGCGCGCTGCTGATCCTGGTGTTCGGCTTCCTGTTCTCGACCGTGTCCTCGCGCCTGACCGGCGAGGTCGGCTCGTCCTCGAATCCGATCTCCGGCATGGCGGTGGCCACGCTGCTGTTCACCTGCCTGATCTTCCTGGTGATGGGCTGGACCGGCGGGCGCTATTACGTGACCGCGCTGTCGGTCGGCGCCATCGTCTGCATCGCCGCGTCGAATGCCGGCACCACCTCGCAGGATTTGAAGACCGGCTTCCTGGTCGGCGCCACGCCGCGCCTGCAGCAGTACGCGATCCTGGCCGGCGCGCTGGCCTCGGCGCTGGTGCTGGGCCCGATCCTGCTGAAACTGAACGATGCCGGCACCGTCTACGTCCCGGCCGCCCAGGTGGCGCCGCACGTGAGGACCGATGCTTCGAAGCTGACCGAGACCGCGCAGATCCAGGGCCCGCAGGCGGCGTCCGACCGCGCCACCTATAAAGTCTGGCAAAAGCCCGATACCGTCGGCGGCCCGGCCGGCAAATACCTGGTGCGCGAAGACGGTTCGCTGGCCTGGCTGGTCGACCCGGGCATCAACGGCCAGTTCCACACCCGTCCGGACGGCTCCGAGGTCAAGAAATACGATGCGCCCAAGGCCGTGCTGATGTCCTACATCATCAAGGGCATCCTCGACCAGCAGCTGCCGTGGACCCTGGTGGTGTTCGGCGTGATGATCGCGCTGGTGCTGGAGATGGCCGGCGTGAATGCGCTGTCGTTCGCGGTCGGCGTCTACCTGCCGCTGGTGTCGACGCTGCCGATCGCGATCGGCGGCCTGATCCGCTGGATGGTCGACCGCCGCAACAACAAGCTGCCGCAGTACGCCGGCCTGAGCGGCGAAGAACTGCAGGCCGCGGGCGACCGCAGCTCGGGCACGCTGCTGGCGTCCGGCTACATCGCCGGCGGCGCGCTGGCCGGCATCGTCATCGCCATCACGGCCGGTGTGCTGACCGACTTCGACAACGCGATGGGCAAGTGGGCCGAGGCCGCGAACCCGTTCTTCGCCGGGGCCAGCGCGGATCTGCTGTCGATCCTGCCGTATGCTGCGCTGATCCTGCTGCTGTATTGGGTGGCGCGCGAGAAGGCGGACAAGCGCTAAGGCTTGGCCCAGGGAGTAACTGGGCGCTACGCAGCGCCCAGTTGGCCGAGCCACACGGACCGCATGTTATAGCAGTGGAAGGCCTTTACCTTCCCTTGCTCGACGACGAAGACATCGCAGCACGGTACGTCGAAGCGCTTGCCTGTGGCGCGAAGCACGCCGTCCGGGGTCGGGAAATCGCCTGCATGGGTGCCCTGCAATCTGAGCTCGACGACGATGACGCCATCTGCTGCCGAATAGACGTTCAGCAGTTCGCGGTGAAAATCCGGAAAGATGGATCCCAAACCCTCGATCGGCTGACGAACCTCGGCGCCAGTCCATTTTTGTCCCGTCGCCATGTCCAGGAAATAGCCGTCTTCCGCGAAAAGCTCGACGAACCTTTCCGCGTCCAGACTCGCAGATTCTGCGACGGCATAGACTTCCCTGATCACTTCTTCGTTTGTTGGCATGCTGTTTTCCTGTGAGATTGCGACTGTCGCAGTAGATAAAAATCACCCTGAACAATTGTAAGTCGGTACTTTCATATATACTAGTACCTACCAAAAGGTAAGTATGGAGAGGATATGGAGCCGACTTGTGGTCTTGATGTGGCATTGCATTACGTTGGGGGAAAGTGGAAGCCGATTTTGCTATTCCATCTGCAGGGGGCGCCGCGGCGCTTCGGCGAGCTCAAACGTTTGGTGAGCGGTATCAGCGAGAAAGTCCTGATTCAGCAGTTACGCAGCCTGACTGAAGATGGCATCCTCACGCGCCATGACTTCATGGCGGTGCCGCCGAGGGTGGAATACGCGATCACCGATTTTGGACGAACGCTTGCGCTTGCGCTGCAGCCCTTGTGTGAATGGGGCAATCGCCATCGTGCGCACTTCCAGGCGCAGCAAGATGAACACGTCCGCACGGATTTTTGACTTGAGCAGGTGAACGCCACCTTGCCGTCGATCGCCCCGCAGCTCGGCTGGATGCGACTACGAAACGTGAAAATACATCTTGTCCGCAACGACAAATGCGGCACCCCAGGCCATGGCGATGACGATGAAGTCGCATCGACCGCTTTTCCAAAGATGAAGGGAACGCCGTTTCACGATCCAAGGTACGCCCAGGGGATTCGGCCAGTCGGCGAGAAGATGCATGACGCCGCCTGCAGCGAATCCGAAGCCCAGCGGCGCCCAGGCCAGTTGGTCGAGCGACCAGTAAGACCAGGCCAGCAAGGCTATCCATCCCAGGCCCCAGTGGGTCCAGGTCCGGTGGGTGATCCAGAGCGTCCTTTTCCTGGTCCACCACCTCACCTCGAGCCAGTCAGGCGCCGTGCCGCCGAGGGTGCCCATGACCAGGGCGAGAAGGCTCCACATGTGGCAAAAGCCGCCGGCGCCGGCATGTTCGACGACAATGGCAGCGATCGATCCGGCCGCCAGTCCGGTTGAGTGGTGTGCGCTGTGAGAAGCCATGATGGAACCGGACATTGCCGCAGATAAGAACGACTGCGCAATATACTGGTTCCGCTTCAGAAAACAGGCTTTGACACATCCTTTTTCAATTTCATGCTTTCGTGGGCGCTAGACAAAGGCCAGGTCGTGCTGCCGGATCGCGTGATCCAGCCACTCGTCCGTATGCCCGAACGCATAACCCAGCGCCTTTGCGCGTGACGTGTCCAGCACCATCGGCCCCGGCAGGTCGAAAGGCGACAGGCGGCCTGGTTCCACGGGCGACGCCGCGCGCCGCGTCCTGACCGGCGTCTCAAGAACCTCGCCCACACGTGCGTACAACTGCGACGCCGACAGCGCCCCATCGCAGGCCGCATTCACCGGCCCCAGAAAATCCTGCATTCCGGTCCAGAACAGGAAGTCGGCCGCGGCATGCGCGGTCGTGAAGGAGACCGCCGCCTTGTCGTTCGCATACTGCAGGGTGGCGCCGGCGCGCGCCAGTTCGACGTAGTGGGCCAGGCGACCCGTGAAATCTTCCGGCCCGCCCAGCACGTGGCCCAGGCGCGGCGTCACCAGCGGCAGCGAGCCGTCGCGCACCAGGTAGGCTTCGGCCTGCACCTTGCCGCTCACGTAGCACTCGGTGGCGCGGCGCGGGTCGTGCCAGGGGTAGCCGGCGTCGATCGCCTGGGCCTCGATGCCCAGCGCGTCCTCGGCCAGCGGGCCGCGTTTTCCGGCGGCGTCGACACCGAGCACGCGGTAGGCATCGACGGTCGAGGTCATGACATAGCGCCCGACCTGGCCGGCAAAGGTGCGCACGGCAATCGCCGCGTCGAGAGGGCTGTAGCACATCTGGTCGTAGACGATGTCGAACGGACCGGCCTTGGCCACGGCGCGCATGGCGAGTTCGTTGCGGCGGTCGACGCGGATGCGCGCGATGCGCTCGCCGAAGGGATCGGGCACGTAGCCGCGGGTGGCAATGGTGACGCGGTGGCCGGCGCGCAGGAGCCGCTGCACGAGCAGCCTGCCGATGAAACGGGTGCCGCCGATCACCAGGATGTTCTTGGACATGGTCTTCCTTACGCTGAAGGCGCTGAAGAGCTAGCGGGTTCTTGGTGAATCCGCTATATTTTCTATGCAGGGAAGCAATTGTTCAAACAAGAAAATAATAAGGCAATGAATAAGAAAAACTTATGCTTGGTGGGCCGATGAAGCCCTTGCGCAGCCTGTCCGGGCTGATCGACTTCGAATGCGCCGCCCGCTGGGGCAGCTTCAAGCTGGCGGCCCAGGAACTGCACAAGACGCCGGCCGCGGTCAGCCTGCAGGTCAAGCAGCTGGAAGAGGCGCTTGGCTTTCCGCTGTTCGTGCGCCATCCGCGCCACATCGCGCTGACGGCGAAAGGCCAGGAACTGGCGATCGCGGTCGGGCGCTCGCTCGGCGACCTGCGCGCCAAGGTCGCGGCCCTGCAGCGCGGCGACGAGGAAGCCATCCTGCGCATCTCGACCACCCATTCCTTCGCCATCAAGTGGCTGGTGCCGCGCATGCCGCGCTTTACCAAGCTGCATCCGGAACTCGATATCCGCATCGATTCGAACGATGTCCCGGTCGATCTGCTGGACGACAACGTCGACGTTGCGATCCGCTTCGGCCCGGTCAAGGACGGCGACCCGGCGCTGCTGTTCCGCGAACGGCTGGTGCCGGTCTACAGTCCCGAGCTGCTCGACGATCCCGCGCAGGAACTGCAGTTGGCCGACCTGGCCCGCTTTCCGCTGCTGTGCGAGCGCACGCCCGAATCCTGGCTGCAGACGCTGAACGAGAACAAGGCGCTCAAGGGCAAGTTCGAGGGCCGCTACGATTTTTCGCGCACCTATAGCCACTGGGGCGTGCTGGCCCAGGCCGCGGTGGCGGGGCAGGGCATCGCACTGGTGCCTTACGGGATCGCCTGCGAGGACATCGCTGCCGGCAGCCTGCGCGTGCTGCACTGCCGCAGCGCGCCCTACGGCAACGGCTACCGCTTCCTGGTCAATCCGCACAAGGAAGCGATGGCCAAGGTGCAGCAGTTCCGCGCCTGGATCGTGGCGGAGATGGAAGCGATGCGGCGCACGCTGGACGGCGCCGGCTGAAGGCTAGCGCTCGCGCCCGAGCCAGGCGCGCAGCTGCGCATCGGGCAGCGGGCGGCTGAAATAATAGCCCTGGCCCTGCTGGCAGCCGCGTTCGCGCAGGTACTGCAGCGCCGATTCGGTCTCGATGCCTTCGGCCACCAGCTCGAGCCCGAGGCTCTGCCCCAGCGCGATCACGGCATCGATGACGGCCCGGCTTGCATGGTCGCTGTCGATGCGGCGCACGAAGGACTGGTCGAACTTGAGTTTGTCGAGCGGCAGCGAGGACAGCACGCTCAGGCTCGATTACCCGGTGCCGAAATCGTCGAGGGCGATGCGCACGCCGAGCAACTTCACCTCGCGCAGGATCGCCGCCGTCTCGGCCAGGTTTTCCATCAGCGCGGTCTCGGTCAGTTCGATCACCAGGCGGCGCGGATCGATGCCGGTGCGGGCGATGGTCGCGCGCACCCGGTCGGCGAAGGCGGGGCGCCGGAACTGCAGCGCCGACACGTTCACCGATATGTCCAGCGGCTGGCCGCCCGCCTGCCAGGCGGCCTGCTGGCGGCAGGCCGCGGTCGCCACCCAGGCGCCGATCGGCAGGATCAGGCCCGAGCTTTCGGCCACCGGGATGAAGATCCCCGGTCCCGGCGCCGTGCCGTCGGTGTCCACCAGCCGCACCAGCGCCTCGACGCCGTCCACTTCGCCCGTGGCCAAATTGACGATGGGCTGGTAGTGCAGCACCAGGCCGTCGTGATCGAGCGCCTGCTGGAGCTGCTTTTCGACGCTGCGCGTGCGCTGGGCGCGGCTGCCGATTTCGGGCGAATAGACGACCGCGGACGCGCGTCCGGACTGCTTGGCCTCGAGCATGGCCATGTCGGCTGCGTGCAGCAGCGCGGCCGCGCTGTCGCCGTGTTCGGGCATGTGGGCGATGCCGATCGACGCCGACAGCGTCGCCTCGACGTTGCCGACCCGGATCGGTTCCACCAGCGCCCGCAGCAGCGCTCGCGCCACCGCGGCGCCGCGCGCCGCATCGGGCAGGATCGCCAGGAATTCGTCGCCGCCGGCCCGCGCCAGCAGGTCGCCCGGCGCCAGACAGGTCTGCAGGCGGCGCGCGACTTCCTGCAGGACGCGGTCGCCGGTATCGTGGCCGTGGATGTCGTTGACCGGCTTGAAGCGGTCGAGGTCGACGAACAGCACAGCGCCGCCGGTGTGCGCGCCGGCACCCACGCCGTGCAGCCGCTCGTAGAGCAGGGCCAAGGCGCTGGCGCGGTTCGGCAGGCCGGTCAGGGCATCGTGGGTGGCGGCCCAGCGCAACGCCTGCTCGGCCTGGAGGCGCTCGCTGATGTCGCGCGGCGCCACGTACATCAGCCACTCGCCGCGATGTTCGAGCACGGTGACCGTGATCTCGACCGGGAACTCGCTGCCGTCCTTGCAGGTGTAGACGCGCTCGAAGGGCGGCGGCGGAACTTCGCGGCATTGCATGAATACCGTCTCGAAATATTCGCGCCGCACCGGCCGGTCAATGTCGAAGATGGTCATCGACAGCAGTTCCGCATTCGTGTAGCCGAGGCGCATCGAGGCCTGGCGGTTGGCGTAGCGAACCCGGCCCGGCTCGTCGAACAGCAGCAGCATCTCGTTCGCGTTCTCGGAGAAGAACTTGAACTGCTGCAGTTCCTCATGGTGGGTCAGCAGTTCGGCTTCGCGCTCGCGCAGCAGGCCGGCGGCGCGCTCGATGGCGGCGCCGACCTCGGCCACTTCGGCGATGTGGGCAGGCACGGGTCGCGGCGTCTCGCCGCGCCCGAGCGCCATCGCCGGCGGCAGCAGCGACTGGATCGAGCCCGAGATGCGCCGGCTCATGCGCCGCGCCAGCAGCAGACCGGCGGCGAACAGGCCCACGGCGAGCGCCGTCAGCGAGGCCAGCTGGGCGTATAGCGGGCCGACCAGTTGCGCACGCGGCACCCCGACCACGGTCGTGAATCCGGTCAGCGGCGAGCGCGAGAAGGTGGTCTGGCTGACGACGCCGTCGCGCGTGACGGTCTCCAGCGCGCCGCTGCCGCTGCGGGCGATGGCGGCACGCAGCATCCCGTCGGCGCTGTCGCCGACGAAGCGGGCGGCATGGCGGCTGCGCGCGGCGATCTTGCCCTCGCGGTCGAGCACGCTGGCCAGCCAGCCCGGCGGCAGGCGGCGCTGGATCAGCAGGGCGCTCAGCTGCTCGCTGGGGACGGTGCCGGCCGGGGCCCCCCACAGCCGCGCATCGATGGTGTCGCCAATCTCGCGCGCCAGGTGCAGGTTGTCGGCGATCTGGCGCGCCCGTTCTTCGCGGTATTGCGAGACCAGGAAAATGGCGCAGCCGGCCACGCCCGGCAGCAGGCAGGCCAGTACGAGGATGTTCAGGAGGTGGATGACGGGGCGTTGGCGCGGCTGCGCGGTCTGGCCAAGCATGGTATGGCAGGCACTTACTAACGGGCAATTCAATCGAGAGCTGAAATAATAATCGCTTATTGCACACACAAATAACAAGTCCTGGAGAAGTGTGCGTTTGAAGCGACGATTCTCCATCGGCGGCGTTTAACCGAGAACGACGGTACTGGCATGTCATTACAAAAGATGATATTTTCCTGCGGTTAATATTTTTGTTTTTCATCAACTTTCACATACATATGTCCAGCCATTCCGCGTCAGTGCCCCGTTCCGCCAGCAAGACCATCCCCGCCGCCATCGCCCTGCTATGCCTGAGCCTGCATGCCCAGGCGCAGACCCAGGCGGCTGCGGACCAGGCCACCGCCACGCCGGCCGCTGCGAAGCCGCAGCCAGCCGCCAAGGCGGTCGCCGCGCAGGCGGGCACGACGACGGCCGAGGCGCCCCAGCAAGGCCCGATCGCCACCGTGAACGTGGTCAGCGAGCGCTCGAGCAACCGCGTCGACCGCCAGGTCTACGACATCAAGAACGACGCCAGCACGGCTGGGGCGTCGATCGGCGACGTGCTGAACAACGTGCCGTCGGTGAACGTCGATCCGAACGGCACCGTGCGTCTGCGCGGCAGCGAGCGCGTCACGGTGCTGATCGACGGCAAGCCGACCGCCCAGCTGCAGGGCGAGAACCGCGCCGCGGCCATGAATGCGCTGCCGGCCGAGAACTACGAGTCGGTCCAGGTGATCAACAACCCGGGCGCGGAATTCGGCAACGAAGCGGGCGGCGGCCCGATCCTGAACCTGATCTCGCGCCGCTATACCAAGCCGGGCGGCAACGGCACCGTCGCCGGCACGGTGGCGCCGGGCGGACGCGGCACCGCCTTCGCCAACGGCAGCTACAGCGCCGGCTACGCCTCGGTCAACGGCAGCCTGAACCTGCGCCGCGACGGCAACGACACCGACACCGAACAGCTGCGCGAGCGCATCGACCCGGCCACCGGCGCGATCAGCCGCCTGCGCAACGAGGCCCACCGCGAAGGCGTCAACACCTTCGTCCAGGCCGGCCTGGGCGGGCGCTACAACTACAACGAGCGCGATACCGTGACCGGCTCGGTGTCGATCAACAAGCGCGGCAACGACAGCGATGCGAACGAGCATTTCACCGACTTCCGCACCAGCCAGTCGCCGGTGGTCGATTACCTGACCCGCCGCCGTACCGACGGCGACGCCCTGAACCACGAGCTGGTGGCCGGCTTCGAACACCGCTTCGCCGCCGACGGCGAGACCCTGAAGGTCGACCTGCGCCGCTCGTCCAACACCAATACCGCCGACACCAGCACGCTGTACCAGGCGCTGGCGATGCCGGCCGCCGGCGCGCCCAGCCTGCGCGATTACGCCCAGGACGTCGAGACGCGCGTGCGCATCACCGACCTGAGCACCGACTTCACCGGCAAGGCCGGGCCGGGCTACCTGACCGCCGGCGGACGCTGGCAGCGCACCCAGCAGACCGCCGACAACCGCTACGTGTTCCTGAGCGGCGCCGGCGGCCTGGACACCCGGCGCAGCAACCTGTTCGACCTGGACCAGGACGTGGTCGCGGTCTATTCGAGTTACGAAATGCCGATCAATAAAACCTGGTCCTTCAAGAGCGGCCTGCGCGTCGAGCGCACCGACCAGGACCTCGACCAGGTTACCAGCGGCATCCAGGCGAAGAACCAGTACACCAGCTACCTGCCCAGCCTGTTCCTGACCTACAAGCTGGACGCGAATTCGAACCTGCGCCTGTCCTACGCCGACCGCATTTCGCGTCCCGGCTCGGCGGAGCTGAACCCCTTCGTCAACTACGCCAACGACTACTACGTCAGCTCGGGCAATCCGCGCCTGCACGCGGTCAAGCTGCATTCGCTGGAACTGGGCTACGAGACCAAGATCATGGGCCTGGCCCCGGCCAGCGTGCGCGGCTACCTGCGCCGCGAGTCCGATGTGATCACCGAGCGCCGCGTCTTCCTGGATGCCAACACGCTGCTGACCACGCGCGAGAACCTGGGCGACCGCCGCTCGGGCGGCATCGAGTTCTCGCTGATGGGCATGACCTTGCCGAGCATGCGCGTGATGGGCCATGCGCTGCCGAGCATCCGCTTCATGTTCAACGGGAACTGGGGCTTCATCGAGCAGGACCGCGTCGGCGCGCTGGGCCTGACCGGCGACAAGCGTTCCTCGCCATCGCTGCAGCTGCAGGGCGGCGGCCAGTGGATGATCAATCCGGAGAACACGCTGTCGGTGTTCGGCTTCCGCCAGGGCAAGCTGCTGTCCGGAGAGGGCTACCGCGAACCCTTCGGCATGATGACGCTCGCGTATGAGCACAAGTTCGACAAGCGCCTGTCGCTGAGCGTGCGCGCCAACGACCTGCTGAACTCGACCGGCCAGAAGTTCCGCGTCGAGACCGACACCCTGCGCGACCGCACCAACACCGAGGTGCACCAGCGCCGCGTCTACGTCGGCCTGCGCTACACCTTCGGCGGCGTGACCGGCAACGATGCGGTGCGCAATGCGATGCAGGCGGCCGGGGTCGACGTCAACAGCCCGGGCGCGCGCGAAGCCATGCGCCGCGCGCAGGAGATGGAGCGGGCGCAGTCGCAGCCGCAGCCGCAGCCGCGGCCGCAAGCGCCGGCGCAGAAGCAGGAAAAATAAGGGCAGGGCCGGGCGCGTCCATCGCCCGGCCGCGCGGCCGCCGTCTCAGCGGCCGGCTTTGCTGCCGGTTGCGCGGCTGCGGCGGCGCACCGCGATCAGCCCCAGGCCGGCCAGGCCGAACAGCGACAGCGCGCCCGGCTCGGGCAGCACATAAGCCTGGCCCGGATCGTCCAGGCGCGCGCCCAGCACGTCGGTCTTGCCGTTCCATTTAGCGTTGTAGTTATAGCTGTTCTTGAAGCGCAGGTCGCGCATGCCCAGCTTGGTGTGGAAATAGTCCGAGTCCAGCTGCTTGCTCCAGAGGCCCTGCTTGCGCATGTCGACCGACGCATACGAATCGGCCACCCCGGAAAAGCCCTTGCTGCTCGGGACCTTGCTGCCGACGATGGTATTCAGGGCATTGCCGGTGTCCATACCGGTGTCGAACATCAGGCGGGCCAGGAAGGTGCCTTCGGTGTAACCCTTGGCGCAGCTGTAGCCGCAGCGGATGCCGTTGGCGGTGGAGGCCAGCGAGGTCTTGCTCATGACGGACAGGTCGCGCCAGTACAAGTCCATGTAGCCCTTGGTCGCCGGGAAGGGATTGGTGGCGGACGGCGTGCCGCGCTCGATGCCGTAGAACATGCCGGTGATCTGGCTTTTCTGGGCGCCGTTGACGAAGAAGATGTCGCCGTTCGGGTCGATTTCATCGTTCGGGATGTCGACGTCGCCCTTCTCGATCGTGCTCATGATGAACACGCCCCAATTGATTTCCTTGCCGTCGGTCCAGGTGCTCGCCTTGTTGATTGCGATTTGTTCCTGCCCACTGAACTTCAGGTAGAGCGGACCGGTGGGCAGCTTGATCGCGGGGGTAGCGTTGGCCGCCAGGCTGACGGTGGCGGAAATGACGAAAGCGGTAAGAGATTTCATGGTGCCAGGACCCCTGTTAGGAATGATACCTGGAGCAATGCAAGCTCTATGCCACCCGCCTGTGTATTTACGCAAGCCCTTGAATCAGAAGAACATTCGTCAGTTTCGTCATTTTACAAACCGGGCCAGTCTGGCGTCCTGTAAATATTTCCGACAGGTCAGCCGCCGCTGCGTTTCGCATCGTGTCCCTGCTTGATCAAGGCGCCGAGCACCAGGTCGCAGTGGTCGCCCTGGATCTCGATGACGCCATCCTTCACCGTGCCGCCGGAACCGCAGGCGCTGCGCAACTGCTTGCCCAGCGCGGCGAGGGCGGTCGCGTCCAGCGCCAGGCCCTTGACCAGGGTGACGGTCTTGCCGCCGCGGCCCTTGGATTGGCGCGACACGCGCACCACGCCGTCGCCCTTGATGACGGGGGCGGCCTTGCAGGCGCAGCTCGCGACCGGCTGGCGGCAGTCGGGGCAGATGCGGCCGGTCTCGGTGGAATACACGAGGCGGCTGTTCGAATCGTTCTTCATGATCGTTCCAGTGTCAATAAAAATGGCGGCCCGCAGGCCGCCATCTCATCGTAGCCGAAGCAGACGGCGTTTACTTCACGCCGTGCATCAGCTTCTGAATCAGCGGTGCAATCAGGAACAGCACCACGCCCGAGCCGATCAGGGCCCAGAAGCCGAAGGTGTAGCCCGACAGCGCCGAGGCGGTGGTCATGCCCGACTCGCCGGACACGTGGCTGGCGAAGATGCCCGACAGGTTGTTGCCGATACCGGTCGACAGGAACCAGCCGCCCATGCCCAGGCCGACCAGGCGGGTCGGGGCCAGCTTGGTGACCATCGACAGGCCGATCGGCGACAGGCACAGCTCACCGATGGACTGGATCACGTAGACCATGAACAGGGTCCAGAACGGGATCTTGCTGTCGGCGCCGACCAGCTGCTGCAGCGCGAACATCAGCAGCAGGAAGGCCAGGCCGTTGAACAGCAGGCCCAGGCCGAATTTACGCGGGATCGACGGATTCGCGCGGCCCATCTTGACCCACACTGCGGCCACGATCGGCGCGCAGACGATGATCGCGATCGAGTTCACCGACTGGAACCAGCCGGTCGGGAAGATCCAGCCGCCGAAGTCGCGGCGCACGATGTTCTCGGCCAGGAAGGTGAAGGAGCTGCCGGCCTGTTCGAAGAAGCACCAGAACATCACGTTGAAGAAGAAGATGATCAGCATGGCGATGGTCTTGTCGCGCGCGACCTTGCCGTTGCGGATGCCTTCGACCAGCAGCATCAGCGCCAGGCCGATGAACAGCACCGTCAGGATGCCCTGCAGCGTGTTGGCGCCGAGTTTCAGCAGGAAGTACACGCCCGGGATCACGACCATGGCGCCGATCACCACGGCGGCCAGGCGCGCCGGGCTGGCCAGCTCGCCGACCGGTGCGCCGATGCCTTTCAGGCCCTTGCGGCCGATCTGGAACCAGATCAGCGACAGCAGCATGCCGATGCCGGCGGCGAAGAACACGACCTTGTAGGCCGGTACGCCGGTGCTGTCGGCCATCGCGTCGGCCAGCCAGCCGGTCAGGATCGGTGCGAAGAAGGCGCCGGTGTTGATGCCCATGTAGAAGATGGTGAAGCCGGAATCGCGGCGCTGGTCGTTGATGCCGTACAGCTGGCCGACCATGGTCGAGATGTTCGGCTTGAACATGCCGTTGCCGACGATGATCGTGGCCAGGCCCAGTTTGAAGACGTCGGGATTGGGCACGGTAATCGCGAACAGGCCGACCGCCATGAAGACGGCGCCGACCAGGATCGAGCGCTGGTAACCGATCACGCGGTCGGCGATGTAGCCGCCGAACACCGCGCCGGCATACACCAGGGCGAGGTAGGAACCGTAGGTCAGGTTGGCGTCGGCCTGGCCCACGCCGCTGCCGCCGTAGAACTGGGCGACGATGTAGAGCACCAGGGCCCAACGGATGCCGTAGAAGGCGAAGCGTTCCCAGAATTCGGTCATGAACAGCATCCACAGCGGTGCCGGGTGCCCCATGATCTGTTTGAATTCCGGGATCGCTTTCTGTTCGACGGTAGAAGTAGCTGCACCGCTCATGCGGTTCCTCCCCAAATACGTTTTATAAGAATAAGAATGGTTGGATGGAGTGCCCGCATTGCATGAAGGCGCAAATCCAATAGCGTCGCATTTTAGAGGAAATCCTGCTCTTGAAGGCAACTTTTTCCGGCCCCGCCATATGCACATGCAATGCCTGCGCAAGCGTGGGGGCAAACTGCGGTGACTTGTCGTATATTGGCGTGAAAGATACTAAGAAACATCGCAAAGAAAGGGTAGGAACCATGACGCAAGACGTTGTCGATACACTGATTTCGCCGGAAGGCCGGCTCGAGGTGCTGTCCAAGGCGGAGGTGGCGAAACTGCTCGACACCAGCCAGGGCGGCCTGTACCAGCTGTTCCGCAAATGCGCGCTCGCCGTGCTGAACTCCGGCAGCGACATTGACGACGGCAAGGAGCTGCTCGAACGCTACAAGGATTTCGAGATCAAGATCATTCAGCGCGAGCGCGGCATCAAGCTCGATATCCGCAGCGCGCCGGCGCATGCCTTCGTCGACGGCAAGATGATCAAGGGTATCCACGAGCACCTGTTCTCGGTGCTGCGCGATATCGTCTACGTGAACTTCGAGGTCACCGACAATCCGCGCTTCGACCTGGACAAGCCGGAAGGCATCACCGACGCCGTCTTCCATATCCTGCGCAACGCCAACGTGATCCAGCCGCAGCGCAACCCGAACCTGGTGGTGTGCTGGGGCGGCCACTCGATCAACCGCGTCGAGTACAACTACACCAAGCACGTGGGCTACCAGCTCGGCCTGCGCGAACTGGACATCTGCACCGGCTGCGGCCCGGGCGCGATGAAAGGCCCGATGAAGGGCGCGACCATCGGCCACGCCAAGCAGCGCCTGCAGGGCGGCCGCTACCTCGGCATCTCGGAGCCGGGCATCATCGCCGCCGAAAGCCCGAACCCGATCGTCAACGACCTGGTGATCATGCCGGACATCGAGAAGCGCCTGGAAGCCTTCGTACGTACCGGCCATGGCATCATCGTGTTCCCGGGCGGCGCCGGCACCGCCGAAGAGATCCTGTACATCCTCGGCATCCTGCTGCACCCCGAGAACGCCGAAGTGCCGTTCCCGCTGGTGTTCACCGGGCCGGCGGCGGCCAGGGAATACTTCGAGCAGATCGACCAGTTCATCGGCCTGACGCTGGGCGAACGCGCGCAGCAGCGCTACAAGATCATCGTCGACGATCCGGCCGCGGTGGCGCTGGAGATGCAGCAGGGGATCCGCCAGGTGCGCGAATACCGCAAGTCGCGCAGCGACGCCTATTACTTCAACTGGGGTTTGAAGATCGACCCGGAGTTCCAGAAGCCCTTCCGTCCGACCCACGAGAACATGCGCAACCTGTCGCTGCACAAGAACCAGGAAACGCACCTGCTGGCCGCGAACCTGCGCCGCGCCTTCTCGGGCGTGGTGGCCGGTAACGTGAAGGAAGACGGGATCCGCGAGATCGAGAAGTACGGGAAGTTCGAGATCCACGGCGACGACGAGATCATGGCGCCGATGGACAAGCTGCTGCAGTCCTTTGTGGAGCAGAGCCGGATGAAGTTGCCGGGGAAGGAATATATTCCCTGCTACCGCGTGGTCAGATAAACGTCGCTCCCGGCATTGCCGGAAACGACTTCCCGCGCAGGCGGGAACCCAAGTTTACGGGTTGCTGCGAACTTGGGTCCCCGCCTTCGCGGGGACGACGGAAGGACTCAGTCCTCTTTGCGCAGGTGCGGGAACAGCAGCACGTCGCGAATGTTCGGCGAATCGGTCAGGATCATGATCAGGCGGTCGATGCCGATGCCGCAGCCGCCCGCCGGCGGCATGCCGTATTCAAGCGCGCGGATGTAGTCGGCGTCGTAGAACATCGCTTCTTCGTCGCCGGCGTCCTTGGCGGCCACCTGCGCCTGGAAGCGGGCTGCCTGGTCTTCCGGATCGTTCAGCTCCGAGAAGCCGTTGGCGATCTCGCGGCCCACCATGAACAGCTCGAAGCGCTCGGTGATGCCGGCGCGGGTGTCCGACGCGCGTGCCAGCGGCGAGACTTCGACCGGGTAGTCGATGATGAAGGTCGGCTCCCACAGCTGGGCTTCCGCGGTTTCCTCGAACAGCGACAGCTGCAGCGCGCCCAGGCCCGAGATCACGTGCGGCTTGACGCCGAACTTCAGCAGCTCGGCCTTCAGGAACTCGGCGTCGTGCAGCTGTTCGTTGGTGTAGTGCGGCGCGTACTTGTTGATCGCTTCGACAATCGTCAGGCGATGGAAGGGCTTGCCCAGGTCCAGCGGACGGCCGCCGTAGGTGACTTCGGCGGTGCCCTGGGCATCGATCGCGGCCTGGCGGATCACGGCCTCGGTGTAGTCCATCAGCCACTTGTAGTCGGTGTAGGCCGCGTAGAACTCCATCATCGTGAATTCCGGGTTGTGGCGAACCGAGACGCCCTCGTTGCGGAAGTTACGGTTGATCTCGAACACGCGGTCGAAGCCGCCGACCACCAGGCGCTTCAGGTACAGCTCGGGCGCGATACGCAGGTACATCTGCATGTCGAGCGCGTTGTGGTGGGTGATGAAAGGCTTGGCCGCGGCGCCGCCCGGGATCGGGTGCAGCATCGGGGTCTCGACTTCCATGAAGGCGTTGTCCTGCATGAAGCGGCGGATCGACGCGATCGCGGCGGTACGCGCCTTGAAGGTGCGGCGCGTCTCTTCGTTCATGATCAGGTCGACGTAGCGCTGGCGATATTTCGTTTCCTGATCCGCCAGGCCGTGGAACTTGTCCGGCAGCGGGCGCAGCGACTTGGTGATCAGGCGCAGCTTGGTGACCTTGACGGTCAGCTCGTCGACCTTGGTCTTGAACAGCGTGCCTTCCACGCCCAGGATGTCGCCCAGGTCGTAGTGGCGGAAGGCCTCCATCGCTTCCTCGCCGGTGTTGTCCAGGGTCACGTAGATCTGGATGCGGCCGTCGGCGCGCGGGCCGGAGGCGTCCTGCAGGGTCGCGAAGGCCGCCTTCTTGCCGGCTTCGCGCTTGAGCATCATGCGGCCGGCCAGCACCACCTGCTGCGGCTCGGCTTCCAGCTGCTCGCGGGTCCAGCCGCCGTAGGTTTCGGTCAGGTCGGCGGTCTTGTGCTGCGGGACGAAGTCGTTCGGGAAGGCCACGCCTTTTTCGCGCACGGCGTCCAGCTTCTGGCGGCGCTCGGCGATGATCTTGTTATCTTCGGCCTGCAGCGAGGTTGCCTGGACTTCCTGGCCGGTTTGTTCTTGGTTTTCGGTGCTCATATCAGGTGTTTTATCTAGTATTGGTTCAGAGGCGGGCCAGCAGCTCGTCCACGGCGATCTCGTCGTAGTCGCCAACGATCGCGATCACGTTGTCGAATTCCTTGAAGTCCTCGGCGGGCAGGGTGGAGGTGATCACCGCCGCGCGCATGCCGGCGCGGCGCGCCGCTTCCACGCCCATCGGCGCGTCTTCGAAGACGATGCAGTCGGCCGGGTCAATGCCCAGCTGTTCGGCGGCCTTCAGGAACACGTCCGGATGCGGCTTGCCCTGCTTGACGTCGGCGGCGCCGACCACGGTCGCGAAGTGGCGGCGCAGGTCGAGTTCATCGAGCGTGAACACGATGTTCTTCGGCGGCGCCGAGGTGGCCACGGCGAGGGCCACGCCCTGGGCGTCGGCCGCGCTCACGAAGGCTTCGAAGCCCTGGATGGCGGCGCGGTGCGGGCGGTACATCTCGCGGTACAGCGCATCCTTCTCCTGGGCCAGCACGGCGATCTCGTCGTCCGGGATGTCCGGGCCGAGACGCTCGCGCAGGATCTCGCGGCCCTGGGCGCCGGCGGTCTCGCGGAAGAAGGCGTCCGGGTCGTATTCCTTGCCGCGGCGGGCGAAGAATTCGAGCCAGGACCTGGTGTGGAAGGCCATGTTGTCGACGATGGTGCCGTCCATGTCGAAGATGAATGCGCGCTTTGCGTTTGCCATCGTTTAGACGCCTTGTTTCAGGGATGCCGAGATGAAGTCGTCGAGGTCGCCGTCCAGCACGTTCTTGGTGTTGCCAGTCTCGAAGCCGGTGCGCAAGTCCTTGATGCGCGACTGGTCCAGCACGTAGGAACGGATCTGGTGGCCCCAGCCGACGTCGGTCTTGGAGTCTTCCAGCTTCTGCTGCTCGGCCATGCGCTTGCGCATCTCGAGTTCGAACAGTTTTGCGCGCAGCATGTCGAAGGCCTCGGCCTTGTTGCGGTGCTGCGAGCGGTCGTTCTGGCACTGCACCACGATGCCCGAAGGCGCGTGCGTCAGGCGCACCGCGGAGTCGGTCTTGTTGATGTGCTGGCCGCCGGCGCCGGATGCGCGATAGGTATCGATGCGCACGTCGGCCGGGTTGATCTCGATCTCGAAGGACTCGTCGACCTCCGGGTACACGAACAGCGAAGTGAACGAGGTATGGCGGCCGTTGGCCGAGTCGAACGGCGACTTGCGGACCAGGCGGTGCACGCCGGTCTCGGTGCGCAGGTGGCCGTAGGCATATTCGCCCTCGACCTTGATGGTGGCGGTCTTGATGCCCGCGACCTCGCCCTCGGAAATCTCCAGCACCTCGGCCTTGAAGCCCTTGCGTTCGCAATAGCGCAGGTACTGGCGCATCAGCATCGAGGCCCAGTCCTGGGCTTCGGTGCCGCCGGCGCCGGCCTGGATGTCGATGAAGCAGTTCGCATGGTCCATCGGATTGCTGAACATGCGGCGGAATTCCATCTGCTCGATGACTTTCTTGATCTCTTCGGCGTCGGCTTCGACGGATTCGATCGTGTCGTCATCGCCTTCTTCGCGGCCCATGTCGAACAGGTCGCGCGAATCGTCGATGTTGGAACGGGCCTGCTGCAGCGTCAGCACGACGCCTTCCAGGGCCTTCTTTTCCTTGCCCAGTTCGAGGGCGCGCTTCTGGTCGTTCCAGACGGTCGGGTCTTCCAGTTCCTGGTTGACCTGTTCTAGTTTCTCTGACTTCCGATCGAAGTCAAAGATACCTCCGAAGTTCGGCTTCACGGCTGCTCAGGTCATTCAGCAGGGCGGAAAGGGCGTTGATGCGTTCAGCTTCCATGGTCGGTGACGTATTTTTAGAGGGTTGAATCGAACCGGTAATTATACCGCAGCCGGCAGCCGCATCGCGCGCTGAACGCATTTGCCCGCCCCTTCCTTGCCCCGCGGCAGGCGGCTGTCTTATGATGCCGGCATGAGATTCCGTCCACGCCACCCCATCACCCTGTTCCTGTGCGCCGCCTTCGCTGCCAGCCCGGCCCTGGCCGCCAAGCCCAAAGCGGGCGCCAGCGCCGAGCTGGCGATCCTGGAAACCTCCGACCTGCATTCCAGCGTGGTCGGCTACGATTACTTCAAGCTTGCCGCCGACCCGTCGCTGGGCCTGGACCGCACCGCCGCGCTGATCGCGCAGGCGCGGCGCGACTTCCCGAACACGCTCCTGTTCGACAACGGCGACACGATCCAGGGCAATGCGCTGGGCGATTACCAGGCCACCGTCGACCCGCTCAAGTGCGGCCAGCTGCTGGGCATCTACAAGGCGATGCAGAAGATCGGCTACGACGGCATCGGCATCGGCAACCACGACTTCAATTTCGGCCTGGCCTATCTGGGCCAGGTGACCGGTCAACGCCTGCACGTGGAAGGCGTGCCGGCCAGGACCTGTGGCGGGCCGGGTTTCCCGGTGGTGCTGGCCAACGTCTACAGTGCCAAGACCGGCAAGCCGTTGTTCACGCCTTACCGCATCCTCACGCGCCGCATCCAGGCCGTGGACGCGAACGGCAAACCCTTCGCAGCCAGCGTCAAGGTCGGCATCATCGGCTTCACGCCGCCGGCCATCCTGAACTGGGACCGGCGCTGGCTGGAAGGGAAGATCACCACCGCGGGGCTCGTCGAAACCGCCCAGCGTTACCTGCCCGAGATGCGCGCCAAGGGCGCCGAAGTGGTGGTCGTGATCTCGCACGGCGGCCTGGACGCCAGTCCGTATTCGCCGGCGATGGAGAACGGTAACTACCACCTGGCCCGGATGAGCAGTCGGGTCGGCGGTATCGACGCCTTACTGCTCGGCCACTCGCACCAGGCTTTTCCGAACCCGAGCAGCACCGTGGCCCAGTTCAATCTGCCGGACGTCGACAAGGTGAAGGGCAGGGTGTTCGGCGTGCCGACCGTGATGGCCAACCTGTGGGGCAAGAACCTGGGCGTGGTGCGCCTGCAGCTGCGCCACGACGGCAAGCGCTGGCATGCCGAGCAGGACGCGGCCATCGTCGAGAATCGCAGCACCCAGCAGCCGGACAAGAGCTATGTCGCGGCCGACCCTGCCGTGATGGACCTCGTGAAGGACGAGCACGAAGCGACGATCCGCTATGTGAAGACGCCGATCGGCAGCGCCGACTTCCGCATGTCGACGTATTTCGCCGATGTCGGCGACGTCTCGGCGATCCAGATCGTCAACCAGGCCCAGGCCGACTATGCGCGCAAGTACGTGCAGGCGAACCTGCCGCAGTACGCCCAGCTGCCGGTGCTGTCGGTGTCGGCGCCTTTCAAGAGCGGCTCGGCCGGCGTGGCCGACTACACCGACGTCGCTGCCGGCGACCTGGCGCTGAACAATGCCGCCGACCTCTACCTGTATCCGAACGCGCTGGCGCTGGTGAAGGTCGACGCCACGGGCTTGAAAGCCTGGCTGGAGAAGGCGGCGTCGCGCTTCAATACCATCGATCCGGACAAGAGCGCGCCGCAGGAGCTGGTCAACACGGGCTTCGCCGGCTACAACTTCGACACCGTGACCTCGCCCGCGCTGCGCTACGAAATCGACGTGACCCAGGCGCCGGGACAGCGGATCAAGAATCTGCAGTGGGATGGAAAACCGCTCGCGGAAGGGCGGGCCTTCCTGGTGGCGACGAATAACTACCGTGCCAGCGGCGGCGGCAACTTCCCGGGACTGGACGGCAGCCGCACCGTGTTCGCCGCGCCGGACGCCAGCCGCGACGTGCTGATTGCCTACATCAAGGACGCCAGGCGCCTGAGCCGCACGGCGAACGGCCTGGACCGCAGCTGGCGTTTCGCGAAGGTGGCGGTGAAGGGGCCGGTGGTGTTCCATTCGGCGCCGGGCAAGCTGGAGCTGGCGCGCGCGGCTGGGTTGGAGAACGTGACCCAGCTGGCTGCGGATGATGGGCAGGGGAAGGGGTTTGCGTTGTATGCGGTGGATCTGGCGAAGTAGTTTTCGTCAGCGCCGCGGATCGGCCGGTCATCGCCGCGGATCGGCCGGTCATCGACGCGTATTGGCCGTCATTCCCGCGAAGGCGGGAATCCAAGTTCGTTTGTCTCAGTATGGATCCCCGCTTTCGCGGGGATGACGAGGGGGAATCCGCGGGGATGACGAGGGGCGACTCGCGCGATGACGAGGGGCGACTCGCGCGATGACGAGGAGAATTCGCGCGATGATCGGCGAATTCAGAACCGGTTCGGACGGCTGGACTGGATCTCGGCCGCGGCGATGGCCGCCAGGTCGAGCAGGCCCTGGGCTTCGGTGGTGCGCAGGCGGCGCGGTTCGCGGTCGATCACGCACAGGGTGCCCAGCGGATGGCCGGTGCGGTCGCGCAGCGGCACGCCGGCATAGAAGCGGATCTTCGGATCGCCGAGCACCAGAGGATTGTCGCGGAAGCGCTCGTCGCTGACGGCATCTTCGATCACGAACAGCTCCTCCTGCAGCACCGCGTGCGAGCAGAAGGCCCAGTCGCGCGG
Organism: Massilia norwichensis; assembly: GCF_024753245.1. Lineage (GTDB taxonomy): Bacteria > Pseudomonadota > Gammaproteobacteria > Burkholderiales > Burkholderiaceae_D > Telluria > Telluria norwichensis. Next base: position 178,859 of record NZ_JANUGX010000003.1, on the reverse strand, counting down.
GGTCTCGCGCGGTTCGAGGCCGACCCGGGCCTTGAACCACTGGCGGGTCGAGGTCAGCAGCGAGATCAGCGCGATCGGCGAGCCGGTCACCATGGTAGCCAGGCGCACGATGCGGTCGAAACGCGCTTCCTCGTCGGTATCGACGAGGCCGCTCGCGCCCACCGCCGCGAGACGTGCGCGCTCATCCGCCGGAACCGGATAGTTCGGTTCGGCGACCGGCAGGAATTCCTTGTCGTTGCTGGCGGCGGGACGCAGCAGGGCGCCGTCGTCCTTCCCGTGCAAGAGTCCCTGGACCAGGCTCAAACGGGTGCGGCGATGGCCGCCCGGTGTTTTCCAGGACTCGATCGCGCCGCTTTCCATCCAGATCTGCACCGTGCTGGTAGCAACGCCCAACAGGCGTGCAACCTCACTCGTGGTCATGACTGGATCGTCGGTTTTGATATTGCTCTGCATAGCTTCCCCTTATCCCATGAGTATAGCGGATAAATTTGCCCACATCTTGTTTTCTTGCGGCATGTCAAGAAAACGCGACTGTGCCAGATTGAGACAGCTTATACCAGCGAAACTGGTGTCAGGCTCAAAAATACGATATTTCATTGCAAATTCATAATCTTTTGGGCACTATCCCGTCACATTCATCAATTATTCGTCAAGCGTGGCGAGGATCAGGACAAGGGGCGACAAATGAAGGACAGGGCGGCTGGTGTTGCAATCTCAACAAAACTGTATGCGGCATTCAGCGTCGTGGTGGTGGTGACCCTGGTGCTGGCGGTGTTCGCCATCGCCCGCGTGAACGGCATCGAGCAGGCCCTGTCGAGTGCCGACGGCCTGCGCAGCAGCCGTCTCGAACCGCTGTACGCATTGCGCGAGGCGCTGGACCAGACCGGCATCGCCGCGCGCAACGCCTTTATCTTCACCGACAAGGCCGATGCCATGCGCGAGCTCGACCTGGTCGACAAGCAGGTTGCCATCGCCGAGGCCGCGCTGACCAAACTCGACGGCTCCCTGCAGGGCAATGCCCGGTACGCGCTCGTGCGCGAAGAGATGGGCGCGATGATCCGCGAGCTCCAGCGCCCGCGCAAATACCGCATGGCCGACGAGATGGAGGCCTTCGGCAGCTTCCTGGTCAAGGAATGCTCGCCGCTGCGCCGCAAGATCGTCGCCGACATCGACGCGTTGCTGCAGCAGTTGCAGATCGAGAGCGCGCGGGCCAGCATCGCCGCCGGCGAGACCGCCGCCAGCGCACGCTGGACGATCGCCGGCTTCTGCGCGCTGTGCGTGCTGCTGGCCGCCGCCATCGGCATCGGCCTCACCCGCAGCCTGCTGCGCGAACTGGGCGGCGAGCCGGCCTACGCCTCCAGCGTGGCGCATGCGATCGCGCGCGGCCAGCTGCAGCACAGCGTCGACACCCGCCGCGCCCAGCCCAGCAGCCTGCTGGCGGCGATGAGCACCATGCGCGACAGCCTGTCCGGCATCGTCGGCAAGGTCCGCAGCGGCACCGATGCCATCGCTTCCGCCTCGGCCGAGATCGCGACCGGCAACGTCGACCTGTCGCAGCGCACCGAGTCGCAGGCGGCCGAGCTGGCCCAGGTCGCCTCCGCGATGAAGGAGTTGATCGAGTCGGTGCGCCGCAACGCCGATTACGCCGGCGAAGCGAGCCGCCTGGCACGCGACGCCTCCGAGGTCTCGCGCCAGGGCGGCGCCGCGGTCGAGGGCGTGGTCGAGACCATGGGGCTGATCCAGGATGCGTCGAAGAAGATCGTCGAGATCATCGCCGTCATCGACGGCATCGCCTTCCAGACCAATATCCTGGCGTTGAATGCGGCGGTCGAGGCGGCGCGCGCCGGCGAGCAGGGACGCGGCTTCGCGGTGGTGGCATCCGAAGTGCGCAACCTGGCGCACCGCTCGGCCGCGGCGGCGAAGGAAATCAAGGCGCTGATCGAGGATTCGGTGAGCAAGGTCGGCGCCGGCACCGAGCTGGTGGGGCGCGCCGGGCTGACCATGCGCACCGTGGTCGATGGCGTGCACCGGGTGAACGACATCATGGGCGAGATCTCGAGCGCGACCCGGGCCCAGAGCGAGGAGATCGAACGCGTCGACGGGGCCATCGCCCAGCTCGACGAAATGACTCTGCAGAACGCGGCGCTGGTGGAAGAAGCGTCGGCGGCGGCGCAATCGCTGCGCATGCAGGCCGATCAGCTGGCGTCGCTGGTGAATACTTTCCAGCTGGAGCAGGCCGCGCCCGGGTCGCGCAGCGGCAGCCGGGCACTGGTGCGCTAGCGTCGTTCCGGGCATTGCCCGAAACGACTTCCCGCGAAGGCGGGAATCCAAGCTCGACTTTAATGCAACGTCTCTTTCGGCGCCGCCTTGTCTTCCTGAACCAGCACGAAGGGGCTGACCACCGACGCCCACAGCAGGGCGTTGGCGGCTTGCCAGGCCGTGGCCTGGGCGTCCGACACCTTGGCCATCTTCCCTTCGTTCATCCAGCGCACGATATGTTCCTTGTCGTCGTGGGCGATGCGCAGGGCGGCTTCGACCAGGTCGAGCTCATGGCTCACCCAGACCACGGCGCCGTGGGCGAAATGGCGCTCCAGCTCGGCCCAGTTGATGCGGGCGGTTTCGCGGTTGATCTTGTCGTGCAGTTCGGTATCTTTTAATGGATCGGTTTTCATGGCTTCATTGAATCAGATGGCGTCGACGCTCGGCGCCGGCGAACCCGCCCATGTTAACCGATACGCCTGGCCCTTGCGGACATTCCCGACCAGCGCCGGGCGGAAGCAGGCCAGATTCGTGCCCGCGGGCCGGCGCACGCTGGGATAGATGATGCCCATCGAGCCCGCCTCGAGCAGCCCGGCCGCCAGCTTTTGCGAGGCCAGGTAGCTGTCGGGCGCCAGGCAGTCGGCATGGGCTTCGTCGCCGCGGATGTCGTGGAAGGCGGCGGTGAAGTCGGCCAGCAGGGCCTGGTAGCTGACGCTGTCGTCGAAGCGCCCGATCTCCTGGTATTCGACGGTCTTGTGGAAGCTGACCTCCGCCAGCGCCGTCTCCAGTTCGAAAGCGCAATACCAGGCGCCACGCTCGCCGTCGTTGAAACGGCTGCCTTCCGGCCGCGCATAGGTGTAGGCCGCATTGATCATGCGGAAGTTCGGCACGCCGAACACCAGCTCGTCCATGCCGATGCCTGCCAGCTGCCCGGACTCGCCGCGCAGGCGGTCGTTGGTGGCGTTGTCGAGGTCGAACAGGTCGCGCAGCACGGCATCGCTTTCCGCCAGCGGCGCCAGCACCGAGTCTTCGGCATCGGCGAAGCGCGAGGGGATCAGGCGGACGGTGTCGAACTGGCGCAGCTGGGTGAGGGCGGGTTCCTGCTTGCGTACCAGTTTCACTCAAAGCCCTCCGCGGCGGGCGTCGAGCAGGCGCCGCACGGTCTGCATGGCCAGCAGGCCGCCGCCCAGCATGAAGGCGAGCGGCGCGCGGCCGTTGAACACCGGATTGCTGTTGGCCAGGTGGACCCACTCGTCGGCCAGCTTGTCGCCATACAGGATGTGCAGTGCTTTATAGATGCCGAGCAGGTAAGAGATGCGGGTGATGCGGTCGACTTCCAGCACGCGGTCCGGATTCTTCTTCCAGTCGTAGAAGGTGGAGGAAGAGAGGCCGCCGAGCAGCTCGCGCGCATCCTCGTCGCGCACCTGCCAGGCCTCGAGCAGCTGGAAGAAGCCCTTCAGCGCCGAGCTGGACAGGCGCTCGCGCTGTGCGCGGTCGTTGAGGTCGACGAGGACCGCGGTTTCGAAGCGGCTTTTGGGGTAGGCGTAAGCAAGACTCATAGGAATCCTCCGATTTTGGAGTATTTATACTCCACTTCCGGAGTCCTTGCAAGCCGCTTGTGCAAACGGTATTGCCGTGACAAAATTGTTTGATTACCAAGCCTTACTCAAGATACCGGAGGACGCATGCGTCTGCTGTCGATTGGGGTTTTGTGCATCAGTATGCTCATGCTGGCGGTCGCCAGCGCGGCGCGGCCGACCAATGCCGAGCTGAAGAAGCAGGTGACGGAGCACGAGCGCGCCTTCGCAGCGACCATGAAGGCGCGCGACCACGCGGCCTTCGCGTCCTTTCTGGCCGACGAGGCCGTGTTCTTCTCCGGCCCCGGCAACAGCGCGCTGCGCGGCCGCGAAGCCGTCGCCAGCGCCTGGCGCAAATACTACGACGGCCCGCAGGCGCCGTTCTCCTGGGAGCCGGAAGAGGTCGAGGTGGTCGATTCCGGCACCTTGGCCTATAGCGGCGGACCGGTCTACGACGCCAGCGGCAAAAAAGTCGGCCGCTTCAACTCGATCTGGCGCCTGGAAGCGCCGGGCCGCTGGCGCGTGGTATTCGACCGCGGCGATGCGCCGTGCAATTGCAAGCCAAAAGTCGACACACCTTGACCTGCATAGAACCGGGGTCAGACACCAAATTCTGGCAAGAGCCCGTGAGCAATTGCCAAAAATCGGTGTCTGACCCCGGTTTGATTATTCTCTGACTTTGCCGCGTAGGGCCTTGACTTGGCCGCTCTTTGTCTTGGAGTCCAGCCGGCGGCGCTGCGAGCCGCGCGTCGGTTTGGTGGGTCGCCGCACTGCCTGCACCACGCTGGCCTGGTCGACCATCTCCTGCAAACGCCGCAGCGCGTCTTCCTTGTTTGCTTCCAGGCTGCGCGATTGCTGGGCCTTCAGGACCACCACGCCATCAAGCGTGATGCGGCTGTCGCGCATCGCCAGCAGGCGTTCCTTCACATACGAAGGCAGCGAGGACGCGGCGATGTCGAAGCGGGCGTGCACCGCGCAGGAGACCTTGTTGACGTTCTGGCCGCCCGGACCCTGGGCCCGGATCGCGCTGAACTCGACTTGCTGCGGATCGATCTTCGCGGTCACGCCGTTACGTCACGCGGGCTCGGCGTGCTCGACCAGCAGCTGCACCTTGGTCACGCCGTTGTATTCGTTGGCATCCAGCCGGAACGCGACCCGCGCCCGCTCGCCCAGCGAAGCGGTGTTGCCGAACCAGATCGCGTCGTAGCGCCGGCCGTTCCGCTCCAGCAGCAGCTTCAGGTGGCGGTCCTTCAGGATGCGCTGGCTGACCACGCGGAACTCGTCGCAGAACACCGGCGGCGCGAAGCCCTGGCCCCAGACCTGGCCGTCCAGCAGCTCGATGAACTGCACCGAGTAGCAGTCTTCTTCCAGCGGACCGTCGGTCTCGACCACCCTTTCCAGCTGGGCTTCGCTGAGCCAGCCGCGGCCGACCGCCTCGAAAGCCTCGCGGAAGGTGTCGAAGTGTTCGAGACGGATCGACAGCCCGGCCGCCATCGCGTGGCCGCCGAATTTGTCGATCAGGCCAGGCACGCGCTTGGACACCAGGTCCAGCGCGTCGCGCAGGTGGAAGCCCGGGATCGAGCGTCCGGAACCCTTGATCCAGCCGTCGCCGGCGGGCGCGAAGGTGATCGTCGGCCGGTAGAACTTCTCTTTCAGGCGCGAGGCGACGATGCCGATCACGCCCTGGTGCCAGCCGTCGTCGAACACGGCGATGGTGCTGGCGTCCGCCGGCTTGAAATCGTCGAGATGCAAGAGGGCGGTGTCCTGCATCTCGGCCTCGATCTCGCGGCGCTTCAGGTTGATCTCGTTGAGCTGCTGGGCGATCTGCCAGGCACGCTCTTCGTCGTCGGTCACCAGGCACTCGATCCCGAGCGACATGTCTTCCAGGCGGCCGGCGGCGTTCAGGCGCGGCCCCAGGGCAAAGCCGAGGTCGAATGGCGAGGCACTGCGGGCTTCGCGGCCCGCCACCCGGAACAGCGCGGCGACCCCAGGATGCATGCGCCCGGCACGCATGCGCTTCAGGCCCTGCGCGACCAGGATGCGGTTGTTGGTGTCGAGCTTGACCACGTCGGCCACGGTGCCCAGCGCCACGAGGTCGAGCAGCGAATCGAGCTTCGGTTGGGTGCCGGCGTCGAATACGCCGCGCTTGCGCAGTTCAGCGCGCAGCGCCAGCAGCACGTAAAACACCACGCCGACCCCGGCCAGGTGCTTGCTGGGGAAGCCGCATTCGGGCTGGTTCGGATTGACGATCACGCGCGCGTCGGGCAGGGCGTCGCCCGGCAGGTGGTGATCGGTGACCACGACTTCGATGCCGCGCGCACGCGCCGCTTCCACGCCGTCGATGCTGGCGATGCCGTTATCCACCGTGATGATGATGTCGGGTGCGGTCGAGCGCGCGGTCAGCTCGACGATCTCCGGCGTCAGGCCGTAGCCGTATTCGAAGCGGTTCGGCACGATGTAGTCGACGTTCGCGCCCATCGCGCGCAGGCCGCGCAGGGCGGTCGCGCAGGCGGTGGCGCCGTCGCAGTCGTAGTCGGCGACGATGGTCATCTTCTTGCGCGCGGCGATCGCGTCCGCCAGATACACGGCGGCGGCGTCGATCTGCAGCAGCGCGGCGGGCGGCAGCAGGGCCTGCAGCTCGCTGGCCAGCTCGCGCGGGTCGCTCAGGCCGCGCGCGGCATACACGCGCGCCAGCACGGGGTGGATCCCGCCGCGGGCCAGCTGTTCGCTTTCGCGGCCGGGGCAGGGGCGGGTGGCAATACGGGTCTTCAAATCAGGCGTTCCAAAGTCGGACGGCGCCAGAATTTGCGCTGGGCCATCGGTGTCGTCGTGGTGTCGAGGTGGCCGTCGCGGTGGCTCAGCACCAGCCGCAGCGACTTGATGCGGCCCTGCTTCAGGGCCGCCAGCAGCGGCGCGAACAGCGCCGCCTCCAGGGCATGCATTTCCTGCAGCCAGGCGTGCCAGTCGGCCGCAATGGCGGCGCCCGCCATGCTGCCGCAGACCAGCATGCGGCCGCCCTCGGCGGCGTCGGCCGTCGTCAGCCTGGCGGCGATGTCGGTGAGCTCGCTCAGGCGCTGGTCGGCCAGGCTGGTCAGCCAACCGGGCGTGGCGTAAGTCGAGACCGCCGGGCGCGGCGCCAGCTTGCCGGCGGCGCGCGCCACCAGCATCTGCGCGTGCTCGGCGGCGCTGCTGGCCGCGCACCAGGGCCAGATCGCATTGATCGGCGCCCGGCCGCGGGCTTCGCGCGCGGCGTTGGCGGGATGGGTGTACCAGCTGACCTGCACCTCGTTCTGCAGCTTGCGGAAGGCGCGCGACTGGGCGCCGCTCGGCACCCAGTCGGTCAGGTTCATGCCGACCGCGGCGTCGGGGCTGGCGGTCTGGATGCCGTCCCAGTCGTCGGCGCGCAGGAACCAGGTGTCGGCGGCGCCGTACTGCAGCGCATGGCCTTCTTCCTCGCAGCATGCGCGTGCGGTCTCGAACAGGGCGCGCGCTTCGTCTTCGCGCAGATCGAGCTGGCGGGTGTCGCCCATCATCAGGTGACTGTGGCCGATCTGGACGTGGGCCGGATTGACCACGAACCAGGTGCCGTCCAGCGGGTCGAGGCCGTAGCCGCGCATGCTGCTGGCGGCGATGCCGGGCGCCGTGCCCTTGGCCAGGCCGAGCCGGCGCGCGATCCAGAGTTCGTGCGGCAGCACGCGCGCGGTCGCCTCCAGCGGGTGGAAGGCGGCGCTGGAGGCACGCGACAATAGCGCCGCCAGGGCCGGTGCGTCGAGGGCACGGACCAGGTCGGACGCGAATTCGGGGGCGGGCAGGGCGAAAGGCAGGACGAGCGAAATGTGGGCCATGCCGTATTGTAGGACAAAAAGGCAGGCCCTGCGGAGCCGGCCGGGCCCTTGTCAGGAAGGCATCCGGCCGGCGATCCCCGGATCAGGAGGTCGATCCGGGGCGCGGCGTGCCCGGGTCGCCCGGCGCCGGCACGCCGGGGCCGTCGGGCATGGCCAGGTCGGCCCGTCCGGTCAGGCCGACGCCGGCCGCTGCCGTCATCGCAGCATTGTCCAGCCCCAGGGCTTCCTGGTACCAGCTCTGGATCATGAGCTGGTGCTTGCGCTCCTGCAGCAGAGCATCGCCGAAAGCCTCGACCATGTCGGCGTGTCCCATTTCGTGAGCCAGGGCGATCAGGGTCTCCCAGCCCACGCCGTCGCTCAGTTCGGCGGTCAGCAGCGCGTGCAGCGACTGCGCCAGGCTCGAGCGCGGGTCGTTCAGCACCTGCACCAGGCCCATCGCCTCGACGCCGACGTTGTCGGCGCTCGGCGTCATCGCGGTCGGGTCGCCGCCGATCGACGCGATCGCTTCGGCGATCAGCAGCGCGTGGCGGGCTTCGTCGCCGCGGATGCTGGCCACGTCTTCGGTGTTGATCGAGAGCGTGCCTTCGCCGACCACGGCCAGCTTGGTCAGCAGCGCGTCGTACAGGCGGGTGGCGGTGCGCTCCATGGCCAGGCGCTCGGCCAGCTTGTCGATCAGGATCTGCGGGCGGTCGCCCTTCATCATGTCGAGCGCGGTGGCGGCCATGCCCTTGAGCGTGGCCGGCACCGGAATCGAGCCGTAGCCGTTCGACTCGCGGATGTAGCCCTGGCGCAGCTCGGCCATCTGGGTTTCGTCGCCCGGCTGGCCGCGGGTCAGGATGCGTTGGTCTTCCTCGAGCATGCGTTTGGTGTTCAGCGGCGACATCTGCACGCCGGTCTTGTTCATGCCCATGTGTTCGGTTTTCTCAGCCATCTTGATTTCTCCTGAATGAGTGTCTGGCTCAGTGGCGGGTGACGCCGGATGCCGGGATCTGCGCGGCGGCCATGGTGCCGGTCGGGATCGTGGCGCCGCTGGCCGCGCCGCGGTGCATCAGCTCGGTGCCCGGGGCCCAGACGTAGCCGGCCGAGATCGGCGCGCTCGGCTCGCCATCGCCGTGCAGCATGGCGCGGTAATCCTTGCTGCGCTGCGGCTCGTATTCCTTCGGCACGTAGTTCGGACCGTCGGCGCGCAGGTCGACTTCCTCGGCCAGCACCTGGCGGTAGAAGTCGCGCTGCGGCTTCAGCTCGATCGGGCTGTCGAAGGCGCCGGTGATGATCTCGGCGACGTCGCGTCCCTCGTATTTCTGGAACAGCTCGGCGGCCAGGTGGAAGTGGCCCAGCTCGTAGTCGAGGAAGCGCTCCCAGATCGCCTTGATGTCGCGGTTCGGCTCGGACGCGACCATGCTGTAGTAGTTGTAGCACTCGTTCGCTTCGTGCAGCACCCATTTCTCGAGCCAGGACTCGTCCGGGTCCAGCATCGACTCGTACTGGGTGACGTGCTGTTCTTCGACCGAGGCGATCTCGGCGTACAGCTGGCGCGCGATCGGGTCGGAGAACAGCGGACCCACGTTCATGTAGTAGTTGTGGGTCTGCTGCTCGGTGGCGGTGATGGTCAGCGCGTGCATCTTGCTGAGCATGTGGGCGGTGCGGCGGTCGTAAGGATTGCGGAGGTCGTCTTCCGGATGGCGGTGGTGCTCCCAGGTCGGGCGCCCCGGCACGATGTCGGTATAGCTCTGGATGATGTTGTTCGCATCCTTGCCCTCGAGCCGGTCGAGCAGCGCGGCATAGCGGTAGATGTGGTCGAAGTCTTCCAGCAGGCCGTAGCGGTAGCACTGGGCCAGGTAGGCGTCCGGTTCACGCTGGGCAACCGCCGCGGTCAGTTCGATCGCCACCTGCTCGTAGGCGATCGTGGTTTCGAGCGGCGAATGGTCGGGGCCCAGCAGCCAGTTGATCATCGTGGCCTGGTGCTGCTCGGAGCGGCGTACCAGCGCCAGCGGCAGGCGCAGCTCGCGCTGATGCCGCGCCATGCTGTGCGAGAAGCGCAGCGCCTCGATCTCGATGCCGTTCATGATGATGACGCGCACCCGGGTAAAGGCGTCGTCGTCGAGTTTGCTCAGGGGCTTGCGCACCATGTCGCGCCAGGTGTAGCGCTGGTTCTCGATGGGCGTACCTTTCGAATCGAACAGGTTGAATGCCATTGGTTTCTCCTGGTTATCTACTCAATGAGCCGGATGGTTAAAAATGAAGTGCCAGTCACGATAGCGATCTGACAGCACAGCGCAATAGAGATTCGATTGAACGCCGATAGCAAAAAACTATTTTCAATTGTGACAAGACCTCACATGGATGAGCTTTGTATGGCACACTGCGGGGCTGGAAGCATTTACAAGTCAATCACGGGGTCCATGAGCATCATCCACAAATTGCCGTACGAATGGCTGGTCGGCCTGCGCTACACGCGCGCCGGCAAGCGCAGCAGCCGCAACAGCTTCATCTCCTTCATTTCCCTGATTTCGGTGTCCGGCATCGCGCTCGGGGTGGCCGCGCTGATCGTCGTGCTGTCGGTGATGAACGGCTTCCAGAAGGACGTGACGGACCGGATGCTGTCGGTGCTGGCCCATATCGAGGTGTTCGATGCCAGCGGCGGCATGGCGAACTGGCAGGCGGCCGAGAAGGAAGCCTTCCGCAACCCGGCCGTGCGCGGCGCCGCGCCATTCGTGGAAACCCAGGGTCTGCTGGTGCGCGACGAGGCGATGAAGCCCGCGGTCATCCGCGGCATCCTGCCGGCGCAGGAACACAATGTCTCGAACGTGGGCGCCCAGGTGCGCCAGGGCAGCCTGCAGAACCTGCGTCCCGGCGAATTCAACATCGTGCTCGGCGAGGTGCTGGCGCGCTCGCTCGGCGTCGGCATCGGCGACAAGGTCAATATGATGCTGGCCCAGGGCCAGGTGACGCCGGCCGGCATCGTGCCGCGCACGCGCAGCTTCACGGTGGCCGGCATCTTCGAGTCCGGCCACGACGAATTCGATGCGACCATGGCCTTCGTCGACCTGCAGGATGCCGAGCGCATGGAGCGCCTGAGCGCGCCGCAGGGCCTTCGCCTGCGCATCGCCGACATGCGCCAGGCGCCGCTGGTGGCGGACCAGCTCAAGAAATCGATGAGCGGCGACCTGGTCGTGCGCGACTGGTCCAAGCTGAACGCGACCTGGTTCGCCGCTGTGCAGACCGAAAAGCGCATGATGTTCATCATCCTGACCCTGATCATCGCGGTGGCCGCGTTCAACCTGGTGTCCTCGCTGGTCATGACGGTGACCGACAAGCAGCCCGACATCGCAATCCTGCGCACTCTCGGCTCCTCGCCGCGTTCGATCATGAAGATCTTCATGATCCAGGGCGGCTTGGTCGGCATCCTGGGCACCCTGGCCGGCGTCGCCCTGGGCGTGCTGGTGGCCATGAACATCGACGTGATCGTGCCTTTCATCGAGCACCTGTTCGGGATCCAGTTCCTGTCCAGGGACATCTACCGGATCAGCGCGATCCCTTCCGACATGCGCTGGCCGGACGTTTTCAAGATCGGCGGCATCTCGGTGCTGCTGGCCTTCGCCGCAACGATCTACCCGAGCTGGTCGGCCTCGCGCGTCAAGCCGGCCGAGGCACTGCGCTATGAATAAAATGATGACTACTGAAACTACCGCCGGCATGCCGGTTCTTTCCTGCCGCGGCGTCGGCAAGACCTTCCGCGAAGGCGACTACGCGGTGCAGGTGCTGGACAACATCGACTTTTCGATCGGCCGCGGCGAACGCGTGGCGATCGTCGGCGCCTCCGGCTCCGGCAAGTCGACCCTGCTGCACATCCTCGGCGGCCTCGATACGCCGAGCGGCGGCGCGGTGGTGCTGCAGGGCGAGGATTTCGCGGCGCTGTCCGAAACCAGGCGCGGCGACCTGCGCAACGCGGCGCTCGGCTTCGTCTACCAGTTCCACCATCTGCTGCCGGAGTTCTCGGCGCTGGACAACGTCGCCATGCCGCTCTTGATCCGCCGGGTCAAGCGCGAAGAGGCGGTCGCGCGCGCGCAGGCGATGCTGGCGCGGGTCGGCCTGGCCAAGCGCGCGGTGCACCGTCCCGGCGAGCTCTCGGGCGGCGAACGCCAGCGCGTGGCCCTGGCGCGCGCGCTGGTGACCGAGCCGGCCTGCGTGCTGGCCGACGAGCCGACCGGTAACCTCGACCACACCACCGCCGAGACCATCTTCGACCTGATGCTGGAACTCTCGCGCACCCTCGGCACCGCCTTCGTCATCGTCACCCACGACCCCGAACTGGCCCGCCGCTGCGACCGCGTGCTGCGCCTCACCGAGCACGGACTGCAGCCGCAGCCGGCCTGACACCTTATGTGGATCGATACCCACTGCCATCTGGACGCGCACGAATTCGGCGGCGAATCGCTGGCGGTGGCCGCGCGCGCAGTGCAGGACAGCGTAGCGATGATCGTGATCCCGGCGGTCGAGCGCGGTAACTTCGAGGTGGTCCGGGCGCTGGCCCATGCGGCGCCGAACGCCTCGTATGCGCTGGGCATCCACCCGATCTACGTACCGCAGGCCACCGACGACGATCTGGTTCTGCTGCGCCGCCTGGTCGAGCAAGCGATGGCGGACCCGCGTTTTGTGGCCATCGGCGAGATCGGGCTCGACTTCTTCATCCCCATGCTGTGCGAGCCGGCCATGCGCACCAAGCAGGAGCATTTTCTACGCGAGCAGCTGCGCATCGCGCGCGACTTCGATTTGCCGGTGCTGACCCACGTGCGCCGCTCGCAGGACCAGGTGCTCAAGCAAGTGCGCCAGATCCGCCCCGCCGGCGGCATCGCCCATGCCTTCAACGGCAGCTTCCAGCAGGCGCAGAACTTCATCGACCTGGGCTTCCGGCTCGGCTTCGGCGGCGCCATGACGTTTACGCGCGCGCTGCAGATCCGGCGCCTGGCGCTCGAACTGCCGCTCGACGCGATCGTGCTGGAGACCGATGCGCCCGACATCGCCCCGAGCTGGATCCACCCTGGACGCAACAGCCCGGAACAGCTGCCGGCGATCGGCCGCATGCTGGCCGAATTGCGCGGCATGCCCGAGGACGATATTCGTACCGCCAGCGGCCAGAGCGCACTGGCCGCGATCCCCCGCCTGAAAAATCTGCTCGCATCCTGAGCTGCGCCTAATCCCGCATGCCTGCGCTCATCCGGGGCGCATGGTGCTGCCCCATGCACCGTGTGGGCGCGCGCGATACACCCTCCTGTCATATCGAAGCGGCCGCGACAATTCTGGGCGAACGAAGTTCCGTTGTGCGCCGCCCTGAGGTATATGATGAATTGCAACGTCCGCTTGGGCAGGCGTGGAAAAATGTCATCTCGGCCGTTTTGCGGCGCGTCATACGGGAGAGATGGTGGAGAGCGCGAGCGAGTTCCTGCGGGTCCTGCAGCATGAGAAGTCCCTGAGCACGGCCCACCGCCCGCTGCGCCTGCGCCTCGCGCACGGGGGACAGCTCGCCGAGGACATCCTGCTGCCCCAGCGGGTCGTCGGCAGCGAGGCGGTCTGCGGCGGCATCGAATATCGTGTCGCCTGCCTGGCCAGCAGCCCGCACCTGCCGCTGAAGGAACTGATCGCGCTGCCGGCCGAAATCCAGTTCGTCACCGACCGCGGCCAGCTGCGCAGCGTCTGCGGGCTGGTGACCGAGGCGCGCGCCGGCGATTCGGACGGCGCCCTGGCATCCTACGAACTGGTGGTGCGCGACGTCTTCGCGGTCATGGAAAAGCGCACCAACAGCCGCGTGTTCCGCTACCAGAACGAACTCGAGATCGTGCAGCTGCTGTGCGACGAATGGCGCCACTCGAACACGGTGCTGGCGAATGCCTTCGAACTCGAACTCGACGCGCTGCTCGATCTCGCCCAGTACCCGCCGCGCGAACAGACGATGCAGTACAACGAATCGGATGCGGCCTTCGTGCGGCGCCTGTTGAAACGCCGCGGCATCGCCTGGGTATTCCGCGCCGGCCGCAGCCGCGGCACCGCGGTCGACCCGGCGCACGACCGCACCCCGGCACACACGCTGGTGCTGTTCGCCGACCCGATGAGCCTGCCGCGCAACAGCGCCGGCAGCGTGCGCTACCACCGCGACGGCATGGCCGACGGCCGCGACACCGTCACCTCCTGGACTGCCGCGCGCCGCCTGCAGCCGGGCCTGACGACCCGCCACAGCTGGGACTACAAGAACCCGGGCGGGACCCAGTTCATGACTGCCAGCGCGCGCAGCATCGCCGACCAGGGCCCGAGCGGCAACCAGCTCGCCGCCACCCTCGACGACTACCTGGTCGAGATGCCGCATGCCGGCAACGACGTCGAAGACCACTGGCGCCTCGGCCACGTGCGCATGAGCCGCCACGAATTCGAATCGAAATGCTTCCACGGCGAGGGCAGCGTGCGCGACTTCTGCGTTGGCCAGTATTTTGCGCTGGAAGACCATCCCGAGATCGACACCCATCCGGCGCCCGAGCGCGAATTCGTCATCACCGAGCTGCGTGTGGTGGCCGACAACAACCTGCCGCGCGCGCTGTCGTCCTCGATGCCCGCCTGGCCGGGCCTGGGGGCACACGGCACCGACCAGAGCGGACGGGTGCGGATCGCTTTCACCGCGGTGCGGCGCGGGATCGCCATCGTGCCGGCCTTCGATCCGCGCGCCGACCTGCCGCATCCCGAGCTGCAAAGCGCGCTCGTGGTCGGCCCTCCCAACGAAGACGTGCACTGCGACGCCCTGGGCCGGGTCAAGATCCGCTTTCCCGGCATGCGCGGCGCCGACCACGAGCATGCGCGCGGCGCCGGCGCTTCCGGCGGTCCGGCCGACTCGGCCTGGGTCAGGGTGGCCTCGAACTGGGCCGGCAACGGCAGCGGCAGCCAGCACCAGTCCGGCGCGCTGGGCCTGCCGCGGGTCGGCACCGAAGTGCTGGTGGCCTTCCTGGGCGGCGACCCGGACCGGCCCATCGTCCTGGCCCAGCTGTATAACCAGCGCTCGGCGCCGCCGGCCTTCAACGGCGAAGGCAGCCTGCCCGGGAACCGCTACCTGTCCGGCACACGCACCAGGGAGATCGGCGGCGCGCGCGGCAACCAGCTGCGCTTCGACGACACCCGCGGCCAGATCAGCGCCCAGTTGGGCAGCGACCACGGCGCCTCCGAACTGAACCTCGGCTGGATGACCCAGCCGCGCGACCACGGTGCCGGCGCCCCGCGCGGCGAAGGGGCCGAGCTGCGCAGCGACCTGGCGGTGGCGGTGCGCGGCGCCCAGGGTGTCCTGATCAGCGCCGAAAAAGGCGAGGGCGGCGCCGGCGGCCAGCTGGGGCGCGCGGAACTCGTCGGCCTGGCCGAAGTCATGCAGGGCATCCTCGACGAAGTCGGCAAGCTGGCGGCGGTGCACAACGAGGACGAGCCCTCGCAGCAGCGCCTGGCCGCCTTGGTCGACAAGCTGAAGCGCTGGCATGAGGGCAGCAACGTCGCCGAGACTGGCGCCGGTGGCGGCGCACCGATCGTCGCCGCCAGCGCGCCGGCCGGCGCCATCTTCGCCAGCAGCGACAACCTGGCGCTGGGCGCGCAGAACAAGGTCGACGTGGTCAGCGCCGGCGACGCCGAGATCTCCACCGGCCGCAACATCTTCATGCGCGCCGCGCGCGGGCTGAGCATGTTCGCGCATGAAATGGGCATGAAGCTCGGCGCCGGCAAGGGCGACATCGTGGTCCAGACCCACCTCGGCAACATCCAGATCAAATCGTCCGGCCGCATCAGCCTGATCGCCGCCGAGCGCATCGAACTGGAAGCGCCGGCGGTGAAGATCATCGCCCCCGGTGCCACCACCGACTGGGTCGACGGCAAGATCACCCACCAGAGCAGCAGCCAGCAGATCCACAAGGGCTCCGATTTCATGTATTTCGGACCCGGCGGCGCCAGTCCCAAGGACGTGCGCCTGCCGACCTCGCACCTGCACACGGACGAATACGTGGTGCTGCGCCACCTGCAGACCGGCGCGCCGATCCCGAACCAGCGCTACAAGGCGACTTTCGAGGACGGCCGCACGGTCACCGGGCGTACCGACGACCAGGGCCGGACCTCCCTGCTGATCGGCGAAATGATCGGCGGCGTCGACATGGCCTACCTGCCCGAAGAAGACCATCCGGCCGCCTGAGCCGGCCAACACAGAATCCGGAGATTCCATGGCAGATCCAACCCGCCCCTTGCCGAACCTCGTCCCGCAGCCCGACGGCAGCTGGACCGGCCGCACCGTGCTGACGCCGACCGCGCTGAAGACACGCGGGCTGTTCACGATGCCGCCGTCGAAGGTGGTGCCGGTGATTGTGGTGCCGGGGATTATGGGGACGAATTTGCGGGCGGTGGATGACACGAAAGTGCTTGCAGAGCAGGGACTCAAGCCGAGGGAAGAAGCCTGGCGACCGCCGAACGGATCCGTTGCAGGCATCAACGCCGCACGCATGTGGCGTAAGCGGGACCCCAGCACGCGGCAGCGGCTTCTGGATGCCGGGATGCTCGAGGTGGACGATCGCGGCGACATCAGCCTGCCCTTGGAAGCCAGGAATTACGGCATGTTGGAAAAGGAAGTCCGCGAGCGCTACTGGGGCGAAGTACATTGGGACTCCTATGGCGACCTGCTTTACGGCCTTGAGGTCGGTTTGAACCACACCTTCGAGCTGGACCCGCTGGATAACGTTCCTGTCCTGTGCAAGCACTGGAAAAAGGTGATGGCCTGCGAGCCGGCCAGCTGGGGCGTGCGCAGCATCGAAAAGATTACGCAAAAGGAGCTGGAGAAGCATGCCGGGTATTACTACCCGGTCTACGTCTGCGGATACAACTGGCTGGACTCTTGTGAAAAGTCCGCCGTACGGCTCCGTCGGCGCATCGAGAGCACGATCGCATCGTGGAGACAACTGAAGCGTGAGTGTAACAAGGTCATCATCGTCACCCACTCGATGGGCGGGCTGGTTGCACGGGCTTGCGCCAAGCAGATTCCGGATCAGATCCTCGGGGTCATCCACGGTGTCATGCCTGCCCTGGGTGCGCCGGTTTGCTATCGCCGGATTGCGTGTGGCACCGAGCGCTGGAGCCCGAGTAACGACGCAACTGCCAACCTCAAGGCCGATTTCGCCGCCGATATCCTGGGTGGAAAGCCCGAGCTCACGATGCCGGTCATGGCCACCGCACCAGGCCCATTGCAGTTGTTGCCGAATCACCTCTACCCTCAACCATGGCTTCACGTTTGTATGCTCAGCCGAGTCAATAACAAAGACGTGCCACGCGACATCGTACATCTGCCGGTTGGCAATCCATACGACTTGTACCGGGATACGCAGTCCTGGTACCGGCTCATCGACTTGCAGTTGGTTGATCCCGCAAAGAAGTTTGGTGGCGACAAGCGCAAGCTTGCGCATGCCGTCCAGCTTGCGGTCGACAGCGCCGAGAACTTCCACCGCGACGTGCTGGACACCTACTACCACCCGAACACCTACGCCTTCTACGGCGCGGATACGCAACACATGTCGTTTGGTGCCGTACGTTGGGTGGCGAGAGATCCCGGCGCCGGCGCGGTGTTCACCGAGGCAAACTTGCGCAAGGCGGCATTGACGGGCTACCGGGAGACTGTCGGTCGCCGTGTCAAGGTCGAGGACAAAACTGCGCTCGAGTTCGTGCCGGCGCGTCAGGACGTGGGCGGCGATGGCA
Organism: Massilia norwichensis; assembly: GCF_024753245.1. Lineage (GTDB taxonomy): Bacteria > Pseudomonadota > Gammaproteobacteria > Burkholderiales > Burkholderiaceae_D > Telluria > Telluria norwichensis. The sequence goes on along the minus strand of NZ_JANUGX010000003.1, from coordinate 161,425 downwards.
CGGTGCCGCTCCAGTCCGGCTCGGGACCGCGCGGAAAAGTGCAGCAGTTGTTCGAAATTCGCGGCGTGGACCACCAGGATGTCTTCAATAACGAAGCTGTACTGCTGTTGACCCAACACCTCGTCGTCAAGCTAACGCAAAAATTGCCATGACGCGAGTAAGAAAAGGCGGATGGCGAGAACTCGTCGTCCTGCTGGCTGCCCTTGCCTGCGCGGCAAGCTGGGCAGCCGGCCACGTCCGCAGTATGCGGGACCGATCCGAGGTGGCGAAAATGACGGAAAACTTGAAAACGGTATGCGTCGGGCGCTACCTTGTCGATGTGCCGGCCCAGGCCCAAATCAGTCTCTCCGGCGGCATGCTTGGCGGGTTCGAGGTCAGCACAAGAGAAGAGAGCGAGACGGCTTTCCGTGAACGGATCGCCACGCGCGAGACAGAACTCAAAGCAAACGGCGCGAACGCCGACGCCGCTCGTTCCAGTGGCTTGATTGAAAGCCGCGAATTACGTGTGCCGAATATGCTCGCCCGCGCTTTCGTGTTCGGACGGACCCGCAGCCATGGATTCGAAGGCGACCGACGGGTGACATCCGAGTACGCTTCAGTGGAAACGCATGCGCATATGAGCGGGCTGAGCTTTGTGCTGTCGATGCAGTATGCGGACGATAGTGACGTCAAGTTGTCCGAAGCCCTGCTGGCGCGGGTCAAGATCCGCGGCAAGGACGAGATTCCTGCGGTGCCCGGCTTCTGTGTATCCGGTGCTGTGTTCGCCGAACCGCTACCTACGCACAACAGCGAACACCTGGCCATGCACCTCGGTCTTCCCGGTCACCCTGACCTTGCGCTTGCTTTGTTCAGCATCGCCGGTGCCAAGGCCGGGGCAGGCATCCTGTCGCGGACTGCCGAGGTCGATGCTGGCGCGAGTGCCGACGACATGCTGCGCGTGACCAAAATACGTGCCGGTAAGCGCAACATCAATGGGCTCGAAGGCGAGGAGGTGCTGGAAAGGGTCCGCGAATATAACTTCGCAACGACCTATGGCTTTAATTGGGAAACTCGCGGGCTCGCCGAAGACCCGCTCAAGCCCTATCTGTCCCTTGAGCTCCAGACCGGTATCGGAGAGCGCCCAGGTGCAAAGCCGGTTGATACCAGCCTGCATGAAGACGCCTTGCTGTCTCTTTGGGACACCATCGCTTCCAGCATTCGCCTGAGGAAGGATGGCCCGCCGCCGTCCGCGATCCCGGCCGCACCGTCCGGCCCAAAACTCGGCGCCGTCGCCCATGCAGGAGACATCTGCCCGCAATCCGGTTGGTGGCGCTGCGACGCCGGTGGGGAAGGCTTGAGCGTGCATGGCGGGGCGGTCCAGTACATCCGACAGGGCGACCGCATGCCGCAAGCCTTGCTGCTGCCCCGTCAGACGATATGGCAGAAGCTCAAACGTATCCAGCCGAGTATCGAAAGCCCCCAGCCCACCGCCTGGACCCTGGTCGACAAACGGCTGCGGCCGCGCACCGCCATCACCGTGGCACTCGCACCCGCCGTCATGCCGAATGAGGGCTTGGGTGCCGCTCCCTTGGATGGCCGCAAGGCCCCGCTTGGAAGCTATGTACGTACCGGCGAAGTCTGCCCTGCGAGCGGATGGTGGCGCTGCGAGGAATCCCACGCATTGGATGGGACGCGCTGGTTTGCGCGCGGCAGTCTGTTGCCTGTGGCGACCTTCCAGCTGCCTGCGGGCGTCTTTGCCAAGTCGGCCGGCCCCGAGGTCATTCAGCGGCGAAGCATGTGGCAGCTTGTGCGGCATGCCGAAGCTTCGGTGGCCGCGCAGTCCTCACTATGACAATCTCCAGCAGGCGCAAATGGTTTTACCTGTTCGCTTTGCTGACAGCGTTCGCTTGTGCAGGCAGCTGGGCCGCCAGCCGGTTCCGGAGCATGAAAGACAGGGCGGAGGTCGCACGCCTGACCGAAACAATGAAAACGATATGTGTCGGGCGCTATCTGGTCGATGTGCCACAGGAGGCGGAAGTGAGCCTGTCGGGTGAAAGCGTTGCCGGGTTCGAGATCGATACGGTCGAAGAAGACGAAGCCACATTTCAAGCGCGTATCGCGGCGCGCGAAGCCGAGATCGGCACCCGACAATCCTTGGCCGGTCAGCCCGGCGGCATCGTCGATGCTCGCGATATCCATATACCCGGCATGATGGGGCGTACTTTGATCTTTGGACGAAACCGCGGCTATTTGATGGAGGGCGATCGGCGTGTCGAGGATGCCTTCGTATCGGTTGAGACGCATGCGCATATGCCAGGCCTCAGTTTCGTACTATCTGCGAAGTATGCCGACGCGGCGCGCGCGAACCTGGCGGAAGGGCTGTTGCAAAGGCTGCGTTTGCGTAAGGAGAACGAGATGCCGTCCGAGCCGGGTTTTTGCATTTCGCACGCAATCTTTGTCGAACCTCTCCCGGTGAGGAAGGCTGAACACATCGCAATGCATTTGAGCCTTCCTGAACACCCGGACCTTGCCGTGGCCCTGGTCAGCATGCCTGGGGGCGGTTCCGAGTACGGGCTGCTCAGACGTGTCGCCGAAACAGACTCGGTCGCCAGTGCCGACGAACGATTGCGCGTCACGAAGCTTCGTCTCGGCAAACGTAGCATCAATGGTCTCGACGGTGAGGAAGCCTTGGAAAGGATGCTTGAGCCGAATTTTGCCCATACCTATGCTTTCATTTGGGAGGCGCGTGGCGTCGACAACGACCCTTCTCGGCCATCTCTATCGCTCGAGCTCCAGGGCGGAATCAGCCCTCGACCTGGCGCCAGGCCGGTCGATGCGAGCCTTCATGAAGACGCCCTGCTGAACCTCTGGGACAGCATCGCCTCCAGCATCCGTCCAAGACCAGCCAGCGCAAGCCCCACGCCGGCCGCACGAGCGGACCAACCCACCCACATCGCGCAGCAGCAGCCCGCGCACTGAACACAAGCCAATGCGCTGCGCCATCCTCGGTTTCACCGCCGGCGTCCTCGCGCTACAGTCCTCGGCAACGCTGCCGTCCACAGCGTGGATGCTCACCTGCACGGTCTGCGTCATCGCCTGCATCGCGCTCGCCAGCCGTCTCAAACAGCCGTGGTCTGCCACCAGCGCCACCGCCGCCGGCCTGCTGCTCGGCTACACCTGGGCCGCGCTGCTGGCCCACCACGCGCTGGCATCCGAACTGGCCTTGCGAGACGAAGGCCGCGATCTCACCGTCGTCGGCATCGTCGACAGCCTGCCGTACCGCTTCGAACAGGGCCTGCGCTTCAACCTGCTGGTCGAGCGCACCGAAACGCCGGGGACCACGGTGCCGCCGAGGATCGCGCTGTCCTGGTATGCCGACCGCTATGGCAGCCGCCAGGGCGGCCTGCCGGACAAGCTGATGCCCGGCGAACGCTGGCGCCTGACGGTGCGCCTGCAGCGCCCGCACGGCAATGCCAATCCCGGCGGATTCGACTACGAAGCCTGGCTGCTCGAGCAGGGCGTGCGCGCGACCGGCTACGTGCGCGTGGACGATGCCAACGCCCGGCTCGACGCTTTCGTGTCCGGCTTCGGGACCGTGGTCGAGCGCAGCCGCGCCGTTCTGCGCGAGCGCATTCAGGCTGCGCTGACCGACCAAGCCTACGCCGGCGTCATCGTCGCGCTGGTGATCGGGGACCAGCGCGGCATCGACCAGGTCGACTGGCAGGTGTTCAACCGTACCGGCATCGGCCACCTGATTTCGATTTCGGGCCTCCACATCACGATGATCGCCGGGCTGGCGGCGCTGGCGATGTCCGGTTTGTGGCGACGCTCCTTCTTCACGGATGCCCAGTTGCCGCTGCGGCTGCCGGCGCAAAAGGTGGCCGCGCTCAGCGGGGCGCTGGTGGCGCTGCTGTACGTGCTGCTGGCCGGCTTTGGCGTGCCGGCCCAGCGCACGCTCTACATGCTGACCGTGGTCGCGCTGGCCCTGTGGCTGGGCAGGCTGTCGAGCATCACCCACGTGCTGTGCCTGGCCCTCGGGGTGGTCGTGCTGCTGGACCCGTGGGCGGTGCTGTGGCCTGGCTTCTGGCTATCCTTCGGCGCAGTGGCCGTGATCCTGTTCGGGGGGCACGGCCGCATCGCTGCGCGCGAAACCGGCGTCAAGGCGAGCCTGGCGATGGCGGGGCGCACGCAGTGGTCGGTCACGCTCGGCCTGGTGCCGCTGACGATGCTGCTGTTCGGCCAGGTGTCGCTGGTCAGCCCGCTGGCGAATGGGCTCGCGATCCCGCTGGTGAGCTTCGTCGTCACGCCGCTGGCGCTGCTGGGCAGCCTGGCGCCGGACCCGCTGTGCGGCTGGCTGCTGCAGTTGGCGCACGCGGTGGTCGCCGGGCTCGCGGCCGCGCTCGGGCACTTGTCGGCGCTGCCGGCCGCGGTCTGCCGCGCGCCGGCACCGCAGGTCTGGGTCTTCCTGCTGGCACTGGGCGGCACGCTGTGGATGCTGATGCCGCGCGGCTGGCCGCACCGCTGGGCGGGCATGGCGGCCTGGCTGCCGCTGCTGCTGCAAATGCCGGATCATCCGGAGCCGGGGCGCTTTCGCGTGGTCGCCTTCGATGTCGGCCAGGGCATGGCGCTGCTGGTCGAAACCGCCGGGCATCGCCTGCTCTACGACACCGGCCCGGGCTATGCGCCGGGCGCGGACGCCGGCAGCCGCGTGCTGCTGCCTTACCTGCGCATGCGCGGCATCGGCGCGCTGGATGGCGTGATCGTCAGCCATAGCGACACCGACCATACCGGCGGTGCGCTGGCGGTGCTGGGCGAAGTCAAAACAGCCTGGGTCGCGTCTTCGCTGCCGGCCAGTCACCCGATTGCGCGTGCCGCAGCGCGCCACCTGCATTGCGCGGCCGGCCAGCGCTGGGAATGGGATGGGGTGCGCTTCGAGATGCTGCATCCCGCACCCGCCAGCTACGCCGATACCGGCCTGAAGCCGAACGCGCGCAGCTGCACGCTGCGGATCACCAACGGCCGCACGGCGATCCTGCTGGCTGGCGACATCGAAGCGGCGCAGGAAGCGGCGTTGGTGGCATCGAGCGCCGAAGGCCTGCGTGCCGACGTGCTGCTGGCGCCGCATCATGGCAGCGGCACCTCGTCGAGCGCGGCTTTCCTGGCGGCCGTACAGCCGAGCGTCGGCGTGTTCCAGGTCGGCTGGCGCAACCGCTACAAGCATCCGAAGAAGGAGGTTGTCGAGCGCTACGGCGAGCTGGGCATCGGCCGCCTGCGCACCGACCAGCTGGGGGCGCTGACGCTGGAGTTCGACGACAAGGTCGACACGCTGGCCTACCGGCGCGAACATGCCCGCTACTGGCGCATGCCGCCGCCGTAGACCGGATCAGCCCTCACGCGGTAGCGTGATCGTCACCCGCAAGCCGCCGCCGTTGCGGTTCGCCGCGGCGATGCGTCCTCCATGCGTCTCGATCACGCGCTTGGCAATCGCCAGGCCCAGGCCGTGGCCGTCGACGTTGTTCTGCGTCGGGTTCGAGCGGAAGAAGGGCTCGAAGATCTCGCCCAGGTGTTCTTCGGCGATGCCCGGCCCGCGGTCCAGCACTTCGATATGCACCAGGCCCGGTTCGGGATGCAGGGCCACCTCCACCATGCCGCCGGCGCCGCCGTGCTTGACGGCGTTGCGCACGATGTTCTCGACCGCGCTCCACAGCAGGTCGGGCGCGCCGCGCACCGTGACCGGCTCCGGGGCATCGACGTCGATGTGGGCACCGGCTTCGAAGCGGGCGTCGTCGGCGATCTGGTCGACCATTTCGACCAGGTCCACCGGCTCGGTCGTCGGCAGGGTGCTGGCCGCTTCCAGGCGCGACAGGGTCAGCAGCTCGCCGACCAGACGGTCCATGCGCACGCTTTCGCGCTCGATGCGTTCGAGCGAAGCCTGGATCTTGTCGGGCTGCTGGTGCGCCAGGCCGATCGCCGCCTGCAGGCGCGCCAGCGGCGAACGCAGTTCGTGCGAGACGTCGTGCAGCAGGCGGCGCTGGCCTTCCATCAGCGTGCGCAGCTGGGCGCTCATGCGGTCGAAGTCGTGGCCCAGTTCGGCCAGCTCGTCGCCGGCCACCGCCATCGTCGGCTTGCCGAATTTGGGCGCCAGGTCGCCGGCGGCGGCGGCTTCGAAGGCGCCGCGCAGCGCGCGGATCGGGCGCGAAAAATACCAGGCGAGGAGGGCGGCGAACAGGAAGCTGGCCAGCATCGCCGCGGCGATCGGCAGCGAGCGCCCGACGTGGCGTCCGAACTCGGGCGGCAGGCCGAACCAGCTCCAGCCGCCACCGGGGCCGCCTGGTCCGGCGCCGGGGCCGCGTGCGGGGTCGAAGCCGGCGTTCGCCGATGCGGGAGCAGCCGCGCCGCCCGCGCCGGCCGCCATGCCGCCTTGCGCAAAGCCCGGCATGCGGCCATCGCTGCCTGGGCGCGGCCCGGGCATGCGCGAGGCGAAGGCGAGATAGCGCCGCCCGTCCGGCGCGCTCAGGTGGGCGACGGCGTGGCTCTGGGTGCCGGCTTCGAGATTGCGTTCGACTTCCCCGCGCAGTTTGGCCGGCACGGTACGGCCCAGCAGTTCATGGCCCTGGTCGTCCAGCACGTACAGGCGCATGCGGCGGGCGTTGGCGGCCAGGTCGCGCAGCGCGTCGACGCCGCCGTGGCGCAGCGTGGCCGCGGCCGCGTCGAGCATGATGACCGCGGGCGGACCGAGGTCCAGGGTCGGTTCGGTGTTGCGCTGGCGGGCCTGGTCGCGCAGCCAGATGGTGCCGCCGATGCCGATCGTCGCCGCCACCTGCGCCAGCAGGATCGACAGGAAGAACTTCCAGAACAGCCGGCCCATCGCTACTCGCGGATCAGCTGGTAGCCGAGACGGTAGACGGTCTGCAGGCATGAGCGCCCGTCCGACAGGGTGCCGAGCTTGTGGCGCAGGCTGCTCAGGTGGACGTCGATGTTGCGGTCGAAGCGGGCCAGCGGGCGGCCCAGTCCCTGCTCGGAGAGATCGCTTTTGCTGACCGGGCGGCCGGCATTGCGGGCCAGGACTTCGAGCAGGTTGAATTCGGTGCTGGTCAGTTCCAGCGGGGTGCCGTCCCAGGTGGCGCGGCGCTGTTCGGGCAGCATGATCAGCTTGCCGACCGCGAGCGTGATGCCGGGGCTGTCGGTGTTGCTGCCCTGGGTGCGGCGCAGGATGGCGCGCACGCGGGCGGTCATCTCGCGCGGCGTGCAGGGCTTGGTCACGTAGTCGTCCGCGCCCAGTTCGAGGCCGAGGATGCGGTCGGCGTCATCGCCGCGGCCGGTCAGCATCAGTACCGGGATGCGGCTGGCGGCGCGGATGCGGCGCAGGGTTTCGATGCCGTTCATGCGCGGCATCATCACGTCGAGGATGGCGATTGCGTACTGGCCGCTGAGCGCTTCGCGCGCGCCGGTCTCGCCGTCGTGGGCGCAGGCCACGCGGAAGCCTTCCTGTTCCAGGTACTCGGAGAACATCCCGACCAGTTCGGTATCGTCGTCGATTAACAGCACTTGAGTCATGTTCGCATCTTAGCAAAAGGGGAGGGCCGCGGCGCGGGCGGGAACTCGTCTTTACCCGGTTTTACACCGGCCTAACACCGCTTAACAGTGGCGCACAAGACAATGCGGCATCTCTACCACACAAGGATGCAGAACATGAAATTCATGCGTACATCGATGGCGGCCGCACTGCTCGCGGCCTGCTGCGCCTCCAGTTTTGCCGCCAGCCAGCCTGATGCGCCGCCCGCGGATGGCGGCCGGCACGAGGATCGCGGCCCGGCGGAGGGTCCGCCAGTGCACGGTCCCGGCTTCGGCGGCCATGGCCATGGTGGCCCCGGTCCCGGCTTCGGCCATTTCGGCAGAGAGCTGCAGCTGAGCGAAGCCCAGCAGGACAAGCTGTTCGCGATCGAACACGCGGCGGCGCCCCAGCGCCGCCAGCAGGAAAAGGCGGTCCGCCAGGCGCACCAAGCCCTGCGCACGCTGCGCGATGCGGCGCAGTTCGACGAAGCCAGAGCCGGTGCCGCCGCGCGCGAACTCGGCCAGGCCATCGCCGCGCAAGCGCTGCTGGAGGCGCGCCTGCATGCTCAGACGATGGCGGTGCTGACGCCGGAGCAGCGCGAACAGCTGCGCCAGCGCCGCCCGCAGCCGCCGCAGGACCGTCCGTAAGCGCCCAGGAGAACATCATGGAACACCATCACGAAGGGCTGGCGGCCGACCTCGAACGCCTGCTGGAGACCGCGACCAGCCGCCGCCAGTCGCTGCGCTGGCTCCTGAGCGGCATGGCGGCCTTGCCGCTGGCCGGCTGCGGGGGCGGCGGCAGTATCGGCAGCGTCGACGTCAGCGCTGCCGCCAGCAGCGTGGGCAGCACCGGCAGCACCGGCAGCACCGGCGCCAGCTGCGCGATCATCCCCGAAGAAACCGGCGGTCCTTACCCCGGCGACGGCACCAACAGCAACGGCAGCGGCATCGCCAACGCGCTGACGCTGGCCGGCATTGTACGTAGCGACATCTGCACCAGCGTCGCGCCGGGCAGCGCCACCGCGCAAGGCATCCCGCTGACGATCAAGGTGCAGCTGGTGAACGTCAGCGCGAGCTGCGCCTCGGTCGCCGGCGCCGCCGTCTACCTGTGGCACTGCGACCGCGACGGCAACTATTCGATGTACGCCAGCGGCCTGACGAAAGAGAACTACCTGCGCGGCGTGCAGGAGGCGGACACGAACGGCGTCGTCAGCTTCACGACCATCTTCCCGGGCTGCTACGCGGGCCGGATGCCGCACGTGCACTTCGAGGTGTTCCCGACGCTGGCAAAAGCCGCCAGCGCGGCGGGGCGCATCAAGACTTCGCAGTTCACCTTCCCGATGGCGACGCTGAACGAGGTCTATGCCGACAGCAGCTATGCCGCCAGCTCGCGCAACCTGGCTTCGATCAGCTACGCCACCGACAACGTGTTCAGCGACGGCACCGCGCTGCAGATGGGTGCCGTCAGCGGCAATGCCAGCACCGACTACACCGTCTCTCTGGTAGTAGGGGTTTCACTCTAAAGCTGGTTGGGCTGCGTTGCAAAGCCCTTACAATGGGCGCCATGAACAAGCCTCTGCTGCATTTCACGCACGGGAACAGCTACCCGTCCGGCGCCTACGGGCGCCTGCTCGAGGAGCTGGGCCGCGACTTCGACGTCCGCACCACCGACATGCTCGGCCACGATCCGCGCTATCCGGTCGACGACAACTGGCATGCGCTGATCGACGAACTGATCGCCCAGCTCGAACGCTACGACCAGCCGGCGATTCTGGTCGGCCATTCGCTGGGCGGCGCGGTCGGCATGCTGGCGGCAGCACGCCGGCCGGACCTGGCGCGCTGTGTGGTGATGCTGGATTCGCCGGTGGTGGCGGGCTGGCGCGCCGCCGTGTGGCGGCTGGCGAAAGCATTGGGCCTGGGCCGCAAGCTGTCGCCGGGTGGCGTGGCGCAGCGCCGCCGCAACGTCTGGCCTTCGCGCCAGGCCGCCTACGAACACTTCATCGCCAAGCCGATCTTCCAGGCCTGGGCGCCGGGCGCGCTGGACGATTACCTCGACCACGGCCTGAAGCCGCATCCGCAAGGCGTGCAGCTGCGCTTCGACCGCGAAGTCGAGGCCAGCATCTACGCCAGCCTGCCGCACGACATGGGGCCGGTGCTGAAGAAGCCGTATCCGCTGCCGATCGGCTTCGTCGCCGGCACCGATTCGCAGGAGCTGCGCCAGGCCGGCATGGACGCGACCCGCAAGCTGGTCGGCGACAATCTGGTCATGATCGAGGGCACGCACCTGTACACGATGGAATCGCCCCGGCTCACCGCGCAGCTGACACGCGAGATGATTCATCGCTTGCTGCCCGAACTCGCAGCAGGTGACCGCCGCCAGGCTTTCGCGTAGAATCGCGGGTTAACATTTATTCACCCGGGAAGCCCTGCGATGAGCATTAAAAGCGACAAATGGATCCGCCGGATGGCGGAAGAACACGGCATGATCGAGCCTTTCTCGCCCAAGCAGGTGCGGCAAGACGAAGGCCGCAAGATCATCTCCTGGGGGACCTCGTCCTACGGCTACGACATCCGCTGCGCCGACGAATTCAAGGTCTTCACGAACATCAACAGCACCATCGTCGATCCGAAAAACTTCGATTCGAACTCCTTCGTCGACGTGAAAAGCGACGTCTGCATCATCCCGCCGAACTCCTTCGCGCTGGCCCGCACCATCGAGTACTTCCGCATCCCGCGCAACGTGCTGACGGTCTGCCTGGGCAAGTCGACCTACGCGCGCTGCGGCATCATCGTCAACGTGACGCCGTTCGAGCCGGAGTGGGAGGGTTACGTGACCCTGGAGTTCTCGAACACCACGCCGCTGCCGGCCAAGATCTATGCCGGCGAAGGCTGCGCGCAGGTGCTGTTCTTCGAGAGCGATGAGGTGTGCGAGACTTCGTACAAGGACCGCGGCGGCAAGTACCAGGGTCAGCATGGTGTGACTTTGCCGAAGACCTGATACACAGCGCACGTCGTCCCCGCGAAGGCGGGGACCCAAGTGCTGCATCAGATTAAAGGACGCTGCGGCCTCCTTTTTTTATGCCGCCATGATGCCCTTCGCTCGCAGGGTTGGCGTCAAACTTGCGCCTAGCTCAAGCGCCGGATTTCATTCAGCTGGCGGTCGGTAATCAGGATGCTCTGACCCTGTCCTGAAGTTTTCATCAGCTCATCGAAGTCGCGAAACCTGCTAAACCAGATCCAGGCAGCAAACGCATCCAGTTTGGTGCATCCGATTACCCCGTCGAAGTCGCTCCAGTGGCCGCCACCCAAGTTATGAAAACATGCTGATTTGTTGGCTTGGAGAGAAGTGACTAAAAGCAGGTCCTTTCCGTAAGACTTTATGTCGCTGATGCTTGCCATATGGGTGACGACAAACTTGAAGCAGCTCGTCTCTGTTTCAAGGGTAATGTGAGCCGAGGCACCGGCGCCTTCTACTAACACTGGATATCGAGCGACAAAACCCAAATATTTTTTTGCTAATTCATCGACGGAGGCCATCTCTTCCGCCATTGACTGCCAGAATTTGACCTCGATGCGAATATTTCGTGCATTCTCTCGCGTGAGTTTTGCTGCCTCATCGGTGAGTTTGGTATCTCTCGGCACCGTTACAACGAGAATGTACAGATCAATCCTATTATTGAATGTTTCTGTCTTGTTGAATTCGTTGCGTAATTCGGCTGGCGAGAATTCCTCAACACATTTGCATTGCACGGCGACCGCCGTAGCGCCGCCGTACACATACACGTCTACACCGTCCTGGGCTTGACCATTGGTGCCATATTCGTCGACGGAAGAATCCTTGTATAAATTCTTGTAAAAGTCGTTCGCGATACGTTGCAACTGTTGCCAATCTTTTGGCGCTGGGATTCTGGTTTGATAAAGCTGCATGGCTTCCGTGAAATAGTGTGGTATGCGATTGTAAGGGACGCACCGGCAAGAATTTCTCACGCATTGTCGCCGTAAGGGACGAAAAAAAGCCCGAATCGCTTCGGGCTTTTCAACGCTTGGCTAAATCGATAAATCAGTCCTGCTTCACGCAATCCACGAAATAACCCATCTTCCCATCCACCTCACGCTTGACCAGCCCGTGCACATCGGTCTCGAAGCCCGGGAAGCGCTCGTTGAAGTCGCGCGCGAAGCGCAGGTAGTCGACGATGGTCTTGTTGAAGCGCTCGCCCGGGATCAGGAGCGGGATACCCGGCGGGTAAGGCGTCAGCAGGATCGCCGTGATGCGGCCTTCCAGCTCTTCGATCGACACGCGTTCGATTTCGCGGTGCGCCATCTTGGCGAAGGCGTCCGACGGCTTCATCGCCGGGATCATGTCCGACAGGTACATCTCGGTGGTCAGGCGTGCCACGTCGCGCGACTTGTAGAAGTCGTGGATCGACTGGCACAGGTCGCGCAGGCCCCAGGCTTCGTAGCGCGGGTTGGCGGCCGTGAACTCCGGCATGATGCGCCACATCGGCTGGTTGCGGTCGTAGTCGTCCTTGAACTGCTGCAGGGCGGTGACCAGCGTGTTCCAGCGGCCCTTGGTGATACCGATCGTGAACAGGATGAAGAACGAGTACAGGCCGCACTTCTCGATGATCACGCCGTGCTCGGCCAGGTACTTGGTCACGATCGAGGCCGGGATGCCGGAATCGTCGAAGGTGCCGTCCAGCGCCAGGCCCGGCGTCACGACGGTGGCCTTGATCGGGTCCAGCATGTTGAAGCCTTCGGCCAGCTTGCCGAAGCCGTGCCAGGTGTGGTCGGCGTGGATCATCCAGTCGGCCTGGGTGCCGATGCCTTCCTCGCTGGTGACCTGCGGGCCCCAGACCTTGAACCACCAGTCGTCGCCGATTTCCTCGTCGACCTTCTGCATCGCGCGGCGGAAGTCCAGCGATTCGTAGATCGATTCTTCGACCAGGGCGGTGCCGCCCGGCGCTTCCATCATCGCCGCGGCGACGTCGCAGGACGCGATGATCGAGTACTGCGGCGAGGTCGAGGTGTGCATCAGGTAGGCCTCGTTGAAGGCGTCCTGGTCCAGCTTGACGGTTTCCGATTCGCGCACCAGCACCTGCGAGGCCTGCGACAGGCCGGCCAGCAGCTTGTGGGTCGACTGGGTCGAGAAGATCATCGACTCCTTGGCGCGCGGGCGGTCGCGGCCGATCGCGTGCATGTTCTTGTAGAAGTCGTGGAAGGTCGCGTGCGGGATCCAGGCTTCGTCGAAGTGCAGGGTGTCGATCTTACCGTCCAACATTTCGCGCAAGGTCTCGACGTTGTACACCACGCCGTCGTAGGTCGACTGGGTGATGGTGAGGATGCGCGGCTTCTTGTTCTTGGCTTCGCGGGCGAACGGGTTCGCCTCGATCTTGCGGGCGATCGACTCGGGGGTGAACTCTTCGAGCGGGATCGGACCGATGATGCCGAGGTTGTTCCGGGTCGGCATCAGGAACACGGGAATCGCACCGCACATGATGATCGAGTGCAGGATCGACTTGTGGCAGTTACGGTCGACCACGACGATGTCGCCCGGCGCCACGGTCGAGTGCCAGACCATCTTGTTCGAGGTCGAGGTGCCGTTGGTGACGAAGTAGCAGTGGTCGGCGTTGTAGATGCGCGCGGCATTGCGTTCGGACTTGGCGACCGGGCCGGTGTGGTCGAGCAGCTGGCCGAGTTCCTCGACCGCGTTGCAGACGTCGGCGCGCAGCATGTTCTCGCCGAAGAACTGGTGGAACATCTGGCCGATAGGCGACTTCAGGAAGGCGACGCCGCCCGAGTGGCCGGGGCAGTGCCAGGAATAGGAACCGTCGTTGGCGTAGTTGACCAGGGCGCGGAAGAAGGGCGGCGCCAGGCTGTCCAGGTAAGCCTTGGCTTCGCGGATGATGTGGCGCGCGACGAATTCCGGCGTGTCCTCGAACATGTGGATGAAGCCGTGCAGCTCCTTCAGGATGTCGTTCGGGATGTGGCGGCTGGTGCGGGTCTCGCCGTAGATGTAGATCGGGATGTCCGAGTTCTTGTGGCGGATCTCCTGCACGAAGGCGCGCAGCGCGGCCAGCGCGAAGTTGGTCTCTTCGAGCGTCCCGCCGCCGAATTCCTCGTCGTCGATCGACAGCACGAAGGCCGAAGCGCGCGACTGCTGCTGGGCGAACTGGGACAGGTCGCCGTAGCTGGTCAGGCCGAGCACTTCCATGCCTTCTTTTTCCATCGCGGCTGCCAGCGCGCGAATGCCGAGGCCCGAGGTGTTCTCGGAACGGAAGTCCTCGTCAATGATGACGATGGGGAATCGAAATTTCATGGACAGCTCCAAAGCGAAGCGCCGTGCACCCCATCTCCCTCAAGCGGGTGATGGCCGGGCACGGCACCGTAAAAAAAATAGAAGCGGATTTTCGCAGAATTTCCGCAAGTCGGCGCAAATTTTTTATTAGCTTAGCCAGACTGGTCAGCCGGCGGCGCACCGTTGTTGCCGGCGCAGCAATGCTAGAATGGCATGATCCCTTCACAGGAGCCGCCATGCGCACGGTACGCATCACATTCGAGAGCAGGATTCCCCGCCCGGCCGCCGAACTCTGGCGCTGGAGTACCTCCGCGCGCGGCGTGCAGGCAGAGATGGCGCCGATCCTGAAGATGACCTTCCCGGACGGGATGCAGCGTATTCCGCAGGACCAGGGCAGCCTCGGTAAACCCTTGGGGAATTGCCGCTTCCTGCTGTTCGGACTGGTGCCGGTCGACCTCTCGCGCCTCACCTTCGTCGAGATGGAGCCGGGCCGGCGTTTCGTCGAGCAATCGCCGCTGCTGTCGATGAAGCTGTGGCGCCACGAGCGGGTCATCGAGCCGGCCGAAGACGGTGCGCGGGTCATCGACACCCTCGAGTTCACACCGCGTATGGCGAGCGGCATCGTGGCCTGGTTCGTGGGGCACTTCTTCGCGCACCGGCATGCGAGGCTGCGGCGGCAGTTTCGCGAGCGGCGTTCGGTGGCCCGCCCCGCCGGCAGCGAAGAGGGCGCCAGCCGGGCCCACATCTAGGCGGGCCGCCGGCGCGCCACAGCGTCTTATTTCGGCGTGTAGTTCAGCCCCAGCATCTTGGCATACTCGGCCAGCGGCGGCAGCCCGACGCTGCTGCGACGCTCGTCGACCCGTGCCTCATCCTCGATCGGCGCGAAGCGCAGGGGATTGGTCGCCAACTGGGTGCCGTACAGCTGGGGCTTGCCGTCGGCGACGCGCACGCGGTCTTCGAGCATCGCCAGGTCGCTGCCGATGGCATCGTGACGCCTGACTGCTTCGCGCAGCAGCGGGAGATATTTGCGCTGGCTGGCGTGGTCGGCATGCTGCAAGACCAGGAAGGCCGTTCCGGAGGCGGCGCCGGCAAAGCGCACGCCGGGCCAGCCGAAGGCGTCGACGATTTCGACCAGCCGCTTCATGTTGGCAGCGTCGATCGCATTCTGCTTCTTCCACTCTTCCGGACTCAGCTCGCCGGTGGCGGAGCGCCCGCGGTACAACTGGTCGGAGACTGCCATGGCCTCGATGTCGCGCACCGCCCTGAGGCGTTCGGGGCTGAGCTTCTCGGTCTTCAGTTCGATGTCTTCGCCGTAGAAGACCAGTTCCTGCGCGGCCGGAAGCTGCAGCTTCCCTTGTACGTTGCCGGTGAAGCGGGTTTGCGTGTTGCCGTCGTCGACGTGGTTGGCATTGGCGGCCAGGTTGCCCTTCGCGCCGATCGGCATCATCAAGGTGGCGACCGGCTTGCCGCCCGCGTAGATAGTGATCGTGGTCTGGGTCGACGGCTCGTCGGCATGGCCGGGCAGGGCGGTGAAAGCGAGGATGGCGAGCGCGGCGGCGCAGGGGCTGAACTTCATCCGGAACTCCTTCGGGAATGCGTTTTGCATGGACGGAAACGCCGAGCATAGCATGTCTCGATGGCAACAAATCTCACCAAATATCCCGTCGGGCCGGACGCGGCCACAGCGGCGCTGGTCAGTGCGCGGCGGCGCCTCCAGCCAGCAGTGCCCCGATCGGATCGACATGCAACCACGCGAAAGCACCTAGCGCGAAGCCGATCGCGGCGACCGCGTAGGTCGCACTCAGCAGCCAGCGCCGCCGCGTCAGCAGCGTGATCGCCGCCAGCGAGATCGCGATCTGCTCGGCGGTGGTGGCCAGCGCCCACTGGTGGTGGGTGTGCAGTGCCTTTTCGGACTTGGCGTTCCACTCGTCGGACTGCGCCTCGTACTTCTCGGCTTCCTTCTTGATGCCGGCCTTTTCGCCTTCGTAGCGGGCGACGTCGGCCTGGTACTTGGCCTGCGCCTGCGCGCCGATGCCGGGCAGCTCGGCCGCGAGTTCAGCCAGGTTCTGCTTGCTCGACTTGGCCTGGTAGTAGTTCCAGGCGTTGGCCGCCGTGGTCTTGGCGATCGCCGCGTTGTTCTTGAAGAGAGCCGCGTCGTTCTGGGTCGCGCCGCCCAGGTAGCCGAACAGCGCACCGACCGTGGCCAGCACCGCGGTCATGACGGCGATCCGGTTGGAGAAGCTGTCGCCGCCATGGGCGACGTGTTCGACCGCGTGATCGTGCGGTCCATGGACGTGAAAACCGTGTCCGGACATACTGTTTACCTATTACTTGTTACTTGTTACTTGTTACGGGTTGCGTTCGTACGTGACGAAGGCGTAAGCCACGCCCTCGCTTGATGCATGTTCTTCACGCGCGCTGACGCGCCACACGGCCGGATCGATCTCCGGGAAGAAGGTGTCGCAGCGGTAGACGGCATCGATGTGGGTGACGATCATGCGGTCTGCCAGCGGCAGGGCTTCGTGGAAGATCTGGGCGCCGCCGATGATGCTGGACGGCCCGTCGCCGGCCAGCGCGATCGCTTCTTCCAGCGAGCCTGCGACCTCGACACCCTCGTGCGACCAGTCGCGGTTGCGGGTGACGACGATATTGCGGCGCTTGGGCAGCGGGCGACCGATCGAGTCGAAGGTCTTGCGGCCCATGATGATCGGCCGCTCCAGCGTGACGCGCTTGAAGTGGGCCAGGTCCTCGGGCAGGTGCCAGGGCAGCTGGTTGTCGACGCCGATGCCGCGCTGGGCGTCCATCGCGACCACCAAAGTGATTTGCTTAGTCATGACTCATACCGCCACAGGGGCCTTGATGGCCGGATGCGGATCGTAGCCGACCACTTCGAAGTCTTCGAACTTGTAGTCGAACAGCGAATCCGGCTTGCGTTTGATGAGCAGCTTGGGCAGCGGGCGCTCGTCGCGCGACAGCTGCAGCTCGACCTGTTCCAGGTGGTTCGAATACAGGTGACAGTCGCCGCCGGTCCAGATGAAATCGCCGACTTCGAGGTTCGCCTGCTGCGCCATCATGTGGGTCAGCAGCGCGTAGGAGGCGATATTGAAGGGTTTGGTCACATTGTCAGAACTCAGAGATTCTGTACTCATAGGCTGCTCTTTGGTCTTGGACAAACTATCTCTCTCAATGATAATGGTCGCTCTAGCTGCATGAGGTCCAACCGGCCGCTGTGGGTAAGTGGGGGTAAGCTGTGTGCGGGGCGTGTACAACGGGTTCATGTTGTGCACCCCCGTGCACAGCTTATCCCCACGGTGTTGGGCGGGTGCTCGCCCAACATATCCACAGCCGGTAAGTGCGAATTTTCTTGCTGAACACATAATGGTAAGCCATCAACAGGTGCGCCTATTACCGCAAACGTCCCTTTTGCACTTTTAGAACAGGCTGTGCTGAGTTCGCCCGTCGGCGCTGTCCATTGCGCGAGACTGATGAGAGATCTACGTCCTTGAGAAGATCCGGAAGTGTCACGCCGAGCGCTAAACATAAACTAGTTAGTGTCAAAAGAGATGGGTTCGCAATCCCACGCTCAATCTTGGAGACAAAAACTCGGTCGACCTCCGCTGCGAACGCAAGACCCTCTTGACTCATTTTTGAGGAGATTCGTAGACGCTTCAACGTCCTGCCAACAGCCGTGCACACCGGATCCCTGTGTTCGGTATTTTTTTCGGGTGTCGAGGTCATGGCTGGCATGATGCCCGCGGACCACGGTTCTTACGATGTACTATACGCTACATTTAAATGTAGTGTATAGTCTACAAACGTTACTACAGCGCTGCGCTTGCGCACCAGTGAGCGGTACTTCCTCTGGTTTGCCGCACTATGCGCAGCCGGGCTCTTATATTGGAAGGTATTACAAGTGTTCCATGCTTACGACAACTGGGAAGACAGCGATCGTTTAGAAGTGATACGCCAGATGTTTCAACAGCCGGGCTTACGCAGATATCGGTTTTTTGAAGTGCCTCTGAATTCGCAAATATTTCATTTAGATATTTCCCCTGTGGGGGGGTATGGTCCGCAGCAGCGCTTCATATTCGATAAGGTTGAGGACATTTTTGATTTCTGTCTTTGCGAGAAAATTTCTGATTTTCGGATTCATGTTCAAACGCGGCGAGATGGTAGAGGAAATTTCCAGTTAAAGCGAATTGTTAAGATTTTGGAAGGGGCCGTAGCCGAAGGCGGGTTTGCGCGAATTTTTGTAGCGGCCGACGGGTCAGTCGAGAAAGATGATTTCCTTGAGGTAAGTGGGGAAGATATCGTTGCTCCGCGCTGTGTTTGGTCGGAGGCAAAGGAATTTGACCCGGGTTTCTAAGGACGTCAGCATTTAAGTTGTGCAAGCGTAAATGTGCATGCTATTAAACTAAAGTTGTGTGGCATGGAGGTCGCTCTAAATGACGGAGACCCGTGGTTTCGCATGGGTACTTATGGTTTTTTTATTGTTCTTAGGCTCGTAAGCTTCGCGGTTTGAGGCGAAGGTAGATGCGGTAGAAAGATCGTTTTACATTTCCGCTCCTATCCCCAGCAGTCGGAGTGTTTGTCAAACGTGAAAATGGGATCGTGCTATGACCGAATATGACGAAAGCGAGTACGCGAAAGTTCCGTCAGATTTTCCTCGTGGCGTCTCGACCGGCGCGGTTCCGGGTACTCAGCTGAAAATCCTTGTAGTGCAGTACAAAGGTACGTTCTACCCTGCGGGGTCTACGCCTCCTGAGGTGTATGAGCGTTGGATAGGCTGTGAAGAGATTGCGCAAGACCTCGCTTCTGAAGCCAAGCGAGATAAGGCCGACAAGTTGACGCGTCGGACCGAATCCGAGATGCTCCAATGGTACTTGGACATATTGAGTAAATCTTGGATGACATTGAGCGAAGCAAAGTGGATTGTTCGGCGCATGGGAGATATCCTAAATTGGTCAGTTCCCATGTCGGCGTCCGTATAGTACCCCGCCTGCCGGTATTCAACTGTTTCGCAATAGCAGTCAGGTTCCAGAGTATGAATGCAAGAAATCGTAAGAAGCGGCGGTATTTTCATCTTAACCGCGCCATCCGTTATAACGTACGAAAAACTTATGTAATTTTCGGCGGGAATCTAAAGATATGGAATGCCATCTCGCCCTATGTTTTTCGCGTGTTTGGAAATGACTATTCAGCCGCTTGGGACTGGTTTACCAAGCCAGCGCTCGCCTTCAACGGAATGCGGCCAGCTGATTTAGTGCAGGCTGGTGAGGTACAGTTGGTAAGAGAGCATTTGTTGAGATTGGAATACTGCGTGTACACTTAGCGTATATGTACTCTCGGCCGTTACCATCAATTTATTGACGACAATCGAGGACGCTTATGCTGGCGTTTTTAATGGATTGGGATAGCGTGAACCAGTCTACGCTCGTCCATTATCGTGAGCGCAGCAGAACACTGACGCTTTGGCCGCAATGTCCCTTGAAGTCCACACGCTCCGGCAGCACGGTAATCGTCGCGGCAAGCCGCTGGCGATAACTGGATTTGAACTTATGGTTTAGTGGGTCTAAACGAAATCAAGGCCGGAGTTTAATATGCTGTAGAGAGTTGTACGCGTTTTCGCTCTCGCAGGCGTAGATTATTTTGTATGGGCCCTATACTCTATCTCGATTATGATGGCGTTCTGCACCCATCTGATGTACGCATTACTAAGGCTGAGCCGTTACGGCCGCGGATATATCAAAATGGGCGGCCGACGGATCGCCTTCTCTTCGAGAATGCACCACTTTTAGCATGTATTTTGGAGGCATTTCCAGAGGTTCGTATATCGCTAGCGACTAGTTGGGTGCGAATACTGGGCTACGAATTTGCTGTGCAGCAGCTGCCACCGGCGCTGCGCGCGCGAGTAGTAGGGACAATCTGGCAGGGTTCGATGCTGCGGTTCCCCCCGCAGCGGAGACATGACGCCATTACCGGCGATGCCGAAGAACGGGGGGGGGGGCGAGCGCTGGCTAGCACTGGACGATGACATCGAGGGTTGGCCCGCGGACCGGCGTCATCTGGTTATAGCCCCAACGGATTCTTGGCAGGGCCCTCCACGTTGGCGTCTCTGCACCACCGTCCCAGCAAATTGGCACCAATGTCAAGGTCCCGTGGAATGAGCGTGTGCGAGATTCAGGCGCATTTGCTGGAACTGTACGGCACTGAGGTGTCGCCGGACCTGATTTCGACTATCACCGACGAGGTGCTCGAAGAGGTCACGCAATGGCAGCAAAGGCCGCTTGAAACGATGTATCCGATCGTGTATTTCGATGCTCTGCGCCTGAAAATCCGGGATGAAGGCAGCGTCAAAAACAAGGCCGTGTATCTGGCCTTGGGCATTCGTGCCGATGGCCGTAAGGAGGTGCTGGGACTGTGGATCGAACAGACCGAAGGCGCCAAGTTCTGGCTGAGGGTTTTTAACGAACTCAAGAACCGTGGCCTGGACGATGTCCTGATCGCCGTCGTCGATGGCCTGCGCGGCTTCCCGGAGCCCATCAAGGCCGTGTATCCACAGGCGCAGATCCAGACGTGCATCGTGCACCTGATCCGCAACTCGACCACGCTAGCGGCCTGGAAGGACCGTAAGGAACTGGCAGCGGTGCTCAAGCCGATTTACCACGCCGCCAACGCCGAGCTGGCCGAAGCGGCGCTGGATGCGTTTGCAGCCGGACCATGGGACACCAAATTCCCGACTGTAGCCGCGATGTGGCGACTTCAATGGTAGCAGGTGATTCCCTTCTTTGCCTACCCGCCGGAAGTGCGCACGATTATCTACACGACCAACGCCATCGAGAGCCTGCATATGCCCCTTCGCAAGATCGTCAAGAACCGCGGTCACTTCCCGAGCGACGAGGCCGCGACCAAATTGTTATTTCTGGCCTTGCGCAACATCGAGAAAAATTGGAAGATGCCGCAGCGCACCTGGAAGCAGGTTGCAAACCAATTCGCCATCATGTTCGGCGAGCGCTTCACGAACGCAATTATCTACGCTACGGGTTCCGGGGCGTTATTAGCTAAAACTCGCGAGCAATTAGAATCAGCACAGCGGCGATGGCGGATCTACCGTCGCGGCTACCCGGATTGTCACTGTGCTGACGAATAGAACCCGAGCTGAAGACCCGTATTCCGCTTATTTAACTGCTGAAACGACGTAGTTCGATCCTTGCTGCGTGAACTCAACGTCCACTTTCTTTCCGACTGCGAGCTTGTCGAGCAAAGACTTGTCCTTGACGCCGAAAGTCATCGTCATTGCCGGCCAGTTCAGGGTCTTTACCTGGTCATGGGCAAGTGTCACCTTGCCGTTGGCCGGATCTACCGATTTCACCACGGCTGACGTCTTGTGTACTGTGCCTTCCTTGGAGGTACCTTGGACTTTGCTGTCGGCAGTGTTCTCCTTCATCATCTCCTTACATCCCTCCATATTCATGCCTTTCATATTGTTCATGTCCATGCCTTTCATATCCTTCATGTCCATGCAACCCTTTTTCATTTCCATGCCCTTCATGTCGCCTGTCTGGCCGAAGGCGGTTCCGGAAATGGTCAGTGCAGAAATAAAGGCCAGTTGGGCAAAACGTTTCATGAGAATTCTCCTCAAGTGAATAAAAGTAAAGTCTTGAGTCCGCGACGGGACGCCAAGTTGTTGTGGCTAAGATTGCCGATACGGGTTCATTAATGATCAGCCTGCTGCTTTGACTTGTTCATCATTTCCATGCACGCCTTTATCATCTGTTCCTTGTCGGTTTGGTTACCCGGCAATTGCAAGGTTTTCTGTTGCTCATCTTGGGTGCGCTGAGCTTGTTCCTGTCGCATGCGCTCCGCCTTGACCTTGCGTCCGTGCTCGATGATTTGCCAATCAGGACCGGCGAACGCCGGCAAAGCGGTAGCGAATGACATCACGCTGAGTAGGGTGACAAGAAATTTTTTCATGATTGACTCCTTCAACGACTGCGAAAACTGAACTCGACCAAACCTGCCTGCAGCAAGTTTTAACCGTCTACGCTCTGGCCTGCTAAACGAGCCGGACCTTGAGACACCGTGCAGAGGTAAGCTCATGTAGTTTCATAGTTGGCCTCCTGGTGGGCGGGTCTTCGCGCGTTCTCTTTTCGTAACTCCCGGCGGCGCATCAACAGGTACACAACCGGAACCACAAACATGGACAGCAATGGCGCGGACAACATGCCGCCGACCATCGGCGCAGCAATACGTTGCATGATTTCCGAGCCGGTGCCGGACGCGATCATGATCGGAACAAGGCCTGCAATGATCACCGCCACAGTCATGGCTTTTGGCCGGACGCGCTGTACCGCCCCTTCCCGAATGGCGTCCAACAAATCGGCCTCGGATGACTTTCCGACAGTGACGTGAGCCTCCCAGGCCTGCTTCAGGTAGAGCAGCATGATCACCCCGAACTCGGCCGCGACGCCGGCAAGGGCAATGAAGCCGACCGCGCTGGCGACAGACAGGTGATGGCCGAGCATCCAGAGCAGCCAGACGCCGCCTGCCAGTGCGAACGGCAGGGTGGCCATGATCAGGATGGCTTCGTCAAAGCGCTTGAATGTCAGATAGAGAAGGACAAAGATCACCAGCAGCGTCGCCGGTACGACAACCTTGAGCTTCGCGCTGGCGCGTTCCAGGTATTCGAACTGACCGGACCACGAAATCGAATAGCCAGGCTGCAGCTTGACCTGCTTGGCGACAGCCTGCTGCATGTCCCGCACCACCGAGCTCATGTCACGCCCGCGGATGTCGACGTACACCCAGCCAGACAGCCGTGCATTTTCGCTCCTGAGCATGGGCGGGCCGTCATTGATGCGGACCGTCGCTACATCTCCCAGGCGAATCTGTGCGCCGCGCGGCGTCAGGACCGGCAACTGGCGGAGGTTCTCGACTGAATCCCTGACTTCGCGTGGATAGCGGACATTGATCGGGAATCGCTGCAGGCCTTCGACGGTCTCGCCGATGTTGTCGCCGCCGATTGCCGCCGACACGACACTCTGCACATCGGCGATATTCAAGCCGTAGCGCGCTGCCTGGTCACGATTGATATTGACGTCAATATAACGTCCACCGTTGAGACGTTCGGCAAGTGCCGATGAAACGCCGGGCACCGTCTTGACGATCCGTTCGATTTCGCCAGCAACGCGGTCGATCTCCTGCAGACTGGTACCGGCCACCTTGACCCCGACCGGACTCTTGATTCCGGTGGCCAGCATGTCGATGCGGTTGCGGATCGGTGGGACCCAGATGTTGGAAAGCCCAGGCACCTTGACCACGCGGTCCAGTTCTTCCACCAGCTTATCCGGTGTCATTCCCGGCCGCCATTGATCCTTTGGCTTGAACTGGATCGTGGTCTCGAACATCTCCAGTGGAGCAGGGTCGGTCGCCGTCTCGGCCCGTCCCGCCTTGCCGAAGACGCTTTGCACTTCCGGTACCGTCTTGATCAGGCGGTCCGTTTGTTGCAACAACTGCGACACCTTGCCAACCGAAAGCCCTGGTAGCGCCGACGGCATGTAAAGAAGGTCGCCTTCGTCGAGAGGCGGCATGAATTCGCCGCCGAGCCGGGTCATCGGCCAGACGGTGATGGCGGCAATCATGGCGGCGACGACCAGGGTCGACTTGGGAAAGCGCAGCACGCCATCCAGTAACGGCCGGTACAGGACGATCAGGAAGCGATTCAGCGGATTCTTCTGTTCGTCGGGAATCCGTCCGCGGATCAGGTAACCCATCAGCACCGGGATCAAGGTCACGGCCAGCCCCGCGGCGGCTGCCATCGAATACGTCTTCGTGAAGGCAAGCGGTGAGAACAGCCGTCCTTCCTGCGCTTCCAACGTAAACACCGGAATGAACGACAGCACAATGATCAACAGCGAAAAGAACAGTGCCGGACCGACTTCGGCGGCGGCGTCCCCAATGACCCGCCAGCGCGCTTCTCCGTCGAGTTTTGCGCCGGGATGCTTGTGATTCCACGCTTCGATATGCTTGTGTGCGTTCTCGATCATGACGACGGCGGCGTCCACCATGGCGCCTACCGCGATCGCAATACCGCCGAGCGACATGATGTTCGCGTTCACCCCCTGGTAATGCATGATGATGAAGGCGGTCAGAATACCGATCGGTAATGTCACGATCGCGACCAGCGCGGAGCGCAGATGGAACAGGAAGATTGCGCACACCACCGCAACAACGATGAACTCCTCCACCAACTTATCCCTGAGGTTGTCGACAGCGCGCTGGATGAGGTTCGAGCGGTCATAGGTCGGAACGATCTCCACGCCCGGAGGCAAACTCGACTTGAGAGACGCCAGTTTGGCTTTCACCGCGTCGATGGTTTCCAGTGCATTCTTCCCTGAGCGCATAACGATCACGCCACCCGCCACTTCGCCTTCGCCGTTCAGCTCGGAGATGCCGCGCCGCATTTCCGGTCCCAGCTGGATTCGCGCGACGTCTCCGAGCAGGACGGGAACACCAGCCTGGGAGGTCATCAGTGGGATCTTGCGAAAATCGTCGAGCGATTGCAGATAACCGCTCGCACGCACCATGTATTCGGCTTCGCCCAGCTCGAGCACGGAGCCACCGGCCTCCTGGTTGGCCTTTTGCACGGCGTCGATGATCACGTTATGCGCGATGTTGTAGGCCCGCAGCTTGTCAGGATCGAGGACGATCTGGTATTGACGAACCATGCCGCCCAGGCTTGCGACTTCCGACACATTGGGTACCGTCTTGAGCTCGTACTTGAGGAACCAGTCCTGGAACGCGCGCAGCTGCGACAGGTCCATCTTGCCGCTACGGTCGACCAGGGCATACTCGTACACCCAGCCAACGCCACTGGCATCCGGCCCGAGCGCTGTCTTTGCCTGTGGCGGCAGGCGCGACTGAACCTGGTTCAAATATTCCAGTACGCGCGAGCGTGCCCAGTAGGGGTCGGTGCCGTCCTCGAACAGGATGTAGACGAAGGAGTCGCCAAAGAAAGAATAGCCGCGCACCGTTTTCGCGCCGGGTACCGACAGCATTGTCGTCGTCAGCGGATAAGTCACCTGATTCTCGACAATTTGTGGCGCCTGGCCGGGATAGGATGTGCGGATGATCACCTGCACGTCGGACAGGTCGGGCAGCGCATCCAGAGGCGTACGTTGCAGCGCATAGATGCCCCAGGCCGTGATGCCGAGTGTCGCAAGCAGGACCAGGAAGCGATTGAGGATCGACCAGCGAATGAGTTTGGCGATCATTTCCTGGAGTCTCCCATTCCGCTCATGCCCTGCATCGACGGGCCGGCAGGGGACATGCTGGTGATCTGGAACGCTCCGTCCTTGGTCTGCTGGAATTCGAAGTTCATCATGTCGCCGACCGCCAGATCTTTCGGTACACCTCCTGCCGGGACCTTGAACCCCATTGTCATCGCCGGCCACTGCATGCTCGGGATCGGATCGTGCGAAAACGTGATTTCATCCTTGTTGATGTTCTCCACCTTGCCATGCGCACGATGTGTCGTTGGCCCTGCGCTTGGCTTGGAGTCTCCCGCCGGCGCAGGACCGCTCAGCCGGTTCGTGGTGCCTCGCAGGCTGGCTTCGGAATCGATCAGGAACTGGCCTGAAACAACAACTTTTTGCCCGACGTCGAGACCTTTGAGGATTTCGGTCTGGCCGTTGCTCTCGCGGCCGATCTGGACATCGACGGGCATGAATTTGCCTTGACCCTGTTCAAGCATCACGACACTGCGCTTACCGGTCTGGATGACTGCTTCCGTCGGCACCGTCAAGGTTTCCGCGCTCGCCGCGGGCGTAAAGTTCACGGTGGCAAACATGCCCGGCACCAGTCGCTGTCCGGGATTGGCCAGCTCGACCCGCGCTTTCAATGTGCGCGTTGCCGCCTCGACTTCAGGCAGGATCGCGCTGACCTTGCCCTTCAATACTGTGCCCGGCAGGGCAGGGGTACGGGCTTCCACCGGTGTGCCTGGGCGCACCTCGGCCGATGCGGCTTCAGGAAGCTCGGCGTTGATCCAGACCGTGCTGAGTCCATTGATCCGGAACATAGGTGCGCCCGATGCGATCGTCATCCCTTCACGGACTGTCAGTTCTCCGATCACGCCATTGATCGGCGAGCTGACGGTCAAACGGGGCTGCACCTTGCCGCTGGACTCGACGCTACGGATCTGCGCATCCGTCATGCCCGCCAGGCGCATACGCTGTCGCGCCCCTTCCGCCAGTCCGTCCGTCCCGGGACCGTTCATTTTCATTGCGGTGAGGTATTCCTCCTGTGCTGCTACCCAGTCGGGTACATACAGTGCGGCCAGCGGCTGGCCTTTCTTTACCGGGTCAAGCGCTGCACGCACGAAAAGCCGCTCGACATAGCCGTTGCTACGCGCCTGTACCACGGCGACGTCACGCTCGTTGTACGCGACGTTGCCAACAGCTTCCACATTGGCGGCAAACCTGGCTTTCGTGACTTCGGCGGTACGAACACCCAAGTTCTGTTCAACGCGAGGACTGATGCTGATCTTGCCTTCGTCGCCAGCCTCATCCGCATACACGGGCACCAGTTCCATGTCCATGAACGGTGACTTGCCCGGCTTGTCGAATTTCTGGCCCGGGACCATCGGGTCGTGCCAGTAAAGCACCTTGCGTCCATTGGCTTGATTCACACCTGCCCCTTGGGCGGAGGACGCCGTTTGTGGAACGGTTGACATCCCCATCCCTTGATTCATGCCGAGCTTGTACACGCCATACCCACCAGCGCCCAATGCAGCAGCCACGAGCAGAGCAATTGTTATTTTTTTAGTATCCATATAAAAATCCTTGTTCGCCCGGCTTTTCAGTGGCCGGGACCGCCGTTTTGCGGAAAGAGAAAATTCAATTGCGCCCACAAGCGGTCGGTTTCCTGCTCGAGTTGTAATGCCTGCAGGCGCACTTCGATTTCACTGCGACGAGCGGCGATGACGTCCGCCAGCGTGGCTTTTCCGCCCCGGTAGGCGGCAACGATCGCGGTTGTTCTGGAGTTGGCCAGAGGGGTCAGTTCTTTCTCATACCGGGTTTGTCGCTGCCTGTCCGTATGCCACTCGTTCAACATGGCACGCACTTCGGCGACATGGGCACGCAACATATCTTCGCGCTCGGCCCTCGCCCGTTCGACCTGAGCCAGCTTGGAAGACAGTTCGCGATCCTGGCGGTTTTTCTGGTCCCACTGCAGGGGCACCGAAAGGCCGATTGACACCATGTCCGAATACCCTGGGCCGCGTTGTTGCACTGCGACCTCGACGCTCCAGTCCGCTTTCTTGTTGGCTCTTGCAAGTTGCGCTTCTGCGACTGCGATGTCTTCCTGCCTGGCCAGCACGGCAAGTTCTGGGTGGTGGTTAAGCTGGGTGTCGAGTGTGGCCTCGTTGAGGCGGATGGTATCGACCGCCGGTTTGGCGCCCAACGGCTGCTGCGCCGCGTCACCGATCCACCGAGCCAGTGCGATTTTAGCGTTGCCGATGCGGCGGTCGATATCGCTAGCCTTGTCCTCCAGGGCCGCAAGTGCGCTGCGCGAACTGAAGATGTCGGCCTGGTTGCCGCGGCCGGCCCGATACGCGGACTCGGCCGCCTGGATTTCCAGCTTCGCCTGATCTATCTGTTCGGCTACTGCGGCCGACATGGCTTCGGCGTAGTAACGGTCCAGCCAGGCCAAAGCGGTCTCGCGTTCGATTGTCGCGGCCGTGGCCGCTTTCTCCGCAATCGACTTTTCCGCTTCGCGTTCAAACCGTTCGGCACGCAGGCGACGTTTGTCGGAACGCGTCAGCTCTTGCATGACACCGACCCGTCGCATCGTCATGAAGTCACGCGTCAAGCTGAAGCGATCTTGTCCATTGATCGGCAGGTTATCGATACCGACCTTCAGGACTGGATCTGGGAGCTGACCGGCAGCGACCGACATCTCCCGTGAGGACTGGACAGCGTAGTCTTTTGCCGCCAGCATTCGCGATCGCTCGATGGCCCGCTGCTGGGCTTCAGCCAGCGTCAATGGCGTTTCAGCGGCAAACGTAGGATTGCCAAGGACAAGCGAGACAGCAAATACAAGAAGAAGGACAGCCCGGGAAGACCGAACAGCCGAACAAGGCGTCATTTGCGACGCCATGATATGTGGGGAAAACATCAAACCTCCAGAATGCATTGAGTAACACCGCCCGCGCAAAAGCGCAGCGATGAGGAATCATGCAAACTGAAGGATCAAATGCGGAAACAGCAGTTGCGAATGGCTATGGGCGGTGCCGTCGCATAGGTGAGGAAGGCGGGAGCAGGCCAGCCGAGAGGCCGCTGGTACGTCAATGTGTTCAGGCTTATCGGAAGCCCGTACCCTACCGCCACGAAAGGCGCCAACGGTGGCGTCGCCGGCTTGTCGAGCGATTGCTTGTCTGTCTGGTGGGACGCATGGCACAGGCTGGGCTGTTCCATATCCATGTCCTGGCATGCGACCATGTCGGCTGGCTTCGCATGCACGGACGAGGTCAACTGATCGTCATTTCCCAAGTTCAGAGCTGGGCACGCATAGGCCGACACAGCGAGCTGCATGAACAATATGCTAAACAGCAGTATTGTTGCGGCAATCAGTCGGGATGTGCGAGGAAGTCTCATGGTCAGGATGTAGTCTAGGACCGCCACATTTTGTTGTCAATTATACCGACCTTAAATGGCGAGTATTTAACTCTTTCGGTTCGGGTAACGCGTCTATTCAGGCTCGTCTCAGAGCGTGTAGACGAATTGAGTGGCGTAGGTGTGGCCCAAGCGCAGACAATCTACAAGTTCTTTTTCTGAATCGTGATTGCTCCGGCCCTGATTACCTTCGCTGTCCCTTATGGCCTGCCGCTTCTTGGAAATACGAGTTAAGCGGTCTCTTTGGGCACTGGCAATTATCATATGTCTACGCGGTGAAATCACCACAGATAGAGCTTGACCTTCCTATCATGGGAAGGTCTACATTGTAATCGGAGCAATCAGACAGGAGGAAAGCAATGTACACGCTTAAGGTAGAAAAGATGTCCTGCGGCGGCTGCGCCAGCCGGGTTACCCGGACCGTGCAGACCTTGGATCCGGATGCAAAAGTCGAGGTGCTGTTGAAAGACAAGCTCGTCCGTGTGGAAAGCGCGAGAGCACCGGATGCAGTCGCCGCCGCGATTACCGCTGCCGGCTATCCGGCTACTCAGGTAGCGGCTGACTGAGCCGGATGTACCCAATGTGAACTTGCAATAACGAGTCCAGGAAAGGTTCCGATATGAACGACCAGCCGCATCACGATCACGACGGCCACGAACATCATCATGAGCATGGCCCTGGGCACGGAGTGCGCCATGAGAGCGGAACTGGGGATAAGCCATTCACTGACCCGGTCTGCGGAATGAAAGTCGGCGCCGACCCCGCCAGGGAAATTCGGCACGAGGGGCAAACTTATCATTTCTGCAGCGCCAGGTGCATGGACAAGTTCCGGGTGTCGCCCCAGCAGTATATAGGCCTCGCTGCCAATGAACCGGCGCCCGCCGCGCCGGAAGGCACGATCTATACCTGCCCGATGCATCCTGAAATCCAGCAGCCGCAGCCTGGCAACTGCCCGATTTGCGGCATGACGCTCGAGCCCATGCTCCCGTCCTTGGAAGAGGAAGAAAATCCGGAACTAGTGGACTTCAAGCGCCGTTTCTGGTGGACCCTGCCGCTGACGGTCATTGTGACCGTCCTTGCGATGGCGGGGCACCGGTTCTTCACAGGAGGCTTGCCCGGGCAAAGCTGGATCGAACTCGTGCTGAGCACACCGGTCGTGCTGTGGGCCGGATGGCCGTTCTTTACACGCGGGGTGCAGTCCATCAGCAATCGCAGCCCCAACATGTGGACGCTGATTGGGCTCGGCGTCGCAGCAGCGTACTGCTACAGCGTAGTCGCAACCGTCGCGCCCGGACTATTTCCGCAAACCTTTGCCATGCATGGACGCATCGGTGTGTACTATGAGGCGGCCGCGGCCATCATTTCGCTGACTCTACTGGGACAGATCCTGGAGCTGCGCGCACGCTCGCAGACCTCGGCAGCAATCAAATCCCTGCTGGGCCTGGCGCCGAAAACGGCGCGCCGCATCAACGCCGATGGCACGGAAGAAGACATTCCTTTGACTCATGTACACGTCGGCGATGCGCTCCGTGTGCGGCCAGGCGAAAAGGTGCCGGTCGACGGCACTGTCCTGGAGGGCGAAAGCGCGGTCGACGAGTCCATGCTGACCGGCGAGCCTGTGCCCGTAACCAAGCGCCCGGGCGACAAGGTAATCGGTGCAACCATCAATGCCAGCGGCAGTCTGGTCGTGCGCTCGGAAAAAGTGGGCTCGGAGACCATGCTGTCGCAAATCGTCCAGATGGTCGCCCAGGCACAGCGTTCGCGCGCGCCCATGCAGAGCCTGGCCGACGTGGTGGCCGGCTACTTCGTGACGATTGTCGTGACCATAGCCTTGCTGACGCTGCTCGGGTGGGGGCTTTTCGGTCCGGAGCCGAGCTGGGTGTACGGCTTCGTAAATGCCGTCTCGGTGCTGATTATTGCCTGCCCGTGCGCGCTCGGGCTGGCGACGCCAATGTCCATCATGGCCGCTACCGGCCGCGGCGCCACGCAGGGCATCCTGTTCCGCGATGCGGCGGCCATCGAGAGCATGCGCAAGATCGATACCCTCATCGTCGATAAGACGGGGACACTCACCGAAGGCAAGCCGGCGTTCCATTCGGCCGCTGCGATCCCGGGCGGGGACGAACAGGAGGTGTTGCGGATCGCTGCCAGCATCGACCAGGGCAGCGAACACCCGCTGGCCCATGCGATTGTGGCCGAGGCGCTAAGCCGCGGGCTGGGCCTGGCCAAGCCGGAGTCCTTCGAATCGTCCAGCGGCATCGGCGTGCGTGGAGTTGTCGAGGGCAAGCGCATTGCCCTCGGAAATACCGCGCTTATGGACATCGAAAAGGTCGACTGGAAGCCACTCACGGCCCAGGCGGAAAGCTGGCGCCAGGAAGGTGCAAGCGTCATGTACCTGGCGGCCGATCGGCAGCTCCTAGGGCTGGTGGCGGTATCCGACCCGGTCAAGCAGACCACGCCGGAAGCGCTGGCAACGCTCAAGGAGGCTGGCATCACGGTCGTCATGGCGACCGGCGACGGTGTCACGACCGCCAGGTCGGTTGCGGCCAAGCTTGGCATCCCGGAAGTCTACGGCGAGGTCAAGCCGCAGGACAAGCTGGCACTGGTGGAAAGGCTGCAGGCGCAGGGGAAAACGGTTGCGATGGCAGGGGATGGCATCAACGACTCCCCCGCACTGGCCAAGGCCAATGTCGGTATCGCGATGGGTACCGGAACGGATGTCGCCATCAACTCGGCCCACGTCACCTTGGTCAAGGGCGACCTGCGCGGTATCGCGCGGGCGCGCCTGCTGTCGCTGGAGACCGTGCGCAACATGCGGCAGAATCTGGCCTTCGCTTTTTTCTACAACGCGCTCGGGATTCCTTTGGCAGCAGGCGTGCTTTATCCGTTCACCGGCCGCCTGCTGTCACCGATGATCGCGGCGTTGGCGATGAGTCTGAGCTCGGTATCCGTGATCACCAACGCGCTGCGCCTGCGGGGCACGGCGAAGTAACTGCAGGCGCCCGATCGCTCAGTCGTAGTGCTTGTAGACCGTCGTACTGCCGTCGTTGCGGACCAGTAGCACGTCGTACGGCATGCGCGTTGGGCCCTCCATTCCAGGAGAGCCAGGCGGCATGGCCGGCACGGCCAGCCCTTTCGCTTTCGGCTTCGCAGCAAGCAGCCGCTTGATCTCAGCGGCTGGCACATGCCCTTCGATCGCATAACCGCCGACAACTGCCGTGTGGCATGAGCCGAGCCGATTGGGAATGCCCATTTTCTCGCGGGTGTCGGATGGATTGGCGACATCGTGCGCATTGACCTTGAATCCGTTGGCCCGCAGGTGCTTGGCCCATTCTTCACAGCAGCCGCAGGTTGCGGTCTTGTAGACCTCGACGGCCTGGGTTGCGGCGCTGGCGAGCGTCGGCAGCCCGATCAGGGCAGCGACCGCGAGATTTCTGAATTTTCCGATTAACATAATCCTTCTCCTAAGTGCTGGCGCCGACGGATATGGTCGGCTGCCAGCGTCAAATCAACTATCACTCAGCTGGAACGTCCTACATCTGTTCGCCCGGGGGCGATGTCGATGCAAGCCAGGCCGCCAGAACAACGACCGCAAGCAATACAAGCGCTTCGATCCAAAGTATGCGCTTGAACCGCATCGGTAAAAGCTCGGGGGCGGCATTTCCTGCGGACTCGCGCGCGAGCCACGGCGGCATCACGACAAAGCGATTGATCCCACCCAGCATCGTCGCAACGCCTACGAGCAGCAGCTTCGCTACAAGCGTTTTGCCATACGGGTTGCCGACCAGGTTTTCGAATCCGCCCAGGTTGCGCCAGCTTGCATACAGGCCCGTGGCCAAGATGCCGGTAAGCGCGAACGTCGCCGAGCCGGATAGGGACGCTACATAAGCCGCCCGCGCGCGTCTGTCGGCCGTGGCCATGTTTTCGGTTGCCCTCAACATGACCCCGCCAGCAAGGAACACTTCACCGACCCATAGGCTGATCAGGCCGAGGTGGATCCAGTCCGCCAGCAAGGGCAGGCTGAAGTCGCCTTCGCTGGCGGCGTGGCTGACCATGCCGCGCGTGTACCAGAATACGGCAAGCGCCGCCAAAGTCAGCAGTGCAGGCACCTGGTTGCGATCGCCGCGCATGCAGGTTCCGAAGGTAGCCATGGCTAGCCCGAACATCCCAATGGACCACGCGAGCCCAAGGTGTGTCGAGGTCAGCATCGACCAGGTGGCGCCAGCCGCTTCAGTCACTGGGACCTCGGCCATGGCCGCCGATTCCAGCCACAACAGCGCCGCGTTCGCGGCCAGAGCGACGACGACACCGGTCAAGGCAGTCTTGCGGACGGACTGGCGGCGCGCGTCGGCCCAGCTGGATGCGTCACGACTAATCCACAAGCGCGAAGCGCTCGCTCCCGTGACGAGGGCTACCGCGACGTTCAGGAGGGCAGTGACGACGTGCTGGACAGCTTGCAGGTCCAGCCCCATCACTTGACCTTGAACGTGACTTCGCCCTTTGCCTTATGGCCGTCGTGGGTCATCGTCGACCACTGGATGTGATACTCGCCCGAGGACAGCGGTGGTAGCGGCGCCGTCATGACGGTAGGATCCGCCTTGTCGACGGTGGTCGCGGTGACCGGGATTTCGTTATTTTGGGGTCCCATCACTTTGATTTTGCTGAACGCAGGCTCGAGCGCCTCGTTGAACTTGAGGCGCACCTGCTTCGGTGCATCTCCGAGCGTGCTGCCGGCTTGGGGATCCGATGATTGCAACTTGGCGTGTGCGAATGCGACCGAAGTTACGGTACTTGCGAAAGCGAAGGTGGCCAGGGCCAAAATGTGTTTGATGGGCATGTTTTTATTCCTGATTCTTTGGTTGGGTCGAGGTATGGGTGTGGAGCGTTCTGCCCGCAGCGCCGACAGAACGCCTGCAGCTTTAGTTGGCCGCTTCCAGTTTGGTCACGGTGAAGGTCCCGTTGATGCGTTCGACACGCAGTCGGATCTTGTCGCCAGTTTTCACTTGGTCGAGCATTGCCGGATCCTGCACCTTGAAGGACATGGTCATACCAGGCATGTTTAGATTGGTCAGCGGGCCATGTTGTACCGTCAGCTTGCCGGTGTCCTTGTCGACTTTCTTGACCTCGCCATCGGTCAGCGCATTCGCATCATCCTGCGAAGCGGCAGGCGCGGCGTGGTGCTGGCTGTGGTCCTGCATCTGCATCTGTGCCGATGTATTGGCCGTTGCCAGTGCAAGGCCGGCGGAAACGAGGAGGGTGCTGAACAGGGAAGAAAAACGAGTCATTTGAAGCTCCAAAACAGTCAAAACTCAATTGCAGTGGACGCGCGACGGCGCTTGCCGGCCTGACGCGGTCCGTTTTAGTTACAGATAAAGAAGGGCTGTGCACGCTGAGGTGCCGGCAACGAAGGCGTAGCCAGGTACGTCCGTGCCTTGGCAGGAACGAAACGTTCAGCAGTGTGAAAGGTCAGACGCGTGGAGGTCGCTCTAGAAGCGCAAGGTAGACCGATGGCAAGAGATGCCGGTCAAAGGGAATGGTTGTTGACGAAGAAGCAGTTGCCGGTAGCACGGCAACGAACGACGGTGCCATCGACAAACAGACGCTGCATGTCGCACAGGTGGCACACTTGCCGGCCTGATGATGAGACGCGGGATGATGATCGGCCTGTATGTCCGGACCCGTGTGCTCGTCATGGGCGTGAGCACTGGACATGTCGACGTCGTCGGCCATCGATTCGTGGTCGTGACTGTCCAGTGCCGCCACTGGCGGCACACAGAAGGACATCGTCGCGGAAGCGAAGCCTTGGAGCGGCACCGCCAGCAACGTCATCCAGACGATCAAGACTTTCAGGATGGCTTTCACACGTCGATTCTAGCATATGCGAAAGTATCGGCAATCCCATCGGCAGGTAAGCTTCGAACGTTGCGGTGCCGTATCGTGCGGACATGTCATTTTTGCATGTGCTAGATTGATTTACATGCGCCCATTCGTTCGAGTCCTCATGCTATGGATACTGATCGTGTCGCTGCCCGTGCAGGGCATCGCCGCCACGATCACATCGCCATGCAGAATGGCGCATACCACATCGGCAAGCCCGGAAGCTACGGTCATGGATGACTGCGACGAGCATGAGATGGCGATGTCGATGACCCAGTCGACCGCACAAGCGCACGCCAGCGTCGCCGCAGATCATGACATGCCCTGCGATAGTGGCGCCCACCAAAAGCATTCTTCCTGCCGGGCGTGCAGTGCCGGCTATATCGGCGCCTCGGCGCCCCCGCCGTTCGCAGTTGCTGGGTTTCCAGCAGAGCAGTTTGCAACTGACTCCGTTTCCCCAATCTCCTCCTTCACGGGCTGGATCCCATCCCGCATAGAGCGACCGCCACGCGGTTGACTTCCCAGGTGGGCTGAACGCTCTCCCGGCATCCGTCGGAGACGTCGCGCATGCGGGATGCACGCGACATGCCATCGATCGATGCCTGCCAGCCATTCATCTTCATTCGAACTTCGATATCGACGAAACACGCGCGGAGCCCGCACGCTTTGGGAGTGCGCGCAGGCCGCATCCGCCACGTAGCTGCGCAGCGAGGTTTGCTGCGAGTGCGCCTGCGTGCGCGACGCGGGCCCGTACTGCGGCAATTGTTTCATCACTTCATCTAGGGGAATACTTCATGCAGCAACGTGTTTTTGAGGAGAGTGCCGTGAACCGGTGGCGACGACGGCTCCTGCAGGGCGCAGGGGCCGCCGCCCTCGCCGGGCTGGTCCCAGCCAGACTGCTGGCAGCCGGTCAGGCCGCGCAGCCGATCTTGCGCGGCACCGAATTCGACCTGGAGATCGTGCCGGCGCCGGTCAACTTCACTGGCGCACCGCAGGTCGCCACCGCGGTCAACGGCCAGGTTCCTGGGCCGGTCCTGTACTGGAGCGAGGGCGACACCGTGACGCTGCGCGTGACCAACCGGCTGCCGGTCACGAGTTCCATTCACTGGCACGGCATCCTGGTGCCGGCGGAGATGGACGGCGTGCCCGGCATCAGTTTCACCGGGATTCCTCCGGGCCAGACCTTCACCTATCGCTTCCAGGTCAAGCAGAGCGGGACCTACTGGTACCACAGCCATTCCGAATTCCAGGAGCAGAGCGGCCTGGCCGGTTCGATCGTGATCGAGCCGAAGAACGGTGAACGGGTGAAGGCGGACCGTGACTACGTCGTCATGCTGTCGGACTGGGTCGATGGCGATCCTGCCAAGGTCTTTGCCAAGCTCAAGAAAATGAGCGACTTCTTCAACACCAACCAGCCGACCATCGGCCAGTTCCTGGACGACATACGGAAGAACGGCCTCGGGGCCGCGCTCGACAAGCGCAAGATGTGGAACCAGATGCGCATGTTGCCGACGGACTTCAGCGACGTGACCGCCAGCCGCAACCTGGGCGTGAGGATGGCCTACCTGATCAATGGTACGCCTACGGACAGGAACTGGACCGGCTTGTTCCGTCCGGGTGAGAAAGTCAGGCTGCGCTTCATCAACGGCTCGGCGACGACGATCTTCGACGTTCGCATTCCGGGTCTGAAAATGATGGTGATCGCTGCGGACGGACAGGACGTCGAGCCCGTGCCGGTCGACGAATTCCGGATTTCCGTTGCCGAAACCTATGACGTGCTGGTCGAGCCAACCGGCGACCAGGCCTACACCATCTTCGCGCAGTCGATCGGGCGTTCCGGCTTCGTGCGCGCGACGCTGGCGCCGCGCGCGGGCATGTCTGCCCCGGTGCCCGATATGGATCCGCCCCAGTGGCTGGCCATGCAGGACATGATGGGCGCGATGGCAATGGGGAGCATGGGCGGCATGTCGGGCATGGGCCAGGCGCCGGGCAAGGAAGGGAAGGCGCCGCACGACATGCACTCGATGGAGGGCATGCACGACATGCCGGGCATGTCTCACAGCGGGATGGGCGAGGGCCACGGGCAGATGCAGATGCCGATGCAGCACGCCGGCCATGGCGGCGGCCACACGATGCCAATGGCCCAGGGCACGCCTCCGAAAGTCACCCACGCCCGCACCGAGTATGGCCCGGGTGTCGACATGCACGTCGACATGCCTCGCACCAATCTCGACGACCCCGGCATCAATCTGCGCAACAACGGGAGGCGCGTGCTGACCTATGCCGATCTTCACACGATCGGTGGACCGGTCGATGACCGTGAGCCGACCCGCGAGATCGAATTGCACCTCACCGGCAACATGGAGCGCTTCATGTGGTCCTTCGACGGCCAGAAGTTTTCGGAGTCCAAGCCCGTCCACTTCAGGCACGGCGAGCGGTTGCGCATCGTACTGGTGAACGACACCATGATGAACCATCCGATCCACCTGCATGGCATGTGGAGCGAGCTCGAGTCGCCGAGCGGGGAGTTCCTGGTCCGCAAGCACACGATTAACGTGCAGCCGGCCCAGCGCGTCACTTACCGGGTGACGGCCGACGCCCCAGGCCATTGGGCTTACCACTGCCATCTTCTTTATCACATGGAAGCAGGCATGTTCAGGGAGGTGGTCGTTTCATGAAAACCGCAACGACGAAAACCGGTGCAGCGGTCGCGCTGCTGATCTTTGGCCTCGTGGCGGCGGACGCGGCATCGGCCCAGACGACCGAGCCGCCGAAGGAG
The DNA here is from genome assembly GCF_024753245.1 of Massilia norwichensis. Classification (GTDB taxonomy): domain Bacteria; phylum Pseudomonadota; class Gammaproteobacteria; order Burkholderiales; family Burkholderiaceae_D; genus Telluria; species Telluria norwichensis. The sequence goes on along the minus strand of NZ_JANUGX010000003.1, from coordinate 124,272 downwards.
GGCGGAACCGGCCAGACATCCGGCACGGGCCAGTCCAAAACGATGGAAGGAATGGATCACTCCCAGATGGACCATTCTCAGATGGACCATTCGCGGATGGACCACACGCAGATGGAAAAATCGCAGATGGACCAGTCCGGGATGGATCACTCGCAGATGAATCATGCGGGTGACGACCGGGTGCAGGACGCCAAGCCGGCGCCGCAACAGGGCAAACCAAGCATGGACCACAGCATGGGACAAGCGATGGGCGGCATGGGCGGAATGGGCCACGACATGAAGATGGGCCCGATGCAGGGCGGCAGTCCACCGCCCGACGCCCGCGATCCGGACGCCTATGCCGAAGGCACGAGCTTCGCGCACCTGCCAGGCAACGAGATGAACGACGAGATGCGCTTCGGCCGGATCCTGCTCGACAAGTTCGAATACGCGAAGGGTGACGGCGAACACGGCCAGAATCTAGACGCCGAAGCGTGGTACGGGAACGACTACAACAAGGCCTGGTTCAAGGCCGAGGGTGAGCGGCGCGGAGGGCACCTACAGTCCCTGCGTACGGAAGCCTTGTGGGACCGCACCTTCGCGACCTTCTGGAGTACCCAACTCGGCGTACGCCACGACAGCGGTGGCGGCGATTCGCGCAACTGGCTGGCCTTCGGCGTGCGCGGCCTGGCGCCGTACTGGTTTGATACGGAAGCGACCGCCCACTGGTCCGGTGGAAGGCTTGCCGCGCGTTTCAACGTGCGTTACGAACTGCTGTTCACGCAGCAGCTGATCCTCGAACCCGAAGTCGAGGCCAACCTGTACAGCCGCTCCGATCCGGCCAGAGGCGTGGGCAGCGGGCTGTCCGATCTCGAACTTGGCCTGCGCCTGCGCTACGAGATCCGGCGCCAGTTCGCCCCGTATGTCGGCGTGACCTGGGCGCGCAACTTCGGCGACACCGCCGACTATGCGCGGGCGAGGGGAGAACGAAACAAGAGCACGCAGATCGTTGCGGGCGTGCGCATCTGGTTCTGATCACGAAGCGGGGTGGCCATGACCACCCCCGCACTATCCATAGGGACGTTTTGAAGAGGTATTTTCAACCATTCAAGGAGAACGTCATGCAACAACAGTATCAATCATGTATCGATGCCTGCAACGCCTGCGCCGACGCCTGCGACATGTGTTCGACGGCCTGCCTGCAGGAAGACGACGTCAAGATGATGGCGCGCTGCATCGCACTCGACATGGACTGCGCACAGATCTGCCGGCTGGCTGCCGCCTTCATGGCCCGGGGCAGCGAATTCGCCGGAGCGCTCTGCCAGCTTTGCGCCCAGATCTGCCAGGCGTGCGGTGACGAGTGCGCCAAGCACCAGATGCAGCATTGCCAGGATTGCGCGGCTGCTTGCCGGCGCTGCGCCGAGGAGTGCCGCCGGATGGGATCGACCGCGGCGGCTTGAGGGCTTGCGTTCGCGATAACAATGCCTTCCCGCAGGAAGCGGGAAGGCGCATACGAAAGGAACCGCAAGATGAACTCCAGTCTGTTCCTCACACGGAAGCTGCTTGCCGCATGCGCCGTGACGATGGCGGCTTCCGCCGCACATGCAGACATCACGGTCTTCACCGACCGCGCTGCCTTTCTCAATGCGGTGTCCGGCTCGGCCACCGACACCTTCGACGACCTGGCCATGGTAGAAACCGGCAGCCCCCTGAGCCGCCTGGCCGGCGCCTACACCTACCAGGTAAGTGCAGGACCTGGCGACAGCGGCTTTTACCCGTCGGGAAGCGGGGGCGATATCTGGCTGAGTGGAACGATGTCCAGCGACGTCATCACGTTCAACGCGTTCTCGTCCGGGGTATTCGGCTTCGGTGGCAACTTCTTCGGAACCGATTCATTCGGCGCCTTCATGCCGGACCGCACCATCGTGCTAAGCGCGGTGTCCGGTGCGGACAGCGAGACATTCACGCTGTCGAATGCTTCACAGGACGCGTTTGTCGCGTTCCTGTCGGATCGTCCGCTCACCTCTGTGTCTTTCCAGAACATGGAGGACGACGGCACCGTGTACTGGGCAGCGGCGAACAATGTCGTTATGGCCGTGCCCGAGCCGGCGACGTGGTCGATGCTGTTGGGCGGACTCGGCGTTGCTGCTCTGGCTCGCCGGCGCAGCCTCACATCGAAGCAGGCAAAGACTGTGGCTTGAACCTCGCATCACAACCATACAGGAGAGAAAGATGAAACGCACTAATCTGTATTTCACGCACGCTGCAACGCCGGTATCGCGTTGCCGCACCTTGGCCACGCGTGCACTCGCGGGTTTGGCGCTCGTGGCGATCACGGGCACGGCGTCCGCGGACGGCCCGGGTCGCGGCTCGACTGCGACGTTCGAGAAGAACTATCTCGTCTTTATCATCGACCACCATTACTCGGCATTGCGGATGACCGAGCTGGCAGCCGGCACGGACACGCAACGCAATGCGCCTGTCAGCAATCCTGGCGAAGGGACGTCGCCGACACCTGGCTACGGCGCCACCGTGGCCAAGGCGAGCGATGATCAAATTCGCTCCATGTCTCGCCAGGCTAACCGCACGCAGCGAGAAGAAATCATGCGGGCCCAGCGCTTTTTGCGCGACTGGTACGGAATGCAGCACACGCCCCAACTCACCGCCGACGGCCAAAGGATGATCGCGACTCTCGAGAGTACGCCGGCCGGCGCACAGTTCAACCAGACCTTCCTGCGCACCTTCAGTAACCATCATCTCAGCGCACTCGCGCCCAGCCTGCACTGCCAGGTCAAGAGCGACATCGACCACGACTCCCTCCATCGCTACTGCGAGAACATCGTCGTGACGCAGAAGAACCAGATCAACGAGATGCGGCACATGCTGTGCGAGCAATTCCGCGATTGCGGATTCATGCCCGCTACCGGCGACAAGAGAAAGGATCAGGACTTCTGAAAGGCTTGCTCGCGCTAACCGGCAGCATCGGGCGCCGGGTCATGTTAACCCGGCGCTGTTTTACGTCGATTCGTTTTAAAGGAGAAATCAATGCAAGATTCGCCTGCACCTCACCGCAGCAATACGATGGCAACAATGAAATACACAACCTTTGCTCAAATGATCGCGGCTGGAACAATCATCATGTTCGGGCTGATGTATCTGAATGTCTATTCAGACGACCACATATTCTTCAGCGAAACAAGAGCGTTCATGGCACTCATCATGGGTGCCACGATGGCAATCGTGATGCTTGCTTTCATGTGGAAGATGTATCCGAACAAAGGAGTCAACGTAGGAATCCTTATCGGAAGCCTAGTGGTATTTCTTGGTGCGCTATGGCTGGTGCGCAGCCAGGCGACGGTGGGCGACGTGGCCTATATGCGCGCCATGATCCCCCACCACTCCATTGCCATCCTGACCAGCGAACGCGCCAACATTACCGACCCGCGGGTTCGCAAGCTCGCCGACGGGATCATCGCTGCACAGAAAAAGGAAATTGGCGAAATGAAGGAATACATCCGGGATCTGGAGCGAAAGAACTGAGAGGCCAGGCGTCGTGCAGTGTGCCGACACAATGTTCATGCCGGCATTCCGTCATGCTGCTAGTGTGCTTTGCCTTAATGCTCCGCATGCCCCGAGGGTTTGCGCACCTGCAGCTCGACGTCGGGCTTGCTGGTGGCCGGCATCAGGCTGCGTCCAGCATCGCTGCTGCGTGCAGGCTCAGGCAACTGACCAGTCCATTCGTAGGCGACCGTACCCGCCGGATGCTTGTACCAGCCCGGGTCGCTGTAGTCGCCACGCTTCTGGTCCTTGCGCACCTTCAGCACGGTGAACATGCCGCCCATCTCGACGCCGCCGAATGGCCCGTCGCCAGTCATCATCGGCAGAGTGTTTTCCGGGATCGGCATTTCCATGCCTCCCATCGAGCCGCCCTTGTCGCCCATGACCATGTAATCCGGCACGATCTTGTTGATCTTCTCGGCAATGCCTCGGTGGTCAACGCCAATCAGCGTCGGCACGTTGTGGCCCATCGCATTCATTGTGTGATGTGACTTGTGGCAGTGGAAGGCCCAGTCACCCGGGTCGGTGGCGATGAACTCGATCGCCCGCATCTGGCCGACGGCGACGTCCGTGGTCACCTCCGGCCAGCGCGAGCCGGGCGGGGTCCAGCCGCCATCGGTGCCGGTCACCTCGAACTCATGACCGTGAACATGGATCGGGTGGTTCGTCATCGTCAGGTTGCCGACACGGATGCGCACACGGTCGCCTTGCCGTACCGGCATCGTGTCGATACCCGGGAAAACCCGGCTGTTGAAGGTCCAGAGGTTATGGTCGAGCATCGTGTTGACCTTCGGCGTATAGCTGCCCGGTTCGATGTCGTAGGCGCTGAGCAGGAACACGAAGTCGCGGTCGACGGCAAACCGCCCGATGTCCTTCGGGTGCGTCACCCAGAATCCCATCATGCCCATCGCCATCTGGGTCATCTCGTCGGCATGGGGGTGGTACATGAAGGTACCCGGGCGCTTCGCCACGAACTCGTAGACGAAGGTCTTGCCCGGCGCGATACCCGGCTGGGTGAGACCGGTCACGCCATCCATGCCGTTCGGCAGGCGCTGGCCGTGCCAGTGCACGCTGGTGTGCTCGGGGAGTTTATTGGTCACGAAAATACGCACCCGGTCACCCTCGACGACCTCGATGGTCGGGCCCGGGGACTGGCCGTTGTAGCCCCACAAGTTGACCTTCATACCGGGAGCGAACTCGCGCACCACCGGTTCGGCAACCAGGTGGAACTCCTTTACGCCGTTGTTCATCCGCCAGGGCAGGGACCAGCCGTTCAGGGTCACGACCGGGTTGAACGGACGCCCGGTGGCGGGTGGCGGCGGCACATGGGTCTTTGCATTGTCCATGACCATCGCTTCGGGCAGCGATGCTGCGCCCACACGGCTGACTGCGGCAGTGCTTACCGCGACGGCGCCGGCGCCTTTGAAAAAATCTCGACGGGAAATCATTGTGCTGTCCTTGAATCAGTATTGCCGCCTGCATTCATGGCGGTCTGAAGATTGGTGTCGGCGATCCAGAAATCGCGCTGCGCCGCGATGGAGGCGTTGACGGCCGCAAGCTGTTCGCGCGATTCGGCAAGCAATTCGAAGGTGCTCGCCAACATGCCGTTGTAGCGGAGCAGCACCTCGTCGGCGATCTGCTTGCGCAGGGGGACGACCCCGTCACGGTAGTGGCGGGCGATGTCGTAGGCGGTGCGATAGCTCGCATAGGCCTGGCGCACTTCGGAGCGCGCTTTCACGGCGATGTCGCCGGTACGGTGGACCGCCTGCATGTACCTTGCCTGTGCCCGCGCCACGCGCGCGCCGCCCCAGTCGAACAGCGGCAACTCGAGCGATACCTCGTAGCCGTTCTCGCGCGGCGCGCCGGTCGTGCTTTTGTTGGCGTAACCCGCATCGAACACATTGATGAAGCCGGTCGTCTTGGTCAGGCCGAGCGCCTGTGCCGTCGCCTGCGCATCCTGACGCGCGATGAGGACGTCGAGCCGCTGCAACAGTGCGGTCGCTTCGGCATTGGCCGGCTGGTCTGGCTGGGCGGGAAGATCGGGAAGTCGGTCCGGCAGGGTGAATGCGAGGGAAGGGCCCCACAGGCCCAGCAGGCGGACCAGTTCCTCGCGTGCGGTCGTGGCTTGCAGGCGGGATTGCGCCTGCTGGGTCAAGGCGTCCTGGTAGAAGGCGCGCTCACGCGCGGCGTCGAGGGTGCTCCAGTTGCCCGTGGCGCGCATGCGCGCGGCAAGCTCGGCTGCCGCCTCGGCCGATCCGCGTACCTTTTCCGCGAAGGCGGCTGCCTGCGCCGCGGCCACGGCCGAGTAATACGCCTTGCGCGTGTCGGCCGCCAGGTTCACAGCCTGCATTGCCGCCTGCAGCTTGGCTTGTTCGAAGCGCCGACGTTCGATGCGGGTGCGGGCCGGCAGGGTCACGAGCGCTGCCAGGTCGAAGGACAGCCCCCGGTCGATTTCGGTCTCGCCACCCCCGCGTACCCGACCAAAGCTGAAGCCCGGGTTCGGCAGACGCCCAGCCTGGACGAAGTCCGCTTCGGCGATCGCGAGCTCGGCGAAGAACGCCTGCAGGCCCTGGTTGTTGAGCAGGGCAATGCGCACCGCAGCGTCGGCGGTGAGCGGTTTGGAGAGCAGGGCGGTCACTTCGGCCCGCGAGTCCTGGTCCCGCTTCAACGGTGCCGGCTGGGCGATGCGTTCCTGCGTCATCCGGACGACATCATCGAGTCCGCCATCTTGGGAAAAGCTCGCGCAGCCTGCGAGCAGCGCGGCGCTGACCGCTACGGCCAATCGACGCAGGCCAGGTCGTACAGGTGAGTTCATTGGTGCGCTCCTTCGTGTTCGTGCTTGCCGTGCATGTGTTCTGGCGTGGAGACCTTCTGGGATACGCCAGCAGTGGACTGTTCGCCCGATACGGAAGCTTCTGCTTCCTCGCCGAGGACGACGCGGTTAGCGCGAGCCCAGCGTTTATCGGGCGCTTGCGGCGCTTCCTTCGACGCGACGACATCGGCGAAGACGGATTGGTACTGCAGGGGCGCGACAGGCGCATTCGCGTCGGCGGCGGACGGCAAGGTCTGCTGCGCTTGCGCGCAAGCGAGCAGCGGCACGCCAGCTGCGAACAGCAGCAGGTCTGAAAATTTCATGGTTTGTTTCGTGTTGATTGAGGGCCGCACCAGGCAGCCCGGATGCGCGCCGTCAGCGCGCGCGGAAAAATCAAACGAGATCGAGGCGTGGTGGTCGCTCGAGGGCGGGAGGGACGAAGGACGTCATCGCGGCTTCCGCAAGAGCGTGCAGCGAGGAAGAGAACGGCGGTGCGTGGAAGGTCGGCAGTAGTGCCGGAGGCGCGGCGGCGCCAACGCAGCAACTTGCACAAGCGGCGCACTTGGCGTGTGACGAAACCGCTGTCTTCGAGCCAGCCTCGGTGCAGTGCTCTCCGTCCGCTTGCGCGGCGGCCCGATGGTGTTGGTGGCCGGTCATGACCACTGTTTCGTGCACGGCCTGTTCAGGCTGCCCGACCGCCATCGCAGCGCCGCCCTGCAGGGACAGCACCGTGATCGAAAGCCACAGCAGAAGGCGAAAGATCGTGCGCATCATCCAAACATGGTACCGCAAATCAAGAGAATGCATCAAGGCAGCGCTTTTGGCGCTTCGGACCGGATAAGACCAGCAAGGCCCTGCAGGCGTCAACTGCACTTGGGACTAGTCAGGACATCAACAATGGTTGGGTTATATCGTTATTCGGGTTTGTTCACACAGCGAGGCTGTCATGCCGAAAATCACCATTCTCGAAAAGACGAATCTGCAGGAAGACTGTTGGCACTCGATGTTGATCTCCCTGTTGAGGGGCCTCGCAGCGCTGGTGGTGGCCGCAGCACATCTGCGTGCCCAGATGTATCCCGGCTTCGGCACAGTAACGAAGCCCCCGTTGCTGTTTCAGGGCCTAGCGTTCGGCGCCGGATTCGCTTACCTTGCCGTGATCGTCTTTTTCGTGCTCAGTGGCTGGCTGGTCGGCGGAAGCTTTCTCAACAAGCTGGACGCGGACCGCGCGTTTCAGAATTACACGATCGACCGGGTCTCGCGGCTGTGGGTCGTGCTTGTGCCGACTTTCCTGATCGTGTTGCTTGCAGGTGCTGTCGTCGGCGCCCTCGATACGGCGCGCGTGTCGTTTTCGACGTCCGAGCCGTACTCGATGAGCGCGTTTTTCGGGAACATGATTGGCCTGCAAACGCTCATCGTCCCCCCGTTCGGCGGCAACTTTCCGTTATGGAGCCTGGCCAATGAGACCTGGTACTACGTGCTGTTCCCGCTCTTGGTGCTGGTGTTTCGGGGCAGGACAATCGCGACGCGGGCGGCGGCAGTGTTGGCGATCGGCGCCATCTTCCAGTTGGTGCACGGCAGCATATTGATTTATTTTTCGATATGGCTGTTAGGCGCGGCGTTCTCACGGGTGAAGATCGAGGCGGGTCCGCTCTGGCGCTGGTCCTTGCTGTTCCTGTTTGTCGGCAGCGCCGTCGTCATCCGGCTGAAGGGTAAAACCGACATCACGCCGGAAGGCTTTCCGCAATATCTAGTTTTCAGCCTGCTGCTCGTACTGTTCCTGTCGAGCATGCAGTTCAAGCGCCGCTTGGGGCCCAAGCTGGACTGGCTGGACCGGACGGGACGGTTCTTCGCGAACTTTTCATTCACCTTGTACGTGCTGCACGTGCCACTGATCCTGTTGATGGGGCATCTGCTCGCGTCGATGTTGGGTCTCGGCCAGCTCTCGCCCTACCGGTTGTCCCATTACCTCATGTATGGCGGCATGTATCTGGTACTCGTTGTCGGCGCTTACCTGTTCTATCTGCCTTTTGAGTCGAACACGCCGCGTGTGCGTCAGTGGCTGAAGATGCAGCTATTTGCACGTGTTCGTGCAGTTCGGACGTGATTGGGAATCTAGTTGCCGGCCATGACGACAAAGTATCGAGGTAGGACTGCCGAAAATCTTGAGGTGCTTACCCATCTCTGGTGTAATGTCAGGCTTGTAATTTCGGTCTATAAGGAGCCTCGATGCGCCGACTGTTCTGCCTCGCGTTTTTTGCTGTGACATCACTTCCCGTCTTCGCCGCCAGTCCGACCGAGGTCGTTGGGGAGTACCATGCAGCGGTCGCCAGCGGTGATACCGCAAAGGCGCTGTCGCTACTCAGTCCCGCAGTCCAGATCTTCGAGAGTGGCCATGTCGAGCAGTCCAAGGACGAATACGCAGGGCACCATCTTCCCGCCGATGTCGCTTTCGCAAAGAACACAAGCCGGAAGGTGGTGAAAGGAAGCGAGCGGATAGGTGGCGACATGGCCGTCGTCATCCAGGAAACCGAGACGCAAGGCACGTATAAAGGTTCGGCGGTTCGCCTAATCGGGACCGAAACCGCAGTCTTGGAAAAGAAAGGTGAGGGATGGGTCGTTACGCATTTCCACTGGTCGTCCCGGAAAGTGAAGTAGAAGAGTTGCTGCAACGGCACGGGTAGCTTTCGCGTTACCTTTCATGGTGCTCGAGCTTGCTTCAACGCTCAGCGACGTGTTCACTTCTGGGACCGTCTGACGAAGAGGTTTCGCCCAGTTGTTTGAGGATTTCACACCGCGCAGCGGGACGCGCAGAATCGCATTGCCTACGCAGTTCGGAAAGCTCGGCATGCAGGGTACGAAGGTCTGCAATCTGCCGGTCGATCTCAAGAATATGCTGGTCGACCAAATCGTTCACTCCGCCGCATGTCATGTCCGGCCGATCCTGAAAACCTAGCAGAGTCTGCACTTCATCCAACGATATTCCTAGCGCGCGACAACGGCGGATGAAGTGCAAACGATCAGCATGGCTGGCGTCGTACAAGCGGTAGTTCGCATGCGACCTGATCGGCGCCGGCATTAGCCCCTTTTGCTCATAGAATCGAATCGTCTCGGGTTGGCAGGCCGCGAGCTTCGCCAGTTCGCCAATTCGCATGTTCATTTTTACACCTCATGTTAGGCCCTCGAGTAGCCATAAGGATTCGAGTTCGTTCTTTCGCCTTCCTGCCACAGGAAGCAATCACGGCTTACGAATTCAGCGCAGTTGGAGGATCCTACGCGCCCCATTGAGGACCACCAAGCCGATGATAATACCGATGACCAGGTCCGGATAAGGCGAACCGGTCCAATTCACCAGTACACCGGCCACGATCACTCCAAGGTTGGCCACAACGTCGTTCGCGGAGAAAATATAGCTTGCCTTCATGTGGGCGCCGCTGTCGCGCTTTTTGGTAATAAGTACAAGACAGCTCACGTTTGCCGCCAGGGCGAGCAGGCCAATACCCACCATCAGGAGCGATTGCGGTTCGCTGCCGTACACGAAGCGCCGGACGACCTCGCTGAGCGCTCCGATCGCCAAAGCCATCTGCAACCACCCGGCAATATGAGCGGACCGCGTCTTCAGATGCGCCGCACGGCCGACTGCATACAGCGCCAGTCCATAGACTGCAGCGTCGGCGAACATATCTAACGAGTCGGCAACCAGGCCCGCCGACTGTGCGATCCACCCGACGAGCAGCTCGACAAAAAACATGACGCCGTTGATCGCCAGGAGCAGGCGCAGAGTCCGCGCCTCCGCCCCATCCTCGTCGCTTGAATGCCGTGAGTGATCCGGATCGGTGGTCGCCGCGCTCGAACTGCGCAGGCTGGCGCCCAGCCTGAGGGGCAGGAGCAGTTCGAGCACGTGCTCGGCCGATCCGGTATGCATCACCTTCAGCTCCCTGTTCGGCAAATCGAACGACATCGACAGTACGTGGAGGTCATCGTTGCACGCCATCCTGATGAGGTTCTCTTCGGATGCGCAGTCCATCTTGGGAATGGTGAACACGCTTTCCCATCGTGGCCCTTCCGAGGACGAACTTTCAGGAGTCAAAGCTGGTTGTGAAGCCTTGAGTACAGCGCCCAGGTTCAGCGGGCGCAGCCGACTCAATATCGTTTCCGCTTCACCCAGATGTACCACCGTAAGTTCCTGTTTGGATAGATCGAACATTAACGATCGAATGCCAGAACGGTTGCCAAGTGCCATGCGGATCAAGTTTTCTTCGGATGGGCAATCCATCTTGGGAATGGAAAAAGTGCTTTCCAAGTAGGTCATCGTAACGCTGGACATAGCTTGCTATTGATTCATGTAGGTTATCTGGATGTCGAGCTTACGTGATTGCAGATTCCGAGTGCGTGCACGAAGCCGTCCTCATTTTTACGAGACTGACGTTCTACCTCTCTCCGTCATGGCAGACGTGTTCGTCGGCCGTGCGAAGCGAGCACAAAGGGCAGGAAGGACGAACAGAGTCAGCAAGGTGGCCGAAATCAACCCGCCAATGACCACTGTTGCCAGCGGACGTTGAACCTCCGCTCCAGCGCCTGTCGCCAGGGCCATCGGTACGAATCCCAAGGACGCTACCAGGGCAGTCATCATGACCGGACGCAGGCGCCGCACCGCGCCTTCGCGTACTGCGCGCTCCCAAGGCATGCGTGTCGCGAGATCGTCGATCGCGCTCACCATCACCAAGCCGTTGAGCACTGCCACACCCGACAGGGCAATGAAACCCACGGCCGCAGTGATAGAGAACGGAAGTCCACGCAGCCATAGGGCAGCCACACCGCCGACCAGGGCCAACGGTACTCCAGTGAAAATGATCGCGGTCTTGCGCCAGGAGCCCACCGCCGAGTACAACAGCGACAGGATCAAGACGAAACAAAGCGGCACGACGATCGCGAGGCGGGATCGTGCGCGCTCCAGGTTCTCGAACTGGCCACCCCATTCGAGCCAGGTACCGGCCGGTAACCGCACCTGCGACGCGATGCGCGCCTGCGCTTCCTGCACCACGCCGGCGATGTCACGACCGCGAACGTTGGCTTGCACAACCACGCGGCGCTTGCCGTTCTCGCGGCTGATCTGATTGGGTCCCTTGGCTGCAACCAGCGAAGCCACCGACCCCAAGGGGACGAAGCCGCCCGCCGGGGTAGGAACAGGCAATTGCCGCAGACCGTTGATGTCCTGCCTTACCGCATCGGGAAGTTTCACGACGACCTCGAAGCGGCGATCGCCTTCATACACGATACCTGCTTCCTGTCCGGCGAGCGCCGCAGCCAGTGTGCCGTACACATCCTGGGCCGTCAGTCCGACACGGGCCATGGCGTCCCGGTCGAGCCTTGCATCGAGAAGGGGAAGTCCTGCCACCTGTTCGACCCGCACATCGGCCGCTCCCTCGGTCTCACGCAACTGGGCGGCAATCCGTTCGGCCGTCTGGGTCATCGTCGTGAAGTCGTCACCGTAGACCTTGACCGCGATGTCTCCTCGAACGCCGGCCAGCAACTCGTTGAAACGCATCTGGATAGGCTGTGTCAGCTCATACGTTTGACCGGGAAGAACGGCGACAGCGCGCTCAATCTTCTCGACCACCTCGGCTTTCGACATGCCTGGTTCTGGCCACTCGGAGCGCTCTTTCAGGATGATGAAGGTATCGGTACCGTTGGGCGGCATGGGGTCGGACGCGAGTTCGGCGGTGCCGGTGCGGGAAAAGACCAGTTTGACCTCTGGAAGCTTCGCCACGGCTTTCTCGATCGCGAACTGCATCGACTGGCTTTGGTCCACCGAGGTTCCCGGAATACGCCAGGCTTGCAGCAGAACGTCTTTTTCGTCGAGTGTTGGCAGGAATTCCTGGCCCAGCGTCGTAAACAGCAGCAGTGCCAGACCCAGGGCGCCAACACCGATGCCACCTGTCAGCTTTGGCCGTGCCACGGCACGGTCGAGCCAGGTGGCGTAGCGCCTTGTCGTTCCCGCCACGAACCGGTTCTCCTGTTCCTCGACGTGTTTCGACAGCCAGAGGGCGATCATTGCAGGCACAAAGGTCAGCGACAGGACGAATGCGAACGCGAGCGCCAGAATGACCGTTACGGCCATCGGCATAAACATCCTTCCTTCGACCCCTTGGAACGTCAGCAGGGGAACATACACCAGCATGATGATGCCCTGACCATAGACACTAGGCCGGATCATCTCCCGCGCGGCGGTCGCTACCACTTCAAGGCGTTCAGCCTTGGTCAGTACGCGGCCGGCGTCGTGCTGCCGATCAGCGAGACGTCGCAAGGCATTCTCGACGATGATCACGGCGCCATCAACAATCAGCCCGAAGTCGAGCGCACCGAGGCTCATGAGATTTGCGGTCACGCCGGCCCGCAGCATGCCGGCCGAGGTCAGCAACATCGTTATGGGAATGACCGCAGCCGCGATCAGCGCGGCCCGGATATTGCCGAGCAGTGCGAACAGCACCACAATGACCAGCAGCGCACCTTCTATCAGGTTTTTGGCGACAGTGTGGATCGTTGCGTCGACGAGCCGGGTTCGATCGAGTACCGGCTTGACGATAACGTCAGCTGGTAACGAGCGGGCAATTTCCTTCAATCGTGCATCGACCGCGGCGGCAACGGTCCGGCTATTTTCTCCTATCCGCATGACGGCGGTACCGAGTACGACTTCGTGGCCGGACTCCGACGCAGAACCAAAGCGCACTGCATGGCCAACGGTAACCTGTGCGACTTGCGAAACGAGGATAGGTGTGCCGTTACGCGTGGCGACGACGATCTTGCTGAGATCGTCCACCGTGGTGACGCGTGCATCGGCCCGCACCGTGAGCGCTTCACCGTTACGTTCAACGATTCCGGCGCCTGCGCTGGTATTGTTGCGTTCCAGCCCCTCGGCCAGGGCGGTCATGGTCAAGCCTGCCGCCGCGAGTCGTTGCGGATCGGGCATGACCACGTACTGCTTGACGTATCCCCCCAGGACATCGATACCGGCAAGCCCTTTCGTTGTCTTGAGCTGCGGTGCTACGATCCAGTCCTGGATCGTACGCAGATACGTCGTTTTCTCGACCTCGTTATGCAGCCGGGTGCCTTCTGGCGTCACGTAGCTGCCGTCCGGTTGCAGGCCGGTCTTCGCCCCGGATTCGTGTCGGCCGGAAAACTCCACTGTCCACATGTAAACGTCGCCCAGACCGGTGGCGACAGGCCCCATGGCAGGAGCGACACCTGTAGGCAGATCGCGTTCGGCGGAGCGCAGGCGCTCAGCCACCTGCTGGCGGGCGAAGTAAATATCCGTGTCTTCCGAGAACACAGCCGTGACCTGAGCAAAACCGTGCCGGGTCAGCGAACGCGTGGATTGCAGCCCCGGAATTCCTGCCAACGCTGTCTCGATAGGAAAAGTTACTTGCCGCTCGACGTCGGCCGGTGACAAGGCGGGAGCCGACGTATTGATTTGTACCTGGACGTTGGTAATGTCGGGCACGGCGTCGATGGGAAGGCGCGACAGAGCGACGGCACCGGCCAGGGCCGCCAACAAGCTTGTGAACAGTACCAGCCAACGACGGGCTACCGCGAAGGTGACGATGCGAGCAATCATTTCAGGCCCCGTCCTCGCATCCGTGGAAGCGTCATGTTAATCATCATCACCACCTTCGCCTTTGCCCAGCTCGGCTTTCAGTACATAGCTGTTGGTCACGGCGACGCGCTCGTCACCCGTCAAGCCAGAGACGACCGTGACATAATTGCCATTGGACGGGCCGAGCGTGACAGGCCTGACTGCAAAGCCGTCATTCGTACGAACGAAGACGGAAGGCTTGTCCTCGACCGTCTGCAGCGCGTTCTGAGGGACAGCCAGGACAGTCTTTCCGTTCGGATGCTCCAGCAGGACGGCAGCGCGAACTGTTTCACCCACCCGCCAGAGACCTTGGGCATTCGGCAGGGTCGCCAAGGCCTGCACCTGACGCGTGTTTGCGTCGATCACCCGCGATACGAAGGCGATATGTGCAGTGCCATTGCGGGTCGGCGTGGAGACGTCCACCGCGGCGCCCACATGCACACGACTGGCATCCTCGGGGGCCAAAGCCAGCGCGACCGACACTTCGGACAAGTCGGCGATACGGAAAAGCTCAGTGTTGGGTCCAACGACGTTGCCCAATACCGCTTGGCGCGCAACCACGTAGCCTTTGATGGGGGAGCGCACCACAAGACGGTTCAAGGGGCCACTCCCGCTGCCTCCGGCAGCAGCCAGTCGCTGCTCGGCGAGCCGGTAACGTGTCTGCCCTTCAGCTGCGGCAGCCTTGGCAGCGATATAGTCTTGTTCGGCTGACACTTTTTCTTTGAACAGCCGCTCTTCGCGCTGCAAGGTGCCCCGCGCGAGTTCGCGGTCTCGCCGTGCCGCTTCCAAATCCGCTCTCAGCTGAGCCGCCTCGCCACTTTCGACGACCGCGAGCACATCACCACGATTTACTGGCTCTCCTAAATTACGGTGCAGGGCGGTAATCCGACCACCAACGGCGACCGCAACCACTTCGGAGCGTGAAGGACTCGCATCGATCATCCCTGGCGCTTCGACCGAGTCGGTGGCGATCTGACGTACTGGTGCTACCTCGATGCTCGATGCGACAAGTTGTGCATTCGTCATGCGAATGGTGTCGGCTTTACCCTTCTCGGAGGCTTCACCTTTCTCAGCCGACTCCCGTTTCTCTGCCTCTTCAGTTTTGTCATTCTTGCGCTGTTCGCCCGTGTGTTCCACATGCGGTTGTTCGGCAGCTGGTTCCCTGCCAGCCTGCGGTGATTTGGAGCACGCTGCCAGCCATAACAAGCACGCGTAGATGAGGGGACGGTAAAACTTGGGCATCAATCAGTCCTTATAAATTGGGTCGAGGTGTCCGAGCAGTCGCGCCAGACGAGCGCGGGCGTCGTGAAACGTGGCCAAGGCGTCGATGGCAGCTTCCTGCGTCTGTGACAGAGAGCGTTCGGCCTCAATCAGATCGAGTTGCGAAAACTTGCCCTCGGCGTAGCCGATACGCGCGATACGCGCCGCCTCCTGGGCCGCAGCTAGCTCGGGACCGCTCGCAGATATGGCGCTCGCCCTAGCGTCAGTGACGTCGGCCCGGGCAGATGCAAGGGCTTCAGCGAGGTCTAGTGCGGCAGCGTTGCGTTCTGCTTCCGCCTTGTCCAGTTCGGCCCTCGCACGGGCCACCTCTGCATCGCCCCGGTTGAACAGGGGAAGTGGAATCGATAGCGCGACGACTGCTGCGGTGTCGCTTGTTTCCTTTATCCGGCGCGTACCTGCGCTGACGGTCAGGTCTGGGATGCGGGCGCGACGCGCGCTATCTACGCGCGCACGGGCAGCCGCCACCTGGGCCTCGGCGGCCGCGCGTGACAGCGAGCTTTCTGGCGCATCGATCCCGGCTTCTGCACTCGTATCGTCGAACCACGGCGCCACGATTGCCAATGGTTGTGTTGCCCCGATTAATCGGGCCAGGTTTGCTCGCGCCACTTCTGTCGCACGCGCGGCACGACCTGCGTCGACATCCGCTCTGAGACGCTGGGCGGACGCTCTCTGTTCGTCGATAGGGGAGACCTTGCCGGCACCAACGCGAAGGTGTGCGACGCGTTCAGTCTGCACTGCCAGTTCCCGCCGTTGATCCGCTATCCTGAGACGCCGTTCGCTTGCCGCGACGGCAATGAACGCCTGGGTTATTTTTAACGTCAGGTCTGCTTTGGCGACGGCAACACCAATTTGTGCCGCCGACTGCTCGGCTTGTGCGACCCGAGTGCGGGAACTACGTTTCCCGCCAAGTTCCAGCGGCATCGCGACAGAGTAGGTCGTTTCGCTTCCGCCGAACCGTGCATAACGACCTGTGCCAAGAATGTTTTCAGCTTCCACGGATAATGTCGGGTTTGGAAGCAATCGTGCGGCCTGCACTGCAGCGTCGGCACTATCGACCGCGGCCTTGGCGCCCTGAACCCCAGGTGCACTTTCCTGAGCGCGTGCAACAGCTTCCCGCAATGTGAATGCCTGTCCAGTCGCAAATACTGTTTCAGCATGAAGCGGCTGTGCCGTCGACAAGACATTGGATAGTATCGCTATGAAGAGGAATTTCGATATGTTATGAGAGCAGTTCGCCATGCAGAACCTTTACGTACGGATATTCGCTATTTATAAACTCTGCAGTTACTGGAGGGTCAAGCACTTTCTGCGTTCAAGTTTTTTCTAGAGCGCAGATTGTATGTAACGGAAATAATTACGACGGCGACGAGCAGCAGTTGGGCTGTCAAGGTCTGCAAAGACGGGTAAATACCAAGAATCTCGATGTGCGGAGCGCTAACCGCCGTGTTCTCGAATATCCCCACTTTTTGCAGAGCGGCCACTCCCTTTCCGATCAATACCGTGGCGAGCACCGCAACCAGGGCTGAGCTGAATGCGAAGAACTGGCTTATCGGCAGACGCGCAGACGACCGCAGCAGGACGACTGCGATCGCGCTTAAAATCGCGATTCCGCACCCCAGACCTGCGAGCATGTACGGACCGTTCCCATCGCTCCACAGAGCCGCGTAGAACAGTACTGTTTCGAAGACTTCACGATAGACGGTCACAAAAGACAAGGTAAACAGCATTAATGCCGAGCTCTTTGTCAGTGCCGAAGATAGCTTGTCGCGCACATACGCCTGCCAGCGGCCGGCAAGACTCTTCTGGTGCATCCAGATTCCCACCGTGAGCAGGACAATAGCGGCAAACACGGCGGAGAAGCCCTCTGTCATTTCGCGGCTGGCGCCAGACACATCTACAAGATAGGTGGCCACTCCCCAGGTCGCGGCGCCGGCAGTCAATGCGGCGACCCAGCCCGCGTGAATGTACGGCAGAACATCGCGACGATCAGCCTTCTTCAGGAAAGCGATCATTGCAACTACCACCAGCAACGCTTCTATGCCCTCCCGCAGCAGGATCGTCAGTGCACCGATGAAGGTCGAGAGTGGATCGCTGGCTCCGCCAAGCGCCGCCTGGGCTTCGGTCAACAGGTCCTGAAGGCGCTGCTCGATAACCCGCGCTTCGGCTGGTTTTCCCGACGTGATAGCGCTTCGAAACGCGCCCATCGTCGTTTCGATGTGGTTGAACAAAGATTCATCCTTTGCCGCAAGTGCAGGTTCTACCGGCTCGAATCCATCGAGATAGGCAGACAGTGCCAGCCGCGATGCGCCTTGCATATCGCCTTTGTCGATAGCCGCCACGCTCTCTCGCAGCTTCGCCTTCGCCAATGGCAAGGTGTCTACGGTAGCGGCGCCTGCCGACGCCGGGGTTGACCGCAGGTACGCTACTAGCGGGCGAGCCACGTCAGCGCCAACGGTCGACACGAGGTTCGCTTCGGAGAGTTGGCTTAGCTTGGCTAAATCCGGCACGGCGGCGTGTAGATTCGGGCGCGACGCCCAAAGCGCTGCACCGGCCTGGCGGTCGTTGTCGCTGTACGAAAGTGATGAAGCGAAGTAGGCGAGTGCCCATCGGTCGTCATCGGACAGTTGGGCAAAACTGGGCATGGACGTACCTTGCACCCCATGCGTGATGATCTGCTGTAGTGCGAAGACACTTCGTTCCCGCGCCCTCGTATGGTCGGCGAGGACAATCGGCGGTGGACTCAGTGTCACTGACAGCGGCCCGTCGGAACGGCCAGACACGCCATGACATGCCGCACAGTTCGACTGATACAGTTCTGCGCCACGCTTCAGGTCGGGCAGCCGAACCGGGGCCATTGGGATTGGATAGATTGTGACGAGAGCAGCGGCTAAGGCGCGTGCTTGCGCCGAAACCACCTCGGCACTTGCTTTCTGGTCAATAGCGAGTCGAAGCTTATGAGCATTGGCAACCAGATCCTGCGACGGTGGCGGAGCCAATTCACCTAGTTGGCGCTCGGCGGCAGTGGCGAACTCCTGCATCTCGGCATACTCGGCGGCGCTCGAAACCGTGCCATCCTTAACCGCCTTTCTATAGTCGACGGCTAGATAGTCCAGTAGTTGCCAGATCTGCTTGGCCTTCGTCTGTGTCGACTGTTCGTCGGCATTGGCCATCGAAACGGATAAGAACAGCCAGGAGACGGCAATAACAAAATTACGAATCAAGTACATAAAATTTACGAAAAAATTGCTGCTTATTGGATGGGGGCGGGACCGCGGACAACTGATCTGATCACTGAAGCGAGACCAGGAAGTTGCTTAAGGAATAAGGGGACAGACAAGCCTAGATATACCCAGGCCAATATGGTCAATGAAGCGATAACCTTTCCTTCGTCGTGCTGAAACACGAACGCGATCGCAATCTGAGCGGCAAACAGCAGGATCAGAACCATCCCGCTCCATAGCGAGAAGCGAAGGCGTAAAAGCAGTGAAAGCGCAAAAATTGACTGCGCAGCGGTCAAGAAAAACTCCTCGTGCTGTCGCCCGTCCAGGCGCAACCCGATGACATCGCCGGCACCGAAGCTCATAGCAAGGGGAAGCATCCCAACCAAGAGGGTCCACTGATTAATTTTGTCGCTGATCATGGTTGTCAGCGCATTGGCAGCACGTCGGGAAAGCACAAAGAGGATGGCGATTGAAATCGATGGGGCCTCACTGGCGATCGGCGCGATCCATTGAATGAGCAAAAACTCGTCGATGCCGATTTGCCGTCCGGATGCGACAATAGCTTCGGCGAAGGGTTCAGCTGACATCAGGATGGCGAATGCCGCGAACAACCCGAGGCCTGCCATCCAGGCCCACTGGGCGCAAAGCGGCAGTGCCGACAGCGCAGCGGCGGGTCCTGGCTCCTCATCCTCTTCGGCCGCTTCGCTGTTCTCTGCTTTTGGAATGCGGCCCACCTGCCATATATAGCATGCGAACACGGCGAACAAGACGGCAAAATCGATCAGATCGATCCGGTTTTTGAAAAGGATTACAAAGCCATACACGCTTGCGAGCAGCAGGAAACCAATTTCGAGCCTGTTCGCGGAGCCGAGCACGATGTGCCGCTCTCGATTACGCCACCAGTGCAGCAACATGATCGTAGGCCAGGCAAGACCGACGAGCATGCGATTGGCCCCGGTCATATTGGCGGCAGCATAATGGACGTAACTGGACTCTGGAGCTTTACCCGCCTGAAACGCGTAGTACATATCGACAGCGTATTCGGGCAACACGGTGACCAGAGCAACTGCCGCGAGAATCAAGCCTTGGGAAATGTGCTTCTCAGCCGTCTCCGCTCCCCACGAGAGCATGAACCCGGCGGCTACCACTGCAATACCGAAAGTCGAGGCAGCAGCAAGAGGTGACAGCTTCCACCCTGTCATTCGGACGAAAAGCGCGGGAACAATAGCGGCGAACGCGATGCCAACAAGCATCAAAAATCGTTTCATCTGTGAACTCCTGTCTTGCCACATGCGGGGTAACGACACAATTTGGTAAGTGCCTGACCAGACTCGTCGGCGTTGCCGAAGTAACTGATGCTGCGACCGTTCACGAAGCGGGCTTCAATATCTGGATTACTTGTGGCACCGTGCCATCCTTGCAGAATGGCGGTGAGATCTCGACCTTGTCGTGGACATGGAGTTTTATCGAAGCAGGGACCAACGCACTTACATATCGATAAGAGCGAAAGTGAGACACCGAAATTTCGGCATATCGGTTTTCTGCTATTTGCTCGGCGCTGAGCCCGGCAAGACACTTGGGGCGATCTTGCTGCAGTTTCTCCACAGTATAAAACTCGGTTACCCACCCGGTTTTACTGTTTGGCCCCAGTCGTGGATCAGCACACCCCGCCAAACCAATCAGCGTAACCAGTCCAAGGGCGTGAATTGTTATGTTTGTCATCATTGTTCCTTCATCGATCGGCGTTCCACCGTGCGTCATGTACAAACGCACGGCAGTACAGGTGATGTCACGCATGGTGACAACCTGACGGTACCTAGCAAGGAATTAAAACGACTAGGTCAGCGAGATCTCTCGCACGAGCCTTGAAAGAGCGTAGAAGAAGGCACGCCGTCAGCTCAGCTGACGTGACGCCACTGGGGCCGGATTGGCCCGTCTGGAATGTATGATCGATACTCGAGGAACGTCGATGGGAGGAGTATCGATACCTGAGCAGGCGAAGGTGCGACACCGAGCGTGCTCACCGGAAGCGGTGCGGCAAAGTGACAGAACACGTGGCATCCGGCACAGCAGCCCATCTTGTACTTGCTATCCTCACCCGTGAATGACGCAGGTAACTCAGACGCCGTCGAGGCACTCAGCGCTGGGGACGATGCAGTGCTGAACTCAGCCAGTTCACGCACGCCTGCCACCGCTGCCCACGTAGTGTGAAGCGGTATCAATGCCATCAGCAGGATGAGTAAAAGGCG
The DNA here is from genome assembly GCF_024753245.1 of Massilia norwichensis. Lineage (GTDB taxonomy): Bacteria > Pseudomonadota > Gammaproteobacteria > Burkholderiales > Burkholderiaceae_D > Telluria > Telluria norwichensis. The sequence goes on along the minus strand of NZ_JANUGX010000003.1, from coordinate 103,542 downwards.
TTTCATACAAAGCGATTATACACAAGCACACCCAAGATGCCCGGAGTGGACTTCCGCCCACTGCGCTAAACATTCCTTGCCCCTAGCAAAATTTCGCCGAGCCAACAATCTTCATAACTTCGCCGATTTTCCTTGACTCTGAGGTCGCTACAGGGTGTTAACTCCAAGCTTATGGTAGACATGGCTGCGGCCAAGTCTGGATTCAGTCGTGGTATTGCTTTTCAAATTTGAGACGCTTATGAGTGAACTTAGCCGAACTACTTGTGACGCCGCTGGCAAGGCATGCGGATGCTCGGAATCTGCCTTTGTCCCTGGTGCGGTCCCGGTCGCCGAAGGGACCACCGTCACTTATCGTATTGCCAACATGGACTGTCCGTCGGAAGAAGGACTGATCCGCCGTAGGCTTCACGGCATGGACGGAATTCTTGACTTGCGCTTCAACCTGATGGGGCGTTCGCTGGACGTCGTGCACGATTTGCGATCCGTACAGCCGATAACCGAAGCACTGCACGGCATCGGCATGAAAGCGGTTGTCGTGGATGAGAGTGCACCAGCGCCCGTCGTCGCAGAGGAGGCAGCACTCAGCCCTTTACAGAAGGTGGGACTGGGAGTGGCTGGTTTATGCGCCGTCGCGGCCGAAGTCCTTGCGTGGCAAGGAGCGGCAGAATCTTCCCCGCCTGTAATCGCCTTGTCCCTGATTTCCATCCTCACGGCAGGCATCCCAACGCTGCGCAAAGGGTGGGTAGCGCTCAAGACGTTCACCCTCAACATCAACTTCCTGATGTGCCTGGCAGTTGTCGGCGCCGTTCTTATTGGGCAGTGGCCGGAAGCGGCCATGGTGATTTTCCTGTTCGCGATTGCCGAATTGATCGAGGCTTTGTCCCTCGACCGTGCCCGGGGAACGGTCCATGGCCTGTTGCGCCTGGCGCCGGATGAGGCCAATGTGCGCGACGCGCAAGGACAATGGCAGGTAATCGAGGCCGATCGAATCAATGTCGGGGCGATCGTACTAGTCAAGCCGGGCGAGCGGATCGCGGTAGACGGCGAAGTCGTCGAAGGGGAGTCGTCGGTGAACCAGGCTCCCATCACGGGCGAAAGCATGCCAGTACGGAAAAAGCCCGGCGACGCCGTCTACGCCGGCACGATCAACGAGCACGGCCTGCTCGAAGTGCGGGTCACGACGCAGCGCCGCAACAGTACGCTCGCCAAGATCGTATGCGTCATCGAAGAGACGCAGCAGAACCAGGCACCGACGCAGCGGTTCGTCGATACCTTCGCCAAGTACTACACGCCGGCGGTCGTCGTGGCCGCGCTCCTGGTCGCCATTTTGCCGCCGTTGCTTTGGCATCAGCCGGTACACGAATGGTTGTACAAGGCGCTGGTGATGCTGGTGATCGCCTGCCCATGTGCATTAGTGATTTCGACGCCGGTCACCGTGGTCAGCGGGCTGACAGCTGCAGCCAAGCGGGGCATCCTCATCAAAGGCGGACAGTTTCTCGAAGCCGGCTACAAGATCAAGGCGATCGCTCTCGACAAGACCGGTACGTTGACGCAAGGTCGGCCAGCAGTGGTCGCCGTTGCCCCGGTGTCCACTCATTCGCGCGATGAAGTCTTGAACATCGCCGCGAGCCTCGACGCGAATTCCGATCATCCGCTGGCTCGAGCCGTCGTGGCCGCGGTCACGCCAGGTACGCAGTTGCAGCGCGTGCAGGGGTTCGAAGCTGTAGCCGGGCGCGGCGTGCGCGGCGTGATCGACGGACTCCAGTACTACTTGGGAAACCAGCGCCTGATGACCGAGCATGGAGTTAATTTCGATGCGGTGCGCGACGACCTGGCGGAACAGGAAGCAGTCGGACGTACCGCCGTGATGCTGGCCAATGACAATGGCCTGATGGGCATGATTGCGATCGCGGATGTCTTGCGCGACAGCGCTATCCCCGCGGTCGAGCGGCTGAAGGCGCTCGGCGTTACGCCTGTCATGCTCACCGGCGACAACCTCGCGACAGCACAGCAGATCGGGTACCAGGTGGGAATCGACCAGATTCACGCTGACCTACTACCCGAGCAGAAGCTCGGCGCTGTCGAGGTCCTGGAATCGAAATATGGCGTGGTTGGCATGATCGGGGACGGCATCAATGATGCCCCTGCACTGGCCCGCGCAAAGGTTGGGTTCGCCATGGGCGCGGCCGGCAGCGATACCGCGATCGAAACAGCCGACGTTGCCCTGATGGATGACGACCTGCGAAAGCTGCCGGTCTTCGTCAGCCTGAGCAGGCAGACGCGCCGGATCCTGGTGCAGAACATTGTTCTTGCACTTGGGATCAAAGTAGTTTTCTTTGCGCTCGCCCTGTCGGGGCTTGCCACGCTCTGGATGGCGGTCTTTGCAGACGTCGGTGCGAGTTTGCTGGTCGTATTCAACGGACTCAGGCTACTGAGGTTCGATCAGGCTGCAGCCACGAACAAGAGGGTCTGAACGCAATGGTATATCGGATGGCGAGTAGCAGCGGTGTACGAACTGGCCTGCGGAAGAAGGGCCATCCATGCTATATTTCGCGGATGGCTCGCCGCTTCGTCTACATCCTTCTCGCTGTCATTGCGCTCCAGTTCAGCTGGTCGGCGGTGGCTGCGTATTGCATGCACGAGACAGGCCGCGCCGCACAACATTTCGGGCACCACCAGCATGTCGAGGACGGTGACGAGTTTCCTGTTGCCAATAAAGATACGCCTGCCGTAGTCAAGAAGTTCTCTGTGCACTCACACTGTGCATCGTGTCATCACGCTACGGTAGCGATCGACACATTCCACGTTCCGCTGTATTTGCATGTGGCTGCCGCCGCTCCGGACACGGAAATTGTCCCGCTGTCGTCTGTCTACATCCCTCCGCCTGAACGGCCTCAATGGAACTCCGCTGCGTAGATCCGGCGGAACCATACTTTTCTCAAAGTTAGTACCTTTGCTTGAGGGCTCGATGCAGCCCTGACTTTGCTATGGCGCCGCCGGATGACCTTCGTTTTCATTTTCGGAGTTATCCATGCAAACCAGACTTATCATGCTGGGAGTTGCGGCTTTGTCCATGCCGCTGCTCGCAGTAGCTGCACAGCAAAGTGGTCAGCAAACAGTTTTAGTGGCCGAGCGCCCGCATACGTCGGCACCCACGACCACGGGCACGATCATTACGCTGGACGAGGCAATACGCCTGGCTTTGGCGTCGAATCCGACATTGCGTTCTGCTACGCAAAGTGTCGCGATTGCCGATGCAACCAAGTCGCAGGCCGGTCTCATCGTCAATCCCGAGCTCTCCGTTCTACGCGAGGGCATGGATCGGGCGAACCGGACACAAACCGTCCAGATCAACCAGCGCCTCGAACTGGGCGGCAAACGCTCGGCGCGGGTCGACGTGGCTGAACGTGAGCGGCAGATGGCTCTTCAGGACGTCGCGGTCGCGCAAGCGCAGTTGCGTGCCGATGTGACTACCGCCTATTTCGAAGCGCTCATTGCCCAGGAGCGCCTGGAGCTCGCACAGGCATCGGTGCAGGTCGCCGAAAAGGCCACGCTAGCTGCGTCCAAGCGCGTCACTGCGGGCCGTATCTCACCCATTGAAGAATCGCGGTCAAAGGTCGCGGAAGCGGGTGTGCGGCTCGAGTTGGCGCAAGCGTTGTCCGAGCTAAGCCTGGCCAAGCAGCGGCTTGGCGCACTCTGGGGCCGCATCGACGCAGGGCCGCTGTCGCTGGAGCGGCCTGCCGGCGACGGCACGGCGTTGCCGCCTTTTGACATGCTGCGCCAGCAGCTTGAAGCGGGGCCCCAACTGCGCCGCGCCCGGAACCAGGTTGAGCGGGAAGAGGCCCAGGTACGGCTCGAACGCGCCCAGCGTGTACCGGATCTCACGGTCACCGTTGGCAGTCAGCGCGACAACCAGATCGGCCATAACCAGGCTGTCGTCGGCGTATCGTTCCCACTGCCGCTGTTCAACCGTAACCAGGGCAACATGCTGGCCGCGCTGCGCCGTACCGACAAAGCGCGCAGCGATCTCGACGCAGAACGCCTGCGTGTGAGCCAGGCGCTGAGCGAGGCCTATCAGCGTGCCCAGTTGGCGCAGCAGGAAATCGCCAGCATTACGACCGACATCCTTCCAGTCGCGCAAACGACCTATAACGCCGCGGTAACAGGCTTCGAAGCCGGCAAATTCAGCTTCCTCGATGTGCTCGATGCCCAGCGGACCCTGTTCCAGACGCGTGCCCAATATTTGCGAGCGCTGTCCGATCGCTACCGCTCGGTAGCCGACCTCGGGCGCTATGTCCAGCTCAGGCCGGACCAGAGCAAGTAATTACACAGGAATCTCAACATGAAGTTCAATATCGATAAGAAGTCCCGGAAGTCCATTCTGGGCGTCGTACTCGTCGGCATTCTGCTCGGCGCCGCCATCATTTTCTGGAAGAAAGACGGGCAGACCGAAGGCGTGCAGGAAGCGCATAGCGAACAGGCGAGTTCGTCGAAAGAGGAAAAGGGAGAGGAGCACGCGGAAGCCAGTAACGGCCTCATCGTGCTGTCCGAGCAGCAGATCCGTACTGCCGGCATCGCCACCGCCAAAGCGGCGCCTGCAACCATCGGTGCGGTTGTCCAGCTGCCAGGCGAAGTACGTTTCAACGAAGATCGTACGGCCCATGTGGTGCCTCGGGTAGCTGGTGTGGCCGAGTCCGTTTCTGCCGACCTCGGACAGACTGTCAGGAAGGGACAGGTCCTGGCCGTCATCTCGAGCCCGGAACTGGCCGATCTGCGCAGCACGGCCCTGGCGGCACAAAAGCGCCTAGGCCTGGCGAAAGTGACTTACGAACGTGAAAAGAAGCTGTGGGAGGACAAGATCTCGGCCGAGCAGGATTACCTGCAGGCCCAACAGGCTCTTCGCGAAGCAGAAATCGCTGCCCAGACGGCGAACTCGAAGCTCACCGCTCTGGGCGCCAATGGACCAAGCGGTCCACTCAACCGATATGTTTTGCGCGCTCCCTTCGACGGCGTCGTCGTCGAGAAGCACATTACACAAGGCGAAATGGTGAAAGAGGACGCCAATGTTTTCCTCCTGTCCGATCTGTCCACGGTGTGGGTCAATATCGTGGTGACGGCAAAGGACCTGGAAGCGATCCGCGTTGGCGAGACCGCCACCGTGAAATCGACAGCATCGGACTCGTCGGCGACCGGCAAGGTTAGCTACGTGGGTGCGCTGCTGGGTGAGGAAACCCGCTCTGCCAATGCGCGCGTCGTTCTACCTAACCCCAAGCTGGCGTGGCGCCCGGGGCTCTTCGTCAACGTCAACATGACCCGCGGGACGCGTGAGGTTCCCGTTGCAGTCGCCGCGGACGCAGTGCAGACGGAAAATGGCAAGTCGAACGTCTACGTGCGTGTTCCCCAGGGCTTTCAGGAGAAAAGCGTGAGCCTGGGTGCGAGCGACGGCAAGTTTGTCGAGATTGTCTCCGGGCTTGAGCCCGGAGCTGTGTATGCCACGGCCGGCAGCTTCGTATTGAAAGCTGAGCAGGGCAAGGGCAGCGCCGAGCATGAAGACTGACAGGAGGCTGCCCCATGTTTGATCGCATTATTCGCTTCGCCATCGAGCACCGCTGGCTTGTCATGCTGGCCGTGTTCGGCATGGCCGCAATCGGGGTCTACAGTTACCAGAAGCTGCCCATCGATGCAGTCCCTGATATCACCAACGTCCAGGTCCAGATTAACACGTCGGCGTCCGGTTATTCGCCGCTCGAGGTCGAGCAGCGCGTCACCTTCCCGATCGAGACCGTGATGGCCGGCCTGCCGGGGCTGGAGCAGACCCGATCGCTCTCGCGTTATGGCCTGTCCCAAGTGACCGTAATTTTCAAGGATGGCACGGACATCTATTTTGCTCGCCAGTTGGTCAACCAGCGCATCCAGGAGGCCAGGGAAAACCTGCCGGCCGGTGTCTCGCCGATGATGGGGCCGATATCGACCGGCCTGGGTGAGATCTATCTGTGGACGGTCGAAAGCGAACCGGGCGCGAAGAAGCCGGACGGGACACCGTACACGCCAACCGACCTGCGCGAAGTCCAGGACTGGATCATCAAGCCGCAGCTGCGCCAGGTCCCGGGCGTCACCGAGATCAACTCCATCGGCGGCTTCGCCAAGGAGTATCACATCACGCCGGATCCTGCGAAGCTGAGTTCCTACGGCCTGACGCTCAAGGACGTCGTCGCGGCCATCGAGCAGAACAATGGCAATGTCGGCGCGGGTTACATCGAGCGCAGCGGCGAGCAGCTCCTGATTCGCGCCCCCGGCCAGGTGCGTACCCTCGACGACATCCGCAACACGATACTGCACAACGTTCGCGGTGTGCCGATCCGCGTGCGCGACGTCGCCGAAGTAGGCCTGGGCGCGGAACTGCGCACCGGTGCTGCGACCGAGAATGGGCGCGAGGTCGTGCTGGGCACGGTGTTCATGCTGATCGGCGAAAACAGCCGGGTTGTCGCGCAGGCAGTCGCGAACAAAATGGTACAGGTCAATCGCACGCTGCCTGCAGGTATCCATGCGGTCCCGGTGTATGACCGGACCGTACTCGTCGACAAGGCGATCGCCACGGTGAAGAAGAACCTGCTCGAAGGCGCCGTGCTGGTCATCGTCATCCTGTTCCTTTTCCTTGGCAACTTCCGCGCGGCGCTGATTACTGCGATGGTCATTCCATTGGCCATGCTGTTCACCTTTACCGGCATGGTCACGTACAAGGTCAGTGCAAACCTCATGAGTCTTGGCGCGCTGGACTTCGGCATCATCATCGATGGCGCCGTGGTCATCGTCGAGAACTGCGTGCGCCGCCTGGCGCATGCTCAGGAACACCATCGGCGCGAATTGACGCTGCGGGAGCGTTTCCATGAGGTGTTTGCGGCGGCCGGCGAGTCGCGCCGTCCGCTGTTGTTCGGACAGTTGATCATCATGGTCGTCTATCTTCCGATCTTTGCGTTGTCCGGCGTGGAAGGCAAGATGTTCCACCCGATGGCCTTCGCCGTCGTGGCGGCGCTGCTGGGGGCGATGATCCTGTCGATCACCTTCGTGCCCGCCGCGGTTGCACTCTTCATCGGAAAGCGCGTGGCGGAGAAGGAAAACCGGCTGATGGGCTGGGCGCGCCAGGGCTATGCACCGATGCTGGAGAGGGTGCTGGGGAACGGCGCACTGGTTGTCACGAGCGCGATCGTGCTCGTCGTGCTGTCGGGTTTACTGGCGGTGCGGCTGGGCAGCGAGTTCGTGCCCAGCTTGAACGAAGGTGATATCGCGTTGCAGTCGCTGCGCATTCCGGCGACCAGCCTTACGCAGTCGCTTGATATGCAGAAGCGCCTCGAGGCCGGGCTGAAAGCGAAGTTCCCGGAGATCGACCGAGTCTTTGCGCGAACAGGTACGGCGGAGATCGCATCGGACCCGATGCCTCAGAATATTTCGGACGGCTACGTCATGCTCAAGCCGGAAGACAAGTGGCCGGCGCCAAAGAAGAGCCGCAACGAGCTGATTGCCGCAATCAAGGAAGAGGCCGAGAAGTATCCAGGAAACGGCTATGAATTCTCGCAGCCGATTCAGCTCCGCTTCAATGAGCTGATCTCGGGCGTTCGCAGCGACGTGGCGGTCAAGGTGTTCGGCGACGATATGGATGTGCTGGCCGAAACGGGGCAGCGGATCGCCGAGGTGCTCGGGCGCGTGCCGGGCGCAACCGAAGTCAAGGTCGAGCAGACGGGGGGCCTGCCTATGTTGACCGTCCAGATCGATCGCGAGAAGACGGCCAGGTACGGCCTGAACATCAACGATGTCCAGGAAACGCTCGCCATTGCCACCGGAGGCCGTGAAGCCGGCACCGTGTTCGAGGGCGACCGTCGCTTCGACATCACGGTTCGCCTGCCGGAAACGCTGCGCGCCGACCTCGATGCGCTCAAGCGGCTGCCGATCTCGCGTCCGCCAAGCTCGCCTGAAGGCACGGCTTCCTTCATCCCGCTGGGTGAGGTCGCCACACTGTCGTTTGCCCCGGGGCCGAACCAGATCAGCCGCGAAAACGGCAAGCGCCGGGTGGTCGTCAGCGCGAACGTGCAGGGCCGCGACATTGGTAGCTTTGTGCCGGAGGCAGAGGCCGCGATTCAAAAGAACGTGAAGATCCCGTCCGGCTACTGGACGACCTGGGGCGGCACGTTCGAGCAGTTGCAGTCGGCAACGCGCCGCCTGCAGGTCGTGGTGCCTTTGGCGCTGTTCCTGGTCTTCACGCTTCTCTTCGTCATGTTCAACAACGTCAAAGACGGCCTGCTAGTGTTCACCGGCATTCCGTTCGCGCTGACCGGCGGTGTTCTTGCATTGACCTTACGGGGCATACCGATGTCGATTTCGGCGGCAGTCGGCTTTATCGCGCTGTCCGGGGTCGCAGTGCTCAACGGCCTGGTGATGATCTCGTACATCAGGTCACTGCGAGAGAGCGGCATGCCGCTGGAGGAGGCGATTCGCCACGGTGCGCTGACCAGGCTGAGGCCAGTATTGATGACAGCCCTGGTCGCGTCGCTTGGCTTCGTACCGATGGCTCTGGCCACCGGCACCGGTGCTGAAGTGCAGCGTCCTCTGGCTACGGTCGTTATCGGCGGCATCCTGTCCTCGACCGCGCTGACGCTGCTGGTGTTGCCGCTCTTGTACCGGCTGACGCACCGAAGCGATGACCTGGCGGACATCAAGTCGGAGCCGGTCCGGGTGCCTGTGTAAAGGCAGACGGAGCGTGCGCCACTGGCTCCTTGCTTGTGGCGTACGCTTCCAACAGTAGAGAGGTCGGGTGACAACCGCGGCCCATCGTTCAACTTCAGAGGAAACACAGTATGGATCCGCACGCGGATTTTCATGGCCTGACGATTGTTATTGCGATTGCAGTGGCAATTTGCGGTGTGTTGGCATTGCTGATTTTCTTTTTTTGGATTGAACGCCACAGCAAGCGCGGTTCCAGAACCGGCGCCGATCGCGGAAAAGTAGTACGGTCAGCACGCAAGAAAAAGCGAAAGTAACAGACCTGGTTTCAATACAAGTAGACGCGGCCTGCGCAGGTCACTCGGCAACAAATTCCCAAGTGACGCCCCGGTCGTTGCTGCGAATCAATTTGCCATTGATGGCCCCATACAGCCGGCTGGACGGCGTGCTGGCGAGTGCGGTAATCGGTGCAACTGGTGACCGCATCCGGATCCAATGGTCGCCGCCATCCTGGCTAATGAAGAATCCTTCACGCGCCGTGGCGTACACACGTTCCCGCCACCCGGTATCGCTGGCCACAACCTGGAAGTTCAGCTGGACTTCGCCGGCCTTACGCCATCCACAAAAACAATCCATAGCGCGACGAACACCTTTGGGTGTCGCCGCGAACAGCCATCCGGTTCCGATTTCACCTGGCATCCTCGAGTGTGCAAGTTGCACGACTGACTCGCTGGGGCCGTGATTTACGAAGCTCCAGCTTGCGCCGGCATCCCGGCTACGGAAAATCCCTTTCCCAAACACGTAGGCATACACGGTTCGGGCTTGGGTAGCGTGCGCGGCCAATGCCACAACGCCGCTGTTGGTCAGTCCTCGATTGCGCGACAGCCAGGTGCGTCCGCCATCGTGGCTGTGTAACACGCCTGAGCCGACGACTGCGACATAGATCGTTTTCGGGCGGCCCGCCGAGATCGTGAGCGAGGCGATATTGCCTTGCGCTGCGGCTGGCAGAGCCACGGACTTCCATGTCCGCCCCTCGTCATGGCTATGAGCAAGCGATCGGGAGGTCGCCTTCCAGAGCTTGCCGCTGGCATCGTCGAACTCGAGGGCAACAATCGGTGGAGCGGAGGGCGAGGGCGCCGCCTTTACCGCGCCAGGTAGCCCCGCCAGTCCAATCGAAACCGTTATGTTGCCAAGCGCCCATATGACTTGATCGCGTTGTTGCAGCAGTCTCATTGCGTTTCTCCGCGTTGAGTCAGTTAGGTGCCATCGCCCACCAAATAATCGCCATGACGAACACACAGTAACGTAAACATTAAAGCTCAAGCGCGACAGTATGAAGTGTCGCCTGATGTGATTCATGAGTACGATTCGGTGCGCTTCTGCACGGACCAGGCAGGAGCTGGACTCCATACTGCTCGCGTCGAGGAAAGGAACTATATGAAAACCGCCGAGCGAGTCCGACTGGAACTGCCTTTGGTACTCCCAGAGATAGACGACCCGAACGACCCATGCATCGATCGGCTGATCGGTCTACTTGAGGGGCGCCCGGGCGTCGAGCACGTCCATATGAAAACGCTTGAGAATGCCCAACCTGTACTCTGTCTGCATTACGATCCCGCAGTGATCAACGTGTCGAGGTTACGTGACCTGGTGAGGGCGATTGGAGCGCGCTTGACGGAACAGTTTGCACATTACATCGGGCGCACGCCAGTGCCGCTGCATGCCCGGAGTGCCAGGGTGTTCGCTGATCGGCTGCGCCGGACCTCGGGTGTGTTGGAAGCAGAAGTATCACCGTCGGGAGCCATTCGCATCGAGTACGAGCGCTCTGCGATCACGCAGCGGGAGTTGGAGGAACAGATACGGTCGCTCGGCGCGGCGCTCGCGAACGACGCTTCTCCTGCCGAAAAACTCACTGAATCGACTGCCGCTACCGAGCAGCCCACGCATGGTCGCCATCAACACGAGCACGACAACCATGCCGGCCACGGTCACAAGCATGACGAAAAAGAAGGGAAAGCACATGCTCATGAGGACCGGGATGGCCACGCGGGACATGCACATTCCCACGGTGGGATATTCGGCGAACACACCGAATTAATTTTTGCTGTCCTTGCTGGTGTTTTCGTCCTGGCCGGCTGGCTGGTCGATCGGAGCGAATCTGCTCCTGACTGGGTATCGCTAGCGCTATATATCGGGGCTTACCTGTGCGGGGGCTTTTTTACTGCAAAAGAAGCCATCGAAAACATCCGTGAGCGCCGCTTCGAAATCGATACGCTGATGCTCGTGGCGGCAGTCGGCGCGGCGGCCCTGGGTAAATGGGCAGAAGGGGGCCTGCTTTTATTCCTGTTCAGTCTCGGTCACTCCCTGGAACACTTCGCCATGGGACGCGCACGCCGCGCAATCGAGGCGTTGGCGGAGCTCGCTCCCGAGAAGGCGCTGGTCAAGCGTGGCGACGGCACAGAGGAGGTTGCGGTCGAAACCCTCAAACCCGGTGACGTCGTGCTGGTGAAACCGAACGAACGGCTGCCGGCGGATGGTGTCGTGGTGAAGGGTACGTCCAGCGTGAATCAGGCGCCGGTAACCGGTGAAAGCGTTCCGGTCGATAAAGTCGCTGTGAAGGATGGTCAGGCGGCGATCGCTGCATTCGACCGCGTAGACGCAAGTAACAGGGTGTTTGCCGGCACCATAAACGGGGCTGGGGCGATCGAAGTCATGGTGGCGCGCCTGGCGTCACAGTCGACCATGGCGCGGGTCGTCCAAATGGTTGCCGAAGCCGAAGCCCAGCGCTCGCCCACCCAGCAGTTTACCGACAAATTCGAGCGCATTTTCGTCCCCGTCGTCCTCGCGCTGGTAGCGCTGCTGATGCTTGCGTTTCTCGTCGTCGACGAATCCTTTTCGGACAGCTTTTATCGCGCGATGGCGGTGCTGGTGGCGGCGAGCCCGTGTGCGCTCGCGATCTCTGTACCGAGTGCCGTTCTTTCCGGCGTCGCGAGAGCTGGGCGCAGCGGTGTCCTGGTGAAGGGTGGCGGTCCTCTGGAAAATCTCGGCAGTCTCAGTTCGATCGCCTTCGACAAGACCGGGACTCTTACCGAGGGGCGTCCCAAGCTCACCGATGTGACGACGGCTGGCGGTGTCAGCGAAGCCGAGTTGCTATCCGTCGTCGTGGCCGTCGAATCACATAGTGACCACCCCCTGGCTACGGCACTGGTGGAGGGCGGACGGCAACGGCTGCAGGCTGGCGGCCAAGTTGTACAAGCCGAAGACGTCCGCAGCATCACCGGCAGGGGTGTCCAGGCGATGGTCGATGGCGAGAAGACGTACATCGCCAAGCCGGTGTTTTTCAGCGAAATGGATGGCATGAAGATGCCACCCGAGCTAATCGACGCCAACGACAGCTTGGTCAAGTCCGGACGGACCACGATGGTTGTGCGAAAAGGGGACCGATTCCTCGGTGTGATCGGCGTAATGGATACGCCGCGTCCGGCTGCAACGGCAGTAATGGCCCAGCTACGTGAGCTGGGAATCGAACGGCTGGTAATGATCTCGGGTGATAACCAGCAGGTTGCCGATGCCGTCGCACGTACGGTTGGCCTGACCGAGGCCAAAGGCGACCTGATGCCGGAGCAAAAGGTCGAGACCATCAAGGCCTTGCGCGAGCGCCACGGCAAGGTTGCGATGGTTGGCGATGGCGTCAACGACGCCCCGGCAATGGCGAACGCAACTGTCGGCATCGCCATGGGCGCAGCCGGTTCGGACGTCGCGCTCGAGGCGGCCGACGTCGCACTCATGGGCGATGACCTCAGCCAGTTGCCATTTGCGGTCGGGCTCTCGAGGCGTACCAGACGGGTGATCAAACAAAACCTTTGGGTGAGCCTTGGCGTTGTCGCGGTATTGATCCCCGCGACGAGCTTCGGCCTAAACATCGGCACCGCGGTTCTGTTTCATGAGGGGTCGACCTTGCTTGTCGTGATCAATGCGCTACGCCTGCTGGCTTATCCAGGAACGCCTAAAGCAAGCGAGGGGCAGGAACCTGCTGCACGGGCTGGGAAAGATGCGGACATCTCTGTTGCCACGAAGTCGCCAGAGCCACCAAAGGTTTCGTCATGACTAGCCTGCTACCGAAGGTATTGACGTATGCAGCGTTTCCGGCTGTCGCCATAGTGGTCGGCTCCCTTATCGCAGCCATACGTGAGCCTGGCGCAGGCTTACGCAGTGGTGTTCAGCATTTTGCTGCCGGCACGGTGTTCAGTGTTCTCGCGGTCGAACTGCTTCCCGATCTGATGCATCGCCGGATGCCGTGGCCTACCTTGATTGGATTCTCGCTTGGCGTGGCATTGATGCTGACGCTGAAATGGATTGGCGACCGAGCGGAAAAGGCGGAAGGTGAGCGCAGTACACGCGGCCTGGTCACAGCCATGGGCGTGGATGTCGGCCTCGACGGCACATTGATTGGCTTATCCTTTGCGGCCGGAGCGAAACAGGGATTGCTGCTGACAGTGGGGCTGGTCCTTGAGCTGCTTTTCCTTGGGGTTTCCTGCGCGACCTCGCTTCGCAGTGCGGGAAGGGCCAGGTCCGTGATCATCCGAACGACCGCGATGCTTGTTGTCGCACTACTGGTCGGCGCTGCAGCCGGCGCAATTCTATTAAGTTCCGTCACGCCGGTCTATGTAGACGCCATGCTCGCTTTTGGCGTGGCCGCATTGCTGTATTTGGTGACTGAGGAACTGCTGGTCGAGGCTCACGAGGAAATCGAGACACCGGTGCAGACTGCAATGTTCTTTTTGGGGTTCATCCTGCTGTTTATCATAGACATGCTGATATGACGTTGCCACGAACTTCCGTCGAACTACTCGTCGGCAGAATTCACTGCGACGTCTCGCTGCGGCAAGGAATGCATCGGTCCGATTCGACCGCGAAGCATGGCCAAGCGAACGGCACCGCCAATAGCAAATACCGAGGAAAAGCAATGATAGACTACATCAAGGGCAATCTCGTCGAGGCACGTGATGCGCTGGAACGCCTCATCAATAACAGTGCGCAACTGGGCAATATTGAGGCAAGCGCAAGCCTTCTAATCGAAGCGCTGGAACGTGGACGCCGCGTTATTTCGTGTGGGAACGGCGGCTCGATGTGCGACGCCATGCACTTGGCGGAAGAGTTATCCGGGCGTTTTCGTGATGATCGTCCTGCAATGGCGGCAGTCGCGATCAGCGATCCAAGCTATATCAGTTGCGTTGCCAACGACTACGGCTATGAGCAAGTTTTTGCTCGTTTCGTTCAAGGTAACGGTAGTGCGGAAGATATTCTTTTTGCCATCAGTACGAGCGGTAATAGTCCTTCGGTGGTCCTTGCTGCCCAGGCGGCGAGAGCTAAGGGGATGAGGGTAATTGGTCTGACTGGACGCCCCCATTCGCAATTGGAACTCCATGCCGATATTTGCATTTGCACCAGCGCGGGCCAATACGCTGACCGTGTGCAAGAGCTTCATATTAAGGTTATCCACATTCTGATTGAGCTTGTAGAACGTGCTTTGCAACCAAAAAATTATGAGAATGAATCGCCACGAGTTTAGTTGATGGGTGTTACGAATGCCTGGCAGGCCGACGAGGAGTGCGATACCCCCAGCCGGAATCGGCCCGGCCCTAGCTAGTGCCACCGTCCTCGCCTTTAAGCCTAGAGTCAGTTAGGACAGCGTACCATGAACAAATTCCTGAAAATGAACGTGGCGGCGAGCGCGAGGCCGCCGCCTATTCGCTGATCGGCATGGCGAAAGTGACTGGCGTGGGTTCTGAGACATGGTTGCGCCATGTGCTTGCCATATTGCCGACCATCCGGTGAATCGCATCGACGAGTTTTTGCCGCCGGATTGCGCGGAAGTGCTGTCGTCAGCAATAGCGAAGCTCCAAGGAACGTACGTTAGCCACAGCAGGGACGCTCCAGTTGAATCGGCGGGCACTTCACCGTACCGTATGAGCAAAAGACACAGCAGTCACCGGCCTTTGGCCGCAGCACGACGGCACAGCCTTCGCACTCGTAGTAGAACTGGCATGCATCAGTCGGCATGGTTTCCAGTTTGCTCAGCCCGCAATGCGGACAGGTCAGGGTCGACTCTAAAATTGCCTCGGTCATCGCATCACTTCCTGACGGTCGAAGGGAAGCCTGCGTCAGCGGTCGCTTTGGTCAGCATGGAGACGTTGGCTTTGTCCGTATCCAGGTGCACGGTGGCCGTCTTGTGCACGAAGTCGATGCTCACCTCGCTCACGCCAGGAACGTGTTCAAGCGCCTTCTTGACCGTGATCGGGCATCCGGCACAGGTCATGTTTTGCACGTTAAGGGTAAGCGTTTCTGAGGTGCCGGCGAAGGCTGATCCGCTCAGTAACACGGACACGATTAATGTAGAAATACGCATCGGGAAATCCTTTTAATAGAACAGCGGGGCGTACAAGGGAAACGTCAGCAGTAGTACGGAGGGGACGGCAACGAACCAGAACATGATGCGCTGGTTCCTGAGGACACGGTCAACGGCGCAGGCGTCGCCAAGCGCGCAGGCGCGCCGGCGCAGGTACAAGTTGTGGAAGGCGGCTCCTAAAAATAGCACCGTCAGCGCGGTGAAGTAGGGGCTGTAGGGTTCGAACGCAATCAGGTGAGATGCCCATCCGCCGCTAATGCCGAGCAGCAGGAGGATGAGCGGACCGGCGCAACATGCTGAGGCGCCAAGCGCCGCCAACGCGCCTGCGACCAAGGATCCCTTCGTTCCGATTGCCATGCTCGCTCCAAACAGCTTTTATGGTGAAACAGGATAAACTCCGTACACATATACGGAGTAAAGTACATGACAGAGAAAATGACCATCAGCCGCTTGGCCAGCGCCGCCGGCGTGAATGTGGAGACGGTCCGGTTCTATCAACGAAGTGGACTGATCGATGAGCCGGCGCGGCCGTACAGCGGCTACCGCACCTATGCGGGCGAGGATGTACGCCGGATTCGCTTCATCAAGCGGGCACAACACCTTGGCTTTACGCTCGATGAAATCGCGAGTCTTCTCAAGCTGGAAGGCTCGCAGACCTGTGCCAGCACCCGCGACCTGGCAGCGAAGAAGCTCGCCATGGTAGAGGCTAAATTAAGCGATCTGCTTGCAATGAAGACAGCGCTCGCAACGATGGTATCGCGCTGTGATAGCGAGCATCCTGGTGCCGGTTGCCCAATAATCCAGGCACTGATCGATGACTGATTTCTTTCACGTCCTTGCCAGTGGCCGGCCAGTCGCAGCGGCAAACAAGGTGTTAACGGTTCGCATCTTACCTGCAAGAGCGTTCTCAAGGTATTAATCGACTCTCAGAGGAGAAAACAAGCCGGAGGTGGCGCGTCCTTCGTGCCTGTTCATCGGCCTGGTCGCGCTCGGACAGTGCTTCCAGTGCCTGGAGTAGGAACTCGGCAATTTGCCAGTCCTTCTCCCTGCACGCGCGTCCGAATGCCGCTGTGATGTCATCAGATAACGTGGTCGATTCGCTCATGGCGATCACCGTTGAGGCGGCTCACGCCGCCAGCGATGGAATGATGAAGAAATAGGCGTTCAGCATGTATAGCCCCGCCGCGATCAGCGCGATGCCACCGATGACTTCGAACGTTTTCGAGTATTTGGAAAATGGCTTCAAGTTCTCCAGCCAGCCTATAGCCCACGCCCCCAAGCCAACAGGGATCGAGCGCCCGATCGCGAATGCCAACAGCAACGCAGCGCCCAGTAGTGGCGAGCCGGCCGAAGCGGCCCCTCCCAACAGGACCAGCAAGGCTGGCGTGCAAAATGGGCAGACCGCTACCGAGAAGACCATGCCCAACGTGAAGGCGCCCCAAACGCCGGTAACACGCCGCGCGCGAACGGACACGGTCGGGAGCGGCAATCGAAGCCAGCCCGGCCAGATCAGACCGAGGAGAATCAGGAACGGCCCAAGCACGAGTCCCCATTGGCGCCCGAGCAGGCGCGCGACCCAAAGTCCGCTCAGGCCGGCCAGCAACCCGAGCAGCACGTGCATCGCGAGCATGCCAAGAATGAACATGCTTCCAAAGGTGATGGACTCGCTCCGGTCCCGCGCCTTTGTGACGTAAGCGAGCGACACCGGGATCGCCGCGACGGCCACGGGATTCAGGCTGAAGAAGAGACCGGTCAGAAACCCTACGCCAACAGCAGCGAAACCGGCATGCTGGACGGCTTGCCCCAGCGCTGAGGGATCCATGATCATGACCTTTCCACGCTGGCCGCCTTACGAGCGATGGCAGCGGCAAACTGCTTCACGTTTGGCAGCGCCGGGAACTCGAGCACTCCCTCGATGGCGATGGCCGGCAAGGTAAGCACCCCAAGTTCGACGGCATATTCCATATGCTCGAGCACGTTCAACTCGCACCACTCGACGTCAGGGATGCACTGGCTGGCAGCTGCCTTGAGATTCTCACGATTGGCAGCGCATTTGTCGCAGCCTGGTGCGTAGAACAGTTCAATCTTCACGTTTTTCCTTCGTTGTCGGAAGATGTGCTTGCCTTCTCGAGAGCCGCCAGGATCGGGCAGCCGTTGATAGGGTGGGTTTCATTGGCACAGTCAGCGATCAAATGGTCCAGCGCCTTGGACATGGCCGAGAGTGCCCGTATCTTTCCCTCCACCTGCAGCTTCTTTTCGATCGCCCGCTGCCGGACATCGCCACAGCAGGCCTCGCTCTGGCCGCGCAACACCAGCAACTGCTGGATTTCGCCCAGCGTGAAGCCGCAGTCCCGCGCCTGTTTGATGAACCGGAGCCGGACGACCGAATCCTCATCATAGAGCCGGTAACCGCCTTCGCTCTTGCTCGCCGGAGCGAGTAGGCCCTCGCGCTCATAAAACCGCAGCGTATCGACCGTCACGCCCGACAATGTTGCCAGTTTTCCTATCGTTATCACTTGCACCTCCGATTGCATTCTAAACCCTGGAGGTAGGTCCAGAGTCAAGCCCTGTCTTGCGAGCGAAAAGGCCTTGACCCTTGACTATGCTCCAGCCTTCAGAATGGCGGCATTCGACAACTTCGGACCAACTCATGAGCACGGCTGAAAGCACTCTGGAGGCTTCTTCTAATCTGGAAAGCCCTATGTGGACACAGGAACCAGGTAGCCACCCCGACCGGATGCGCATGCGAGCGCGGGTCGCCGGGATGCACTGCTCACTTTGCACGGGCACGATTGAAAAGGCGCTGCGCCAGCACCCGGGCGTCGACGCCGTGGCCGTCAGCCTTACGCACGAGCAGGCGCTGGTGGAGTACGACCCGGCCAAGGTTCGGCCACAGGTACTGCTGGAGACTCTGCGCCAGATGGGCTACAGCATTTCGGATCCACGCAAGCTAAAGCCCTTTGAAGAGGATGAACGCGATCTGGTACATGGAGCAAGGCGGTTTCTTTGGGCGACGTTCTTCAGCCTGGGGTCGCTGACGCTGGTCGCGCGGCCGGGGGATTTCTGGTACGCACTACTCGAAGCGTTTGTCGCCGTATCGCTCATTGCGGCGGTGTTCCTCGTATTGCGCCCGCGCGGTTGGGCGCAAGCGACTGCAGGAACACTCCTTGCGCTGGTCGAAGTCATTGGCCTGACATGGCTGCGGCAAAGCGGGCGGATGGGGGGCCACGAAGCTTGGCTCGCTGCCGTTCTTGCCGTGGTAGTCGTCTTCGTGCTCGCGCGGCAAATCCTTTACATCGCCTGGCAATCGCTGCGACGCCGGATCATCAACCAGCACGTCTTGCTGGAAGGAGCGGCGTTTGCGGGCCTGGCCGGCGGCGTGTACGGCATCGTTGCCGGCGGCCCGACCTTTCCGGCAGCCCCCTTCTTCTGTGTGGCTGTCATGGTCTGCAATTACCACATCTTTTCGGAGTGGCTATCGCTAATCGTGAAGACGCGCAGCTCACAAGCGGTGCGGCGCTTGCTTGATCTGCAGCCCGACACCGCGTACGTGCTGCGTAATGGCCAGGAACAAGAGCTTCCGATCGAACAGGTCGTTATCGGCGACCTGGTGCGTGTCCGTCCTGGCCAGCGTATCCCGGTCGACGGCGTCGTGGCCGACGGCCATTCGTCCGTCGACGTCTCGCTGGTCACCGGCGAGCCGCTTCCGGTCGAGTGCAGGGCCGGCGGCACTGTCGTCGGGGGATCGATGAACGGACTGGGTACATTACTTGTTCGCGTGACCGCGGTCGGAGCAAGCAGTTTTCTGCAGCGCGTAGTGCAAGAGGTCGAGGATGCCCGCGCCTTGAAGCCCGGAATGCTGCACCTGGTCGACAAGGTGCTGAAGCTCTACGCTCCTGCCGTGCTGTCGCTGTCCGCACTTTCCTTTCTCGCCTGGTGGATTCTCCCTTTGCTGACCGGCAACAGCCCGGGCATCGAGCGTGCCGTGTTTGCAGGCCTTACGGTTCTCGTGATGGGCTACCCTTGCGCCCTCGGCATCTCGGCGCCGCTGGCGATCGTTCGCGGTGCTGGCGAAGCTGCGGAGCGCGGCATACTGATGCGCACGGGCGAAGCCTTCCAGGGGTTGCGGCTGGTGACACACATCGTGTTCGACAAGACGGGGACGCTTACCGAAGGCAAGCCGGATCTGCTTGAACTGGAAGCTGTGAGCGACACGGAAGACGAATTACTTGGCGTGGCGGCCGCGGTGGAAACGGCTTCGGAGCACCCGCTGGCAAAAGCCGTAATGACTGCAGCGCTGGAACGCGGGATTGGACTGCCGCCGCTCGACCACTTTGAAGCGGTGCCGGGCCGGGGCGTGCGGGCGACGCTGAAGAATCAAATGGTCCTGGTCGGAAATATTGTGTTTTTCAAAGAGCAGGCAGTGCCCTTGGGGGACATCGAGTCGCGGGTACGAACGCTGGAAGAAAAAGGCAGGACCGTCGTTCTCGTAGCGCGCGAGAACGCAGTTCTCGGGTTGCTCGCCTTCGGTGATGCCGTTCGGCCGAACGCCAAATATACGATAGACCGGCTACGCCAGGCAGGAATACGCACGATCCTGATGAGTGGCGATAACAGGGCTGCCGTCGAGCGTGTAGGAAACGAGGTCGGGGTCGATGAGGTTCATGCAGGCTTGCTTCCGCAGGAGAAGGCAAGCCTGATCAGGACGATGCAGCAAGCCGGAAGTGTCGCGATGGTCGGCGATGGGATCAACGACTCGGTCGCCCTGATGCAGGCAAACGTCGGAATCGCGATGGGGAATGGCGCCGACATCGCGATTGATGCGGCGGACATCATCATCTTGAACAACCGCCTGGAAGCGGTTCTGGATGCCCGCGAGATCAGCCGCTGGAGCTACCGCAAGATGTTGCAGAACGTCTGTCTGGCCATCATGTTCAACGGGATCGGGATCCCGCTTGCTGCGACCGGCCTGGTCTACCCCATCTGGGCGATGGCGGCAATGGCGTTCAGCGTCACCGCCATTTTTTCGAACTCGCTACGCGGTCGGCCCCGCCTCTTCTTCGATGCGATTTTGAGCGTCGGACGCGCGGCGGAGCCGGTCAGGATTTGAACTGTTATAGGAAAGGATATCAACATGATTGCCAAGGTCGATTTCGAGGTGATTGGCGAGGAGAAGATGCATTGCGGTGGCTGCGAGACCCGGGTCCGTTTTTCGCTGGGACGGATGCCCGGCGTTCAAGAAGTGGTTGCCAGCGCGAAGACACAGCGCATCGCTGTTGTCATCACCCCCGAACTGGTGACAGCTGAACAAATATTGGCGACCCTGAAGATTGCGGGCTTCGAAGCCAGGATCTTGAGCTGATTGCGAGACGATTGACGACTGAAGTGCGCGGCGAGCATTCAACGTAAGTACATTTTGCCGCCATCCGCCAAGCGGGTTCAAGACACCGTCAGCTTGTCCTTGATGAAGAAGCAGCCGCCGCCGAATGATCACTATTTCCCGAAACGAGAATATTAACAATGACCTCAACGACCATTGATATGAACCGACAGCGCGAAGCGCTGCTACGCGTGCTCGCTGCCGCAACGTTCATCATCTTCTTTCAGGCCTTCATGGTGGCCCCCATCATTCCCCAGCTAGCGGCCACATTCGCGGTCTCGCCGCACGAAACCGGGTTCATCGTCCCTGCGTATCTCATTCCATACGGTGCGGCAACGCTCGCCTACGGTTTGTTGGCCGACCGCATCGGCATCTGGCGGATCATGGCCGCCTCGCTGTGCGCGTTTGCGCTGCTGACGTCCTTGACAGCTACGGCACAGTCGATCACGCAACTCGCGTTTTGGCGCCTGATGACCGGCCTCGGCGCAAGTGGCGTCGTGCCGCTGGCCCTTGTCCTGATCGGCCGGTTATTCCCTTATGAGCGGCGAGGGCGCCCCCTGGGCTGGCTGTTTGGCGCCATGGCCGGCGGTATGGCTTTCGGTTCCACCATCGGCGCCGTTCTGGAGCCGTACACTGGATGGCGCATCATCTTCATCGGCGTCGGCATCGCGGGGGCCGGCATCTTGGCCGTTCTGCTTCCGTATCGGAATCTGATCGCAGACGCGACCCAGTCCATCCAGGGCGGCTGGAGCATGCTATTTCAAGCATATCGCGGTCTGATCACATCGGCACGGGGCCAGCGTACTTATCTGTTTGTGTTGCTCAATTCGATTTTCCACTCGGGCGTCTTCACATGGCTCGGCTTGTATTTCGAGCGGCAGTATGGCCTGGGCCCCGTCGGTATCGGCTTGGCATTGCTCGGTTACGGCGTCCCCGGCTTTTTGTTCGGACCCTTGATCGGACGCGCCGCAGATCGCTTCGGCCGCGGGCGCATTGTGCCACTCGGCCTGGGCCTCGGCGCACTGGCCGCTGCAGCGCTGCTCTCGCATACATCGTTGCTGGTCGCAGCGCTTGCGGTAACTGTGTTGTCGCTGGGTTATGACATGACCCAGCCGCTGTTCGCCGGCATCGTGACATCCCTCGGGGGCCAGCGCCCAGGACAAGCGATGGGCCTGAACGTATTTATGTTATTCATCGGTTTCGGGCTGGGCAGTCTCATCTTCGGGGAGGTGCTGAGCTTATTTGACTTCGGAAAGGCATTGACCCTTTTTGCCGTGGTGGAAGCGGTACTTTGTTTACTCGCGTTTAGGCTTTTCCGTGAGGAAACCGCGTCCTGAACGGAAAGATGGATTAGGTTGGGGGGCGCTTTCAAGCATTGGCAGCGGCGCTTACAGCCTGGCGTCCAACTCCTGATCGTATAATGCCAGGTCCTCCCCTTTGGCAGACCATGCGGAAGGAGGCAGCGTTGTTAATGCGCATCGGCGAATGCACGCCAAAGCTGACAAGGTTTCCCGTCCGTTGGTCTTCGCCCTGGATTGTTACCAACAGGATTCTGCTACCTCGGTCGAGCACTGGCATGTAAAGCAGACGGATCCTCGTAGACGAAAGAAGAATTAATGATCTGGAAGACTGGACTGTTGTTCATTGCCACAGCCGTTGCGGAAATTGTAGGCTGTTTTCTGCCATATTTATGGCTTCGTAAGAATGGCCCGATCTGGCTACTTGCCCCGGCTGCAGCAAGCCTGGCACTCTTCGTGTGGCTGCTGACTTTACACCCTGCCGCCAGCGGCCGCGTGTACGCGGCATATGGCGGCGTCTACGTTACTACTGCACTGGTCTGGCTACGCGTGGTCGACGGCGTGAAGCTGTCGACCATGGACTGGGCTGGCGCGGCGATCGCTTTGTTCGGAATGGCGATTATTGTCTCCGGCTGGTCCAGAGGCTGATTGGCCGCGGGTAAGAGGTCTGCTGGCGCCAACCCAGCCTCAGCAGTTCAAATTTTTTCGATCTGCCGATTGATCGCCTTGAGCGCACGCTCGTTGCGCTCGCTGTAGCGGTCGGTCAGAAAATCGGTTCGCCCCCGCATCAGCAACGTGATCTTGAAGAGCTCCTCCATCACGTCGACAACCCGATCGTAGTAGGCAGACGGTCGCATCCGGCCTTCGTCGTCGAATTCCTTATAGGCCATCGGCACTGAGGACTGGTTCGGGATCGTGAACATGCGCATCCAGCGCCCCAGCAGGCGCAGGGTGTTGACCACGTTGAAGGACTGCGAACCGCCGCAGACCTGCATCACCGCCAGCGTGCGGCCCTGGCTCGGCCGGATCGCGCCCATTTCCAGCGGAATCCAGTCGATCTGGTTCTTCATCACCGCCGTGATCGCACCATGGCGCTCCGGGCTGCACCATACCTGGCCTTCCGACCACAGGCACAGCTCGCGCAGCTCGACGACTTTCGGATGCGTCTCCGGCACGCTGCCGGCCATCGGCAGTTCCATCGGATCGAAAATCTTCACCTCTGCGCCGAAGTGCTCCAATATGCGCGCGGCTTCCTCGGTCAGGAAGCGGCTGAAGGAACGCTCACGCAACGAGCCGTACAGCATCAGGATGCGCGGCGGATGGCTCAGGTCGCCCACTGGCGCGAGCTTCTCGAGCGTAGGCTGGTCAAGCAGTTCGGGCTTGATGTTGGGGAGATTCGGGATTTTACTCATTTGATTCGCTTTCCTTGTTCGTCGACGACAGCTTCGCCGTCCTCTTTCGAGAAGGCGGCACGCTGCGGCGCCGGCAGGATGTCCAGCACGACTTCAGACGGCCGACACAGGCGGACACCGACTGGCGTGACGACGAAGGGCCGGTTGATCAGAATCGGATGCGCGAGCATCGCGTCGATCAGTTGCTCGTCCGTCGTCCCGGGATCATCCAGGCCGAGCTCCAGGAATGGCGTGCCTTTCTCGCGTACGGCGCCGCGAACCTGCAGGCCTGCGCGCTGAATCAGGTTGACCAGTGTTGCGCGGTCGGGCGGGTTCTTAAGGTATTCGATCACGGTCGGCTCGATGCCGGCATTCCGGATGAGGCCCAGCGTGTTGCGGGAGGTGCCGCAATCGGGGTTGTGATAGATCGTGACGTCCAGTGCCTTGTTCATGTTCGGTCCTTTCTCAGCTCAAGCGCAGGGCAAGCGCGCTCAGGGTCACCAGCAGGATCGGCAGGGTCAGGAGAATACCGATCCGGAAGTAGTAGCCCCAAGAGATCTGGATATTCTTCGCCGAAAGCACGTGCAGCCACAACAGCGTGGCGAGGCTGCCAATCGGCGTGATCTTCGGGCCGAGGTCAGCACCAATCACGTTCGCGTACACCATCGCTTCGCGCACAACACCCTGTGCCGTGGTGGCGTCGATTGCCAGCGCGCCCACGAGTACGGTCGGCATATTATTCATGATCGACGACAGGATGGCAGTGATGAAGCCGGTGCCGAGCGCTGCGCCCCACACGCCATGCTCGGCGCACCGGTTGAGCAGGGCAGTGAGGTAGTCCGTCAACCCGGCATTGCGCAGGCCATAGACCACCAGGTACATCCCCAGCGAGAATACGACCACCTGCCATGGGGCGCCGCGCAGCACCTCGCGGGTCGAGATCCGGTGCCCGCGCGCAGCGACAGCCAGCAGCAGCACTGCGCCAACCGCGGCCACGGCACTGATCGGGATGCCGGCAGCGTCGAGCCAGAAGAAGCCGACCAGCAGCATGCCCAGCACCCACCAGCCGGTGACGAAGGTGGCGCGGTCATGGATGGCCTCCTCGGGGCGTTTCAGTTGTGTCACGTCGTAGTTGGCCGGGATGTCCTTGCGGAAGAACCAGACCAGCGCGGCAAGCGTCGCGGCCACCGACACCAGGTTCACCGGCACCATCACTGCGGCGTAGCGCGCAAAGCCGATATTGAAATAGTCGGCCGAGACGATATTCACGAGGTTCGACACGACCAGCGGCAGGCTGGCAGTGTCGGCGATGAAACCGGCCGCCATTACGAAGGCCAGCGTGGCTTTCGGCGAAAATCGCAAGGCGACCAGCATGGCGATGACGATGGGCGTCAGGATCAGCGCCGCGCCATCGTTGGCGAACAGCGCGGCCACGGCCGCACCCAGCAAGACAAGAAGCACAAACAGGCGCCGGCCGCTGCCGCCGCCCCAACGCGCCACGTGCAACGCAGCCCACTCGAAGAAGCCGGCCTTGTCGAGCAGGAGGCTGATGATGATGACGGCCACGAACGCACCGGTGGCATTCCAGACGATATGCCAGACGGTGGGAATGTCACTGACGTGGATGACGCCCGCGAGCAAGGCCACGGCGGCGCCCGCGGCGGCGCTCCAGCCGATACCGAGGCCGCGAGGCTGCCAGATGACGAAGGTGAGGGTTATCAGGAAGATGAGAAATGCGATCAGCACGGAAGTCTTTCAGGGAGCTACGGGCACATGGACAAGCCGGGCAATGGCCCGGCTGACGTAACGGAAGGTGGCGTTCAGGCGCCGATATGGCCGATGCGGTCGAGTTCGGTCTTGAACTTCGCGCGGTCGGATTTCAACTTCTCGAGCGGCAGGGCGAGGAAGGCTTCGATACGTGCGCGGAGGATGGCGTAGGCCTTTTCGAAGGCGGCGTCGATTTCCTCTTCGGTACCGACGACGTGGCTTGGGTCTTCGACACCCCAATGCGTACGAAGCACCGGACCGAGGTAGGCCGGGCAGGTTTCACCGGCAGCGCTGGCACACACCGTTACCACGAGGTCAGGGGTGACGGGCAAATTGTCCCAGGACTTGCTGTAGTAGCCCTCGGTGGAAATGCCTTTGCTGGCGAGCAGGGCGAGCGCCTTGTCGTTCAACTTGCCGGTCGGTTGGCTGCCTGCGCTGATGGCGTGCCAGCCAGTTGGAGCCAGATGATTGAAGACGGCTTCACTGATGAGCGAGCGGCACGAATTGCCGGTGCAAAGAAAAAGTACGTTCACGGTAGACCTTAGGTTGAGAGGAAATAAGCGCAGAAATTAGCTTGTTTGGCTGGAAGCGATGGGCTCACATCCCGAGCCATTCGTTGGCGAACAAGGATTGCCGCCACAGCAGTTCTCGGTCAGGAAGCCCAGCAGCTGATTCATCGTGTCGAAGTTCGCTGCGTAAATGATGAAACGGCCTTCCTGGCGCGGAATCACCAGGTTGGCGTGGGTAAGTTCTTTCAGATGAAAGGACAGCGATGAGGGAGGCGTGCCGAGTGCCTCGGCAATCTTGGTTGCGGAAAGTCCTGCAGGGCCAGCCTGCACGAGCAAGCGAAAGGTTGCCAGCCTTGATTCCTGGGCGAGGGCGGCAAGCGCGGCAAGTGCGGGTTTCGTGTCCATGATCTCGTCCAAATATTCGATAGTTCCAGTATAGTGGAATTGACGCCTGTGCGGCAAGCCCTCACAGGAGCGGCACGTCCGAACGGCCGATGGCGGCCAGTTCCTTTTGGATAGCCAGGCGCGACAGCGTCGCAAACGGAAGCATGGAAAAGATGTCGAGGCGATTCTTGATCTCGCGGCATGTGCGGGCAAAGACCTGGCGATGCTCCCGGTCGCTGCCCACGAATGCTGCTGGATCTTCGAAGCTCCAATGCGCCGTGATCGGGTGCCCTGGCCAGCGGGGACACGCCTCGCCAGCGGCCTTGTCGCATACCGTGATCACGAAGTCCATGTGCGGAGCATCGGCAACTGCGTACTCATCCCAGCTTTTGCTGCGCAGGCCCTGGACGGGGAAGCCGAGCCGTTCGATCTGTTCGATCGCAAAGGGATGCACCGAGCTGCCTGGATGGCTTCCTGCGCTGTAGGCGCGAAACCGGCCAGCGCTGGTGGCGTTGAGGATGGCCTCGGCAATAATGCTGCGCGAGGAGTTGCCGGTGCAAAGAAATAGTACGTTGAAAATCCTGTTGTCAGTCATGGCGGTCTCGACCTGTTCGGTTGGTTGATACGACACTTCCAAATATATCGAAACATCTTGACCGTTTGATGACAACGACGATATTCTATATTCGTCGATTAACGAATAACCGGTTCAGGCGCGCGTCCGGGTCTATCGCTGCGCCCATGCATTCGTAATTCGACGAAATAGGAAATGCCGAGGTTTGGCTGCGGACCAACAGAACTTTGCCTGACGTACGATGAAGTAAATGTGTGACTGCGGAGCGTCTCCCGTCCGCCTATACAAAATCTCCCGCCGCCCCTTCAAGAATCACACTTTTGCTTCATCTGGCGATGAAGGAAATGTGTGACTTTCCGCTGCCTAGATAATCCCGCAAATTGCCCCTGGCCACGACTCTGTGACGTGTAAGACCGCATAGTCCCGTCAACAAACCGCCTATCACCCTGGCATATCTTTTCCAATGTACGGTACCGCACAATCGTGCGCCGGCATCGCACGAAAAGCATACCATCGAGCTTCCTGTTGAGTTCTAGGAGGCTGCATGGGATCCGTTCCGCGCTATAAAGAGTCTGTACTCAACAGGCGGCCATATCATAGCCATCGTTACGATGTCTATGCACCCAAGTTACAACGGCAGGTCACCCTGTTCGGCCGCGACGCCCTTGACCTGTGGACCTCCCTCGAAGCCAGTACCCAGGTTCTAAGCTACTGCGAACGCCCGCTCCTCGTACCCGACATGCGACCGCAACGCGCATTCGACTTCTGGGTTCAACGCCCAGATGGCGATGAGCTTTTAATCCTGCTGCGCGAGGGCGATTCGGATATCGCCAACGAAGATGCCGGCGTCAGCGTGCGGGCGCTCGACACGAAAACGATCGATGGGATCCCGATCAGATGCCTGGACCCAAACGACATGGTCCAGCATCGTACGGCCTTGGCCAACTGGGGCACGATCATCCGTGACCTCGCTGCGTTCCAGCGATTCGTACCAGAACCGCTGTGTCGCGAATTGCTCTCCACGTTGGGTACCGGGAAGACGATTGGCCAGCTTCAGTCCGAACTGACGGACTTCGATAGTTCTACCGTCCGGCTGGCTATCTACATGGTGCTGCACCGCGGCCACGCGGTGTGCAAGCAGCTGGTGACGCTTCCGCTCGGTCCGAACCACATGATCGAACGGCCATGACGCGGTCATCCGCCAAACGCTTCGACAGGCAAGCGCTTCTACTGACAGCGCCTCCGGTCGAACTTTGGCCGACTGTCGACGCGTCACATCTACCGGCCGCCGAGCAACAACAGGTACACGCATTGTGCGAGGCACTGTGGGACCTGTTTGCGGACCAAGACACGGCTGTCGCGCGCATCCTCGAGCGTCATCGCGTGCACCGCGAAACGCTTTATCGCGCGGCGAGATGCTGCCTCGACAAGCACGAAGATGGCAAGATCTTCGGGTTTCGCGTCGCTTTGCGCTACGTGCGCACGAAGGGCTACGAACGGGTCACGCTTGTGGCGCCGACCCCGTATGCCCGTGACGGTTGCGCCGGCGCGTTCGGACAACTCATGCGGGACTATCCCGCCATCGATCAGCTGATCCGCAAGGCGGTCCAAAGCCGGAACAAGTCAGTCAAGCTGGGCGGCCAGGTTCGTCAGCCCATCCGGGACATCCATCGGGAATTCATCGAAGCATGTCGGACTGCAGGGATCACGGGGGACAAGTATCCCCTCAATACGAAGCGCCTGGCGGTACGTTCGCTAAGCGCATACATCCGCGGCATCGTGGAAAAGGACTTCGACATGGCTGTCTCACATGCACGCGGCCGCAAGGCGCGCATGGCGCCGAGCACGATGGAGCAAGCACCGGCGGCGACCCGACCGTTCGAGGTC
Source organism: Massilia norwichensis (assembly GCF_024753245.1). Lineage (GTDB taxonomy): Bacteria > Pseudomonadota > Gammaproteobacteria > Burkholderiales > Burkholderiaceae_D > Telluria > Telluria norwichensis. Next base: position 75,228 of record NZ_JANUGX010000003.1, on the reverse strand, counting down.
GTGGAATTCGATGGACACCAAATCGATCTGCGGGTCACGGTCAGACTAATTGATCCCTTCGGAATGGAACAAACGCTCGAGCTTCACCGAATCTGGATACTAGTGCTCCTCGATGTCTACACTAGGGCAGTACTTGGATATCACATTGCTTTGGGTAAGGAATACAACAAGGACGATGTCGCCGCGGCGCTGCAGGCGGCGCTGACGCCCGCTCTTCCACGCTACTACTGTATACCGGAGCTAACTGTCCGCGACGGTGGTGGCTTCCCGTCGGCCGTGGTACCCGAGACGGCGTTTGCGTGTTGGGACTGGTTCCGTATGGACGGTGCCAAGTCCCACCTGGCCGCAGACACCCTTACACGCTTGAATCAGATCGTCGGCTGCTGGACCGACAACGGCCCGCCCGCAACGCCCAACGACCGCCCCTACATTGAACGCTTCTTCCACCTGATCGCGCGGCATTTCGCGCACCGTCTTCCTGGTACGGTAGGGAATTCGCCGGAGGCTATCGAACGTGCGCTCAGCGAACCGAAAGGCGACGCAAGATTGAACGTCGAGCTGCCTGAACTTGAGGACATGATCCATGTGCTCATTTCGAATTACAACGCGACAGCTCATCCCGGGGTAGGAGGAAAAACGCCTCTGGAAGCCATGTCCTACTCACTGCAGGTGTCAAACGCATTCTTGCGCAAGCTGCCCATGCCCCTGCGCAGCAATTTATGCCTGATGCAGGAAGCGAGGGTGGTGCCGATCAGGGGCTCAGTGGAGGCCGGCATCAGGCCTCACATCAACTTCTGGCATGTCAAATACACCAGCGCCGTCCTGGCCACGAACGCTGGTCTCATCGGCCGTAAACTGCGCATCTATTACGATGTGAGGGATATCCGGGCCGTCAAGGCATTCTTCGAAGACGGTACCGAGCTGGGTATTCTCACGGCCGCTCGCCCTTGGCACATTACTCCCCATTCCCTACGCGTACGACAGGAAATTTATCGGCTCATTGCCGAACGCAAGCTGGCGGTCGAGCGCGACGAATGTCCCGTCGTGGCCTGGGGCCGCTACAAGTGGCGTCAGGCGAAAGGCAACAAGCGGGCCGCAAACGCTTTGACCAAGCAGCAGAGTGACTTGTTGTCCATTCCAAGCGCCGCGTCACCGCCAGCACTGGAAGCCCCTCCCGCCATCGCCGTAGCGGCTGTGGCACCAGCAGAGCCGCAGGGCGAGCGGCCAGCCGCGACCGAACCCTCCGCGCAGCAGGTGCCACAACCTACCGCGGCGCCGAAGCCAAAGCCCATGCAAATTCGGCGTACGATCACTTTCTGAGGAGTCAGGCATGTCCAGTGCGCATGTCCGTCCGATTTCGGTTGACCAGCATCCGGTGACGCGGCACCAATACATTGTTCCAACGCCCTCCATCGATGCCTTGATGCAGAAAGTGAAGCGGCTCGTACGCATGCATACGCCCGGCGCGGTGATTTTCGCCTACCCACGCTTCGGAAAAACGTATGGCATCCGATATGTCAAGAACGCCCTGCAGGGCGAGTACCCTGGCGTGGTGTGCCTCAGTTGCGGTACCGAGGCGAAGAAAAAACCTTCCGAGGACGGCTTTTTCACCACGCTCCTCGAAGCGACGGGTCACCTTGGCGCTTTGACAGGATCCATAACCCGCAAGCGGCGGCGCCTCATCGAGCGCATCTCGGAACTCGTGGACGCGTCAGGCTATAACTGGTTCGTGATCTTCGCGGACGAGGCTCAGCGTCTCGAAGTCATGGAATACGAATGGCTACGCGATGTTCACGACTGCCTCGAGAGGAAGGGAATCCGGATGATTACGCTTCTGGTCGGACAGCCGCAATTACTCAACCAGAAGACCGCTTTCCGCCAGAGTAATCACACCCAGATCATCCTGCGCTTCATGATCGCGGAAATGCGGTTCGACGGCCTCGCAGATCCGGACAGCCTGGCAACCTGTCTTCAAGGCTACGACGACGCGATTCATCCACCATCCACGCCCTGGACCTACACGCGCTTTTTTTACCCGCAGGCATATGACAACGGCTTTCGCCTGGTGGACGAAGCACTCGCGCTGTGGGATGCATTCCTTCGTGCCCACAACAGCGCACGCATCAACGTGCAGATGGAAATCCCGATGCAGTATTTTGCGCACGCCGTGGAGATCGCACTGGAAACGAATATGCAGCTCGACAGGGCCGGGTTCAAGTTCACGCCAGAGATGTGGGACGAGGCGGTAGCCGAGTCTCTATTCGTGGAGGCACTGCGCGAACTGCATCTCGGCATGCCGTCGAACTGAGACGGCGATGAGCGGCGCCCGCATCCTTCTCGACACCTACCGCGAGCAAGCTGAACAATGGTGTTGGCGAACGGAATGGCATATCCAGGGCGAGTCGGCCTTGACGCTGTTCTGGAAATTCGCGCTCCTGAACCAACTGACCGCGCGCGAATTGGCTCCCTTGATCACGAACCGGACGTCCGGGCGGCGCAGCAAAATCTGCGTCAAGCCCGACATCGACCTCCGCGACGCCAGCGTCTTCGATCTCGACCAGCTTGCCCACATGTTCCGCGTTCCGACGGCCAGAATCCGACGCGCCTTCCTATACGAAATCTTGCCAGGGAGCGTATTGCGCTCGCACGGCCACCTACGTTGGTGTACCCAATGCCTCAACCACGGTTTCCACACGCCGCTCTTCCAGATGAGGCAGACCCGGACGTGTCCAATCCACGAACATCGCTTGCGCGAAGAATGTCCAGCCTGCGGGCAGCAGATCCCGTTTCGCCTCAATAACCCGTTCGTCCTCAAGCCGTTCTACTGTCCGCGCTGCGGCTTTGGTCTGGCGCCGGCCATGAACCAGGAGCGTCCGGAACTGCTGCGTCTACGTCAGGAGCACATCTCGAATCTGTCGTTACTGCTTCAGTTTCATCGCGCCGCCGACGCCGACCAGGTCGATGTCAACGATTCTGATCGGCTCTTCATCAGTGCACGAAAGGCCGGGATATTCCATGTCAACGTCGAGGAACATGAAATCCATTCCCGCTACGCAAGCTTTATCGCCCACGTGGTCAACGACGTCGCGCCAGGGCTGTTCAAGAAACGGTCCGGCCTGCGCCCGGAACCCGTCAGTCGGTACGAGTGCGGGTGCTGGCGCCCGATCAAGTCCGATGACGATGACGAATTCGCAGATCATGACTGCAGTTCCGCAGACGGGGAGCAGATTGATCCCGCCTCGGAAAGCTGCCTGAGCGCTCTGATCGACACGTACAAGGCCATTCGACGGCGGCTTTGGCGACAAGTGCTCTGGAAACACCAGCGATGTGTCCGATCCGCGGCCGCCCGCATGGGGTGGCGCGTGGACGGCCAACGTACTGGGGCATTTTGTTCGCAGGCGCTGGCATTCATCCGCTGGCGCATGCTTTGGGAAGGGTGCGGCACACCACGGTACCTGTTTGCAAAACCCGCATTGGAATACTACGGCATCGTGGGCTGGCATCTGGCCAGGCCATGTCAGGTACCCTCGCACTGGTCGACGCCGACAAAGGCCTGGATCAGCAGTCAGATTTTCGGTGCAACATGCTTGGCTGCCTTCGACGAAGTGTCGTCCTGGTCGGAGACCGCGTGCAAGAACGAAATCATCGATTGGACCCGGTCGAAGAGCGCGATCGATCACACCTGTCTTTGGGCTGTTGCCGGTCGAGATTGCTGCGATCGGCCCGCGACCGTTTACCTACGCAATCCAAACGCATCACGCTCGGGCATGCATGGGGCCGAAAACTTGGCCGTCCACTGGCAACGCCATCAGGCGCAAATTGAACGTTTGCAGCGGTAGCTCGACCTGATCACGCCCGCCTCCTCGGAGTCGAGGCGCTGCGTCTTGAGTCCTGATATGGGTTCACACCTTGTAGTACAGCTTTGACATCTGTCCGTAGACCGCCCTTGTGCTCGTTCGCCGCACTCGCTATAGCGATTCATCAGACATTTCACACGTCGACACATCAAAAGCGTGATCTAGTCAAAGGGAATCCCTAGACCAACATGTCGATCATGAACAGCAGAATGAACCCAAGGAAGAACATCGCCGTTTGAACCGGCGTTTCGGGCGCTTCATGCGCCTCCACCAGCAACTCCTCGGTGACCAGGTAAAGCAAGGCAGCTACACCAAACGCAAGCAGGGCATCGACATAGACCGGGCTGACCGAAGCCAAAGCCGCCGCTCCTACACCGGCCCCAGCCAGGAGAATGATACCGAGCAGTGCCGCAGTGCCGGCTACCCTCGGCGAAGACCGCCCAGCTCCGCGCAAGGACGTCCCGCACGACACGCCAAGAAAGAGCAATTCCAGCACCAGGCCGACTGTCAACAGCAGCCCCTGCTTCTCTCCCGCCGCAAATGACAAGCCGATCAGGGCGCCGTCGAGGGCAACGTCGACGCCCATGGCGGTGAGCAGTCCACGGGTGCTGCGTCCTTCCGTCTCGTCCGTGTTCCGGTCGCCGAACCATTTCAGTAACAGCATGAACGCGACACCGAGCGTGAAGCCGATGAAGGTTGGCCAGGGCAGGTGCCGGTGCATCAGGTCCGGCAGCAACTCGACCGCAAGGACGCTGAACACGGTTCCCGCCGCGAAGTGCTGGACCGCGCTGCGCAATCCGGCACCTGGTTGCCGTATGAGCGAGATGAGGGCGCCCACCAGAACGGCGATCGCCGGCATTGCCGCGTAAGTGAAAACCTTCGAAAGCGTGGCCGTCATGTCGGCGCTTTCGACGATTCGACCTGACGGGCGCCGGCAGTACGCTCCGCATCGGCACGCGCATGCGACGCATCCTCTTCGCCGGCAGGCCGTGAAGTGGCGCCTGGATAGGCCAGCAGGCGCAACGCATTGATCACCACCAGCAGGGTTGAGCCTTCATGGAACAGGACCGCGGTGCCGATATTCAGGCCGAAGATCGTCGCCGGGATCAGCACGGCCACCATGCCCAGGCTGACCCACAGGTTCTGCTTGATCACGCGGCGGGTGCTGCGCGACAGGCCTACGGCGAACGGAAGCTGGCTGAGGTCGTCGCTCATCAGCGCGACGTCCGCCGCTTCGAGCGCGACATCCGAGCCGGCCGCGCCCATTGCGATCCCGACGGTCGCGTTGGCCATCGCGGGCGCATCGTTGACGCCGTCGCCGACCATGGCGACCTTGCCGTGGCGTTCGCGCAATGCCTTGATGGTCTCGACCTTTTGCTCGGGCATCAGATCGCCCTTGGCCTCGGTCAGGCCGACCGTGCGCGCCACCGCATCGGCGACCTGCTGGTTGTCACCGGAGATCATCACCAGGCGCTCGATGCCGAGCTCGCGCAGCTGCGCCATCACGCCTGGCGCAGCCGGACGCGGCGTATCCATCACGCCGATCACCCCAAGGAAGCGCTCGCCCTTGCGCACGACCATCGTGGTCCTGCCGGACTGGACAAGCTTGTCGTTGGCGGCGGCCAGTTCGGGCGGCATTTGCGTGCCTTTCAGCTCGCTGAACAGCACGGGTTTCGCAATGTAGACTGTTTCGCCGTCGACTGATGCCTGGACGCCCCGGCCAATGACGCCGCGTACGTCATCGGCACGGACGGTTTCCCCATTCCCACCCAGGCGTTCGCGCCCGCCGCCCACGAGCGCGGACGCCAGCGGATGGTCGCTGTGCGATTCGACCGCCACGACCACGGACAGCAGTTCGGCCTCGTTCACGCCGGAGGCCGTCACCACGTCGGTCAGCTTCGGACGACCCTCGGTCAGGGTGCCGGTCTTGTCGAAGGCAATCGAGTTCAGGCTGCCGAGGTTTTCCAGCGGACCGCCGCCCTTCACGAGCACGCCGCTGCGGCCGGCACGGGCTACGCCGGACAGCACTGCGCTCGGCACCGAGATCGCCAGCGCACACGGGCTGGCAGCCACCAGCACCGCCATCGCCCGGTAGAAGCTGGCGGAGAACGGTTCGTCGACGACCAGGAAGGCGAGCATCAACAAGGCCACCAGGGCGAGGACGACCGGAACGAAGATGCGCTCGAATTTGTCGGTGAACTGCTGGGTCGGAGAACGTTGGGCTTCGGCTTCCGCCACCATCTGCACGACCCGGGCCATGGTCGATTGCGAAGCCAGGCGCGCCACCATCACTTCCATCGCGCCGGTGCCGTTGATGGTGCCGGCGAAGACCCGGCTGGAAGCGGGAACGCGCTCGAACGCGGCAATCGCGGCCTTGCCGTCCTGGACTGGCGCCTTGTCGACCGGCACGCTTTCGCCGGTCACCGGCGCTTGGTTCACGCTGGACGTGCCTTTGACCACCACGCCATCGGCCGGCAGCCGTTCATTCGGCTTGACCAGGACGACGTCGCCGGGCTGGAGGGTTTCGACCGGGACTTCCTCGGTAGCGTCGCCGCGCTTGACCAGTGCTGTTTCTGGGGCCAGCTTGGCGAGGGCTTCAATCGCGCGCCGGGCGCGGCCCATCGCGAAGTGTTCCAGCGAATGCCCGAGGCTGAACAGGAACAGCAGCAGGCCGCCCTCGGCCCAGTTGCCCAGCGCCGCGGCGCCGGCAGCGGCGACCAGCATCAGGGTGTCGATCTCGAAGCGGCGCGCGAGAAGGTTTTCGATGGCTTCCTTGGCGGTGAAGTAGCCGCCGAACAGGTAGGCACCGACATACAAGGCGGTGGGGAGCCAGTCGGGGCCGGCTGCGCTGCGCTCGACCAGCCAGCCGGCCAGCACGCACACGCCTGCCAGCACCGCGAAAATCAGTTCTGCGTGTTCGCCGAAGATGCCACCGTGGGCATGTTCGTGGCCTGCATGCTCGTCTTTGCCGCCATGGGCGTGCTCATGGTCGTGTTCGAGTTCGTGTTCGGGCTCTTTGCCGTGCGCGGGTTCGCCGTTGGGCACCAGTTCTGCGCCGAGTTCGCGCACCAGGCCGTCCAGCTTTTCGCGCGATATGCCGGCGCGCTCATATTCGATCCGGATCCGGCCCGAGGCCGATACCTCCGCTTCGAGCACTCCCGGGACCTGGCGCAGCCGCTCCGAAAACAACCGCGCATTGCGGGCATGCAAGGGAGCCGGCGCACAGCCGAGGTAGTGTCCGAACTGCCTGGTGATTTGTGCGCCGGCGGCGTTGACCAGTTCGCGCAGCCGCGTCACGCTGATCACGGCGGGATCGTAGTGCAGGCACAGCAAGGGCGCACCAGCCTCGGGCGTCTTCATATGGACACGTTCGACGCCGGGCCGGCCGTTCAGCAGACCGATGAGCCGGCCGATGCATGGGTCGTTCGGGTCGTCGACTTCAGGTAGGATCAGCGGCAATTCCAGCCGCACGCGTTCCGGCTTTTCCATTTGTTCACCTATGTCTCGACGCGGCCAGTATGGGAGTGCCATCGCGCCTTGTCCGTGCAGCATCGCACCTACAGGCGTTTGACCGTGCTCGCCTGTCGAGCGCGCAGAGGCGAGGCTGTCAGGGTGGCGTGCTATACTTTTCGAATCATGGCCCGTCGCTTCCTGTACGTCTTTCTTGCAATGATTGCGTTCCAGCTCAGCTGGAACATGCTGTCGGCGTATTGCACGCATGAGACGGGCCGCGCGGCGATGCATTTCGGACATCACGAGCACCACTCGACCGCGAATGAATTGGCGGTCGCCGTCAAAGACAAGCAGGGACCAACAAAGAAACTGGTGCACGATGCGCATTGCTGCGCCGGCGCCCACATGTCGCTTGTCGCACCCGACTTGCTAGAGTCGACCATCATCGCCAAGAGTCCGGAGAGGCTTGCGTCCGAGCCGGTTCTTGCGCCAGATTCCGCCTTCCTCACACCTCCAGAACGCCCCCAGTGGACCGGCCGCGCCTGATACCGCGGCTGCCCCAGGCTACGACTTTTCTAACGCGTAAGCCTCGAACCGTTATCGGTTCGTGCTGGGCTGCCGCGGACTATTTCCACTAATAGTCTTCGGAGTTCATTCATGCAATCCAGGCACTTCGTGCTGGGAGCGACGGTATTGCTGCTGCATACCGCGTTCCCGGCTGCCCATGCTAGCGGGCAGCCAACACCCTCATCCATGCCAGGCGCGGACCTGGTCCAGCCGGGCACGTCTGCCCAGCCCCTGACGCTTGACCAGGCCATCGAACTGGCATTGGCCGCCAACCCGGCATTGCGCTCGGCCACGCGCTCGGTCGGCATCGCCGACGGCGCCGTCCTGCAGGCAGGCACGCGCCCGAATCCCGAGCTGTCGCTCCTGACGGAAGGGACCGACCGGAATACGCGGACCGAAACGGCCCAGGTCAGCCAGGTGATCGAACTGGGCGGCAAGCGGTCCGCGCGGATCGCCGCCGCCGAGCAGGAGCGCAAGCTCGCGCTCGACGATGTAGACGTGAAGCGTGCGGACCTGCGTGCCGACGTGATCACGGCCTACATGGAAGCGCTGACGGCGCAGGAGCGGGTCGTCCTGGCCCAGGCGTCCGTCGACCTGGCGCACAAATCCACCGACGTCACCGGCCGCCGCGTAACGGCCGGGAAGCTCTCGCCCGTCGAGCTCACCCGTGCCAACGTCGCCGAAGCCTCGGCCGCACTCGAACTGATACAGGCGAACGCCGACCTGGCGCTCGCCAAACGCCGGCTGGCCTCGCTGTGGTCAAGCACGCGGCCACTCGATCGTTCCTTGCAAACACCCGATGCCGCCTTCGCCCGATTGCCGGCATGGGAAGACCTGGCGGGAGGCCTGGAAGGGGCGCCACAACTGCGCCGGGCACAGTCGACGGTCAGCGGGCGCGACGCCCAGGTCGCGCTCGAACGTGCGCAGCGGATACCGGACGTGACCGTAACGCTGGGTGCCCAGCGTGAACGCGATCCCGGTCGCAGCCGGGCCGTGGTCGGCTTGTCCGTGCCGCTTCCGCTCTTCAATCGCAACCAGGGCAACCTGCTTGCCGCGCTGCGCCGCGCCGACCAGGCACGCGACGACCTCGAGGTCGAGCGCCTGCGCCTGACCCAGGCCCTGGCCGATGCTTATCAGCGCGCCGAGGTGGCGACGCAACAGATGACGGCCTTGCACGACCGGGTCCTGCCGGCCGCCCAGAGCGCATATGAGGCCGCGGTCACCGGCTTCGAGCTGGGCAAGTTCGGCTTCACCGACGTGCTCGACGCCCAGCGCACCCTGTTCCAGACCAGGACACAGTACCTGCGCGCGCTCGCCGACCAATACCGTTCGATCGCGGATATCCACCGCTACATCCCGGGGAAATTTCAATGAAGTCCATCAGTCAAAACAAATCCTGCAAAGCTGTGGCGGCGATCGTCGCGGTCGGCCTGGTGCTTGCCGCAGCCATCCTCTTCTGGAAGAAGGAACCGAACCAGCCAGCCGGGGAACAGGAACACGCGGCTGCGCCGAGCGAAAAAGCTGAATCGCACGGCAGCGAGGAGGGCCTTGTCCGCCTCTCCGCGCAGCAGATCCAGCAGGCGGGTATCACGACCGCCATAGCCGGGGAAGCAACGATCGTAACCTCGGTCCAGCTCCCGGGCGAAGTCCGCTTCAACGAGGACCGGACCGCGCATATCGTGCCCCGACTGCCAGGTGTCGCCGAGTCGGTTTCCGCCAACCTCGGCCAGATAGTGAAAAAGGGGCAGGTTCTCGCCGTGATTGCCAGTCCGGAGCTTGCCGAGCTGCGCAGCTCACTGGGCGCAGCCAGGACGAAAGAAGACCTCGCCCGGGTGACCTACGAGCGTGAAAGAAAGCTCTGGCAGGACAAAATCTCTGCCGAGCAGGACTACCTGCAGGCCCGCCAAGCCTGGGAAGAAGCGAAGATCGCGACGCGCACTGCGCAGTCCAAGCTCACCGCCCTGGGCGTCACGCCCGGCAGCGGTCAACTGAACCGTTATGAACTGCGCGCCCCGTTCGACGGCATCATCGTAGAAAAGCACATCAGCCTGGGCGAAGCCGTCAAGGAAGATGCGAACGTCTTCCTCCTGTCGGACCTGTCGCGCGTCTGGGTCGACGTCGTCGTCACCCCCAAGGACCTGGGCATCGTCCGCGTCGGCGAAACCGCCACCGTGAAGGCGGCAGCCGCCGACCTGAGCGCCACCGGCAAGGTCAGCTACGTCGGCGCCCTGGTTGGCGAGCAGACGCGCTCGGCGACCGCACGTGTCGAACTCGTGAATCCCTCGCTGGCGTGGCGTCCGGGCCTGTTCGTGAATGTATCGCTGGTACAGGGATCGAAGCATGCTGCGGTGGCCGTCGAGAGCGATGCCCTGCAGACCGTCGACGAAAAGCCGGTGGTCTTCGTCAAGGTGCCGGAAGGGTTCAAGGCCCAGCCCGTTACCGTCGGGGCCAACGACGCCCGTCATGTCGAGATCCTGCAGGGATTGCGCGTCGGCGCGGTCTATGCGAGCGGCGGCAGCTTTGTCCTCAAGGCCGAGCAGGGCAAGGGCAGCGCCGAGCATGAAGATTGAGGAGCATGACCATGTTTGAACGCATCATCCGCTTTGCCATCGGCCACCGATGGATCGTCATGCTCGCCGTGTTCGCGATGGCGGCCATCGGCGTCTACAATTACCAGCGCCTGCCGATCGACGCCGTCCCGGACATCACCAACGTCCAGGTCCAGATCAACACTTCCGCCGAAGGCTATTCGCCGCTCGAGGTGGAGCAGCGCGTGACCTACCCGATCGAAACGGTCATGGCCGGCCTGCCGGGCCTGGAGCAGACCCGTTCGCTGTCGCGCTACGGCCTGTCGCAGGTCACCGTCATCTTCAAGGACGGCACCGACATCTATTTTGCCCGCCAGCTGGTCAACCAGCGCATCCAGGAAGCCCGGCAAAACCTGCCCGAGGGCGTGACGCCGGCCATGGGGCCGATCTCGACCGGCCTGGGCGAAATCTACCTGTGGACCGTCGAGAGCGAACCGGGCGCGAAGAAGGCGGATGGCACGCCGTACACGCCTGCCGACCTGCGCGAGGTCCAGGACTGGGTCATCAAGCCGCAGCTGCGGCTGGTAGCAGGCGTCACCGAGATCAACTCCATCGGCGGCTTTGCGAAGGAGTATCACGTCACCCCCGATCCGGCCAGGCTCAGTTCCTACGGCCTGACCCTGGGAGCGGTCGTCGACGCCATCGAACGCAACAACGGCAACGTCGGTGCCGGCTATGTCGAGCGCCGCGGCGAACAATTCCTCATCCGGGCGCCTGGCCAGGTCCGGTCGCTGGACGATGTTCGCAACACCATCGTCAGCAATGTGCGCGGCGTGCCCATCCGCGTGCGCGACGTCGCCACGGTCGGCCTCGGCCGGGAGCTCCGTACCGGTGCGGCGACCGAGAACGGCAAGGAAGTCGTGCTCGGCACCGTGTTCATGCTGATCGGCGAAAACAGCCGGGTGGTAGCGCGGGCCGTGTCCGACAAGATGGTGGAGATCAACAAGACCCTGCCTGCGGGCGTCAAGGCGGTCCCCGTCTACGACCGCACCGTGTTGGTCGACAAGGCGATCGCCACGGTGAAGAAGAACCTGCTGGAGGGCGCGGCACTGGTCATCGTGATCCTGTTCCTCTTCCTCGGGAACATCCGTGCCGCCATCATCACGGCGCTGGTCATTCCGCTGTCGATGCTGTTCACATTCTCCGGCATGGTGTCGTACAAGATCAGCGCCAACCTGATGAGCCTTGGCGCCCTCGACTTCGGCATCATCATCGACGGCGCGGTCGTGATCGTAGAGAACTGCGTGCGCCGCCTGGCGCATGCGCAGGAACACCACAAGCGGGAGCTGACCTTGCAGGAGCGCTTCCATGAGGTGTTCGAAGCCGCCCGGGAGGCGCGGCGCCCGCTGCTGTTCGGCCAGTTGATCATCATGGTCGTGTACCTGCCGATCTTCGCGCTCGCAGGCGTGGAAGGGAAGATGTTCCACCCGATGGCCTTCTCGGTCGTGCTCGCCCTGCTTGGGGCGATGATCCTGTCGATGACCTTCGTGCCTGCGGCGGTCGCGCTGTTCATCGGGAAGCGCGTTGCCGAGAAGGAAAACAGGTTGATGAACCTGGCGAAGCGCGCGTACGCACCGATGCTGGCCAGGGTACTCGGCAATGCGCCGGTCGTGCTGGCATCGAGCATCGTCCTCGTCGTCCTGTCTGCCCTGCTGGCCACGCGCCTCGGCAGCGAATTCATCCCGAGCCTGAATGAGGGCGACATCGCCATCCAGGCACTGCGCATTCCTGCCACTAGCCTGACGGAGTCGGTGGCGATGCAAAAGAAGATCGAGAGCGGCCTGAAGGCGAAATTTCCGGAAATCGAGCGCGTGTTCGCCCGCACTGGTACGGCCGAGGTGGCGTCGGACCCGATGCCTCAGAATATCTCCGACGGCTACATCATGCTCAAGCCCGAGTCTGCCTGGCCACCGCTGAAGAAGAGCCACGCGGAGCTGGTCGCAGCGATCCAGAAGGAGGCCGAGAAATACCCCGGTAACGCCTACGAGTTCTCGCAGCCGATCCAGCTGCGCTTCAATGAGCTGATCTCGGGCGTGCGCAGCGACGTGGCCGTCAAGGTCTATGGCGACGACATGGACGTGCTGGCGAAGACCGGCCAGGACATCGCCGCCGTGCTGGAAAAAATCCCGGGCGCTTCCGAGGTCAAGGTCGAGCAGACGGGCGGGCTGCCGATGCTGTCGGTGGACATCGACCGCGAGAAAACCGCACGTTACGGCCTGAACATCGCGGACGTGCAGGAGGCGCTGGCCACGGCCACGGGCGGGCGCGAAGCCGGCACCATGTTCGAGGGCGACCGCCGCTTCCCGATCGTCGTTCGGCTGCCGGAAGAACTCCGGAGCGACATCGATGCGCTGCGGCGCCTGCCGATCCCGCTTCCGGCTGGCGAGAACGGCGCCGCATCGTATGTGCCGCTGGGCGAAGTGGCCGAGTTGTCGTTCGCGCCTGGCCCCAACCAGGTCAGCCGCGAGAACGGCAAGCGCCGCATCGTGGTGAGCGCCAATGTGCGGGGACGCGACGTCGGCAGCTTCGTGCCCGAAGCGGAAGCGGCGATCGCTCGCTCCGTCAAGATCCCGGCCGGCTACTGGACAAGCTGGGGCGGCACTTTCGAGCAGCTGCAGTCGGCGACGCAGCGCTTGAAGACGGTCGTGCCGTTGGCATTGTTCCTCGTGCTGACCCTGCTGTTTGTCATGTTCGGCAACCTCAAGGATGGACTGCTGGTGTTCACCGGTATTCCGTTCGCGCTGACCGGGGGTATCGTGGCGCTGTCGCTACGCGGAATCCCCTTGTCGATCACGGCCGCGGTCGGGTTCATCGCCTTGTCCGGGGTCGCGGTGCTGAACGGCCTGGTGATGATCTCCTTCATCCGCTCCCTGCGCGAGAACGGCATGCCGCTGGATCAAGCCATCGTCCAGGGAGCCTTGACCCGTCTGCGTCCGGTCCTGATGACGGCCTTGGTGGCCTCGCTCGGCTTCGTGCCGATGGCGCTCGCCACCGGAACCGGCGCGGAGGTGCAGCGGCCGCTCGCGACCGTCGTGATCGGCGGCATCCTGTCCTCGACGGCGCTGACCTTGCTGGTGCTGCCCCTGTTGTATCGGCTGGTCCATCGCAGGGATGCCGAAGAGGTGAACGCCGGCGCGCGGGCCGTGACGGCGCATTAAATTGAAAGGACCGACGATATGGAAAGCGAGGCGAGTAATTTACCTTCGGATGTGCTATGGACTATTTTGGCGACTTCCGTGGCCAGCCTTGTGCTGCTGTTCGCCGGTCTTTATTTTGCCAGGAAGATTAAGCCCCGGCAGCAAAGAAAGGGGAAGGGCAAGGCGCCGGCAGGCAGGCCTGCCGGTCGTGCGAAGGCCAAGCCCAAGGACCGGCCTCCCGGTCTCAAGAACAGATAAACCAAGGAAAGAAGCGTTTAATGATCTGGAAAACAGGCTTATTGTTTATCGCAACCGCTATTGCCGAAATCGTCGGGTGTTTTCTGCCTTATTTGTGGCTGCGTAAGAGCGGGCCGGTATGGCTGCTGTTGCCGGCCGCGGCAAGCCTGGCCCTCTTTGTGTGGCTGCTGACCTTGCATCCCGCGGCCAGCGGCCGGGTGTATGCGGCCTACGGCGGTGTCTACGTCGCCACGGCCCTGGTCTGGTTGCGGGTGGTCGATGGCATCAAGCTGTCGACCCTGGACTGGACCGGCGCGGCGATCGCACTGTGCGGGATGGCCGTCATCGCTTCCGGTTGGTCCAGGGGCTGAGGCCGGTTTCACTGTGCTCGGAATTTCAGCGCTTCAAGACGCGGACCTGCGCCAATTGCCTGCAAATGGTCGCGGTTTCGTCTTTAATTCTCATTCGGCTCCGCTGGCGGCTCGCCATTGTTCAAATTGGTTGCCCGTACCGCCACAGACGCCGCATCGAACGAGACCGTCACGCATAGCCCATGACCCGATGGATTGTCGTGGAGCCCAACGGCAGCCCCGTGAGCCGCTGCAATGCTGGCGACAATCGCCAGGCCCAGTCCACTGCCCCATTCTTCATGGCCGCCGCCACGGTAAAAGCGGCCAAATACACGCGTGCGTTCGTGCGCCGGAATTCCTGGGCCATTATCCCGTACCCGCAGGCAAACGAGATCGTGGTCGTGATCGATGGTGACGTCAACCCACCCGCCCGGCTGGGTATATCGCAGTGCATTGTCGACCAGATTCCCGAGGAGGGTGCGCATGTCGTCCGCGTGCCCATCGATGACTGCCCGGATGGCGGTCGCCGGAATGCCCAGGTCGATTCCTTTGGTGCTGGCAGCGACGTAGCGATCCGCCACGCATGACTGCGCCAACTCGAGCAGATCGACCTTTCCCATTGGCCGATTGCGCGGCATGCTTTCGTGCCGCGCGGCGACCAGCAATTGCTGCACAAGGTGAATGGCGCGCTCCAGCCGGTCATGCAGCTTTTCGAACGCTGCTTTGCGCTGGGCGCTGCCTTCAGCCCGTTCGGCCAACTGCATTTGCAGCTTGAGCGCGGTCAGCGGCGAGCGCAGTTCGTGGGCGGCGTCGGCGACAAAGGCGCGCTGGCTATTGAGCGCATGTTCTAGCCGCCGCAACAGGTCATTCAGCGCCGACACGACCGGTATCAGCTCCGGCGGATGGCCTTCGCTGGGCAGCGCCTGCAAGGCATTGGGGGAGCGCCCGGCCACAAGCGAGGCCAGTCGCCGGAGTGGCGACAGCGCACGGCCCACGACCACCCACATCAGCAACGCCAGCACCGGGATCATGATCAGGAAAGGCGACAGCGAACGCAGCGCCACACCGGCGGCAAGTTCCTCGCGAGCGGAAATGGCCTGCGCCGCCTGCACCCTGTCGTTCCCGCGACGCGCCAGATACACGCGCCAATGCTCGCCCTGAACCGCAATGTCGCCATAGCCGGGTGCCGGTGCGGCAGGAAGGGGACGCGGTGTCGACGCATAGACCAGACGGCCTGCCGGGTCCCATACCTGGATGGCGACCACCTCCTCGGGGTCGCCGTGCATTGTCGCCGCGGCAACGCTGGTACCGCGTATCGGTACCGTGATCGCGAGCGTCCGCAGCTCGTAATCGAACAGTTCGTTGGCTTCTTCCAGCAGTTTCCGGTACATGCATGCGCCGGCCAGCAGCGTGCACAGCAGGGTAACGCCGAGTAAGCCCAACAATAACTGGCGACGCAGTGTCATGATCCGGACATCTCCACAAGGTACCCGACGCCGCGCACGTTCCGGATGAAGTCGGCGCCGAGTTTCTTGCGCAGTCGGTGCACGTAGACGTCGATGGTATTGCTCTCCACGCCGTCATTCCACCCGTACAATTTCTGCTCGAGTTGAGCGCGCGACAGCACGCGGCCTGGCGGGTCCAACAGCGCCGCCAACACCGTGAATTCTCGTGCGGACAACGGGAGCGGCGCGTCATCTTTGAAAGCGGCGCGCGTCGCCATGCGCAGTGTGACGCCGCGGTGCACGATGTCGGGTTGTGCGCGTCCAATCCCTCGTCGCCCCAACGCACGCACGCGGGCGAACAGCTCCTCCAGATCGAAGGGCTTGACCAGGTAATCGTCTGCGCCGGTATCCAGGCCCTGGACGCGCTCGGCCGTACTGTCGCGTGCGGTAATGATGAGTACCCCCACCTTGCCTCCGCAGCCTCGGTAACTGCGCAATACCTCGAGCCCGCTGCGCTTTGGAAGCCCCAGGTCCAACAGGATGACGTCGTGCACATCCGTCATCAGGGCGATTTGCGCAGCTTCGCCGTCACGCACCCAGTCGACGGCAAAACCTTCGCCGCGCAGGCCCTCGACGATGCTGTCTCCGATCATCGGATCGTCTTCGATCAAGAGCACGTTCATCTTATCCTCCGGTATGGACCGTGGTGCCGTCTTCAGGGGCTAACGACCAACATATTGAAATGGTGATCGTCGCCGACCGGCAAGTAGACGCGGTGATTGCTGCTGTCGAGAGCCAATGTGCGTGCTCCCTTTCGTGTCGCGACCGTGGCGGCGACGTCATAATGATCGGCATCGCGCTGGTGAACGATGCTCAGGCTCCCCTCACCATTCGAGGAGAAGATGGTGCCCGTGCCCGGGTCGAACGCCGCGGCGTCCGGATGTGCGCCAATCGCCACCCGCGCCACGGCATGGCCGTCCGTGCTGTCGGTCACGGCCATCACGCGGTTGGCGCATACCGAAAACAGGCGGCGATGGGCGGCATCGAGCGCCAGGCCGGACGGCCCTTCGCAGCCGGCCAGCGGCCAGTGCGCCAGCACTCGGTTCGCGTGCTCGTCGATCTCGACGATTTCGGACTTGTCCTCAAGATTCACGAAGATGTGCCCGACACCGTCACCGGCCGCGAATTCGGGACCGCCGCCCATCGGAATTCGCGCCAGAAAATGCATGTTGGGGGCATCGAATACGCTCACGTCAGCGCTCTTGCCGTTAAAGGTGTATAGCTTGTGCGTCTCCGGCGCATACAGGATGGCATCCGGATTAGTGCCTCCAACGGGCACCTCTTTCTTCACTTGCAGCGTGTCGAGGTCGAACACGGTAACGGTGTTGGACCGGCCGTTGCTCGTGAACCCAAGCTTCAGGTCTTGTGCGAATGCGACGCCATGTACGCCGTTCGTGCCCGGAATATTGCCGATCGTATGTCCGCTGTCGGAGTCGAGCACTTGTACCCAAAGGCCGCGCGTGACATACAGCCGGTGGCGGAGTTGATCGACGGCCGCGTAGTCCCATCGGCTGGGAACACCGATATTCCATTGTTGTCGAACGGCATAGCTATGGATCGGGGTTGCTCCATCGGACGCGGTTGCGTGACCTGCCAGAATGATACCGAGAGCAATGGCCAGCAGCGGCGTTGTCAGCGCGAGCAGATTTGGACGAAACATGGATTTCCTTTCATGGACAGACAATGGAGCGATCGATTCAGACTACGTGACCTTCAGGCCCGGCTGACGGTGCCGGCTTGGGCGGTTCTTTGCGGTCGCGCATCACGTGAAACACGGCGGGCATGAACAGCAGGACCAGCGGCAGCTGTACGACCAGGCCGGCGATGATGGCGATGGCGAGCGGCTGCTGCATCTCCGATCCCTGTCCCAGCGCGAACGCCAGCGGCAACAAGGTCAGGATCGCGGCCAGCGTGGTCATCATGATCGGCCGCATTCGATTCATGCCCGCCTGCAGTAAGGCCTGCTCGCGCGGCAGCGTGGGCGCCAGGTCCTGCTGCTCGGAGTAATAGAAGATCGCCACCTCGGTCACCATCCCGATGATCATCGTCATGCCCATCATCGCTGAGATATTCAGTTCGATCTTCGTGATCCACAGGCCGATGAACACGGCGGTGACCGCCAGCAGCGCAGTGACCAGGATCGACAGCGCGACGCGGAAGCTCTCGTACATGAACAACAGCAGCAGGAACACCAGAGCCGCGGCCGCCCCGAACACGGCGATCAGACCATGGAAGGCGATCTGCTGCTGCGCGTACAAACCACCAAGCTCGTAGTAGCCGCCCGGCGGCAGCAGCTTGGACTGATCCATCATCTGCTTGACGTCGGAGATCACCGATCCGAGGTCGCGTCCGCTGATGCGCGCGGTGACCGCGATCATTCGCTTCAGGTCTTGACGCGTGATCTGGGCCTGGCCGCTGATCGGCAGCAGCACTGCGACGCGGTCGAGCGGGAACACATGACCGTCAGGCGCCACGATGCGCATGTGACGCAGGTCGGTGTCCGTATTGCGCAGCGATTTCGGCGACCAAACGCGCACGCCGACCATTTTAAGGCCTGTCGCAACCTTGGTTGTCACCGTGCCGCTCAGCATGCCGTCGACGTAGCGTGTGATCGTATCGGCATCCATCCCTTCCAGCGCCGCCTTGGCCGGGTCGATATGAATCTCGAGGGCGTCACCGGCTGGATTGATGCCGTCCTTGACGTCGACCACGCCATTGATCTTGCCCAGCCTTGCCGCGACCTGGCGAGCCGCATTCGCAAGCTGGTCAGGCTGGTCGCCGAAAATCTTGATTTCGACCGGCTGCGGCACCGCGGTCAGGTCACCGATCAGGTCTTCCATCAGCTGCGCCATCTCGACTTCGATGCCGGGGACCGTATGTTCGATCTTGCCGCGGATTTCGTTCATGACCTCGTCTACCGGACGTCGTCCACTCGGTTTCAGGCGAACGAAGAAGTCACCTTCATTGGCTTCATTGATCCCGCCGCCCAATCCAGCACCTGTCCGGCGCGAGTAGTTGGCGACTTCCGGCGTGGCGCGGATGATCCCCTCGACCTGGCGCAGCACCCGGTCGGTCTCCGAGAGCGAAGTGCCGGGTGCGGTTCGGTAGTCGAGCACGAAGCCGCCTTCGTCCATCGCCGGCATGAAGCCGCTGCCGACCGCTTGGTAGGCGAGGAAGCCGGCCACCAGCAAGGGAGCGATTCCTAGTACCAGCAGCCAAGGGCGCGCCAACAAGGCGTTCAACAGGCGCTGGTAGTGGCGATGCAGCCACTTCACGAGGCGCGAATCCGGGTGTGGTTCCGCGTCCTTGGCTTTGAGGAAGCGGTCGGCCAGCAGCGGCACGGCAAGCCAGGCAATCAGGAAGGAGATGAACAGTGCAGCCGCCATCGTCAGCGACAGCGCCTTGAAGAACGCCCCCGTCACGCCGGACAGGAAGGCCAGCGGGACGAAGATCACCAGGGTCGCCGTGCTCGATCCAGCCAGCGGGCGCAGAAACTCGTCGGCGGCGTCCATCACGCGCCCGCGCACGTCACCCGCACCGCCCTGAAGGCGCCGAATGATGTGCTCGATCATCACGATCGCATCGTCGATGATCAGGCCCACCGCGGCTGCCATGCCGCCCAGCGTCATGATGTTGAAACTCATGCCCAGCACAGTCAGCAGCACGACGGTACTGGCGAGCACGGCCGGCACGACGACGATCGCGATCAGGGTCACCTTCAGGTTACGCAGGAACAGCAACAGCACCAGTGCCGACAGGGCGACGCCGATCAGCACCGCGTCGCGCACGCTGCCGGCGGACGCCGTCACCAGTTCGCTCTGGTCGTACCAGCTGGCCAGGCGCACGCCGCGTGGCAACTGCTTGAAGTCGGCCAGCTTGGCCTTGACATCGGTCGCGATCTGCACGCTGTTGCTGCCCGGCTGCTGGTACACCGAGAACAGCACCGCGTCATGGCCGTCGGCCGTCACCTTGGTCCACTGCGGCGTGGTCGATTGTTCGATGGTGGCGGCGTCGGTCAGCGGGACCAGCGCGTTCGAAGGCGTGCGCAACACGGTCTGGCGCAATTGCTGCAGGGAGGCGAATTGTGAATTCGAGACGGCCAGGTACAGCTTGTAGTGGTCTTCGAGCCGGCCCACCGCCGTGATGGTGTTCTGCGCCGCGAGCGTGTGTGCGACGTCGTCCAGTGTCAGGCCAACTGCGGACAGGCGTGCGGGATCCACCGTGACCCTGTATTCCTCGATGGCGCCACCTTGCACCTGGATGCGCGCGACGCCTGGGACGCTCGACAACAAAGGCCTCAGCTGGTATTGCGCGAGGTCGTATAGCTGCGTCGGCGAGAGGTTGCTGGATACGATGCTGTAGGCAATGATCGGAAACACGGTCGGGTCCATGCGTCGCGTTACGATTTGCACTCCGGCTGGCAGGCTGCCCTGGATCTGCGCGATGGCGGAATCGATCTGCAGCGTCGACGCCACCATGTCCAGGCCCCAGCCGAAGTTGATCGACACCTCGGCAGCCCCGCGGCTGGTGGTCGAGCGCACCGTCTGCACGCCCGGCACGCGGCGTACCGCTTCCTCGACCGGACGGGTCACCAGCATTTCCATCTGCTCGGCCGGCTGGTCGCCGGCGTCGATTGACACGACCACGCGAGGAAAGGCGACCGTCGGAAACAGCGAGACCGGCAAGCGGAATGCAGACACCGCCCCGGCCAGGGCGATCATGGCGAGCAAGAACAGAATCGAGCGGCGGTGGGTACGGGTCCAGTTCGACAGCGTCATTGCGCCCCCTCGCGCACCGCCATGCCATCGCTCAGCTCGTAATTGCCCTGCACAACCACGGGCAGTTGGCCATTGAGCCCGCCATCGACACCGTAAGTCTGGCCATTTTCGTTCACCTTGGTCACATCGACCCGGTGCGCCTTGCCGGCCTGGACCTGAAACAGGTAGTCGCCCCGGTCGTCGTTCAGCACCGACTGCCGTGGCACTGCCCAAGCGTCGTGGACGCCGAGTTGGATCGAGGCCTGGACGCGCGTACCGGCCACCAATTCGAGGTCCCCGGCGGCGGACAGCTCGACAATTGCGGGAACCATCAGCGACTTCGCATCGACGACCTTGCCGACTGTGGCGATCGTCGCCTCGAACGGTTTGGCGCCGTTCAGTACCGGCGTGATCGTCACCGGCATGCCCGCGCGTACCTGGGTGCTGCGAGCCGGCTCCAATCCAAGCAGCACGCGCAGCCGCCCGGTGCGGCCGAGTTGCACCACGGTCGTGCCGGCCACGATGCGGTCGCCCTGCGCCACCGCCAGCGATGTCACGACGCCATCGTACGGCGCACGCAGCTCGGCGCCGGCGCTGGCGCCGCCCAGCCGGGCCTGGGCGGCCAATGCGGCCTGGGCGTCCTCGAGCTGCTTGCGCGCGGCGTCGACCTGCGACCGGGTCGCCAACTGCAGGCTGAACAATTCCTGCTGCCTTTTCAGCTCGCGCTGAGCGAAACCGACGGCGTTCGCCGCCTGGGCATAGGCGCTGACGGCGTTCGGATCGCTGGCCAGGCGGGCGAGCAGATCGCCGCGCCGCACCTGCTGCCCCGCGACGACGGCGAGCGTGGTCACTTGTCCCGCCTGCGGGAAGCTGAGCGAATCGGGCTTGCCGGTCGCGACCTCGCCGAAGGCCTCCATCGTCTGCGCCAGGGACTGCTGCTGCACTGGCTGGGTCACGACCAGCGCGTTGACATTGTCCGCAGCGGGCGTGTCATCTGGCTGAGTAGAAGCGTGTGAGGTGTACCACCAATAGCCAAGACCGGCGGCGATCGCCACGCCGGCGAGCGCAATATAAAGTCGATTATGTTTCATCGTGATGACGGAGTTGAAGCGGTCTGCGGATGGGTTGCGATGGTCGGTTCGACGCCGAGCAGTGTCTGCAGCGCGACGTTCTGCTCGGCGATATGCTGCTCGAGCGTGATCTGTTCGACTTTCTTGGCGAGCAGCGCCGCGCGCGCGTTCGCATAGGCCAGCGCGTCTACCATGCCGGCCCGGTAGGCGACGCTCGCATGCGTGAGCGCTGTGTCGAGCTGCGCCACGGCGGCATGTACGCGGCCCAGCTGCGCCTCGTCCATGTCGCGCTGGGCGAGCAGCGCCGCGATCTCGCCACGGCTGGCCTGCACACGTTGCCGGTACTCGTCGTACAGCCGCTGGCGCGTCGCCTGTTCGATCGCGATATTGCCGCGATTGCGGTTCAGGAAGGGCAGCGAAAGGGTCACGCCCAGCGCGTTGCCGTAAATGTTGCCGGAGTCTCGCGCGCGCGTGATACCGACGTTCAGTGCCGGGAACTGGGCCAGCACCGCGCCGCGATAGCGTAGGTCCTGGGATTGGTAGCCGGCTTCGAGGGCCAGCAGGTCTGGACGCCGACGACCAAGGTCGGCCAGCGCGTCGGCCGGCCTGACGGTGGCGGGAAACGCGCCGCCGATGTCCTGCAACGGCACCGCGGCGCTTGCCTGCAGTCCTAGCAGGATATTCAAGTCCTTTGCGTTCTGCCCGGCCTGGCGCCGGGCATCGTACAGTTGCCGGTCGATGTCCTGCAAGGCGGCCAGCGCCGGCAGCACCACATCGCTGGCCACCAGGCCCTGCGCCTGTGCCTGCTGCGTTCGACGGACGCGGTCGGCGAACAGCCGGCGGTTCTCGTCCAGTACCTTGATCAGGCGGCGGCCATGGACCAGTTTTGTGAACAGCAAACGCGCCTGCGACACGACCTGCCATTCCTGCCACAGCAGAGTCAGCGAAACCTTGTGCTCGTCGGTACGCGACGCGCGTACGCCAGCCAGATGCTGGATCAGAGGATTGATGTCGTAGCTCAGGCCCGCACTGAATGCCTTGGACGCATCGGGTCCAGTATTACTGTTCGAGAAATCATGGCTGAGCGCCAGCTGTGGATCGGGCAGCAAGCCCGCCGCGAAGGACTGCGCGTGTGCAATGGCGAGATCGTCGCGGGCGAGGCGCAGGTCCGGGTTGTTCGCAACCGCCAGCATCGCGACTTCGGTCTCGTCGAGGCCGTCCGACGGATCGAAGCGATGACGCGCGAGTTGCGGAAACGGCAGCGCGGCCGTGTCGACCCGAATATCGCCGGCATGGGCCGGAGGCTCGGGCACGGTACCGAGCGGGAGAGGTTTGTAGGCGGAGCAACCGGACAAGGCAAGCGCCAGGCAGACTGCGAGGTAAGGTTTTTGCATTGAGTGAAGGGCTCAAGTAGTTGAGTCGGAGCATACATCAGGCAAAATGAACGCATCATTAATGCGCGGCACAAAATGCGGCCTTCGAGGTTGGATTTCCGTTATCTCGATCATGCTCATCTCGCATTACCGGCAGCTGGTGCATCACGAAGGCCGCCCGTGGAACATCGAAACGGCGACCCCGGACGCATCGCAACGGCTGGCGCCGATCCTGATGACGGCGTTGGTCACGGGGCTCGGCCTGTTGCCGCTGGCGATAGACACCGGCGAACCGGGCAACGAAGTCGAAGGGCTGATGGCCGTGGTCATCCTCGGTGGACTGTTCACCTCGACATTACTGAACCTCCTTGTGCTTCCTGCGCTGGCGTCGCGGTTCTGACGGTTCGGCAAAATATCGGCGCACGATGCCTACTGCTGAAGCCAAGACCGCTTTGCGCGAGGGCCGGCGCGCCGGCAGGCCGGGAATCGCCTGCGGGAGAATTCCGGCCCTTCCTATGCTGGCTTGATGGGAAAACGCAGGGTAAACGTGCTTCCTTGACCCACCACGCTGGCGACGCTTGCGCTCCCGCCGTGCAGCTCGACGATCGAACGCACCACGGCGAGGCCGAGGCCAGTGCTGTCGGCGGAACTGCGGGCAGCATCGGCTCGATAGAACCGGTCGAACACGAAGGGCAGGTGTTCGGCTGGAATCCCGACTCCATCGTCGCTCACCGCAATCACTATCGTATCGCGTTCGCGCGCGGCGGACAGTCTTACGGTTCCGCCGTGCGGCGTATAGCGCAAGGCGTTGGCCAATAGATTCGACAAGGCGCGGCGCAGCAGCATAGGATCGGCCACAAGCTCTCCATCGCCGCTTGCTGTGACGTCGATGCTCTGTTCTTCGGCAGCGATCTCGTAGAAGTCCACCAGCCTGCGAAATTCATCGGCAAGCGCAACCCGTTCCAGCTGCAGATGCTGGCCGGCGTTGTCGGCACGCGCCAGGAACAGCATGCTCGATACCATGCGCGAGAGCCGCTGGCCTTCCTCGACCACGATTTCGAGGGTGTTCTGGTATTCCACCGGATCGCGGGCACGTGCCAGCGTGACGCTGGCAGCCGCAACGAGGTTGTTGATCGGGGATCGGAATTCGTGCGCCAGGTCGGAGGAAAAGCGGGTGAGCTGATCGAACGATGCTTCAAGGCGCGCCAGCA
The DNA here is from genome assembly GCF_024753245.1 of Massilia norwichensis. GTDB lineage: Bacteria > Pseudomonadota > Gammaproteobacteria > Burkholderiales > Burkholderiaceae_D > Telluria > Telluria norwichensis. Next base: position 51,123 of record NZ_JANUGX010000003.1, on the reverse strand, counting down.
TGTCGTCGAACGTACTGGCCAGCACGCGCAAGTCGGAGGGCCAGGCTTCACTGGAGAAGCGTGCATGCAGTTTCTCTGCATTGATACGACCGATTTCCCTGCTGATGGCGCGAACGGGCGCCAGGCCGCGCCTTGCCAGGACCCAGCCGGCACCGGCGGACAGCACAATGGCCAGAGCGATCACGCCGGAGAGCCTGGCGCGATAGGCCTTCAGCACATGCTGGTCTTCCGATACATCGAGTATTCCGCGCATTACCGTGCCGGACGGACCGAGGGCAGGGCCGCGCAACTCCAGGGCTTCCGGACCGGGGGTATCGACCGCGACGGTGAGCAGGACGAAATAGCGGACGGGCGCGCGCGCGCGGTCGGCCCAGCGTACAAACCCGGGTTCGCCGCCGGCATGCGCGAGAGCGGCGCGGAATCTCCCCATATTCGGGGAAGCGGCGAGCACCTGTCCGTCAGGCGCCACGAGCTGCCATCCGAACTTCTGGTAGTCCTCCTGATATTCGCCCCACTCGTGCTGCCATTGGCTCGGCTTTTGTTTGCGCGCAAGGTGCTCCAGCACGTCGCGCTGGATCTGCAGATTGTCGCGCAATGTATTTTCCTCCTTGTCGTGCAACTGTTTCACGAGTTCGGCGTACATCATGATGGAGACTCCGAGCACAGTGACGGCGACCGCCAGGCCGAAGAACAGGCTCATGCGCGCCGTGAGCGACCAGCGGCGGGCGTCCAACAAGTCAATCGCGGACTTCGAGTACATAGCCGACGCCACGCACGGTGTGCAGAAGCTTGATCGGATAAGGGTCGTCCATCTTGGTGCGAAGGCGCCGGATCGCCACTTCGACGACATTGGTATCGGATTCGAAGTTCATTTCCCAGACCTGATCGGCGATGACGGCGCGGGACTGCACTTCGCCGCTGTGCCGGAGCAGCAGCGACAACAAGGCGAACTCCTTCGGTGTCAGTTCGAGCCGGTCGGTGCCGCGCGTGGCACGATGCTTGACGAGGTCGATCCTGAGATCATGCAGCTCGAGCACGGTCGGCTCGTTCGCTGGCGAAGGACGTCCGCTGCGACGCAGGATGACGCGCACTCTTGCCAGCAGCTCGCTGAAGGCGAACGGCTTGACCATGTAGTCTTCGGCTCCCAGTTCGAGGCCGCGCACGCGGTCGTCAATGGCGTCGCGTGCGGTGACGAACAACACCGGTGTCTGGCGCTGCGCGCGCCGCATCGTTTCCAGGATGGTCCACCCATCGAGGCCCGGCAGCATCACGTCCAGGATGGCCAAGTCGTATTGCACGGTCAGCAAAAGGTGAAGGCCATCGGGTCCGTTGTGGGCAACGTCGACCATCATCCCTTCTTCTTTCAGGCCTTTGGCCAGGTAGGCTGCGGCGGTAGGCTGGTCTTCCACCAGCAAGATCTTTGTCACGGTAGCAATCTCTTTGATTCCTTCGATAGGCCAGGCGTCGGCTCGTTACCTGGTCGCCCGCTCGGTGCTCGGCAGGCGTCATGATAGTGCACAGCATCGGCATCGCGCGCAACTCGAAGCGCTCAGGTTGGCGACAAACCCCCATTGTGCCGACATGCGGATAACGAATAGTGAACATCGCTATTACATTTTTGTAAGGAAGAGGTTGCGGGGACATGCCTTCGCTATCCTATGGCATCGACCTCCACCGAAAGACGATTGATGCTTCGCACCCTGATCGACTGGATACTGCACATCGATGCGCATCTCGCTGCGCTCGCATCGAGTCATGCGGTCCTCGTCTATGTCGTGCTGTTCGCAGTGATCTTCATCGAGACCGGCGTCGTCGTTTTGCCCTTCCTTCCGGGCGATTCCCTCCTGTTCGTGGCTGGGACGATGGCAGCGCAAGGTATATTCAGCTTTCCGGTGCTGGTGCCGCTGTTGATGCTGGCGGCGATCCTGGGCGACAGCATCAATTTTGCGATCGGCAGCCATGTGCGCAACGGCATGGCGGACGAACACGGGATCCGCTTCGTCAAGCCGGAATACCTGAAGCGCACGCACGACTTCTTCGACCGGCACGGCCGCAAGACCATCGTGCTGGCCCGTTTCGTTCCCGTGGTGCGTACCTTCGCGCCTTTCGTGGCCGCGCTCGGCGACATGCCGTACGGCGTGTTCCTCGCCTATAACGTCATCGGTGGCGTGGTCTGGGTTGGCGCCCTGATCGGCGCCGGTGCAGTCTTCGGGAATCTCCCATGGGTTGCCGAGCACCTGACGCTCGTGATCCTCGGGATCGTCGCGGTTTCGCTGTTACCGGGCGTGGTCGGCTGGATGACAGGAAAGCGACAGGAGAGCAACCGCACGAGCGGCTGACATCCCCACTTTTGCCGAGTATTTCTACTTCAAGGAGAATCGATATGTTCCGGACCAAAACCCTCGTAGTGGTTGCCGCCTTCGCCTCTACCGCCGGCACGCTTGCCTTCGCAGCCCAGAAGAAAGAGAACGATGCCCTTGGTGTGATGAACGCCAAGGTAAGCCTGGTCGAAGCCGTCAGCTTGGCCCAGCAGCATGCGAACGGCCGTGCTGCACGCGCCGAATACGAACACAGCAAGCGGGGCTGGCTGTATGACGTCGAGGTCGTCAGCGGACACAAGGTGTTCGACGTACGCATCGACGCAGTCAATGGTGCAGTAATCTCTTCCGTCGAAGACAAGTTGGACGGAAATGACGAGAACGACAAGGAAGACTGATAGTGCCGGCAGATCTCTATAGACGAGGCCTCAATATGGAAACATCGAAAGGACACGCTTTCGCCAAGGTTCCCGAGGTCACGCTGGGCTTCTGGATCATCAAGATTGCTGCGACGACGCTGGGGGAGACTGGCGGCGATGCTGTGTCGATGTCCATGAACCTGGGCTACCTGGTCGGCACGGCCATCTTTGCGGTGGTATTTCTGGTGGCAGTGACCGCGCAGATCAGGGCAAGGATGTTCCATCCCTTGCTTTATTGGGCCACCATCATCGCCACGACGACGGTAGGTACCACCCTGGCGGATTTCGCCGATCGGTCGCTGGGGATCGGGTACGCCGGCGGTTCCGCATTGCTGCTGGCTTTGCTGCTCGGTTCGCTTTTCGCATGGCATCGCAGCCTCGGCTCGGTATCGGTCAGCACGGTAAGCTCACCCAGGGCGGAGGCCTTTTACTGGGTCACCATCATGCTTTCCCAAACCTTGGGCACCGCGCTGGGCGACTGGACCGCAGATAGCGCCGGCCTGGGCTACACGGGTGCAGCCGCCGTGTTCGGCGGCTTTCTGTTGCTGATCTTGGCCGCATACCGGTGGACCAGGGTTTCGCGGACCCTGCTGTTCTGGGCGGCGTTCATCTTGACCCGGCCCTTGGGCGCGGTGGTCGGCGACTTTCTGGACAAACCCGTCAGCGCCGGCGGATTGGCATTGAGCCGTTATTCGGCGACGGCCGCCCTGTTTGCGTTCATCCTCGCCTGCATCCTACTCTTCAGGCAACGGCCCGCGCGAAGCGGTCACTGAGCCACCTTACAAAATTGTAATGCCCACGGAAGCTTTTTGTCATGCGGCGCCGATCATAATAACAGTGATAACAATTGCCTTTCGCCACCAGTTCGCCTAGTTCCCGGAAACGATCCATGATCGGCGCGTACCCTACCAAGTGCGCGTCGGATGGCTGCGCCTGGTGCCACCGACAGCGCCCTGCGGCCGGCCAGAATTGATGGAAATGAGAAAAACGCTTTTATCGAACTTGTTCCCCAAAGGTTCGAATGGCCGCGAAATCGGGGCAGGGTGGTTCATCTTACTTTTTTCCCTGTTTAACACGGCCGTTTTTCAATGGCCCCTCTATGTCCTCGCCATGTCGACACGCACGTCGCAGGACTGGAGCACGGTACTGGCCATCGGTACGCTGTTCGTGTTCCAGCTGACCATATCGACGATCGTTCTCGGCATGTTCGCGCTGGTATCGATCAGGCTTCTCAAGACGGTTTGTGCGCTGTTCACCGTCGGCAACGCGATCGCGCTTTATTTCATCGTTCAGTACAACGTCGTGATCGACGCGACGATGGTCGGCAACATCGTCAACACGAACGCCAAGGAAGCGTCGGAACTGGCGCATCCCAAGCTTCTGCTGTATGTCGTTCTGCTCGGTCTTGTGCCAGCCGTACTCATCCTGCGGCAACGCGTGGCTCCCTCATCCCGTGTACGGCGTGGTGCGGTGCTCGTGGTCTCGTTGATGCTGGGTTCCAGTTGGCTGTACGCGAACGCGCAGAGCTGGCTATGGATCGACAAGAACGCGAAGGCATTTGGCGGGTTGATACTTCCCTGGTCCTACGTGGTCAACACGGTGCGGTATTACAAATCGGAGGCTGAGCGCCACCGCGTTGCCGAGCCCTTGCCGCCGATTACCGGCAACAGGCCCGGAGGCATGGTGTTCGTTCTCGTGATCGGCGAAGCGGCACGAGCCCAGGATTTTTCCCTGTACGGCTATGGCCGCGACACCAATCGCCGATTGAAGCAGGACAGCGTGACCGCGTATCCCGGCGCCCACTCGTGCGCAACCTACACGACGGCTTCGCTGCGGTGCATGCTCTCGCACAAAGGCGGGAATGGACTATCGGGAAATGACGAACCCTTGCCGACCTACCTCTACCGCCACGGCATCGAAGTAGTCTGGCGTACCAATAACTTCGGCGAGCCGCCGCTGAAGGTAAGCCGCTACGACACGGCCGACGAGATCCGGAAATCGTGCAGGCAGGATTGCGCAAACCTCGATTACGACGAGGTCCTCCTGCATGGGCTGGACAGGATCCTCCGCAATGGGAAGCCGGAGACGAAGACCCTCATCGTCCTCCATCAGGGGGGAAGCCACGGCCCCCAGTATGCGAAGAAATACCCGCCCGGCTTCGAACGCTTCAAGCCGACCTGCCAGAGTGTCGAATTGCAAAAATGCAGTTCCAGTGAGCTCGTGAACGCGTATGACAACACGATCGTGTACACCGACGACGTCCTGCATCGCGTCATCGAGCTGCTGAAGTCCGTGAAGGACAGACCAAGCGCGATGCTCTACATGTCCGATCACGGCGAGTCGCTGGGTGAAGGTGGCCTGTACCTCCATGGCCTGCCGATGGCCCTGGCTCCGGAAGTCCAGTTCTCCGTGCCCTTGCTAGTATGGACCTCGGACGAATTCGCGCGGCGTGGCGGACGCGCCAAGAACCCGTCCAGCCTCCGCCGCCGGCCGTCCCATGACCTCATCTTCCACAGCGTGATGGGCGCGATGGGCTTGCGTAGCGCTATTTATGCCCCGGACGAAGACCTGTTCCAATTTACCCCCTCCACGCCGGCGCCGAGCTTGCGCTGAAATGACCATGACCAACCGCTCAATATTCCGCACTGCATATGCCGAGGTCCGGCGTCCGGTCGCCCTGATCGTCTTTCTTGTGATCGGCATCGTTCTGAGTGCAGCGTATCCCAGCAAACTGGCGAGCTATCCGGTCTTGCCCGCCGGCGCCGAGGTTCCGATCGAGGTCACGCTGACCGAGAACTATGTGCGCTTCGTACCGACGGCCGTCCAGGTCGCGTTGCCCGTCGTGCTCGGCGATAAAGTCGGACTCGTGCAACTGTTTTATGTGGCAGTCTCGACAACGATCGTGACCCATGGGCTGAAGCATTTTCTGGACGATCGCTGGGTTATGGACACCAGGCTCGGCCAGCGGCCAAACGGCGGCTCGATCAACATGCCCTCGGGCCATTCATCGATGGTCTCATGTGCGGTGTACTTCGTCGGCAGGCGCTACAGTATCTGGCTTGGGCTTCTGCTATCGATAATCGCGGCGTTGACGATGTATGCGCGGGTCATGCTGAACGCCCACACGGTTTCCGCTGTCATCGCTGGCGCCCTGGTTGGGTGTTTGACCACGGCCTGCTTCACTGCGCGCCGATAGATTTCTGATAGGTTTCTTACCGTTGTTGCTCATCGGTACGCCGAACATCAATGTGCATGGTGTCAGGATCGGTGTCCGTCTCGACTGGCGCACCTCGGAATTTCGACGAGGTAAATCCAGCCACGCCTGAGGCCAGTGAGGCAAGCCTCGCCTCTTTGTGTGGCTGCTGACCTTGCATCCCGCGGCCAGCGGCCGGGTGTATGCGGCCTATGGCGGCGTCCACGTCGCCACGGCCCTGGTCTGGTTGCGGGTGGTCGATGGCGTCAAGCTGTCGACCCTGGACTGGATCGGTGCGGCGATCGCGTTGTCCGGCATGGCGATCATTGTCTCCGGTTGGTCCAGGGGTTGATGCCGGCTTATCGCATGGTCGGATTCACGCTGCGTTGACGGGCCGGTAATGTACTTCGATCGTTGCGTGCACGATTTCTTCGTGGATCCCTAGTTGCTCACGGACCCTGGCTGGTGTCAGGGACGGGTCATTCGTCACCAGGCTCAGGGCGCAGGAATAAAACTGCTTGCCGACGCGCCACACGTGCAGGTCGACCAGCCTGGCGTAGCCGGCAGTCGACGCGCTCGCCACGACTTCGCGGATTTCCTCGACGACTGGCGCATCCATTTCGCGGTCGAGCAAGACTGTTCCGGTCTGGACGATGAGGTTCTTCGCCCAGACTGCTACGAGCACCGCGCCGACAATACCCATCACCGGATCGAGCCAGGACCAGCCGAACGCCCAGCCACCAGCCAGCGCGCCGATCGCCAGCACCGATGTCGCCGCGTCTGCAATGACGTGGATATAGGCCGACTTCAGGTTCAGGTCGTGATGACCGTGACCATGGTCGTGATCATGTCCGTGGTCATGCCCATGGTGATCATGCCCGTGACCGTGACCGTGATCGTGGTGCGCATGGCCAAGGATCATCGCACAGACGACGTTCACAACCAGGCCGATCACGGCGATGACGATCGCGTCCCGATAATGGATCGGTTCGGGCGCGAAGATGCGCTCGATCGAGCTGAATGCCATCAGCGCTGCGATCCCGAGCAGGAAAACGGCGCTCGTATAGCCTGCGAGGATTTCGATCTTCCAGGTGCCGAAGGCAAAGCGTGGATCCTTCGCATATTTGCGCGCGGCGGAGTAGGCGAATGCGCTCAGGCCGATCGCCAGTGCGTGCGAGCTCATGTGCCAGCCGTCCGCCAGCAGGGCCATCGAGTTGAACCACCAGCCGGCGGCGATCTCGACCACCATCATGGCCGCTGTGATCCACATGACCAGGCGCGTGCCGCGTTCGGCCGCGTTGCTGCCCTGGTCGAAGATGTGGTCGTGTGTCAGGCCGTCGCTATTAGGCTGATGTGTCAGGTCTTGCATGGGTTTTCCTCCGCCGGCCGCGCTATCGGCCAGCCAGTTTTTTCTCGCGCCGCGCGCGTTCGTTGATAATCTGGTGCCTGCGGTGATCGGTCATCTTCTTCCACTCGCGCGCCTCGGCGAGCGTGCGCAGGCATCCGTTGCACAAGCCCGTCCTGCCGTCGAACTCGCAGAGTTCGATGCAGGGTGATTTAACGGCCATGGCCGCTTACTTCAAATATGCTCGAATCACTTCGAGCAGTTCGTCTGTGCCTTCGGCACGCGCGGCTTCGGTCAGCTCGCCTGCGGCGACATGTTCCCGGACGTGGTCCTCGATCACCTCGGCCATCAAGCCATTCATGGCGCCCCGGCTGGCCGCCAACAAATGCAGCACTTCGGAGCAGCCGGCTTCGGCCTCCAAGGCGCGTTCGATCGCCTCGACCTGGCCGCGAATCCGGCGGACACGGGCTAGCAATTTTGCCTTCTCTCGAGTGGTATGCGACAACTTATGACCTCATAATATAGGGTACGGGGGTATAATATCAGATGCGGCACGCTGCTGCTTTGACCGATACCCCTCAGTATGCCAAGGGCGGAGGCGGGACGACCGGCTGCGTAGCGTGCTGTGATCTGTCCGGTTGAAGTGTTTTTTTGCCATGAATATACTAATGTGCTGCCTTGTCGCGTCAGCGTACGTCCTCCCTCATCCATGAAGAAAGCCCTCGTCATCGTCATGCTCGTGCTGCTTCCATTGCAGGCCTTTGCTGCAATGGAGCGTGGTCTTGCGCACTTGCTGGGCGGGGGATATGGCGCGACGGTGTTCGCCAAGCACCTGGTCGAACACGAGGAGTACATCGCCCATCACCATGATGCGCATGGCACGCCCCATGACGATGGCTCGCCGAAGTCGCTGCAGCACCTGGCCGACTTCGAGCACCAAAGTGCGTCACCCATGCTGCTGCCAATGGAAGTGCAGCTGGCCCAGGTGACGATCGCGCGCATCGCACCGGACACCCGATGCGCATCTTATTCGGATCACATCCCGCTTCTTCCGCTGCGCCCGCCACGCCACGCCGCCTGAATCGCGGGACGGCTCATCATTCGAGAAATGCCGTCCGGCGCAATTCCACATCTGCTTATCTTTCAGGGGTAGTTATGCAAATAGTCTTGAGACGGCCGGGCGCGCTCGTCCGTCGAACACATGGGTATTTAGCGTGGCCAATGCCGTTGCGCGCATTGGCAATTGTTGCTGCGCTGGGCGCAGCCTGCGCCCCGGCGCATGCCGAAGATGCGCCGGCATTCGATGCCTTGCTGCGGCAGGCGCAGGCCAACGCGCCGCGATTGCTGGAAAGCGCGGCCAATGTACGTGCCGCCAGTGCCCAGGCCAGGCAGGCGCATGCCTGGTTGAACCCGACGCTCAATGTCACGGCCGAGGACATCGGCGCACCGAGCAACGACGGCCGGAACCAGCGCCAGGATACGTATTCCTTGACACAAGTGTTTGAAATCGGCGCCAAGCGCTCGGCACGGATCGCGGCCGAAGAGCGCGGCGCGGCTGCCGTCGGCGCACGCGAACGCGTCGCGCGGCTTGCCTACGCCGGCGAACTGGCCGTGGCCTACGCGACGACCGAGGCGATGCAGCTGCGCAGGGAGGTCGCCGAGGCCGAACTGCAGCGCGCGAGGGATGACCTGCGTGCGGCACAGGCGCTCGTCACGGCCGGCCGCGAGGCGCAGTTGCGGCTGGCCCTGGCCCAGGCCAACACCTCGGCTGCCGAGGCTTCGCTTGAAGCCGCCGCGGCAGCCGCGACGGACGCGCTGGAACGATTGTCGGTCCTGGCGGGCGTCGCCGAACCCTACACCCGCATCAGCCAGCCCTTCCTGAACAAGGCCGCACTGATCCAGCCGGATGCGCAATGGCAGGCCGCCGATGCACCGTTGCTTGCCAGCGCTAGCGCGGACCTGGAGGCGGCCAGCGCCCAGGTTCGCGCCGAACAGAACAGGTGGTTGCCGGACATTGGCGTGACGGTCGGCATGCGCAAATATGCCTGGTCGAGCGACAAATCCGCGACCGTCGGCGTTTCCGCATCGATCCCCTTGTTCGACCGTAACAAGCATGGCGCCGACGCAGCCCGCGAGCGCGCTGCCGGCGCAGCGCAGCGCGTGCAGGCAGCCCGCCTGGAGACGGCTGCCACGCACCGCTCGGCGCTGGCCCAGGTCGCGGCGGCACGCAGGCAGCTGCAAGCAGCGGAACAAGGCGAAACGGCCGCGGCCGAAGCCTACCGCCTGGCGCGCATCGGCTACGAGGCCGGCAAGACCTCGCTGCTCGAGCTCCTCGCCGTTCGCCGCGCCGCGAACGATGCCCGGCTGCAGACGATTGACGCGCAGCTTGCCCGCGTGCGGGCCCTGGCAACCCTGTCGATGGCCGAAGGCCGCAACCTATTTGGAGTATCCCCATGATGGAACAAAAATCACGACCTGCGAACTGGTCTCAGGTCATCGTACTGGTGGCGGTCGCCGCGGCCCTCGGCTTTGGCGCGGCAACCTGGCTGACGGGCAGGAACCGGCCCGCAGCCGCCGTCGCGGCTGCACCGGCAAAGACGGACGCCAAGGCTGACGCGGACATCGTCGTACCGATTCCGGCAGAGTATCTGGCAGCAGCAAAGATTTCCGTGGAGCCCGTTGCGACCGGCAGCGTCACGGCCGAGCTCCTGGCGCCGGGCGCGGTGACCGCGCAACCGAACAGTGAAGCCGTCGTCGTGGCGCGTGCGGCCGGCAATGTCACGCGCATCAGGCGTCAGCTCGGCGACAAGGTCCGGGCCGGCGAAACGCTGGCCGAAGTCGAGAGCCAGGACGCGGCCGCGATGGCGGCCGAGCGTAAAGCAACAGCGGCCAAGCTGGATCTGGCACGCAAGGAATACCAGCGTGAATCGAGCCTGTTCGGGCAGGGCGTCACGCCGCGTCAGGAACTGGAGACAGCGCAGGCGCAGCTGGCCGTTGCGCAAGCGGATGCGCAGCGCGCGGCATCGGTCGCGCGGGCCGCACGCGTGAGCGGCGACGGCAGGTCGATCGCCGTGGTGAGCCCGATCTCCGGCACGCTGACTGCGCAATCGACGACGCTCGGCGGTTTCGTCCAGCCGCAGACGGAACTCTTCCGCGTTGCCGGCGACGGCCAGGTCCAGGTCGAGGCATCGGTCGGCGCCGCGGATATTGGCCGCGTTGCTGCGGGCGACAAGGCAACCATCGTTACCGCCGGCGGCAGGCCGATCGAGGCGAGCGTGCGCGCCGTGACGCCGACCGTCAGCGGCAACGCACGCAGCGCGACCGTCGTCGTGGTGCCTGCCGTCCGACCATCCGGGCTGGTGGTCGGCGAAGGCGTCCAGGTGCGGCTGCACATGAAGGATGGCGCCGCAGGCCTGGTCGTGCCGGAAGACGCGGTGCAGAACATCGGCGGCCGCGACGTGCTGTTCGTGCGCACCAGGGAAGGCTTCCGCGCCCAGCCGGTACGCGTTGGCATGCGTAGCGGCGGCACGGCGCAGATCGTCTCTGGGGTCGAGGCCGGGACCCCGGTCGCGACGCAGAATGCCTTCCTGATCAAGGCCGATATGATCAAAAGTGCAGAGGCGGAATGATGATCGACAGCATATTGACCGGCTCGGTCCGCTCGCGCTGGCTGATCCTGTTCCTCACCTTGGTGATTGGCGCGATCGGCGCCTGGCAGCTGAACCTGTTGCCAATCGACGTGACACCCGACATCACCAACAAGCAGGTGCAGATCAACACGGTGGTGCCGACCTTGACGCCCGTTGAAATCGAAAAACGGGTAACCTTCCCGATCGAAACGGCCCTGGCGGGCCTGAATGGCGTCGAGAGCGTGCGCTCGTTCTCGCGCAACGGCTTTTCGCAGGTGACTGCGGTCTTCGAGGAAAGCGCAGACCTGTATTTCATGCGCCAGCAGGTCGCTGAACGGCTGGCGCGCGCGCGGCCGGACCTGCCGGAAGGGGCGGAACCCCAGATGGGGCCGGTCTCGACCGGACTTGGCGAGGTGTTCCATTACAGCGTCGAATACACCCATCCGGAGGGCAAGGGCGCACCCCGCCAGGATGGCAAACCCGGCTGGCAGGCCGACGGCAGCTTCCTGACCCAGGAAGGCGAACGCTTGAGCGACGCGGTGGCGCGGCTGGCCTACCTGCGCACCGTACAGGACTGGATCATTCGCCCCCAGCTACGCACGACGCCAGGGCTGGCCGACGTCGACTCGCTCGGCGGCTACGTCAAGCAGTACGTGGTCGAGCCGGATTCCGCCAAACTGGCGGCTTTCGGCGTCGCCTATGCCGACCTGGCGCGTACGCTGGAAGAGGCGAATGTCTCGGTCGGCGCCAACTATATTCGCCGTTCGGGCGAATCCTACCTGGTGCGCGCCGATGGCCGCATGCACACGCTCGACGACATCACGCGCGCCGTGGTGGCAACCCGCAACGGTGTGCCGGTCACGATTGGGCAGGTGGCCAGGGTCGGCATCGGCGGCGAGTTGCGCACCGGTGCGGCCAGCCGCGACGGCGTCGAGACTGTAGTCGGCAGCGCCCTCATGCTCGTGGGGGCCAACAGCCGCACTGTCGCGCATGCGGTTGGCCTCAAGCTGGAAGAAATCGGCAAGACCTTGCCGGCCGGGATCAGCATCGTTCCGACCCTGGACCGCTCGCAACTGGTAGTGGCCACGATCAAGACCGTCGGGAAGAACCTGGCCGAAGGTGCGCTGCTCGTCAGCGTGATCCTGTTCGCACTGCTCGGCAACTGGCGCGCCGCCATGATTGCCGTCCTCGTCATTCCGCTGTCACTCCTGCTGAGCGCGATCGGCATGAACGCGTTCGGCATTTCCGGCAACCTGATGAGTCTCGGCGCGCTCGACTTCGGCCTGATCATCGACGGCGCCGTCATCATCGTCGAGAACACGCTGCGCAGGCTGGCCGAGCGCCAGCACCGCGAAGGGCGCGCGCTGCACTTGCGGGAGCGGCTGGACGAGGTAGTGGCGTCGTCGCGGGAAATGCTGCGCCCGACGGTCTACGGCCAGCTCGTGATCTTCCTGGTGTTCCTGCCGTGCCTGACATTCCAGGGCGTGGAGGGCAAGATGTTCTCGCCGATGGTCATCACCCTGATGCTTGCCCTGGCCTCGGCCTTCGTGCTCTCGCTGACCTTCGTGCCGGCGCTGATCGCGGTGTTGATGCGCAAGCCGGTGGCGGAAAAGGAAGTTCGTGTGATCGCCGCCACCAAGCAGCGCTACGCGCCGTGGCTGCGCCTGGCGGTGGCGCGTCCGCTTCCGTTTATCGGCGCCGGCGCTGCCGTTCTGGTACTGGCGGGCGTGGTGTTCAGCTTCGTCGGGCGGGAATTCATGCCGACCCTGGACGAGCAGAACCTGAACCTGTCGTCGGTGCGCATCCCGTCGACCTCGATCGACCAATCGGTCGCGCTCGACCTGCCGCTGGAGCGGGCGGTGCTGACGCTGCCGGAGGTGAAGACCGTGTATTCGAAGGCCGGCACGGCCAGCCTTGCCGCCGACCCGATGCCGCCGAACGCATCGGACAACTACATCATCCTGAAGCCGAAGAGCGAATGGCCGGCCGGCGTCGCCACCAAGGAACAGGTGATCGAAAGGATCCGCGCCAAGACGGCCAGCCTGGTCGGCAACAACTACGACGTGACGCAGCCGATCGAAATGCGTTTCAACGAGTTGATCGGCGGTGTGCGCAGCGATGTGGCCGTGAAGATCTACGGCGACGACCTGGACCAACTGGCTGCCAGCGCGAAACAAGTCGCGGCGGTGCTGCGCAAGATCCCGGGCGCGGCTGACGTGCGGGTGGCGCAGACCGAAGGCTTCCCGACCTTCGACATCGCCTTCGATCGCGCCGCCATCGCGCGCTATGGACTCACGATCAAGGAAGTCGCGGACACGGTGTCGACCGCGCTGGCAGGGCGCGCCGCCGGCCAGATCTTTGAAGGCGATCGCCGCTTCGATGTCGTGGTGCGCCTGCCGGGCGCGATCCGCAACAACCTCGACGAGCTCGGCGCGTTGCCGGTCATGCTGCCCGCCGTGGACGGCCAGCCGCGCGCCTCGGTACCGCTGCGTCAGCTGGTGCAGTTCCGGTTCACGCAAGGTCTCAATGAAGTCAGCCGCGACAACGGCAAGCGGCGCATCTACGTCGAGGCCAATGTGTCTGGCCGCGACCTGGGGAGTTACGTGAAAGATGCGCAGGCGCAGCTGGCCCGTGACGTGAAACTGGCTCCGGGATCGTGGATCGCGTGGGGCGGGCAGTTCCAGAACCTGGAAGCGGCGACGAAGCGCCTGGCGATCATCGTGCCGGCATGTTTCGTGCTGATCACCGCCGTACTGTACCTGGCGATCGGCAATGCAATGCTGACCGCCACGGTACTGACTGCGGTGCCGCTGGCCCTGGCAGGGGGCGTGTTCGCGCTTGCGCTGCGCGGAATTCCGTTCTCGATTTCCGCATCGGTCGGCTTCATTGCGGTATCGGGCGTCGCGGTGCTCAATGGCCTGGTGCTGATCTCGGCGATCAACAAGCGCCTGTCGGAGGGCCTGGACGCGGCGACGGCGGTGGTGGAAGGGGCGATGGAGCGTGTGCGTCCGGTGCTGATGACGGCACTGGTTGCATCGCTCGGCTTCGTACCGATGGCAATCGCGACCGGGACCGGCGCCGAGGTGCAGAAGCCTCTGGCAACGGTCGTCATCGGTGGACTGATCACTTCGACCGTGCTCACGCTGTTCGTGCTGCCGGCGATTACCGGGATGGTATTGCGTCGACGTGCGGCGCAGCCACGATCCGTCGTGTCGGTCGACAGCTGATGTAGCCAGGATCGGGGAGGCCGGGTTTCGTCGGCCTCTCCGGCCTCAGCCGCGTGCGATGATCAGCAAGCCAAGGGCAATGCAGCTTCCCCCGATCAGTTTGGGCAACGTGATTGCTTCCTGCAAAATGAGCCAGGCAAGGAAGAGGGAAACGATCACGCTCCCTTTATCGACCAAAGCGACCGTTGAGACATCCCCGAGCTTGATCGCTTTGTAGTAGAACACCCAGGACGCGGCCGTCGTGACGCCCGACAGGCCGAGCCACAGGAAGTTCCTCCACGAGAGCGCTTCAAGCTGCGATGTCGGCACGACGACCGCAGCGAACAGCAGGACAAACACAAATACGAAGCAGGTGCGAATGGCCAAACCCAAATCGCCCGAGATGCCCGTAAGCCCCAACTTTGCGATGACGGAGGTGAATCCCGCAAAGCCCATCGACACAAATGCATAAACGATCCAACGGTCCATGTGGCATTCCTCCTTAATTCGACAGGCTGAGATCGGGCGCCTGGTTGCGCTGCCGTTCATCGTTTGCCGACAGCTCGCCGAGCTTGATTCCTTCCGGCACGGCGCGGTGCTTGGATTGGCCGATACGCTGCGAGCGGTAAATGCCAGTGTGACCCGAGAACAGGTAGCTGACCACGCAGGCGAGCATTGCGTAGATGCCGACTTCAGCACCGAACAATTCGATCGCCATCAGCGTGGAAGCGATGGGGGCATTGGCGGCGCCGGCGAACACGGCGACAAAGCCCAGGCCGGCTAGCAGGGGAAAGGGCAGATGCAGTATCGGCGCGAGAGCGTTCCCCAAGGTGGCCCCGATGTAGAACAGCGGCGTCACTTCGCCACCCTTGAAACCGGAGCCCAGCGACACGACCGTAAAAGCGAACTTTGCAGCGAAGTCGTAAGGCGCCACGGGTTGGCGAAAAGCATCAACGATGGTCGGAATGCCGAGGCCGATATAGCGATCGGCCGTGAACAGCCAAACTGCCGCTGCAACGACGGCGCCGCCGACCAGGGGGCGCAACGGTGCATAAGCGATCAAGCGCTTCAAGCGGGCGGCCAGCGCGTGGGTGAAGCCCGCAAACAGGCGACCCACCAGGCCGAAGGCGGCGCCGGCGACGGCCACGCCCGCAAGGCCACAGGCCGAGACTGCCGGGATGGCAGGGATCGCGTAGTGTACATGCTGTACGCCCCACAGCAAGCCCACCTGATCCGCGACGATGGCAGCCAGCATGCAGGGCAGGAGCGCATCGTAGCGCATGCGTCCGATGGCCAACACCTCCAGGCCGAACACCGCGCCGGCGAGAGGCGTGCCAAACACGGACGAAAAGCCGGCACTGATGCCCGCCATCAAGATGATGCGCCGGTCGGCAGCTGGCAACTTAAGCAAGTGCGTGAGCTGGTCGGCCAGCGCCCCTCCCATCTGGACGGCCGTTCCCTCGCGCCCGACGGAGGCGCCGAAGAGGTGCGACACCACGGTGCCGCCGAGTACCAGTGGCGCCATCCTCAACGGCACGATTTTTTGGGGATCATGGATCTCATCGATCAGGAGATTATTCCCTGCCTCGACTTTCTGACCGAAGTGCAGATACAACCAGCCAACCGCGAGGCCCGCCAGCGGCAAAAGCCCTATCAGCCAGCGATGACTGGAACGAACATCGGTTGCCCACTGTAGGGCGAAGAGGAAAAACGCGGATGCGGTGCCTGCCAGAAGCGCTACGGCCACGGCAATCGCCAGCCACTTGGCCGCATGGCCGAGTGCGTCGACGAGTTCGGAACGGTTTGCGGAATTCATGCGTGTCCAGTTAGTTGATTACAGCAACCTGGACAGCGGAGAGTGCGGGCGAACGCCTACATTCTCCTGTCTGGCCAGGAACGAATGCAGGCATCATCAGCCCCGAGGGCGGTTAAAGGAGGAATGCCATCTCCAATCCTGAAGTGTAACACGACGGATGTATCTGGACCGGCGCTGAACACCATGCCAAGCGCGGCTTATGGCATCCCTGTTTTTCCGACTCTGACGCGCCCCTTCATGCCTCTACATGAGCATGATGCCGAAACGCTTGACGACCAAGGCAAACAACGCGAAACAGGCAATGGTGAGAACGACGCAAAGGCCAAGCGCGGACCAGAAACCCACCCGGGCCAGCAGCGAGGGGAACACGAGGAACATGGGCAGCGTCGGCACGACGTACCAGAAGGTGTACCAGGCATGGTTCGCCACCTTGGACTCCGGTTGCTTCTCCATATGCAGCCAGATGAGTGTCAGCACGGTCACCATTGGCAAGGCGGCAATCAGCGCGCCCAGCTTGTCGCTACGCTTTGCGAATTCCGATACGGCGACGACCATGGCGGCCGTGATCAGGTACTTCGTTATTATCCAAGTCATATTCGTCCTTACACGCTCACTCAACGATTAGGAGCCTCGATGTGTGAGCAAGCTCGCTCGTGCGCTGTAGTCATCGATTCCTCGACCGGCCGCATCGTAACACAGGGCGATTTTCGGTCTCGGTTTGACTACTCGCACTTTGACACTCAAGAGGTACTCAGCTTGTTCAGGCGCAGCAGGCCGGTCACGCTGACCCACAGATTCTGCTTGATCACGCGGCGGGTGCTGCGCAACAGGCTCACCGCGAACGAAAGCCGGCTAAGGTCGCCGCTCATCAGCGCGACATATGTAGCCTGGGTATCCGAATGCTGATGAATCCCCAGAATCATTGAAAGCCCGTACAGACATACAGCGATCCGAAGGGCAGGCCCCTTCAATGATGCGGGATTGTCAACGCCGTGCGAAGATGGATCTTTTCACGTTTGCACCATTTCGGTCTCATACAACTCATGCCTTCCGCTTTTTCCGTCCTCCGCATTCGGTCTCTTCTAGAACCGCACGTCATGCTTTTCTGGGCCGCTCTGGTAGGGGTGCTAGGAGCACTTGCGACGATCGCGTTTCGTGAAGGCCTGGCCGGCACACAGCATCTGCTGGGTGGACACAGTGGCTCCTTCGTCGAAATGGCAGCCGGGCTGTCATGGCCCGTTCGCTTGGTCCTACCATGTGCGGGCGGCGTCCTGGCCGGCTTTTTCCTGTCGCTCGCGAAACGCCGGGCGGACAGCGCGCCGAACGATTACATGGAAGCGATTGTGGTCGGTGACGGCCGGATTCCGGTTGGGCAGACCTTGTTGCGAGGCGCTTCTTCGCTATGTACGATCAGCTCGGGTGGCTCGATCGGACGAGAGGGGCCGATGGTGCAGCTCGCAGCGATGTGCGCCTCCGTCGTCGGTTCGCTGGCACGCTTCGATCCGCGGCGGCTGCGCCTCCTGGTCGCGTGCGGGGCCGCTGCCGGCATCGCTTCGGCCTACAACGCGCCCATCGCCAGCGCCTTTTTCGTCACCGAGATCGTGCTCGGCAATATCGCCATCGACAGCCTGGGACCGATGATGATCGCCGCGGTCGCAGCGAACATCACCATGCGCCGCTTGCCGGGCTACCATCCAACCTACTTGATGCCGGCCTTTCCGTTCGTGCCGGGCATCGAGGTCGCGCTGTTCATCGTACTGGGGGGCCTCGCCGGATTGGCGGCGCCACAGTTCCTCCGCCTGCTGGACTTGATGCGGCGGGGCTTCCAGCGCAGCGGCTTGCCCTTGCCAATGCGTCTCGGTGCGGGCGGCCTGGGCGTCGGGTTGCTGTCGATCTGGGTGCCACAGGTCTGGGGCAATGGGTACAGCGTCGTCAATTCGCTGCTGCACTCGCCCTGGGCCTGGTCTGCCGTGCTGGCTATCCTCGTCTTCAAGGTGGCAGCAACGCTATGTACTGCCGGCTCAGGTGCAGTCGGCGGGATTTTTACACCCACCCTGTTCGTCGGCGCAGCGCTTGGCCAGCTGTTCGGGCAAATCGTGCATGGCCTGTTTCCCGGCCTTGCCGCCGCGCCGGCCGCTTATGCCATCGTTGGCATGGGCGCCTTCCTTGCTGCCTCGACGGGAGCCCCCCTAATGGCGATACTCATGATCTTCGAAATGACGCTCAGCTACCAGATCATGCTGCCGCTGATGCTGGCCTGCGTGATCGCGTACTTCCTTGCGCGAGGTGTCGGCGGGCCATCGATGTACGAGGTCACCGCGCGCCACCGTCACGCGGCGCTGATGCGCCAATCCCTGCGCGCGACCCAGATGCAGGCGCTCGTCGAGCCCGCGCAAACCGTGCTGACCCTGGACGCATCGGTGTCCGATATGCTGGCGATGTTCGGTAGCCATGCGGTGAAGTACATCTATATCGTCGACGCGGCGAATCGCTATCGAGGTGTCGTCGCCTTGCGTGATCTTGCGACCGCCGCCATGGATGGCGCCGGAAAATCGGCCCGCGACTTTCTCCACCCCGACCTGCTGCCCTTGATAACACCCGACATGACGCTCGCCGACGCTTACCGCCAGTTCCTCTTGCATCATGGCGAACGGTTGCCAGTGGTCCAGAGCAAGGAGGAGCCCCTCCTGCTCGGCGCGATCCGGAAAACCGAGATACTCAGTGCTTTTGCAGAGCTTCAGCAAAAGGATCCGTTCTAACGCACCTGACAACCGCTTTTCGTGTATGGCTGCGTCATAAAAATGTCATGTTGCAGGAATAAACTGCGCACATCATTTTTGTCACTTACCACCAAGGACTTGATATGCGCATGAAGCAACTGCTGGCCACCGTCATCATCGGCACCACCGCCGCGTTCGCGAGTACCGCGACCCTGGCCGCGGACATCACCGGGGCGGGTTCCACCTTCGCCTACCCGATCTACGCGAAGTGGGCGGAGATGTACAAGAAGACCAGCGGCAGTGGCCTGAACTACCAGTCGATCGGGTCGGGCGCCGGCATCAAGCAGATCAAGGCCAGAACCGTCGAATTCGGTGCGTCCGACATGCCGCTGTCAGTCGAAGAGCTGAACGAGTCGGGTCTCATGCAGTTCCCGACCATCATGGGCGGGGTGGTGACCGTCATCAACCTCGACGGTGTCGCGCCGGGTCAACTGAAGCTGACCGGACCGGTCGTTGCCGACATCTACCTGGGCAAGATCACCAAGTGGAACGATCAGGCGATTGCCGCCCTGAACCCGGGCGTCAAGCTGCCGGCCGAAGACATCACCGTCGTGCACCGCGCTGATGGCTCGGGAACCTCCTTCCTGTTCACGAATTACCTGTCGCAGACCAACGCCGACTTCAAGACCAGGATCGGTGCCGGCACCGCCGTGAAGTGGGCTGTCGGTGTGGGCGGCAAGGGCAATGATGGCGTTGCCGCCAACGTCCAGCGCATCAAGGGCGCGATCGGCTACGTCGAGTGGGCCTATGCAAAGAAGAACAAGATGACCCACACGCAGCTGAAGAACCATGATGGCAACTTCCTGCAGCCGGACGACGACGCGTTCAAGGCCGCCGCTGCCAACGCGGATTGGGCCAAGGCGCCGGGTTTCGGCGTCGTGCTGACCGACCAGCCGGGCAAGTCTGCCTGGCCAATCACCGGCGCGACCTATGCCCTGGTTCACAAGCAGCAGGCCGACATTGCCAAAGGCAAGGAAGTCCTTAAGTTTTTCGACTTCGCCTTCAAGAATGGCGCCAACGCGGCGGCCGAACTGGACTACGTGCCGATGCCGGAGTCCGTCGCCAAGCTGGTGGAGGCGGCCTGGAAGAACAACCTGAAGGATGGCTCCGGCAAGGCCGTCTGGTAAAAGCATCTTCTACGTTTTCCAGCACCCGCGGTTCGAAATGGACCGCGGGTGTTTTTGCATGGACGAGCGATAATCCGCTCTGCACCCAGTTTCGAGCGGCATCTTGCGCGCCCGAATCGTGCTATTGCGCCAATGTAGGGGCGAATAGGGAAAACGGAAAAAATCGGGCGCTAAGGCGATTTGGCCGAGCATATCGCCCGCAAACCATTCCGCGCAGTCGACTTGCAAACGCCCTGACCCTATACTGTATAGTCGACATTTATGACCGGGGGCGGTCTTTGCTTGGAAAAATAAAAGATGTCGAACGCGCAGCTGATGGCAGTAGTCGAGGTAGACAAAGGAGATCGGATAATTTGTCAGCGCGACGGCTGTCGCCACAGCGTGTACAAACGCATCCACATCGTGCGGGAGAATGGGCGGTTCACCGTCCTCGGCTCCGAGTGCTTCAAGCTCCTATACGGCTCCTATGACACCGGGGCGGTGCCCGTTTATGGATCAAGCGCTGGCCAGCTTCTTACCGACGCCGAGCGTCAGCTACTAGCCGAAAACACTGAACGCTTCATTGCCATGCTGGAGGTACAGCGGCTTCAACTGGAGCATGCCCGAGCACTGGATTTACGCGCTAGACAAGAAGAACAGCGAGAGCGCGAGGAAGCTGCACGAATTATCAGAGGCGCCTCGGATGCGCTGCGTGACGAAGAACGCAATGCTCAGTCGCCTGCCCTGGAAAACTGCCGCCGGCAATACCCAGGGCTCAATCTGGCCACACCAGGCTGGCAGGGCTTGGTTTATTTAGAGAAGCTAAGAATCTTGCGTGAGGGGCGGGGGAATCGATTCACGCAGCCGCGAACTGAATCTTCCCTTTTCTAGAATATTTCCTACTCTTGGGGCTTGCGCAGCTCCCTGAACCCGCCTTCGGCTATACGCTGCTGGCGCCACACATAGTCCCCGGTCAGGTTGATGTGCTCCCAGCCCAGCGGTGACAAAAATTGCAGCATACCGTCGTCTGGCAACTTGCCTTTCTCACGTAAGGCCTGCGTCGCCCGCTCCAGGTAGACCGTGTTCCACAGTACGATTGCGGCCGTCACCAAATTCAGGCCGCTGGCGCGGTACCGCTGCTGCTCAAACGACCTGTCGCGGATCTCGCCCAGCCGGTGGATGAATACCGCCCTGGCCAGCGCATTGCGCGCTTCGCCTTTGTTCAAACCGGCGTGTACGCGTCGGCGCAGCTCGACGTTCTGGAGCCAGTCCAGGATAAACAGCGTGCGCTCGATCCGCCCCAGCTCGCGCAGCGCGATCGCCAGGCCGTTCTGGCGCGGGTAGCTGCCTAACTTGCGCAGCATGAGCGACGCTGTGACGGTGCCGTGCTTGATCGAGGCGGCCAAGCGCAGCACGTCGTCCCAGTGTGCGCGCAGGTGCTTGACGTTCAGGCTGCCGCCGATCATCGAGCGCAAGGCGGGGTGATCGCCCACTTTGGCCGGCACGTACAGCTTGGTGTCTCCCAGATCGCGGATGCGCGGCGCGAAGCGGAAACCCAGCAGGTGCATTAGCGCGAACACGTGGTCGGTGAAGCCGGCGGTGTCGGTATAGTGCTCCTCAATGCGAAGGTCCGATTCGTGGTACAGCAGGCCGTCGAGCACATAGGTCGAGTCGCGCACGCCGACGTTGACCACTCTGGTGCTGAACGGCGCGTACTGATCGGAAATATGGGTGTAGAACAGCTTGCCGGGCTCGGCGCCGTACTTGGGGTTGATGTGGCCCGTGCTCTCGGCCCGGCCGCCCGCGCGGAAGCGCTGGCCGTCCGACGACGACGTTGTGCCGTCGCCCCAGTGCGCAGCGAAGGCGTGCTTGAACTGGGCGTTGACCAGTTCAGCCAGGCCGGCCGAATAGGTTTCGTCCCGGATGTGCCAGGCCTGCAACCAGGACAGTTTCGCGTAAGTGGCGCCGGGACTCGATTCCGCCATCTTGGTCAGGCCGAGGTTGATGGCGTCGGCCAGGATCGCGGACATGAGGAACGTCCGGTCCTTGGCCTGCTCCCCGCTCTTAAGATGGACAAAGTGGCGCGTGAAACCGGTCCAGTCGTCCACGTCCATCAGCAGTTCGGTGATCTTGATCCGGGGAAGCATGCCGCTGGCGAAGTCAATCAGCGCCTGGGCCTCGTCCGGCACCACGGCGTCCTGTGGGATGATCCTCAGTCCTGTCTCAGTAATGATCGCATTGGGCAGTTCGTTCGTCAGCGCGAGCCGGTTGGCGGTGGCCAGTTGCTGTTCGAGCAAGAGCAAGCGGTCGTGCAGGTACTGGTCGCAGTCCTGGTTGACCGCGATCGGCAGCTCGCGCGCTGATTTCATCGCCCCGAACTTTTCCGTGGGTAGCAGGTATTCCTCGAAGTCCCGGAACTGGCGCGAACCCTGCACCCAGATGTCGCCCGACCGCAACGAATTCTTCAGCTCCGACAAGACGCAAATCTCGTAGAAGCGGCGGTCAAGACCGTCGTCGGTGATGACCAGGGGCTTCCACCGCGCCTTCACGAAC
Organism: Massilia norwichensis; assembly: GCF_024753245.1. GTDB lineage: Bacteria > Pseudomonadota > Gammaproteobacteria > Burkholderiales > Burkholderiaceae_D > Telluria > Telluria norwichensis. The sequence continues at coordinate 28,758 of NZ_JANUGX010000003.1, read as the reverse complement.
GCGATCGGCGCATCGTCCGGCACCTTGCGCGCCCCGGTCATGTTCATCTCGCGCAGGACGTCGATCGCGTCCAGCACCGCTTGCGCCGCCGGCGCAGCTTTAAGCCGAAGCACATCGAGGAACTCAGGCGTATAGCGCCGCAGGGTGCTGTACTGCTCTCCCACCAGGTGCAGGTGGTCGAACGTCTCGGGCTGGGCCAGTTCTGCCGCCTCGGTCACGCTTTGCGTGAAGTCTGTCCACGGCAGCACGGCCTCGATCGCGGCATACGGGTCCATGCCGGATTCCTTGGCCTCGACCAGCGCGCGCCCGATTCGGCTGTACAGGCGCACCTTGTCGTTGATGGCCTTGCCCTGCTTCTGGAAGTCCTGCTGATGCTTGTTCTTGGCCGCGCTGAACAGCTTGATCATGATGCGGTCGTGCAGGTCGACCAGTTCGTCCGTCACGGGGTCGTCTCAGAAAACGGAGAATAAAGCACGTTAAGCCGATTGCAGAGGTCGCAACGGCCTGAACTTGCCCGCGCCGATCTTGGCGCTGCTGCGCCAGAGGTAATCGCCGGTCAGATTGATGTGTTCCCAGCCCAACGGCGACAGGTACTGCAATAGCGTTTCATCGACGGCATGGCCGTTGCTACGCAACGCATGCGCTGCGCGCTCCAGGTAGACCGTGTTCCACAGCACGACAGCCGCCGTCACCAGATTGAGGCCGCTGGCCCGGTAGCGCTGCTGCTCAAAGCTGCTGTCGCGGATTTCGCCCAGCCGGTTGAAGAACACGGCGCGGGCCAGTGCATTGCGTGCTTCGCCTTTATTCAGCCCGGCATGGACGCGGCGGCGCAGCTCAACGCTTTGCAACCAGCCCAGGATGAACAACGTCCGCTCGATGCGCCCCAGCTCACGCAGGGCGACAGCCAGGCCGTTTTGGCGCGGATAGCTGCCGAGTTTCCTAAGCATCAGCGAGGCCGTCACCGTGCCTTGCTTGATCGAGGTGGCCAGGCGCAGAATTTCGTCCCAATGGGCGCGGACGTGCTTGATGTTGAGAGTGCCGCCGATCATCGGTTTCAGCGCGTCATAGGCGGCTTCGCCTTTCGGGGTGTAGAGCTTGGTGTCGCCCAGGTCTCGGATGCGCGGTGCGAAGCGGAAGCCCAGCAGGTGCATCAAGGCAAAGACGTGATCGGTGAAGCCCGCCGTGTCCGTGTAATGTTCCTCGATGCGCAGGTCGGACTCGTGGTACAGCAGGCCGTCAAGCACGTAGGTGGAATCGCGCACGCCGACATTGACCACCTTGTTGTGGAACGGCGCGTACTGGTCAGAGATGTGGGTGTAGAACGTCCTGCCTGGGCTGCTGCCATATTTCGGATTGATGTGCCCGGTGCTTTCTGCCTTGCTGCTGGTTCGGAAATTCTGTCCGTCCGACGATGATGTGGTGCCATCGCCCCAGTGCCCGGCAAAGGGATGCCGAAACTGGGCGTTGACCAGTTCGGCCAGCGCCATCGAATAGGTTTCATCGCGGGTATGCCAGGCTTGCAGCCAGGCGAGCTTGGCGTAAGTCGTACCGGGGCAAGATTCGGCCATTTTGGTCAGGCCCAGGTTGATCGCGTCGGCCAGGATCGTAGTCAGCAGCAGATTTTTGTCTTTGGCGAGGTCGCCGGATTTCAGGTGCGTGAAGTGGCGGGTGAAGCCCGTCCACTCATCGACCTCCATCAGCAGCTCGGTAATCTTGACGTGCGGCAGAATCATGGCCGTCTGGTCGATCAATGCCTGCGCGGTGTCGGGCACCGCAGCATCCAGCGGCGTGATCTTCAAGCCCGATTCGGTGATGATGGCGTCCGGTAGGTCGTTGGCCGCCGCCATGCGATTGACCGTGGCAAGTTGCGCTTCCAGCAACTCCAAGCGCTCGCTCAGGTACTGGTCGCAATCGGTGGCCACGGCCAGCGGCAATTCGCTGGACTGCTTGAGGCTGGCGAACTTCTCGGGTGGCACCAGGTAGTCCTCGAAGTCCTTGAACTGACGTGAACCCTGTACCCAGATGTCGCCCGAGCGCAACGCGTTCTTAAGTTCCGACAGTGCGCACAACTCGTAATAGCGTCGGTCGATGCCGGCGTCGGTCATCACCAGCTTCTGCCAGCGCGGCTTGATGAAGTTGGTCGGTGCATCAGCGGGCACCTTGCGGGTGTTGTCGATGTTCATGCCGCGCAGCACCTCGATGGCGTCGAGCACGTCCTTGGCGGCGGGCGCTGCTCGCAGCTTGAGCACGTCGAGGAATTCCGGCGCGTAGCGGCGCAATGTGGCGTAACTCTCGCCGATGCGGTGCAGGAAGTCGAAATCATCGGGCTGGGCGAGCTTCTGCGCCTCGGTGACGCTCTCGGCGAAAGCGTCCCAGGAAATGACGGCCTCGATGGCGGCGAATGGGTCGCGGCCTGACTGCTTGGCGTCGATCAGCGCCTGGCCGATGCGCCCGTACAAACGCACCTTGGCATTGATGGCCTTGCCGGACGCCTGGAACTGCTGCTGATGCTTATTCTTGGCGGCGTTGAACAGCTTGCCCAGGATGCGGTCGTGCAGGTCGATGATTTCGTCGGTAACAGTAGCCATGCCCTCGATGGCCAGCGCCATGAGGGTGGCGTAACGTCGCTGTGGCTCGAACTTGGCCAAGTCGGCGGGCGTCATCTGGCCACCCTCGCGGGCGATCTTGAGCAGCCGGTTTTGATGAACCAGCCGCTCGATGCCGGTAGGCAGGTTGAGCGCCTGCCAGGCTTTGAGACGTTCGATGTGTTCCAGCATGTAGCGGGAATTCGGCTTGGCCGGTGATTGCCGCAGCCATGCCAGCCAGGTGGTCTTGCCGTTGTCGCGGCGCTTCAACAGTTCATCCAGGCGATGCCGGTGCCCGCTCGACAACGGCTCGGACAGGGCTTCGTAGATGCGCCGATTGGCGCGGGTGATGGCCTCGGCACTGGCGCGCTCGATGGCGTTGAGCGCGGGCAGGATGATCGACTGCCGCCGTAGATGCTCAATCAAGGCGTTGGCCAGGACGATGCCCTTGTCGGTTTGCATAGCCAGCTCAGTCAGCGTGTGGACAGCCTGCCGGTAGTGACTCACGGTGAACGGCTGGAAGCCGAACACCGTTTGCAGTTCGACCAGGTGCTCGCGCCGGGTCTGCTCCCGCTGCCCGTAGTCGTCCCAGCTTTCGACCGGCACTTTGAGTTGCGACGCCACGATGCGCAGCAAGGGCGGAAACGGCGGCTCATCAACGCCCAGGATGACGCCGGGGAATCGCAGGTAGCAAAGCTGAATGGCGAAGCCCAGCCGATTCGCAGGCCCGCGCCGCTGACGAATCACCGACAGGTCGGTGTCGCTGAACGTGTAGTATCGGATCAGATCGTCTTTGACATCGGGCAATGCCAGCAGGCTTTGTCGCTCGGTGGCGGACAGAATGGAACGACGCGGCATGCTCAGGACTCGCGCAGGTACTGGTACAAGGTTTCACGGCTAATGCCGAAGTCGCGGGCGATCAGGGCCTTTTGCTCGCCCGCCGCGACGCGCCGTTTCAGTTCGGCAATCTGCTCATCGTTCAGTGACTTTTTGCGGCCCCGGTACGCACCCCGCTGCCGGGCCAGCGCGATTCCTTCGCGCTGCCGCTCGCGGATCAAGGCCCGCTCGAACTCGGCAAACGCGCCCATCACCGACAGCATCAAATTCGCCATCGGCGAATCCTCGCCAGTGAAGGCCAGGCTTTCCTTGACGAATTCGATGCGTACCCCGCGCTTGGTCAGGCCCTGCACGATGCGGCGCAAGTCATCCAGGTTGCGTGCCAGGCGATCCATGCTGTGCACCACCACGGTGTCGCTTTCGCGCACGAAGGCGAGCAGCCTTTCCAGCTCGGGACGCTGGGTGTCCTTGCCGGATGCCTTGTCGGTGAACACCCGCGCCACCTGAACCCCTTCCAATTGCCGTTCCGGGTTCTGGTCGAAGCTGCTGACGCGAACGTAGCCGATGCGTTGACCGTACAAAGTGTCTCCAAGGGTAATGTGTCAGAGTGAAATCTATTACTCTTGACTGATTGTGTCAATAAATTTCATATTGGACTCTATTCTGACGTGATTACAGTCTCTTCCCTGACGTTGCGTTAGGGTATAGCTCAACCTGACATAGAAGCAAAAACTCAACCACCTTCTACCAACTCTCCGAACAGCTCCTTGACCTTTGTTTTCGCATCAGCAAGTGCAGTTCTGCCTTGTTCAGTGATGTCATAAACACGCCGTTCACGTCGCCCGGTGCGTTCGTGGCGTGAGGTCAGATAGCCTTTTTTTTCCAGGCCGTGCAGCATCGGGTACACGGTGCCAGCGCTCATCTCGTAGCCGTGTCGGCGTAGCTCTTCGATGATCCCCAGCCCAAAGACAGGTTCCTCGGCTGCATGGTGAAGGATGTGCAGGCGGATCAAACCGCCGTAGAGGTCTTTGTCAGTCATTTTTTGTGCCTCACAGAGCGACGCTCAACAGCCACCCAGCTGCACCGCTACCGAGGACAACCAGCCACGGCGGGAGCTTCCAGAACATAAGTGCGACAAGGGCAACTAATGCCAAGCCGAAGTCTTGCGGCTGAAAGATGGCGCTAGTCCATACAGGCTGATACAGCGCGGCCAGCAGCAAGCCGACTACAGCGGCATTGATCCCGGCCAGCGCAGCTTGGATGCCTGTATTGCGGCGCAAACGCTCCCAAAATGGCATTGATCCGACGACCAGCAAGAACGAGGGCGCGAAGATAGCCAGCAGACACACAATGCCGCCGATCCAGCCCGACGGGGCGGTGTTCATCGAGGCACCAAGAAACGCGGCGAACGTGAACAAAGGGCCGGGCACCGCTTGAGCTGCCCCGTACCCCGCGAGAAAGGATTCATTGTTGACCCAGCCGGAGGGCACCACTTCGGCTTGCAGTAATGGCAGCACAACGTGACCACCGCCGAACACCAGTGATCCGACACGATAGAAGGAATCCACCATTGCCATGGTTTGACTTGGCATCAGTTCGGCCAACACCGGCAGGCCAATCAGCAAGACAAAGAACAGCGAGAGCCAAAGCACGCCGGCCCGGTGACTGACCGTGATAGGTAGGGGGTCATGCTCAACAACTTTCGCTGGCTTGAACAATAACCGGCCTGCGATGCCTGCGATAGCAATCACGCCAACCTGTCCCCACGCGGACGGCACAAGTAAAACGACGCAGGTAGCAATTGCCATGATGGTGACTCGCAGCCCATCCGTGCATAGGTTACGCGCCATGCCCCATACTGCTTGAGCGACCACGGCCACAGCCACCACTTTTAAGCCATGCAACGCGCCCTGCGAGACGTAATCGCCATAGCTGGAGATGCCGAGCGCAAAAAGGATCAAGGCTATGGCAGACGGCAGCGTGAAGCCAGCCCAAGCAGCCAGCGCCCCGCTGTATCCAGCCCGAGACAGTCCTACCGCTATGCCGACCTGGCTGCTTGCAGGCCCTGGCAAGAACTGACAAAGCGCGACCAAGTCAGCATAGCTCCGTTCGGAGAGCCAGCGCCGCCGTGTGACAAATTCGGCGCGGAAGTAGCCCAAGTGCGCAATGGGGCCGCCAAAAGATGTCAATCCAAGCCGCAGAAAAATAAGAAAGACCGACCATGGTCTGCTGTCATCGGTAGGGTTATTCGTCATACTTTCGCCTTCATGATCTGCAACGAGTTGATCAATAATAAGCGAAATTCGATAACGAAATTCGATATAAATCTAGAAAAAAATACCTCTATGTGTACTACGCAGTTTTAGCTGTGGCTTTCACAGGAGCACGCTTACTTACGGCTTAGCGTGCTTTATTTTCCGTTTTCTGAGGCGATCCCTATTTCTGGCCATATCCTGACTGACGTATTGGCATTCCCCCGTCTTCACGGACACTTCCGTTAGGCGCATTTTAGATTTTCAAACTGTACCGGGCTAATGTAGCCGATAGTGGAATGACGCCGGCGTGGATTGTAGAACCTTTCGATGTAGTCGAACACATCTGCCCGTAAATCATCCCTGGTCCGGTAGTGCTTTTTGCTCAGGCGCTCGGTCTTGAGCGTCGAGAAAAAGCTTTCCATTGCAGCGTTGTCCCAGCAGTTACCGCGACGGCTCATGCTGCAAACAATGCCGTGGGATTCAAGGAGTCGCTGGAAGTCCTCGCTCGTATATTGCGAACCTTGGTCCGAATGATGCAGTACTGCACGGGGACGGCCGCGACGGAAAATAGCCATCAATAAGGCATCTATCACCAACTGCGCCGTCATCGTCGGTTGCATCGACCAGCCCACCACACGCCGCGAGTACAAGTCGAGGACGGCTGCGACGAATAGCCAGCCTTCGCCGGTCCAGACGTAGGTAAAGTCTGCTGCCCATTTCTGGTTCGGGCCGGTCGCTTCAAATTGCCGGTCCAGCAGATTCGGCGCGATGGCATGGACTGGTGAGTCGAGCTGCCCTGGCGCCCGACGCCGCTTGTGACGGGCCTTGATGCCGGCTGCTTTCATCAGTCGCGCCACGCGGTTCTCGCTGCAGGAAAAACCAGCGTCGATAAGGTCTCGCACTACGCGCGGCGAACCATATGTGCCATCGCTGGCTTCGTGGCTATGCTTGATTGCGTTGAGGAGCTGGGCATTCTCGCGTTCATGGGCACTTACGGGCCGACCAAGCCAGTCGTAAAAACCACTGCTCGATACGCCGAGTAGACGGCACATCGTTCGCGTTGGCCAGATGGTTCGATATTTGGCGATGAAGCCGTACTTCACTTGAGGTCGGCTGCGAAGTAGCCGAGCGCCTTTTTTAATATGTCGCGCTCCGTCTTGACCTTCGCCAGTTCGCGCCGCATACGCTCATATTCCTGGGGCGATACCTTCTCGTGCCCGACTGCGAGCTCTGCATCGACGTTGGCATCTCTGCACCATCGTCCCAGCAAATTGGCGCCGATGCCAAGGTCTCGGGCTATTGCCGCCTTGCTCGCACCTGGCTGGCCTACCAGCTTGACTGCCTCGCGCTTGAACTCTTCTGAAAACACCCGTCTTTCACGTGCCATGTAATACCTCCGATAGGGACATCATACCTATCGAAAGTGTCCGTCTTGCTGGGGGAATGCCAGTATCTACTCATCGCTCGCTGGGTTGCGCAACGGACGCAGCTCGCCCTTGGCCACTGCATCCGGTACCGAGAACGAGTACCGTCCCAACATGTTGATATGCTCGTGCAGCAACGGCGACAGCCTGGCTACGTCCTCATCCCTGACCGCGAAGCCGTCCACGCGCAACTGGTTCAGCGCCGCTTCCATGTAACTCGTGTTCCACAGCACGATCATGTTGAGCACAAGGCCGAGCGCACCGAGCTGATCTTCCTGTCCTTCGCGATAGTGCTGCCGCAGCTCGCCGCGCTTGCCATGGAAAACTGCGCGAGCGACGCTGTGCCGCCCCTCGCCACGGTTGAGCTGGGTCAGCGTGCCCCGGCGCTTGGCTTCGTCATCGATGTAGGTCAGCGTGTGCAGCGTCTTGTCGATCCGGCCGAACTCAGCGATGGCCTGGGCCAGCCTGGTCGGGCGTTCGCCGACCTGGAGCGTGCGCATGATGCCAGCGGCCGGTACCCGGCCGAGCTTGAGCGAGCCGGCCAAGCGCAGCATGTCATCCCAATGCGGTTCGATCTTTTGCAGGCTGATATTGTGTCCGGATACAGAATTGAGCAGGCCGTAGTCGGCCTTCGGGTCGATTCGCCAGAAGCGGGTACCGCCGACATCAGCCAGGCGCGGGCTGAATCGGTACCCAAGCAAGCGGAACAGGCCGAAAACCACATCGCTGTAGGCCCCCGTGTCCGTCATGATCTGGGTCGGCTGAAGGTCAGTCTGCTGTTCCAGGACCACGGCCAGCAGTACCAGGCTGTCGCGCAGCGTGCCCGGCACCGTGATGTCGTTCAGTCCTGAAAACTGGTTCGATATCAGGTTGTACCAGGTAACGCCGCGCCCGACGCCGAAGTATTTCGGGTTCGGCCCGGAATGCACTGATCGCACCGGCACCACGAACCGCATGCCGTCGGCCGAGGCGACCTCGCCGCCACCCCACAAGCTGGCAAGCGCGGAACGGCTCTGTGCGGCGACCAGCAGTGTATTCGCTGCGGTGATAGTGTCGTCGCGCAGGTAGTTCTGGTCCACCCAGGATAGCCTGTCGCGCTTAAGCGCCGGCACGTCGCCGCGAATCAGTGGCTCTGGACCAGTGTTGCAGGCTTCGGCCATCAGCACCGCGCAAATGCTCACATGTAGATCGGAAGCTCGCGCGGTACGCTCCGATATATGGGTGAAGGCGTCCGTGAAGCGGGTGCGTGCGGCAATCTCCAGGATCAGTTCCGGCAGGTCGACGCGTGGCAGCATGCCCATGACCTTGGCGCGTAGCGCGATCAGCGACGCCGGCTCATCCATTTTGTCCAACGGGCTGAGCACCAGTTCTTGTTTGTCGCCCACCTTATCGAAGCGCACGGCCGGATTCTCGGGCAACCTGGCGGCGACCGCCTGGTAGGTTCGGTCCAGTTCATCGGCCAGCGCGGTCAAGGTCGGCCCCGGCACCGCCGACAGGCCGAGCGTGCGGCAAATGATCGGGCGCGTCGATTCCCATTCAGCGCTATCGAGCAGGCCGGCGCGCGGGTCGGCGTACCGCCAGCTCGGGGCCACGAACACATCGCGTCGGCGCAGCGCGATACGCAATTCTGACAAAACGCAGAAAGTATAAGCGTGGAAGTCGATGGCATCATCCTCGCGCAGCACATGGCGTTGCCACGGCTTGGTGATGATGTCGCGCGGCGCATCGTTGCCCGGACGCTTCACCGTCATGTTGGCGCGAAGCCAGGCGAATGCAGCGATGAACGGCTCTCCTGCGGCATTCGCGCCAAACTGAACGTGTTCGGCCAGCGCAGGCAGGAAGCGGCGCACGGTCTTGTACTTGGCATCCAGCTCCTGGTAGTACACGTTGTCGGTCGGCCGAATCAGCTTGTTGACGCCGGCCATGGCCAGCGCGAGCGCGTCCGGCGAAATCCGCGCGAACAACTGTTTGCGCAGCTCGGCATCCGGCACAGTTTCGTCCAGCAGCAACTGGCAGGCGCTGGCGAGGGTGGCCGCCGCTTCGTCAAGGTCTTTGAGCGATCGGAGGCGCGATTTTCTGTCGGCTTTCACAGCGTCACCGAAAAGCTCCCGCAAGATGACCTCAAGGACCTCCAGGGCGTCGTCCTGTGCCGATGCTTCGAGGCAGTGCACGAACGCGACCAGCGTTGCCAAGCGGCGCAGCGCCGGCAGGCGCAGAATCGCGCTGGCCTTGGCGGCTCCGGCGAAGCGGGCCAAGGCCGCGACCCGCGTGGCCGGGATGCGCGTGGCGGCCGGCAACCGGATGCCAAGCTCACGGACGGCTTGCAGCCGCATCAGCGCCAGGCTCATCGACCGGCTGCTGGCCACTACCGGGCCGGTACGCAGGCGATCCAGCGGCGAATTTCGCGTACCGCCAGAAGAGACCAGGAGGCCTTCCAGACGGGTTTGCTGGTCCAGGCTGATCCCATTGGCAAGCGAGCGCCAAAGGCGCTCCTCGACGCGGATGCGCAAGCGCGCAACGTACCGTTCGAGCGTCGTGCAACCGGGCAGCAGCACCTTGTGCGTCACCAGCCATGTCGTGGCCCGCTCAAACAGCACGCTTGGCCGGTCGGTGCCGGTCCAGCAAAGGGCGTACAGCCACCGGGTCAGGCGGAAGGCGATCAGGGGTTCCGTGAAATCGACATATCCATAAGACGCGCGAATCTCGGTTGCATGCTGCCAGCGCTGCTCGCCAACACTGTAGGCACTCGCCTTGTCCAACGCCTCGATGCGCAGTTGCTTGGCCAGCGTCCGCAGCACGGGCTGGGGCACGGCCAGCGGGTCTTCCAGGAACGTGCCCAAGTAGCGCACCGTCCCGAGTTGGACGGCAAAGCCGAGCCGATTGTGCGCGCCGCGCTTCTGCGCGATTAGCGCATGGTCGGTGTCGTCCAAGTGAAAATGCCGGGCAAGGTCGTGAGGTGACGGTGGGCCGGCGTAGCGGCCGTAGTTTTCGCGCTGGTCATTCGAGAGAAAGCTGACTGGCATGAGTTCTCCTACTGAGTTCGGGCGGTCATTTCGCGGGGCTCTACAAGGACTAATCGACCTTGTAGAGCCGATGTTTTGACGCTATCCGAGCAGCAGTGTCGGCACGGTGGCGGCGTGTAGGATATCGCTGGTCTTGCTGCCAAAAAGCAGACTGCGCAGCGGAGAATGGCTATATGCGCCCATGATAAGCAGGTCGATGGACTGGTCAATCACAGTCTTGGCAATGATGGCATCCACATCGCCGAAAGCGAGCGAAGCGACCACTTCAAAGCCTGCTGACTCCAACGTCATTTTGGCCCATTCAAGCTGCTTTGCTGCGTCCCGACTTTCCTTACCAGACATCAGCAAATATATTGGGATGCCACGGAAAAGTGGGCTGGTCGCCACCATCTCCACGCCGCGGCGGGTGACGATGCCACCGTCGAAAGCGATCATCACGCGCTGCGGTTCCTTGAAATTCGCCGTCACAGTGAGGACGGGCTGGTGCAGTGCACGCACCACCCGTTCAACATTGCGTCCCAGCTTGCGTTCGGTCGAGTCGGCAGTCTCGCCACGACGCCCCAAGACGACGAGGCGGACACCGCTTCCCTGTTCCGCGATGGTTTCTTCCAGTTCGCCATGGCGCTGACGCACATCCACGGACCAGGCACCGGCGGCACGGGCACGCTCGCGCAATCGGTTCAAGAAGACCCTGCCTTGTTCCCGCGCGGCTGTGGTGCGTGCTTCGTCCTCGGCGGAAAGCTGTTTCAGCAGCGTCTCATGCGCGTCAATCCCGATAGCACCGCTATGATCCTTTCCCGATCCGATCTCTGGATGGTGGTCGATAACATGCAGGAATTCCAGCGGTGCGCTCATTCGGAGGGAGGCCCAAGCTGCGTAGTCGGCGACATATTCGGCGAAGTGCGATTGGTCCACACATGCCAGCACTTTGTTCTCGTTGTTCATAGTCATGTCTCCGTTTAATGACCCATCAGCATGTCTTCGGCGCCGTCTTTGTCATGCACGGCAAACTTGTCCACCAGCGTGGTGCTGGCCTCATTGAGCCCGATGACCTCGACCTCCGTCCCATCGCGGCGGAATTTGACGACTACCTTGTCTAAGGCGCTAACCGCCGTAATGTCCCAGAAGTGGGCGCGGCTGACATCGATACGAACTCGGTCGATGACTTCCTTGTAGTCGAAGGCATTAACGAACCGATCCGCCGAAGCAAAAAAGACCTGGCCGGCTACTTGATAGGTACGCACACGGCCCTCGTCTTCGGACATTGAACTCACGCGCAGGATCTGTCCCACTTTATTGGCGAAGAAAAAGCCAGACAGGAGCACCCCTACCAGCACGCCCTTGGCCAAGTCGTGCGTCATGACGACGACGACAACCGTGGCCACCATGACTACGCTGGAACTTTTTGGATGATCGCGCAAGTTGCGGATCGAGGCCCAGTTAAAGGTTCCGATGGATACCATGATCATTACAGCGACCAGGGCCGCCATCGGAATCCGCGCAACCCAATCGCCGATGAACACCACCATCAGCAATAGGAATACGCCGGCTGCAAGGGTAGAAAGCCTTCCGCGTCCTCCGGACTTTACATTGATTACTGACTGACCAATCATGGCGCAACCGGCCATGCCCCCGAGGAAGCCCGTGGCGATATTGGCGATGCCTTGGCCCACGCACTCACGGTTCTTATTGCTATTGGAGTCGGTCAGGTCATCCACAATCGAAGCGGTCATCATGGACTCAAGCAGTCCGACGACGGCAAGCGTAGCCGATACCGGGAAGATGATTGAAAGCGTCTCCAGGTTCAACGGCAGATCAGGTAACAGGAACACCGGCAAGCTGTCAGGTAGCTTGCCCATGTCGCCCACAGTGCGGATATCGATACCGGCGAGGATCGCCACGGCGGTCAATACCACGATAGCGACCAGCGGGGAGGGAACAGCCTTGGTGATGTATGGAAACAGGTAAATGATAGCCAGACCTGCCGCCGTCATCGCGTATACGTGCCAGCTCACGTTGGTCAGCTCGGGCAGCTGCGCCATGAAGATCAGAATCGCCAGCGCGTTGACAAAACCTGTGATGACGGACCGCGAGACGAAGCGCATCAGCGCGCCGAGTCTAAGCCAGCCAGCAAGGATTTGCAGAATTCCCGTCAGGATCGTGGCGGCCAGCAGATATTGCAAGCCATGGTCCTTGACCAGCGTGACCATGACCAGAGCCATTGCACCGGTGGCGGCGGAAATCATACCTGGGCGGCCGCCTGCAAACGCGATAATTGCAGCGATACTGAACGAAGCATACAAGCCCACTTTGGGATCGACCCCGGCGATAATCGAAAAGGCAATTGCTTCAGGGATAAGCGCTAGCGCGACAACCATGCCCGCTAAAAGATCGTTTCGGACATTGGAAAGCCAGTCCTGGCGTAAGGATTTCATCATTCTTGATTCCATTGATTGTGCCTGCCACAGGGGCAAGGGGCGAACGTGAACACGTCTTTCCGGCCAGCGGAAATGAGAGGGAACCAGGAAATCCAGGAACGGAAAGACGCAATGAATCGGACGTGCAGCCTCGTGCGACAGGTGGAGGTAATACTGAGATCGCAGCGAGGAAGGAGGCTTACACGGGTGGAAATTCCGATTGATTAAAGGCTTAGCCTTTGGGAAACTCATTTTAGCTTACCGGCAGACGCCATGTCAATTTGGGCTACACCCTAACCTGATGTCAGAAGACCCAAGCGGAAGCCGTCAGGATAGGGTTGTTATCGCAATTACTTGACATATTCCTTGAAGGGTCATAGAGTCTTTACTGACATATATTGTTAAGGAGGCATGTTTTGCGAGGTCAACGCATAGGTTATGTTCGGGTCAGCAGTTTCGACCAGAATCCAGAGCGTCAGCTCGATCAGGTCCAGGTGGACAAGCTGTTCACCGACAAAGCCTCGGGCAAAGATACACAGCGGCCGCAGCTCGACGCCTTGCTGTCGTTCGCCCGTGAAGGCGACACGGTAGTCGTGCACAGCATGGACCGTCTGGCGCGCAACCTGGATGATCTGCGCCGGCTGGTCCAGACGTTGACCAAGCGCGGAATACGAATCGAATTCGTCAAGGAATGCCTGAGCTTCACCGGCGAAGACTCGCCGATGGCAAACCTGCTGCTGTCGGTCATGGGCGCGTTCGCGGAGTTCGAGCGGGCCTTGATCGGCGAGCGGCAGCGCGAAGGGATCGCATTGGCCAAGCAGCGCGGCGCCTACCGAGGCCGCAAGAAAGCGCTGGCGGACAACCAGGTTGTCGAGCTGCGCCGCCGTGCTGGGGCCGGCGAACAGAAATCAACGCTTGCGCGGGAGTTCGGCATCAGTCGGGAAACGCTGTATCAATACTTGAAGTTGGTTCCAAGTCCTTAACCCGGTTTTCCGTTCCACTGCACCTCAAACCCCTGATTTGTCTCAGCGCCCGCTTGCCCGTTGTTGAAAAGCAGCACCGGCCGGCCCCCGGCTGTGCCGGGGCGAGCGACGGCATGGCGCGAAGCACGTCCCCGGCGGGCATGCTCAGTAAAGGCGTCTACAAGAAGGGGATGGCATCAAATTCATTGCGCCAGGACATAATGCGCCAAGGCCATCGCTTCGCCCTCGCTCAGTTGGGAGAAAGCTGGCATCGGTACAGGCCCCCATTTGCCAGCGCCGCCCGCTCGAATATTCCTCGCCACCAGTGATACCGCGTCTGCCTTGCCCTTGTACTTTGCCACCACTTCCTTGAATGCCGGCCCGACGACCTTTTTGTCGATCGAATGACATCCCATGCAAGCATTTGCGGCAAGCAACGCTTTCGTATCGATTGCTGCGGTGGCGCCGGCCTTCGGTGCAACTGCAGCTGGCTTTATCGCCGCGTTCGCAATCGGCACTGCGTTACTGCGTTCGGCACCGTAGGTCTTGACCAGGTAATCGACCATGTCCGGGATATCCGCGTCTGAGAATTGCGCACCGAACGGTTTCTTCATCTTTCTCACGGTGGCATCCCAGTAGCCGCGCGGCGATGTGGTGGGCTGCGACTGGATGTAATGGACCGAGTGACATGTCATGCAGTTGCGCTGGGCCAGCGCATATCCCGGCAACTCGCTGGGTTTGAAGACAGCAGTTTCAGGCGGAAGCTGAATGTCGAGGGCGAAAGCTGGGGCCGCAGCCATCAGACTGATGGTGAACAGAGAGCAAATCAGTGGATGTTTCAATGTGGTTCCCCTTATACCGCGACGACGCGCGTCGATTCGACCACATTGCGCATGTAGCCGGCAGGGTTCCACAGGGCGCTCGCGGGTTGGCCTTGACCGATCCGGTTGCCCGCCCGAACCAGCAGTTCGTGGTTTCCTTTTTGTTTCGGCGTGAACGCCGCGCTCCACTCTCGAAAAGAATAGCGCCCCAGGTCCTTGCCCAGTTGTGCGGCTTGCCAGTTCTTGCCACCGTCGGACGAAAACGCCACCTCATTCACGCCGTAGCCGCCGTCGAACGCAATCCCGCGCACCACCGTCTGGCGCCCGACCTTGACGTGCATGCCGTCGGTCAGGCTGGTCACGAACGAGCGCACGTTGAGGCGATTGATCGGGACGGTCTTGGTCGGCGCCTTTCCCGGCTCGGTACAGGCGCACTGATTGTCGGGGATGCGATAGGCCGTGCTCATCCAAAATCCGTCGAATACCTTGTCGGTCACGGTAATGTCGGACAGATGCTTGACCCAATAGGTGCCGTAGTAGCCGGGCACCACCAGGCGCAGTGGGTAGCCATTCAACATCGGCAGATCGGCACCGTTCATTTGCCAGGCCAACATGACTTCGCCGTCGAGCGCATGGTCGATATTGAGCGCCTTCATGAAATCGGGCCCGTCGCCAACGGGCGGCGTGTCAAGGCCGTTGAACGAGACCTGTACCGACCCGGCCTTGACGCCGGCCTTTTCCAGCACCTTGCGTAGCGGCACGCCAGTCCAGCGTGCGTTGCCCATGGCACCATTCGATAGCTGGCCGCCGTTGGCGCGCGGCGACAGGTGGCCGCGGCTGTTACCGGAACACTGGTTCACGGCAACCAGTTCGGTGGCGTCAGCCATTTGCTTGAGGTCGGCGAGCGAGAGCTCCAGCGGCGTATTAACATTGCCGCCGACTTTGAGACGGTATGTTTGCGCATCGATCGCGGTGGGAATGCCGCTCCAGTGATATCGGACGAAAAACGCATCGTTCGGCGTAATCACCGATTCGTTGAACACACTGAACGGAGTTTCCAGCTGCGGCGGACGGGCGGTCAGCAGGATCAGCGGCCGCTTTTGAGGATACACGACCAGTTCGCGCTCGCCGTTTTCAAACGGCAGCGTGACGTGGCCTGCCTCCGCCGCGAGCGCGCTCAATACCGGACTGCCGAACACGCCGGCGGCACCGAGCGTGCCGGCCTGCCTCATAAAGGAACGGCGCCGCAACGCCTCCGCCGTCAATATCAACGAGTTCTTCGCCATACTGGTCTCCGTTATTATTGTGAAATCGGTTAGCTCGATACTGCCACAGTATTGTCGTGATTTGCTTACTGCACGCTACTCAATACGGCTTTTTGTGGATCGACGGCCACGTCCCCTTCCATCACCAGGATGCGACTCGCCGTCGCGGCCTTGTCGTTGAGGCTGTTGCTCACGGCGCGCATCGGTCCGATCGCAGTGCCGTTCGCCATCCCCATCGGATTCGTCTTGAAACTGGCCACCGGCGCGGCCTGGCCGGTGACGTACACGCTGTACGCGGTCTGCGGCTTGAGTTTGAACAGCGACACTTCCAGCGCGTCCACCACGCCCAGGTTACGGGCCACAACGAATCCCTTGGCCTCGCCGGCAGCGGGTTTAAGCGCAATGTTGATTGGCTCGCTGTTGGCGCGCGGGACCAGGTTGGTCATGCCGTCGCCGTGCGGCACGGCGTTCGAAACGTACACCAGTGCCTGCGGCGCCTGGCCGACCGGTGCGCGCGCAATCACCTTGTTGGTGGCGCTGTCGATGACATCGACCGCGTCGCCGTTTTCAAGTCCCACATACAGACGTGTGCCGTCGTCGGAGGTCCAGATGCCGTGGGGCAACGCGCCGGTAGGGATCGTCGCAACCAGCGTCGGCGTGGCGTCGGTGGTGTACACCTTGACGACATTCTCACCGCCGATCGTTACGTAAGCACGGGTGCCAGCCGCAGTCTTCGCGAACGCCAAGTGGTTGGTAATGAAGCCGGTATCGATGACGCCCTTTACTTCCAGGCTGGCAGTATCGATGCGCGTCACTTTGCCGGCATCCTTGTGCGTCATCCACATTTCCTTGAAATCAGGGGTGAACTGAAGGAACGGCGAGAACGGGCTGACGACCTTAATGTGCTTGATGACCTTGTGCGACTTCATGTCGATCACGTCGACCACGGGATTGAAGCTGGAGACGACGAACGCCAGCTTGCCGTTCGGCAGGAACTGCACCATGCCGGGGCCGGCGGTCGTCTCGATCCGCTTTTTCTCCTTGAAGGTGACCGGGTCGATCACCGAGATGTAGTCTTCGCCGCGCACCACCGCCCAGACTTCGCGGCCGTCGGCAGTGAAAAACCCTTCATGGGGCGAGCGACCGATATAGGTGATTCCTTTGACCTTGTTGGTCGCCGTGTCGATGAATGCCACCGAGTTAGAGCCGTTTGAAATGGCAATCAGGGTCTTGTGGTCGGGCGAAAAGCCCAGGCCGTGCACATTGATCTCGCCCTTGTATAGCGGCGACAACACGTCCGGACGCTGGTTGCCCAGTTTGATCTGGCCGAGCAGCAAATTGGTCGCCGGGTTGATCACTGAAACGGTATTGGTATTCTGGTCAGCGGTGTAGACGCGGTCTTGCGCGCCAGGAGCGGCAAACGCGGAGGCGGTGAGCAGGCTGCTGACGGTCAACGAGAAAACGCAGTGACGGAGTTGCATGATTTATTCTTTCTTGGTGATCGAAGTGGGAGCAACTTTTGCCTGAGCCGATTGGTAGCGCTGCAACCAGGCCTGCATAATGTTGATTTCGTTTTGCTGTTCCGTGATGATGCCTTGGGCGACGTTGCGCAATTCAGGATCCTTGGTGGTGAGCAGGAGCGCTTTCGCCATGTCGATGGCGCCCTGGTGGTGCGGAATCATCATCGTCACGAAATCATGTTCCGCAACGCCATTCATTGGCGCGCGCTTCATGCCGTCATCCATGACGGCCATGGCATCGTCCGTCAGCGCGGCAAACGGCTTGGCCGTGCTGGCGATAAATACGGGGGGCTTTGCCGCTGGCGACTGGCCATGATGGTGGGCCATGGCCTGTCCGAGAGCACTAGCGCCAATCAGGGCGGCAACGGCGAACGTGGCCAAGCGTCGAAGGTACAAGGGACGGTTCATTAAGGTCATGACGGTTTCTCCAGTTGGTCGTACACGGCGGTGGCAACGCGCGCCAGTTCGGCCTTGTTAATTCCAGCCGACAGCGCATAGCCGAATTTGCCGTCGATCCAATAAAACACATTCACCGGTCCCTCCTGGGCGAAGCGAAAACCTGTGTCCTTGTTGTGCGCCTGGTCGGTCGACACGTACAAGGTGAGGCGCTGCCCGGTCGCGTCGTGGTACATGAACTGCGCCACCGCGCCTTGGGCGCCAGGGAGCAGGCGACCACCGATCAGCTCGTAGCCGAGTTTGCCCAGCCGGGGTGGCCGAATTGCCGTGCCGAGGCGTTTGGACAGCCATGCCACTAGCTGCTCTTCCTGGTCAGCCCCGATTTCCACCGGCCGCTTGACATCCGGGCTATAGACAACGTGGGCGATTGCGGCCTGATGGGCCAAGCCGGCAACGTACAGCGCCGGCCTGGCCTGCATGGAATCACCTTGGGCGTACTGAATCTCGCCTGCCTGCTGGCCATGCAGCAGCCACCCTGTCGTGCCGCTGAACAGGGCGATGGCAAGACCGGCTACCAGCCGCTGCCATTGCCACTGGCGCGGTCGCGCTGCGCTTAAGCGCTCCGGCACCGCTTCGTCGAGCACGGGATTGAAAAGCGCGCGCAGTTCATCGTTTTGCGCTGTATAGGCGCGCAGCCGCTCCGCCTCTTCCGGGCGCTGCGCCAGATAGGCGTCGACCTCGAGTCGGCGCGCGGCAGGCAGCTTGCCGTCGACGAAGGCGTGCAAGTCGGCTTCCGTGATGGGTAGGGTATTCATTTGACCACCTTCAAGGGTGCGATGTACGCTCTCCCTTCCATATTCGCGCGCATTTTTTCACGCGCGCGCGACAGGCGCGACATGACCGTACCGATGGGAATCTTGAGCGTTTGCGCGACGTCGTCGTAACTCATTTCTTCCAAGGCCACCAGCAGCAGGATTTCACGCTGTTCCTCTGGCAGCGCACGCAAGGCCGTTTCCATGTCGCGCAGTTCGAGTCCGCTTGAAGGACTGCCAGGTGCTAGTGCCATCGATGTCTCCTCGTTGAGCGCTTCCGTCGGCACTGAAGGCCGCCGCGCCTGGTCGATACGCAGGTTGTGCATGATGCTGAACAACCATGCGCGCATATCGCTACCACCCTCCCATGACGCCAGTCTCCCCCATCCGCGCTCGACCGTGTCCTGCACCAGGTCGTCGGCGCCGGCCCGATCGCCGACCAATGCCCGCGCATAGCGGCGCAGACGGGGAATGCAGGCCAGCAGCTGGTCGCGCGAATTGGGCATGGATGTCACTGGAGTATCGGTCGATTAATCAATAAGCTGCTGCGGTCAGTTTCGGATCGATCTGCCAGGTTTCGTTGACCAGCTTGCCATCGCGGTAGGTCAGCACATAGCGCACATTGACCTGTGCCTTGCCTTCGAACTGCACCTTGGCGACGATCGTCGCACCCTTTGGGTTCGCCGATTCCTCCAGAGCAAGCACAGTCACGCGCGCCGGCCCGACAGCCTTGCCGAACTTTTCCCAGGTGGCGCGAATGGCATCGGAACCGGCGTACATGCCGTCAAGCGGCCCGCCGACCCATGTCAGCTGGGCGTTGTCGGCATAGCCACGCATGATGACGGACGTGTCACCGGCGCCAATGGCGCTAAAGTGAATCTGCGCGGCATCGCTCATCGGGCTGGCGACAGCGCTGCCGATCGAAGCGATAGCGAGGATGACGGCGAAGGTCGCTTGTTTCATGAAATTCTCCCTGGTTGGGTCAGTCGGACGGAAAAAACCGGTGTTATCGAGGTGAACGGATCTGCGGATGATTTATTCCATCTATTTCAAATTAATTTTCGCAGGCGTTTCGTCGCGCGCTATTTGGGAGAGGCGGATCATCGCTTCCAGCGCCAGAGATGCCTTTGTCTTGTACCGTTCGGGATGGCGCAACATGTAGAACGCGCGCTCCGGCAAGTCGATGTTTGCTTTCGCCAGCAAACCTGCCCGCAGATGCGAGGCTACTACCAGTTCCGACATGGCGGTGGCGAACTTGCCGGCCATCACAGCGGAGCGGACCGCTTCGTTGGACGGCAATGTGAGTGCGATATCGAGTGCATCGAAGTCGACATGCATCGCCTGAAGTGCGCACTCGAGCGCCGAGCGCGTGCCGGACCCCTTTTCGCGCAAGATCCACTGTGCCTCAAGAAGATCCGCGTGCAGCAGCCTCCTCCCTGAAGCCCATGGATGGTGCGCTGCGACTACAGCGACGATCTGGTCGGATGCGATGGCATCGACCGATAGTGTCGGCTCGTCGATGGCGCCCTCGACAAAGCCAAGGTCGGCGCCCCCCTGAAGCACTGCTTGGGCGACATTATGGGTGTTATCGATGGTCACGCTCAGTGCGATCGCCGGATGCGCTTGGCGAAATTGCACGAGGTACTCGGGTAGCCAATAGCTGGCGATAGTCTGACTCGCATGAATGGTCAGCGTGCCACGTTTCATTCCACCCAGCTCGGCCAATGTCAGTTCGGCGGCGCGCGCGCTGGCGATCGTGCGGCGTGCTTCTATCAGGAAAATACGGCCCGCTTCGCTGATCTCGATGCCGCGGCCGACGCGATTGAATAGGGCAGTACCATAGCGTTCTTCCAGCACCTTGATCGAAGCACTTACCGCTGAAGGGGTGAGCGCCAACACTGCGGCGGCCTGGGTCAAATGCTGTCGCTCGGCGACTTCAACAAAAATCCGCAATTGTTCTAGTGTCATCTGATTGTTCAATTCTATTGAACGATATATTCGATATTGTAAGATGGACATAACAATCTGTCGACTTGATAATCGTTCTATTGAATTCGAGAATCAGGAGCGGCAAATGGTCAAGCAACCACTAAAACTCGTTCGCAACGCGCTGCCAGGCTTGGCACTTTGCGCTGTGGTTACTGCGATAGCTTACGCAATGGAAAACATCGAAAGCGCTTTATTTGGCCACGCATGGCTCGAAAGCCTGGTGCTGGCCATTCTTCTAGGCACCGCCGTGCGGACGGTGCATCGGCTCGATACTCGCTTCGAAGACGGCATCCAAGTCGGTGCGAAATTATTGCTGGAAATCGCGGTCGTGCTGCTGGGCGCTTCGGTCAGCGCCGGTGCGCTGCTCGAAAACGGCATCGGTCTGATGAGCGGCATCGCGGCAGTGGTCGCCATCGCGATTGCGCTCAGCTTTGCCCTTGGCCGTGCTTTTGGTCTGCCGCGCAAGATGGCCATCTTGATTGCCTGCGGCAATTCGATTTGCGGTAACTCTGCCATTGCCGCGGTGGCCCCGGTTATCGATGCGGATGGAAAGGACGTCGCTGCGGCGATCGCCTTCACTGCCGTGCTTGGCGTTGTCGTGGTGCTGGTGCTGCCGCTAATGGTGTCACTGTTGTCGTTTTCACCAACGCAGTTCGGTGTCTTTGCCGGGCTGACCGTCTACGCGGTGCCCCAGGTGCTGGCCGCGACCTCATCGATATCGCTTAGCAGCGTCCACATCGGCACCCTGGTGAAACTGGTGCGGGTGCTGATGCTGGGCCCAGTCGTGCTGGTACTGTCGCTGATTGGTCGGCGCGAAGGTGGTCGTCGTCCTGCGCTGTCGCATATGGTCCCGTGGTTCATCGTCGGCTTTTTGCTACTGCTGACCTTGCGCTCGTTCGGCGCCATTCCAGAGGCGGCAATTGCGCCGATGCACGTGACGGCGAATTTCCTCACCATTATGTCGATGGCCGCACTCGGACTCGGCGTCGATGCGCGCTCAGTCATGCGGGCCGGTTGCCGGGTCGCCGCAGTTGTCGTGTTGTCGCTGCTGGCGTTGGCAGTCATCAGTTTTTTCCTGATAAAAATGCTCGGCATCGTTTGAAGCACTGCCCGATTAGCGGCTACCGTTAGAAATCGAGGATCTGTATTTTTTTAATACGAGAAACTTGGTGGTATTGCAGAAAGTTACAGTCTGATACGCTTGGCAAGCAGTCGCGCAATGCGCTTGCCAGAGCGGTCTTGATTCATCGCTTAGAGACGGTTTGAAAACTCGGAAGCAACTATGATGTCCAAATGGTCCTCTTCGATAGGAGTACGCCATGTGGACAGCAGAGCAACGAACACGGCATAAGGTCCGGGTTCCCAAGGAGCGCAAGGGTTATCCTACTGATGTGAGTGATCAGGAATGGAAACTCATCGAGCCATTACTGCCGGGCGCTGCTCGTACTGGTCGCCCCCGCAGGACGGAACTTCGCCAGGTGATCAATGCACTTCGTTATCTGGTCCGTTCGGGCTGCGAATGGCGCATGTTGCCAAACGATTTTCCTCCCTATCAAACGGTGTATTACTGGTTCCGTCGGCTAGTGCGACGCTTCCTCTTCCGAACGATCCACGATCTGGCATTGATGCTGGACCGAATGTCCGAACAGCGCGAAGTCGTCCCCTCGGCCGGCATCGTCGACAGCCAGTCCGTCAAGGCACCAGGCGCACGTGAGCGCGGCTACGACGCACACAAGAAGATCAGCGGCCGCAAACGACATATCGCGGTCGATACCGACGGGCGACTGCTGGCAGTGAATCTGACGCCTGCCGACATCGCCGATTCAACAGGTGCGCAATCGGTCCTCGATGCTTTAGTCAAGCGTTGGCCATGGGTCAAGCATCTGTTCGGCGATGCGGCTTACGACCGACGCACCTTGCTCGACAAGGCAGCCTATCTCGACTTTACCGTCGAAGTCGTACGTGGCTTACAGGGCCAGGACGGCTTTCAGGTACAACCGCGACGCTGGGTCGTCGAGCGCACGTTTGCATGGCTGATGCGCTATCGCCGTCTTGTCCGGGACTACGAGCAGCGCCTTGATGTGTCGGAAGCGATGATTTTCATCGCGCTCGGCTCTTCATTACTGCACCGGATGCGTTTCCGGTGAGTTATTAAACCGTCTCTTAGGTGATATGTGCGACCGCGGCTTAAACCTGGTGACGGGCGCCATCGTTCTTTGGCATGCGGTGTTTCTGGAGCGGGCGACACAGGTTGCGCGCGGTCCTGGCAGCTCCTCGACGCCAGTATGCTGCAGTTTCGTGTCCTCGTTGGCCTGGGAGCACATCTACGGGACCGGATATTACATTTGAAGGAAGAGCAAGAAGGTTGATGAGAAAAATATCGGCCGCTGCGGACTTCAAGAATCGGTAACAGGGCTTAGCGCCCGATTTTTTCCGTTTTCCCTATTCTCCCCATGTACGGATGATATATTCGTCCACATGTATTCCTTGGCTCGAACCCTCGTACTGTGGATACTCGTTGCCTTGTCGCCCGTGCAGGGCATCGCCGCCGTGGTATGGCTGCCGTGTTCCTCAGCGCCTAGCGAAGAGGCGGGGCAGATCTCGCGCTCGTTGGGCGACGGTGATGGCCAATGCATGAGGACCGCCAGGCGGGAAAGCCATCAGGCCACGGTATGTCGAAAAGCGCATCAATCGCAGGGCGCCTGCCGGACATGCCTCGGGTACTGCGGCGGAGCAATCGCGCCTCCACCATTTACCTCGGCTCAAGCGCCGATATCGCGCCTTCGCTTTCACACCATTCCCGACTCGCTTTCTTTCGACGAGTGGATCCCGTCCCGCATCGAGCGCCCACCACGCCACGGGATCCTTCTGTTCATTTGAACAAGTCACGCACCCGGTACGTCCGACGATCGCCAGGCTTTCACCACGCCAGGCGAACATTGGCGGTCGGTGACGCAACGCTGCCGGGTTACAAGCGTGCCACTGGCTTTACGCTGTTCCAGAGCGGTGTCCCAAAGAGGTATTCGTAACCCACACAAGGAGAGCATCATGCAACAACAGTATCAGTCCTGTATCGCAGCCTGCAATGCCTGCGCCGACGCCTGCGATATGTGCTTCGCCGCTTGCCTGCAGGAAGATGATGTGAAGATGATGGCGCGCTGCATCGCGCTCGACATGGATTGCGGCCAGCTTTGCCGGCTAGCCGCCTCCTTCATGGCCAGGGGCAGCGAGTTCGCTGCGGCGCTGTGCCAGGTTTGCGCCCAGGTGTGCCTGGCATGCGGCGACGAGTGCGCGAAGCACCAGGCCCAGCATTGTCAGGATTGCGCCACCGCATGCCGGCACTGCGCAGAAGAGTGCTGCAGGATGGGATCGACAGCCGCCGCTTGACCGTCAGCAGTAGCCGCCCCGGCGCGTGTACGCCACGGCGGCATTCGGTTGTCGGTCGAGTCCCACGAACGCATGGATGGAAGATCTCATATGCTTGTCTACGTACTTGTTGCCACGGCCGGGCTCATCCTGGTGCATTTGTTTGGAGCGAAGTTGAAGTTCCTGGAAGGAACGCCGCGTAGCATCTGGCTATCTTCTGCGGGAGGCATTTCGGTGGCCTATGTATTCATTCATCTGCTTCCTGAACTGGCCGAAGGCCAGGAAGTCATACGAAAGTCCGTGACCGGCATTTTCAAGGTGCTTGACCAGCACGCTTACCTCATGGCCCTGGGTGGGTTGATCATTTTCTATGGATTGGAACGGGCGGCGAAAGAATCGCATGCGGAGCATCATGCGAGCGATAACGAAGAAACACCGGACAAGAAAGTATTCTGGCTGCACATTACTTCGTTCTCGATATATAACGTGCTGATTGGCTATCTGCTCGCCAATAATTTTCGGGAGCTTAAGCCTCTGATCTTTTTCTTTGTCGCCATGGCGCTCCATTTTCTGGTGACGGATTTCGGCCTTCGAAGCGAATTCAAGAACACTTACCACACCGTTGGACGATGGATTCTTACGATCGCCGTGGCCATCGGTACCGCCGTGGGCCTTTTCATGGAAGTCCCCGAGGTCGCTACCAGCGCGCTGGTTGCCATATTGGCCGGAGGCGTCATCCTGAACGTCTTGAAGGAAGAGCTTCCCGAAGAGCGACGGAGCCGCTTTACGCCATTCCTGCTCGGCGCCTTGGCATATGCCGCGCTGCTGCTCGCATTTTGAGGAGCCACCGGTACTGTGCCGATTAACCAGGCACCGTATATCGCGAGTTCTACCTGCCTCCGATGTTATCGGTGCCGTGCAGCCGCCGCGGTGGATATGAATCGCAGCGAATCGAGCGCGTACCTTGCAACGGAACCGGACGACCGACCTTCGTCCTGAACGCTTTTCTATTTCGGAAATGCTTGGAAGGCATGCAAGCCACAGCTAACATATTGCCATTGGATTAACATGAGAGAGTAAAATGACGAAGAAGACTGCGGTTGCTGCGCTCGGGCTGGCTTGTGCGATGCCGGCCTTCGCCCAGCAGAGGGAACAAAACACGATCATGGTGCTTGCTGCCGGCAGCCTGCGCGAAGTGATGACCGAGCTGGGCGAAGCCTGGCGTGAGCAATCCGGCGTTGGTATCGCCGCGTCGTATGGCCCCTCCGGCAAGCTGCGCGAGACCATTGAGCAGGGGCACCAGGTGGACGTGTTCGCCTCTGCAGCGGTCGAGCACACAGACGCGCTCGCTGCGAAGAATCTGCTGTCCCGCTCGGCCACGTTCGCCTACAACGACCTGTGTGTGGTGTCGACACCAGCAGTGGGCCTTACCGAGGCCAACCTGGTCGGCACCCTGGTGAAGCCGGACGTGCGCTTGGCGACATCGACGCCCGTTTACGATCCGATGGGCGACTATACCTGGCAATTCTTCCGCAATGCCGACAAGGCGCAGCCCGGCGCATACGACCTCCTGGACGCCAAGGCGCTGAAGCTGTCGGGGGCAAGCGCCCCTGGGCCCGGGCAGAAGCTGCCCTATGTGACCGCCTTTGAGGACAGCAAAGCCGACGCCTACGTCATGTATTGCACGAATGCCGCGAGCACGCTACGCGCGCTGCCGAACCTGACAGCGCTCCGTATCCCGGACGCGTTGAACGTCCGCAGCGCCTACGGCATCGGCGCTGCGCCATTCTCGTCGGAAGGCCAGCGCTTCGTCGCCTTCGTGCTGGGGCCGGCCGGTAAGGCAATCCTGCACCGTTACGGTTTCGATTGACACCGCGCGGCAAGGCGTGACTGCTGCACGAGTTGCTTGAGTTCGGGTTCGCGCAGCCACTTTACATGACGCGGTCCGCTGCGCAGGTCACTGATGGATACCAACGCGATCTGCCGTTCGTTCCAACGGCGCGCCATTGTCGGCAAAGTACGCCAGCACGATCGGCCGCTCGACGACGCCGGCCAACATCAACTGACGGCTGAGGTAGGGGCTGCAGCGGCCAGGAACAGGATGGGGGCGAGCTGGCACATCGTGCTCTCGTTGATTACGGTTTCGCCGACGGGAAGAACAGCTGTTCCCCGGCTGGCTTGAACGCGGCGATCTTTGCCTGCCCCTCCGGCGACGTCATCCACTGGATCAGTTGTGTCGCGCCCTTATAGTTGATGCCCTTGTGCTTTTCCGGATTGACCGCAATGACGCCGTAGGGATTGAACATGCGCTTATCGCCTTCCACAACAATGGCTAGGCCTGTCTTGGCCTTGTAGGCGCCGTAGGTCGCACGGTCGGTCAAGGTGTAGGCGTTCAACTCGGCCGCCATGTTCAGCACTTCTCCCATGCCCAGTCCTGCCGACACGTAGTTGGCGCCGGCGGGCTTGGTGCCCACTTCCTTCCAGTAAGCTTTTTCCATCACATCGGTGCCGGAATTGTCGCCACGCGAGATGAACTTGACGTTGGTTGAGGCGATCTTCTTGAAGGCACCTAGGACGTCGTGCATGCCCTTCACGCCGGCCGGGTCGGACGCCGGGCCGACGACGATGAAGTCGTTATACATGACGTCACGGCGGTCGATGCCCCAGCCCTCGGCCACAAACTTGTCTTCGAGTTGGCGTGCGTGCACGAGTGTCACGTCGACGTCGCCGTTCTTGCCCAACTCCAGGGCCTTGCCAGTGCCGACCGATATCACGTTGACCTTGATGCCGTACTTGGCTTCGAACGAAGGCAGCAGGTATGCCAGCAGGCCGGAGTTTTCAGTGCTGGTGGTGGTGGATAGTCGCAGCACCTTGGCGTCCTGCGCCTGGGCCGGCGCGTAGGCCATCCCGACGGTGGTGACGAGGACGAGGGCAAGATTGAACAGACGACGTTGCATGGTTCTTTCTCCTGGGTTTGTGAGTGGAAGTCCGAGCTTCGGCTCCCTGCTTTCGGTACCACGTGGGACTTTCATTTGTTAGTTTAGCAAATGAAGACGGAATTTTTCTTATGGCAAGAACTCATCGGCCGGACCATGCTTTCCGTTTGCTTTCGGAGCATTTGTCGAAGCCTACGAACGTTGTGACAGTTACGCTGCGGTGATCAGGTTCACCAAAAGCCTGACCGCCTTTGTTTAATCAGCAGGTTTCGTTAGTGCCACTCGCAAATCGGAAGAGGGCAGCTCGATTCCAGCTTTGCGCAACTGTTCAATGACCGCGAGTCTGACGTTGGAGGAGGTGGCAACGAAGTCCGAACGCCGCGAGTCCGTCCAGAAACGTAGCTCAAGCACGAGCTCGTCCTTTTCGAGCTGCACAAGTCGCACCGAAGGAGAAGGATCAGGCAATACACCTTCTACGGAGCCGGCTGCGTTCGCGAGCACCATGCTGCAGTGCCTCAGGTCGATGTCATAGTCCGCATGAACCTGGACCAACGCGCGGCGCACCGGATTGGCGGTGTTATTCGTCACGCGGGAGGTGAACGTTTCCGAGTTTGGTACGGACACGATCCTTCCGTCATAGGTGCGGATCAGTGTTGCGCGCAGCTCGATGCGTTCGACGCTGCCCTCGGTCGTACCGATGATGATTTGATCGCCCAACTGGAAGGGACGCAGGCTCAGGATGAGCAAACCGCTGACGAAATTGGAAAGGATATCCTTCAGCGCAAAGCCCAGCGCGATACTCGTGAGTCCCAGCCCGGTGGCGACGTCTCCCGGTTCTATACCGAAGGCGCCGGCGGCGACGAGAAGACCGAGCGCCCATACAGTGTAGTAGCCGATCTGCTTGATGAGATTTTCGACTGTGAGGTCGGAAACAAACTTCCGGAAGACGAGGCGCATCGCCCAGCGGACAAATGAGGCGAGCGTCCAGAAAGCGGCAATCACCAGCGCCGCAGCCACGGCACGCGGGATCACCACGATGGCCGATTCCAGCAAGCGGACAAAGGCGGTCTCGATGCTTGACTGAATCGAGGTGATGAAGCGGCTTCCGGCTGACCTCCTGCGTTCAGCCGCGCGAGCAAGTGCACGTTCAACGAGACCTGCCCATTGCGAAGCCAGAACCTGGACCGTGACGCCAGCATCCTGTGCATCGGCGAGGGTGACAACGACCATCGTCCGATCCGAAACGGAAACCGACCATGCCCCTGGTGGGCTGGCAGCGGGCACCGCTTTCACCGTGCGTTGCCTGCCTGGGGTATCGAGCATGGCGTTCAGCCGTCCTTCGATTTGTCTCGCCCGCGAACGGGCGTCCTGGTCATCGAGGCCAGTGACGACGAACAAGGCTCGACCATCAAGCAATACCGTCGCGTGCTGGGTTTGCGCGCGCCCGTGGAGTGGCAGACTGAATCGCCACCATTTTCCTAGATACTCTGCAGCCGTAAAAAATGCCGCTTTTCAAACTCGACTGGCGACAGCCGTTCACTGAAGCTGT
The DNA here is from genome assembly GCF_024753245.1 of Massilia norwichensis. Classification (GTDB taxonomy): domain Bacteria; phylum Pseudomonadota; class Gammaproteobacteria; order Burkholderiales; family Burkholderiaceae_D; genus Telluria; species Telluria norwichensis. The sequence continues at coordinate 601 of NZ_JANUGX010000003.1, read as the reverse complement.
GGCGCCGCTTCGGATTGTAGAACATCTCGATGTAGTCGAAGATGTCCTGCCTGGCTTCGTCGCGGGTAGCATAAACCTTGCGGCGAACGCGCTCCCGTTTCAGCAGCTGGAAAAAGCTTTCGGCAACTGCATTATCATGACAGTTGCCGCGTCTGCTCATGCTCTGCACCAGGTTGTGTGATTCGAGGAAGTCGCGCCAGTCGTAACTGCTGAATTGACTTCCTTGATCGGAATGTACTAGCACTGGGGCTGACGGTTTTCGACGCCATACCGCCATCAATAAAGCACTCATTGCCAGCTCTTTGTCGATGCGCGAACTCATCGACCAACCGATGACCTGGCGCGAAAACAAATCGATCACCACAGCCAGGTAGAGCCAGCCTTCATAAGTACGCAGGTACGTAATGTCCGTGACCCAGACTTTGTTTGGCTCGGTCACATCGAATTGGCGCTGCAAATGGTTGGGCGCGACGATAGAAGGCGCTCCACCGTTCTTGTGCTTGCGCTTGGCGTAGCCGGTTTGGGATCGAATTCCTTCGCTGCGCATCAGGCGATAAACCCGATTGATGCCGCAACTTTCGCCGAGCTCTTGCAAATCGTA
>NZ_JANUGX010000029.1 GCF_024753245.1 Massilia norwichensis | reverse complement strand
GGTGCCCACCCTACCTTCCTATCGCTGCCGTAGGGTGGGCACCCCGTGCCCACGGCTTCGTCGCTACGCGGAAATGAAAAAGGCCGACAGCAAAAACTGTCGGCCTTTTCGGTATACTTGGTCGGAGTACAAGGATTCGAACCTTGGACCCTCTGGTCCCAAACCAGATGCGCTACCGGGCTGCGCTACACTCCGAAGACAACGATCATAACCTTCAGGACGGTCGCGGTCAAGGAAAGCGCTTGCGAATCAGCACGAATGTGCACGGATGCGGCTTTCCGGCACAAGAATCGATAGGAGTTCGCAATGACGGCCATGATCGAACACTTTCCGAACACCGGGTTCGGTACCCTGCCCGACCGCAGGCAGATGACGCGCGTGGCAGCGGGCATCGCGATTTCGCTGGCGGCGCACGCGCTGCTGTTGTCGCTGTATCGCGAGCCGCAGTCCAGCAGTCTGCCCGTGACTGCCAGCGAGCCGCTCACCGTGCGCCTGCAGGCCGCGCCGGCACCGCCGCCACCGGTGGTCGAACCCCAGCGCGCGTCGCCGCAGCCGGAAGCGCAGGCGAAACCGGCACCGGCAGCGCGCACCCGTGCGCCACGCCGCATCATCGCCGTGCCGGCGCAGCCGGAGACGCCGGAAGAAAAACCATTTACCGTCGATACACCGCCCGTCGCACCGGCACCGGCACCGAACGCCGAACCGCGCTTCAACCTGGACGCCGCCCGCAGCACCGCGCGCAGGGTGGCGAACGAACCCGATCCGGCAAAGGTGGGCACGGCGCTGGAGCGCCTGCCGCCGCCGCCTTTGCAGACCGAAACGAAACTGGAGCGGGCGATCAAGGGCGCCAAGCGGCCCGATTGCAAGGATGGCGTGCCGGGAGGTCTATTGGCGCCGATCTTCCTGGCGATGGAGAAGAAGGACAGCGGCTGCAAGTGGTAACGCCGCCGCCGGGGTGCATGTGGCGTTCAGGCCTCGCCCTTGATCTGCAGGGCGCGCTCGTATAAAGCGTTCTTCTTGCGTCCCGTAATCTGCGCCGCCAGGTTGGCCGCCTGCTTCACCGAGCATTCCGCCAGCAGGATCTGCAGGATGCGCTCGGCCTCCGCCTGTCCCTCGTCTTCGCCTGGCGCCGCGCCTTCGACCAGCACCACGAATTCGCCGCGCTCGCGGTGCTGGTCGGCCTTGACCCAGGCCAGCGCGTCTTTCAGTTCGCAGCGGTGGATTTCCTCGAACATCTTGGTCAGCTCGCGCGCGAACACGACCTGGCGCGTCGGCTCGAACACGGCGGCCAAAGCCTCGACACAGTCGATGATGCGGTGCGGTGCCTCATAGATCACGAGGGTCGAGGTTTCAAGCTTGAGCTGGGCCAGTTCCGTTTCGCGCTGCTTCGCTTTCGCAGGCAGGAATCCGACAAAATGGAAGCGGTCGTTCACCAGGCCGCTGGCCGACAGCGCGGTGATGGCCGCCGAGGCGCCGGGCACCGGCACCACGTGCAGGCCGGCATCGCGCACCGCGTCGACGATGCGTGCGCCGGGATCGGAGACGGCCGGCGTGCCCGCATCCGACACCAGCGCCACGCGCTCGCCCGCGCGCAGGCGTTGAATCAACTTCTCGGCCACTTCGCGTTCGTTGTGCTGGTGCGCCGCCACCATCTGCTTGTTCAGGCCGAAGCGCGTCAGCAGCACGCCGGTCTTGCGCGTGTCCTCGCAGGCGACGACGTCGGCGATCAGCAGCACGTGCAGCGCGCGCAGGGTGATGTCGGTGACGTTGCCGATCGGTGTGGCCACCACGTAAAGCGTTGCGGTAGGATAGGACTGCTGGGCTGCCTCGCCCAGGACGGGCAAGCTGGCGATCTGGCTGGACTGGCTGGACTCGGTGGAGGTCATGGGGGATCGGATGCTGATAAAAAAACTGAAGGCGCTGGGTGCGGGACTGTGTATGGTACTGCTGGCCGGCTGCAGCACGGTAAGTCTCGACGAGCCGCACGGATTGTGCGCGCCCGGCAGCGCAAGCGCAAGTCCCCGTAGCGGCGACTATGCCTGTCCGGAACCCGCGCCGGCGCCAAGCTATGTGCCGCCCGCGCGCGAAGTCGAACCGGCGCCGGTGCAGACCGCGCCGATCCTGCTGCCGGGCCAGGAACCTGTTGCCAATGCCGGCAGCGCACCCGCCGCGCGCGGCGCCGGCCCGGTCCGCGTGGCCCTGCTGCTGCCCATGAATTCCGCCACGCTGGGCGCTGCCGCCGAAGCGGTGCGCGCCGGCTTCATGGCCAGCGTCGAACGCGACGGCACCGGCATGACGGTCGACCTGGTGTCCACCGGCGATGGCACCACCGATGCGCTCACCGCCTATGCCGATGCGGCCAGGTCGCACGACGTCATCGTCGGCCCGCTGGCCCGTCCGGCCGTCAGCGCCCTGGTCGCCGGTGGCAATATCACCCGCCCGACCGTTGCCCTCAATCATCCTGAACCACGCGGTAACCTGCCGCGCGGCATGCTGGTGGTCGGCCTGTCGATCGAGGACGAAGCCAGGCAGGCAGCCGAGTGGGCGGCCCGCGAGCATCCGCAAGGACGGGTACTGATCCTCACCGGCAATGCGCCCTGGGCCCAGCGTGCCGCCAGCGCCTTCGAAGCGCGCTGGAACGAGCTCGGCCATACCGGGCAGCGCTTCTCCGTTCCGTCCGCCGATGGCCGCGTCGACCAGGCCGCGATGGCCGACCTGAAGGCGCGGCTGGATGTCGATCCGCCCGAGCTGCTATTCGCCGCGCTCGACGTGGTCGAACTGCGCCAGGTGCGCGCCCAGACCGGCAGCGCGATCCCTTTATACGCCGGCAGCGCCGGCAATCCGGGCCGCGCGTCCGGCGTGGCGATGAGCGAACTGAACGGCCTGCGCCTGGTCGACGTGCCCTGGCTGGTGCGGCCCGACCACCGTGCGGTGATGGTCTATCCGCGCCCGCTCGAGCTTGAGCAGCCGCTGACCATGAACCGCCTGTACGCGCTCGGCATCGACGCCTTCCTGGTCGCGCGCGAGCTGGCTCTGCGTCCCGGCGGTCCCTTCGTCATCGACGGCGTGACCGGGCGCCTCGAAGTCGACCCGAACGGGCCGCGGCTGCAACGGCGCGAAGCCATGGCCATCTACCGCGACGGCAATTTCGACCCCGTCGAAGCGGGGCCCTGACATGTGGCCGACCCGCCTGTCGCCGAAGCAGGAACAGGGTCGAAAAGGAGAAGAATCGGCACTGGCGTATCTTCAGCGCCACGGTTTAGTGCTGATCGAAGCGAACTTCCGGTGTAAATTGGGCGAGATCGATCTCGTCATGCGCGAGGGCCCTACCCTGGTCTTCGTCGAGGTGCGCCAGCGTGCCGACCGGAGCCGCGGCGGGGCCGCCGCCAGCATCACACCGGCGAAAATCCGCCGCATCCTGCGCGCCGCCCAGTTCTATCTGCAGCGTTTTCAGCGCATGCCGCCCTGCCGCATCGACGTCGTCGCCATCGATGGCGGCCAGCTCGAATGGTTACGGAACGCCATCGAATCCTATTGAAGTGTAAGCATTTCTTACTCCACTTGCACGGTAGACCTTGCCGCTGCACTATAATCTTCGACCATGAATACTCAACGCATCCTCGCCCATTTCCAGGAAAGCGCCGAACTCAAACTGAAGTCGGGCCAGCTGCTGGCACAACCTATCTCCCAGGCCATCGAACTGATGTTCAATGCCCTGTCCAACGGCAACAAGATCCTGGCATGCGGTAACGGCGGTTCCGCCGGCGATGCCCAGCACTTCGCTGCCGAGCTGGTCGGCCGTTTCGAACGCGAGCGTTTCCCGCTGCCGGCGATCTCGCTGTCCACCGACACCTCGATCATCACGGCGGTCGGCAACGACTATAGCTTCAACGAAATCTTCAGCAAGCAGGTCCAGGCCCTGGGCCAGGCCGGCGACATTCTGCTGGCGATCTCGACCTCGGGTAATTCCGGCAACGTGGTCGCGGCCGTCGAAGCGGCGCTCGAGCGCGAAATGCGCGTGGTCGCCCTGACCGGCAAGGACGGCGGCAAGCTGGGCAAGCTGCTGACCGAGGCCGACGTGCATATCAACGTGCAGCACAGCCGCACCGCGCGCATCCAGGAAGTGCACCTGGTGGCGATCCACAGTATCTGCGACGGTATCGACGTCGCCCTGTTCGGAGAAGAAGATGCAAGTTAAGAAAGCCGTCCTGACCGCTGCCCTGCTCGGTTCCCTGCTGGTCTCGCTGCAAGGTTGCGTGGCCGTGGTTGCAGGCGGCATGGTCGCGGGCGCGGTCGCCACCACCGACCGCCGCACCCTGGGCGCCCAGACCGAGGACAAGGCGATTGCGGTCAAGGCCGAGACCCGCATGCCGCAGATCGTCGGCGATGCCGGTCACGTCAACGTCAACAGCTACAACCGCAAGGTGCTGCTGACCGGCGAAGTGCGCGACGAGGAAATGAAGCGCGCCGTCGAAGCCGAAGTGCGCGGCATCACCAACGTCGACAACGTGATCAACGAGCTGGTCGTGGCAGGCCCGTCGAGCTACACCTCGCGTTCGAACGATGCCCTGATCACCAGCAAGGTCAAGATCAGCCTGGCCGACAAGAAGACCGTCTCGGCGAACTCCTTCAAGGTCGTCACCGAGCGCGGCAATGTCTACCTGATGGGTCTGGTGACCCAGCGCGAAGGCAATATCGCGGCCCAGGTGGCGCAAGGCGTGTCGGGCGTGATCCGCGTGGTCAAGATCTTCGAATACATCAGCGAAGAAGACCTGCGCGCGATGCAGCCGCAATCGCCGCCGCAGGCTGCGCAATAATCCTTCCAGGCAGGGAAAAGGCGGCGGATTTATAATGATTCGTCGCCTGTTCACGGATGAGATGAACCCATGACCGCCCCAGCTTCCAACCGTTCCTGGCTCAAACCGGCCGCCATCGGCGCCGCCGTGCTCGCCATCGCCGGCATCGGCTTTGCCGCTTTCAGCCACCAGCCGACGGCCCCCGACGTTACCTTCATCAGCATCGACGGCCAGAAGATCAGCTCGCAAAACCTGCGCGGCAAAGTCGTGATGGTCAATTTCTGGGCGACGTCCTGCACCACCTGCGTGAAGGAAATGCCGCAGATGGTCGAGACCTACAACAAGTTCAAGGACCAGGGCCTGGAATTCGTCGCCGTGGCGATGAGCTACGATCCGCCCAACTATGTCCTGAACTACGCCGAGACGCGCAAGCTGCCGTTCAAGGTGGCGCTCGATTCGGGCGGCGACCTGGCCAAGCAGTTCGGCGACGTGGCGATGACGCCGACCACCTTCGTCATCGGCAAGGACGGCAAGATCCTCAAGCGCTACCTGGGCGAGCCGGATTTCGCCTCGCTGCACGTGCTGCTGCAGAAATCGCTGAGCGCAAGCTGAAACACACTCGCGCACGCCTGAGCTCCCGCAAATCCAAGCTGTCTGCCTGGTCCAAGCTTGACGCGTTCGCTGGAGACCTCATGCGCAAACCCATCCAACTCCTGCTCTTGCTTCCGTGCCTGCTGGCAGCAGGCTGCACGAGCGTGGATCCCGGCTTGCGCAATACCGTGGTCGTCCATTACCAGCATGTCGCCAACGTGCACCGCATCGCTTTCAGCAATCCGGTGTCCTTGCGCCGCAACGAAGCCATCCGCTTTGTGCAGCCGCTGGAATCGCAGGGTTTCTGGGCCGTGTTCGTGGTGTGCAGCATCGACGTTACCGGCGCCAACGTGCCCGCCTTCTATTACGACATCGACCGCTTCCGCGTCCAGTTCGGCGGCCGCCGCTTCGGCCCGCTGCGGCCCTATACGCTGCGCCTGGACGACTCGATCGAGCTGAACACGCGCACCGATACCGCCGCCATCGTCGATGCGATTGCCGCCGAGATCCACGAAGGTCCGCCCAGCCAGGTGTTCCGCCACGGCTTTTATACGAATCTGGATTACCGCTTCGCCATCTACGTGCCGCAGGGCCTGACCGATTATGCCGGCGAGGAACTGCCGCTGCGCTATGTGGGCGGCAACACCATGGTGCTGGGAAATGGCACGCCGCCGTCCGACATCCCGGTGGCGGGCGCGGACGGCACCGGCATCACGGCGCGCTGCCGGCCCTGAACGCGGTAAGCTGTGGTCATCGTCGAAGGAGCGAACATGAACGCAGCGGACAATACGATGACGGTCGAGCAGGCCTATCGGGCCATGCTGGCCTTTTTGCAGCGCGAGGTCGAACTGACCGAATCCAGCGACCTGGCCGACCTGGTCAGCGAATACCAGCTCGACGCCGACGGCAAGACGCGCGATCCGGCGCTGTGGGACGAATGGCTGGGCGCCGTCGATCAAACCCTGCGCACCGGCCAGGCCGGCTGAGCGGGGACCGGCAGCTTGCTTCCCGATCTGGAACTCATTACACGCCTCGGCCTGGCCGCGCTGCTGGGCGGCGCCATCGGCTTCGAGCGCGAGCGCCTGTCGTGGGCGGCCGGCTTGCGCACCCACATGTTGGTATGCGTCGGCGCCTGCCTGTTCATGATCGTGTCCGCCTACGGCTTCATGGATGTGCTGCAACACGAGCACGTTTCGCTCGATCCTTCGCGCGTTGCGGCGCAGGTGGTGTCCGGCATCGGCTTCCTCGGCGCCGGTTCGATCCTGCTGCGCGGCGAGATCGTACGCGGGCTGACCACGGCCGCCAGCCTGTGGACAGTGGCGGCGATCGGCCTGGCCGCGGGCGGCGGACTGTATTTCGCCGCCGTGGCCGCCACCGTCATCATCCTGATCATCCTGGCCGGCATCAAGCCGCTGGAACGGCGCTATTTCTCGTCGAGGCAGAAGCGCGAGGTCATGATCTCGGCGGAACGTGGAATGCTGACGCTGCACGTGCTGGAACAGCAGCTCGGCCCAGTGACCAGCCGCATCAGCACCTTCATCGTCCAGCAGCAGGAAGAGGCGTCCAAGGTGGACGACGTGCTGATTGCCTTTTCCCGCATGTCCGAGAGCGATTTCCATATGCTGCTGGACAAGCTGCGCCGGATTCCGGGCGTGCTCAAACTGGATGCGAAGGGACAGCCGGAGCGGCGGACGTACTGATCCCCTTACCCGGCCGCTCGGTCGCTGGCCTTACCAGCGGCCCCGCTCCTTTTTCGACTGCCGCTTGCGCGCCGCCGCATTCTGCTGCTGCAGCAGCGAATCGACGCGCTCCGAGGCTTCGCGCGCCAGCTGCTGGGCCAGCTCGATGCTGGGGAAATAATCCGGCATCCGGTAACCCAGCCAGGCATAGGCCGAATACATGCGGCAAGTGTCCTCGACTTCCTGCAGGTTCTGCCAGAACATCTCCTGCGGATGCGGCTGCAACTTGCAGACCCGCTTCTTGGCCAGCGATTGCGCCCAGTGCGACCAGGCGCTTTCCAGCGTCGGCACGCGGGTCGAGATCGGCACCAGCGACATCGTGAATTTCTCGGCCACCGACAAATCGAGGGTGTCGAGCCACTCGGCGCGCTCGTTCTGCTCTTCCGTGATGCGCGGATAGAAGAAGCCGTCCGGCACGTCGATGTTGTGGACAAAACGCTTCAGCAATTTCACCAGCGAGGTTTCGCCGGTCACCGAAGCGATGCGGTGCAATTGCTCGAGCGAAGGCGCCACCGCGAAGCCGCTGGCTTTGACGGGCGGGATCTTTTCCTTCATCAGCGAGCGGATGATGTCGTGGGTCTCGTCGTCGTAGCCGGCCACAAAACCTTCTTCATGCACGCCATAGCGCCCTGCCCGCCCGGCGATCTGCTTGGCCAGCGCCGCCGAAATTTCTTCTTCCTCGACGCCGTTGTATTTCACCGCCGTGGTCATCACGATGCGCTGGATCGGCATGTTCAAGCCCATCGCGATGGCGTCGGTGCCGACCACGATATCGGCCTGCCCTTCACGGAAACGCTCGGCCTGGGCGCGCCGTACTTCCGGCGACAGATTGCCGTACACCGTGGCCACCGACAAACCCATCTCGGTGATCATGTCGCGCCACATCAGCACGTTGCGGCGCGAAAAGGCGATCACGGCATCGCCGCGCCGCAGGTTGCGGATCTTGCGCACGGCGCTGGGTTCCATCGACAGCGGCGCCTTTCGCTTGAGCACGTGGACTTCGAGCGGGCATTCCAGGCGCTCGGCCAGCGCCTCGATCGCGCGCCGCGCTTCCGGTGCCCCGACCAGGTAGACGACCGAGGCCGGCGCCCCGCACACGGCCGCGGTCCAGGCGGCGCCGCGGTCGCGGTCGGCCAGCATCTGGATCTCGTCGATCACCGCCACCTCGACCTTGGTCTTGGTGTCGAGCATCTCGACGGTACTGGCGACGTGGGTCGCGTTCTCGGCCAGGCGCCGCTCTTCGCCGGTGACCAGGCTGACTGCCAGCGGTTCGCCATCTTCCTTGATCACGCCCTGCAGGCGTTCGTAGTTTTCCAGCGCCAGCAGGCGCAGCGGCGCCAGGTAGACGCCGCTCTCGGCCTGCGCCAGGTGCTCCATCGCGCGGTGGGTCTTGCCGGAGTTGGTCGGCCCGAGCAGGGCAATGAAGCGGCGCGCCATCTTGCTGGCGACCTCGAAGGATTGCGGGTATTCCGCCAGGTTGATGCTTTCCTTGGTGCGCGCGGCGTGGCGCTCTTCCTGATCGCGTTCGACGGCGTGCTCGAGGCGCTGGTGGATGCGCTCGAACACGTATTCGGCCGGCTCCGAAGTTTCCAGCTCTTCCAGCACGTGCAGGAACAGCATCGGGTCGAAGCCGGCGTCCTCGCAGCGGTCGGCGATGTCGCGCACGAATTCCTCGACGTCCTGGTTGAGGTCGTCGATGGCATCGCGGGTGGCGCGTTCCTCGATCAGTTCGCGCCGCGCGCCGAGATCCATCTTGCGCCATTTGCTCGGCTTGGCCAGCACGCCGCGCGCCGGTACCAGGCGGTAGTCGACGTGCAGGCCGTCGACGCGCACCGCGCCGGCAAAGCGCAGGAAGACGCGACCTTCCATCTTGACCAGCTCGACGCCGCGCGCGGCCAGTTTCAGGTCGTGTTCGAGGAAGGCGTCGTCGTCGCCCAGGTTGGTGTCGGAATCGTTATCGCTGCGATGTTGAATCATGTTCTTGGGGGACAGGCTTGGTTTGTTGCCAATATAACGCGGATGGCGCATGGGCCATGTTCAGCTAGCCTTGGAGAAAAAGCCGTGGGCGGAGGCCGCCCACCCTACCGGATCATATTCCGTAGGGTGGGCGGCCTCCGCCCACGCTGTACTGCTGGAAAAGACTGGCTTACGCAGCCACGCCTGCCTCGTGCGCCTGCTGGTCGGCGTGATACGACGAACGCACCATCGCACCCACGGCCGCGTGCACGAAGCCCATCTCATAGGCCTTCTCTTCGAACATTTTAAAAGTGTCCGGGTGCACGTAGCGGCGCACCGGCAGGTGCGAGTTCGACGGCGCCAGGTACTGGCCGATGGTCAGCATGTCGATGTCGTGCGCGCGCATGTCGCGCATGACTTCGAGGATTTCCTCGTCGGTCTCGCCCAGGCCCACCATCAGGCCGGACTTGGTGACCGCGTTCGGGTACTTGGCCTTGAAATCGCGCAGCAGCACCAGCGAGTGCTGGTAGTCGGCGCCCGGGCGCGCTTCCTTGTACAGGCGCGGCACGGTTTCCAAGTTGTGGTTCATCACGTCCGGCAGGCCGTCGGCGAAGATGTTCAGCGCCTTTTCCAGGCGGCCGCGGAAGTCCGGCACCAGCACTTCGATCTTGGTGTTCGGGCTCAATGCGCGGGTCTTCTGGATGCACTCGACGAAGTGGCCGGCGCCGCCGTCGCGCAGGTCGTCGCGGTCGACCGAGGTGATCACGACATAGGACAGGCGCAGGTCGGCGATGGTCTTGGCCAGGTTGCCCGGCTCATTCACATCCAGCGGATCCGGACGGCCGTGGCCGACGTCGCAGAACGGGCAGCGGCGGGTGCACTTGTCGCCCATGATCATGAAGGTGGCGGTGCCCTTGCCGAAGCATTCGCCGATGTTCGGGCAGCTGGCTTCCTCGCACACGGTCACCAGGTTGTTGGCGCGCAGGATGTCCTTGATCTCGTAGAAACGCGAGGACGCGGTGGCGGCCTTGACGCGAATCCAGTCCGGCTTCTTGAGGCGCTCGTGCTGCTCGATCGGCACGATCTTGATCGGGATGCGCGAGGTCTTGTCGGAGCCTTTCTGCTTGGCGCTGGCGTTGTAGGCCACTGCTGCGGCAGTGCCGGTATCGATTTCGGAAGTCATGTGCTCTTGCTCTTTCGCCCGATGGGCGTTCAGTTGGAGTTGATCGTTGCGGCTTCTGGCTCGACCGCCAGATGGCGCACCAGCGCCTGCGCCAGCGCCTGCTGGACGTCATGCAGCGGCGCTTCCACGCCCATGGTGCGCATGTCCACCGTGGCCAGCCCGGAATAGCCGCACGGGTTGATCCAGGTAAAGGGCGCCAGGTCCATCGCCACGTTCAGCGATACGCCGTGGTAGGTGCAGCCGTTACCGCGCACTTTCAGGCCGAGGGCGGCAATCTTGGCGCCCTTGCGCGGTCCTTCGGCGATGTAGATGCCGGGCGCGCCGTCGACGCGTTCACCTGCCAGATTATACGCCGCCAGCACATCGATGACCGCCTGCTCGATCTTGTTGACGAACTGGCGCGCATACAGCTTGCCGCCGGGCTTGTTGCGGCGCAGGTCCATCAGCAGGTAGATCACGACCTGGCCCGGACCGTGGTAGGTCACTTCGCCACCGCGGTCGGTTTGCACCACGGGAATGTCGTGGGCGCTCAGGATGTGGCCGGGGTCGGCGCCGAGGCCGAGCGTGTACACCGGCGGGTGCTCGACGATCCAGAGTTCGTCGGGGGTATCGGGCGTGCGCGCATCCGTGAAGGCGCGCATGGCGGCGAAGACGGTGTCGTAATCGGCGCGGCCGAGCTCACGGATGGCAGGGCGGTTCGCTGGCATGGAAACTGTGGGGACGGGAATGGAATGCCTCGACATTATAAGCCAGGCTCATGTCCCGTGCCCGCAGGACCCCTGAATACTGTTGCTCAGTGTCGCTTAGAGGACGACTTTGACCATCGGATGCTTCGACAGCTCGGTGTAGAGCTTGTCCAGCATCTCGCGGCTGGTCGCGCGCACGGTCACGGTCAGGCCGGTGTACGAACCCTTGGACGAAGGACGCACTTCCATCTTGCCTTCATGAAAAGTCGGGTCGTGCAGGACGATGAGCTCGAGGATGGTCGTTGCGAAGGTCTCATGCGTCGCACCCATCACCTTGATCGGGAAATCGCTGGGGTATTCGATGAGGGATTCTTTCGGGTCCATGGCCACTCCTGTAAAACCCGCATTGTAGCCAATCTGTCCGGGTTGCGCCGCTGACGCAACCCGGAGCAGACCGGTTCAGCGCTCGGATTGGCGGCCGTGCTCGCCGCCGCCGCGGCGTTCCTCGGCCCGCGCAGGTGCCGGGCGCGGCGGCGCGCTCGCTTGCGGCTGCGGTGGCGGCGGCGCAGGGCGCGCGACCGGGGCCGGCGCAGGTGCGGGTGCAGCAACCGGCGCGGGGGCACGTGCCGGTGCCGGTGCGGCGACCGGCGCGGGGGCAGGCGTAGGCGCAGGCGTAGGCGCTGCAAAGCGCTGCGGCGCTTCCCGGCCGCGCTCGCCATCGCCGCGATGCGGACGCTCGAAGCGCGCTTCCGCCATCGGCTGCAAAGCAGGCTGCGAGGAAGGCTGTGATGCGGGCGGCGATGCCGGCTGCGGCATCACCATCACGGGCGTCTGCTGGACCGGCGCGGCCGGCGCTGCCATCGATACCGGCGGCTGGCGGCGCTCGCGGCGGTCGTCGCCACGGCGCTCCTCATCGCGGCGCTCATCGTCCCGGCGTTCGCGACGCGGCTCGTCGTTGCCGCGGCCGTCGCGGCGGTCGCGGTCGAAGCCGTTCCAGTCGCGGCGGTCCGGGCGCTGCCAGCCCTGGTTCGGCGGCTGCTGCACGGGCGGCATGTTGCCGGTCAGCGGCTGCGGCGTCGGTGCGATGTGCGGCGTCGGGCTCACCACCGGCTGGGCCTTGACCGGCGGCGGCACCGGCACCAGGCCCGGGGCCTGCTGCTGTACCGGCGGACGCTGGCGCGCAAAACCGTCGCGGTCGACGCGCGCGGTCTCGATGCGGCCGCTTTGCGAACGGTCGAAGCGGTCCGGCTTGCCCGGTCCGCCGTCGCGGTCGCCGTCGCGGTCGGCACGGCCGGTCTCGATGCGGCCGCTCTGCAGCCGGTCTGGGCGCCCCAGTCCGCCGTCGCGGTCACCGTTGCGATCGGCACGATCGGACGGCGCACCGCGGTGCGGACGGCCGGGCGGCGCCGGCGGGGCGCTGGCCGGCGGGATGCCGATGTTCTGGCCGTTGTGCACCAGGCTAGGGGGCACGGTGGCGAGCGGCGCGCGCGGCACGTTGACCCGGCCGCCAGGGCCGAAGCGGTCCTGCGGCACCACGGTCAGGCCGTGCGGGCGGTAATCGCGGCCGCGGCGCGGATCGGGACGCACATGGTTGTTCAGCCAGCGCAGGCGGTCTGCGGACACGTGGTAGGACGGCACATAGCGGTCGTGCGGCGACAGCGGGTACCAGCCGAAGCCGGGACGGCGGCTGCGGTCGCGGAAGGTGATGTCCCAGCCGGCGCCGCCGACCCAGCCGACCAGCGCCGGCGCCCACACCAGCCGTTCGGCGCGGCTGCCCGGGGCCCAGGCCCAGCGATTGTTCACGAAGACCCAGCGGCCGTAGTGGAAGGGGGCATAGCCCCAGGGCGCGTTGTCGACCCAGGTCCAGCCCCAGGGGTCGATCCAGGTCCAGCTGCCGTCGCGGTAGGGCACCCAGTCGCTGGCCACCTGCGGCGTCCACAGCGGGCCGTATTCGCTGTCGGCGCGCCAGCTGCCGTAGCGGTCGAGGTCTTCGTAGCCGGTCATCTCGGCCGTCACGTAGCGGCTCGATGCCGCGTTGTCCTCGATCCGGTCACGCGAGGCCGACCAGCTGTCGAAGGCATCCTGCACCGCGCTGGCGGTGCGCATGTCGTCGTCGGTCACGTCAAGGCGTTTGCCGGCGCGCACCGCCAGCTGCGAGCCGCCCGATTCGACCAGCGCCATGCCGGCGAACACGCTGACCGCGCTGGTGTCGCGCACGCGTTCGGTATCGACGCGCACCCGGCCCGGCTCCTGCAGACGCACGCGTGCCTGCGGCGTGACCAGCTCGAAGCCACGCAGCACGTCCGGGTTCAGCACGCGCACGCTGGCGCTGCCGTAGTGCAGGCGCAGGCGGATGCTGTCGTCGTCGAGTTCGATGATTTCGAGCGAGGAATCGCCGTCCAGGCGGATCGAGGTCGAGCCGACCCGCAGCTCGGTGCGGGCGCCGAGGCCGGTGGTGACCATATTGCCGGAAGTGACCGGCCAGTTGACCTGGGTCGGGTTCATCTCGGCGCCGACGTCGCCGCCGATGCTGACGATGCCCTGGGTCAGCGCGATGCGGCCGACGCGCGCCGGGGGTTCGTCCGCCGCCACGGCCAGCGCGGACAGGGTGGTAAAGGCCAGCGCCAGGGCCGTCTTCAGGATCGGATTGGACATCGCATGTCTCCAGCGTGGATTGTTGTTAGGTTTTACCAGTAAACAACGCGACAGGGACCAGTGGCGCCGACAGCCGTTACAAATCGTTGCGAAACAGCTATTGACGATACAAAGCTCAACCGTGGCCACGTTTTACCAAAAACAGCAGGCAGCCCATCACCATCAGCACCGCGCCGAAGAAACGGTTCTGCATCTTGACCGCGTGTTCGTCGCGGAAGAAGCGCTGCATCGACGAGGCCAGGAAGGCGTAGCCGTGCATCACGGTGGTGTCGATGGTGACCATGGTGACGCCCAGGATGGCGAGCTGCAGCAGCATCGAGCCGTCCTTCGAGATGAACTGGGGCAGCACCGCGACCATGAAGATGATCCCTTTGGGGTTGGTGGCGTTGGTCAGGAAGCCGGTCAGCACGCGCTGGCGGAACGAGGGATGGGCGGCCAGGCCGGCGGTCGGCACGCCACTCGCCTTGGCCTTGGCGCGCCACTGGCCGATGCCCAGCCAGATCAGGTACAGCGCGCCGGCGATCTTCACGGCGGTGAACACGGACTCGGAGGCCAGCACCAGCGAGCCGACGCCGGCGCCGGCGATGACCAGCACCAGGATCAGGCCCAGCTGCAATCCCAGCACGGTGGCGCTGGCCTTCTTGAGGCCGTAGGCAAGGCCGTGCGACATCGACAGCACAGCGCCGGAACCGGGAGAAATGGCAATCAGGACACCGGCGATGACGAACGCGATCCAGGTGGAGAGCAGCATGGGAAAGGAGAATAGGGGTGATGCGGAAATGGGGACGGGCAGGGCGCAGGAACCGGCATGCTACCGGACTGCGGCCCGCCGCGGAGATACAGCTTACTTCTTCTTCGGGTTGACGGCGGCCTTCAGGGTCGCACCGGCAGCGAAGCGCGGGGTCTTCGATGCGGCGATCTTGATGACTTCACCGGTTGCCGGGTTGCGGCCTTTACGGGCAGCGCGCTTGGTGATCGAGAACGTGCCGAAGCCGGTGATACCGACCGTGTCGCCCTTTTTCAGGCGCTCGGTGATGATGTCGATGATGGTGTTGACTGCTTCGTTGGCAGCGGCACCCGACATTTCGGTACGCTTCGCAAATTCAGCGATCAGTTCGCCTTTTTTCATAAATCCTCCGGGTTGAAAGAGCCGGAAGATTAGCATAATTAATTGCCCAGTGTAATCTCCAGGCAAGACGCACGCTTCGCGTACGCCCTGTCGTGGCGGGCTTTCTGCGTTTTGGGCGGGGTCAGGCGGGCGTGAGCGGTGCCTCCTGCACAGCCAGGCGGGTGCGCAGGGCGGCGTTGATCAGGGTCTGGTAGCCGGTGCCGGTGCGCTCGGCGCGCGAGCGGAACTCGTCCAGCACTTCATCGTCGAGGTAGATCGTGATGCGGGTCTTGCGCTTCGGCGGACGGGCCCGGCGGCGCGGCGCGACCGGCAGCTCGAGCTTGGCGAAATTGGCGAAATTGGTGGTCATGGCATCTCCTTCGTCGGCAAGGCTGCTGTACCGCAGCCAATGTTGTCACTATACGTAGGCCGGCACGATGCCTCTGCCGGAAAGCGACGAGATGCAGATTTTCAGGGATGAAACGCAAAAAACGCGTCTGAACCGTGTGAGGATGTCATGACGCCTCAGTTAAGATGTGGCCATCTTGATATTGGAGGCAGAACAATGGCTGCAGGTAGTTTATTAGCGTTAATCGACGACATCGCCAGCGTGCTCGACGACGTTGCCCTGATGAGCAAGGTGGCAGCCAAGAAGACCGCCGGGGTACTCGGCGACGACCTGGCCCTGAATGCCCAGCAGGTAACCGGCGTGAACGCCGACCGCGAATTGCCGGTGGTATGGGCGGTCGGGGTCGGCTCGCTGAAGAACAAGGCGATCCTGGTGCCGGCCGCGCTGGCGATCTCGGCCTTCCTGCCGCAGGCGATCACGCCGCTGCTGATGGTGGGCGGCGCCTACCTCTGCTTCGAGGGCTTCGAGAAGCTGGCCCACAAATTCCTGCACAGCAGCGCCGAGGATGCCGCCCACGAAGAAGAGCTGGCGACGGCGCTGGCGGCCAAGGCCGACATGCGCGAAGTCGAAAAGGAGAAGATCAAGGGTGCGGTGCGCACCGACTTCATCCTGTCGGCGGAAATCATCGTGATCTCGCTGGGCGTGGTCAACGAGCAGGGCGCTTCCTTCGGCGCCCAGGTCGCGGCGCTGGTCGCGGTGGCGGTGGCGATGACGATCGGGGTCTACGGCATCGTCGCCGGCATCGTCAAGATCGACGACCTCGGCCTCTACCTGAGCCGCAAGAGCGGCGCCGCCACGCGCGCGATCGGCAACCTGCTGCTGGCCGCCGCGCCGCGCCTGATGAAGGCGCTGTCGGTGATCGGCACGGTCGCCATGTTCATGGTCGGCGGCGGCATCATCGGCCATGCCGTCGAGCCGTTGCACCACCTGGCGGAGGGCGCGGCGCATGCGGTGTCCGGCGTGCCGCTGGTCGGCGGTCTGCTGGCAGCGGTGACGCCGACCCTGATCGATGCGGTGGCCGGGGTGATTATCGGCGCTGTCGTGCTGCTGGGGGTGACGATCGTTCAGCGCTTGCGCGGGAAGCATTAAACGCACGCGACGTATGGGTTCCCGCTTTCGCGGGAACGACGTGGTGGTGGCGGGAACGACGGGTGGTGGCGGGAACGACGGGTGGTGGCGGGGAAACGACGTGTTGCTTACAGTTTCCTGACATACGCGCAATGTTGCGTAATTACATCTCTACAAGTTGGGTTAATTGACAACGATAAACCTGCGGAACAGTATCGTTGACATCCCAACAAGCAGGAACAAGAGATGAAACAAGGATTTGCACCGCAAAAAACCCTGGTCGCCCTGTCGATTGCTTCCCTGTTCGCAGGCGCCGCCCAAGCCCAGGAAACCGGCGACACCGCCAGCGCCAGCGCCACGCCGGGCAATGCCGCCACCGTGGTCGTCACCGGTACCCGGGTCGCCAACCGCACTGCGCTGGACACCGCTTCGCCGGTCGACATCATCTCCGCCGAGACCCTCAAAACCACCGGTTCCACCGAGCTGAACCAGGCTTTGTCGGTCGCCCTGCCTTCCCTGAACTTCCCACGCCCTTCGCTGACCGACGGCACTGACACCATCCGCCCGGCCACGCTGCGCGGCATGGCACCGGACCAGTCGCTGGTGCTGGTCAATTCGAAGCGCCGCCATGCTTCGTCGCTGGTGAACCTGAACGGCAGCATCGGCCGCGGTTCGGCGGCGGTCGACCTGAATACCATCCCATCGGCCATGGTTAAGACCATCGAGGTGCTGCGTGACGGCGCCGCCGCCCAGTACGGCTCGGATGCGATTTCCGGCGTGGTCAACGTCCGCCTGCGCACCGACCGCAGCGGTGGCGAGGGCACCGTCGTGTATGGCCTGCACAAGACCGAATACGACTTGCTGAACGATGTCGCACCGGCCGGCGCCACCTGGACCGCGCCGAATTCGCGCAAGCGCACCGACGGCCAGACCACCACCGTCAGCGCCTGGAAGGGCCTGCCGTGGGGCGAGAGTGGCTACGTCACCCTGGCCGCCGAATACAAGAACCAGGAACACACCGAACGCGCCGGCTACGACATGCGCCAGCTGTATCCGAAGATCGGCACCGCTTACGATCCGCGCGAGCTGACCATCAACCGCTTCGACGCCTGGTACGGCGAGCCGGAAGTGAAGCAGTCGACCCTGTTCGTCAACGCCGGCAACAACCTCAGCGGCGACGTCAAGATCTACGGCTGGGCCAGCTACCAGAACCGCGACGCCCGTTCGGCCGGCTACTTCCGCACCCCGCAGGACGTGCGCAACATCCCCTCGATCTACCCGAACGGCTTCCTGCCGATCATCGCCCCGACCGTGGACGACTACAGCGCCGCCGGCGGCGTGACCTGGACGCTGGGCGCCTGGGACATGGACGCGTCCATCGTCTACGGCAAGAACAAGATGGATTATGAAATCCAGAACACCCTGAACCGCTCGATCGGCGCGTCCAGCAAGACCGTGTTCGATGCCGGCGGCTTCGGCTACGACCAGACGGTGCTGAACCTGACCGGCGTGCGCAAGGTCGACATGCCCTCGCTGGCCTCGCCGCTGAACGTCGCGGTCGGCATCGAGGCGCGCCGCGAGGGTTATCAGCTGAACGCCGGCGAACCGGACTCCTACCGCTACGGCGGCGAGGTGCTGGCCAACGGCACCCCGGCGGCGCCGGGCGCCCAGGTGTTCCCGGGCTTCCGTCCAGCCAACGAAACCGACGCCCACCGCAACGCGGTCGGCGCCTTCGTCGACCTCGAGGCGAACGTCACCGACCAGCTGCTGCTGTCGGCGGCGGTGCGCGGCGAGCATTACTCGGACTTCGGCAGCAACCTGTCCGGCAAGCTGTCGGCGCGCTTCGACTTCAGTAAAACCTTCGCCCTGCGCGGCGCGCTGCAGAACGGTTTCCGCGCGCCTTCGCTGCAGCAGCAGAACTTCACCTCGACCTCGACCAACTTCATCAACGGCGTGCCGTTCGAGATCACGACCTTCAAGCCGACCGACCCGGTCGCGGTGGCGCTCGGCGCCCAGCCGCTGAAGGCCGAGAAGTCGAAGAACGTCTCGATCGGCGCGGTGATGCGTTTCGATCCGCTGACCGTGACGGTCGACGCCTACCGCATCGACGTGACCGACCGCATCGTCCTGTCGGAGAACCTGACCTCGGCAGCGGTGCGCAACTACATCGTCTCGCGCGGCTTCACCGGCGTGGGCGGCGGCCGCTTCTTCATCAACGGCGTCGACACCAAGACCGAAGGCGTGGACATCGTCGCCAACTACCCGCTGAACCTGGGCAGCAGCGGCCGTTTCGACTTCACCCTGGCCGGCAACTTCAACCGCACCAAGGTCGAAAAGGTGCCGACCACGGCCCAGCTGGCGGCGCTGAACCCGGCGCCGGTATTGTTCGACCGCCTGAACGTGCTGACCATGGAGAAGGGACAGCCGAAGAACAAGATCACGGCCAGCGTCAACTGGAAGCTGGCGCAATGGGGGCTGACTGCACGCGCGACCCGCTACGGCGAGGTGCTGTCGCCGGGCACGACGCAAGCCTTCGACTTCGAGCTGGGCGCCAAGACCCTGGTCGACCTGGAAGGCCGTGTCGCGCTGACGCCGAAGATCAACCTGGCCCTGGGTGTGGACAACCTGTTCGACCAGTACTCGGAGACGCTGCCGCCGTCGCTGAATACGACCAGCAATACGCCGTTCGCCAACTACACGCCGTTCGGCACCGGTGGCCGGTATATCTACGCGCGGGCGAACTACAGCTTCTGATCGGTGGGGTGGGCAGTATCGTGGGCACGGTGTGCCCACCCTACAAGGCCGTCCCGGATCGCCCATACCAAGGCACCGATGCCCATCGTACTGAGTACCCAGCTCGCCCAGCCGTAATCGGTGGGCTGTATCCCGTCCGGCAAGGCATGCCAGCCATACACCATTTGTCCCACCAGCACCAGCAGCGCCCCCAGGTTCATGAACAGGAACAGGTGCAGCACCCGCTCCGGCTTCGGCAAGACCCGGGTATCGCCTTCGACGACGACATCGCGCGCGCTGTGCATGCGCTGCTCCGGCGCCGCCCAGGCCTGACGCGGCAACCTGGCCAGCAGCTCGTGGTTGACGAACACGTCCAGTCCGCCGATCAGGCCGTGCAGCATCAGGGCGTAGATGAAGAGAGGGATGTCGGCGGGCGGCACGCTTTTCCCTTCTCGCTTACACTTCGAACAAGGGAGTAGCGCTCAGCGGCGGCACAGCATGGCGCCGAGCGTCAGGCCCAGCCCGAAGGCGCCGTAGACCACGGCCAGCGCGGGGCGCGAGAGGTGATTTTCATAGCCGGGTTTCAGGCGGTCGGGCGTCAGCTGGTAGTCGACGAAGCAGGCCACGGCGCCCGAGGCCGTGCCGATGCCGAGCGTCAGCGCGGGGTCCTTGCGGTCGAGCAGCTCGCCGCACAGGCGCTCGAAGATCACCGACCAGAACGTCGCGCAGCCGTGGTGGATCAAATAGCCGGGCAGGGTGTAGCGCGCCGAGGCGCCGTGGCGGCCGGTCGCCTTGTCGCCGTAGATCCAGTGGCTGACGGCATTCGTCGGGGCATAGGCGCTGCCCGCTTCGCGTTTGCCGAGCGCGACCAGGGCGGCAGTCGAGAGCAGGCTGGAGCTCGCGCCGCCGACCAGGCCGCGCTGCCATGCAGTTTTCCATGGTTCCATATCGGTCCTTTACGAAAGGGTGTGCATGCGGATCTTGCTGACGGGTGCAAGCGGATTCATTGGACAACATCTGCTGCAGGCGCTGCTGGCGGAAGGCCACGAGGTCGTCTGCGCAGTGCGCAAGGTGAAGCCCAGCAATGACGCTCGCCTGTCCTTCATTCACGCCGACTTCACCAAAGATACCGACAAATCGGCCTGGCTGGCGCGCTTGTCCAACATCGACGCGGTGATCAACACCGTCGGCATCTTCCGCGAGAGCGGCGCCCAGACCTTCGACAAACTGCATGTGCAGACCCCGCGCGCGCTGTTCGCGGCCTGTGCCGAATCGCACGACGTGCACATGGTCGTGCAACTCTCGGCACTGGGTGCGGATGCGCAGGCCGACACCGCTTACCACCTGTCGAAGAAGGCCGCCGACGACTACCTGGCCACGCTGCCGGTGCGCGCCGCGATCGTCCAGCCCTCGCTGGTGTACGGCAGCGACGGCACCAGCGCGCGCGTGTTCAAGGCGCTGGCCTCGATGCCCTTCGCAGTCCGCTTCGGCGATGCGCCGCAGCTGGTGCAGCCGATCCACGTCGACGATGTGGTAGCCGCCATCGTTGCCCTGCTGCGCCGGCGCCTGTACCTCGACCAGGACGGCGCGGCGTCCGCCGGCACCGTGCAGCGCATCGCGCTGGTCGGACCGCAGGCGCTGCCCTTCACGGACTACCTGGCAGCCTTGCGCAGCGCGATGGGCATGAACCGGCTGCGCGTGCTGCGCCTGCCGGGTAAGGTCGCACGCGGACTGGCGCGGCTCGGCCGCTGGCTGCCGGGCGGCCTGCTCGACCCGGAAGCGCTGCGCATGCTGGACCGCGGCAACACCGACGACCCCGGCCCGACCCTACGCCTGCTGGGCCGGCCGGCGCGCGCGATCGCTTCCTTCGTCACCGATCCGCGGGCCGAGCGCGCGCGCGCAAAACTGGACTGGCTGCTGCCCATCCTGCGCATCAGCATCGCGCTGGTGTGGATCGTCACCGCCTTCGTCTCGGCCTTCGTGTATCCGGTGACGGATAGTTACGAGCTGCTGGCGCGCACCGGCATCCCGCCCGAGCTGCAGCCGCTGATGCTGTACGGTGCGTCCGCCTTCGACCTGCTGCTGGGCCTGGGCATCCTGTTTGTAAAACGCAGGCGCTGGCTATGGCTGGCACAATTGGGGCTGATCGGTTTTTATACGGTGGTGATCGCGTTCAAGCTGCCGGAATTCCTGGTCCACCCCTATGGACCGCTGACGAAGAACCTGCCGATGCTGGCCGCCATCTGGCTGCTCTACCAGCTCGAAGACGAGGAGAAATAATGGATTACGTTGTCGTGAAATGGCTGCATATCCTGTCGTCGACTTTCCTGTTCGGCACCGGCATCGGCTCCGCCTGGTACATGCTGTTCGCGAACGTCAGCCGCGACGTGCGTGCGATCGCCGTGGTCAGCAAGTACGTCGTGATCGCCGACTGGCTGTTCACGGCCACCACTGCTATCGCCCAGCCAGCTACCGGCTTCTACATGATGCACCTGGCCGGCTATCCCTTCCATAGCAAGTGGATCATGTGGTCGGTGGCCTTGTATGTGCTGGCGGGCGCCTGCTGGCTGCCGGTGGTGTGGCTGCAGATGCGCCTGCGCGACATCGCTGCCGAGGCGGTGCGCACCGGCAGCACGACGCTGCCGCCGCTGTACTGGAAATATTTTAAAACCTGGGTCGCGCTGGGGATTCCCGCCTTCATCGCCTTCGTTTTCATTTTCTGGTTCATGGTCAGCAAGCCGGTCTAGAATGCGCTTTTACCTTTTTGCAAAGGAAGCCGCATGTCGCGTTCCAAGCTTGGTCTTGCCCTCGTTCTCGCCGCCAGCAATGCAATCGCCGCCGTACCCCCTGCATGGGTCGCACGCAGCGACGCCTACACCCAACCGGTCCTGAAGGACACCGGCAAATACCACCCCGAGGAATCGACCCAGCTGGGCGACGAGAGCTTCGACACGATGGTCGCCGACTTCAAGCCGCGCGACTACGAACGCGAACTGGCCGACACCGAGAAACGCCTGCTGGAGCTGCGCCGCCAGCGCGCAGCTGAAAAGGATCCGAAGGTCGGGCAGGACCTCGACATCCTGATCGACTCGCGCGAGAAGCAGGTGACCAGCATGAAGCTGGAGCGCCAGTACCTGCTCGACTACACCAACGTCGGCGAGCTGGTATTCGGCGGCCTGCGCGCCCTGCTCGACCCGCGCAACAAGCCGGAACGCCAGAAGCTGGCGCTGGTGCGCCTGAAGCGCTATGCCGGCACCGAGCCGGGCAGCACCCCGATCGCCACGCTGGTGCGCGCGCGTACCGAGGAGCGCCTGGCCAACAAGGCGCTGATCGGTCCTTATGTGGGCGAGGTCGAGGAAGGCCTGAACAACAACGCCACCTACCTGGACGGCATCGAAGACCTCTTCAAGAAGGCCAAGTTGAGCGGCTGGGAAGCCGACCTGGCGAGCCTGCGCCAGCAGGTCAGGGATTACGACGCCTTCGTAAAAGGCCGCATCCTGCCGCGCGCGCGCAAGGATGTGCGACTGCCGGAAGCGATCTACGTGAACCGCCTGCGCAACGTCGGCGTCGACATCGCGCCGGAGCAGATGATCGAGCGCGCCAGCTTCGATTTCCAGGAAGTTCGCGACCAGATGCAGGTGGTGGCGAACACGGTCGCGGCGCAGCGCGGTTTCAAGTCGAGCGACTACCGCGACGTGATGCGCGAACTGAAGAAGACGGCGATCCCGCCGGAGCAGCTGCTGCCCTATTACCGCGAGCGGCTGAAGGACATCGAAGCCATCATCCGCCAGCACGACCTGGTGACCCTGCCCACGCGCGAGGCGAACATCCGCACCGCGACCCCGGCCGAGGCGGCGCGCTCGCCGGCGCCCTTCATGAACCCGCCGCGCATGATCGGCAACACCGGAGAATACGGCGAATTCGTGATCCCGCTGGCGAACCCGAATGCCAAGTCGAAGGAGAAGATGAACGACTTCGACTTCGCGGCGATGTCCTGGACCCTGGCCGCGCACGAAGCGCGTCCGGGCCATGAGCTGCAGTTCGCGTCGATGGTGGAGCAGGGCATGTCGGTGGCGCGCGCCCGCTTTGCCTTCAACAGCACCAACGTCGAGGGCTGGGGCCTGTATTCGGAAGCGCTGGTGCTGCCCTACATGCCGCCGGAAGGGCAGCTGGTATCGCTGCATGCGCGCCTGCTGCGCATGGCGCGCGCCATGCTCGACCCACAGATCAACCTGGGCCGCATGACGCCGGAACAGGCCAAGGCTTTCCTGATGAAGGAGGTGGTGCTGTCGGAACCCTTCGCGCAGTCGGAAGTGGACCGCTATTCCTACCGCAACCCCGGCCAGGCCACCGCCTACTATTACGGCTACGTCAAGCTGCGCGCACTGAAGACCCTGGCCGAGATCGAACTGGGCGAGCGTTTCAAACTGAAGGCGTTCAACGACTTCGTGATCGCCCAGGGCATCCTGCCGCCGCAGCTGATGCGCGAGGCGGTGCTCAGGGATTTCATCCCGTCGCAGAAAAAGTGAGCTAGTGAGCGCCACCGGTCTGAAGTTTTGGGTAAGGTAATCGCTAACCCTTTATCTACAGGACGGAGATAATTATGCGCAAGATGATCATGATGGCCATCGCCGGTTTTCTGCTGAAAAAAGTGCAGTCGAAATTCATGAAGCAGACCTACCACGGCAATCCGGTACGCCGCGTCTGAGCCCGGCGCCGCCGCAGGCACAAGCCCGTCCTTTGCCAGGACGGGCTTTTTTTGCGTGCGCCAGATACTGGACCTTGGGGTCACAATATTCGTCCTGCCGTGCGGACGCGGGTGTTCGCAGGCGCAACAGCGATGGACGGAGGGCAATGATGCGGGCTTACCAGATTCTTCCTGGCGATGGTATCGACGGGCTGCAGTGCGTGGATTTTCCCGAACGTGAACTGGGCACCGGCGAGGTGCGCGTGCGCGTGCATGCGGTGTCCCTGAATTACCGCGACCTGATGGTTGCGACCGGCAATTACCTGGTCACCGTCGACGATCCGATCGTTCCCTGCTCGGACGGCGCCGGCGAGGTGCTGGCGGTGGGGCCGGGCGTGAGCCGGGTGCAGGTCGGCGACCGTGTCGCCGCTTCCTTCTTCCCGCATTGGCAGGACGGTCCGACCGGGCCGGACAAGGTGCGCCACGCGCTGGGCGGCGACATCGACGGCATGCTGGCCGAGGAAGTCGTGCTATCCGAGGATGCGCTGGTCAGGATCCCGCCGGCGATGAGTTTCGTGGATGCCTCGACCATGCCCTGTGCCGGGGTGACCGCCTGGAACGCGATCTTCGAGTCCAGCAACAACATCCGTCCCGGCGACACCGTGCTGCTGCTAGGGACCGGCGGCGTCTCGGTGCTCGGCATGCAGCTGGCCATCGCGGCCGGCCTGAAGACCATCATCACCTCGTCCAGCGACGAGAAGCTGCAGCGTGCCAGGGAGCTGGGCGCGCATCACACGATCAACTACCGCACCTTCCCGGAATGGCAGGAAGAGGTGCTGCGCCTGACCCATGGCGTCGGCGCGCACGTGGTGCTGGAAGTCGGCGGCAAGGGCACCGTGAACCGCTCGGTGGCCTCAGCCGCGATGGGCGGCAGCATCGCCATCATCGGCGGCGTCAGCGGCTTCGGCGGCGAGGTCAATCCGGCCACCCTGCTGGCCAGCGCCAAGCGCATGGTCGGCATTTTCGTGGGAAGCCGCAGCATGCTGGACAAGGTCATGCGCTTTGCCGATACCAGCGGCCTGCAGCCGGTGGTCGACCGCGTGTTCACCTTCGATCAGGCAAAAGAGGCCTACCGCCACATGGAGTCGGGCTCGCACTTCGGCAAAGTCGTAATCGCCGTAACGTGATGTAGGGTGGGCACCCCGTGCCCACGCAAGGCTAGCGCCGAATCTGCACCAACTCGATCTCGTACAGCTTCGGCCACAGCTTGCCGGTCACATACAGCTTGCGATGCTTGCCATCGTAGGCGATACCGTTCAGGACCGCATCCACGTTGCTGGTGCCGCGCTGGGCCGGCGGCAGCAGGCCGGTGAGATCGATCCAGCCGACCACGTTGCCGCTGGCCGGGTCGATGCGCGCGATCGCGTCCGTGCCCCAGACGTTGGCGTAGATCTCGCCCTCGACCACTTCAAGCTCGTTGAGCTGGGTGATCGGCTTGCCCTCGGCCGTCACGCGAATGCGGCGCCGTTCTTCCAGCGTCTTGGGGTCGAGGATGCGGATCTCGGCACTGCCGTCGCTCATGTAGACGTTGTTCGCATCGCTGGCCAGGCCCCAGCCTTCGCCCTTGTAGTTGAAGCGGCCCTTCAGCGCGAAGGTCCTGGCATCGTAGATGAAGCCGACGTTCGACTGCCAGGTCAGGCCGACGATGGTGTCGCCGACCGCGGTCGAGCCTTCGCCGAAGTACTCGGCCGCCAGGTCCTTCTTCTGCAGCACCTTGCCGGTCTTGAGGTCGACCCTGCGCAGCGAGGACTGGCCCTTCTGGCCGGTGCTTTCGTACAGCTGGCCGTCGCGGATGAACAGGCCCTGGGTGAAGGCCTGCGGATCGTGCGGGTAGGTGTTCTTGACCACGAAGCCGTAGACCGGCAGGGCGGCCTGGGCCAGGCACGCGCCCGCAAGCAGGACAGAGGCGAGGGTGATCGATGCGAATTTCTTCAAGATGACTCCTGGTGCGGTGACGGCATTAGTATGCCAGCAACGCGCCAGGGATGCGCCGGTTGACCTCAGCCTTGCGACTCTGGCGCGGGTGGCACGCCACGCTTGCCAGCCGCCGCGCTGCGTACCATGCCGGCGATGCCGTCGTAAGTGCGCGCCGGGATCGCCAGCTGCAGATGCTCGCCGCGTTCGGCCAGCACTGCCTCGGCGGCCGTAAAGCCGGATTTGACGGCGCCTTCCATCGTGCAGGGCATATGGGTACGGGTCCAGTCGCCGGCCAGCACCAGGCCCGGTACGGGACTGCGCGCCGGCGGGCGCTTGCGCTCGAAGCCGACCGTGGGGCAGGGGATCGCCATCGGGATGCGGTGGATGTCGGCGTGGACCACCTTGGCTTGCGCGGCCAGCGGCGCGAATTCGGCGATCTCGGCGACGGTCTCGCGGACGATCTCTTCGTCCGTCATGCCATGCGCGCGGTGGCTGTAGATGATGTTGCTGGCGATGACCGTCGGGCGGCCTTCCCAGCCATGGCGGATCTGGCACAGATCATAAAAATCGTAGTTTAGGCGCCGCGGCGACCATTTGTGGGCGAAGAAGCGTTCGGTTTCGAGGTCGCGGTCGAACCACAGGTAGCAGGAGATGTAGGGACTGGGCTCGAACTGATCGAACTGGTCGAACGGCGCCTGTGTGGCCAGGCTCGGTGGCAGCATGTCGAACAACTGCTGCGGCGGCACGGCGCTGACCGTGGTCTCGGCGAACAACTTGGTGCCGTCGTCCAGCAGCACGCCATCGATGCGGCGGTCGAGCAGCAGCGACGCCACTTTTACGCTGGTCAGCACGCGCCCGCCGGCATCCTCGATGAACTTGGTCGCCTGGTCGGTGTACAGCTCGCCCAGGCCGACCGCACCGAAGCCGAAGTGCAGGTCCTTGTAGCCGGACAGTTGGGCGTGGACGCGCAGCAGCGACGCCGCCGAGCAGCGCTCCAGCGGCACGTTGGTCACGACCATGGCCGCGAAGCGCCACCACCAGTCGATCATGTTGTCGCTCACGCCCTCCTGGCGCAGGAAATCGAGGGCGCTGATGGCGTCGAGCTGCTCGACCTCTTCCTCGCCGAATTCCATGCCGCGCAGGGCGGTGGGCGCCATCGACAGATAGTCTTCCAGGTGCAGGCCCGGCGCCTTGAAGATGCTGGGCATCAGGCTCATGGGCGCCGGCAGCGGCGCGTGCTCCAGCGCCAGGGCTTGCGGCTGGCTGGCGATGGTCAGCACCTTGCCTGGCTGCCAGGTGATCAGGCGGCTGGTGCCGAGGCGCTCCAGGAAGGTCAGCATGTTGTGGTATTCGGAGTGGAAGATGTGCGGGCCGATGTCGACCACGTCGGAGGTAGCCGCTTCCGCCCAGCTCGATGCCCGGCCGCCCAGGCCCGGCGCCGCTTCCAGCACCGTCACTTTCAACCCGCGGTCGGCCAGCGCCACCGCACAGGACAGGCCCGCCAGCCCACCGCCGATCACCACCACCTGTTCCTGATTCATGCGCACGTCCTTCCCATTTGAGCGTCCGCTCATGTTCGGTGAAGCAGGCTGGGGCATCGGTTAGGGCGCGCACATACGGCAGCGCTGGATGGTAAGCTTGCGCCATCATGCAAAAGAAGATCCTGACTTACCTGCAGCTGCCGCCCGGCGCCGAACCACCGAAACTCGACCACCTGTCGCCCTTCCTCGCCATCGTGCTGGCCGAGGAGGAAGTCGACGAACTGTGGCAGGCCGAGATCTGCCGCTGGCTGGTGGCGGCCGGCTGCCGCTACGTTCTGGCCTGGGGCAAGGATTGCGAGGCCTGGCACGACATGGTCGAGGACGCGGCGCTGGAAGCCTTCGATTACGAGGACGTGCCCGATGAGCACAAGCTGATCGCGACCTGGCACGAGGACGAGGAACGCGAAGAGGTGTTCTGGTTCGCCAAGCACCGCGCCGCCCACCCCAGCCACAGTTTCAAGGCCACCGTCATCCTCGATATCGCGTCTGTCGGCCGCAAGGACGAGATCGAACAGGAATATAGCGCTGCCTGAGCGCCGACGCCTGAACCGGGCAGGCGTGCGCGGCATCACCGGCATCGCGCAGTAACATGGGCCATGGCTACCGACACCTTACTTCGCATCGACGTCTGGAGCGACTACGTCTGCCCGTTCTGCTACCTCGAACTGCCGGCCCTGCAGCGCCTGCAGCAGCAGTTCGGCAGCCAGCTCGAGGTGGTCTGGCGTGCCTTCGAACTGCGTCCCGACCCGAAACCCACGCTCGACCCCGACGGCGACTACCTGCACAGCACCTGGAACCGCGCCGTCTATCCGATGGCCGAACAGCGCGGCATGCTGTTGAAGCTGCCGCCGGTGCAGCCGCGCAGCCGGCTGGCGCTGGAGGCCGCCACCTTCGCCGATTCGCACGGGCGCTTCGCCGCCATGCACGAGGCGCTGTTCCGCGGCTTCTTCGCGCAGGGCCGCGACATCGGCGACATCGACGTCCTGTGCGCAATCGGCCAGGAAGCCGGGCTGGATGCCGCCGCATTGCGCCAGGCGCTGCAGGAGGGCCGGCATACGGCCGCGGTCCTGGACGACGAACACCTGGCGCACCGGCTGGGCGTGTCCGGCGTGCCCATCATGCTGCTGCGCCGCCCAGGCGCCCCCTGGGAGCAGGCGCTGGCGCTGCGTGGCGCCGTCCCCTACGACACCGTCGAACTGGCCGTGCGCCAGGTGCTGGGACAGCTGTGACGCGTATCCCGGCTTTGCGCTAGGATGCGGTCTGCACCTGCTGCTCAATAAAAGGAACCGGAATGGACAGTATCGACCTCGAAGTGCTGCACGCCTGCGCGCAATGGCTCCGCGACGGAATCCCTTGCGAGTACGTGACCGTGGTGCGCACCTGGGGCTCGAGCCCGCGGCCGGAAGGCGCGACCATGGCGATCCGCGCCGACGGCCAGGTGGTCGGTTCCGTCTCCGGCGGCTGCATCGAGGACGATCTGATCGCCGCGGTGCGCGAGCACGGCATCACGCGTACCCGGCCGGAAGTCATCACCTACGGCATCTCGGCCGACGAGGCGCACCGCTTCGGCCTGCCCTGCGGCGGCACGATCCAGCTGGTGGTCGAGCCGCTGGCCGCGCACAGCCGCATGGAAGAACTGCTGGCGCTGGCCCAGCGCCGCGTGCTGACCCGCCGCACCCTGCACCTGGACAGCGGCGCGGTCGAACTGGCCACCGCGGCCCCGGAAGACCAGCTGCGCATGGCGGACGGCCGTCTGGTCACCGTGCACGGCCCGCGCCTGCGCATGCTGATCATCGGCGCCGGCCAGCTGTCGCAGTTCCTGGCGCAGATCGCGGTCGGGCTGGAATACCAGGTGACGGTGTGCGACCCGCGCGAGGAATACCGCGGCAGCTGGACCCTGCCGGGCGTGGACGTGGTGCACGCGATGCCGGACGACGTCGTGCTCGAGATGAAGCTCGACAGCCGCAGCGCAGTGATCGCGCTGACCCACGATCCCAAGCTCGACGACCTCGCCCTGATGGAAGCGCTGAAAACCGAGGCCTTCTACGTGGGCGCGATCGGCTCGCGCGTCAACAATGCGCGGCGCCGCGAGCGCCTGCGCGAATTCGACCTGAGCGAAGCGCAGATCGCCAGGTTGCACGGCCCGATCGGCATCTACATCGGCAGCAAGACGCCGTATGAGATCGCGGTGTCGATCCTGGCCGAGCTGACCGCCGTCAAGAATGGCGTCGCGCTGCCGGCCCAGATGTCGGTCGAAGGCGGCAAGGCGCTGGCCGCCAATGTGCCGGCCAATCCGCTGGCTGCCTGATCAGGCGTCTTTCAACAGCAGTAGCGCCAGCACCAGCATCGTCGTCCCCGTAAAACCTTCGATCGCGCGCCAGACCATGGGCCGGCCCAGCACGAAGGCGCAGCGGCGCGCGCCGAGGCCGAGCACCGAGAACCACAGCAGCGAAGCCGTCATCGCCCCCGCCGCGAAAGCGCCGCGGTGCCCGCTGGCGAGACTGCTGCCGACCGCACCCAGCAGCACCACCGTATCCAGATAGACGTGGGGATTGAGCAGCGACATCGCCAGCACCGTGACCAGCGCGCGCCGGGCCGTCGGTGCCTGCTGCGCGCCAGCCGCCGGTCCGCTGGTGGCGCCGCGCAGCGCGCTGGTCCAGCAGCGCAAGCCGTACCACAGCAGGAACAGGGCGCCGCCATAGCGCGCCGCCGCCAGCAGCCAGGTCGACGACTCGACCAGGCTGCCGAGTCCCGCCATGCCGAGCGCGATCAGCGTCATATCGACCAAGATGCAGGCCGCCACCGTCAGCCCGACGTGCCGGCCGCTGACGCCGGTGCGGATCACGTGTGCGTTCTGTGCGCCGATCGGCATGATCAGGCTGGCACCCATGCCCAACCCCTGTAGAAATACCTGCTGCGAAAACATGTTGTGCTCCTGTCGATGAGACGCACAGGATGGCTGCCCGGCAGGCAATCTTCAATTACATTAACGAAATCTAATGTATCGTAAATTTTGCTAATCCATTTCGCCCACCCATGAAGATCGATCCGCGCCGCAGCGAAGCCTTCCTGGCCGCCGTCGACAGCGGCAGCCTGGAAGCGGCTGCCGGCCTGCTGGCCATCACGCCCTCGGCCGTGTCCCAGCGCATCTCCGCGCTCGAGCAGGACCTCGGCACGCCGCTGCTGATCCGCACCCGTCCCTGCCGCCCGACCGCGCCGGGCATGCGCCTGCTGCAGTTCCTGCGCCGGCGGGAACTGCTGGAAGCCGAGTTCCTGGCCGAGCTTGACGACGCGACCGTGCCGGTGCGGGTACCGCTGGCCGTCAACAACGACACCCTCGCCACCTGGCTCCTGCCGGTGCTGGCGCCGGTCCTGGCAGAGGAAGGTCTGCTGGTCGAGTTCGTGCTGGACGACCAGTGGCACACCTTCACCCTGCTGGAACAGGGACGCGCCCTGGCCTGCATCTCCGGCGAAGCGGAACCGATGCGCGGCTGCACGGTGACGCCGCTGGGCACCATGCGTTACCGGCTGGTGGCATCGAGCGATTTCGCCCGGCGCTGGTTCCCCGACGGTTTTACGCGCGAGGCCGCAAGAAAGGCGCCGGTGGTGGTGTTCGACCGCAAGGACTCGCTGCAGGCGGCCTTCCTGCTGCAGCATTTCGGCCTGCCCGAGGGTTCGTATCCGTTTCACTACGTGCCGGCCAGCGATCCCTTCGCCGACGCGATCCGGCTCGGCCTGGGCTATGGCATGCTGCCGCTGGAGCAGTGCGCCGACCTGCTTGCGGCCGGCCAGCTGGTCGACCTGACGCCGGATCTGCACATGGACGTGTCGCTGCACTGGCATGCCTGGCGAATCCAGCCGCCGCGACTGGAACGCATGGGCGCGGCGCTGGTGAAGGGCGCGCGGGCGGTGTTGCTGCAGCCTTGAACTGAGCCAGGTAGGAATTTGTTACAAGGCCATGTCCGCGTGCTACGCTCCTGCCGCGTTAAAGCAGCATCACTCGAAGGAGAAAAACCATGAAACGCCTGTTAGCCGCCGTCGCCGTGCTGGCGACCTTTGCCCAAGCCGCCTCTGCCGGCGAGATCACCCTGTTCACCGACAGCGACTTCCGCGGCGCCCGCATCACCATCGACCGCGACGCCTACAATCTGAACGACATGGGCTTCAACGACCGCGCTTCGAGCCTCATCGTGCGCTCGGGCGTCTGGCAGGTCTGCGAGAACAGGGATTTCGGCGGCTACTGCGCCGAGTTCGGGCCGGGCGAATACCGTGGCCTGCCGCGCTTCAACGACCGCATCTCGTCGGTGCGTGAAATCTCGCGCGGCCGCGGCTACGACCGCGACGAGCGTCATGGCGGTCCGGGCTGGCGTGGCGACCGCGACGAGCGCCGCGGCGACTGGCGCGACGAGCGTGGCGGCCGCGGCGACGCGGTCCAGCTGTACGCCGGCCCGCGCTTCGAAGGCCCCGCCGTCAGCCTGTCCGGCGACCTGCGCTCGCTGAACGACGTCGGCTTCAACGACCGCGCCGGCTCGATCGTCATCCACGAAGGCCGCTGGGAATTCTGCGAGCACGGCGACTTCCGCGGCGAGTGCGTGGTATTCGGCCCGGGCCGCTATCCCTTCCTGGAAGGGATGAACAACCGCATCTCGTCGATGCGCCGGGTGCGCTGAGCGCGCTCAGGCAAAGATGCCGCTGCGCGGCGCCGCTTCGCCGTCCAGCAGGGCGCGCAAGGTAAAACGCAGCGGATAGATGCCGGCGGGCGGCTTGCCCAGCTCGCTGGCGGTACTGGTCTTGTAGCGCAGCGGCGTCTTCTCGCCGTGCGCGGCATAGATATAGGCGCCATCGGCAAGCAGGCTGGCGCCTGCGAAGGCGATGCCATCGCCGGTCGACAGGGCGACGATGCCGACGAAAGGCGTGCCGTCGGCGGTCATGAAATCGGCCGCCACCGACAGCGCATCCGCTGCGCGCGGAATCGTGGCGCGTTCGAGCGGACGGATCCAGGTCTCGTCCTGCCCCTCATCTCCGGCTTCGTCGTCGGCGAATTCCCAGATGCTGAAGGCGTCGAGGTCCTCGCGCGTGAGGGCTTCGACCGGTTTGCGGGTTTGCAGGGTGATCTCCATTGGCGTACTCCTGGGCTTGGGCGACCATGGGAGTGTAGAGCCATAGTTGCATTTATGCAATGTTGGTTGGATGGGCTCGATTTGCTTGTTGTGGGCGGTCAATAGCTGGGTGAAGGATTTGGCTTCCAATGCTTCGGTTGCCGACAGGAACTCACCCATGCCCGCACAAATTCCATCCTTTTTCTCCGACTTTACTCAGACCACCCGGCTCCTGCGCCTGCATACACCGCTCGGGCCGGACCGGCTGCTGGCCGAATGCGTCCATGGCGAGGAAGCCATCAATGAGGCTTATACGTTCACCATCCGCGCTCTGTCGCTGGACGCCGGCATCCGGCTGCGCTCGCTGGTAGGCCAGCCGGCGCTGCTCGAACTGCTGACGGCGAATGCTGGCGCACCGCGCGCATTCCACGGCATCCTGACGGCAGCGGAACTGAACGGAGCCAACGGCGGGATGGCACGCTACACGCTAACCTTGCAGCCCTGGAGCGCGTTTCTCGCCCATACGCGCGACAGCCGGATCTTCCAGGACTTGAGCGTGCCCGACATCCTCGACGCGGTTTTCAGGGCGTGGCAGGGGCGTGGACGGCTCATGCCGAGCTGGCGCTTCGACCTCGCCGATCCAGGCAGTTACGAAAAGCGCAGTCTGACCACGCAATACCAGGAAAGCGACCTGGCATTTGCGGAACGCCTGATGCGCGAAGAAGGACTGTTTTACTACTTCGAGCACGAGAGCGATCCGAGTAGTTCCAGCCTGGGCAGCCATCGGATGGTCATTGCCGACCATAACGGCAGCTTCCATCCCAACTCGCAGTCCTGCGTGCGCTACACCCAGCCAGGTGCGGTGATGAAGGAGGACAGCATGGATCGCTGGCGCTGCGCGCTGAAGCTGCAGAGCAATGCGGTCGAGCTGTCCAGCTGGGATTACCGGTCGCTCGGCCAGCGTTCCGTTGCTTCGTCTTCTGTGCAAACAAGGACGCCAGCATTGGTGCTTCGCGACGTACCAGGTCCCTACGCCTATCCCAGCCGCACACAAGGGCAGCGCCTCGCCGACCGTCAATTGCAGGCCTTGGAAGCGCGCCGTGAAGTCTTCACCGGCGCCGGCACCGTGCGCACGCTGACGCCCGGAACGACGTTCACGCTCGCCGGTCATGCCGTGCACGATCTGGAGGACGAGAACGCACGCAGCTTCCTCGTGATCCGTGCATGTCATCTGATGCACAACAATCTGAGCGCCGAGATGAAGGCACACATCGGCAAACATCTCGGCGAGCCGACCCTGGTGGAAAGCGTGCAAATGCCCGCCAAACCGGGCGAGCGGCCGCTGTACCGCAACCGCATCGACGCAATCCGCAGCAGCACGCCATACCACGCCGACTGCAGGCTGCATCCACGGCCGACGATACGAGGCCAACAGACCGCCGTCGTGGTCGGCCCTGCCGGTTCGACGGTGCACACCGACCGCGATCACCGAGTGAAGGTGCAGTTCCATTGGCAGCGCGGTACGGACAGCCACAGCCGGCTCTTGCATCCCGATCCCGATAGTCATACCGGCGCTCCCGGCGACGACAGCGCAGGCACCTGGATCCGCGTCGCCACGCCGCTGGCCCCCAGCGCCGGCGCGAATTGGGGCAGCCATGCGCTACCGCGGGTAGGTCAGGAAGTGCTGGTCGACTTCCTGGAAGGCGATATCGACCGCCCCGTGATCATCGGCGCGCTCTACAACGGCGCCGGCGCCCAGGATGCGCAACACAACACCCGCCACCACGGTGCGGGACCGGTCACCGGCAACGCGCCGGCATGGTTTCCGGGCGCAGCCGGCGGTCACGCTCATCCGGCCGTACTGTCCGGCCTGAAAAGCCAGGCGATGCAGGCCAGCCAGTTGGGAACGGGCGCCTACAGCCAGCTGGTGTTCGATGACAGCCCGGAGCAGGCGCGCGTAGCGCTGCAGCGGCATGCCGGCGCTCACCAAGGTACGGCGGAACTGAACCTTGGGCACTTGCGGCACCAGGTGGACAACGCGCGCATGCAGACGGTCGGCTTTGGCGCGGAACTGAAGACGGCGCATGGACTGGCCGTGCGTGCCGGTCAGGGCATGCTGTTGTCGACGGATCGATTGGCGGGTGGTGCGCACATGGCCTCGCGCGAGGCGCTCGTCCAGATCGATGCCAGCAAGGATCTGCAGGAACGCCTGGCGGCGACGGCGCAGAAACACAATGCGGTACTACCTGAGGCGTCCCTTGCCATCCCTGGCATGCAGGATAGCGCGGCGGTGCTTGGCACCATCCACGATGACGCCACCGCCTACTCGTCGCCACAGCTGCAGTTGTCCAGTCCCCTCGGCATCGTCGCCGTCACGCCTGCAGACGCGGTGCTGGTAGCGGGCGCCACCACGTCGATCTGCGCCGGACAGGACATCAATTTTGCTGCACAAGGAAACAGCTATCGTGCCGCGGTGGCCGGGATCAGCCTGTTCACCTATGGGAAAGCAAGCGCAAAGGAAAAGCCGAACCAGGAAACCGGGATTCGCTTGCATGCGGCAAGCGGAAAGGTGAGCAGTCAAAGCCAAGCCGGGGAAACGCGCCTGACCGCCGACAAGGGCATCAGCGTGGCCAGTATCGCTGCCAGCGTCCGGGCAGTGGGCAAGCAGCATGTGTTGCTGACGGCGCAGGGCGCATGCCTGAAGCTGGAAGGCGGGAACATCATGCTGCACGCGCCCGGCAAGGTGGAGTTTAAGGCGAGCATGAAGGAGTTGGCGGGGCCGCAGGATGGCAGCGCCGAGCTGCCTGTCCTGCCGACAGCCAGGGAAATCTATAACGAAGCTTTCGTCATCAGGAACGAGGAGACGAAAGAACCGATGGCCTTCGTGCGCTATCGGCTCGAGTCGGCCAGTGGCGTGCGCATTGAGGGCATGACCGATGCCATGGGACGCACGCAACGCATTTTTACGAAAAGAAGCGAAGAACTCAAGCTGTACCTGCCCCAGGACGAGTGATCACATCGGAGTTCC
Organism: Massilia norwichensis; assembly: GCF_024753245.1. Classification (GTDB taxonomy): domain Bacteria; phylum Pseudomonadota; class Gammaproteobacteria; order Burkholderiales; family Burkholderiaceae_D; genus Telluria; species Telluria norwichensis. Next base: position 54,431 of record NZ_JANUGX010000029.1, on the reverse strand, counting down.
TATGAGCGAAACACATGCCGTCATCAAATCCGCCTCCACCACCACGCCGCGCGAGACCTATATCGAAGTCGACCACGCGCAGCCAGATGACGGCGTCCTGCTCTACCGTCCGGATGACAATTCCTTCATCGCGCTCTACCCCGACGAGTGGCGGGACTGCCGCGCAGACGGGCATCAGAACAAGACGGCCATCGAAGAACTGCAGGATGCCAACCGGGCAGTCACAGAAAAATCGCTCATCCTGCAGAATTTGCTGCAACAGCCGAATTCGGCCAAGGCCGACATCGCGCAGGCCCGAAAAGAACTTGATGAAGCGCTGAACACGCTGTCGCAAAAGAGCGAGGCGGCCAAAAAGTGCATCGAAGCAATCACGGACCAGAAAACCGACCCGAACAAATTGGTGGAGCTGCTTCCATTGACGATGAAGCGCATCGAGGGGAAGACGCATACGCCCATCTATGTAAGCGCTAAAAAGCTAAAAAGCGCCCTCGAAGACAAGCGGGTCTACATGGTTGAAGGATCGGCTGAACGCAAAAAAGACCCGAAAGAAAAAATCTTCAACGGTATGACGCTCAATGTGAAGGAGGTGCGCAAGCGTATAGGGAATCAGGTTCGGGACCAGGCCAAATTCGAAAAAAAATGGAAATGCGCGCCAAAGGATGCCGATCATTTCAGTGGGATCCTGACCGATTGGGCCAAAGTCATGGGTGCTTCGGCCACGTCATTCCTCGAGCGTGGGCAAAAGGAAATCATCGAGGGCATCTTTGGTACGGATAAGAGTGATCCCGACAATCCGTACCGTATGGTCGACATGAAGCCGGAAGCGCAACTCCTGCGATGGACGGCAGGCGCCGGCGCCGAGGTGACGTTCATGCCTTGCCAGGGCAACTTCTTCGACAAACGGGACAAGAACATGGCCCAGCGCTTCAAGCGCGCAGCCAAGGCGGCGCAGTTCAGCGTCAAGGCCAATGCAGAGGCTTCCTTTGCCGTCGGTGAGGCCAAGGTCGAGACCATCATGTACTTGCCGCATGCCGCGGGGTGGCATCTGGATACGAACGCGCTCGATCATCCGCTCGATCTTGGTTACTTTCGTTTGCGTGGCGATGTGACCTTGTATGCGCTCGCTGGTGCAAGCGTTGCGCTTGAGGCGGACGCATCCCTGATGATCACGGGAGACAAACAGGGCCTCAGGGGTACGCCGAAGAACAAGGCAGGTGCCAAGGCAAAGGTGGGAGCGAAGGGCGAAGCCAAAATATTCGCCGGGCTAAAGGAGGGTGTGAGCCTGGCCGGCGCCTTGCAGTGGCTGAATCCGGAAGGGTTTGTGAATCCGGGGAAACCGAAGAAGGCGGACCTCAATAAGGCGATTGCGGCGTATGTGGATGTGGCGTCTGTCAGTGCCGACGCTGCGCTGATTCAAGGGCTTGCGGCTAGCCTTGGCTTTGAGTGTGCTTATCGTAACGGGAATTTCGTGGTCGCCGCGAAGGCTGGGGCTTGTCTTGGTTTGGGCGGTTCAGGCAGTGTCGGTGCGAAGGTTGGTTTAGAGCAGATTGCTCAGTTCTTCATGTGTATTGTGCATCAGTTGAAACAATCGGACTTTAAAAGAATTCCTCAGTTGATGGCAGAAGCGCATTTTTATATTTTTAATAAAATAATGTATTTAGCCAGCACCAGGGGCAGTTCACTAGAAAGCTTTGTTGGAGCTCGCTTAGTTTTAATTGAGGAGAAGTATGAAAATCTTATCTCATCACTTCAACAATCCGGAGATAATTTTATAAAGCATCTAGAGCACAACATAAATTCTGGCTGGGGATGGCATGCCTATCTACCACCAGAATCTCGAGGCGCATTGATAAAAAGCCTGATCGAGGCAGCCAAGAATAATAACTCATCAAGTAATGACTTGCAGAAGCTGGCTGCATTTTTAATTAACGAATTACTATCGACAACGCAGTCCACCAGACACCTTGAGAAGACTTTGGAACGGGTGACTTTTACAATCGGTGAGCGATCGGACCGGAGCTCTGCAGTTCGGGCGATCAACTTGATAAGCGCAGGAACAATCTTTGAGAACTGCGTCGATCGCTGCGAAACACGATTAGCAGAGTCCAGTTTTCTGAAAGGTAGACCATTTCTCCGAAACGATGAACCCGAAATTAAATTTGCTGAACTTTCGCTTCACCACCCGGGCTACCTCACTTGATAAGCTTTTGAATGCTATTTGAAACACAACGGAAATTATCGCTTTTATATCCCGAGTATCCTGGAAAGGGAACTTCAATGCGCTTTTCATCATCGAATCCATTGGGATAAGTGTCGTGCTTTGGTTGCGGATCTGCTGAAGCTCGCATAAATACCATTGCCGACATTTCAGCAATTCCGCCTACGCTGCCCCGCAGCACTTTTTTACTTCCAGTAGCCGGCCCTGCAGGATTAAATTCCGGCGATTTCTTATAATAATCCTCATCAAACCAGTCATTTACCCATTCCCCATTATCTTCTGACATGCCGTATAGTCCAGCAGGATTGGCGGGATAACTACCTATTTCGGGCGGAGGCGGTTGTTTCGCTTCATGACGCCAGTCCTTCGGGAAATTTCGAGGCCGTTCAATTTTCCCATTATCAGTAGAAAATAGTACACGCGTCCCACCCGATCGAGCTGCATATTCCCATTGCGCTTCTGTTGGCAAATCGAATGGCATTCCAGTTATTTTACCGAGCCATTGGCAATAAGCTTTAGCGCCGTACCAACTGACTCCGGCAGGACGCCTCGGTTGCCGGTCTTTGATACTCAACTTATCCATATTGATGCGCTCATTTCCTGTGGCATCCGTGAACACATCGAAGTCTTCATAAGCCACTTTGTACGCCATCATCGAAAACCCATCGAGCGTTACCTTATGCAAAGGCCGGGACCAGGTATCGAGATCGTAATGCTGCCCGGATGCCGTACCCCAGTCTCCCATCTCGAACGTTCCACCTTTTAGCGGACGCAAGGAAGCTTTCACTTTCACGACCAATGCCTTGATACGCCCATCGAGATCGACGTTCGGGGTTGACGGCCCTGTCTTCGGGCCAGGCTCTGCCCAAACCGCAGTGCTTTGCAGGCTCGCGATGACGGCCAGCGCGCCGATGAACACAAAACTATTTTTCATGAGCGAACCTTTCAAAGGTGATGGCAGAACCAACGCTCATTCAGCAGTGGAAGGCGTATCCGAAGACCGGACCACTGCGACCACTCGGCGGTAAGGGTCCTCATTGCTGACACAAAGCACGGGCGCGCCACGCTCGGTCACGTAGTACCGCCCCAAGGCCAGCGCAGCCATGAAAGGCACAGCCCCGCAGGTGCCGCTGGCCACACCGACACGTAGCACATCATCCGTTTCATCGAGTTGAGGGCAACCTACCGAAACCTGTTCCATCAGTTCCAGCACACGGCTGGAGCGATGCCCAGTGTCGGCAAGCAGCATCGCCACCTCGGATGCTACGATGCCGCTCCCCTTGCAAGCGCGCTCGATCAGCTCCTTGAATATGCCCGGCTCGCTGCGTTTGACCTCATCGGCTGAGCTATTCCGGTTCGCCTCCTCGACGCCATCCAGCAGCACAACAGTTGAGGCCTGGGCCAAGCTGCTCCGGTTCGTCACCGACAGCCCGACTGCACCTTCCCCAGGAATTTGCCCTTGTGGGTGCGATGCAGTGAACAAGAACTTGCCGGCAGCCCATCGGGCCACTGTTTCGTCACCGATATCAGAAGCACACGCCACAACCATAGCGATCACCGGTTCATCCACCGGCGCAGCGCCATGCGCGAGTTGCTTGAGCGCTGCGGATGGGCTCTTGTCTTCCATAGCCAAAACGATCCGGTCTGCGGGCCAGCCGTAGCGTGCCACCGTGTGCTTGAGCCATATGTTGGCCGTCTCCCTGTGCTCCCTCTCCCATTCAGTCGGCAGGATCGGCACCAATTGCAGTTTCGCCTGTGTCTCGACCTGATATAGCAGGGGGCCCGCTGCATGCGCAGCCAGTTCGGCGACCACGGCACTTGCCAGCGTCAGCGCGCGCCATTGCTCATCGTTGAAATGCACATCGGCCAAGCCATTCAGGGCCAGCCATTCCGCGATTTCCTCTTGCAGCACTTCGTCGACCGCTTCACTGCTTCGGGCGGTCATGACCGGGAAGCCATCATCGTCGACCAGTTCTTTATCCAGGTCGGCGCGCGCCTTATTGCCGGCCATCGCCGATGCCAGCTCTTCCGGCGACGCACCATGCGGCAGGCGTAGCGACGCCCCTATGATTGCCAGCGGCATATGTCGGGCAGGCGCGGCATTTGCCAGTACAGGTGCGCACGAGGTAGCCGCGGCAGCAGGAATAGCTCGACTGAAAAGCTTGCGGCCGGCGAAGCACAGAAGAAGCAGGCATGCCGGCAAGCCGAGCATGTAGAGAAATATGTCCTTCGCTTGGGGATTGCTGCCCGTCGTACGCCAATAGCTAATCACGCAGCCCCAACATGCCACTACGACGAATGTGGCCAGGGCACCGGACTTGAGCCAGTCAGGGATGACACGCTCGTGGGAAAGCAGGGCAGGATTTGTGGACATCGTCTTCGATTAAATCTTGTCAAGGGTGCTTTGTTGGCCGGCGATCAGGACGGCGCCGCAAGAAGTCTTGTCGCCATCCCGCGCGGCAGGTTTGCCGTCGATGATCAAGGTTGAATCGCCGCTGGCGATCGTGACCGTGCCATGCTTGGAGCAACTGGCTTTATCGCCCATGCGGGCAATGCCGACTCCGTCGATATCGCTGTGCGGCGAGCCTTCGATGACGCTGCCGCCGTGGGAGATTTTGTCGCCTAATCTGATTAATGGTCCTGCCATGAAAACTCCCTAAATGCGTTAGAAAGCTCTTCCTTAACAGTCAACATTTAATAATGATGCGGCTTTACCGAGATGACGTTGCGCAAATGTTTCTCTCCACCTGTCGTATCTTGTATCTTTCCAAAGCCATCAATCGGCGAGTTCATTCCATACCCACGACATATTTTCCATGTGGAGGTTGCGTATGAAGCATTCAAAATGGTTAGTGTTTTTTGCTTTACTGGCTTCTTTTTCTGGCTGCAGCAAATCTGTGCCACAGGAGAAGCTGGGATATGTTGGCGAATGGCAGGGCAAGACGATGTACCTCCTGATTACGCAGGTTGGCTCGGTCAAGTACAAACGATTGAAAGAGGGTGGAACGACGTCGGTTGATGCTCCGCTCCAAGGATTTAGCGGAGACAATTTCGACGTAGGGGTAGGACCTGTTAAAACAACTTTTGTGGTAAGCAAACCACCTTATCAAGATGGAGGCATGCAGAAAATGGTTGTCGATGGAATTGAGCTAACGAAGACCAATTGACTAAAGATAAGGCCGGCTTAACGGTGCTGGCCAAATTTGCCGCCGATGATCAAGGTTGAATCGCCGTTGGCGATGGTAACCATGCTGTGCTTGAGCATCTGACCTTATCGCCCAGGCGGGCAGTGTCGCCCCGTCGATATCGCTGTGCGGAGAGGCTTCGATGACACTGCCGCCTTGGGAAATCTTGTTACTGAGCCTTTTAGTGGTTTGGCGATGAAGTTGTCCTCTCATATGTTCTATTCACATGCTTCCCCGATTTCACAAATAGTCCACTTCGAATGGCTGTAAGCAAGCGTTGCTCCCTTCACGCATGCTTCGTTTGCAAAGTACCGCCAACTGATTTTCTTTCGTTCGGCAGAAAGCGTTGTATTCCACACGTTACCTGATGCCATAGTGTCGGTAACAACTATTTCCATTAGTGCAATGGTTTAACACGCGGATTTTTCCTGTCGCTTCGACCTCTTCACAGCCCCTTTTTCCAAATAATGACATTAGAGCATTACGATTTTCTTTGGCATTTGAAACGCAAAGAATTAGTTTAATTATTTTTAGGGCTTGATAATCATCAGACACCTTAGCTTTAGCGACCCTTTCCCACAAAATCCTTTTTTTGTTCCGCACTGCAAGAATTAGGATGTGTATCGCCCTGCATTTTCATTTCTTTATAATCGTTGGCATGTACTACCCCTGCAAAGCCAAGCTGATACAAACCATTGCCGAAAATCGCATCATAGCTTCCGTCACTCTTGCTTTACATCCCACTGCCCTATTTTCACTCCATAATTGGCCCCTAAATCAGGCATCATTTCTCCTCGCTTGAATAGTCTTCGCGAATCGGCACGCGCAGGAGTGAAATAATATCCATCTTCTGGGCATGGCTGCCCGCCCGTTACGCGCTTGAGTTGGGAAGACTTGGAGTGCTCTACTTGCTGCGCACTGTCCGAATCCGATGCACGCTCCACCAAATACCAGGTGCAATCCTTTTTTTCAAGAATTGGCTCTTCGCCGTATTTCTCCCGGGTTCTTAGATCGAGAAGATCTCTATAACCAACAATAACAACAGTTTGTGGCGCCTCGTTGTAATAGGTGCTCAGGAACTGGGCACAGCTATTATCCAGGTCCGGTACGTATATACCATTTTGCGGTGTTTTTATGCCGCTCCGAACCGATATTTTTTGATTAATACGATAGAGTGGCCATCGAGCTGGTGAATCAAATGGTTCGAATTCGCTTGAATAATTCGACAGATCCAAGGGCCTCCAGTAAGCACCGCTTGTTCCCGTAAGGTACCCTGCCATCGTTGCCGCTTTCATCAAAAGCTTTTCGTATATTTCCTGGTCTTCTTTCGACATCCAATCTGGCGAATAGTCTCGGCGCTGGCCTATAACGTCATTTACTGGACCATTCGCATATTCAAGAGCAGAAATATCACCATGACTGAGCTCAATGAAGCCTGTGTACAGGCTCTGCAATGTGTGGCGAAAGTTCGGTAGAATCCGCTCTTCCCAAACGATGTCTGCCTGTGCTGGCAGTGGCATTGACCGATAATTTGCGGGAAGATCGGATAAATAATATTGCAAACATGATTCAACATGCTTGACCACTTTTTCCCACGTGTCTCGCAGCTCACCAAAATATGCCAATGAACTATAACGCTCCAGTAGATATATTTCCTGTGGATTGACTTTGACTGGCATATCTCGCTCCTATTCCGCCCAGTTATTCATTTGTACAGGCACACCTACGAGGTCATTGTCTGTACCTAAGTCGTCATATCCCCACCCTGTCTTCTGCCTAGGAGAAATATGTACCTTTTCCATATGGGTGGGGTCAACAACGATTTGAATAGCTCCGCCTTCTAGTACATAGTTTGTGTTTTTTAGTCTTTGCGACGCTGTTATGCCTTCCCAAACGTTTAATCCGGAGCCAGACGGAACCGTGTAAGTGATAAATTCTCCGTTGCTATTCCAGTTCGCCCATACAGCGAATTTCCGGCGCCAATCATCTTTCGACTTCAATTTCTTAAACTCGCTTTCGCTCATCCAACAAATACTGTTGTCCTTTGATTTAGGATCGATGATCCGATACAGCTTATTATTGGGAGGAATGGTTACAGGATGCATGGTATGGAAAGTGTGATAGTCCTTAATACTTGGCCATCCAGGTTGCGCCGACGGAGCTTTACGAAGGGCCTGATAAGTTTCTTTTCCTGTCGTGTCCACCCAGCCGGGCTTCGCCTTCCCAAAGGCTGCCACTTCCTCTGCCTCCGCCAACTTCTTAAAAGCATGCGAGTTGACGGTATCCAGATAAGCCCGATGTGCCACATCTGCCTCGATATCGAGCCGCCGGGCCAGCTGGTTCAAAAAGTCTTGAACTGGCTTCACTGCCTCCGCCAACTTCCGATCTGCCTTGCGATGAACCCCTGAGATCATTGCGATCAATTCGTCTGCCTTGGCAGCCAATGAACTGCCGCCCCACCGTTTCACCAGATTCAGCAAGCTCTCGGCAGCATTCTGTGCCTCGTTGAATGCACGTAGAAGCGCCCCTGTGTTGACCTTTGCAGCAAGCGTGCGCAAGTTGGCAGCAAGAACCTTGTAGGGGTTGTCCCATTTGAGCGCCTTGAGTGACTTGACGATCTCGGGACGCTCGAGAAAGCGGTTCAACTGCGCCACCGCCTCATCCGCGTGCAGCGCAAGCCGTGGTGTGACACCGCTCGCTGTGCCGACTTTGCGCATGGAGGCGAAAGCAACTTTGAAGCAGCCTTTGAAAAGCGATCCCAGGCCCGGAAACAAACCAATCAGGCTCAGTACAAGCGCCACCCACCGCCAGGTGTTATCCGGCTCGTGTTTAATGCTTTTGCAGTTCGCAACCAAATCCCGTACATCGCAAATCTGGTCAACAAAAGGAATCATCGAGATAATGGTCCCGGTCACGACCTGCGCCGTACTGGCGCTATCATTGAAGTCACCCTGCAACACCTCCCATACCCATTCAGCACCGGCAGCCAGGTTTTTCCTGCCGCTTTCAATCCAGTCGCCGGGCGCTGAACAGAACCACGCCAATGCATTCTCGAATTCATCGGTCATGTGACGTCCCAGATAGTGAACCAAGGTTTCAATCGCCGAACATGCCATTCGCTTTAGCGAGCATTGCTGCCATCGGGTCCCATGGCTTGTCTTTCAAAGGCTCGCGCTCTTCGTATTCGGCACGGATTGGCCCGTCAGGTACGTTCTCGTGTCGCGCGTTGCCATCCTGATCGAGCTTGCCGCTGATGACGGCGCCATCTTCAAACCGGATCTTGTAGCCGACGCCCGCCATCGGCTCACCGTCCACACTACGGTAGTTAAGGGCGATAAAGTTTTTGATTTCGCTGGCCCCATCCGGTAAGGGCGCCAATTCCGCAGCCTGACTGGCCCCACCCTCAAACAAATGCTGCCCACCTTTCACGCTAAAATTCCCCGGACAGGCAAACGTAATATCCCTACCCTCCAGCGTCACCGCCGCCTGCCCTGCCTGCAGCACGATCTTCTGTTTCGCCTTGATCTCGATACCGTCGTTGACCGAAATGACCGTCACCGCGCCGTCCGCCAGGATCTCCAGTTGATCTGTATGCGCCTGCAGCGACACCGGCCCGTTCCCGGCGATCGCTTGAATGCCGCCACCGTGTGCGAAAAAGCCGGCAGCGCCGCCGGCCACCGACGACACCGTATGCGCCGCCGTCATGTGCAGATCCGACTGCGTGGTCCAGTGCAGTTGCTGCCCGGCGTAGAGCAGCGTCGATGCCGGTGTCGCCCAATTGATGCTGGCGGCTGAATCCATCAGGACGAGCGCCGATCCGAATTTCTCGACTGGTTGCGACGCATCCAGTTCGCGGGTGCCTGCCGCAGGTTTCAGCGCCGCCTGGCCACCCACCGGGCCGGCATATTTGCCGTTGGACTGCGGATCGATCTGTCCAATGAACGCTGTCTGCGCCTTAGTCGCTTCCGCGCTGAACAAAGCCTGCTGTTGCGAAGCCGCACCGGACAGCGCGTCGTTCAGCGCACGCGCACCCTTGAACATCGCCAGCGCTTCCGCTGTGTCCATCTGCGTCGATACCGCGTCATGTCGCGCGCTGGTCGACAGCAACACGCCTTCGGCGCCGCGCAGCACGGCCCAGGCGTCCGTGCGCAGCTCGAAACCGCTGCCGCGGTAGCGGCCGCGCTGGGCCGAGCCGGGTGGCTGGTCAACCAGGTAGCCGAGATTCAGCTGGGTGTTCGCGCTGCTGGTCGCCAAACGCATGCGTAGCTGGTTTTGCGTGTCGTCGATCTGCCACTGGTTCCAGCCACCGCGGTCGAGGGTGTGGGTGTGGATCCCGGACAGCACGCCGGCATGTTCGATGCCGGAATCGACACCGGCGGCGAACGGCGGCGGGTCCGAGCCTGTGTACAGCTGGGCGACGATCACGGGGCGGTCGATGTCGCCCTCGATGAAGTCGACCAGCACTTCGGTGCCGATGCGCGGCGTGAACTGCGTGCCCCAATTGGGTCCCGCCAGCGCTTCGGCCACGCGTACCCAGGTACCGGCGGTATCGTCGCCGGGTGCGCTGCCTTGGTCATCGCTGTTGTGCGCCATGCCGCCGGGGTTCGGGTTGCGTCCACGCTGCCAGGGAAACTGGATCCTTACCTGATGGTCGCGCGTGGTGGTGATGGCCGCGTCGGGCAGGCCGACCACCAGCGCCGTCTGCGGCCCGGGTGCGGTGCACGGCCGGGGCGCGACAATCGTGTCGGGAACGATGGCTACCGTGTCGCGCACGCAGGCAAAGGTATTGCGGTAGATGTCACCCTCTGCCTTCACAGTACCGGCGATGCCGGCGGCCTGCAGGTTGTTGCGGCCTTCATGCTGCACCCACAGCACAACGAAGGCATTCTCTCCTTTCGGATAGTGCTCGTGCTGCGTCAGTGTGAAGGCATGACCGGCCGCCAGCCGCCGCACCGCGCCGGCGCCCTCGAAGTGCTTGTTGTCCAGTTCCAGCGCCTGCAGCATCAGCCCGCTGTGGCGGTCAGCGCCATCGCCATCGGCGGCGATGCGTTCACCGCTGCCGTCGTAGATGCCCAGGACAGGCAGCTCGCCCGCATCCAGCTGCGATTGCTGCTCGGCGCTCGGCGCCATCAGCTGCGCCGGGTCCCAGCTACTTATGCTTACGCTATTTGCCGCAATTCGGCGCCGCGCACTGAACATGTCGATGCTGTCGTCCTGCTCGGTCGCGCGCACGCCATGAAAGCGAATCGTCGCGCCGCCTGGTGTCGCAGGTGCCAGGGCGCGCGTGTCGAAGATGACCAGCCGGTGCCCGGTCTCGTCATGCACGAAGCGCCAGCTCAGTCCCTCCGATGCCAGCAGCCGCGTGAAGAAGGCCAGGTCGCTCTCGCGGTACTGGGTGCAGATGGGGCGCACGTCGAGCGCCTGCGTCAGATCGAATTCAAAGCGCAGCTGTGGATAATCCATCAGCAGCTCGGTGAGGATGTCGCGTGCGTTCTTGTCCTGGAAGATGTAGCTGTCGCGGCGCAGTGCCAGCAGCGATAGGGCAGGCTCCAGCCGCAGGCGGTAGCGCGCCACGCCGCCGTCCGCGCCGAGCCAGGCCGCCCGGGTGCACAGGCCATGCCAGGCGCGCCGGCTGCCGTCCGGCTGCAGCAGCTGCAGGGTCAGTTCGTCGCCGATGAAGTCGGCCACATCGAGATCGGTCGACACGCTCAGCGCATCGATCTCGAAGCAAAACAGTGCATTCACACCTTCGCGGCCTGTAAAACGCTCCACCACCAGCGATTCCGGCAGTTCGCCGTCCTGGCTGCTGGTGAGCGTGATCAAGCGCGCATGCTGGCGTAGTCCTTCAGCAAAGAGGCTGCCCATCTCAGGCCGCCACTGCCAGAAGTTCGAGCTTGAGCTCCTTCATCCCCGACGGCACGTAGATCGCCACCGACTGCGCCTGCAGCATGCGCTCGTACATCTGCCCTTTCGCGTCGAGCACGAAATAACAGGTGTCGGGCCGCACCGGCACCGCCGCCGGCAGCTGCGGCGCGTACTGCAGGCGCACGCCGGGCAGGGCGGACAGCACGCATTTCTCGACGTCGTCCGGGGCCCCGACCTTGAAGCGCAAGGGCACCGTGTCGACCAGCTCCAGCGCCGGGATATCGGCCGATACCGCGATGTAGAAGGCTGTCTTGTCGTCGATTTTTCCGGAGTCGAGCATGCCGTGGTGGTAGCTGGGCCGCACCTCGTTCAACACGATCGCGAAGTACTTCGACGAGATCACGGTGTCGAGCAGTTCGCGGATGATCTGGTGGACTCTCAAAAAGGCCGGGCCGGGGTCGCCGTGCTGGTAGGGCGGCAGGTCGGCCAGGGTCCAGCTCTTCGAGAAAGTCATCAGAGCACCGGCGGTGGCGAGCAGCTGTTCGTAGAGGCGCTCCGGATGCAGGTCCGGGTGGTGCAGGTAGTGCGTCAGCGCGGCGCAGGCGGTGCTGGCCGTGTGCAGCAGCCAGAACGAGGACATGTCGCCGGAGCGGAATTCGATCACGTTGCGGCTCGGCTCGCGGTGGTGGCCATACAGGGCGCTGACCTTGGCCTGCAGCGCGTCCAGCAGGCGGCGCAGCTGCAGGAAGATCATCGGTGCCGATCCTATCGACAGGCTGGGCGGCACGAAGGAAGGATCGAGCTCGAAGCCGCCGGTGGCGGCGCGGCGCAGGCGCAGCAGCGGGAAGCAGGTGTAGGCGTCGCGCGGCTCGAACTCGGCCACCAGGCGCACCGTTTTCTTCAGGTAGGCCAGCTGGGCAGGCGAGGCCTGGGTGTAGAGGTCGGGCGTCTCCTGGTTGGCCTGCACGAAGCGCGCCGTGTTGCTGTCCTGGCCGGGCTGGGCGAAGTTGCCGCTGAAGGGTTTCAGGCCCGGCAGGGCGGCGTAATACGTCACGCTCTGCTGCTGCGGCGCCTGCAGCTGACCCAGGTCGACCGTTGGCGGCAGCTCGTCCGGACCGGGCGCATCGACCAGTTCGCCGTCCTGGAAGCGCAGTGACAGCGCCAGGATGCGCAGCACATTGCTGCCGAGGGCATCGCGGTCGATCTCCAGGCGCTCCACGCCCCATGCATACGGATGCACTGCATCGATGCTCTTGTGCAGGCGATGCTCATGGTATTGGTCTTGTCGCTGGAAATGCTGCGGACGCAGCAGCAGGCCTTCACCCCACAGTACCTTGCTGTTCATGTTGCGTTCCCTCCTGTCGAGTCCACCACCATAGCTTTTTCGTGGCGGCCTTTTTATTGCAATCCCGTGCTGTCTTGCTCTCGGTCAAGTTTTGGGTGGCTGCTTCCCAACTGAACTATTTTTTCGGCCCCGTCTATGTAAGACTTTCGGCTCGATCACGCGAGGAGATGTCGATGAAGGGGTTCACGCCTGGTTTATTCGACCGCCTGCTCGGGGTGCCGCTGCGTGGCGCGACAGGCGGCGCGAGCGGCGCCACGGTGTCGCGGATCTCGGCCGAAGATCTGAAGGATGCGGTGGCGCGCGACCTCGAAGCCCTGCTGAACACCCGCGCGGTGGTCGACGAGGCGCTGCTCGGCGACTATCCGGAATGCAGCAGCTCGATCCTGAACTACGGCCTGAACGACTTCGCCGACCGCTCGCTATCCAGTCCTGCCGACCGTGCCCACATCTGCGCCAGCCTGGAAGAGGTCATCGCACGCCACGAGCCGCGTCTACGAGACGTCAAGGCCTCGCTTGAGATGCGGGAGGGCGCCGTCAACCGCCTGAATTTCTCGATCACAGCCATGCTGGTGGCCAGCACTTCGCAGGAGCCAGTCAACTTCGATGCGGTGCTGCAGCGCTCGACGCTCCAGTACAGCATCAGCAAAGCCGGCCGAGGAGCCTGACGTGGAGCAGCTGCTGCCCTACTACGAGCGCGAGCTGGGCTACCTGCGCCGCAATCTGCGCGACTTCGCCGAACGCTATCCGAAAATCGCCGGACGCCTTCTGATCAGCGGCGAGGTCTGCGAAGACCCGCACATCGAACGCATGATCGAGTCCTTCGCGCTGCTCAACGCACGCATCGCCAAGCGCCTCGACGACGATTACCCGGAATTCACCGAAGCACTGTTCGAGGTGTTGTACCCGCACTACCTGCGGCCTTTTCCCTCGTGCTCGATCGCGCACATGGATGTCGGCGCCGCCGCCAGGCAGCAGACCGGCGCCAGCACCATCCCGCGCGGCACCCAGTTGACGACGCGGCCGGTGCGCGGCGCGGCCTGCACTTTCCGCACCGTGTACCCGATCAGCGTGGCGCCACTGGCCATCGTCGATGCCGCGTTTTCCGCCATTATCCGCTGCCCGGAAGCGGTGCGCCTGCCGGGTGGCGCCGGCGCCGGCCTGAAGCTCACCATCGCCGCCACCGGCGAGCAGACGCCGGGCCAGCTGCAGTTGCCGCGGCTACGCGTGTTCATCGACGGCGAACCCTCGTTCTGCGCGGCGCTGCGCGATGCGCTATTCATGCGTACCGTGGCCGCCTGGGCCGAGGCCGACCGCAGCGGGCGCTGGGTGCCCCTGGACCCGGTGCCGATCCATAGTGCCGGCTTCGACGACGAGGATGCGCTGATCGATTTTCCGGCACGTTCGCATCCCGCCTACCGGCTGCTGACCGAGTACTTCTGCTTTCCCGAGAAATTCAACTTCTTCGACATCGACCTGGCGCAGTTGGCTGCCAGCCTGCCGCCGGGGACCAGGACGCTCACTCTGCACCTGGCCATGTCCGGGCTACGCGCGGACTCGAACACGGCGCGCATGCTGGAGACGCTGTCGACCAACAACCTGCTGCTCGGCTGCACGCCGGTCGTGAATTTGTTCAAGCAGAAGGGCGAGCCGATCCGCCTGACCCATACCAGCGCCAGCTATCCGGTGCTGGCCGACGCGCGCCGCGCTTTCGCCTACGAGGTGCAAGCGATCGATTCGGTTTCGCTGGTGCGGCAGACGCCCCAGGGCGAATCGATCATCGCCTATCAACCCTTCTATTCGCTCAAGCATGCGCAGGCGCCGGACAGCAGCGGCCATTACTGGGCCATGCGGCGCGACGAGACCATGATCGACAAGAGCCCGGGTTTCGAGACCCAGATCACGATCGTCGACGTCGACTTCGACCCGGCGGCAGTAGAGACGGACACACTGAACCTGGAACTCACCTGCACCAACCGCGATCTGCCGTCGCAGCTCACCTACGGTCAGCCCGGCGGCGACTTGTTCCTCGATGGCGGCTCCAGCGTGAAGTCGATCGCTTTTCTGCGCAAGCCCACCAACTCCTGGCGCTTCGAGCACGGACGCGGCACCCACTGGCGTCTGATCTCGCACTTGTCGCTGAACCACCTGTCCCTGACCACGGACGGGATCGACGCTTTCCGCGAGATGCTGGCGCTGTACGACCTGCCGCGCTCGGCCTCCTCGCAGCGCCAGATCGCGGGCATCGTCGGCATCGAACAGAAACCGGCCAGCGCCTGGCTGCCGGGGAACCCGTTCACCTGCCTGGTGCGAGGGGTCGAGGTACGCCTGACGATCGACGAGGAAGCCTTCATCGGCAGCGGCATCCACGCCTTTGCCCACCTGATCGAACGCTTCCTGGCCCTCTACGTTCACGCCAACAGTTTTACCAAGCTGACCATTGTCTCGCACAAGACTGGAGAGGAGTTACTCGCATGTTCGCCAAGAAGCGGCGATTCGAGCCTGCTGTAATCGAGCGTCTGCTCAAGGAGCCCTGGCGCTTCGACTACTTCCAGGCGGTACGCCTGCTCGAGCTCTGGCTCGGGCGCCATGGCAAAGCCAGACCGGACCCGCTGACGGGCGTGCTGCGCTTCCGGAATTCGACCTCGCACCGCTTTCCGGCCAGCCAGCTCGAAGCCATCGACCTTGAAACCCAGGACGACGAAGGTCTCCGCTACGTCCACGTCACGCCCGCCTTCATGGGCCTGCTGGGCTGTGGCGGCGTGCTGCCAGCCCACTACAACGAACGCATCGCCGAGCATGAAGCGCGGCACAAGGACGAAGGCCCGCGCGCCTTCCTCGACACCTTCTCGAACCGCTCGCTGGCCCTGTTCTACGAAGCCTGGCGCAAGTACCGGCTGCCCTTCAAGTACCAGATCGACGGCAAGGACCGCTTCCTGCCGCTGCTGCTCGGCCTGGCCGGCTTCGGCAACACCGGACTGCGTGAACGCCTGTCGCAGGGCAGGTGCGGCGAGGTGCTGGACGAATCGATCGGTTACTTTGCCGCCGCGATCCGGCACCGACCGGCCTCCAGCGCCCAGATCGCGCGCGTGCTGAGCGAGTACTTCGGCCAGTCGGTGGCGGCGGAGCAGTTCGTCGGCCAGTGGTACGACGTGCCATTCGAGCAGCAGACCATACTCGGCCAGGCCACCGCCGTCCTCGGCGCCGGCGCGATGACGGGCGTGCGCGTGTGGCAGCGCGACCTGCGCCTGCGCCTCGTGGTCGGGCCGCTGGACCGCGCCAGCTTCGACGCATTTCTGCCCGGCGGCCTGGCGGCGCGTGCGCTGCACGCGATCCTGACCCTGTTTACGGGCGTGACGCTCGAATACGAAGTGGAACTGGTGCTGCGCGCAGCCGACGTGCGCGAGGTGACATTGCGGGAGGGTTCGAACATCGGCCGTCTGGGCTGGGATGCCTATCTGGTCGAAGGCGAACAGGAACGGCACCGGCGCGACGTGCGCTACGAACTGCACGCACTCTAGCCGGCATCATCGTCGAACAAGCCCTCCCCCTGCCAGCAGCGCAATCCCACCGCCGCCTGCGCCGGCACCGCCTTGCCGGCATACCCCAATCCTTTTACCAGGCGCGGAAAGGCGCGGCAGTAGCTGGACTGCACGCCGGCCAGGCGCGCCAGTTGGGCATAGCTCAGCACCATCCCGTCGGGCAGGGCACGCAGCACCTGCGCCACCCGTGCGCGCCAGTCGTCGTCCCAGGCGGGCAGGATGCGGCCGAGGTCGCGGATGCGGTCGCCGGGCCGGACGATGCCGCCGGCCAGCACCCGTGCCAGCACGCCGCGGCGCCTGCCGATTCGTCCCGAGACGCCGGCTTGAAAGGCATCGAGATGGCCGCAGGCCTCGCACTGGAACATCAGCCGCAGGCGGACCGCATCGCCGATCTGCAGCACGGTGCCGGACGCCAGCTGCGCGGTGTCGAGGTCGACCAGCAGGTTCTCGCCCAGCGTGTGCGCGGGCAGGGCCAGGTCGGCATACACGGCCGCACTGGCCAGCAGCACCTGGCGCGGCGACAGGGGGTCGGCATGGCGGTCGCCGTCGATGCCGGTGCCGGCGATGGCATCAAGTTGCGCCACCAAAGTAGACGCAGCGCTGTGCGGCGCGCGCAAAGCCAGCGCCAGCACTTGTCCGCCGCCGGCGCCAGTTATCAGATGTTCGTCGATCAAGGAGTCCTCATGCGCCAATCCGTCCGTCTGCTGCTGCTGGCCGCCTGCATGGGCGCCGGTCGGGCCGCCATCGCCGAACACAAGCCGGCCGATCCCGCGCAGTATGTCAGCACCCAGCTTACCGTGTCCGGCGCGGACCAGGGGCAGATCGCGCTGGTCTCGCTGAAGGACACGAACTTCGGGCCGCGCCACGTCAAAGGGTTGCGCGACCTGGAAGTCAGGAAGGTCGCCAACTGAATCAGTTAAAACCGTGTGCGCGCAGGATGCGCCGGCCTTCCTCGCCCAGCACGAAGCGGACGAATTGCTCGCCCTGGCGCGAACCTGGAGCGGCGCCGATGCCGTAGCTGCTGCGCACGTTCAGCGCTTCCGGAATACGCACCACGTCCAGCTGCGGCAGGGCTTTCAGGGTGCTGGCCGCATTCGTGCAGTACATGATGTAAGCATCCGTCTTGCCGTCCTCGAAGGCCGTCACGTAAGGCAGCTTCTGGCCGGGCAGGGGCGCGCTGGCCCCCGACAGCTTCAAGGCCTTGGCGTCGAAGACGGCAAAGGTGCCCGGCCGCAGCTTGTCCGCATTCCTGAAGAACTGCCAGGTGTAGTCGCCCATCGGATCGGATACCGGGGTCGAGGTGGCAAGGCGCACCGTGGGCCGCAACAGGACGTCCAGCAGGTTCGCTTCATTCAGGCCCAGTGCAGGCATGGCCACCACACATAAATCGTTGTAGGCGAAGGTTTGCGACTGCACCAGCAGCTTGCGCGCCGCCAGTGCGTCCGTATGGGCCAGGTCGGCGGAGGCGAAGACGTCGATCTGGCGCCCGCCCTCGATGTCCTTGCGCAGCCCACCGGAGGGGCCGAAGTTGGCGGACAACCCGATCCCCGACTGCTTGCGGAAAGCGTCGCCCAGATCCTTCATCACCTCGCGCAGACTGCCGGCCGCGAGGACGGTCACGTCCTTGTCCATCGTTGACTGTGCAAGAGCTGCCGGGGAGAAGAGCGCCCACGCGAGGCCTGCGACTGCGACTGCGCCGGCTCGACGCAGGCTGTTGCCGGAAAAAGCGCCCATCACATGTTCCTTGGCTTATCGATGATGCAATTCTAGCATCGCGACCTAGGCTGGTTTTACTTGAGTTTTGCCATCAACTCACCGAAACAGACGAGCTAGTCTGATCGGGTATGCCCGTTGGGTTCGCATCTTTCCTGGATGCACGACCGGCATATCTTTCCCGGAGAGCACGTCATGAATCGACCAGTACAGCATGCGTTCAGTCCGTCCCGCCGCACCCTTCTCAAAACCGCCGGCCTGGCTGCAGGCGCCGGCATGCTGCCGTTCGGCGCCCCGTTCGCGCAAACCACGGCCAGGCCGGCGCGCTACCGACGATACAACGCGTCGGGTTCGAAGACGGGGGCGCGGATGCTGGAGAGCTATGCGCGCGCCGTGCGGGCGATGCTGGCGCTGCCGCCCGAGGATCCGCGCAACTGGTACCGGATCGCCATGGTGCACACGCTCGACTGCCCGCACGGTAACTGGTGGCTGCTGCCCTGGCACCGCGGCTATCTGGGCTGGTTCGAACAGATCTGCCGCGAGCTGAGCGGCGACCCGCAATTCGCGCTGCCCTACTGGGACTGGACCGCCGAACAAAGAGTCCCCAGCGGCATGTTCAACGACGTGCTCGACCCGACCAACGCCGCCTACATCGCAAACGCCCAGGAATTCGAAGCCCGCCTCAAGACGGCGCTTGCCAACACCGACTACTGGACCGCGCCCGGCGGCGCCTTCGACCGCAATACCCGCTACGGCCAGCTCCTGATCCGCAAATTCCGCTTCGCCGAAGACATCATGTTCGACATCGTCGGCGATCCCTCCGGCCCGCTGTTCTACGACCAGACCAGGGCCCGCGGCATCCGGCGCGAGCAGCCGGCCCTATCCGCCGCCACGATCGACGCGGTGTCGCGATCCACCATCGACGCCGCGCTGGCCGCGCCGGACTTCCAGACCTTCGGCAGCCTGAAGAGCGCCAATCACCACACCATGGCCGGCTTCAGCGTGATCGAAGGCAGGCCGCACAATTCGATCCACCGCTGCGTCGGTTCGCGCGACTGCAACTTCATGGATGCGCAGGGCTTCATGAACAACTTCCTGTCGCCGGTCGACCCGGTCTTCTTCCTGCACCATGCGAACCTGGACCGCTTGTGGGATGTCTGGACCCGCAAGCAGCAGCTGCTCGGCCTGCCGGTGCTGCCCAGCGGCGTCGAGCTGCGCACCGATTTGCCGGACGAGCAGAAATCGGCCGAAGAGAAGAACACCGATTACTACCGCTGGGCGCGCGAACCGGTGCTGTTCTTCGTCGACAGCCAGGGCCGGCCAGTCACCAGGACGCGCACCGAGGATTACGCCTGGACCAGCGCCTTCGACTACGACTACGAACCCGGCACCGGCGAGGACGTGGTGCGGCGTGCTGCGAGCCAGCCGCGGCCCAGGCTGGCGGCGCGGCGCGTGTACACCGGCAAGGTGCAGAACCGCCTGGTGGCGATGACCAGGGCGGCCAGTGCGACGGTGCAGTTGCCATCCAGCGTCGCCAGCCAGAGCGCCGGCGCGGGCAGTACGCTGGTCGCCAACATCACGCTGAATTTTTCGGAGCGGGCCTGCGACGCCTTCGTGGTTCTCCTGAACGGTCCCGACGATCCCTCCGGTATCGAGCCGGGCAGCCCGTTCTACCTGGCGACCATCACCATGATCGGCGGCCACGGCACCTGCGGCACGCTGTCGTATGCGCTGCCGCTCGCCGACAAGCTGGGCCACGCCGCGAATGTCCAGGCGCTGGCGGCGGATGGGGCACTCAAGCTGCGCGTGCTGCCGCTGCATGCCATGATGGGCCACCATGACATGGCGATGGACAACCCGGTCGAGCTGCTGGCGGTGAATGTGGAGTCGTACTGAAGCGCCTACCGAAGCGCCTCAGCGCGACAGCACGTTCAGCACGGCCAGGCTCATCGCCTGCGCGGCGGTCTTGATCGACGGTTCCGGCACCGGCGCATAGAAGGGCGAGTGGTTGAAGGCGATCGGCGTGCCGCCGGGACGCTGGGCCTCCGCCACCGCCTTCGGCTCGTAGACGCCGGTGAAGAAGAACATCGCCGGCACACCCTGCAGCGCGTACAGCGAAAAATCCTCGCTGGCCGTCATCGCCGGCATGCGCTGGGCGTTGGCGGCGCCGAAGGCATCCTTGAACACCGCCTCGGTCTTGCGTACCAGTTCCTCGTTGTTGACGATGGCGGCACCGCCCGCGATCAGCTGCACGTCGGGCGCCGGGGCGCCGGCCATGGCGGCCGAGGCATTCGCCACCCGGCGCACGCCGTCCAGCAGTTTCGCCCGTACTTCCGGGCTGTAGGAGCGGATGGTGCCGCGTACCTGCACCGTGTCCGGGATAATGTTGCCGACCGTGCCGCCGTGGATCGCGCCGATCGTCACCACGCCGAATTCCTTCGGATCCTTCTCGCGGCTGATCACGGTCTGCACGTCGGTCACGAAGCGCGCCGCGATCGCGATCGGATCGAGCGCCTTGTCCGGTGCCGAGCCGTGCCCGCCGCGGCCCTTGAAGACGATCTCGATGGCGTCCGAATTCGACGACACCGGGCCGTCGTTGAAACCGACCGACCCATACGCCAGCGGCCAGGAATGCAGCGCGAACGCATAGTCCGGCTTCGGAAAGCGCTTGAACAGACCATCGTCCAGCATGGCCTTCGCGCCCGATACCGTCTCCTCGGCCGGCTGGCCGATGAACACCAGCGTGCCCTTCCACTGCGCTTTCAGCTCGACCAGCGTGCGCGCCGCACCCAGCCAGCTGGCCATGTGCACATCGTGCCCGCAGCTATGGGTGGCGGGGCCGCGGCTGGCGTAGGGCAGGCCGGTCTTCTCTTCCATCGGCAGGCCATCGAGCTCGGTGCGCACCAGTACCGTCGGCCCGGCGCCGTTGCGCAGCACCGCGACGATGCCGGTCTTGCCGACCTTTTCCGTCACCTCGAAGCCGAGCTTGCGCATCTCGCCCGCCAGTTTATTCGCGGTACGCACTTCCTGGAATGCGGTTTCCGGATGCGCGTGCAGGTCCTTGTAAATCGTGTCCAGCCACGGGTACATGGCGTCGACGCGGCCGGCGACCTGGGTCTTGAAGGGGGCGGCCTGCTGGGCCTGGGCGGTGAGGGACAGCAGCGCGAGCGCTACTCCGGCGGCAAGGTGGCGGATGGGCTTGTTCATCCTGCAAGACTAGCATACAAAAACGAAGCCCAAAAACGTCGTCCCCGCGAAGGCGGGGACCCAAGTACTGCTGGCGTTACCGGAACGCTTGCCAACTTGGGTCCCCGCCTGCGCGGGGACGACGTATTACAGAGCAGGGGCCTCCGTGCAGAGGCCCGCGCTTCTATCAGGCCACCGAAGCCAGCGCCTGGTTGAAGGTCGCGCTCGGACGCATCACGGCTTTCACCTTGGCGTTGTCCGGCTGGTAGTAGCCGCCGATGTCGACCGGCTTGCCCTGGATTTCCAGCAGTTCCGAAACGATCTTCTGCTCGTTCTCGGCCAGGTTCTTGGCCAGCGGCGCGAAGTAGGCGGCCAGTTCGGCATCCTCGGTCTGCGCGGCCAGTTCCTGGGCCCAGTACATCGACAGGTAGAACTGGCTGCCGCGGTTGTCGAGTTCACCGGTCTTCGGCGACGGCGACTTGCGGTTGTCCAGCAGCTTGCCGGTGGCGGCGTCCAGGGTCTGGGCCAGGATCTTGGCCTTGTTCGAACCGGTCTTCAGGCCCAGGTCTTCCAGGCTGACGGCCAGCGCCAGGAACTCGCCCAGCGAATCCCAGCGCAGGTGGTTCTCTTCGACCAGCTGCTGCACGTGCTTCGGTGCCGAGCCGCCGGCGCCGGTTTCGTACATGCCGCCGCCCGCCATCAGCGGCACGATCGACAGCATCTTGGCGCTGGTGCCCAGTTCCAGGATCGGGAACAGGTCGGTCAGGTAGTCGCGCAGGATGTTGCCGGTCACCGAGATGGTGTCCAGGCCGCGGGCCACGCGCTCCAGGGTGTAGCGCATTGCGCGCACCTGCGACATGATCTGGATGTCCAGGCCGGTGGTGTCGTGATCCTTCAGGTAGGTCTTGACCTTCTTGATCAGTTCATTCTCGTGCGGACGGTACGGGTCCAGCCAGAACACGGCCGGCATGCCGGAGTTGCGGGCGCGGGTGACGGCCAGCTTGACCCAGTCGCGGATCGGGGCGTCCTTCACCTGGCACATGCGCCAGATATCGCCCTTCTCGACGTTCTGGCTCATCAGCACTTCGCCGGTGGCGATGTCGGTGATGTTGGCGACGCCGTCTTCCGGGATCTCGAAGGTCTTGTCGTGCGAACCGTATTCTTCGGCTTGCTGCGCCATCAGGCCCACGTTCGGAACGGTGCCCATGGTCTTCGGATCGAAGGCGCCGTGCCATTTGCAGAAGTTGATGATCTCCTGGTAGATACGGGCGAAGGTCGATTCCGGAATGACGGCCTTGACTTCCTTCAGGCGGCCATCGGCGCCGTACATCTTGCCGCCGGCACGGATCATGGCCGGCATCGACGCGTCGACGATCACGTCGTTCGGCGAATGGAAGTTGGTGATGCCCTTGGCCGAATCGACCATGGCCAGCGCCGGACGATGTTCCTGGCAGGCGTGGATGTCGCGGATGATTTCTTCACGCTGCGATTCCGGCAGGGTGGCGATCTTGTTGTACAGATCGGCCATGCCGTTGTTGACGTTCACGCCCAGGCTGTCGAACAGTTCGCCGTGCTTTTCGAAGGCTTCCTTGTAGAAGGTGCGGACGCAGTGGCCGAACACGATCGGGTGCGAAACCTTCATCATGGTCGCCTTGACGTGCAGCGAGAACATCACGCCGCTGTTCTTCGCGTCTTCGATCTGCTTCTCGTAGAAGTCGAGCAGGGCCTTACGGCTCATGAACATCGAATCGATGATCTCGCCGTCCTGCAGCGACACCTTCTGCTTCAGCACCAGGGTCTGGCCGCTCTTGGTCAGCAGTTCCATCTTGACGTCGCGCGCGCGGTCCAGCGTCATCGACTTTTCGCCGTGGTAGAAGTCGCCGTGGGTCATGTGCGACACGTGGGTGCGCGATGCCTGCGACCATTCGCCCATCGAGTGCGGGTTCTTGCGGGCGTATTCCTTGACGGCCTTCGGGGCGCGGCGGTCGGAGTTACCTTCGCGCAGGACCGGGTTCACGGCCGAGCCGATGCACTTGCCGTAGCGGGCCTTGATTTCTTTTTCTTCGTCGGTGGTCGGGTTGGCCGGGTAGTCGGGCAGGTTGTAGCCCTTGCCCTGCAGTTCCTTGATTGCATTGACCAGCTGGGCGACCGAGGCGCTGATGTTCGGCAGCTTGATGATGTTGGCATCGGCCTCGAGGGTCTTCTTGCCCAGTTCGGACAGGGCGTCGGGGACGCGCTGTTCCGGGCTCAGGCGCTCAGGGAACTGGGCCAGAATACGGGCTGCAACCGAAATGTCGCTTTCCTGGATCTTGATGCCGGCAGGTTTGGTAAACGTGCTGACGACGGGCAGGAAGGCGTGAGTGGCCAGCAGGGGCGCCTCGTCGGTTAAGGTGTAGATGATGGTCGGATCGCTGCTCATACGCTTTTTCCTCGGTGTTCGCGAAGGTAGGGAAACTGATAAAAAAATGACATCGACTGTCTGAAGGCTCGCGGGTCACGCAGGCCGTTAGGCGATGATCCTAACCGATCTAACCCGATGCGAGGCGCTTTTCGCCGCGTAGCGACTGTTTCAAATACCTTGCTAAGCGGCCAAGTCTTATATAAGACAGAAGACAAGCGCCATATTATGCACCGCTTTTCGAGCAGACACCACCTTTTCGCACGCGAAGCCAATCGCGCGCCACAGCCCGCCGGCCTGGCGCATTCTCCTCGACACCAGTCTGGCAACCAGTCCGGAGGCGGAAATGCTGTCCATGCGCTTGCGTTTGCCCTTGCCGTTTTCCTTGCCGATCTACCTCGCCGGCCTGAGCGGCGCCCTGCTGGCCGCTTGCGGTGGCGGCGGCAGTGCGCCCGCTACCGGTGCGCCAGGCTCGCCTCCTCCACCGCCACCGGTTGCCCAGCCGCCCGCGCCCACGCCCCTGACGCTGGCCCTGGCGCCGGTCGCCAGCAACCTGGCCAGCCCGACCTTCCTCACCGCGCCGCCGGGCGACGCCCGCCAGTTCATCGTCGAGCGCGCCGGCCGCATCCTGCTGCTGCAGAACGGCGCGCTGCTGGCCCAGCCCTTCCTCGACCTCCGTGCGCTGACCAATGTCACCGGCGAAGGCGGCCTGCTGTCGCTCGCTTTCGACCCGAACTACGCGACCAACGGCCGCTTCTACGTCTACCGCACGAACGCCGATCTCGACATCGTGGTGGAGCGCTACACGGTGTCCGCCGATCCGAACCGGGCCGATGCCGGTTCAGGCATCACCATCATCCGCATTCCGCACCCGACCTTCACGAACCACTTCGGCGGGCTGGTGGCCTTCGGTCCGGACGGCTACCTCTACCTCGGCACCGGCGACGGCGGCTCGGCCGGCGACCCGCCCGGCAATGCGCAGAACCTGAATTCCCTGCTCGGCAAGATGCTGCGCCTGGACGTGAGCAATGCCAGTGCGACGGTCCCCTACACGATCCCGGCCACCAATCCCTACCGCGGCCAGGCCGGCGCCAGGCCCGAGATCTGGGCATATGGCCTGCGCAACCCCTGGCGTTTCAGCTTCGATGCCGACCGGCTGTATATCGCCGACGTAGGCCAGGCCCAGCGCGAGGAAATCGACCTGGCGTCCAGCACCCAGGGCGGGCTGAACTACGGCTGGAACAGGATGGAGGGCAGCAGCTGCTACGGCGCCCAGAGCTGCGACCGGAACGGCCTGGTGCTGCCGATACTCGAATACAGCCACAGCGATGCCGGCAATCCCTGTTCGATCACCGGCGGTTATGTGTACCGCGGCGCGGCGATCCCGGAACTGGCCGGCCGTTATTTCTATTCGGACTACTGCGCCGGCTTCCTGCGCAGTTTCCTGGCTGCCGACGGCAGCGCCACCGAACAGCGCGACTGGAACGTCGCCAAACCGGGGCAGGTCGTGTCCTTCGGCCGCGACGGCCAGGGCGAGCTGTATGTGCTGGCTGGAAACGGAATCTGGAAAGTCGTACGCGGCCAATAAGGTAAGCCAATAAGGCGGGCGCGCCCGGATGAGCGCTTGACGTAGAGTGTTCGATATCTACTGCAAGTGCGAGATGACGATGACGAAACGCAACGACAACCTCTTGCTCGCCGCCGGCGTGCTTGGCGCATTCGGCGTCGGCCTGGTAACGGGAAAAGCCCTGGTCCGCTCGACCCCGGCGTCAGACGACGCGCTGCCCCAGGCCAGCCTCCTCGACACGATCGCCCTCGGCCTCGACGTCTTCGCCCCGGCTGTGGCCAAGGGCGCCATCATCCGCAGACCCAAGGTGGTCGGCCTGGCCGAACGCTTCGCCCTGGACCGGCGCGCCGTGCAGCGCATGCAAAAACTGCGCAACAAATATGGCGAGGGACCGCTGATGTTGCGCCTGCCGATCCGCAAGCAGGCGGTCGTGCTCGCCCCCGCGCATGTGCACCGCGTGCTGAACGAATCGCCCGATCCGTTTTCGCCCGCCAGCACCGAAAAGCGGGCGGCACTGTCGCATTTCGAACCCAAGGGCGTGCTGATCTCGCAGGGCGAGGAGCGCACCGAGCGGCGCGCCTACAACGAAGCCGTGCTCGACCACCGCCAGGCCGTGCATAGTTTGGTGGACAGCTTCCTGCCGAAGGTCGAGGAAGAGGTGGGGCGGATGCTCGCCATCGCGCGCCGCAGGGGAGAACTGGACTGGGACGCCTTCGCCCGCGGCTGGTACCGGCTGGTGCGGCGCGTGGTGTTCGGCGAAAGCGCCGCGGACGACCAGGAACTGAACGACCTGACCGTCAAATTGCGCCGCAACGCCAACTGGGCCATCTTCCACCCGAAGGACAGGCAAGCCCGCGAGCGCTTCTTCGAGCGTATCGCCGGCTATCTGGCGCGCGCCGAACCCGGCAGCCTGGCCGGCATGATGGCCGGCATGCCCACCACGCCCAGGACCGAACCCGTACAGCAGGTGCCGCAATGGCTGTTCGCCTTCGATGCCGCCGGCATGACGACCTTCCGCGCGCTGGCCCTGCTGGCCACGCACCCGGACCAGGCGGCGCGCGCGCGCAAGGACATGCGCAGCGACCCGGCGCGCCAGCACCTACCCTTCCTGCGCGCCACCGTGCTGGAGGCGGTGCGCCTATGGCCGACCACGCCGATGATCCTGCGCCAGAGCACCCGCGCGACGCACTGGGACAATGGCACGATGCCGGCCGACACCGGGGTGCTGGTCTACGCCCCCTTCTTCCACCGCGACGATCAACGCCTGCCGCATGCCGACCTGTTCACGCCGGAGCTGTGGCTGAAGGAGCGCAGCGACAAGGACTGGCCGCTGGTGCCCTTCAGCGAAGGCGCTGCCGGCTGCCCGGGCCGCAACCTGGTGCTGCTGCTGGCCAGCAGCATGCTGGCGGCCCTGCTCGACGGCCGCGCGGTCGAACTGGCGCCCGGCCGGCGCCTCGATCCGGCCCGCCTGCCGGGGACGCTGGACAATTACACGCTGCGCTTCAAGTTCACCGAATAGGCTTATCCACTGATTTGCCGGAACGGGTCCAGCGCCATATCGATCAGCCGCCGCTTGCGCACCACGATCTCGGCCGCCGCCGTCATGCCGTAGCGCAGCGGATAGGCGGTGTCGCCGACCGTGTAGTGGTCGCGCTCGAGCGCGATGCGGCCTTCGTAGACCGGCTGCTTGGTCACGCTGGACAGCTTGGTGGCCGGCGAGATCGTCTGCAGCGTCCCGCCGATGATGCCGTAGCGCTGGTAGGGAAAGGCATTGAATTTCAACTGCACCGGCTGGCCTTCGCGCAGGAAGGCGCGGTCCTGCTCGGCGATCTCGACTTTCAGGATGGGTTTCGTGTTCTTCGGCGCGATGCCGCCCAGCGGCGTGTTGGCCTGGATCTTGTCGCCCGGCTGGGTCGAGGTCACCTCGGTGATCACGCCATCCACCGGCGCCTGGATGCGCAAGAAATTATCCTTGTCGATGTTCTCGAACTGGATGCGCGAGGCGGCGTCGGCCACCAGGCGCGCCGTCTGCACCTGCAGGCGCAGCTTTTCCTCGACATTGGTGGCTTCGCGCGTGGCCGCCTCGTACTGCAGGCGCAGCGACGCCAGCTGCTGGCCGCTGGTTTCCAGCTGCGACTGCGCCTGCGTGGTTTCCAGGCTCTGGCGCGCACTCAGCTCGTTCACCCGCGATTGCGCCACCCGCAGCGCGTTCTCGGCGGCCTGCAGCGCGTTCTTCTTGCCCTCGACCTGCAGCTGCGAGACCCCGCCGCCGCCCGGCAGCGCGAACAGGCGTTCGTACTTGGCGGCTTCGTCGCGGGCGGCAGCGACGGCGCGCTGCGCATCCTCGAGGTTGGCGCGCGCTTCCTGGGTCTGCGCGCGCTGGCCCTGGGCGAGCTGGCTGGTGCCCTCGGCCAGGCGGCGCTGGTGCTGCCTTTCTTCGGTCTCCATCGCTTCCTTCAGCGCCGCCACGCGCTGGTCCAGCAGCGCCTTCTTTTGCGGGAATTCCTTCCATTCGCGTTCGGCATCCTCGAGTTTCAAGCGCGCCTCCAGCGCATTGCGCGCGGCCTCGATCGCGCCGCGCGCGTACAGGCGCGCCACCACGTCGCCCTTCAGCACCGGCTGGCCCTCGGCGATGTAGATGTTGGCCAGCTCGCCGTCGATCGGCGCATACAGGCGCCGCACCTCGGACGCCGGCACCAGGGTACCGGGCGCAGTGACCAGCACGTCGGCGCGGCCGAAGAAGGACCATAGCAGCCCCGCCAGCACCAGCGCGACCATGACCTGGATCGCCAGCCGCGTGTAGCGCCAGGGCTCGGCGGTCAGGATGCTGATGCCCTCGTCGCTGTGGTCTTCCAGCGTGCCGATCAGGGGCCGCAATGCGCCGCTGCCCAGCAGCTTGCCTGCCTTGCTATTCGTTGCCATTGCTGCCTCCGGTCAGCGCCAGCTTGCGCAGGTCGCTCGCCAGCCGGGCCCAGGTGTCGCGGAACGCCGGCACCCAGGCGGCGATGGTGGCGGCGGCGCGCTGGTGCGCCTGCTGCTCATCCTGCCATTGGCCGAGGATGCGGCGGATGCGGGCGAGATCCGCCGGGTTGCGCACCGGCGCCTCGGCCCCGCCGCGCGCGGCGATGAACTGCTCGACCTCGCCGATCCACGCGATCTCCGCCACCAGCGGCGCGGCATCGGCATTGTTCCGGCTCAGGCGGCGCATGTCGGCCAGCAGCTGCGCGGCAGGAGCGAAGCGGCCGGCCTGCAGCTGTGCCATCCAGGCCGGCAATCGGGCTTTCAACAGCGCCTCGGTGCCCAGCGCGCGCAGCTCGGCATTGTCGGGGTCGCGCGCGAGCTGTTCGGCGGCCAGCGTACTGGCGGTGGCGGCATCGCCGCGGTCGAGCAGTTCCTGCAAGTGGCGCTGCGGTGCGCCGGCCTGATGCAGCACCAGCACCGCGCCCAGCACCAGTGCGCTGGCGAGCATCAGCCAGCGCCTGAGCTTCGCCTGCTCGGCATCGCCGGCCGCGCCCAGCGCTTCCAGCAGGCCGGCCGCCATCATCGTGAACTTGCCGCGCGGGCGCTTGCCCGCTTCCTCGGCCGCGGCTGGTGCCTGCGCCGGATTCACCTCGTCCTCCTGGGCGGCGGCGCGGTCGACGCAGAAGATGTCGAGAAAGGAGCCGGCCGAGGCGACGAAAGTGGTGTGGTCGGCCTCCCCCGCCGGCGCTGGCGGCGCGCCCGCGCCCGTGCTGGCGGCCGAAGCGCCATGCGCAATCCGGGTGACGGTCGGATCGGCGGCGGCCTGCGCCGGCGGCTGCTCCCACTGCAGGCCGACGCGGTACACGAAATGGTGGCCGCCGAAGGCCAGCACATCGCCATCCTCGAGCGCATGCGCATGCTCGTCCAGCCGCACCGCGCCGATGAAGGTGCCGTTGGTGCTGCCCAGGTCTTCGATCCAGGGCTGGCCGCCTTTCAGGAAGATGTGGGCATGGCGGCGCGACAAATAGCCGACCTGGTGCGGCTCCTTGTCGCGATAGCGCGCAAAGGTATCGTCGACCTTGCTGATCAGGAAAGGGAAGCTGGTGACGACGATGGTTTCCAGTCCCAGTTCGGGACGCTCAGGCGTCAAGCTCAGTCCGCTGAGGCGCGCCGGCGGGGTGGCCGGCGCCGCTGCCGCCTGCAGGCGCACGCGGTAGGCCAGCACATGCGCAAAATCGATCTCGTCGCCGTCGCGCAGGCGCACGATGCTGTCGCGCACCGGCTTGCCGTTGACGGTGGTGCCGTTCTTGCTGTCCAGGTCCGCCAGCCAGGCACCACCGTTTTCCGTGAAGATGCGCGCATGGCGGCGCGACAGATCGCCGACGATGTCGGGCGGGTAGCCGGCGAAGGGTTGTTCGGTACGGCCGATGGCGAACAGGCTGTCGTCGATGGCGACCGGTCCCAGTTCCGGATGGGTCAGCGGTTCCAGCACGATCGCCACGCGCTGGCTCGCCGCTGCCGCCATCGCCGCCTGGCTGTTGCCGGCCAATGCTTCTTCAGTCCCCATCATTTGCCCGCCACATCGCGCACGACGTCCGGAGGCCAGCCGCCGCCCAGGGCTTTGTACAAAGTCACCGTGTCCGACAGGATCTGCTGCTGGTTGGCCAGCAGCGCCAGCTGCGCGGACAGCAGCGAACGCTCGGTCTCGAACACTTCCAGCTGCGACACCACGCCCTCCTTGCGCTGGGCATCGGTGGTGCTGGCCACCAGCTGCAACTGGTCGACCTGCTGTTGCAGCTCGCTTCTCTGCTTCTTGTGCGCATCGAGATTGACCAGCGCATTCTCGACATCCTCGAAGGCGGCCATCACGGTGCTGCGGTACTCCTGTTCGGCCACTTTGGTCTGCGCCTCGCTGGTCTTGACGCGCGCCTTCACGCTCGGGTCGAGGATGGGGAAATTGATGCTGGGGAGCAGGCCAAACGTAAACGACTTGAGCAGGGAGCCGAGCGCGAAGCTCGAGGTGCCGCCGCGTCCGGTCAGGCTGATCGACGGCAGCTGCGCCAGCTTGGCCTGGCCGGTCAGGTTATACGCTTCCAATACCCGGTATTCAGCGGCGACGACGTCGGGCCGGCGCTTGAGCAGCTGCGAGGGCAGGCCACCCGGCACCTCGGGCACCTTGACGCGCTCCTGCAGGCGTCCGGCCGGCAACCGGTAATCGCCGGCCGGCACGCCGAGCAGGGTGGCGAGAGCGTTGCCGGCCAGCGCGCGCAGGCGCCCCAGTTCGATCAGGTCCGTGCTCAGGCGGTTGACCTCGGCCGATTGCTGCAGCACGCGCGTGTGCGGAATCAGGCCGTTCTGCTCCATCGCCTGGTAAGTGGCCAGGATCTCGCGGTTTTTCTCCAGCGCCTTCTGCTGCTGGGCGATCTGCTCGTCGAATTGCAGGATCTGGAAATAGGTCGTCGACACGTCCGCCACCAGTTTTAGGTAACCGGCGCGCCAGTCGGCCTCGGTGGCGGAAAACTCGGCCTTTTGCGCTTGTACCCCTTTTTCGACCTTGCCCCAGATGTCGATGTCCCAATTGGTCTGGGTGGCGAGGTTGAACTGCTTGGTGAATTTTTGCCCGGTGCTCTTTTCGAAACTGGCGCCGGCGCCGGCATCCAGGGTCGGCAGGGCGCCGGCACGCGCTTCGCCGATCTGCGCATTCGCCACGCCGATGCGCGCCGCCAGCACCGCCAGGTCGACATTGCCGGCGATCGCACGCTGAACCAGCTGATCGAGGGTCGGGTCGCCGAAGCCGCGCCACCAGTCCGGTACGATCCATTCGGTGCGGGAGAAGGGCACGTTCGCCGAATTCGACCAGGCGGCCTTGGCCGGGGTATCGGGGCGCTGGTAGGGCCGCATGCCGACGTCGGCGCAGGCGCCCAGCAGCAGCGTGCCGGCGACAGCGCTGGCGCCAGCCAGGCGTGCGGGAAGGCGCTGGGAGCCCATGCCTCACCCCGCCGGCTGGGCCGTCCAGGCCCGGGCGTCGACGAACACCTGGAACAGATCGCCGTCGATATGCCCGGCATCGCACTCTTCCTGCATCAGGCCGAGTGCCTGCTCGACCGGCACCGCCTTCTTGTACGGCCGGTCGCCCGCCGTCAGCGCATCGTAGATGTCGCAGATGGTCAAAATCCGCGTCTGCACGCTGATCTGCGGCCCCTTCAAACCCATCGGGTAGCCCGAGCCGTCGAGCTTTTCGTGGTGGCCATGGGCGATCGCCGGCACGCCGCTCAGATCGCGCGTCCACGGGATCAGCACCAGGAAGGAATAGGAATCGACCACGTGCTCCTCGATCTGACGCCGCTCGTCGGGCGTCAGGCAGCCTTTGGCCAGGCTCAGCGCCGCCACTTCATGCTCTTCGAGCAGCGGCAGGGCCAGCCCGTCCGGGTCGTGGCAGCCGTAGTGGACGATGTCGCGCAGGTCGGGCAGCGCGCTGCCGCGCGAAACCGCCGGCTCGTTGGCGCTGCGGATCGTCGCCAGGAAGCCGTCGAGCCGGCCGCTTTCCTCGCGCAGCCAGGCCTCGATGCCTTCCTTCTCGGCGCGAAAGCGGTGACTGCTCCAGCCTTCCTCGAGGTGGCGCTGGGCCAGCGCGTGATAAGCATGCCGCTCCATGCAGGCGCGTGCGTACAGGAAGCGCTGTTCGAGCAGGCGCATGTCGGCGTGGTGCAGCTTTTTCTCCTTGCGCAGCACGTGTTCGCGCACGCCGACCTTGCCGAAATCGTGCAGCAGGGCGGCGTAGCGGATTTCGCGCAACTGCGCCTTGCTGAAGGCGATGCGGCGCAATACCGGATCGTCGGCGCGATCGAGCGCGACGGCCAGCGATTCGGCATAGGTCGCCACGCGGAAGGAGTGGCCGGCGGTAACCGGATCGCGCTCCTCGATCGCCTGCACCGAGGCGCGCACGAAGCCGTCGAGCAGGCGCTGGATATCGGAATACAGCTGGAAATTCTTCAGCGCCACCGCGGTTTCGGCGCACACCCCGGTCAGCAGTTCGAGATCGGCTTCCTCGAAGGCGTAGGGGTCGGATGAGCTGTCGACCTGGATCAGCCCCAGCACTTCATCGCCGACGATCAGCGGCGCACACATGGCGCTGCGTATCGACTGGGCGACGATCGAATCCTGGGCCGCGAAGTGGCGGTCCGACAAGGTATCGGTGGACAGGATCGCACGCTTCTTGCCCAACACCTCATCGACGATGGTGTGCGACAGCCGGACCTGGCGCGGATCCTCGGCGGTCCCGTCGCGGCGCCGCGCCGCCACCGGTTCCGGCGGGTCGCGCTCGCTCTGGCGCAGCAGGATGAAGGCGCGCTCGGCCAGCGGGAACAGGTCGAAGATGAAATTCATGATCTTCTCGCTGAGCGTCTCGCGGTCGGTCACGACGCCCAGCGCGATGCTGACCTGGGCCATCGCATGCAGCTTCAGCACCGACTGTTCGAGTTCGCTGCGGCTGGCCTCGTGCGCGGCCGGCGCCGACAAGGCGACCGGGGCGTACTGGGTGGCGTCGACGCTTTTCCTGATCACGGTCGGCATGCTGGCGGCGCCCGGCGCCACCAGCGAACGGAACAGCAGCTGGGTGGAGGCCAGCGCCAGCTCGTCGCCATCCTCGAGCGCGCGCCAGGCGCCGGGCAGCAGGCGCTCGCCGTTGACGAAGGTGCCGTTCGACGAATGCAGATCCTCGACCGACCAGGTGCTGCCGCGGCGGCGCAGGCGCACATGGCGGCGGCTGATCGTGTGCAGTGGAATGCACACGAACTGGCTCGAGGGCAGCGCATCCTGGCGGTCGCGGCCGATCACGACTTCTTCATGCAGCGGAAACAGCTGGGGCTTGGCCGCCCGGTTGCCGAGCAGCTCGAGATAGGCGCTGACCCCGCCATTGGCTTGTGCAGGTGCTGCTTGTCCCGTCATGCGCCCTCCCGAACGCGCGCATCGCCGAATGGATAAGACAGCGGCGCGGGGCCGCAGTTCGCGGCTGGGTGTCTTTATCGCGAATTTGACCGCGCATTTGACGGCTCATTTAACCGCTCATTTGACTGCTCATTTGACTGCTCATTTAACCATGATGGTGATCTTTTTCGACTGCACCGAAGGTTCGAAGGTGATGTGCTGGTCGTCGCCCATCACCAGCTGCAGCGTGTGGCGCCCGGGCGGGAGCTCGATCGTGGTTTCGGTCTCGCCGGTGCCGAAGTGCAGGTGCTGGCGGTCGTTCGGGATCTCGACGCCGGGGCCGGGGGTGTCGGCGTCGATCAACAGGTGGTGGTGGCCGGTATTCGGGTATTTCACGCCCTTCGGTGCGATGCCCATGTTGCGCAGGCCGAACCAGACCCGGATCGGTTTGCCGGACGAGACCACCTGGCCATCGTTGGGCCAGCCGATGTACAGGTAGGCATGGGGCGGAGCGGGCGTCGCCGCCGTGACCGTCAAGGCGGCGCTGCCGAGCAGGGCGGCAAGGGCGGCGGCAGCGAGCGGTTTGCGCATGGGATCCTCCTGGCTCACTTGACCGTGACGGTGATCTTCTTCGAATAGATGGGCGGGTCGTGCGGGATATGGTCCTTGTCGGCCAGCAGCAGTTGCAATGTGTGGCGGCCGGGCGGCAATTCGATGCGCGCTTCCGTTTCGCCGGCGCCGAAGTGCAGGTGCTGGCGATCGTTGGCGACCGGCTCGTTCATGTTCGCGGGCAGGTCGACGTCGATCAGCACGTGGTGATGACCGGTGTTGGCAATGTCCGTGCCCTTGGGCGCCACCCCCATGTTGCGCAGGCCCATGCGCAGCCAGAAGGCCTGGCCGACGACCATGCCTTCGCTGGGCCAGATGAAGTACACCTGGGCGTTTTGCGGTGCCGGCGTGCGGGCCAGCACCGGCATCGATGCCAGCAGCACCGCGCCGAGCAGCAGGATCAGTGATTTACGCATTCCGGCAGCATCCACCGAGCGTGGTTCTCGCCCCCTGTGGCAGCACAAAGAGTGAACGGGCACAATCGCGGCGCCCGGTGGTCTAAATGGATTGTCGCGAAAACCGGGGAGGCCTTGTGCGGAGCAGACTCTCGATCCTGTGCAGCCTGGCTGCGCTGGCCGCAATGGCATCCATGGCGCTGTTGGGCACGTGGGCCAGTGCGGCGGTCGTCCCGGCCCAGGCGCCACCGAGGGATCTGCAGCTCGCCGGCGTGGTGCCCAAGAACAGCGCCGAGCAGTTCGAGCTGGCATTCTGGAATTCCGTCAAGGACAGCAAGCAGGTCAGCGATTACGAAGCCTATCTGCACACCTATCCCAAGGGGCGCTTCGCGGCGCTGGCGCGGGCCCGCATCCAGCAGCTCAAGAGCGCACCGCAGCAGGCGCCGGCCCCGGCGCAGCAGGCAGCCGCACCGCCTGCCAGCCCGGCCGTCGGCAAGCCGCCGCCCGCCGCTGCGGCTCCTCCAGCTTCGGCCCCGGCAGCTGCGGCCAGGGCGCCGGCAAACAATGCTAACCCTGCCAATCCTGCCAATCCTGCCAACACGGCAAGCGCCAGGCCGCAGCAAGGCAAGGGTCGCCCGGCAACGGCATCGGCGGCGGCCGGCGCCGGCCAGGAAGACCAGCCCGCACCAGGCGTGGCCGGCGCCGTGGCGGCGGTCAAGGATTGCGACGCCTGCCCGCTGATGGTGGCGCTGTACCCGCAACCGTTCACGATGGGCAGCAACGGCAGCGACCCCAGCGAACGGCCGGCGCACAAGGTGGCGCTGCGCACGCCCTTCGCGATCGGCAAGTACGAAGTCACGGTCGGCCAGTGGACGCAATGCGTCAAGGCCAGCGTGTGCCCGAGCGTGCCGTCGGCGGCCAACGCGGCCGAGAACCTGCCGATGCGCGACGTCAGCTGGGACGAAGCCCAGCTCTATCTCAAATGGTTGAGCACGGTCAGCCGGCGGCCCTACCGGCTGCCGACCGAAGCCGAGTGGGAATACGCGGCGCGCGGCGGCACCAGCACACGCTACTGGTGGGGCGAGCAGATGAAAGGCGGGAATGCCAGCTGCCAGGGCTGCGGCGAGCCGTGGAAGGCCGACGGCCCGCCGCCGGTCGGCAGCTTCGTCGCCAACCCTTTCGGCCTGGCCGACATGAACGGCAGCGTCTGGGAATGGGTCCAGGATTGCTGGCACAGCTCGTACAAGGGCGCGCCGGCCGACGGCAGCGCCTGGGCCGACGCGAATTGCCAGTCGCGCGTGATCCGCGGCGGCTCCTGGCGCGAAAACGGCAGCTACATGCTGTCCACCACGCGCTTCAAATACGACGCCAGCGTGCGCCAGTCGCAGAACGGTTTTCGGGTGGCGCGCACGCTTAAATAAACTAGAGCATGCTCTAGCGTTTGGGGTGCGTGGTGATCTGTAAAAACTCGACCGCAATCGAGCCCGCGCCATGTGCTTTCGCGATCCCGTCCAGCCGGGTTTCCAGCGCCCGCAGATAGTCGGCCCCGGCTTCCGCATCCGGGCGCGGCTTGTCGAACAGCGGCGCCGGCGTGGCCAATAACACCAGCATCTCGGTACCGAAAGGCGCGCCGATCATCCAGTTGCCCAGGTTGCCGACGGTGACCGTATGGCGCGGCGGCGCCAGGGTTTCGCGCTCCGCCGCGTTCGGCAGCAGGTGCACGACGTTCCCGTCGAGCACGAAGTAATCGACCGCGATATGGGACTGGATATTCGGCGTGGTCACGTCGACCATCAAGGTATCGCCTTCCCGCAGTTCGGTGCCGCGGCCGCTGGCCGGGTTCAGGCGCAGCGAGCTGCCGCCGTCGGCACGCATGTGATAGGCGCTCCAGTAGCGGCCGAGCACGCGCAGCAGCGCACATTTGTCCTCGTTGACTTCCTGCAGCGCCAGCTCGACCCCGCTCACGCCCGGCAGCGCGGCCAGCGTGCTTTTCAGGCGCGCCGGCCCGACGCTGCGCGCCAGATAGCCCTGCACATGCACGATACTGCCCTTGAACGCCGGCACCAGTGCCGAGCAAGGAAGCTTCGCCAGCGCCGCCGAGACCGCAGGCAGGCTGGGCGCGCCTGCTGCGGCGGCGGGCGGCGCCTGGGCACGGGCGGCATCAGCGGGATTGTCCACCGTCGCGGCCGGCACAGTCGATGGCGGCACGGCCTCCTCGGACGAAGACCGCAGGAACAGGCGCAGCGCCACGAACACGACCAGGGCCGCGGCGCCGGCAACCGCCACGCCCATCAGCGCCGGCGGGCGGTGCCAGGTCTCTTCCGCGCCGATGTCGTGCAGGAACTGGTTGACGCTGGGGGTGCGCTGCTCGCGCTGGAAGGACAGGGCACAGCGCAGCGCCCGCCATTGTTTGTGGCCGAGACCGGGCGGACGCTGCGGACGCAGGCCGCCATCGCGCGCCTGGGTGGCCGACAGGCGGTTGAACGGATGACGCCCGGTCAAGAGCTCGTAGGTGATGCAGCCAAGCGCATAGATATCGTCGCGCGGATCGGGCTCGCGGTTTTCCAGCATCTCCGGGCTGGCATAGGCCGGGGTCAACGCCCCCAGGCTGCCGGGATCGAAGACCGTGACGTCGGGCGCCTCTTCCGCCTTCTGGAACACGCGCGCGATGCCGAAGTCGATCACCTTGACGCCGCCGGCATCTAGCAGGATCACGTTGGCCGGCTTGAAGTCGCAATGCACGAAGCCGCGCTCGTGCGCATAAGCCAGGGCCTTGCCCATGCCGCGCACGATCTTCATCGCTTCCTCGAAGGACAGGGCGCGAAAGTCCGGCGCGCGCAACAGCTGGCCCAGCGATTTGCCGGGCAGGTATTCCATGGTCACGTAGACCATCGAACCGTCGCGGTCGAAGTCGTACACCGACACGATGTTGGCGTGGGCCAGGGTCTGCGCCTTGCGCGCTTCGCGCTGCAGGGCGATCAGCGACTTCGGATGCCCCTGGAACTGCACGTTCAGCACCTTGATCGCGATATACGGATGGCGGTCGGCAGCCTCCAGCTTGCGCAGGTCGAGCGCTTTATAAACGGTGCCCATGCCGCCGAAGCCGATGCATTCCTCCAGCACGAAGCGGCCGTTGAGCGTGTCGCCGACGCCTTTCATGCGCTCGGCCGGCGCTTCGGCGCTGGTGTTCGCGCCCGCACCGCCGCCGGCCCCGGCGCCGGGCTGGGTCGGCTGCATGGGCTTGGTCTGGACAAAGGTTTCCTCGTCGCCGAGGCGCTGGCGCATGCGCTGGCGCGCCTCGATCGCGTGCGCGATGCGGCGCTCGACCTCGCCATAGACCTCGGCCGGCAGCGGCGAACGGCGGTGCGCCTCGTTGAGCGTCTTGAGCAGGTTCGACACGCTTTCCGGCGTACTGATCAGCAGGCGGTCGATGCGTGCAAACATCTCGGCCTGCCCAAGGGAGCCGCTCTGGAACAGGCGAAGGGTGTCGGCGAGGCTTTCCATGTCCATCCTCTGACAGTGGCAAGCGCTGCGAATTCACCGCAGATGCATGGTGTTGTGAGCGGCCAAACAGTCGCACGAAACCTGTTGGGGAAAACCCGGCTGTGCAGGCGAGTTCCGATGGCGCAAGCGCAAGAAAACCCCTTCAAACGCGGGTTTTCGGGCCTGGCACGCTTCTCGCAAAGCATAGGGTGAGCACGACGAATCCGGCTCACCAACTTAACCACTCTCGAGGAGAAGCGACATGAAAACCCTGACCATCAAAGACCTGGCCCTGACCTGCGAACTGGACCGTGGCGCCATGGCGCGTGTGCGCGGCGGCTACCAGATGCAGCAGCAATCGCATTCGCTGGTGCCGATGCCGAGCTACAGCCCGACCTACAGCTCGTCGATCGACGCCCGCCAGGGCCTGCAACAGCTGCAGGACGTGGTGAACGCGACCGCCAACGGCTCGGCCTTCATCGATGGCGTGCACGCCACCAACAACACCGACCAGTTCGGCCAGAACAACATCGCCGTGCTCCGCTGAAGAAGACACCGAACCAAAGGAGAAATTTTATGTCTTCCATCCAGATCCACGACCTCGCGCATGCAAGCCGTCTCGACCGCCATGCGATGGCGGCGGTCCGCGGCGGCGTGCTGGGCGCACCGAATGTCAACGTCAAGATTGCGCTCAACCAGCAGATCGCGCAGTTCCAGGACATCGGCGTGAACGTGCTGAACAACAACGGCGTGATCGGCGCCGGTTTCACGGGTCCCAGTATCGAACTGAGCCCGCTACAGTGGGCGAAGAACGAGGCGAGCCTGCCGCGCTTCTGATATCTCGCCCCACATCCCTGCCAGCCCGGCCATCCTTGCGATGGCCGGGCTGGCACCCGTTTTCAAGGAGAACATCATGGCCACCATCGTCATCAAGGATTTATCGGACAACCTGGAACTGGATCGCAAGGCAATGCAGGCGATCAGCGGCGGTTCGCGGCTGCGTTCGCAGGTGCGGGCGGCCGGAACTGCGCCGGCATCCGCGCCACGCATCGTCGACTTCAAGACCGGCGCCATGCCTCGCGACGCCACTACCAAACAAAACAAATAAACCGTTTATATTGTTTAGCCCGCTGCATCCAAGCCGCCCGGTCCGCAAGACCGGGCGTTTTTTTTGCGCTGCTCCAGCCTGGTGTTGGGCCCCGTCATACAGTCAGCAAACGGCTGTTGGTCTTGTCCCACCAGATCGCCGGTCCACAGTGCGAAAACGAAGACAGCCCGTCAACAAAAGGCCGCTGACAAGGCGATTCAGGGCCTGGCACGCATTCTGCTCATACCTAATCGAGCGCAAAACAAAGCGCTCTTCCAACCAAACCTCGATACACACTGCAAGGAGAAACGCAATGAAAACCCTGATCATCAAAGACCTGTCCCGTACCGCCGAACTGGACCGCAACGACATGGCTGCCGTGCGCGGCGGCCATGGCAAGAGCATGAGCATGCCGTGGATGCCGGTCTACAGCCCCTCGTATAACTCGTCGATCAAGACCGACCAGAGCCTGATGCAACTGCAGGACGTGCAGAACCTGACCGCCAACGGCTCGGCCTTCGTGTCCGGCGTTCACGTCACCAACAACACCGATCAATTCGGCCAGAACAACATCGCCGTGCTGTAACAGCCCCACTTCAACCCATCCTAGGAGAACGACATGAACACCTTGACCATCAAAGACCTGGCTTGCACCGCCGAACTCAGCCATCAAGAAATGTCCGGCGTGCGCGGCGGCCACAAAGCCGGCGGCTACATGGGGATGCCTTCGTATGCGCTGTTCACGGCGCCTTCGTATAACAAATCGATCGATGCCTCGCAGGATTTGCGCCAGGCCCAGCAAGTGGTCAACGAGACTGCCGACGGCTCGGCCTTCATCTCCGGCGTGCATGTGACCAACAACACCTCGCAGTTCGGCCAGAACAACCTGCTGGTCGGCTGACCCGGCCACGCAAGGAGAACAGCATGTCATCGATCGTGATTCAAGACCTGGCCCGTACACGCGAACTGGACAAGCGTTCGATGTCCGTGGTGCGCGGCGGTACCAAAGGCGTCGGCAGCTTCGGCCCCAACGTCAACGTCAACCTGAACCTCGACCAGCGCATCGGCCAGGTGCAGGACATCAAGGTCAACGTCCTGAACAACAACGGCGTGATCGGTCCCGGCTTCGTCGGTCCCGACGTGACCCTGAGCCCGCTGCAATGGGCAGCCAACAACGCTGCCATCCCGCTGTAAATCGTTTATACCGTTTATTTATCAAGGAGCATTATCATGAAAAACCTGAGCATCAAAGATCTGGCCTGCACCCAGGAACTCGACCATGCCGGCATGGCGGCCGTACGCGGCGGTCACGGCAGCGGCAAAGGCGGCTACGGCCCCTGGTTCCCGTCGCCCCAACCGGCGCACGTCAGCTCGTCGCTGGACGCATCCCAGGACCTGACCCAGCTGCAGAAGGTCGTCAACGCGACCGCCAACGGCTCGGCCTTCATCGATTGCGTGGATGTGAAGAACAACACCCACCAGTACGGCCAGAACAACCTGCTGGTTGGCTGAACCTGACCGGTGGAGGCCGAAGGCCGGACACGCCTCGCGGCCTCCACCAAACATTGAACCAAAGCTGCATTCGACTTGTCTTCCCATCATGGCTTACATCCGCATCAACGATCTTCGCTGCGACCAGACCCTGGATGCGCCAGCGATGGCCCGCATCCGCGGCGGCGATGGCGCGGGCTGGTGTTTCGGCTGGATCCAGCCCTACCTGCCGGCCCAATCGCGCAGCGCACAGCCGGTCATCAATTTTTACCAGATCAACAATTACGCCGACCAGATGATCAACCAGTTCCAGTCGGTCAAGGTCAGCAACACGGCGCCGAATGCGGTCATCACCGTCGGCGTGGACGAGCGCAGTACCAATAACGGAACCCTTTGATGGCATGAGCGAAGAAGCGCAACTTCGCTGGACCTCGGCGGCGCGCACCGACATCGGCCTGGTGCGCAGCAATAACGAGGATATGTTGTTGAACCGGCCGGAACGGCGCCTGTGGGCCGTGGCCGACGGCATGGGCGGACACGCCTACGGCGAAGTGGCAAGCCGGATGACGGTCGAGGCGCTGGACGCGCTGCCGGCCGGCGAGCCGCTGCAGCAGGCGGTCGCGCAGGCGCGCGTGTGCCTGCTTGGCGTGAACAGCGCGCTGGTGACTGAAGCGATCGCCCGCAACGTGCCGGTGATCGGCACCACCCTGGTGCTGCTGCTGGCATCCGGCCGCACCGGCGTCTGCCTCTGGGCCGGCGACAGCCGCATTTATCTGTGCCGCGGCGGCAGCCTGCACCAGCTCACGCGCGACCACAACCAGTTCGAGGAACTGCAAGCCAAAAACCACTTGTCGCGCGAGGAAGCGTCTGCGTATCCGGGCGCGAACATGATCACCCGCGCGCTCGGCGCGGCGACGACGCTGGAGCTGGACGAGGTGCAGGTGCAGGTCAGCGATGGCGACATGTTTTTG
Source organism: Massilia norwichensis (assembly GCF_024753245.1). Lineage (GTDB taxonomy): Bacteria > Pseudomonadota > Gammaproteobacteria > Burkholderiales > Burkholderiaceae_D > Telluria > Telluria norwichensis. The sequence continues at coordinate 13,492 of NZ_JANUGX010000029.1, read as the reverse complement.
CTATGCAGCGATGGCTTGAGCAATGCGGTCGGCGTGGATGCCATGTTCGGTGCCTTGACCGGCGGCGATTGCGCACAGGCGGCCGATATGCTGATCCGGCTGGCCCTGGCCGCGGGCGGGCGCGACAATATTTCGGTGGTGGTGGTGCGGGCGGACGATGTGGAGCCGGACCAGACGGTGCTCAATCCTTCGCTATGAGCTCAATGGGCATTCGGGTCGCGCTGCCGAAAATCCTTCGAATGCAGGCCATGTTTCTTAAGCAAGATCTGCAGGTGGGAGCGGTTCATGTCCCAGCGCCGCGCCAGTTCGGCCACGGTGCCGCCGACATCCTTCAGGCCACGCTCCAGGCAGGCGCGCTCGGCTTCGTCGCTCGCCTGGCGCTTGGCTTCGGCCAGCGAGGGCGGCGGGGCAGCCGGGGCCGCCATCGCAGTTGAAACCGGCACTGCGATCGATGCGGTGGAGACCGGCGCCGGCGCCGGCGCGGCGGGGCGGATGTCTTCCGGCAGCTGCGCCAGGTCGGCGACCTCGCCCGCCAGGCAGGACAGGCGGTACATCAGGTTGCGCAACTCGCGGATGTTGCCGGGGTAGGCGTACGTGAGCAGGAAGTCGCGCAGGCGCGGACTGAGCACCACCGGACGCCGCTTGAGTGCTTCGGCCGCCTCATCACCGTAATACGCCAGCAGCAGCGGGATCTCGTCCTTGCGTTCGCGCAGCGGCGGCAGGCTCACGTGGATCACGCTGAGGCGATAAAACAGGTCTTCGCGGAACTGTCCCTGTTCGATCAGCTTGCGCAGGTTTTTGTTGGTGGCGGCGACGATGCGCGCATCGACGGCAATGGTCTCGTCGGAGCCGACACGCTGGATCTCGTGCGACTGCAGCACGCGCAGCAATTTGACTTGTCCCTGCAGCGGCAATTCGCCGATCTCGTCGAGGAAGATCGTGCCTTTATGCGCGCTTTCGAACTTGCCCTTGCGGTCGGTGGCCGCGCCCGTGAAAGCGCCGCGTTTGTGGCCGAACAGTTCGGACTCGATCAGGCTTTCGGGAATCGCGCCGCAGTTGACGGAGATATACGGTTTATCGGCGCGCGAACCGTTGGCGTGGACAACCTTGGCCATCAATTCCTTGCCGGTGCCGCTCTCGCCGTCGATCAGCACCGGCAAGTCGGTCGGCGCCGCCTTTTCCGCGATCTCGAGCGCGTCGAGCAGACGTGGGTTGTCGCCGAAAGTGCCCTCGAATACGAAGCTGCGCGCCAGCAGCGCCTGCTTGCGTTCGCCCGGCGCCGGTTCGAGCGGTTCCGCAGGCTGCCGGTCGGGCTGCCTGTCAGGCTGCCTGTCGGGCTGACTGCCGAGCGCTTGAATGAAACGCTCCTTGTGCGACAACTGCATCACCTCGTCGCGCACGGCATTCGCCTGGCGCAGCAGCTTCTCGATTTCCGGCCGGTCCAGGCTGTTCGCCCAGCGCAGCGTCGAGCGCAGGATCTCGAGCCGCTCCAGCAGGCCGGCATAGGACATCATGGTGCCGCGCGGCGGCAGGTTCTGGTTGAACAGTTTCATGCAGCCGCCAATTGCTTCTGCACGAGTTCGTAGTACATGCCGCGCCGCGCCAGCAATTCCTCATGCCGGCCCTGCTCGGCGATGTGCCCCTCGTACAGCACCACAATCTTGTCGGCGCGCATGATGGTGCTGAGCCGGTGCGCAATGATCACGGCCGTGCGCCCGGCCAGGATGTCGTGCATGTTGGCGATGATATTGCTCTCGGACTGGGTGTCCAAGGCCGAGGTGGCTTCGTCGAATACCAGCAATCTCGGGTCGTGATACAGGGCGCGCGCAATGCACAGGCGCTGCACCTGGCCCCCGGATAAGCCGACGCCGCGCTCGCCCACGACTTGCTCGTAGCCGAGCGGCATCTTGCTGATGAAGGCGTGCGCATCCGCCATTTTCGCTACCTGCTCGATGCGGCGGCGGTCCGGGCTCTCGTCGCCGCTGGCAATGTTCTCGGCAACCGTCCCCGAAAACAGCAGGTTGCTCTGCATGACGTAGCCGACCTGGGCGCGATAATAATCCTTGTCGATGGCGGCCATGTCGTAGCCGTCGATAAGAATCTTGCCGTCGCTGGGCATATAAAAGCCGACCAGCAGCTTGGCCAGCGTGGTTTTACCGGAACCGCTGCGCCCGACGATCGCAATCAGCTCGCCGCGCCGGATGTCGATGTTGATGTTGTCCAGCACGTAGGCGGTGTCGTCGCCGCCGTAGCGGAAATACACGTTCTCGAGTTTCAAATCGCCCTGCAGGTCGGGCAGCACCACCCGGCTGGCGGCATCAAGCGGCTTTTGTTCCGGCTCGATGTCGAGCACGTCCCCGAGTCGCTCCATCGCCACGCCGGCGTCGGCCAGCCGGCTCCACAGCGCGACCAGGCCCATCAGCGGTGCGAGCACGCTGCCCATCAGCGCATTGAAGGCGATCAGCTGGCCGATTGTCAGTTCGTGCTCGAGCACCAGGCTGGCGCCGGCCCACAGGATGGCGATCGTGGTGCCGGCATTCAGCAACTGGCTGGCCAGGCCCACCAGGATATTGAATTGCTGCGCACGGTATTGCGTATCGAGTGCCTTGACGTATTTCTTTTCCCATTTCAGGCGCACCGGCCGCTCGCTGCCCATGCCCTTGATGGTCTCGACGCCGCCCAGCGCCTCCATCAGGAAAGCGTGCGCATCGGTCGAGGCATTGAAGACCTCGCGCGCGTACTGCTTGATGTGCGGGGTGGTCAGGATCGTCAGCGCCATGATCGGGATGACGAAGGCGATCAGCAGCAGGGTCAGCTTGACGTTGTAGACGAACAGGATGCTGAAATAGATGAACACCATCAGCAGGTTCAGCATCGTGGTGACGGTCGACTCCGTCAGGAAGGCGCGGATGGTCTGGTTTTCCTGGAAGCGCGCGATGATGTCGCCGGTCTTACGTTTGGCGAAGAAGGAAAAGGGCAGCGACATCGTGTGCTTGAAAAAGCCTGCCATCATCGAGAAGTCGAGGTTGCGCACCATGTAGTTGGCCAGGTAGGCGCGCACGGTGGCCATCAGCTGCGAGAACACGTTGGCGATGATCAGGCCGGTAATCAGCAAGTGCAGCAGGCTCACGTTCTGGTGCACCACCACGCCGTCGAGGATGTTCTGGATGATCAGGGGCGGCACGATGCCCAGCATCTGGATCACGAAGGTGGCCAGGAACAGGTGCAGCAGGATGCTGCGGTAAGGCCGCAGATAGGCGACGAAGCGCAGCCAGGGCGAACGTTCGACGGCGGCCTGCGCCATGTCCTGGCTGGGGGTAAAGATTAGGCAGGTGCCGCTCCAGCCGCGCTCGAAGGCCTCGACCGACAGCTTGCGGAAACCGAGTGCCGGATCGGCCACCCACACCTGGCGTTTCGACACGCCGTACACGATCACGTAGTGGTAGCCCTCCCAGTGCACGATGAAGGGCAGCTCGAAACCCTGCAGCGCGTCGAAGGTGCATTGCACGCCGCGGCTGGAAAAGCCGAGGGTCTCGCCGGCGCGCGCCAGGCTGTCCAGGGTCGCGCCCTGGGTCGTCACATTCGCCAGTTCGCGCAATTTACCCAGGGTGATCTGCAGGCCGTAGTGGCGGCACAGCATGGCCAGGCAGGCGGCCCCGCAATCCATCTCCTCGGCCTGCTCGACCAGGGCGAAGCGGCGGATCACCTTTTCGCCGAATTCCGGCTTCGCATCGAGGTCCAGGCGCAGCGGGCGCTTGCGGCGCTCGGCCAGCTTTTTCTGGCGCTCCAGTTCCCGTTCGATAAAACGGATGCGGTCTTCCAGCACCTCGCGCAGGCCGGCGTTGCGCTCGAGGATGGCGTGCGCGGTCTTTTCCGGAATCACCAGCAGGGTGGCGGGTGTGACGGCCACCGCCGAGGCCATCTGTTCCTGGCGCATCAGACAGGCTTTTTCGCCGAAGGTCTCGCCCGCCTGCAGGGTCGCCAGCGTGTATTCTTCGGTGCCATCGCGGTAAGTCAGTTTGACCTGCCCCTGGCGCAGCACGTACAGGCGGCGGTCTTCGCGCCCATCCTGCGCAAGGATCTCCTTGCCGGCCGCGACCCGCTTGACGCCGACGCTGCGCACGAATTCTTCCAGCTCCTCCTTGCCGACCTTGCCGCGCAAATCGAACAGGCGCGCCACCAGGCCGCCGGCCGAACTGATCGCGACATAGCTGGTAACGAAGTCGCGCGCCACCTGGTTGCGCGCCAGCACCGGCTCGATCGCGCTGCGCGGGATGAACCACAGTTCGGTTTTGAGGGAGGCGCGCGCCGACAGTTCGTGGTGGACGTCGCGCAACATGGCGATGTCGCCGATGACCTCGCCGCTCTTCCTGACGCCGATGCTGACTTCTTTGCCGTTCTCATCGGCGAACACGCGCACCGAACCGGCCTTCACGACAAACAGGCCCTCGGCGGGTTCGCCGGCCTTGCAGACCGTGTCGCCGAAGGCGTAATGGCGCACCTGGATCGCCTCCGCCAGCTGCTCCAGCTCTTCTTCGGTGAAGGGGGACAAGATGTCGACCGAGGACAGGAAGCGGGCCGGCGACTGCGCTTGCGACTGGGTTTCCATCGTCGTGGCCAGGCCCGCTTAGGGCAGTGCGCACGCTTCGATCACGTGCTCCTGGGCGCGCGCCATCAGCCATTCCTCGCGCAGCAGGCGGCGCACCTCGGCAGAAGTGTCGGCATCGAGGGCCGCCGGGTGCCTGGCGTTGACGCAGAAGATCTCGTAGCAGGCACCGTCGGGTGAAGGAAAGGGACCCAGCAGTTCGCCTTCGCGCGCATGGAACACGCGTGCCTCGATATCGCCCTTGAGCGCGCCGCGCAGCACCTTGCCGATCACGCCCCCCTGCTGGCGGGTGCCATCGTCGATCGAATGTTCGCGCGCCATCTCGGCAAAGGATTCCGGCTCTTCCTCCAGCACCGACATCATCTCGCGCGCGGCGCCTTCGCTGTCGAGCACGATGTGGCTGACTTCGACGCTGTCGAAGCGCGGCGAGTTGAGCGAGAAATATTGGGCGACGGCTTGCTCGCTGCAAACCTGTTCCATCATCTTTTCCTGGTACAGGCCGTCGACGATCCAGGCTTCGAACTCGTCCAGCGAGACGCCGAGCGCGTCGAGGTAGTGATTGGTGTCGGCGGCGCGGTGCAGGCCGAGGGCGCGGCGGAATGCGTCGGCGCGTTCCTGGATCTGTTCGGCTTGTAGTTGCACGCCGGCTTGTCGCGCAGCGCGCGCGGTCAGGCGGTCGCGCACCATCTGCTCGACCAGGCCTTCGAATTGCCCGCTCAGTTTCAGTGTACGGATGAAGTCGTCGGTGGTGATGACTTCGTCGTCGATACGCACGATGCCTGCCATGCTCGCTCCTGGCGCCGGGTGATTTCCGGGGCAGGTGTTAGAGCGGTGCCTGGGGCTGAAGGTTCGGTCACGATGGGGGCCTTCGTTCACCTCGTCCTTGATAACGTCGAAGTCACCGCGGCGGGAAAGGGCGGAGGATATGCCTGTCAGGTGGACGGCACGCCGGGCGCGCCAATATCCGTGGCGCGGCGGGCTTGACGGCCGTTCGTGTTGTCACTTTCGAGGTGAAACTTCATGTCGAATGCGTCTGTTCCCATTGAAGCGAAGCGCTCGCCGGCACCGCAGCCATCCGATCAGCCGGCACCGGAGGGCGAGGTCGTCATTTCATGCGACGACACCGTGCCGCCGTCCCTTGAAGCGGAGCTCGAACAGTTATATCACCACATCAACTCCTCGCTCTGCCACCATGCCGTGGCACGCCGGGCGCGGAATGCCTATGCCTATGTGGCGCGGCGGGGTGCGGAGCCCCTGGCGATTTTCCTGTTCCAGCGCGAAGACCGAAGCGTCGAGGTCTTCAATGAAATGATGCAGCTTCCCCCCGAAGAAATCGAACGGTTTGCAAGCTACATTTTCAAGCGCTTTCCGTCCGTCGCACGGGTCTCCTTTTCCAAGATCGGCAAGGAGATCGGGGCACTTTCGCTGCCCTGGCAACAATACGGACAGGCCGAGGATATCGTGGTGCGTCTGCCCGAGACCCTGGACGCCTATTTTTCCGGCCTCGGCGCCAAGACGCGTCGCAACATCCGGTACCAGATGAAAGCGATCGCCACCGATTTTCCCGGGTTTTCCTTCCAGACCTATGAGAACGATGCAATTGCCGCACACCATGTGGCAGCCCTCATCGAGCTGAAAAGGGCCAACATGAATGAAAAGCGCATCAAGTTCGGCATCAAGCCGGAAGAAGCGTCATGGTTGACCGAACTGGCAAAGACCAATGGGCTGCTGGTCCTTGCCCTGCTGGACGGCAAAGTATGCGGCGGCAGTTTGAGCTTTCGCCTTGGCGATCATTATTTCGCGCTGCTGAACGGCTACGATGCGCGGTTCGCGAAATACAGCCTGGGCATGCTGTGCTGCTATCTGGCCATGACCGAAAAGATCCAGCGTGGCGCCAGGGAGGCGCATCTGCTGTGGGGGCGGAACCAGTACAAGTTCAAGCTGCTGGGGGTGGCGCGTGATGTGGCGAATCTGGACGTTTACCGGTCGCGTTTGCTTTACTGCCGGTATTTCAAGCGTGTCGGCAGGAATGCGCTGGACAACCTGGTTCAGCGGCAAAAATGGAAGTTACTGGAAAACGAGCAGCGCCGCGGCTTCCTGCCAGCGCTGCTGAGCCAGATCGTCAAGATCATGCGGAGGATCAAGCGATCAAACTTCCGTCCCGCCAGCTGACTATGGCGGGACCAACGGATGCGCTCCATCGCAGCCGTAAATAAAATTACTGGTTCTGGAACGCGATCGGCAACACCGCATGGTTCACATGCCTACCGTGAACATGGCAGCTCAGAACCTGCGTCTTAATCAAGCTCAACAATGCTTACGAGCAAGCTCGTAAGCTGTTCAGGTTGCCGATTTTTAAAACCGGCAACCGCTGACTTCCCTCGAAGAAGTCCTGTCTAATTACTCAACTGTATTGAAGACATGTATGAGCGCTGTCCTGATCGAACAGATCACTACCACATTGGCGCAATTTTTCAGTGAGTCCAGGCTATACGAACTCAAGATCGACGATGCAAACCTGAATTTGAATGCCCTGCTTGTTGAAGCTTTTGCCGCTGACGACGAGGTACAGGGCATTGGCGGGCGCGACATCATTGTGCTATCGACCAATGCGCATATTCAGCTCGAGCCGCTGCTCGGCCAGTATGCCTCGCTGGAAGTGAGTTTGGCGAATGGCAGCCGCACCAGCTTTGCTGGCGACATCATCGGGATCGAGATGCTGGGCAGTGATGGCGGGTTTGCGCGCTATCGTTTGCGCTTGTCCCCATGGCTGTGGCGGTTGAGCCAAGTACACAACTGCCGGGTATGGCAAGACAGGACCGTTATCGACATCGTCGATTCGGTGTTCCAGTCTTATTTGCCATTAGCACGATGGCGCTGGAGTCGCGAGGTTGGGCAGTTCATGAACGACGCAGCTCCGCGCGCCTATTGCTGCCAATACCGGGAGTCCGACTTCGACTTCTTGCAAAGGTTGTTGACCGAAGAAGGCCTTGGCTGGCGTTTCGAGCAGGGCGAAGATGGTCTTGGCGTGGTGTTGTTTGGGGACAGCACCCACCCGACAGCAATCCCGGAAGACCCCAGCAGCGAAGCCGACGGTGGCATTCGCTTTCACGGCGCGCATGCCTGCGAACGCCAGGACACCATACAGACTTTACGGTCGAACCGCACTCTGGCCCCGTCACTGTCGACAGTGCTCAGTTATGACTACGAGTCAAAGAAAGTAGTGGCGGGGACTTCGCCGTCCCGCCTGCACGACAACCGCAGGCTTCCCGCTCTTGAGTCCTTCGACGCGCCGGGCCAGGCTGTCTACGCCAACGCATCCCAGGCGCGACGCTACGCGGACCTGCAAATGGAGGGACGTGAAGCGCGCAGCCAGATATGGCGTGGTAGCTCGACCTTACGTACCTTACGCGCTGGAACGCGTCTGACAATTCTCGACACCCCGTTGAAACAGCTCGGCGGTGCGCCGACATTTACGGTACTTCGTGTGGTCAGCGTGGGCGTGAACAACCTGCCGACGCCCGCACAACACGCATTGGCGGAGCTTTTCGGTCCCATCCCGGAATTGTTGCGACAAACCGTTCACGACAATGAACCGATGGATTTTACACTGGCAGTCGAACAGGCCTTGAAGACCGGTTATGCAAACTGTTTTGAAGCCGTAAAAGCCGAGGTTCCCTGGCGGCCCCAGATGCCCGGCAGCGATGGCCGTAGTCATAGCCGCCCTACCGCGCCGGGCTCGCAAACTGCCATCGTGGTGGATGCCGATGGCAATGACAGCCCGACCGGGGCCAATGAACTGTATTGTGACCGCCTTGGCCGCGTGCGCATTCGTTTCCATTGGCAGGAGGATGGCTCCAGTTGCTGGGTTCGCGTAGCGCAACGATCTGCTGGCGGTGGCATGGGCTTCCAGTTCCTGCCGCGGATTGGAACGGAAGTGCTGGTGAAATTCCTTGAAGGCGATATCGACCGCCCGATCATTGTTGGTGCGCTGTATAACGGGCAAGGCGAAGGCGGCGTTACGCCAACGCCAGGTGGACGCCATCTCGGCGAAAGCAATACATCGGTTTTCGCTGTAGCGCATGACCGTATGCCCTCCGGACAAGGCAACGTCGCGGGTGGAAACAGCCCTGTATGGCATGGCGCTTCGAGCGACACTGCAGGCCATCGTAACGGCGCCTCTCAGTGGGGCATACGAAGCAAGGAATTTGGCGGTTCAGGGTACAACCAACTCTTGTTCGATGACACCGATGCGCAGGGGCGCATTCAGCTAAAAAGTACGTACGCTGCCAGTGAGCTCAATCTGGGCCATTTGATCCATGCCCCGGACAACTACCGCGGCAGTTTTCGGGGGAGTGGCGCCGAGTTACGCAGCGATGCCCACGGCGCTGTCCGTGCCCGCGCCGGATTGCTCATTCACAGTTACAAGGTCAACCATAGCGCGGCATACCGCGATCCGGCAGGCGACAACGCACCCGGAGTCGCGATGTTGGAGCAGGCAGTCAAGCTTGGCAAGATACTCAGCACCGCCGCGGCTACACACCAGACCGTAGCCTTCGCGGCTGATACGGGCGCCCACGAGCAGGATGCCAGTGCCCTCAATCCTGCGGAGCCACCGCTGCAGGCATTGCTTACGGCAGCATCCGGAATGGTCAGCGGCGAAAGCGTCGAGTCAGCAAAAGCCGACGCTGCGGAAAAGTGCACCGCATCCGGAAAAGGCAAATTGCCACATGTAAGCGATCCAATCATTGCGATCTCTGCACAGGCCGGCCTCGGAATGAATGCCAGCCAGAGCTTACAACTAGCTAATGGAGAAACAGTAACTGTGATGAGCGGTGAGGACACGCAGTTCGTCACAGGTGGCCAAATGCAGATTCACACCGGTCGGGCAATTGGCGTCCTCGGTGGTGCAGTGAAGGCTGGCGAAACCAAGCTTGGCTTGCAGTTGATCGCTGCGAAAGAGGCGAACGTGTTTCAGGCGCTGCGGGACACTCTCGCCGTCCAGGCACGTGATGCGCTGAACGTGATCAGCGCCAATGCCCACATCGATTGGGCGGCCGCCAAGCGCATCAGTCTGTCAACTGCCGGCGGCGCCAATATCACGATCGAAGGCGGGAACATCACTGTGCAATGTCCGGGAAAAATTGTGGTTCACGCCGGGAAGAAGAGCTTCAGCGGTCCTCAAAAGATGGAATATCTGCTTCCAAAGCTGCCCCGGGAAGTCTGCATCGAGTGCCTGTTGAAGGCGCTAAAGGCAGGGAGCGCCCTGTCGCTAAAGTGAGGCAATGGAATGTACTTTGCATCCGACGCGTCCCATACCACGGCTGTATGCACGGCGCTTTTTGAAAAAATCAGCATGCAGCCTGAACTTCAATGGCTGGCCCTGGTCGACGGCGCATTCGATCATGGTCAAGCCGGTCTATCCTTGCCTAACGAACGGCATGTCCTCTATGACTGCGACGGCATGTCTGACCTGCTTGTCGCGTCGCCGTTCCTGTTCGTGCTGACGACACACGATGTAAGCCAGCTACGGCTTGAATTATCCACTCTGGTGCGACACCGGAGAGAACGGCCGATGCTGAGCTTCATCGGCACTTCCTCATCGGTATCGGCCGTCAACGAGAATTTCCGCCTGTTCGCCAATGCGGTAACAGACGACGATCAGGCGTTTCTTCTTCGCTTTGCAGACACGCGTGTCCTTTCCGGCCTTCCGCATGCCCTGCGACAGACGTATTGGGACGGAATGACCTGCTTGCTGGCCGACTGGATTCTGATTGATCGTGAAGGAAAAGCGCAGGCGCTGCCGCTACGTTCTAACCGGATGGCATTGAAAGGCGAGTTTCGACTGTCGCCGTCCGAGTTCGCAAGTCTGGTGACGAGTAGCGAGCCGGATGCCGTTATCGACGCCATCGCGGAAACTAATCCCGAGGCACTCCCCGAGGGGCCTCGTGCGGCGATCTACGACAAGATGACCACCTCCTGCGCCTTTGCAGAGAAGCACAAAGTGCGAGCGTTTCCTGACCTTGTTGCGCTCGCTTACTTGGCGCTTTTGGATGACGGGAAAGGCTTGAGAGATCCAAAGCTGAGCGACATGTTGTTGCGCTCCCAATGGACAGCAGGAAGTCTGATCAATGACTTGGCGAATTTTGTTGACTAGGACGTAACACAGGCGCACGAAAATATTCCCAAAAATGGCGCGAATACGTTAATGCTATTTAATCTCATATCGCTTCTCCTCCACCAACCTGAACAGCCGGCGCGCTGATGGAGTTTTCATGAACATGAATTCATGGAAGTCAGTTCTGTTTCTTGCATTTGCTTTGACCGGATGTTCAGAAACAGACAACATTAGTATTGAGCTGTCGGGATTAAATTATACCGATAGGGGAATATCCATGTTCGCTGTGGATAGTTATGGTGGACATAGCATTTTTCCGAATGGCGGAGGTGGGAAGTTCATATGCTGCATCAGCATGCCAAGAAAATGGCATGCTGGCATGAAAGTCACTGTCCGCTGGACTGAAGATGAGCGCATACCTGATTCGTGGAAGGAACGCGTGGTAGAAATACCCAAATACACGAAGGAGGATATGGGGGCATTTGCCGTTCATTTTTATCCTGATGATACAGTCAAAGTTCTTGTAACTTCGAAAATAGAAGGCCATCCGGACTATCCCTACCCGAGACCCAAATAGAGTGATGTCCACGCCTCCACCGCGCCATTTCAACAGCTTGCCGCTGGATACGGCCTTCAAATATCTTAAACCAGCACATCAATGGAGGTTTCGTGAATACGAGATCATGGACTTCAATTTGTCTTATGGCCTTATTGGTAACCGGATGTTCCGGTACAGACAACACCAGCATTGAGTTATCGGGATTGAATTACACGAATGCGTGGATAACGATGTTCGCTGTCGATGATTACGGTGGGCATGGGATTTCACCAAACGGCGGTGGTGGAGCGTTCGTATGCTGCATTACGATACCGCGCAAATGGCATGCTGGTATGAAAGTCACCGTGCGGTGGACTGGCGATGAGCGCCTACCGGATTCATGGAAAGAGCGCGTTGTAGAAATACCAAAGTACACAAAAGAAGATATCGGGGCCTTTGCTGTTCATTTTTACCCTGATGACAGCGTCAAAGTACTTGTCACATCAAAAACGACACGTTATCCCGGTTACCCGTACCCGAGGCCAAAATAATGAGCACTCTTCCACCGCAACCACTCCCAGAGAACGGCCTTCGCAAACTTAGCTCGAAGGAGATTATTCAACGCGCCAAGGCGTCGAATTGTATGCTGGTCAATAAAGGACGACCGTCTTGTACGGGACAGCTAAATGTCGGAGTTTTTTTTGACGGCACTGGGAATAATCTAATCGCCGATTACAAGAAACCCAAGCTTGCAGACCGAAAGCACAGCAATATTGTGAAGCTTTTCAATACATATCCCGATCGAAACGGTGATGGATATTTTTCCCACTATATCCCAGGTGTGGGAACGCCGTTTCCTGAAATTGGCGACTCGGGACCTGCTGCAGGTGGAGCGTTTGGCTGGAATGGGGAAAACCGCATCATATGGGCATTTACTCGCCTACTCAACTCTCCACAACGATATGTACTCAACAGCGTTCTATTGGATGACGAACTCTCCGCACGTATATCCAACAACATGGCATCGATCACGAATCTCGCCTCGATGCGTCGCAAGGGGTTGCGACACTGGCAGGAAGCTCTCGCATCCAATCTCAAAGGGAAAAAGCCACGCATAGAGCTCATCAATTTATCGGTGTTTGGCTTTTCCCGTGGAGCCGCAGAGGCCAGAGCCTTCTGCAACTGGCTGTTCGAGGTATGCGAACAAGTTGGTGGCGGATGGGAGTTTGCAGGGATGCCGATTCGGTTGAGTTTTCTTGGGATATTCGACACGGTGGCTTCTGTTGGCATCCCGAATTCCTTCAGCAATTCAATTGTAGAAGGGCACCAGTCCTGGGCGGACAACAATATGCAGATCCATCCAGCGGTCGAGCAATGCATGCACTTCGTAGCTGGGCACGAAGTGCGTGCGTCGTTTCCACTCGATTCTGTAAGGGTAGGTGGCGTTTATCCGGGAAATGCAAGGGAGGTGATGTATCCAGGGGCCCATTCCGACCTTGGGGGCGGCTACGCGTCCAATGCACTCGGCATTGCACCGGAAAACGCAAACGAGATGGCAAGAATCCCCGGAGCGCAGATGTACCGCGAGGCACGGCTCGCAGGCATGCCGCTCGTGAATTGGGATCAGTTACTGGCGCCCTTGCAGGCGGATCTAACAGTCGCGCCAAAAACAGCCGCCGCTTTCAACGCATATGTTCAAGCCGTTAATATAAAAGCGGGTCAAGTAGAGGACATGCACAGGCAGCATATGGGCCTGTACTTGAGCTATCGGTACAAGTACCGCAATGCCGTCGACTCTCTACCCTTCTATCAGCGGGCGTCCGCCAGTCACAAAAAATTCATCAAGGCCACAACCGATACGTTCAATGATCGCATGCAGCACTTGAAAGGTTATCGGATTCCGCCCTCCGACGAAAAGTTCAACCTTGCTGAGGCCATTGCGCAGCATAGGAAGTCGGCACAGGCGGTACGTCTGGAAGGTCCGCAAGCGAAGCAGTTGCAGCATCTTTACACGGTGGCAGATGCCATACGTCCGCAGAGCTTGACACCGGAAATTGAAGAATTTTTAGGCAACTATGTACATGATTCGATGGCTGGCTTCATCGAAATGGGAGGAAACTGGACCAACGAATACGCGATCAACGGACTAGGGATCCTCAAATTCCGCAAGATTTTCAAGGGAAATGACTAGAAGGGTGAACGTGGTACTCCCCCACACACACAAGACCAT
>NZ_JANUGX010000028.1 GCF_024753245.1 Massilia norwichensis | reverse complement strand
TTGCCTGTTTGATATTTATCAACTGATTGTTGGTTTATGATTCTCCGGGGAAAGAGGTCCGCCGACGGACCCGGAGACTGGAACAGGGATGGATCGTGTAACGAGCAAACCGGCCATGGTGGCCGAGGCGCTGGCGCTGCTGGCCGCGCCGGCGTGCGCCTGTGACGCAAGGGGAATGATCTGGGCAGCCAATGCGGCGCTCGAGCGGCTGCACGGCGCGCCGGTCGAGGGTTTGCGCTTGCCGGCTTTGTTTTGCGCGCGCAGCATGCCGCAGGCGGCGCATGAGGCCGAGCTGGCGCCGGGCGGCGAACGGCGCTGGCGCGGCCTGCTGGCCGCTGGCGCCCTTGAAGTGCCGGTCGAGGTGCGGGCCCAGCCCTTGCCTGCTGCAGCCGGCATCGCCGGCGCCACCTTCGTGTTCGGCGAATTGCCGGTCACTGGCGAGAGCGTGGAAAGCGCGCGGCTGGAACAGGCCATGGTGCTCGAGCATGCGCCGGTCGGCATCGTCGTCACCCTGCCGCACCTGGTCAAGTCCTGCAATCCGCGCATGGCCCACATGCTGGGCTACGAGCCGGACCAACTGGTCGGGCGCGACCCCTGCGAGTTCTTCCTGTCGCGCCCGCAGTACGAAGCCTTCATGGAAGAGGCGATCCGGGTCCTGACCGCCGGCGAACTGTTCGAAAAGGCCGAGATCCAGCTGCGCCGCATCGACGGCTCGCTGATCTGGTGCCGCATCCGCGCCAAGGCGGTCGACATGACCTCGCGCGAAGCCGGCACGATCTGGATCCTGGAAGACGTCACCGAGACGCGCCAGGTGCTGCGTGAAGTGCAGGCGATTATGACCAACGCTTCGATCGGCATCTTCTTCACCCGCAAGCGCGTGATCACGCGCGCCAACAGCAGTTTCGACCGCATGTTCGGCTATGCGCAAGACGAAGCCATCGGTAGCCTGACGCGCATTTTCTACCCCGACGACCAGGCATTTGCCGACTTCGGCGCTCAGGCCTACGCCGTGCTCGGACAGGGTAAGCCATTCCAGGCCGAGAACACTTTGGTGCGCAAGGACGGCACGCCAATGTGGGCGCGCCTGATCGGCTACGCCATCAACAGCGAAGACCCGGCGCAGGGCACGATCTGGATGATCGAAGACCGCACCCGCCAGAAGCGCGACGAGGAGGCGCTGCGCAACGCCCTGCTGGAAAACCAGGCCATCCTCGACAACGCGGTGCTGGGCATCGCCGTGGTCGAGAACGGCCGCACGCTGCGCTGCAACCGCAAGATGGAAGAGCTGTTCGGCTATCCGGGCGGCGCGATCGACGGCGCCAGCGTGCGCGCGCTGTATCCGGACCTCGAGACCTGGGCGGCCGCGCGCCGCCAGACCCGCTGCGATTTCATGTCGGGCCGGGTGCACATGGCCGAATACCAGCTGGCGCGGCGCGACGGCACGCGTTTCTGGGCGCGCCTGTCGGGACGTCCCTTCGACATGGCCGAGCGCAGCGGCCGCAGTGTGTGGCTGATCGACGACGTCACCGACCAGCGCGAAGCGGCCGACGCCTTGCGCCGCGCGCGCGACGAGCTCGAGGTGCGGGTCGAGGAGCGCACCGCCGAACTGGCCGGCGCCAACCGCCGCCTGCAGGCCGAGATCGTCGAACGCCGCCAGGCCGAGGCGCGGGTCCATCACATGGCCTACCACGATGCGCTGACCGGCCTGCCGAACCGCGCACTGCTGTCGGAGCGCCTGGACCGGGCGATGCTGGCGGCGCGCCGCGACGGCCGCAAGCTGGCGCTGATGTTCATCGACCTGGACCGCTTCAAGACCATCAACGATTCGCTCGGCCACCTCACCGGCGACCACCTGCTGAAGGAAGTCGCGAACCGCCTGTGCCGCGTGGTGCGCGCGGTCGACACCGTGGCGCGCCTGGGCGGCGACGAATTCGTGGTGCTGGTGCCGGGCGTGCGCGGGCTCGAGGAATGCGCGCTGGTCGGCGAGAAGATCATCGCCGCGATGGCCGAGCCGGTGCGCTTCGAGGGCCGCAACCTGCACATCTCGCCGTCGATCGGCATCTGCCTGTACCCGGACGACGGCGAGGACGTGGAATCCCTGATGCGCAAGGCCGACAGCGCGATGTACCACGCCAAGGCATCGGGCCGCAACAACTACCAGTTCTTCGCCGAGAACATGAATGTCGCTGCGGCCCGCCATTTCGAACTCGAGACCAGCCTGCGCGGCGCCCTCGAACGCGGGGAGTTCACGCTGTTCTACCAGCCCATCGTCTGCACCCGCGACCGCCGCGTGCACGGCATGGAGGTGCTGCTGCGCTGGCGCCGTCCCGGCCACGGCCTGGTCGCGCCCGACGATTTCATCCCCATGCTGGAAGAGAACGGCCTGATCGTGGCGGTCGGCGAATGGGTGATCCGCACCGCCTGCGAACAGGCGATGGCCTGGCAGCGCGCCGGCCTGGCGCCGGTGCCGCTGGCGGTGAACCTGTCGGCGCGCCAGTTCATGCACCGCGGCCTGATCGACGCCATCCGGCGCACCCTGGACGAGACCGGCCTTGCCCCATCGATGCTGGAATTCGAGATCACCGAGACCGCACTGATGCAACACGGCCGCCAGACCCTGGAGACGCTGGCGCAGATCTCGAACATGGGCATCCGCCTGTCGATTGACGATTTCGGCACCGGCTATTCGAGCCTGGCCTACCTGAAGCGCTTCCCGGTCCACAAGATCAAGATCGACCGCGCTTTTGTGCGCGACCTCGAAAGCAGCAGCGAGGACCGGGCGATCGTCGCCGCGATCATGGCATTGGCCGGCAGCCTGCAATTGACGGTGGTGGCGGAAGGGGTGGAGACGCAGGCCCAGCTGGCGCTGCTGCGCGAGCATGGCTGCGCGCTGGCGCAGGGCTATCTGTTTGCGAAGCCTGACGAGGCGGGCAGGGCGGCGCAGATGCTGGCTTGAGCAGGCGGGCCGGCCCTGGCTGGACGGGATTACATCGGCGGCTGGCCGTTGGAAGCGGTGACACCCGCATCCACCGGCAGGTTGACGCCGGTGATCAGGCGCGCATCCTCGCTGGCCAGGAAGGCCATCACCGCCGCCACGCCTTCCGGATCCTCGGGCGCGCCGAGCGGCATGCGTTCCTTGAACTTGGCGACCAGTTCGGCATCCTTCAGCATGTCTTCGGTCATGCCGGTCTTGGTGAAGCTGGGATTGACCGCGTTGATCCGCACGCCATCCTTGCCGGCATCCAGCGCCATCGCCCGCACCATGTTGCTGACCGCGCCCTTCGAGGTATTGTAGGCGAAGGTGTTCCAGTCGCCGCCCAGCCCCGAGACGGAGGAGGTCATGACGATCGCGCCGCGCGTTTTCACGAGCTCGGGCATCGCCGCCTTGGCCATGTGGAAGTAGCCGGCGACGTTGACTGCCATGACGCGGGCGAAGTCTTCTTCGCTGGTCTGCATGATGTCGCCTTCGGTCGCCACGCCGGCGTTATTGATCAGCACATGCAGCCCGCCGAAGCGCTCGACGGCCGCCTTGACCGCGGTGGCGGCGGTAGCCTGTTCGGCGGTATCGCCGGCCTGCACCAGCACGCGGTCCTGCGGCAGGCCGGCGGCGGCTTCCTTGAGCCTGGCTTCGTCGATATCGAGCATCACGACGCGCGCGCCTTCATCGAGAAAGCGGCGGGCCGCCGCCAGGCCGATGCCGGACGCGGCGCCGGTGACGATCACGGTCTTGTCTTTGAAACGGTCCATCCTTCCTCCTTCAAAGTCGGCCAATCGGGCCACGACCATAGCACAGGCTTGTAAATCCGGCATTCCAGTGCCGCCGAGCAAGTTCAGTCCAGCGTGGCGATCACCGGGGTGTGATCGGACGGCTGCTCCCACTTGCGCGGTTCGCGGTCGATGGTGCAGGCGGTGCAGCGCTTGGCCAGGCTGCTCGAGAGCAGGATGTGGTCGATGCGCAGGCCGCGGTTGCGGCGGAAGGCCATCATGCGGTAGTCCCACCAGCTGTACTGCTTTTCCGGCTGCTCGAACAGGCGGAAAGCATCCGTCAAGCCCAGCGCGGTCAGCTCGCCCAGCGCGGCGCGCTCCGGTTCCGAGCAGTGGATCGCACCCGCCCATTCGACCGGATCGTAGACGTCGCGGTCGTCCGGCGCGATGTTGTAGTCGCCCAGGATCGCGAAGTCCGGGTGCGCCGCCATCTCTTCCTGGACCCAGGTGCGCAGCGCCGCCAGCCAGGCCATCTTGTAGGCGAACTTGTCGGAGCCGACCGCCTGGCCGTTGACGACGTAGGCGCAGATGATGCGCACGCCCTGCACGGTGGCGGCGATCAGGCGCTGCTGTTCGTCCGGGTAGTGCGGGTTGTTGCGCACCACGTCGGTCAGCGGATGGCGGGACAGGATCGCCACGCCGTTATACGTCTTCTGGCCGGTGAAGGCGACTTCGTAGCCGGCCGCGTTGATGTCGGCGACCGGGAATTTATCGTCGGTGAGCTTGGTTTCCTGGATGCAGAGCACGTCGACCGGGTTGGCGGCGAGCCATTGCAGCAGGTGTGGCAGGCGGACTTTCAGGGAGTTGACATTCCAGGTGGCTATTTTCATTATTCTGAGGATTCCAAAGATCGAGAGCCCTGCATCTTAATGGTTCGTGCGGCAATTGCGAAAGTCTTCGCCACATTCCTGTCGGAATTGCTTACAAATCCTTGTGGTCGCCGCGAGAAACCCTATATAAGCTATTGATTTTGAACAGAACGTGCAGGGAGGAATGCATTTTGCTTAATATCGTCAGCAGTTGGATTGGCAAGGATCGTTGTTTTTCCGAAATGTATTGATCTAAACCGGTGCATTGGTGCAATCATTTATAGAAAAAGCAACCTTGATGTCGTAGAATTATTGCTTGATGAGAAAAATATATTTCTCTGGCCTAGCAAACTCGGCCAAACTGTGACAAGATGTAACAATCGCGGCAGCGAAGGGAACGATTACGTATCTTTTTCCCTTCTAAAAGAAAATATTGCAGTACGCCAATATAACTTGTAGTATTTGCATATTTCTTTGAAGTCAAGTATCTCTTGGCAATTCATTGCTTTTGATAGGGTTGCCTCGGCCGGGCAAGTGTACCGGCGATTGGCAGGTGTGTAACGATCGCGGATCCGAAGCAGGATTTGCACACAGCTTTTGTAAAGGACAGCAATGCGTCAAGCATTCGAAGCATGGGCCCAACGCGATGGCCACATTGTCCGGCGCCGTGAGGACAAGCCGGAAGAGTACCTGGTGTACGAAACCCAGCGCCGCTGGCTGATCTGGCAGGCTGCACTGGCGCATGGCGCCAAGGCGGTCGACGCGCAGCAGGCTACCCAGGCGCAGAAGTTCGCGCCGAGCGAAGACAAGGCCCCGGTCATGCTGGCCGACGAAGCCGCGGTGCGCAACCGCGTGCTGAACGAGGTGCTGGATGCCTTCAGCGAGCTCGACGAGAGCGCCGGTGTCGAAGGCATCGTCCGCGTGATCCAGAGTCTCAAGAAGAAAAGCCAGGCCCAAAGCCAGAGCCAGAGCCGCCAGGTCGAAGAACAGACCTGATGCGCTACCGCCACTACAAGGGCGGGGTGTACGAGCTGGTCTGCGAGGTCGTGCTCGAGGCGGATCGCACCCCGGTGATGGTCTACCGGGGCGAGGACGGGCGCATCTGGGTGCGTCCGAAGGCCGTTTTTTTCGAAACGGTCGAGTTCGGCGGTGCGCAGGTGCCACGCTTTGCGCTCATGTCTGCGGCTGCGCTGCCGTAAACGGCGCATGATCAGATTTCTTCTTTCGACCACGCTCGCCACGGCGCTGGGCATCGGCCTGAGCGCTTGCGTCGGCAGCGGCGGCATCAATGGTATCAACGGCGGCGACTCTCCCGAGCAGCAACTGGAGGTGCACGCCATCCTCGACCACCGCGAAGTCGCCGGCGTCGGCTGCCTGCTGGCGAACGATGTCGGACGCTGGTTCGTGGTCGCGCCGGGGCGCGTGACCGTGACCCGCAGCAGCAAGCCGCTGGCGGTCTACTGCAAGCGCGACGGCGTCGGCAGCGCCGACGAATGGTGGGGCGCGCACTACCGTTCCAACCGCCTGGTCGGCAACATCCTGTTCAGTGCCGGCCTGCGCGACTACGTCGAAGGCAATTACGCCTATGCCCCCACCGTGACCGTCTACATGCGTCCGGCCAGGCCCGGGGAGGGCGGGCGCGATCCTGCCGACCGCGATACGCCGATCTTTTGATCTTGCCGCACCAATAAAAAAGGACGCCGGGGCGTCCTTTTTTCACTCCTTCGAAGCTTGTACGCGCTTAATTAAACACGCTTATTACACGCGATTGAGCAGGAAGGTCGTCAGCAGCGGCACCGGACGGCCGGTCGCGCCTTTCGATGCACCCGATTTCCAGGCGGTGCCGGCGATGTCCAGGTGGGCCCAGGCATAGTTGCGGGTGAAGTTCTCCAGGAAGCAGGCCGCGGTGATCGAGGCGCCGCCCGGGGTGCCGATGTTGGCCAGGTCGGCGAAGTTCGACTTCAGCTGCTCGTTGTACTGCTCGCCGATCGGCAGGCGCCATGCCGGGTCGCCTGCCTGCTTGCCGGCGTCCATCAGCTCGTCGGCCAGCGCGTTGTGCTGGTCGTCGTGGCGGGTGAACAGGCCCGAGGTGTGGTGGCCCAGCGAGACGATGCAGGCGCCGGTCAGGGTCGCGATGTCGACCACGGCGGCCGGCTTGAAGCGCTCGGCGTAGGTCAGGGCGTCGGCCAGGATCAGGCGGCCTTCGGCATCGGTATTCAGGATCTCGATGGTGAGGCCGTTCATCGCGGTGACGATGTCGCCCGGCTTGGTGGCGCGGCCCGACGGCATGTTCTCGCAGGCGGCGACGATGCCGACCACGTTCAGCTTCAGGCCCATCTCGCCGATCGCGCGGAAGGTGCCGAGCACCGAGCCGGCGCCGCACATGTCGTATTTCATCTCGTCCATGCCGGGACCCGGCTTGAGCGAGATGCCGCCGGTGTCGAAGGTGATGCCCTTGCCGACCAGGACCACCGGCGCTTCGTTCTTCCGGCCGCCGTTGTGCTTCAGGACGATGAACTTCGGCGGCTCTTCGCTGCCGCGGGTGACCGACAGGAAGCTGCCCATCTTGAGGGCTTCGAGCTGCTTGCGTTCCAGGATTTCGATGTCGAAGCCATAGTCGGCGCCCAGCTTCTTGGCGGTGTTGGCCAGGTAGGTCGGGGTGCAGACGTTCGGCGACAGGTTACCCAGTTCCTTGGTCAGGTTCATGCCGTTGGCGATGGCTTGCGCCTGGGCCAGCACGGCCTTCACCTGCGGGGTCGCCTGCGGCACGGCGATCGCCAGCTTGCGCACGCCGGCCGGCACCGGGTCCTTCTTGCTCTTTTGCGCATCGGTGCGGAATTCGGCTTCGTTGGCGGCGACCACGATGCTGCGGATCGCCCAGGCCAGGTCGCGTTCTTTCACATTCTCCAGCGGGAATGCGATAATGGCATCTTGTGCACCGAGGGTGGAAAAGGTTTTCAGGGCGGCGCCCACAGCGCTTGCGAAGCTCTTCTCGCTCACGGCTTCATCGGCACCCATGCCGACCAGCAGAACGCGGGCGGCGTTGACGCCGGCCACGCCGCGCAGCAGCAGGGTGGTGCCGGCCTTGCCGGAGATGTCACCCGACTTGACGGCGGCAGCGATCTCGCCGTTCAGGTCGAGGGCTTTGGCCGCCTCCGACAGTTTCTTGTTCTCGAACACAGCGACTGCGATGCAGCCGGATTTGGCTGCGGTCAGCGTGTTTTTTGTGTCGAATGCTTTTATGCTAAAGTCCATTGGGTTCTCCGTTTGTCTATTCGAGGCCGCGACGTTCGCGTTGCTGCCTAACCTGCAATTATAACTATCGAATGATTTTCCGACGCGCCCTACAGCGTGAATTGGCCAGCGTCGCCGGCGCCACCTTCACCGTCCTGTTTTCCATTCTCGTCACCTGGACCCTGATCACCATCCTCGGCCGGGCCGCAGGGGGCAAGGTCGCGTCCGGCGACGTGCTTGCGCTGATCGCTTTTGCGGTGCTGAATTATCTGCCAACTATCCTGATCCTCACCAGCTTTATTTCGGTGCTGGTCGTGATCACGCGCAGCTACCGCGACTCCGAAATGGTCGTCTGGTTCGCCTCCGGGCAGTCGCTCACGCGCTGGATCGCGCCGGTGCTGATGTGCGGCCTGCCGGTCGTGATCCTGGTGGCGGTCCTCTCCATGGTCGCGATTCCCTGGGCCCAGCTCAAGAGCAACGAGTTCACCGAGCGCTTCGAGAAGCGCGAAGACCTGCAGCGCGTGGCACCCGGCCAGTTCCGCGAGTCGGCCGCCGCCGACCGCGTGTTCTTCGTCGAGAGTTCGGCCACGCGTTCCACGACCGTGGTGCAGAACGTCTTCGTCAACACCATCGACCATGGCGTCACCACCACCGTGGTCGCCAAGGAAGGCCAGATCGAACCGGACGGCAAGGGCGGCCAGTACCTGGTGCTGAAGAACGGCCGCCGCTACCAGGGCACGCCGGGCAAGCCGGACTTCCAGTCGATGGAGTTCGAGCGCTATCGCATGCGCGTCGCCACCCAGGCCCCGGTGATGGGCGACCTGAAGGTTGAAGGCCTGTCCACGCCGGCCCTGCTGGCGATGCCGCGCAACCAGTACGCCGACGCCGAGATCCAGTACCGCCTCACCTGGCCGATCATGTGCCTGGTGCTGATGCTGCTGGCGATCCCGCTCGGCTTCGTCAACCCGCGCGCCGGCGCCTCGGCCAACCTGATCCTGGCGCTGCTGATCTTCTTCACCTACCTGAACCTGACGAAGGCCGCCGAGCAGGCCGTCAAGCAGGCCAAGGTCGGCTTCGGCATGGCCTGGTGGCCGCTGCACCTGCTGGTGCTGCTGGCCGCGCTCGCGCTGTTCGCCTGGCGCATGAACATCCACCACCGCTGGCATCCGCTGTTGCTGGCCAATGCCTGGAAGCGCCGTCGCCTGCTGCAAAGCGCCAGCCTGAAGGAGGGCGCGAAATGAAGATCCTCGACCGCTACTTCTTCGTCAACATCGCGCAGGCCGTGGCCTTCGTGCTGGTGGCCTTCCTGGCCCTGGCTGCCTTCATGGACCTGACCGGCGAGCTGCCCTCGGTCGGCAAGGGCGGCTACATGCTGCAGCATGCGCTGCTCTACGTGCTGCTGCTGGTGCCCGGCAACATGTACCGCGTGATGCCGGTGGCCGCGCTGCTCGGCACCATCTACACGATGGCGCAGTTCGCCCAGAGCTCGGAATTCACGATCATGCGCGCCTCGTCGATGTCGACCCGGATGGCCGGCTGGATCCTGTTCAAGATCGGCATCGTGTTCGTCGTGATCACCTTCATCTTCGGCGAGCTGATTACCCCGCGCACGGCGCCGCTGGCCGAGCGCGTGCGCCTGTCGGCCAAGGGCGCGACGGTGTCGGCCGAATTCCGCTCCGGGATGTGGACCAAGGACACCATCCACGAAGGCGGCCCGAAAGGTCCGGTGACCGGTTCGCGCTTCTTCAACGCGCGCCAGATCCGCCCGGACGGCCAGCTGGTCGACGTGCGCCTGTACGAGTTCGACAACAACATGCGCATGCGCGCCCTGATCACGGCCGCCAGCGCCGTCTTCGGCGGCAACCACACCTGGCGCCTGCAGGACGTGACCGAGACCCAGTTCACCAACAGCCGCACCCTGCCGGCACCGGGCACGCCGCTGCCGAACGGCCAGACCATCCAGAACCGCTTCGGCCAGGACACCGCCGGCGTCAGCACGCGCAAGCTGCCGACCCTCGACCTGGAATCCGAGATCACGCCGAAGATCCTGTCGGTGTCGCGCTCGGACCCGGAGCGCATGTCGGCCAACGAACTGGCGGTCTACACGCGCCACCTGGCCGAGAACCGCCAGGAGACGGAGCGCTTCAAGATCGCCTTCTGGCGCAAGCTGGTCGGCCCGCTGTCGATCTTCGTGATGATGGCGCTGGCACTGCCTTTCGGCTATCTGCAGGTGCGCAGCGGCGGGGTCAGCTTCAAGGTCTTCGTCGGCATCATGATCGGCGTGAGCTTCATGTTGATCGATAACCTGTTCTCGCACATCGGCATGCTGTCGATCTGGCCAGCCTTCATGACGGCCATCACGCCCAGCCTGCTGTTCCTGCTACTCGGACTTGGCGCCTTGCGCTGGGTCGAGCGGCATTGAGAGGCACCCATGGAACGTGCACTGATCCTGTTCGCACATGGCGCCAGGGCCGCTTCCTGGGCCGAGCCCTTCCAGCGCCTGCGCGACCTGACCGCGCAACAGCGGCCCGACCTGGCGGTGTCGCTGGCCTTCCTCGAGCTGATGACGCCCAGCCTGCCCGACGAAGCCGCGGCCCTGGTGGCGCGCGGCGTGCGCGAGATCGTCGTCGTGCCCATCTTCCTGGGGCAGGGCGGGCACCTCCTGCGCGACCTGCCGCGCCTGCTGGACGAGCTGCGCGCCGCCCATCCCACGGTCGCGATGTCGACGGTGCCGGCGGTGGGCGAAGACCCGGCGGTCCTGGCCGCGATGGCGGCATACTGCACCGCGGCTTTGCCGATTTGACAGCTTTTAGTGTTCGCTAACTGAGTTGCATTGGATGCAATTCTTCCTGTTAACTTCATTGTTAGCAGGCTAATCTTTTGTTGCTTCTGGGAGATATTTCCGGTCGGAAAGCAATTTCCTCATTGCATTTCGCGTTGCCGTACGGAATCATAGGCATCCATAAGCTGCGCGCCGCGCGTGGCACTTTGCGATGAGCCGACCATGACCACCCCCTCGACCACGATCTACGTCCGCCCGACCTGGGGCAGCACTACCTGGAGCTACGCCGGCACGAGCATGCCGTCCGGTGCCGCTTCGAGCGCCATCACCGCGGTGTCCTTCGACGTCACGACCGCCCTTGGGCAACAGCTGACGCGCGGCCAGCTGCAGTACAGCTTCGACAACGGCAAGAACTGGAACACCTATGCCGCACCGGTCGACGGCCAGGGCAGCTACATCCAGGCGGCCGGCACGGTCTGGCGTTTCCTCGACCGCAGCACCGACAGCTCGAGCCCGAACACCTTCGGCGTCCATTACCAGCTGGCGAACGGCACCGTGGTCACCAGCGACAACACGGTCATCGTCGACAACGCGCCGTCCAGCCTGAGCGGCGAGAACACCACCATGTTCTCGACCCTGCAGGCAGGCGCCGTGGTCGACCAGCTGTCGTCCGTCGACACCGGTTCGCTGACCGGCGGACGCTGGGTGATCGACAGCCAGTCGTCGCCCGGCCTGTTCTCGATTGCCTACAACCCGGCCACCGACACCTCGGCGCGCCTGGTGATCGCCGATGCCGCCCAGTTGCCGGCCAACGGCCTGTCGGCGGCGGTGACCATCCACTACTACGACCGCTACCAGGTCGACGGCAACGGCAACCCGGTCGCCGGCCAGGGCGTCACCCGCACCATGGTCTACACCGTGGAAGACGGCTTCACGAACGACCTGCCGGGCTTCGGCAACGACCTCAAGCTCGGCGCGGCGACCAATGCCTGGAGCGCGAATCCGTCGCTGGCCACGCTGTCGAACGGCGGCCTGGTCGCGGTCTGGCAGGGGGCGGACACCGTCGCGGGCGGCGCCGGCAGCGGCCTGTGGGCCCAGCTGCGCGACGCCGGCGGCGCTGCAACTGGCGCCGCCTTCGCGCTGACTCCGGACGGCGATGCGAAGATCGAAGGCGAGCCGGCGGTGGCGGCACTGTCGGGCGGCCGCTTCGTGGTGGCTTACTCGGTCAACGACGGCGGCGCCACCCGCATCGCCTACCGCGTGGTCGAAGCCAATGGCAGCGCCGGCGTTGAAAAGGTGCTGGACAGCGGCGCCAGCGGCAACGCCGCGATGCCGACCGTCGCCACCCTGGCGGACGGCTCCTTCGTGGTCGGCTGGCGCAGCGGCGGCACGGTCCACGTGCAGCAGGCGGCGGCCGCCGACGGCACCCTGATCGGCACCCAGCAGGTGTACGGCGTGCTGTCCTCGGCCTTCAGCCCGAGCATCGCCGCGCTGAAGCAGGGCGGCTACATGGTGGCCTGGGGCGAGATCAACGACGGCAACGTCTACGCCGCCACCAGCGCCGCCAAGCAGGCCTTCGTCGTCAACGGCGACGGCTACGCGGCCAGCCTGGCCACCGCGGCCCCGCTGCCGCACATGACCACGCTCGCCAACGGCAACGTCGTCGTCGCCTGGGACAGCTATGTCAACGCGCCCTATGGTTTCGCCAGCAGCGACGTGTTCTTCCAGGTCTACGACAGCAGCGGCCACGCGCTGGGCGCCGCGGTGCAGGCCAACATCGAGGGCGGCAGCGGACGCTACGACGCCGCGGTGACGGCTTTGTCGGATGGCGGCTTCGTGGTCGCCTGGCAGTCGCAGACCGGCGATTACGACGGCGCCGGTATCTTCGGCCGCCGCTTCGGTGCCGACGGCAGCGCGGTCGACATGCATGAATTCGAGATCAACCAGATGCGCGCCGGCGACCAGACCAGCCCGGACCTGACGGCGCTGGCCAACGGCGGCTTTGCCGCGGCCTGGGTCGACGATAACCACAGCGGTGGCGTGTCGGTCGAAGCGCGCGTGTTCAACGTGCCGGACGCGGTCGGTGGTCCGGTGCAGGGCGGCAGCCAGTCCTCGGATGCCGGCAGCGCGGTCACCGATCCGGCGCCGGTCGTCACCGCGCCCGTGGTGACTGCCCCGGTCGTGACCACGCCGGTCGTCACCTCACCCGTGGTGACCGCGCCGGTGGTGACTACCCCGGTCGTGAGCACGCCCGTGGCCAGCGCCCCGAGCACGCCGGTGGCGGTCACGCCGAGCGCACCGGCCGTCAATCTGGTCGGCACGGCCGGCAACAATGTGATGGCGGCCAGCGCCGGCGGCGGCACGCTGGACGGCAAAGATGGCATCGACACCGCGGTCTTCGGCGGCCAGCGCGCCGGATTTGCGCTGTCGGGCGACGGCATCACCGTGTCGGTGTTCGACTACCTCAACGGCAGCACGACCAAGCTGACGAATGTCGAGCGTCTGCAGTTCAGCGACAAGAACGTGGCGCTCGACGTGCACGGCAATGCCGGCGAGGCTTATCGCCTGTACCAGGCCGCATTCGACCGTACCCCGGACAAGGCCGGCCTCGGCTTCTGGATCGACTCCATCGACAAGGGCGTGAGCCTGGTGGATGCGGCGCGCGGCTTCGTCAACAGCGCGGAATTCGCCAGCCTGTACGGCGCCAATACGACCGACGCCCAGTACCTGAACGCGGTGTACCAGAACGTGCTGCACCGCGCCCCGGACGCTGCCGGCTACGACTTCTGGCTGCACTCGATCCAGGTCGTGTCGCGTGCGCAGGTGCTGGCCGATTTCAGCGAGAGCGCGGAAAACCAGGCGCAGGTGATCGGCTCCATCGTCAGCGGCATCGAATACACGCCCTGGCACGGCTAAGTTAATCGGGGCCTTGGTGCTCGCGGCGCTGCAGGGCTTCGCCGATCATCACCAGCACCGGGCCCTGGGCCGTGTCCAGGCCATGCGCCAGGTCGGCAAGGGTCAGGCGCAGGATGCGCTGGTCGGGGCGGCTGCAGTTTTCGATGACCACCACCGGCAGTTCGGGGCGGCGGCCCAGCGCCAGCAGGCGCTCGGCGGTGGCGGCGGCTTCGCGCCCGCCCATGTACTGCACCATGGTGTCGGTGGCCGGCAGGGCAGGGTGGTCCGGTTCGTCCGGCGCCGTGCTGGAGGTGAAGAAGGCGACGCTGCGCGCCACGCCACGCTTGGTGAGTGGCTGCTTCGTCGCTGCCGCCGCGGCGACCGCCGTGGTGATGCCGGGGACGACTTCGACCTCGATGCCGGCTTCCTCGAGCGCGCGCAATTCTTCGTCGGCGCGGCCGAACAGCATCGGGTCGCCGCCCTTCAGGCGCACGACCAGCTTGAAACGCCGGGCGCACTCGACCAGTTGTTCGTTGATGAGGGTTTGCGCGGTGGAGCGCTGGCCGGAGCGCTTGCCGACCGAGATCTTCTCGGCCTGCGCACACAGCTCCAGCATTTCGGGTGTGACGAGGGCGTCGTACAGCACGACCTCGGCCTGCGCCAGCAGGCGCGCGCCGCGTACGGTGATGAGGTCAGCCGCGCCGGGACCGGCGCCGATTAGATAAACTTTTCCCAGCACCGAGCTGCTTCCTTATAGTTACGTCATTCCCGCGGAGGCGGGAACCCAAGTTTGCATGCGCTGACGAAACGCGTGCAACTTGGGTCCCCGCCTGCGCGGGGACGACGTGGTAGTTATTCACCCAGGCGAATCATACCCGCTGCCACCGTCTGGTGGGTCACTTCATCGATCAGGATGAAGGCCCCGGTCGCGCGGATGTCCTCATAGGCGTCGGCGGCCAGCGGCTGCTGCACGGCCAGCTCGATGCGGGCGATGTCGTTCAGCTTCAGGCCCTTGGCAGCATGGCGCTGCTGGGTGTTCACGTCGAGGATGTTTTCGATCGCCTTCACCTTGGCCATGGTCTGGCGGGTGCCGTGCTTGAGCCAGTACTTGCGGCGCAGGTCCAGCGGCTCGTCGGCCATCCAGCAGACGTCGGCCTCGACCTGCTTGAGCAGGGTGGCAGGATGCGCGGCCCCGGCCAGCACGTCGCCGCGCGAGACGTCGACGTATTCGTTCAGCAGCAGGGTGACCGACTGGCCGGCCACCGCGGTCTGCAGGGCGCCGTCGAAGGTCTGGATCTCCTTGACCGTGGCTTCGACGCCGGACGGCTGCACCACCAGCTTGTCGCCCACCGTTACCTTGCCCGATTCGATACGGCCCATGTAGCCGCGGAAGTCGTTCGCCTCGTGGCCGTTGTGGCGGGCCACCAGCTGCACCGGGAAGCGGAAGGGCGCGTCGTGGGTTTCGTCGTAGACGCTGATCGATTCCAGCAGCTCGATCAGGGTCGGGCCTTCGTACCAGGGCATGTTGTCGCCGCGCTCGACCACATTGCTGCCTTCCAGCGCCGACAGCGGAATCGCGGTGATGTCCTTCAGGCCCAGGCTGTTCGCGAATTCGGTGTAGGCGCCAACGATGCGGTCGTACACATTGCGGTCGTAGTGCACCAGGTCCATCTTGTTGACGGCCACGATCACGTGCTCGATCTGCAGCAGTTTGGCAATCGTCGAGTGGCGCTTGGTTTGCGTCAGCAGCTCGACCGAGCCGTCGTCGCCGAGTTTCACTTTCGAGACGTCGACCAGGATGATCACCGCATCGGCGGTCGAGGCGCCGGTCACCATGTTGCGGGTGTACTGCTCGTGGCCCGGCGTATCGGCGATGATGAACTTGCGCTTCGGCGTTGCGAAATAGCGGTAGGCGACGTCGATCGTGATGCCCTGTTCGCGCTCGGCTTCGAGGCCGTCGGTCAGCAGCGAGAGGTCGATGGTATCGCCCACGGTGCGCTTGTGCTTCGAGCGCGACACCGCCGCCAGTTGGTCCGCGAAGATGCCCTTGCTGTCGTACAGCAGGCGGCCGATCAGGGTGCTCTTGCCGTCGTCGACGGAGCCGGCGGTGATGAAGCGCAGCAGGCTGGCCTGGCCCGATTGGTCGGCGGCGTGGTTCAACTCAGTTTTCATATCGGCAGTCACGGCGTTCATCAGAAATATCCTTGCTTCTTGCGTTTTTCCATCGACGCTTCCGAGGTCTGGTCGTCCATGCGGGTCGCGCCGCGCTCGGTGATCTGGGTGATCGCGGTTTCGGCGATGATTTCGAGCGGCGTCGATGCGGTCGAGCTCACCGGGCAGGTGCATGAGATGTCGCCGACGGTACGGAAGCGCACGGTCTGGGTCTCGACGGTCTCGCCTTCGCGCGCCGGGGTCAGCGGGGTCAGCGGCACCAGCAGGCCGTTGCGCGGGATCACCTGGCGCTGGTGCGCGTAGTAGATCGGCGGCAGGGCCAGCTTTTCGCGGGCGATGTATTGCCAGACGTCGAGCTCGGTCCAGTTCGAGATCGGGAACACACGCATGTTCTCGCCCGGGTGGACGCGGGTGTTATACAGGTCCCACAGTTCCGGGCGCTGGGCCTTCGGGTCCCACTGGCCGAATTCGTCGCGGAAGGAGAAGATGCGCTCCTTGGCGCGCGCCTTTTCTTCGTCGCGGCGGGCGCCGCCGATGCAGGCGTCGAAGCCGTGCTCGGCGATGGTTTCCAGCAGCGTCACGGCCTGGGCCGCGTTGCGCGAATCGGTGGCCGGATTGCGCAGGCGCACCGTGCCCTTTTTGATCGAGTCTTCGACCGAGCCGACGATCAGGCGCTCGCCCAGCTCGGCCACGCGGGCGTCGCGGAAGGCGATCACTTCGTCGAAGTTGTGGCCGGTGTCGATGTGCACCAGCGGGAAGGGGAATTTACCCGGGCGGAAGGCCTTTTCGGCGAGGCGCAGCAGCACGACGGAGTCCTTGCCGCCCGAGAACAGCAGGGCCGGATTCGTGCACTCGGCCGCCACTTCGCGCAGGATGTGGATCGCTTCCGATTCGAGGGCGTCGAGGTGGCGGGAATTCACGTCGCCGAGTACGCCTGGGGTGTCGCTAAAAGTCGTCATGATGGCTGTGCCTGTCAATGTCTTGTGTTCGTCCCCGGCCGCTCAGGCAGCCACGGACTTGATACGGATGAGTTTGCCGTCAACCAGGTGCAGTCCGCATTCCTTGGACTCCGGGTTTTCCCACCACCAGCGGCCGGCACGGATGTCCTCGCCCGGCTGGATGGCGCGGGTGCAGGGCTCGCAACCGATCGAGGGATAGCCGCGCTCGTGCAGGCTGTTGTAGGGCACGTTGTTATCGCGGATATATTGCCATACATCCTGCTCGGACCAGTCGGCCAGCGGGTTGAACTTGGCCATGCCGTGGGCCGCGTCGTCTTCCTGCACGGCCAGTTCGGCACGGGTGGTCGACTGGGCGCGGCGCTGGCCGGTGATCCAGGCTTTCTTGCCCGCCAGCGCACGGCCGAGCGGCTCGACCTTGCGCACGCGGCAGCATTCCTTGCGCATCTCGACGCTGTCGTAGAAGGCGTTCAGGCCGTTCTTGCCGACGTATTCCTCGACCAGTGCCGGTTGCGGCCGGAACAGCGCGATCTCGACGCCATAGTGGTCGCGCACCTTGTCCAGCACTTCCAGGGTTTCCTTGTGCAGGCGGCCGGTTTCCAGCGAAAAGATGCCGATCGGCAGACCGGCCTTGAGGATCAGGTCGGTCAGGACCATGTCCTCGGCGGCCAGGCTGGACGCGAACACGGCCGGCGAAAAGTCGCGCGCGATGCGGGCCAATATGCCGCGGGTTTCTTCGACACGTGCGTGCAGGTCGCTCATGGTTTCTTCCTTGTGCCTCAGATGCCGGCGCCGATGTCGCTGTGCTCCAGCGGCACGTCGCGCTGGTGGCGGCGGAACAGCGGCAGCGGTTGGTCGGTCGAGGCCTGGTAGGTTTCGGAGAACACGGTCAGGCCCTTCAGCGCATCCTGGATGCTGCGGTCCTGGCGCGTCGCATAGGCGTCGAAGCCGCAGCGCTGCATCTGGAACAGCTGGTCGCGCAGCACATCGCCGATGGCGCGCAGCTCGCCGGTATAGCCCAGGCGCTTGCGCAGGTTGAAGGCGATCGAATAGCCGCGGCCATCGCTGAATTTCGGGAAGTCGACGGCGACCACCGCGAACTTGCCGAGGTCGTCCTTGGCACTGGCCGCCAGCTCGTCGGCGGCGAACCAGACGCCGATCTCGCCGGCGCCGGCGCGGCCCAGCAGGGTCTCGCGCTGCGCCTGCCACACGCTCAGGGGCAGGATGACTTTGCCGGCCGGGACGGCGACGCTGTCCGCCGCCTCAGCTTCCTCGAGGCGCAGCACCGACCAGTCGTCGGCGACGACTTCGCGGCCCTTGATGATCTGGGCGTGTTGTTGAATATTAGGCATATTGGTCTTCTCCGACAGCCAGTTCGCCGGTCGGAATCGGCGTGGCATACACATGTTCCTTGAATGGGGCGATGCCGAGGCGCTGGACGACGTCGACGAAGCGTTCGCCGTCGGCGCGCTCGCGCAGGTAGACGTCGAGCAGGCGCTGCACCACTTCCGGCATCTGCGAGGCCGAGAACGAGGGGCCGATGATCTTGCCGAGCGCGGACTGGTTGCCCTGCGCGCCGCCGATCGACACCTGGTACCACTCGGCGCCATCCTTGTCGACTCCCAGCACGCCGATGTGGCCGACGTGGTGGTGGCCGCAGGCGTTGATGCAGCCGGAGATGTTCAGTTCGATGTCGCCGATGTCGTGCTGGTAGTCGATGTCGTCGAAGCGCTGGGCGATGGCAGCGGCGATCGGGATCGATTTCGCGTTCGCCAGCGAGCAATAGTCGCCGCCCGGGCAGGAGATGATGTCGGTCAGCAGGCCGATGTTCGGCGTTGCCAGGCCTTTCGATTTCGCCAGCTGCCAGACTTCGAACAGTTTGGCTTGCTCGACGTCGGCCAGCACCAGGTTCTGCTCGTGGGTCACACGCAGTTCGCCGAAGCTGTAGCGGTCGGCCAGGTCGGCCACGAAATCCATCTGCTCGGCGGTGGCATCGCCCGGCGGCACGCCGGTCTTCTTCAGCGACAGCACGACCGAGGCATAGCCCGCCATCTTGTGCGGCTTGACGTTGCGCTGCAGCCAGTTGGCGAAAGCTTTATCGTTTTCATGGCCGGCACGCGGGTCGACGTTTTCCAGCGTCGCATACGGCGGCGGGTTGAAGTAGGCGGCGACGCGCTCGACCTCCTCGCGGGTCAGGGTTTCCGGACCATCCTTGAGGTCGGCGAATTCCTGCTCGACCAGGCGCGCGAATTCTTCCGGACCGGTGGCTTTCACCAGGATCTTGATGCGGGCCTTGTACTTGTTGTCGCGGCGGCCGAACTGGTTGTACACGCGCATGACGGCTTCCGTGTAGGTCAGCAGGTGCTGCCAGGGCACGAATTCGTTGATCACGCTGCCGATGATCGGCGTACGGCCGAGGCCGCCGCCAACCATGAACTTGAAGCCGACTTCACCGGCCTCGTTGCGCACCGCGGTCAGGCCGATGTCGTGCACGGCGATGGCCGCGCGGTCCTCGACGGCGCCGTTGACGGCGATCTTGAACTTGCGGGGCAGGGCGATGAACTCGGGGTGGAAGGTGCTCCACTGGCGGATGAGCTCGCAGAACGGGCGCGGATCGACGATCTCGTCGGCCGCGACGCCGGCGAACTCGTCGGTCGTGGTGTTGCGGATGCAATTGCCCGAGGTCTGGATCGCATGCATTTCCACCGAGGCCAGGTCAGTCAGGATGTCCGGCGTCTGCTCCAGCTCGATCCAGTTGAACTGGATGTTCTGGCGCGTCGTGAAGTGGCCGTAGCCGCGGTCGTAGGTGCGCGCAATGTGCGCGAACATGCGCAGCTGCTTGGTCGACAGCAGGCCGTAAGGCACGGCGATGCGCAGCATGTAGGCATGGCGTTGCATGTACAGGCCGTTCTGCAGGCGCAGCGGCAGGAATTCTTCTTCTGTCAGCTCGTCGTTGAGGCGGCGCTGCACCTGGTCGCGGTATTGGGCGATGCGCTCGCGTACGATGAGATGGTCGTATTGGTCGTAACGGTACATGGTTCGGATCCTGGTGTGGTGGGATCGTCCGAAACCTACTGCGCGTTGCACTTTTGGCTTGCGATGCTCCGCTACGGCGGACCGGCTGTACCGTAAGTACAGCTGCGCTTCTCAGCCAAAATTGCCGCCGCTCGCTACGGTTTCGAACGACCCTGAGACTGTCGTGGATCATGAATGTTGCCTAACAACATGATTTCGACACTCCCCGGTAGACTATGCGGAATATTAATAAAATGGCGGCTTATTCCAAACTACTGAGAATTTATTTGCTTATATGAGCCCGAGGTATAAGCTAGCTTGTAAAATGTGCCAATGAACCTACACCAACTACGCTTCGTCCGCGAAGCGGTCCGCCAGAACTTCAATCTGACCGATGCCGCCAAGGCGCTGTTTACCTCGCAGCCGGGCGTGTCAAAGGCCATCATCGAGCTCGAGGAAGAGCTTGGCGTCGACATCTTTACCCGCCATGGCAAGCGCATCCGCGGCCTGACCGAGCCGGGCCGGCTGGTGCTGGAATCCGTCGAGCTGATCATGCAGGAGATCGACAGCCTCAAGCGGATCGGCAAGGAATACGCAGCCCAGGACAGCGGCAGCTTCACCATCGCCACCACCCACACCCAGGCGCGCTACATGCTGCCGAAGGTGGTGCAGGCCTTCATGACCCGCTTCCCGAAGGTGAGGTTGTCGCTATTACAGGGCAATCCGCGCCAGATCGCCGACATGGTCAAGAACGACCAGGCCGACCTCGCCATCGCCACCGAATCGATCGCCGCCGTCGACGGCCTGATCACGCTGCCGTGCTACCAGTGGGAGCACGTGCTGGTGGTGCCGCACGAGCACGCGCTGACGCGCTCGAAGGCGATTTCGCTGGAAGAGATTGCGGGATACCCGCTGATCACCTACGATGCCGCCTTCGCCGGCCGCAGCAAGATCGACCACGCCTTCGAACTGCGCAATCTGAAGCCGGACGTGCTGCTGGAAGCGATCGACGCCGATGTCATCAAGACCTATGTCGAGCTGGGCATGGGCGTGGGCATCATCGCCGGCATGGCCTTCGACCCGGAACGCGACCGCAACCTGCGCGCCATCCCCGTCGGCCAGCTGTTCGGCATGAACGTCTCGCGCGTCGCGGTGAAGCAGGGCGCTTATTTGCGCAGCTATATTTATACTTTCATCGAGCTGCTCGCGCCTACGCTCAACCGCAAGATGGTCGAGTCGGCAATGCGCGGGACCGCCGACAACTACGAGCTGTAAACATGAATCACGAAGAACACGACGATTACGAAGACTACGAGGACGAGGATTACGAGGACGACGGGGAAGGCTTGTCGGACCGTGACGCCGACCTGGCCGATGTGCGCGAACAGGTCGCGCAGCTGACCGACGGCCTGCAGACGCTGACCCTGACCGGTGATGACGGCGTGGTGCCGGCGATCCCGGACGGCGCCGCCGGCTGTGGCGCGGTGGTCGCCGAGTTCTGCTGGTCGCGCCTGAAGCGCGCGGAGCAGGACGGCTTCCTGGCGAAGCTGAAGAAGGCGGCTGGCAAGGATGCGCTGCTGGTGTTGGTGGACGAAGTCTACGTCGAAGGCCTCAGCAATCCGGTGGCGCGCACCGATGCGGACGGCACCACCTACGAGATCGTCACCACGGAAGAGGGCCAGCGGATCGAGCGTCCGATGAGCTACCCGACCGACAGCGCGCTGCGCAAGCGCCTGTCGAATGCGGCGAAGGAGATCCGGGTCGCGCGCTGGGAGTATTTCTGGGTGTTGACCTGCAAGTTCAAATGATGACGTGACGGCTGCGTGGGGTCATGCGAAGCATGACGAACGTGCCCACGATCACGAACAAAAACGCGGCGCAGGAAGCAATTCCTGCGCCGCGTTTCTTTTCAGCAGACCGTGCTTAGAAGCTGTGGCGGATACCCAGCGAGAACACGTCCGGGTCCTTGCCCAGCGCGGTCGCGGCCGGCGCGATCGTCACCGACGACGAGGTCAGGCCGAATACGCCGCTGTTGTTGTTGTCCAGGCTGGCGTAGCTCGCGTACAGGTTGGTGCGCTTCGACAGCGAGTAGGTGTAGGCCAGGGCCCAGCTGTTGCCCTTGGCATTGCCCTGTTTCTGCTGCTGGTAGTTGGCGTACACGCGGTGCGCGCCGAAGGGCATAGCACCGCCCAGGTTGGCCTGCTTGTACTTGGTCGCGCCTTCGCGGTCGGCGGCCATGTAGTTGGCCTTGATCTCGAAGCCGCCCAGCTGGTCGAACTTGTAGGCCGCGCCGATGGCCGTTTCCTTGTCTTCGTCGGCCGGCAGACGGTTGACGACGTGGTAGGCCGCGCCCAGGTACAGGCCGCCCAGCGTGTATTCGACGCCCACGCCCTTCAGGTCGCCCGACGGGGTGTTGGCGGCGGTGACTTCGCCGGCCGAGTAGGCGGCCAGCAGCTTCAGGCCGTTCCACGACGGGCTCTTGTAGTTGACCGAGTTCGACAGGCGGCGGGTCAGGCGGTTGGTGGTGAAGGCCGACAGGTTGCTGCCGTAGAAGCCCTGGCCGAAGGCGTCGGTGGCGGCGGCCACGGCGGCGATCGGCGAGTATTCGCGGCCCAGGGTCAGGCTGCCGAAGCCGCCTTCGAGGCCGACCACGGCGCGGCGGCCGAACAGGGCGGAGTCGCCGGCGCCGGTGTCGATCGAAGCGCCTGCTTCCAGGTTGAACATGGCTTTCAGGCCATTGCCCAGGTCTTCAGTACCGCGGAAGCCGAAGCGGCTGCTCGACTGGTTGCCCGAGTTGATCACGGTGGTGCGGCCTTCCGGGCCGCCGACGTCCTGCGACGAAACGGCGGCGTCCATGATGCCGTACAGGGTGACGTTGGTCTGGGCGGCGGCGAACAGCGGGGTGACGGCTACCAGTGCGGCTGCCAGGCGTTTGGCTTGCATTCAGAACTCTCCAAGTAGATGACGAAACGGGTCGAAACGCGTCGCATCTTATCGAAGAGATATGTCGGTTTGATGACAGGATGAAAGATTGAGGTTTTACCAAACGATCAGACCATGTGGCCGCTGACCGGGACCACGATGTCGATCCGGGTGCCGGGCGGCTCGTCGGAGGTGATGCTGATCTCGCCGTTCATGGCCCAGACCCGTTCGCGCATGCCGATCAGGCCCAGGGACTCGGCTTTTTCCATGTCTTCGGGACGGATGCCGCGGCCGTCGTCGCGGATGGTGATCAGGAGGTCGCCGTCCGAGCGGAACAGGTTCATGGTGACGGACGTGGCCTCGGCGTGGCGCGCGATGTTGGTCAGCGCTTCCTGCATCATGCGGAAGATCGCGGTGCTGGCGCTGTCGTCGAGGCGCAGTTCGGCTTCGTCGGCGAGCAGGGTGGTGGGGATGCCGTAGCGCTCGACGAAATCGTCGCGAAGGCCGCGCAGGGCGAAATACAGGCCGCCCTCATCGAGCGCGCGCGGGCGCAGGTTGGTGGCGATGCGGCGCAGCGAGCTGATGGCCGTCAGGAGGTTCTGCTCCATGCCGTTCATCAGACGCAGGCTCTCGGCGGTCATGCCGTCAGTCTGCTGCAGCAGGGTCAGGTCCATGCGCAGCGAGGCCAGGATCTGGCCGAGGTCGTCGTGCAGCTCGCGCGCGATGTGGGTGCGTTCTTCCTCGCGGATGGTCTGCAGCGCGGCGGATAGTTGGCGCAGCTGGTCGTGCGAGCGCGTCAGCTTGTCCTGCACGCGCTTGCGTTCGGAGACGTCGCGCATGATCACGGTGTAGAAGGGCGCGCCTTCGTTGGCGCGCGAAATCGAGCCTTCGATGGGGAAGCGTTCGCCGTCGGCGCGCAGGCCGGTGACGGCGTAATCGGTGGCGCGGCGGCCGGCGCGACCGCTGCCGGCGCGGAAGTAGTCGAGCATCTCGTCGGGTCCGTGCCCGGTGGTGGCGGATTCGATCCAGCGCGCCAGCGGGCTGCCGATCATGCCTTCCACCGTGGTGCCGAACAGCGCGGCGGCGGCGGGGTTGGCCATCACGATGGTGTAGCTGCCGTCGGCGGAAATGATGGCATCGTGGGCGTCGTGGACGATCTGGCGGCTGGCCGGCACGGTATCGAGGTCCTTGGCTGGGGCGCGGCCCAGCCGGCGGCCGGCCGCGAGCCCGATCAGGAGAACGGTCGCGGTCCAGGCGGTCGAGCGAAGGCGCTGTCGGTTCATGGATGCGTGTAAAAAGCGGCCCGCAAACGCGGGCCCGGCATCTACCTTAAACGGCAGCGCTCCGTGACGGCTTGATTTACATCTGCTTGAACAAATGCAGGAAGCTGCGGCTGACTTCCAGCTTGTCGGGGCGGCCCTTGATCAGGACCAGGTGGCGGCCGCGGATGTCGCGCGTCACGCCTTCGATGGCGTTGACGTTGACCAGGGTCGCGCGGTGGATCTGCCAGAACAGCGAAGGATCGAGTTCCTCGGCCAGGTCGCGCACCGGCTTCCTGATCAGGGCCTCGAACTTGTCGGTCTGTACGCAGGTGTATTTTTCGTCCGAGCGGAAGAACAGGATTTCTTCCACCGGAATCATGCGCAGGTCCTGGCCGATGCTGGCCTGGATCCATTGCAGGTATTTCGGCTTGGGCGCGGCGATCTTCTCGGCCAGCTGCGACAGCATGGCGGTGACGGTATCGCTGACGTTGGCGCTGGCCGTGGCGCCCGTGCTGGCCGGTGCCGCCAGACGTTCCTTCAGGCGCTCGACCGTGATCTTCAGGCGCTCCGGCTCCGGCGGTTTCAGCACGTAGTCGACCGCACCGCGCTCGAAGGCCTCCACCGCGTACTGGTCGTAGGCGGTCACGAACACGACCTGGCTGGCGTCGCCGATGTCGCGCGCCGCTTCCATGCCGGTCTTGCCCGGCATGCGGATATCGAGGAAGGTGAGGTCGGGTTTCAAGGCCGAGACCAGCTGCACGGCTTCATCGCCGTTCTTGGCCTCGCCGACGATCTCCAGTTCCGGCCACACCTGGGACAGGCGGGTACGGAGCAGGTCGCGCATCAGTCTTTCGTCGTCGGCAATGATTGCGGTAGGCATGGCAGGACAAGTAAAGGAAGAGTGACAATTATTCAATGAAAAGCCGTGTCAGGCAATCATTTTGATGCCAACTGATAGGGCACCTCGATGGTCGCGATCACGCCGCTCGGCACATTCGCGGCAATGTGCAACTGGCCGGCCTCGCCGTGCAGCAGCTTCAGGCGCTCGCGGATGTTCGACAGGCCCAGGCCGGTGCCCTTGCTCGGCATGACGCCGAAGCCGACGCCATTGTCGGCCACCGTCACGCGCAGCTTGCTGTCGACGATCTCGGCCCGCACTTCCAGGTGGCCGCCGTCGGGCTTGCACTCCAGGCCGTGCTTGATCGCGTTCTCGACCATCGACTGCAGCATCATCGGCGGGAAGGCCGCGCTGCGCAGGCCATCCGGCACCTGCAGGTCGACCGTCAAACGCTCTTCCATGCGCATCTTGAGCAGGTCGAGGTAGGAGGTGACCATGTCGACTTCACGGCCGAGGC
Source organism: Massilia norwichensis (assembly GCF_024753245.1). Classification (GTDB taxonomy): domain Bacteria; phylum Pseudomonadota; class Gammaproteobacteria; order Burkholderiales; family Burkholderiaceae_D; genus Telluria; species Telluria norwichensis. The sequence goes on along the minus strand of NZ_JANUGX010000028.1, from coordinate 69,154 downwards.
TGGTGGTCAGGTTGGCGTCGCGCATCTGCGGAATCACGGCGCGCAGGTACTGGATCAGGGTGCGCTGCATGGCCGAGGCGCGCGGCGGGTCGGTCTCGATCAGGTGCTCGACCGAGGCCAGGGTGTTGAACAGGAAGTGCGGCTCGACCTGGGCCTGCATGGCCGCCATCCGGGCTTCCGACAGCTGGCGCTGCATGGATTCGCGCTCGGCCGCGGCGGTGGCGCTCTGCATCTCGGCTTCCGCGCGCTTCTTGCCGCTCATCAGGGCCTTGGTGCCGAACAGGGCCAGCACCAGCAGCCAGACGAAGCTGGTGAACCAGGTCGAGGCCTGCTTGTGATAGCTGCGCGCCTTGGCTTCGGCGGCATCGTCGACGGCCGCTTCGATGGCGTCGGACAATTCCTCGCCGATCTGCGGCGGCAGGTCGATATGGACTTCGCCGCCGTTCGTGCCGCGCACCAGTTTGGCGCCGAGCGGCTTGTCGCTGGCGGCGGGGATGGGTGGCGTCGGCGGCGTCGGCGGTACGGTGTCGGCGGCGTTCTTTGCCGCTTCCTCGGCATTCTTCTGCGCCGCATCGGCGTTCTTGCCGGCCTTTTCGGCTTCCTTCAGGGCATTCGCAGAGATCGCGGCCGCTGCCGCTTCGGCCGCCTTCTGGGCCTCGGCGTCTTCGTCGTTGCCGCGGCGCTTGCCGCGTGGACTGATGCGGATGCCGCTGTCGTCGATCATGATCGCCGGCTCCGACTTGCGGGCGCTGCGTTCGGTGCGCACCGGATCTTCCTCGCCGCCCGAGAACAGCTCGTCCTGCAGGATCTGGCCGGCGATCAGCATCAATGCGGCGAACAGGAAAAACTTCCACCACGACAGGCGCGTCACCCAGGTCGCGACCGCGTCGAACGCGTGGTAGAGCCGCGACAGGGTGTTGGAAAAGGATTGCTGGGTCGTACGCCGGGTCTGCATGGAGTGCATTTTCTACAATTAATCGGCGAGTGTAACCGCTACAGGGGCAGGCAGCGGAAAACCCGTTCTCATTCCCAGCATCGCTGTTGGGATGTTGCAACTTTAATTCCTGGTCGCCCGGATTGCCAGGGGAATGCGACAGCCTGCAGGAACAGGGGAATGGATGGCAGCGGGCTGCGTGGTAAAAATGCGGCTTGGAAAGATACAAAAATGCAAGGTATGATGGACCGACGCCCTGGCTGCGCCAGCCCACGATTCGTTCTTCCTGCAATGAAAGGGTTTGCTAATGTCTGCCGTTCCACAACGCTACCGCCTCGTTACCCGCAGCGACTTCGACGGCCTGGTCTGCGCCGTCCTGCTCAAGCACCTGGACCTGATCGACGATATCCTGTTCGTCCACCCGAAGGACATGCAGGACGGTAAGATCGCCATCAACCAGCGCGACATCACCACCAACCTGCCTTACGTGGCGGGGGCGCACCTGGCCTTCGACCACCATCTGTCCGAAACCATCCGCAACAGCGGACGCCGCGAGAACCACGTGATCGATCCGCGGGCGCCCTCGGCCGCCCGCGTCGTCTACGACTACTACGGCGGCGCGCGCGTGTTCCCGAGCGCCTGGCGCGACATGATGGACGCCGTCGACAAGGCCGACGCCGCACGTTTTTCGCGCGCCGAGGTGCTCGACCCGAGCGGCTGGAACCTGCTGAACTTCCTGATGGACGCGCGCACCGGCCTGGGCCGCTTCCACGACTTCCGCATCTCCAACTACCAGCTGATGATGGACCTCATCCAGCACTGCCGCACCCTCGGCATCGAGCAGATCATGGGGCTGCCCGACGTGCGGGAGCGCAGCGCCCTGTACATGGAGCACAACGAGCTGTGCAAGCAGCAGATCCGCCGCTGCGCGAAGCTGCACAAGAACCTGGTCGTGCTCGACCTGCGCGAAGAAAAGACCATTTTTGCCGGCAACCGCTTCCTGATCTACGCGCTGTTCCCGGAAACGAACATCTCGATTCACGTGCTGTGGGGCCTGAAGAACCAGAACACCGTGTTCGCCACCGGCAAGTCGATCCTGAACCGCACGTCGAAAACGAACATCGGCGCGCTGATGCTGGAATACGGCGGTGGCGGGCACGAGAATGCGGGGACTTGCCAGGTGTCGAACGAGATGGCCGAGGATGTGCTGGGAGCCTTGATTCAGCGGATCACGTCCGAAGGCTAGCAGATACGCCGTCATCCCCGCGCAGGCGGGGATCCAAGGGCTGCGTGAGCCGTCGTAACGCAAGCAAACTTGGGTTCCCGCCTGCGCGGGAACGACGTGGTGAGTGCGGGAGCGACGTGGTGAGCGCGGGAACGACGTGGTGAGTGCGGGAGCGACGTGGTGAGCGCGGGAACGACGTCCTTGGCGGGTCAGGCCGGTTGATGGGTCTTGAGCATCTGCTGGGCCGCTTCCGCAGCGAGCGGCTCACTGAACCAGATCCCCTGCAACTGGTCGCAGCCATGCGACTTCAGGAATTCCACCTGCGGCCGCGTCTCCACGGCCTCGCCGACCACCTCCATGTTCAGGTTGTGCCCGATGTCGATCAAGCTTTTCACGAGGCTGCCGGTGCCATCGGCGATGCCGTGCACAGTATGGCGCGACAGCTTGACCTGGCCGGCTTCGAGCTGCTGCAGATAAGCGAGGTCGCACAGGCCGGCGCCAAAACCGTCCACCGACACGCACACGCCGAGCTCGCGCAACTGCCGCGACAGGTCGCGTCCCAGCCCGGGGTTGCGCAGCAGGCCGTCGATGGGCAGGTCGAGCTGCAGGCTGTCGGCCGGCAGCGCATGGCGCGCCAGCAGGGCGGACAGGTTGTCGATGAAATCGGCCTGGCTGTATTCGCGGTAGGACACGTTGACGGTGACCGGCACGGCGGACGCTCCCACGCCTTGCCCCCCGGTCTGGCGCAACTGCGCGGCAAAGGCGCAGGCATGGTCCAGCACGCGCCGGCCGATCGGCACGATGACGCCGTTTTCCTCGGCCTCGGTCAGGAAGCGGGCGGGCGGCAGCACGCCCTGCTCGGGGTGGCGCCAGCGCAGCAGGGCCTCGAAACCCATTATCTGGCCGCTGCGCAGCGAGATGCGCGGCTGGTAGAGCAGGAACAGCTCGTCGTTCTCGAGCGCGTGCTGCAGGTCTTCCTCGATCTTGCGCTTGGCATCGTTGCTCGAGCGCATATCGGCCGAGAAGAAATGCACGTCGTTGTGGCCATTGCCCTTGCCGTGGTACATCGCGACGTCGGCCGCGCGCACCAGCTCGGTGGCGGTGATGCCGTCGTGCGGATAGAGCGCCACGCCGACGCTGGCGCCGACCGGGATCTCGCGGCCGTTGAAGGACACGGGAATCGCGAAGCTCTGGCGCAGGCGCTCGACCATGCGCAGCGTGAAGCACAGCGAAGGCTGGTTGGCCAGCACCAGCACGAACTCGTCGCCGGACATGCGCGCCACCGTGTCGCTGTCGCGCACCGAGGCCTGCAGGCGCCGCGCGACCACCTTCAACACCACGTCGCCGGCCTCGTGGCCCAGGGTATCGTTGATGGTCTTGAAGTTGTTCAGGTCGATCAGCACGGTCGCCACCAGCGACTTCTGACGCTGCGCCATGTGCAGCGCCTGCTCCAGCCGGTCCCACAGCAGGTTGCGGTTGGCCAGGCCGGTGAGGGGATCGTGGTTGACCTCGTGCTCGAGGTGGGCGGTGCGCAGCATCGATGCGGTGACGTCGTTGATCACGCCGATGAAGTGGGTCACCTTGCCCTGTTCGTCGTGGACCGGCGTGATGTTCAGGTCGTTCCAGAACAGCTCGCCGTTCTTGCGCAGGTTGCGCAGCACCACGTTGACCGGGCGCTGGGCAGCGATCGCTTCGTGCAGCAACTTGCGCTCGACCATGTCCATGCCGGGGGCGGCCATGAAGCGCGGATCGCGGCCGATGACTTCCGCCATGCTGTAGCCGGTGATGCGCTCGAAGGCCGGGTTGACGTATTCGATCGGGCTGTCGGGACCGTCGCTGTGGGCGATCACGATGCCGTTGCTGGCTGCGTGCAGCGCGCGTTCGCGCAGGCGCAGCTGTTCCTCGCGCTGGCGCCGTTCGGCGATGTCGATGCCGACCCCGAACAGGTAATGGCCGCCGTTGCAGCGCACCTGCGCCCCGCGCAACAGGACCGGAATTTCCTTGCCGTTGCTGGCCACGAAGTCGACTTCCAGCTTCATTTCCGCGCCCTCGTCGAACACGCGGCGGATGGCGTCGTTGAGCAGCGGGCGCTGGCCCAGGTCGAGCAGGTCGGCCGCGCGCGCGGCGGCCAGCTGGTCCGGCGCCATGGCGGTCAGGCGCTCCAGGTTGCGGTTCCAGAGCACGAAGCGACCATCGCGGTTGAGGGCGTAGAAGGTGCCGGGAAACAGGTCGACCACGCTGGACAAGGGCGTGCGCGCCACGTGCGCCGATTCCGGTGCGTTGCGTTCGAATTCGGTGGTGACGGACACGGCGCAGCCGATCAGGCCGCCGGCGGTATCGAATTGCGGCGCCATGGCGAGGGTGGCGGAAAAGATGCGGCCGTGGGCGCAGTGCAGGTCGGCGCTCAGCTGGGCGCCATCGGGGCGCTGGGCGAGGGCGGCCCAGCCGGCGGTCCAGGCATCGCGCGCGCTGGCGACGAACAGGCTGGTGACGGGACGGCCGAGTGCAGCGTCGGCAGGGATGCCGAACAGCGTTTCAGAACCTGCGTTCCAGGTGGTGATATTGCCCGCGTCGTCCGTCAGGAAGACGGCGCGGGCGGGCGGATCGGTGTCGAACATCAGGCTCCCCATGCAAGGCCAACCGCTGTTGGACAGCGCCTGGGGAGAACCGTTCCGTTCGGGTATCAGGCGGCGGCGGAATCCGCTTCGCGCGGCGGCAGGGCGACCTGGTTGTCGACGCTGAACTGGTAGTCCTTGAACACGTGCTCGGCCGACAGGATCTGGTAGCGGCCATCGGCCAGCTTGTGGGTCGTGTCCTTCAGACGATAGGTGGTCGAACCGCAGGTCCAGCAGTTGAAGTTGCGCATGTGCGTGCACAGGCAGGTCTTGTCGAAGACCTTGATGTCCTTCGAGCCCGGGTTGGCCTGCACCTCGCGGTTGTACGAGTTGATGTAGGCACAGTTACCGGTGGCATCCAGCAGGTAGCCGTAGGACTCGCAGCCGGGACGGATGCCCGAGCCGATCGCCGGGGTCTGCTTCAGCATGCGCATCGGGTAGCCGGTCGGCGAGACGCCGTTGACGATGATGTCCTCTTCGCTGGCGCGGAAGTATTCCTGCTTGACGTCATCCGGCAGGCCGCACTCGTGGGTCACGGTGAAGCGGGTCGCCACCTGCACGCCGCCAGCGCCTTTTTCCAGGAAGCCGGCCGCATCGCTGCCGGTGAAGATGCCGCCCGCGGCGATCAGCGGAATGTTCAGGTGCTCGGCGCGCATGAAGGCATGGATCTCGTCCATGATCGTGTGCAGGTCGTACTGCTGCCAGTCGTCGATGCCGAAGCCCAGGTGGCCACCGGCCAGCGGGCCTTCGACGACGATGTAGTCGGGCAGGCGGTCCAGGCGCGAAACCTTGCGCAGGAACAGCTGCAGCGCGCGCACCGAGGACACGATGATGCCCAGCTTGGCATCGCGGAAGCGCGGATGATCCTTGATGAGTTCGAACGAACCGAGGTGCAGGCCGGCCGACATGGTGATGCCGTCGATGCCGGCGTCGAGCGCGGCCGACAGGCGGGTGCGCAGCGTTTCCTTGGGCGCGTTCATGGTCAGCTTTTCCATGCAGTTCACGAAGATCAGGCCATCGCCTTTCTTCGCTTCCATGGTTGCGCCGACATGCAGACGGGTCGCTTCGGCCAGGCGGTCGAGGTCGAACTGGACCACCGACTTGTCCATGTTGTTGATGTTGAACTTGTAGAGCTTGGTTTTTTCCTTGACGAAGCTCGTATCGAACTTGCGGTCCGAAACGTCGGGCACCATCGCATCGGAGATATGGCCGATGCCGCCGAGGCGCGCCGCCTCCAGTGCCAGTTCCGACGTCGAGATATCGACCCCCATTCCGCCGATCATGATGGGCACGTATTCCTTGCTGCCCAAGCGCAGGCGGAAATCATCTACTCGTTTCATTGCATTCCTTAACAACCAAGACTGTTCGCCCGCCATTTTACCCCAGGCGAAGGCGGGTTAAGCGCCCCATTTAGCGCACGGTCGTGCGGTAAATGGGGCGGCCGAAGCGGTCTCGCCTCAGTCGCGGAAGTTATTGAACGCCAGGGGCAGATCGGTCACATCCTTGCGCAGCATGGCGATCGCTTCCTGCAGGGTGTCGCGGTCCTTGCCGGTCACGCGCACGGATTCGCCCTGGATCGACGCCTGCACCTTCATCTTGCTTTCCTTGATCATCTTGGTGATCTTCTTGGCGTCCTCGGTCTCGATGCCGTTGCGCACCTTGAGCACCTGCTTGACCTTGTCGCCGCCGATTTTTTCGATCTTGCCTTCGTCCAGGAAGCGGACGTCGACCTTACGCTTGGTCATCTTGTTCAGCAGAACGTCCTTGACTTGGCCGATCTGGAAGTCGGAATCGCCGTATAGGGTGATTTCCTTTTCTTTCTGCTCGACCTTGGCCGAGGTGCCCTTGAAGTCGAAGCGGGTTTCGATTTCCTTGCTGGATTGGTCGACAGCGTTCCTGACTTCAACCATGTCTGCTTCGCAGACCACATCGAACGATGGCATTGTGTGTTCCTTTTTTTATATGGTGACGAATGGCGATATTGTAACGGACCGCCGGCATCGAGGCGCCTGTTTCCCTCTATAATCACCGGGCCAACTTCGGACCCAGCCATGCAAGCACTGCCCATCGCACACGACATCTCCCTCCAGCAATTCAACACCTTCGGCATCCCCGCCCGCGCCCGGCGCTACCTGCGCGTCGAGGACCCGGCGCAATTGCAGGCGCTGGCCGCCGACCCCGCACTTGCCGCCTTGCCGCGCCTGGTACTCGGCGGCGGCAGCAACCTCCTGATCACGCGCGACGAAGTCGAGCTGCTGGTGCTGCACATGGCGCTGATGGGCAAGGAGATCGTCGGCGAAACCGCCGATGCCGTCCTGGTGCGCGGCCGCGCCGGCGAGAACTGGCACGAATTCGTGCAGTTCACCCTGGCGCAGGGCCTGGGCGGGCTGGAGAACATGTCGCTGATCCCGGGCACGGTGGGCGCCTCGCCGATTCAGAACATCGGGGCCTACGGTGCCGAAGTCAAGGACCTGTTCCATTCGCTCACCGCCTTCGATTTCACGACCGGCGCCACGCGCACCATGTCTGCCGCCGACTGCCGCTTCGCCTACCGCGACAGCGTGTTCAAGCACGAGGACGGACGCCAGCTGGCGGTGCTCGACGTCACCTTCGCGCTGCCGAAAGCCTGGACCCCCAACCTGCGCTACGCCGAGCTGGCGCGCGAACTCGAGGCCGAGGGCATCGCCGCGCCCCAGCCGCGCCAGGTCGCCGATGCGGTGATCGCGATCCGCCGCCGCAAGCTGCCCGACCCCGCGGAGATCGGCAATGCCGGCAGCTTCTTCAAGAACCCGGTGGTGAGCGGCGAGCATTGCGCGCGGCTGCTGGAACAATGGCCGAACCTGGTGCATCACCTGCAGCCGGACGGTACTGAAAAACTGGCGGCCGGCTGGCTGATCGACCAGTGCGGCTGGAAAGGGAAAGCCCTGGGCCGCGCCGGCGTTTATCCGAAGCAGGCGCTGGTGCTGGTCAACAATGGCGGCGCCAGCGGCGCGGAAGTGCTGGCGCTGGCGCGGGCGATCCAGGCCGATGTGCGGGAGCGTTTCGGGGTCTTGCTGGAGCCGGAACCGGTGATGGTGTGAAGGAGGGCGCTCGGCGTGACACTTGGTGAGTTTCGCCGGCCGGCGCCCCGCTAGAATGGGTGGATGCATCTCGCCGCCAGCCTGCACCGAATCACCACGCCGCACCGACAGCATACACGCGCGCCCATGCTCGGCTGGGGCATCAGCCTGCTGGTCCACGCACTTGGCGCGGCCCTGTTGTGGCATGCATGGTCGCTCAGGCATGCCGAGCAGGACACCGGACCGGTCAGGCGGATCGAAGTCAGGCTGATACCGATCGCGCCTGCAGCGCCGCCGGCGCCGATGCCGGATGCGGCCGCGCCGCGCGCCAGTTCCCGTGCTCTCCAGACGCGTGCCGCACCCAGAGCGGCGCCGCCACCGCACCGGATGCCTGCGCAGGACGCGGCCGCATCGCCGACTGCCGCCGTCCCCGAGGCTGTCCCCAACGCCAACGCCAACGCCAACGCCGACACCGTCACGCCGACCGACGCCGGCACCGCCGCACCAGCCGTCGATCTGCAAGCCGCACGCGCGGCCGCACGCCTGATCGCAAGGGAAAACGGCAAGGGCCTGGTGGCGCTGCCGGAGCGCAAGCCGGTGGCCGATCCGAATGCCGACCGGCATGTCGTCGACCGCTTCGAGCGCGCCCGCCGCGTCGATTGCCAGAAGGCCCGTGCCGAGAGCGCCAATCTGTTGGCCAACGTGATCGGGCTGGCGGTGGACCTGGCGAAAAACGCCATCGACGACAGCGGCTGCAAGTGGTAGCCGCTTTCCGGGCGCTCAGCGCGAGGCGTAATACCTGGCCAGAATATCCACCTCGCTGTCGGTCAGCTGGTGCGCCGCGTTGCGCATCTGCCGGTTGATGTCGTTCGCGCGCCGGCCCGACTTGAAGGCGTTCAGCTGATCGCGCAGGTAGGCTTCCGGCAGGCCGTCCAGCACCGGCGTGGCGGCGCGGGCCACGCTGGGGCTGTGGCAGGTCGCGCAGGCGCCGATGTTGCGCATCGGCGAACCGTTGCTGACCAGGCGCGGCACCTCCGGACGCAGGTTGGCGTGGCGGATCAGGGTCTCGCGCGTCTGCTGCGAATAGAAGGCGGCCAGGTCGTGCATGTCCTGGTCGCTCAGATTGGTCGCCAGCGGCTGCATCACTGCGCTAGGGCGGTGGCCGGACTTGAAGTCGCGCAGCTGCTTGTAGGTGGAGGTCGGCGGCTGGCCCGCCAGGTGCGGCGCGTCGGTGCCGGCCGAGGCGGTGCCGCGCGCGCCGTGGCACATGCTGCATTGCAGGGCCAGGGTGGCGCCGCGGCCGACCGCGGCGGTATCCACCGGTCCCATCATCTGGGTGTTGACGATCACGCTGGTCGGGTACACCGCCTGTTCCTCGGGTAGGGCCGGATTGCGGTAGCGGGTCGGCACGCCGGCGGCGCTGCAGATCGCATCCCACAGCGTTGCATTCGGATCTTGCGCATGGGCGCGCGGCAGCCACACCAGGCCGACGAGAAAGGCCAGCACGAAGATCAGCGCCACGGCGCCGACGCTGATCGTGAACCAGCGGTTCTTGAAAGAGAAGAGCGGCTCGTTCATGGCTTGCCTCCCACCGGCACCGCCGGCACCGAGGTCTGCTTCAGCGACACCAGTTGCGCGATCGGATAGCCGTAATTGACGATCGACAGCCCGATCATCAAGGCCAGCCACAGCGCGTAGCTGTTCAGGGCCACGGGCAGGCGCCCGGTGGCGTGCACCGGCTGGCTGAAGCGGAATTCGGGCAGCTCGACCAGGCGCGCGCGGTGGCCGCGCAGCAGGATCAGCAGGAACAGCAGGCCGGAAATCACCATCAGCAGGCCGCCGACGAAGCTGATCAGGACCGTCACGGCCTGCGGCGCGATCTCGGGGTTGGTGTAGTCGAAGTAGGCCATGCGGCGCGGCATGCCCATCACGCCCACCACGTGCCAGGGGAAGGTGAGGATGATCATGCCGACGAACCACAGCCACAGTTGGGCCTTGATCATGGCGTCCTGGACCAGGGCGCGCCCGGTCAGGTGCGGCCACAGGTCGTAGGCCAAAGCGAAATACATGATGACGATGGCGCCGGCGAAGATCAGGTGGAAGTGGCCGGTGATCCACTGCGTGTTATGGACCGCGAAGTCGAGCTGGTAGCTCATGTTGATCAGGCCGCCCGCGCCGCCGAAGCCCAGCAGGATGAAGGAAAAGGCCACCGCCAGCATCATCGGATTACGCCAGGGCAGGGCCTTGACCCAGCCGAGCGCGCCGGTGCCGCCGCGCAGCCGGCCGGCGATCTCGACCGAGGCGGTGATCGTAAACACCGTCAGCAGGGTCGGCACCGACACCATGGCCGTGAACACGGCGTGCAGGAACTTCATGCCGGAACCGACCTGCGGATCCTGGAACAGGTGGTGCATCCCGATCGGCATCGAGAACACCAGGAACAGGATGAACGAGATGCGGCCCATGACGTCGCTGTACAGGCGTCCGCCGATGGCGCGCGGCACCAGCGTGTAGAAGGCGATGTAGGCCGGCATCAGCCAGAAGTAGACGATGGCGTGCAGGGTCCACGAAAAGAACACCCGCGCCAGGCCGGCGTCGATGGTGTTCTTGAAGCCCAGCGCCACCGGCAGGATCAGGAACAGGATCTCGACCGCGGCGCCGACCGAGGTCCAGGCCCACAGGTAGGCGCCGGCCACATTGGCGAACATCGGCAGCGGCACGGCTTCGCCGGGATGCGCCTTCTTCCAAACCCGCAGGTTGACCGACATCAGCGCCACCCAGATCCAGGAGCCGACCACCACCAGCACCACGCCGATGTAGTAGGCCGGGTGGCCGATCAGCGGCGGGTAGAAGGTGTAGAGCACGGTGGCCAGGCCCGCCGACACCGGCGCCATCGCCACCACGGTACCCAGCAGCACCAGGATGAAGCCGGTCCAGGCCCAGCGCCGTCCGACCAGCGGCTGCTTCAGCGCCAGCTCGACGATGGCGTAGCCGAAGCCCATCGCCACCAGGGTCGGGAACACGTAGCCCATCGCCGACCCATGCGCCGTCACCGAGCGGTAATAGAGCTCGGGATTGCCGATCCAGTCGCGCAGCGGGCTGCGGATGTACATCTGCCATTCGCCCAGCACGAGGGCGACGAAGAAGGCGGCGAAGGCCACCCAGAAGTGGGACAGCACGAGCTGCCTGGATTCCTTACTGAACACAGCTCATCCTCCTTCCCGCTGCGGCGGCGGCCTGCGCCTGCTGCATGAACGCGTCCTTGTCGATGACCTTCACGTGCGCCCACATCGCGGCGTGGCCGGTGCCGCAGTATTCGTGGCAGGGCATCACGTGCTCGCCGGGGCGCTCGAGTTTGGTCCGGAAGTTCGAGATGTAGCCCGGCACCAGCATCATGTTGACGTTGGTATTGCTGACCGAGAAGCCGTGCACCACGTCGGCCGCGGTGCCGCGAAAGTGCAGCGGCGTGTTGGCCGGCACCACGATGCATTGCGGCGTGAACGAATACTGGTTGGCCAGCACCCGCACCGTGACCGTGCCGTCCGGCTCGGCGACGGAACCGAGGTTGGTCTCGACGAATTCGCCGGCGATGTGCAGGGTGGTCGGATCGACCGTCTCGGTGCGCGTCGGCGGCATGGCCGCCCAGTGCAGGCTCATGTAGGCCATCATCGCGACCAGGAACAGGATGATGGCGCCGACGATCCAGGCCCAGCGCGCTTCCGCCCTGGCCGCGACGGCGGCACCGGCGTGGGTGTGTTCGCTGCCCGCCATTCAGTCACCTCCGCGTGCGACGAAGACCATGAAGTAGAAGGCGACCCAGATCGCCATCACGATCGCCACCGCCGTGCCGGCCAGGGCAAAAGCGCCGCCGGGGCCGCGCGCGACGATCTCGTCGACCCGGCGCTGTTCGGCCGCGCTGTCGATCGCGCCGCCCTGGGTGTTGTCACTCGGTTCCAGAAACACGCTGCCTCCTTTGGTTTTCGTGTGCGGCCTTCATTCGACAGTCGCCGAACGCAACTGGTTGACTTCGCGCGCGCTCACCGGCGCTCCGCGGTTGCCCCAGGCGGTGCGGATGAAAGTGACCACCGCCGCGATCTCGTTGTCGTTCAGGTCCTGGGCGAAGGGCGGCATCCCGTAAGGCATGGGATTGCGCCGGGTGCCCGGCGGGTAGCCGCCGTTCAGCACCATCCGGATCGGATTCACGGCCGAACTCATGCCGATCGACTGGTTGCGCGCCAGCGGCGGATAGTGCGGCAGCTTGCCGCGTCCCTCGGCGCCGTGGCAGCTGGCGCAGCGCGCCGCGTAGATGCGCCGTCCCTCGGAATAGGCCTGGTTGACGTCGGCGCGGGCCGGGGCTTCGGCCGGGTCGGACGCGGGGCCTTGGTCGGCGGGCAGGCTCTTCAGGTAGACCGCCATCGCGCGCACGTCCTCGTCGCTCATGAACTGCAGGCTGTTGAAGGTGACCTCGGCCATCGGCCCGTAGACGGTGCCGCGGTTCGACACGCCCTTTTGCAGCAGGTCGACGATGTCCTGGATCGCCCAGTCGCCCAGGCCCGCCTCGCGGTTCGAGGTCAGCGATGGCGCGTACCAGTTCTGCATCGGGATCAGGCCACCCTGGAAGGCCCGTTCCTGCGAGGAGCCGCCCAAGGCGTTGATCGGCGTGTGGCACATCGCGCAGTGGCCCAGGCCCTGCACCAGGTAGGCGCCGCGGTTCCATTCCGCCGACTTGCTTCGGTCGGGCTGGTACTCGCCCTCCTTGAAGTACAGGGTGCGCCAGCCGATCAGCAGCGCACGGTTGTTGTAGGGGAAGCGCAGATCGTGATCGCGCGATGCCTGGCGCACCGGCGGTACCGAGCGCAGGTAGGCGAAGATGGCGTCGCTGTCGGCGCGCGTGACCTTGGTGTAGGAGGCGAACGGCATCGCCGGGTACAACAGGTAGCCCTTGGGCGAGCGGCCCGTGTGCATCATGTTGTAGAAGTCGTCGGCGCTCCACTTGCCGATGCCGGTCTCGCGATCGGGCGTGATGTTGGGCGCGTACAGGGTGCCGAAGGGCGTCGGCATCGGCCGGTTGCCGGAGAAGATCTTCGATCCCGGCACCGTGTGGCAGGCGATGCAGTCGCCGGCCTGGGCCAGGTACTTGCCGCGTTCGACGATCGATTGCTGCGTGGCCTGCTGGCGGGCCGGGGCCTTGTTTTGCGCCAGCGAGGGCGCTACCCATGCAGCGCCTGCGGCCAGCGCGGCGAGCAGGGCCGCCGGCAGCATCCTGGTGAGGATGGGACGGGTGTTCATCGGCTGGCCTCCTGCTTTTGCGTGGATGCCTGGGGCTGGCTGCCGCAGGCGATCGGCAGCCGCATGCCGGGCTGGCGCAGCGGACGCGAGGCGGTCACCGGCAGCGAGGCCAGATAGGCCGACACCGCCGCCACTTCGGGCTCGCTCAGGCTGGACGCGATCAATTGCATGCAGTCCGGCGCCAGCGCCGTGCGCACGCCGAAGCGCCAGGCGCCGAGCTGGGCGCTCACGTAGTCGGCGCGCAGGCCCAGCAGGCCAGGAATACCGGGTTCGCGGCCGCCCAGTTCGGCGCCATGGCAGGTGATGCAGGCGGGGATCTTCTTGCCGGGGATGCCCTGGGTGACGATGCGCTGACCCTCGGCCAGTTGCGCGGCCGGGCGCGACACGGCCGGCTGCACCAGCGGCGGCGGATTCAGGGCGGCGAAGTGCTCGGCCATCCGCATCAGGTAGGCGTCGGGCAGGTAGGCCAGCAGGTAGTTCATCGGCACGTACTTGCGGCGGCCGTCGCGGAAGGCCACCAGCTGGTTGTACAGGTAGCCGGCCGGCTTGCCCGCCAGGCGCGGGAAGTAGACGTTTTCCACGCCACGACCCTGGGCGCCGTGGCAGCCGGTGCAGGCCTGCACGCGTGCCTCCATGGTGTCCGGAATGCGGTCGGCCGCGGTGGCCTGGGCCAGGGCCGCGCCGGCGTGGGCCGCCAGTCCGATCGCAATCAAGCTAGTGAGAAATTTCATCCGCAAGACTCCGCTTCGTCACCGTATTGATGACAAACGTAGCACAGCATGCGGGGGCGGGGGCGCACGCGTTCAAGATCGGAGAAGATTTGCCGAATGTGAGCAGAAGTCAGCGCGAGAGGCGGGAAAATCTGCCGGATTTACCGCCGCGGTGCAGCCTCAGGCGTGAGGCGCAACCCGGTTACGCCCGCCGCGCTTGGCGTCGTACAAGGCCGCATCCGCAGCCGCCACCAGCGCCTCGATGCTGCCGCCTGTGGCTGGCGAGACGCTGGCCGCGCCCACCGACATCGTGACCACGCCATCGATGCCGTCCGGGTGCGGCAGCGCCAGCTGCGCGAGTTGGCGGCGGCAGTCTTCGGCCAGCTTGAGGGCGCCGGCCAGGTCGGTGTCCGGCAGCAGGATCGCGAATTCTTCGCCGCCGTAGCGCGCGGCCAGGTCGGCCGGGCGTTTCAGCTGGCCGGTCAGGACCGCGGCCGCCTTTTTCAGGCACAGGTCGCCGGCCGGGTGGCCGAGGCTGTCGTTGTAGTTCTTGAAACGGTCGACGTCGCACAGCAGCAGTGCCAATGGGCTTTGCTGGCGGCGCGCGCGCTGCCATTCGACGCCGATCGCCTCGTCGAAGCGGCGGCGGTTGGCGATGCCGGTCAGGCCGTCGAGCGCGGCCAGTTTCTGCAGTTCGAGATTGGTGCGTGCCAGTTCGTCCTGGCTGGCACGCAGCGAGCGCAGGGCGGCGTCGCGCTGGCGCAGGCCGATGTAGCCGCGCGAGTGGTGGCGGATGCGCGCCACCAGTTCCAGCTGGTCGGGCAGCTTGACCAGGTAGTCGTTGGCGCCGACCGCGAAGCCGTGCGCCTTCAGCCTGGCTTCTTCCTTGGTCGACAGCACCGCCACCGGCACGTCCGCCAGCCGTTCGTCGGCGCGGTAGCCGGCGATCAGCTGGAAGCCGTCGGCGCCCGGCATCACCAGGTCCTGCAGGATCACGGTCGGGCGCAAGGCCAGCGCAGCGGCATGCGCGGCGCCGGGATCGGTCACGTAGTGAAAGGCGATGTCCGGGTGGCTGGCGAGCATGCGGCGCACGGCCTCGGCGATGATCAACTGATCGTCGACCAGCAGCACGCGCACCTGGTCGCTGGCGTCGTTGTCGTCGGCGGTCGTGCGGGCGTGAGAGAAACTGGCTGCGGTCATGATGGAACGGAAAGCAGAGGGCATGTCTTTACGGCGGGCTGCCGATTTTACCCGATAATGCGGCCGAAATTTTGCCTAGTGGCAAAATTTGTTCGGCCGCACCCAGCTCGGCGGCCGCGCGCGGCATGCCGTACACGGCACTGCTGGCCTCGTCCTGGGCGATGGTGGCCTGGCCGGCCTGGCGCATGGCCAGCAGGCCGGCCGCGCCATCGCGCCCCATGCCGGTCAGCAGGACGCCGGTGCCCGCGCGCTCCCAGTGGCGCGCCACCGAGCGGAAGAACACGTCGATGGAAGGACGGTGGATCTCGTCGCGCGGGTGGGCGTCGTAACGCAGGCGGTGGCCGGGGGCCAGGCGCAGGTGGTCGGCGGTGGTCGCCACCTGCACCACGCCGCCCTCCAGGTGATCACCGTCCAGGATCGCGCGCACCGGCGCCGCGGTCTGCTCGCCCAGCCATTTCACGAGCTGGGTCGAGAAGCTGTGGTCGATGTGCTGGACCACCACCGCCGCCGTGTCCGGCGCCGGGCGCCAGTCGGCGAACAGGCGCGCCAGCGCCGCCGGACCGCCGGTCGACGCGCCGATCGCCACCAGGCGCGCCACGTGCGGTGCCCCGACCGGCACCGGCGCCGGCCGGCCCGCCACCAGCTTGGCGATGGTGCGGATCTTGGCCAGCAGGCCGGCGCCGCCGTCCTCGACGCCCAGCAGCACCGGCGTGGCCACCACGTCGAGGGCGCCGGCGCCAAGCGCGCGGAACACCTGGCCGACGTTGTCCTGCGGCTGCGCGGTGACGACCAGGATCGGGCAGGGCCCGTTGGCCATGATGCGCCGGGTCGCCTCGACGCCGTCGAGCAGGGGCATGTTCAGATCCATCAGCACCAGGTCGGGCCGCAGGTCGGCGCACAGGCGCACGGCGTCGATCCCGGTGCGCGCGACCCAGGCCACCCGGTATCCGCCGGCGCTCAGCACGCGGCGCAGCGCCTCGGCCGCCATCGGCGCGTCGTTGGCGATGCCTATCCTCATGCGGGACCGCCAGGCAGGGCTTCGCCGATCAGGTCGCGCACGGCGTCGAGCAGGGTGGCGTCGTGGAAGGCGCCCTTGGCCAGGTAATAATCGGCGCCGGCTTCCAGGCCGCGCGCGCGGTCTTCAGGCCGGTCCTTGTACGACACGATCATGACCGGCAGCCGTTGCAGGCGCGGGTCCTGGCGGATGCGTCCGAGCAGGCCAATGCCGTCCAGGCGCGGCATGTCGATGTCGGTGATCACCAGGTCGTAAGCGCCGGCGCGCACGCTGTTCCAGCCGTCGATGCCGTCGAGCGCGACCTCGACCTGGTAGCCGCGCGCGGCCAGCAGCTTGCGCTGCATCTCGCGCACCGTGAGCGAATCGTCGACCACCAGGATGCGGCGCACGTCCTGCCGGGCGCCGCCGCCGGGCGCATGCATGCCGGGCGCCGCCTGCAGCGAGGCACCGGCTTCGAGCAGGCGCACGATCGACAGCAGCATGTCGGGCACGTCGAGAATCAGGACCGGGGCGCCGTCGTCGAGCAGGGCGCAGGAGGCGACGTCGCGCAGCTTGCCGAACATCGCTTCGAGCGGCTGCACGGTCAGCTCCTGCTCGCCGCGCACATCGTCCACCACCAAGCCATAGCGCTCGCGCGCGGTGCCGATGACGACCACCGCCAGCTCGGCGCTTGGGGCCGGTTCGCCCAGTTCGAGCACGCGCCCGGCCGCTACCAGGCCGAGGTGGCTGCCCGCGAGATCCAGGTACTGGCGGCCGGACAGGGTCTGCACGCTGCCGGCCGGCACGCGCAGCACGCGCTCGACGCGCGCGATCGGCAGCGCGTAGGCTTCGCCCAGCACGTCGACCACCAGTGCGCGCACGATCGATTGCGTGACCGGCAGCACGATGCTGGTGCAAAAGCCCTTGCCGGGCGTGGATTCCACGCGCACCGTGCCGTTCTGCGACTGCACCATGTCGTGCACCACGTCGAGCCCGACGCCGCGGCCGGAGATCTCGTTGGCGTCCTCCTTCAGCGAGAAGCCCGGCAGGAACAGGAATTCCATCAGCTCCGGAGCGGACAGCGCCTGCACGACGCCGGCGGGCGCCAGGCGGCGCGCGGCGACGGCGCGGCGCACCCGTTCGGGGTCGACCCCGCGGCCGTCGTCGCTCACCTCGATCGACAGCATGCCGCCGCGGTGGCGCGCCGCCAGCCGGATGGCGCCGGTGGCCGGCTTGCCGGCGGCGGCGCGTTCGGCCGGCGTTTCCATGCCGTGGTCGACGGCGTTGCGCAGCAGCTGGCTGAGCGGCGCTTCCAGGCGCACCAGCACCGCGCGGTCGACCAGCGTATCGTCG
The DNA here is from genome assembly GCF_024753245.1 of Massilia norwichensis. Taxonomy (GTDB): domain Bacteria; phylum Pseudomonadota; class Gammaproteobacteria; order Burkholderiales; family Burkholderiaceae_D; genus Telluria; species Telluria norwichensis. The sequence continues at coordinate 51,775 of NZ_JANUGX010000028.1, read as the reverse complement.
CCGGTCACGTCCAGGCGCACGTCCTTGCCCAGGCTGCGGGCGAGGTCGCGCACCATGCGCGGCAGCCCGTGCAGGCCGTCGCCGAAGCGGCACATGTGCAGTTCCAGCACCTCGTCGACCAGGCGCGCGGCAAGACCCGTGGCCTTGCGCTCGTACTGCTCGGCGTCGAGGATGTGGCGCTGCATGGCGCTGCGCAGCGGCCGGGCGCGCTCCTGGACCTGCCTGGCCAGTTCGAGCAGGCGCGGGTCGCCGCTTTCCTCGATCGCCTCCTGCAGCCGTCCGAGGGCGCTGAACACGGCGCGCTGCTGGCGCTTGTAGCGGTGCAGGGAGTCGATCCAGGGCCGCAACTGGGCGGCATTCAGGCGGGCCTGGCCGGCCAGGGTCTGCAGTTCGTTGTGCGGCGGTGGCGGTGCCGGCGCCGCCGGTTCGGCTGCCGGCGCGGGCGCGGCAGGCATGACGGGCACGGCAGGCGCAGGCTCCAGGGGCGGTACGGGCAGCGCGAACGCGGGCGTGACGGCCGCACCGGCCTGCAGCGCGGCCAGCGCCGCCAGCGCTTCCTGTACCGGCGCCGCATGCGGACCGCCGTCGGCCAGGTCGGCTTCCGGCAGCTCGGCCAGGCGCCGCATCAGGTCGACCGCGCCGAGCAGCACGTCCACCCGCGCGGCATCGAGCACCAGGATGCCCTGCTGGGCGGCGACGAACACGTCTTCCATCGCATGCGTCAGCTGCACCATCTGCGTCATGCCGACGATCGCGGCGGCGCCTTTGGTCGAGTGGGCGGCGCGCATCATCGCGTCCAGCGTCGCCGGGTCGGATCCGCGTTCGCTGCGCAGCAGGCCGTCGGTCAGCACGCGCGCCTGCGCCTGCGCCTCCATCCGGAACAGGTCCAGCATCGAGAAGCTGCTCAGGTCCTGGTTGAACGCGCCGTCGAAATCGTGGTCCATGCTCATCGCAGCAAGCCCTTCACTTCGCGTTCGAGCAGCGCGCCATCCAGCAGGCCCGCCTCGATGGCGCCGTCGGCGATCACGCCGGCCAGCAAAGGCGAGGGGAGGTGCTCCAGGGTGGCGGCGGGCGGGCGTAGGGCGCTGCCGGCGTAGCGCAGGATGCCGTGCATTTCCGCGACCGGCACCGCGACGCGCTGGCCGTTCAGTTCCAGCACCAGCAGGCGTTCGAAAGTGTGGCGGCCCAGGGGTGCCGGCACGCCCGCGGTGGCGATGCCGAGCAGCGCCGCCAGCGACAGCGCCGGCAGCACGCGTCCGCCGACATTGACCACGCCGAGCAGGGCGCCGGTTGCGCGGTGCGGCAGGCGGTGCACGGGGGCCAGCGGCGCCACCGTGGCGGCCAGCGCGACCGGCACCGCCAGCCATTCGGCGCCGATGCGGAACACCATGGCGGCGGCATCCGTGGGCGCGGGCGCCGGCTCCGGGCGGGCCAGTTCGCGCGCCCAGGCTTCGCGGTATTCGGGTTCGACCGGCCGTTGCAGGTTTCGTTGCGCCGCGTCGGCGTACACGGCGCAGTTGCGGCAGTGGATGTGGCGTTCCAGCTCGGCGCAGCTGCGGTCGCCCGTTACGCCGATGCGGCGCCAGCAGTCGTCGACGATCATGGCGCCACCTCGGCCGCATGCACGCGCGCGGCGCGCTGGCGCAGCAGGGCCGCATCCTGCGTGTCGCCGCGCAGTTCGTGCAGCAGGGCCAGGCTGCACAGGGCTTCGTAATGGTCGGGCTGCAGGTAGAGGCAGCGGCGCAGGTGGCGCTCGGCCGCGTGCGGCTGGCCGCCGCATTCGCTGACCATGCCGAGCAGGAACCAGGCTTCGGCCTGTTCCGGCTGCAGGGCCAGCGCTTCCTGGCAGGTCTGGTGGGCTTCGGCCAGGCGGCCGGCATCGGCCTGGCGCCGGGCTTCGGCGATCAGCGCCGCCACTGGACCGGCAGCCAGGGGGGCGGGCTGCGGCGCCGTCCGCGCTGCCGCCGCAACAGGACGCGGCGCGATTGCCGGTTCGGCCGGCGCCAGCCGCGCGCGCCGCCGCACCGTCGCCACCGACTGCTTCTGCAGCGCGTAGCTGTCGCGCAGCGACTGCGGCGCGAAGCCGGCGCGGCAGAAGGCCGGTGCTTCGGCAAAGCCGGACAGCAGCAGGCCGTCGTCCGCCAGCAGGTCCTGCAAGGCGGCAGCGGCGACCATGCGTGCAGGCTCGTCGAAATAGATCAGCAGGTTACGGCAGAACACCAGGTCGTAGCGGGGGCCCTTCCTTGGCGGCGCCGCTGCCTCGAGCAGGTTGCCCTGGCTGAAGCCGACGTAGCGGCGCAGGGCGTCGTCGATCAGGTAGGCATCGCCGTCCTGGCGGAACCAGTGCTCGCGAAATGCCAGATCGGTGCCGCGGAAGGCGTTGCGCGTGTAACGTCCCAGGCGCGCGCGCTCGATCGCGGCGTGCGACAGGTCGACCGCCTCGATGCGGCACAGGCCGGGAGGGATGCCGGCGTGGGCCAGCGCCATCGCCATCGAATACGGCTCTTCGCCGCCGGCGCAGGGCAGGGACAGCACGCTCACCGGCCGCCCGGGATGGCTGAGCAGGCGGCGCTGCACGAAGCGCACGGCGGTCTCGAACACGGCGGGGTCGCGGAACATCCAGGATTCGGGCACCACCACGAGGTCGACCAGGGCCGCGAACTCCGGCGTGCCGGGCTGCGGCGCATAATCCGCGCGCGCGTCCGGCGTCAGGTCCAGGCGCAGCATGCGCTCGCGCACCGCGCGCTCGACCGTGTCGGCGGACAGCACCAGGCCGGTGGCATCTTTCAGCAGCTGGCGCAGGCTCATGCCGGCACCTCGCCGAACAGCTGTGCCGCCACCTCGGGCGCCAGCAGGCGCGCCGGCTCGATCAGCTGCAGCATGCCGGCGGTCCCGGCCGCGCTGGCCGTGCTATTCGCACCGCCGGCGGCAATGCGGCCGAGCCAGGGCGCGGCGGCGACCCCGCCATCGCGCAGTTCGGCAGCGATATCGGCGATGCCGGCCACGCGTTCCGCCTTCAAACCCAGGCGCCGCAGCTGGCCGGCGGCCGCCACGTCCAGCAGCAGGATGCGCGTGTCGTAGCGCACCGCGCTGGGCGGCGTGCCGGCCAGGCGCGACAGGTCGATCACCGGCACGGGGTCGCCGTGCAGGTCCAGCAGTCCCGGCACGTAATGCGGCGCACCCGGCAAGGGCTTGAGACGCGCCACCGGCAGCACCCGCAGCACCGCGGCGAGCGGCAGGGCGTAGCGTTCGCGTCCGATGTGAAACACCAGCACCTTCATGCGCGTGTCAGTCGTCGACGGCGAAGGTGGCCACCGACTGCTGCAGGTCGCCGGCGGCGTACTGCAACTGGTGCACGGCCTCGCTGGTGGCCTTCAGCGATTCGACGCTCTGCTGGCTGGCGTCGGACAGCTGCATCATGGTGCCCGAGATCTGCGAGGCGCCGACCGCCTGCGACTGCATCCCCTGCAGCACCAGGTCGAAGCGCGGCGCCAGTTTGCGCACCTGGTCCATCATGCCCGACAGCTGCTCGGCCACGTGGCGCGCTTCACCGACGTTGCGGCGGATCTCTTCCGCAAACTTGTCCATGCCCATCACGCTGGCCGACACCGCCGACTGCATCTCCTTCAGCATCTGCTCGATGTCCCAGGTCGAGACCGAGGTCTGGTCGGCCAGGCGGCGGATCTCGGTGGCGACCACCGAGAAGCCGCGGCCCGCTTCGCCGGCCTTCTCGGCTTCGATCGCGGCGTTCAGCGACAGGATGTTGGTCTGGTCCGCCACCTTGGTAATCGTGGTCAGCACGCCGTTGATGTTGCTGGCTTTCTCGGACAGCGCGGCCAGCTTGGCGCCGATCGAATCGGTGGCGTTGACCATCTGCTGCATGGTGTGGTCCATGTGCTTGAGCTTGTCCTGGGCGTCGGCGGTGGCGCTGGTGGTGTAGTCGGCCACCTCCGTCGCTTCTTCCATCGTGCGCAGCAGCTCGGCGGTGTTGGCCGAGATTTCCTTGGTGGTGGCGAGCACCTCGACGCTGGTCTGGGCCTGTTCGATGCCGGTGGCTTCCTGCTGGCGCGCCGAAGCGGCGATCTGGGTCGCCGAGCTGGCCACCTGGATGCCGGCGCGCTGCACGTTGTTCAGCAGGCTGCGCAGGTTGCCGAGCATGGTCGCAAGGCCTTCGCCGAGGCGGCCGATGGCGTCGTCGCCGCGGATCGCCACGGTCCCGGTCAGGTCGCCGCGCGCCGCCTTCGAGACCACGTCGAGCAGGGAGTCGACCTTGGCGCGCAGCGCGAGGTTGTCGGCGTGCTCCCTGGCCTGGCTGTCTTCGATGGCCTGGGCCATGCGGTTGAATTCGACGGCCATCGCGCCCAGTTCGTCGTCCGACAGCACCGCGGCGCGTGCGCCCTGGGTGCCGCGGCCGAAACTGCGCGCGGCTTCGCTCAGGCTGGCCAGCGGGCGCGAGATGCCCTGCACCAGGATGGTCCCGATCAGGATCGCCAGCAGCACGCTCACCAGCGCGCCGGCGCTGAGCAGCATATTCATCGAGTTGCGCAGCGCCGTCGTGTCCTGCCGGCGCTGTTCCAGCAGGCGGGTTTCCTCGGCGGCGATTTCGCCGAGCAGCTGGCGGATGGTGGCGACGCTGCCGGTGCCGGCCAGGACCGCCGCTTCGGTTTCGGGCGAGACCGATTGGCCGCCCTTGCCGGTCGCGCGGCGCATGTCGATCTGCGGCGTGATCGCCTTGTCCATCCAGATGGCCAGCATCGGCTCGAGCTGGTGCAGGCGCTCCTGCTGGGAAGGATTGTCGGCGGTGAGTTCGAGCGCGCGGCGCAGGTGCTTGCCGGCGTTTTCGTATTCGTTGTGGATGGGGCCGACCAGGCTCTCGTGGCCGGTCAGCAGGTAGCCGCGGGTCGCGCTCTGGACCTGCAGCACCGAGGTGGCGACGTGGTTCGTTTCCAGCAGCACTTCGAGGGTATGGCGGTCCCACGCGTTCGCCTGCGACAGGCGCGCGAAGTTGTTGTAGGCCAGGGTCAGCAGCAACAGCAGGATGGCGACGATGGCGCCGAAGCCGACGGTGAGTTTTTTCTTGATACTGAGGTTACGCAGCATGGTCCGAGGGGTCATGGCCGTAGGGGTCGGAGCCCGGTTTTCCGGGTGGGCTCTGCCCCCGGAGTCACGGGCTGTAGAACAGCCGGTTGAATAAAGTTCGCGTGCGAACTCAAATGTAACATCTGACGAGGCGAACGTCGAAACAATGATGCGCTAGCGCAACAGAATAGGAACAAATATTCTATCTACGGCGCCATTTGCTGCAAAGGCGGCAAGCCATGCCGTGCCCGCGCCTGCAGGCACTTGTCGTCGCCGATCTGTACTTCGCGGCAGGGATCGGGCCGCTGCGCATACACGCGGCAGACGAAGCCGCCGTCCCCGGTGCCTTGCAGGGCTGCGCAATGCGGCCGCTTGGCATTCGTCCCGGCCATGCATGAAAGGAAGGGATTGACCTGTTCGGTCAGGAAGGCGGGCAGGCCGCGCTGCTCGGCTTCGGCCCAGTAGAAGGAGACCCGGTAGCTCATGCAGCAGGCGCCGCAGGCCAGGCAGGGGTTGTGGTCGCTCATAAGCACATGGTAGCGCGCGGATACAGGCTTGCAAAGACGGCATTCTGCGCTCGCTCAAGTGAACGATAACGATAATGAGAATGATTCGCGTTTACTTATCTGTGAACTTTTGTTAAAGTCCTTGGCGTTCCGCTAACCCATCCAACAACACGATAACCACGCCCAGACCATGAAGAAGCCGATTACCAGCCGCAAACACTCCACCGCCCTGGCCATGCTGATGCTGCCGCTCGCCGCCCAGGCGGCCCTCGACAGCGGGGCCGGCGCGGACGCCAGCGCGGGCACAACCGCCCAGCGCGTCCATGTCCACGGCGAACGCGACAACGAATTCAAGGCGGACCAGGCGGCGTCCGGCAAGTACACCCAGCCGCTGCTGGATACGGCGCAGACCGTCATCGTGATCAAGAAGGAACTGATCGAGCAGCAGGGCGCCGTGACCCTGACCGAGGCGCTGCGCAACACGCCCGGCGTCGGTACCTTCTTCCTGGGCGAGAACGGCAACACGAATACCGGCGACGCCATCTACATGCGCGGCTTCGACAGCTCGGGCAGCCTGTTCGTGGACGGCATCCGCGACATCGGTTCGGTCTCGCGCGACGTCTTCAACATCGAGCAGATCGACGTGCTGAAGGGCCCGGCCGGCACCGATACCGGGCGCGGCGCGCCGACCGGTTCGATCAATCTCGCCACCAAGCAGCCGCTGCTCAGGAACATCGGCGACGCCAGCCTGGTGGCCGGCAGCGCCGAGCGCCGCCGGGCCAGCGCCGATGTCAACCGCGTGCTGGACCGCCGGCGCGGCATCGCCATGCGCCTGAATGTGCTCGACCAGGACAGCGGCAACCCGGCACGCGACGAAGTGAAGGACAAGCGCTGGGCGGTGGCGCCGTCGATTGCCTTCGGCCTGCGCGGTCCGACCCAGCTCTACCTCGACTACCTGCACGTGAAGCAGGACAACCGCCCGGACGGCGGCGTGCCGACCGTCGGTCTGCCCGGTTACAGCAGTCCCGATCCCAAGCGCCCCTGGATCGCCGATGCGCCCGCCGTCGATCCGCAGAACTTCTACGGCGCACTGTCGGACTTCGACCGCGTGCGGGCCGACATGTTTACCGCCATCGTCGACCACGAATTCAGCCCGCGCATGCGCCTGAAGAACACCAGCCGCTATGGCAAGACCAGGCAGTTCTACCTGCTCAGCGCCTTCATGGGCAATACCGCCAACATCCTGACGCCGGACCAGGGCGATCCCGCGACCTGGCAGCTTGCGCGCACCACGCGCACCATCAAGGACCAGGAAAACACGATCCTGGCCAACCAGACCATGCTGACCACCGAGTTCGATACCGGCGCGTTGCGGCACACGCTGGTGACCGGCCTGGACCTGGCCAATGAAAAGCAGAGCAACTGGAGCTACCTCGGCGGCGGCACGCTGCAGCCGGCGAACCTGTACCGGCCCGATTCGGCATCGCCGGTAACGGGTTTGAACCTGGTGCGCAGCGGCGCCCGTACGCAGGGCGAGACCACGACCGCGGCGGCCTGGCTGCTGGACACGATCAAGATCGGCGAGCGCTGGCTGCTGGGCGCCTCGGTGCGGGTCGATCACTTCGACACCAGCTACGATGCGATCGCGCTGTCGACGGCCAGCGCGAACCCGGGCCTACCGGTCGGCACCCCGGTCCCGACCCATGTCGAGCTGACGGACAGCCTGGTGAGCGGCAAGCTGTCGCTGCTCTACAAGCCGACGCCGAACACCAGCGTCTACGCGCTGTGGGCCAATTCGAAGCAGCCGCCGGGCTCGAATCTGGCGCTCAGCACCAGCGCCAGCAGCGCCTCGAACCCGGTGTTCGACCCGCAAGTCACCAGCACCACGGAACTGGGCGCGAAATGGGAACTGATGCAGAAGCGCCTCGGCCTGAACGCCGCGCTGTTCCGCACGAATGTGAAAAACGAGGTCGAGCAGGACCCGGTCGACCTGAAGTACTACCAGACCGGCCGCAAGCGCGTACAGGGCGTGGAGCTGAGCGCGATCGGCGAGCTCGCGCGCAACTGGTCGGTGAGCGCCGGCTATACCTGGATGGACACCAGCGTGGAAGCGGGGCGCCTGGTTGCCGCCAACGGCGCCAACAGCCTGACCTATACGCCGAAGTCGGGCTTCACCAGCTGGACCAGCTACAGCTTCCCGTCCGGATTGACGATCGCCGGCGGCGCGCGCTACTCGGGCCGCCTGCTGCGCGGCACCGACGGCGCGGTCGGCACGCCGGCCTACACGGGGGATTACTGGGTGGCCGATGCGATGGCTTCGTATGCGCTGAACCGCTGGGTGGACTTGCGGCTGAACGTGTACAACCTGTTCGACAAGCGTTACGTGGCGGCGATCAACAAGAGCGGCTACCGCTACACGCCGGGCGCACCGCGGTGGGCGAGTGTGACGGCGAACTTCCACTTCTGACGCTTCCTCGTCATTCCCGCGAAAGCGGGAATCCATACTGAGCCTAAATTTAGGTGGCATATTTTGTTGAGGCACCTCAGGAAGACAAGCGTCACTTTCCTCGACCATGCCAGCTCAATAAATTTGGGGTATGGCATGGACAAGTCCAGTTACGTTTACATCCTGGCGAGCGGCATGAACGGAACCTTGTACGTCGGCGTCACCAGTAACCTGATACGACGCGTATGGGAGCATCGTGAAGGCTTGGTCGATGGCTTCTCCAAACAATATGGCGTCAAGAGCCTTGTCTGGTACGAAGTGCACACGGAGATTACCGAGGCTATTCGGCGGGAGAAGCAGATCAAGAAGTGGAATCGGGCTTGGAAGGTCGAGCTGATTCAAAAGAGCAATCCTCGGTGGCTAGATCGCTATGTCGATATTGCGATCTAGCTTGCTCAGTATGGATTCCCGCTTTCGCGGGAAGTCATTTCCGGCAATGCCGGGAATGACGGTGAAAAAAAAGCCGCCGGGCCTTGCGGGCCGGCGGCTTTTTCGCTCAAACGTTCAGCGATTATTGACCGCGCTTCGCACGCGCCTTCGCCGCGATGCGCATACGCAGCGCATTCAGCTTGATGAAGCCGCCCGCATCCGCCTGGTTGTAGGCGCCGCCGTCTTCGTCGAAGGTGGCGATGTTCATGTCGAACAGCGAATCGGTCTTCGAGTCGCGCGACACCACGATCACGTTGCCCTTGTAGAGCTTGACGCGGACCCAGCCGTTCACGGACTGCTGGGTGTGGTCGATCAGGGTCTGCAGCGCGACGCGCTCCGGCGCCCACCAGTAGCCGTTATAGATTAGCGATGCATAGCGCGGCATCAGGTCGTCCTTCAGGTGCGCCACTTCGCGGTCCAGGGTGATCGATTCGATCGCGCGGTGGGCGCGCAGCATGATGGTGCCGCCCGGGGTTTCGTAGCAGCCGCGCGACTTCATGCCGACGTAGCGGTTTTCCACGAGGTCGAGCCGGCCGATGCCGTGCTTGCCGCCCAGGCGATTCAGCTCGGTCAGCACCTGGGCCGGGGTCATCTTGACGCCGTTGAGGCCGACGATGTCGCCGCGCTCGTATTCGATGTCCAGGTATTCCGCCTGGTCCGGCGCCGCTTCCGGGCTGACGGTCCAGCGCCACATCGATTCCTCGGCTTCCGCGCTCGGGTTCTCGAGGTGGCGGCCTTCGAAGGAGATGTGCAGCAGGTTGGCATCCATCGAGTAGGGCGCGCCGCCGTTCTTGTGCTTCATGTCGATCTCGATGCCGGCGTCTTCCGCGTACTTCAGCAGCTTCTCGCGCGACAGCAGGTCCCATTCGCGCCACGGGGCGATGATCTTGACGTCCGGCTTGAGCGCATAGGCGCCCAGTTCGAAGCGCACCTGGTCGTTGCCCTTGCCGGTCGCGCCGTGCGACACGGCGTCGGCGCCGGTTTCATTGGCGATTTCGATCAGGCGCTTCGCGATCAGCGGACGCGCGATCGAGGTGCCCAGCAGGTATTCGCCTTCGTAGACGGTGTTCGCGCGGAACATCGGGTACACGAAGTCGCGCACGAAGTCTTCGCGCACGTCGTCGATGTAGATGTTCTCCGGCTTGATGCCGAACTTGATGGCCTTGGCGCGCGCCGGCTCCAGCTCTTCACCTTGTCCCAGGTCGGCGGTGAAGGTGACGATTTCGCAGTGATAGTGATCCTGCAGCCACTTGAGGATGACCGAGGTATCGAGGCCGCCGGAGTAGGCGAGGACTACTTTTTTAATGTCGCTCATGGGAGTTCCAGTGATGAGAGATGGGAGGGGATTTATGGTCAGCCGGCCGGACGTAGCGCCCGGGCCGACGATCAAACTAAAGTTGTGGTGATGATGCGTTACTTGTCTTCGATGCGGCCCAGCAGCAGGTACTCGATCAGCGCCTTCTGCACGTGCAGCCGGTTCTCGGCTTCGTCCCACACCACCGATTGCGGGCCGTCGATGACTTCGGCCGCCACTTCCTCCCCGCGGTGCGCGGGCAGGCAGTGCATGAACAGCGCGTCGGGTGCGGCGCGCGCCATCTTGGCGCCGTCCACCATGAAGCCATCGAAGGCTTTCAGGCGTTCGGCATTTTCTTTTTCGTAGCCCATGCTGGTCCACACGTCGGTGTTGACCAGGTGCGCGCCGGCGCAGGCATCCGACGGATTCTCGAAGACCGTGTAGTTGCTGGTCTTGACCATCGCCGGGTCGATGTCGTAGCCCTTCGGCGTCGACACGTTCAGGTGGAAGCCGAACACTTCGGCCGCCTGCAGCCACGAATACAGCATGTTGTTGGCGTCGCCGATCCACGCCACCGTCTTGCCCGCGATCGAACCGCGGTGCTCGTGGAAGGTGAAGACGTCGGCCAGCACCTGGCAGGGATGGTGTTCGTTGGTCAGGCCGTTGATCACCGGGACCCGCGAGTGCGCCGCGAAGCGCTCGATGATGTCCTGGCCGAAGGTGCGCACCATGATGATGTCGCACATGCGGCTCATGACCTGGCCCGCGTCTTCCACCGGCTCGCCGCGGCCCAGCTGGCTGTCGCGCGTGTTCAGGTAGATCGCCGCGCCGCCCAGCTGGTGCATGCCGGCTTCAAACGACAGGCGGGTGCGGGTCGAGCTCTTTTCGAACACCATCACCAGCGTGCGGTCGACCAGCGGGTGGTAGACCTCGTAGGCCTTGAACTTGCGCTTGATGACGGCCGCGCGCTCGATCACGTACTCGAACTCGTCGCGGGTGAAGTCGGAGAATTGCAGGAAGTGCTTGATGGGGGTCTGGACAGCCATGTTAGGTCGCGAAGCAAATTATCCCTTTGATTATAGAGGGTTTTGCTTTTCGATAGGGAAACAGTGGATTTTACTCCTCGTTTCAGTCTTGCGACAACGCTTCTTGATCGAGTGCGCTGCACACGCGGTTACGGCCACCGTGCTTTGCCAGGTAGAGTTGCGCGTCGGCCAGGGCTACCAGTCTGGAAAACGCGAAGCTGCCGTCGACGGGCACGGCCGCCACGCCGATGCTGACCGTTGCACCGGACGGCAGGCCAGGGTGGGCGGCGCTGGTCCGCTGAAACGTCTGCCTGGCGCGCTCGGCAAGTTCGATCAGCGATTTGTCCGAGTGGCTGTCGACCACGAAGCAGAACTCTTCGCCGCCCCAGCGGCACGGCACGACATGGGCACTGCCGAGGCCCCGCATGACCTCGCCCATCATGACCAGGACCCGGTCGCCGGTGGCGTGGCCGTGCCGGTCGTTCAAGGCCTTGAAATGGTCGATATCGAGCAACAGGACGGCGAGCGATCGCAGGGAGCGCCCTGGTGCCAGGAGGGAATTGATGTGGGAGCGCAGCCCCCGCCGGTTCAATAGCCCGGTCAGCGGGTCGTGCATGGCATCGGTTTGCAGGTCGCGGACCAGACGAAGCATGACGAGCAGGAAAAGTATCCAGTTGCCGAGCAGGGTATTCGCCAGCACGCCGGCCCAGTTGACGATATTCGCCAGCGGAAGCTCGGGCGCGGCGTAGGTCACAGGCAGCGTGCTGATCATGACAAACACGCCCTGCGCCAGCGCGGCAGCGGCCTCGCCGAGGAAGATCGCGGCAGCGACGCCGTAGGCGCGACTGGATTGCCGTTCCCGGTGGTGCCACAGGTACCATGCGCTCAAGGCGTTCAGGCAGGCCTGGTACAGCGTTTGCGTAAAGATGCGCAAGGCGCTGTCGGGCAGGACCAGCGTGAACGCCAGGGTCAGCAGGACGGCGAGGGCAATCAGCAGCGTCAGCGTGTGCTTCCCCCAGCGGCGCCCCACGAACTGCGCCGTGCCTGCCAGGAGCAAAGCCTGGCCCACGCTGAAAGGGATGTTGAACAACAGCGAAGCCCACTGCCAGTTGCCGACCAGCCGCGGGGCATCGAGAAGGACGGCAAACCCGACCGCCAGGCAGGCGTATGCCCACGAACGAACGCCGCCGATATGGCGCGCCGAGGCATGCAGCGTGAAAAACATGGCACTGGCCGTGATCGACGCCACGCCGAGCACCAGCATCAAGGTCGGTTCATCGATATCCATTGCGTAATCAACGGGAAACGGGCATGCGGCGGCAAGCAGGCACAAGCCGCCATGCGCCACACAAACGGCGGCGGCTGTTCCGTATCACGCAGCTTACTGCAGCAAGGAATTTTCTGGCGCTATAGTGCGGACTATGCTCAATACAGCGTCTGCGCCGATTCATGCAGCAGCTGCGCATACAGCTCGTGCCGGATCTTCGCGATCTTGCCTTCCTCGACGGCGCCGAGGATCGCGCACTGCGGCTCGGCCAGGTGGCGGCAGTTGTAGTATTTACAGCCGCCCAGGAAGGGCTTGAACTCGATGAAGGCGCGCTCCAGCATGCCTTCGGTGAGGTGGTACAGGCCGAATTCCTGGAAACCCGGCGAATCGATGATCTGGCCGCCGCCCGGCAGTTTGTAGAGGCGCGTGAAGGTGGTCGTGTGCTTGCCGGTGTCCAGCGCTTCCGAGATCTCGCGCACGGCGATGTCGGCGTCCGGCACCAGCAGGTTGATCATCGACGACTTGCCCATGCCGGACTGGCCGATGAAGATCGAGGACTGCCCTAGCAGCAGTGGGGTCAGGGTGGCGACCGTGCCTTCCGGGTCGGCCTTGGCCGAGACCTCGTGCAGCGGATAGCCGAGGCCCGCATACAGGCCGGCGCGCTCGCGGGCGCGCGGCAGCAACGCTTCGACGTCGACCTTGTTGAGGATGAGGTGGGCCTCGACGCCCGCCGCTTCGCAGGCGACCAGGGCGCGCGACACGAGGTCGTCGGCGAAGCTCGGTTCGGTGGCGACGACGATGAACAGGCGCGTGATGTTCGCCGCCAGCAGCTTCGATTTGTACTGGTCCGAGCGGTAGAGCAGGGTGCTGCGCTCGGCGATCTTCTCGATCACGGCCTGGTCGTTCGAGGTGCGCTTCAGGTGCACGATGTCGCCGACCGCGACGTTGGTCTTCTTGCCGCGCGTGACGCATTGCAGGAATTCGGGAGACTGCGCGTCGCCGACGTCGGCCAGGTAGTGGCGGCCGTGGGCCGCGACGATGGTGCCGGTCAATTCGGCGGTTTTGCTCGTTACTTTGCTCATTGCCTTGCTCATGCGCCGGCCCGTTCCGCGTAAAGTGCGTCGGCTTTCGCAGCGCAGATGAAATCGTTCTCGCTCAGCTTGTTGCCGGCCGAGTGCGTGGTCCAGGATGCCGTGCAGCGGCGGTAGCCGACCTGCAGATCCGGATGGTGGTCTTCGCGGTGGACCATGAAGGCCAGCGCGTTCACGAATTCGATGGTCTCGTGGTAGTCGCGGAACAGGAATTCGCGCAGCAGCCGGCCAGCATCGACCTGCCAGTCAGGCAGCTGCGCCAGCAAGGCGGCGATCGCGGCATCGTCCAGCGCCGGCGCTGCGGGCGTGCAGTGGCGGGCGGTCAGGGGCAGGGCCGCGCTCATGCCGGCTCCATGCCGGCCGTGCCCTTGCCGGACAATGCGCCGGCCTGGTGCAGGTGGCGGATGCGGATCGAGGCCGGCGGATGCGAATCGTAGAAGGCCGAGTGCAGCGGGTCCGGGGTCAGGGTCGAGGCATTGTCCTCGTACATCTTGACCAGGGCCGAGACCAGGTCGCGCGCATCGCTGTGGCTGGCCGCGAAAGCGTCCGCTTCGAATTCGTGCTTGCGCGAGGTGATCGAGGTGAGCGGCGCAAACGGGAAGGTGAACACCGGCAGCACCAGCATGAACAGCAGCAGCGCCATCGCGTCGTTGTTCTGGCCCAGCAGCGGCAGTACGCCCAGGCCGGTATAGAACCAGACCTGGTTCTTCAGCCAGCCCAGCACGGCCAGGAACACCAGCGACAGCGCGAACGCGACCACGATGCGCTTGACGATGTGCTTGAGCTTGAAGTGGCCCAGTTCGTGCGCCAGCACGGCCTCGATCTCGGGCGGCGCCAGGCGCTCGAGCAGGGTGTCGAAAAAGACGATGCGCTTGTTGGCGCCGAAGCCGGAGAAGTAGGCGTTGCCGTGGCTTGACCTCTTGCTGCCGTCCATCACGAACAGGCCCTTCGAGGCGAAGCCGACGCGCGCCATCAGGCCTTCGATGCGGCTTTTCAGGCTGTCGTCGCTGAGCGGCGTGAACTTGTTGAACATCGGCGCGATGACGGTCGGGTAGAGCACCATCATCAGGAGCTGGAAGCCGCTGAACACCAGCCAGGCATACACCCACCACAGAGCGCCGGTGCGCTCCATCAGGGCCAGCACCACCCACAGCAGCGGCAGGCCGATGACGGCGCTCAGCAGCGTGCCCTTGACGGTGTCCGCCAGCCACAGCTTGAGCGTCATCTTGTTGAAGCCGAAGCGCTGTTCCAGCACGAACTGGAACCAGTAGGTGAAGGGCAGGTCGAGCAGGCCGGCGATGACGCCATAGGCCACGATCAGCCCGATCTGATGCGCCATCCCCGGACCGGTGACATGCAGCAGCGCGGTCGACAACGCCTGCAGGCCGCCCAGCAGCGTGAAGCCGATCAGCACCAGGCCGCTCCAGATCGCGTGGATCAGGCCGAAGCGGGTCTTGGCGACCGTGTAGTCGGCGGCCTTCCGGTGCGCGGCGAGCGGAATCTTGTCGGCGAATTCGGCGGGCACCTCGTCACGGTGACGCATGACGTGGCGCACGTGGCGGCTGGCCAGCCAGTAGCGCAACCCCAGGGTCAGCATGAAAAAAATGACGAACAAAACCGAAAACGCGAATGAAAGCATCGTATGCCTGTGAGAAAATGCCGGTTTAGCTAACAAATGCAGCCAAAGAGCGAATTATGTCACAAGAAACCCAAGCAGCAGCCGCCACCCCACGTCCCAACGACATGAACCTGGTCTGGCTCGACATGGAAATGACCGGCCTCGATCCGGACAACGACCGCATCATCGAAGTGGCCGTGGTCGTCACCGACGCCGACCTGAACATCCTGGCCGAAGGCCCGGTGTTCGCGATCCATCAGAGCGACGAGACGCTGGACAAGATGGACAACTGGAACAAGGGCACGCACGGCAAGTCGGGCCTGATCGACCGCGTGAAAGCCTCGACCGTCGACGAAGCCCAGGCCGAAGAGCAGCTGATCGCTTTCCTGAAGCAGTGGGTGCCGGCCAACAAGTCGCCGATGTGCGGCAACTCGATCTGCCAGGACCGCCGCTTCATGGCGCGCGGCATGCCGAAGCTGGAAGCCTTCTTCCACTACCGCAACCTGGACGTGTCGACGCTGAAGGAACTGTGCCGCCGCTGGAAGCCGGAGCTGGCCTCGGGTTTCAAGAAGGCGCAAAAGCACACCGCGCTGGCCGATATCGTCGAGTCGATCGAAGAGCTGCGTTACTACCGCGAACACTTCATCAAACTGTAAGATCCCTTTAGCGCAGTGCAGCATGGAAATTTGTGAATTATTCGTTGGGAAATGTGGAATAATTCATCATGGCTGACATTCTGCGCATTACCGCCGGGCTAGGCGACAGCGAGACGCGGCGCCTGCTCGGCGCCCGCGACTGGCATGCCTCGCCGCTCGGTGCTCCCGAGTCCTGGCCGCCCGAACTGGCGACGGCCGTGTCGATGGCGCTCAGCTCGACCTTCCCGATGTTCCTGGCTTGGGGACCCGAGCAGGTCTTCCTCTACAACGACGCCTACATCCCCGTCCTCGGCGACAAGCATCCGGCCGCCTTCGGCGCGGCCTTCCAGGAAGTCTGGTGGGAGATCTGGCACGACCTCGGCCCGATCGCCGCGCGCGCCCTGGCCAACGAATCCTCCTTCCTCGAGGACATGCCGCTCACCATGGAGCGCAAGGGCTATACGGAACAGACTTATTTCACCTTTTCGTACTCGCCGCTGCACGACGGCGAGGGCAGGGTGATGGGCCTCTACTGCACCTGCATCGAAACCACCGCGCGGGTCGTGGCCGAGCGCCGCGCCGCCTTCGAACTGGCGCTCAGCGATGCGCTGCGGCCGATGCGTTCCAGCGAGGACGCGATCGGCATCGCCAGCAGCCTGCTGGGCCGCGAGCTGGGCGTCGAACGCGTGATGTACGGCGAAGTCGACGACGAGCGCAATACCTTCTTCGTGCCGCGCGACTGGAAACGCAGCGGCACCTCGAACCTGTCCGGGAACACCTTCCCGATCGAGGCCTTCGGCGCCGAGGTGGCGGCCACCGGGCGTGCCGGCGAGGTCATCGCCATCACCGACGTGCGCGCCGATCCGCGTACCGTCCAGCACCAGCAGGCCTACCTGACGGCGATGGGGGTGACCGCCAGCCTGCTGGTGCCGCTGGTGAAGTCGGGGCGCCTGCTGGCCTTCCTGGCGCTGGGCCACACGCGTCCGCACCGCTGGAGCGAGGCCGAGATCGCGCTGGCGCGCAGCATGGCCGAGCGCCTGTGGACCGCGGTCGACCTGGCGCGCGCCCAGGCCGCCTTGCGCGAAGAGCGCGACCGCGGCCAGCTGATCCTCGATTCGATCGCCGAAGGTTTCGTGCTGATCGGCGCCGACTGGACCGTGCAGCAGGTGAACGACGAAGGCCTGCGCCTGACCAACCGCCGCGTCGACGAGGTGGTCGGGCGCCACCACTGGGAGGTCTGGCCGGAAGCGCTCGATACACCGGCCGGCCGCATGTACAACGAGGTGATGGCCACGCGGGTGCCCGGCCGCGCCGAATTCCAGCACATCGGTCCCGGCGCCAGCGGCGGCTGGTTCGAGGTGCGCGCCTATCCGGTGCGCGACGGTGGCATCGTCGGCTTCTTCCTCGACATCACCGAGCGCAAGCTGGCCGAGGGCAAGCTGCGCGAGGCCGACCAGCGCAAGGACGAATTCCTGGCGATGCTGGCGCACGAGCTGCGCAACCCGCTGGCGCCGATCAGCGCCGCCGCCGACCTCCTCAGGATCGGCCGCCTGGACGAGCAGCGGGTGCGCCAGAGCAGCGCCATCATCGGGCGCCAGGTCAGGCACATGACCAGCCTGGTCGACGACCTGCTGGACGTCTCGCGCGTCACGCGCGGCCTGGTGACGCTGGCGCGCGCGCCGGTGGCGGCGCGCACCATCGTCGACGAGGCCATCGAGCAGGTGCGGCCGATGTTCGAGGCGCGCCGCCAGCATCTGCAGGTGACGCTGTCCGGCCCCGACGCCACCGTCCTCGGCGACAAGGCGCGCCTGGTGCAGGTACTGGCCAACCTGCTCAACAATGCCTCCAAATACACGCCGGAAGAGCGCCGCATCACGATCGAGACCCATGCCGACGAGGACAAGGACGCGCTGGTGCTGACGGTGCGCGACGAAGGCATCGGCATGGACCGCGAACTGGCGCCGAGCGTATTCGACCTGTTCACCCAGGCCAAGCGCTCGTCGGACCGTTCGCAGGGCGGCCTGGGATTGGGCCTGGCGCTGGTCAAGAACCTGGTCGAGCTGCATGGCGGCAGCGTGGTCTGCGACAGCCCGGGGCCGGGCCTGGGCAGTACTTTCACGGTGTTGCTGCCGCTGATGCAGCAGCCGGGCGCGCACGATGGCGGCGGCAGCGCCGCCGGTGCCGTCTCTGCGGGCGGCCGTCCGCTGCGCCTGCTGGTGGTGGACGACAACGTCGACGCCGCCGCGACCCTGGCCATGCTGCTGGAAGCCTGCGGCTATGAGGTGATGGTGGAGAACGATTCGCTGCGCGCGCTGGAGCGGGCGAAGAAGGAATGTCCGGATGTGGCCCTGCTGGACATCGGCCTGCCGGAAATGGATGGGAACGAACTGGCGCGCCGGCTGCGCCTGGAGCCTTGCACCCGGCCGGCGCTGCTGGTGGCGATCACCGGCTACGGCCAGGAGCAGGACCGCCGCACCGCGCTGGAAGCCGGCTTCGACCACCACATGGTGAAGCCGGTCGACCTGGACCGCCTGGCGGCGATCCTGGCCTCGGTGCAGGCTTGATTCAAGCGCTCAACTTCAACGCATCTGGGTGTAGTTGACCGGCACCCAGCGGTAGCCCTTGCCCTGGGTCTGCAGGTGGCCCAGGCCAGGGAACTGCAGGTGGGCGCCGCCGATCAGGTAGCCGTTCCTGGCGGCGTCGTCGAACACCTTCTTGCGCGAGCCGTAGGCGGCCTTCTCGTCGCTGTCGAAGCCGATCGTCACCTGCGGATTGTCCATCTGGACCGCCGCCACGTGGATCAGGTCGCCGATCAGCAGCAGCTTCTGGCTCTTGCTTTCGACCATGTAGGTCGTGTGGCCCGGGGTATGGCCCGGTTCGGCGATGGCCGTGATGCCCGGCACCAGCTCGGTCTTGCCCTCGATCGCCTTGAACTTGCCGGCCTGGATGTAGGGATTGAGCGAGGCCATCGCGCCCTGGAAGAAGCCCTTCTTGTCGGCCGGGGCCTTGTCCATGTTCTCCTTGCTGAGCCAGAAGTCGGCATCCGCCTTGCCGGCGCGGACCACGGCGTTCGGGAAGGTGCGCTGGCCATTGTTGACCAGGCCGCCGACGTGGTCGCCGTGCATGTGGGTGATGTAGATCTCGTCGATCTGCTCCGGCTGGTAGCCGGCCGCCTTCAGGTTCTGCACGAACTTGCCGAGGGTCGGGCCGAACAAGGTGCCGGCACCGGTGTCGACCAGCACCAGCTTGCTGCCGGTGTTGATCAGGAAGGTGTTGTCCGAGGTTTCCAGCGGCGCTTTCAGGTGGTTCTTTTCCAGCGTGGCGCGGGTCAGTTCCGGCTTCTGGCGCAGCAGCTGGTCGACCGGCAGGTCGACGGTGCCGTCGTTGATCGGGGTGACTTCGATGTCGCCGACCATGATGCGGAAGAAGCCGGGGGCCGGGCTCTTGACCATGGGGGCGGCGGCGTGGGCGGCCGACATCATTGCCGCGGCGGCGGCGACGGCGAACAGGGTGCGCTTGAGCGGGTGCATTATTTTCTTGTCCTCAAGTATGAAATAAGTGAATACGCAGTGTGCGGATTGCTTATCGTACATGATTGTTCAGGGTAACGCTGTTGCCCCGTTTCGACAGCGGCAGGTTGCGCTCAGGGCAGGTCGGGAATCGTGAACACGCCTTGCAGGGCGCGCAGCTGGTCGCGGTGGACCTGGGCCAGGCGCGTGAGAATGGCTTCGCCGGCCGGCAGCAGGTGGACCTCGACGCGGCGGCGGTCCTCGGCATGGGTGCGGCGCTCGACCAGACCGGCTTCCTCGCAGCGCGTGACCAGCGCGACCACGCCGTGCTGCCTGGCCTGCAGGCGCTCGGCCAGCTCGCCGATGGTGGCCCACTCGCGGTCCTTGAAGCCCTTGATGTGCAGCAGCAGCAGGTACTGCAGGGGCGTGATGCCTTCCGCCTGGACGGCGTTTTCGGAGAAGTGCTCGTAGCGCCGCATCTGGTAGCGGAATTCGGACAAGGCGGTAAAGTCGGCCTTTTGAAGCGCGGCCTTTTGCAGCGCGGCTTTGGCTGAGGGTTTCTTCACTGGATGGCTGGTGGGCAGAGATGGGCCGGATAATATATCATGTTGTGATATTCTTTCCTTCGAAGCCACATCTTGCATCAGACCCTCAACTGGTTGCGCGCCTTCGTCCCGCAACGTAATACCGTCCCGCGCCACGAACGGATGCGGGCCGTGGCCGGCGCCCTGGTCGGCCTCCTGCTTACCGCCGGCCTCAGCATGCACCTGGTCGGCACGGCGACCCTGCCGCTGGCGCTGGTGGCGCCGATGGGCGCCTCGGCCGTGCTGCTGTTTTGCGTGCCGGCCAGCCCGCTGGCGCAACCCTGGTCGGTGATCGGCGGGAACACCATCTCGGCGCTGGTCGGCATTGCCTGCGCCAAGGCGATCGGCAATCCGCTGCTGGCCGGACCCCTGGCCGGCGCGCTGGCGATCCTGGTGATGTTCCTGCTGCGCTGCCTGCACCCGCCGAGCGGCGCGGTGGCCCTGACCACGGTGCTGGGCGGCCCGGCCGTGCACGCCGCCGGCTTCGGCTTCGCCTTCGTGCCGGTGGGCCTGAACTCGGCCCTGATCGTGCTGGTCGCGCTGGTCTTCAACAACCTGACCGGGCGCCGCTATCCGCACGCCCAGCAGTCGATGCTGAAGAACGTGCACGCCACGCGCGACCCGGTGCCGACCGCGCGCATCGGCTTTACCAGGGAAGACCTGGACGCCGCGCTGGCGCGCTACGGCCAGGTGCTGGACATCAGCCGCGACGACCTGGAAGAAATCCTGCTCGAGACCGAAGCCCAGGCTTACGGCCGCCGGTTCGGCGTGATCACCTGCGGCGCCATCATGTCGAAGGATGCGGTGACGGTCCGTCCCGGCATGCCGCTGGGCGAGGCCTGGCGCCTGCTGCGCCAGCACGGCCTGCATGCGCTGCCGGTGCTGGACAAGGCCGGCCGGGTGGTCGGCGTGGTCGGCCAGAACGATTTCCTGCACCACCTGGGTCTGGACGACTACCAGACCCTCAGCGAGCGCCTGCGCGGCCTGGCCGGCCACCTGTTCGGCCTGCGCGGCGAACGCCCGGCCAAAGTGGTCGACATCATGCAGCGCCACGTGCAGACGGTGGGCGCGACCGATCCGATCGCGGAACTGGTGCCGCTGATGAGCAACCGCGGCCTGCACCATATCCCGGTGGTGGATGCCGGCGGCATCTTCGCCGGCGTCGTCAGCCACTCGGACCTGCTGGCGGCACTGTTCGAAGGCCGCCTGACGGAGCCTGCGTAGTCAGTTGGCTTTGATCAGGCCTGTTCGGCGCCGCAGCACTTCTTGAACTTCTTGCCGCTGCCGCAGGGGCAGTCGTCGTTGCGGCCGACCTTGGGCTCTTCGCGGCGCACGGTCTCGACCGCGGCCTTGCGGCGCGGCAGCCAGTAGCGGTGGATGGCCGGCAGGTTGGCTTCGATCTCCAGCGCCAGTTTGTGGGCCAGGCGCGGGTCTTCGACTTCGGCCAGTTCGCTTTCGTCGATCTCGTCGGCGCCCAGCAGGTAGATCGGGCGCATCATCGGGCCGGCTTCCGATTCCCAGATTTCGTCCCAGGAGCCGGGGCGCAGGTCCATGCCTTCCCAGAAGCCCCAGCACCAGGCTTCGGCATCGATCAGGGTTTCGCCGTCGACTTCGTGCTCGACATACAGCGGCTCGAATTCCTTGGGCGCGACCTCGAAGGTGATCAGCACTTCGTTCATGAAGCGCATGATCAGGTTGACGATGCGCTGCTCTTCCTTCGGGTTCTTCCATTTCGGCACAGCGCCTTCCTCGCCCCAGACGCGCGGCAGCCACTCGGCCGGCATGATGGATTCCGGGCCGATCGCGATCGCGGTCAGGTAGCCGTGCAGGGTGTCCATCGTCATCGCGCCTTCCGGGCTGCGTTCGGACAGCAGGAAGTTGTCGAGATCGTCGAATTCTTTGTCGGTGAGGGGCTGTTCGAGTTGCATGTGTATATCTTGTACTGAGGTGATGACGGTCGTCGAAGGCGCCAGTTTAACGCTTGCGGCAGGAGGCCGGCAAAAAAAGCGCCGGAGGGCCTCGCGCGGCCGTCCGGCGCAAACGGAAAATCGGTGTCGGTACAGGACTCAATGACAAGCTCTTCCGTTCAAATGTTCGGTACGTCCACACACATTGTGCGCATCATTGATGGTGAAATCGGCAAATTCACGCTCAGTTGGATTCTTGCCGGAAAAATATGCTGCCTTTGTTGCGAGCTGAAGCATAAATTCGACAAATCGGAGCGCGGGTGCGCAGGCCTGCTGCCGGCCTTACAATGGCGGCATGGAAGATCAAACCGAAACACATCCTTTCTCGCGTCTCGACCCCTTGATGGTGCTGGATGCGGTCGACAGCGTCGGCCTGCGCGGCGACGGCCGGCTGCTGGCGCTGAACAGCTACGAAAACCGGGTCTACCGCGTCGGCCGCGAAGAGGGCCAGCCGGTGGTGGTCAAGTTCTACCGGCCGGAACGCTGGAGCGACGCCGCCATCCTCGAAGAACACGCCTTCACCCAGGAGCTGGCGGAGGCCGAGGTGCCGGTGGTGCCGGCGCGCGTGCTGGACGGCCGCACCCTGCACGAATTCGGCGGCTTTCGCTTTGCCGTCTTCCCGAGCCGCGGCGGACGCGCGCCCGAGCTGTCCGACCCCAAGGTGCTGGAATGGATAGGGCGCTTCATCGGCCGCATCCACGCGGTCGGCGCCGTGAAATCTTTCGAACAGCGTCCGGCGCTGAATCTCGACACCTTCGGCCGCGAGCCGCGCGCCTGGCTGCTCGGCCATGGCTTCATCCCGCATGAACTGCTGACCGCTTATGCCAGCGTGCTCGACCAGGCGCTGGACGGCGTCGCACGCTGCTTCGAGCGCGCCGGCGAATTGCCGCTGCTGCGCCTGCACGGCGATTGCCATGCCGGCAATGTGCTGTGGACCGGCGACGGCCCGCACTTCGTCGACTTCGACGACAGCCGCATGGGCCCGGCGGTGCAGGACCTGTGGATGCTGCTTTCGGGCGAGCGCCAGGAGATGGTGCGCCAGATGGGCGACGTGCTGGCCGGTTACGAAGACTTTTGCGAATTCGATCCGCGCCAGCTCTACCTCGTGGAAGCGCTGCGCACGCTGCGCCTGATTCATTACTCGGCCTGGCTGGCGATGCGCTGGGACGATCCGGCCTTCCCGGCGGCTTTCCCCTGGTTCAATACCCAGCGCTACTGGCAGGACCGCATCCTGGAGCTGCGCGAGCAGGTCGCATTAATGGATGAGCCGCCGCTGTGGCCCGTGTGATTCCAGGAATTGGCTGGGATTTGCCGCTGTGTTCGGCGTGACAGGTTTTCCAGCCGTGCCGCATAATCACGCTAAGCCCCAGTCCGCCCGCGAGAAGCCATGACCGATCATCCCGACCACCACGACGACGCCGATTTCACGATCGACCTGATGCCCGCATCCCACGAGCATGTGGCACCAGGCGTCGAGCCGCAGCGCGAGCAGCTGGAGCAGCGCGCGATCAAGGAAGGCATCGCGCGGGTCGAGGCCGAGGCCAAGGCCGCGGTGGCGGCCGAGAACCGTGCCCACGCCGAGGCGCGCGCACGCAGTCTGGCCGAGGAGCGCGCGGCGATCGATGCCGAGGCCGCGGCCGCCGCGCTGGCGAATGCCCAGGCCTCGGAAGAGGCGATCGAAGTCAACCGCGACCGCATTGACACGCTGCGCGCCGCCGCCAAGGCCGCAGCCGAGCGCCTGGAAGCGATGCGCCAGGAAACCGCCGAGCTGCGCGCGCGCGTCGAAGCCGACACCCAGATCCGGCTGGCCGCCGAGTCGCGCGCCCGCGCCCAGGAAGAAGCGCGCCGCCGTGCCGAGGAGCAGGCGAAAGCCGACGCCGAGCTGGCCGAACGCGCCGCCCGCCAGGCCGATGAGCTGGCGCAGCAGGCCGAGCAGGCGCGCCTGCAGGCCGCCGAGCGGGTCGCCGCCGTGCATGCGGCGCGCGAGGAAGTCAGCCATAGCGCCAGCGCCGATGCGCGCGTGGCGATCCTGGCGCGCGAACGCGAGCGCGCCGAAAAGGCCGCCCGTCAGACCGCCGAGAAGCTGGCCGCAGCCGAAGCCGAGGCGCTGGAATTGGCGCTGCAGCGCGAGCGTGCTGACCAGGTCGCGCTGGCGAATAGTTTCGCGCGTGCCGCCGCCGAGGCGAGGGCGCTGGAAGAAGCGCGCGCCCTGGCCCATATCGAGCAGGAACGCGAAGCGATCGCCCTGGCCCAGGCCGAGTACGAGCGCACCGCCGCGCAATCGCTGCGCATGCGCCTGCAGACCGAGAAGGAAGTGCGCGATACCGTGGTCCACCGCGAACGCCTGGAAGCGATGGCCGTCGCCGCCCTCGAGGCGCGGCGCGAGGCCGAAAGCCGCATCCTGGCCGCCACCGAGGCGCGCATCGAAGCCGACCGCAAGCTGCGCGAAGTCGCGCTGGAGCGTGCCCAGGCCGAGGAAGAGGAAGCGGCCCAGGCCCAGGCGCGCCTGGATGCCGAGCGCTTTGCCGCCGAACAGGCCCAGCTGCGCGCCGAAGCCGACCGCCAGGCGGCGCAGGCGGCGGCATTGGACGCCGAGCAGCAGCAGCGCGAACGGCAGCTCGCCGAGGAACGCGCCGCCCAGGCGGCGGCCGCGGCCCAGGCTCGCGCCGCGGAAAATGCGGCCGAACAGGCGCGCCTGGCGCTGGAAGCCGAACAGGCCGAACTGCAGCGCGAAGCGGCGCGCCTGGCCGAACGGCGTGTCCAGGAAGCCGAAGCGCTGGCGGCCGCCGAGCGCGAACGCGTGCGTGCCGAGCAGGAAGCGCTGGCGGCACTCGCCCAGCGCCAGCAGGCGGAGGAGGCGCTGGCCGCCGCCGCCCAGGCCAGGGTCGCCGCCGAGCAGGAACAGGCAGCACTGCTGCGGGCCCAGGCCGAACACGAACAGCGCGTGCTGGCCGCGCGCCAGGAAGCCGTCGCCGCCCAGCACCAGGCGACGTTGGACGCCGCGCGCCAGGCCGAGCAGGAGCAAAGCATCGCCGCGGCGCAGCAGCAGGATGCCGCGACGGCGGCCCACCGCGCTGACGCCGCGGCTGCGCAAGCTGCCGAACTGGCGCGGGTGCAGGCGGAGCGGATGGCAGCAGAGGGCCGCCAGCATGCCTTGGCCGCGGAAGTGATGGCGGCCGAGCAGGAGGCCGCCGACGCTGCCCGCGAAGCGCTGCTGCTGCTGGAACAGAAGCTGGCCGCCCAGCGCCAGCAGGCCGCGCTGGATGCCCGTGCCAACGAAGCGGCGGGCGCGCGCCTCGCTTCCGAGCAGGCAGCCATCGCCGCCGCCGAAGCGCGTGCCAAGGCCGAGGAAGAACGGGCCCAGTTGGCCAGAATGCGCGAGCAGGCCGAGCAGGCCGCGGCCCAGGCCGCGATGGACAAGCGCGATGCCCAGCGCGCGCTGCTGGAGCATGCCCAGCAGGCCGCCGAGATGCAGCGCAAGTCGCTGCAGGCGACCCTGGAAATGGCGGATGCCAAGCGCCGCCTGGTGGAACTGGAAGCCGGGCGCCAGGAAGAACAGGTGGCGGAGCTGGGCGCGCTGCGCGAACAGATCGACGCGCTGCAGGCCGAAGCCAAGCAGCGCGCCGAATCGGCCGACCTGGCGCGTGAAGTGCTGGGGCGTTTTTCGCAGCTGCCGTCGGCGCAGCAGGCGGCGGCGCGCCTGGCCGAAGCGGTGGCGAAGCAGCGCGGCGAAAGCTGAGCGGACCCCAAAAGCCCGTGCTTTAGCGCGCCTCTTAGGGCGCGCGCGCCTGGTCAGCGTGCGCCCGTCGCCCGCTTGTCCTTGAAGAAATTCCAGGCCTCCTCGGCCGTATCGACGTCGTGGTTCATGTTGCCGACCAGCTTGCGCAGCACCCACGGCAATTCCTCATTGCGCGAAGCGTGCGTGTGGCCGCCGCCGTCGATGCGCATGAATTCGACTTGCACGCGCGCCGGGTCGTTGCCCCAGACGTAGCGCGTGGCCGAGGTCGGGTCCGAGGACTGCAGGTGCGGCAGGCGGAAGCTGACCGGCACTTCCGGCAGGCCGGCGGCGCGGCGCCACACCGCCACCGATTCGTCGGCGCTGACGCCGCTGCCGCGGTCGCGCAGCAGCCAGTGCCCGACCTTGCCGCCGTTGTAGGGCGCGATGCGGTCGGCGGTGCCGTGCGAAATGAACACCGAGATCGGATGGCTGGGCGGCTTGCAGCGGCTCTGCATCGGCATCAGCGCGCTTTGCACGCCGAGCGCGGCCAGCTTGGGCGCCAGTTCGATGCCGAGGCGGTAGACCATCCCGCCGCCGTTCGAGCTGCCGTACACGTAGATGCGCTCCGGATCGGCGCCGAGCTCGTTGACGGCGGCGTCGATCAGGGCGGCGATGAAGCCGACGTCGTCGCTGGTGGCATTGCCGGCAGCGTCCGCGCGGCAGTCGTTCCAGGCCTGTTTGCCGTCGCTGCCCTTGATGCCGTCCGGCGCAATCAACATCACGCGCTCGCGTTCGGCGAGGCGGATCCAGTCTTGCGCTTTATAGAGGCCGAAGGATTCCAGTCCGACCATGAAGGCGGCCGAGGCGCCGTGCCCGTGCAGCAGGATGACGGTGGGGCGGCTGCTGCGCGCCAGGCGATCGGGCTCGACCACCAGGTAGTGGCGCCGGCCCTCGGGGCGCAGCAGCGTGTAGTCGACGATGGTGGAGGCGGCGGCCGTTCCCGCCGCCGCTGCCAAGCCTGCCGCCGTCAGCCAGCCCGCAGCGCGTGCCCTCATTGCGTGCCCGGATTCGGCGCAACCGGGTTGCTGCCGCCGATCACGGCTTTTTCGACGAAGTAGCTGGTCTCGCCAAAGCAGGAGGTCGGCAGGCCGACGTGCTGCGCGTAGCTGAGCTGGACGCGCTGGCCCATGGCCGACTGCAACTGCTTCACGACGTTCTCATCGCGCACGGTGAAGGCGAAGCGCTCGGGAATCGCACCCGGCATGCTCGACAGCAGGATCTCGCCTTCCCAGGTCTTGCACAGCCAGCCCTTGCGCGACAGCTTCTGCAGGTAGCCGGCGCGTTCGCCTTCCGAGTATGACCAGTGCAGGACGATGGCCGTGTACAGCGCGAACAGCACGAGCGCGGCGACGATGACGGAGGCGATGAGAACGCTGGCGCGGCGCGGGAAGGTCGAGGGCATGGCTTATGAGGATGAGTGAAGTCGCGCCCATTCTGCCGATGAGCGCGAGGATTGTCAAAAGCTCATGCGCCGGAGGGGTTGGCGCTTAGACGTTGACCCCGAAGGAACGCGCCAGCGGGCCCAGGCCGCCGTTGTAGCCCTGGCCGACGGCGCGGAATTTCCACTCGCTGCCATAACGGTAGAGTTCGCCGAAGATCATCGCCGTCTCGGTCGAGCTGTCCTCGGACAGGTCGTAGCGTGCGATTTCGCGTTCGCCGTCCGCATTCAGGCAGCGGATGAAGGCGCGCGCCACCTGGCCGAAGCTCTGGCGGCGCTGGTCCGCTTCGTGAATGGTGACGGCAAAGGCGATCTTCTCGATGTCGGCCGGTACCCGGCTCAGGTCGACGATCAGGCGCTCGTCGTCGCCTTCGCCCTGGCCGGTGCGGTTGTCGCCGGTGTGCTTGACCGCGCCGTCCGAGGATTGCAGGTTGTTGTAGAAGATGAAGTCGGCATCGCCGCGCACCTTGCCGTCGCCGCGCAGCAGGAAGGCGCTGCCGTCGAGGTCGAAGGTGGCGCCGTCGGTCGCGCGCGGATCCCAGCCCAGGCCGATGATGACGCGCTTGAGGGTCGGATCTTCCTTGGACAGGTTGACGTTGCCGCCTTTTTGCAGACTGATCGCCATGTTATTTTCCTTTCTCTAAAAGTTATGCGAGCTGTTCGCGCCGCTTGTAACGGATCGAAGACCACAACGATACCAGGATGAAGGCGATGCCGGAAAGGCCGGTGAACCATTCGGGGATCTCGTATTCGACGCTGGCGAACATGATCAGGGCCAGTATACCGATCGCGTAGTGGGCGCCGTGCTCGAGGTAGACGAATTCCTCCAGCGTGCCGCGGTGCACCAGGAACACGGTCAGCGAACGCACGAACATCGCACCGATGGCCAGGCCCAGCATGATGATGACGACGTCGTTGGTAATGGCGAAGGCGCCGATCACGCCGTCGAAGCTGAACGAAGCATCCAGCACCTCGAGGTAGAGGAAGCCGCCGATGCTGCCCTGCGAGATCATCTTGCCGACCGATGGGTCCGATTCCTCCTCTTCGAGCAGGCCGCTGAACCAGTTCACGCCGACGTAGACGATCACGCCGACCACGCCGGCCATCAGCACCCGCAGCTTTTGCGCCTCGGGCACCAGGCTCATGCAGCCGAACACGGCCAGCAGGGTCAGCAGGATGGCCAGGCCTTCGCTGCCGAAATGGCCGACCTTTTCTTCGATCCAGCCCAGCCAGTGGAGTTCCTTCTCCTCGTCGAACAGGAAGTTGAGGAAGACCAGCAGCAGGAAGGCGCCGCCGAAGGCCGCGACCTCGGCATGCTGGGCGGTGAGGATGCGCGCATACTCGTCCGGCGTGCTGGTCGCCATGTGCCAGACGTCAATCAGGCCGAGGCCGGTCGCTACCGACACGATCAGCAGCGGGAACAGCAGGCGCATGCCGAACACGGCCACCAGGATGCCGACCGTCAGGAACAGGCGTTGCCAGAACGCGTTCCAGTTGCGCAGCACCGAGGCGTTCACCACCGCGTTGTCGAAGGACAGCGACACTTCAAGCACGCCCAGCACGGCCGCGATCCACAGCGCCTGCAGTAGCCCGCCGCTGCCGCCATGGCTGTAGCCCCACCAGGCGGCCAGCGCCAGCAGGACGGCTGTCACCGCGAAAGACAGCTTGAAATGTTGCATCGGGTTCTCCTTATGTACTACGTTGTCTTATAAACCACACTGAACTGCATATTACTGGTTTCTCCCTGTGGCAGGCGCATCGCTTCTGCGATAATGCTGCCCGGCATTTCTTTTGTACTAACACATCGGAACTCACATGGACTTCACATACCTGCTGACCCCGCTGCTGACCTGGCTGGTGGTCGGCCCGATCAAATTCCTGATCAACAGTGCCCGTCAGGGACGCTGGGCGTTCAACCTGGTCGGCAATGGCGGCTTCCCGAGCAACCACAGCGCCACCGTGACCAGCATGGCGACCCTGATCGCGCTGCGCGAGGGCATCGGCCACCCGGCCTTTGGCGTGGCGGTCACGCTGTGCTTCATCGTGATGATCGACGCCAACAGCCTGCGCCAGCACGTCGGCCGCCAGGCCGCTGCCATCAACCGCCTGGCCGAGGGCAAGGAAGGTTTCCGCCAGTTGCGCGAGCGCATGGGCCACACCCTGGTCGAGATCGGCGGCGGGATTGTTACCGGTATCCTGATGGGTAACCTGGTGTACCACCTGTTCGTCAAGTAATTCTCCATGACAGGCGGCGTCCGCCGCCTGTCCGCCCGGTGTCCGCTTGGTGTCCATTTGCGGACGCATTTCATCCCCGCCAACTGCAGTTCATCCGCAAAAAACGCAGTTCATCCCCCGAAAACCACGCTCTGCCGAACCTCGATTGACGCAGGTGTCGGGCTCACGGATACTTCGCGCTGGCTTTTTCTATTCTTATATTTACAGGCATCGCGTCCACTCGGGAGAACCAAGAAATGCTGCGCAAAACCCTACTCGTCCTTGCCATTGCCTCGGCGCTCGCCGCCTGCGGCAAAGCTGACAAGGACCCCGCCAAGCCGGCCGCCGCCAAGGCGCAGGCCGACGCCGGCAAGGACGGCAAACCTGTCCAGCTGCTGGTGGCACCGGAAGACGTGCTGACGGTACAAAGCAATGCGCTCGCTTCGGGTCCCGTGATCACCGGTTCGATCCAGCCGGAACGCAAGGCCGACCTGCGCGCCGAAGTGTCCGCGGTGGTCCTGCAGGTGCTGAAGGAGAACGGCGAACCGGTCAAGCGCGGCGACGTGCTGGTCAAGCTCGACGAAACCTCGATCCGCGACAGCCTGATGTCGGCCGAGGAAGCCCTGCGCGCCGCCACCCAGGCCTTCGACCAGTCGCAGCGCGCGCTCGACCGCCTGAAGACCCTGCGCGCCTCCGGCATGACCTCGGCCCAGGCCCTGGACGATGCCGAAGTCCGCCGCAACAATGCCCAGAGCGAAGTCTCGGCCGCGCGTGCGCGCCTGGCGACGGCGCGCCAGCAGGTCGGCCGTACCGTGGTGCGCGCGCCGTTCGACGGCATCGTCTCCGATCGCAAGGTGTCCGCCGGCGATACCGCCGCCATCGGCAAGGAACTGCTGAAGGTCATCGATCCGACCAGCATGCGCTTCGAGGGCCGCGTCTCGGCCGACAAGATCGCCGCCGTGAAGGTCGGCCAGCCGGTCATGTTCCGGGTCAACGGCTATGGCGAGCAGCAGTTCACCGGCACCGTCAAGCGCATCGATCCGTCGGCCAACGACGTCACCCGCCAGGTCGAGGTGCTGGTCGGCCTGTCGAACGCGAACCAGCCGCGCGTGGCCGGCCTGTATGCCGAAGGCCGCGTCGATGCCGAGCTGAACGATGCCCTGACCCTGCCGGAAGCGGCGATGGTGAAGGCCGGCGACAAGACCTATGTCTGGAAGGTCAAAGGCAAGACCCTGGCCAGGACCGATCTGACGGTGGGCGCGCGCGACCCGCGTACCGGCAATTACGAGATCAAGGGCGGCCTGGCCGCCGGCGACACCGTGCTGCGCCATCCGAGCTCGAACCTGAAGGACGGCCAGGCGGTCGAGATGGCCGCGGCCAGGGTCGCCAGCGCCAGCAACGGCCAGGCCCAGGGCCGGTAACCGGGAAATACGACCATGTTCCTTTCCAATTTCAGCGTCAAGAAGCCCGTCGCCACGATTGTGCTGATCATCGCGATGATGTGCATGGGTCTGTACGCCTTGACCAAGCTGCGCGTCAACAACGAGCCCGACGTCCAGATCCCGATCCTGGTGGTGACCGTCCCGTATCCGGGCGCCTCGCCCGAGACCAGCGAGCGCGAGATCGTCAACCGTCTCGAAAAGCAGATGCAGGCCGTCAGCGGCGTGACCGAGGCGCGTGCCTATGCCAACGAGGGCAGCGCCACCATCGTGCTGCAGTTCGACTTCAAGCGTAACCTGATCGAGGCCTCGGACGACGTGCGCAACGCGATCGCCGCAGTGCGCTACAAGCTGCCGATCGAGATGCGCGAACCGGTGCTGCGCCGGGTCGACCCGTCGGCCCAGCCGATCATGAACCTGTCGCTCAACTCGAGCACCCAGAGCCACGCCGAACTGTCGCGCCTGGCCGAGGACGTGCTGGCCGACCGCTTCCGCGGCGTCGACGGCGTGGCCGACGTGCAGGTCGGCGGTTCGCTCAAGCGCGAGCTGTCGGTGCTGCTGCACGCGGAAAAGCTGCGCGAGTACAACGTGTCGGTGAACGACGTGACCAATGCGCTGTCGCGCCAGAACACCAACGCCCCGGTCGGCAAGGTGCGCGGGCCGCTGGAAGAGAAGGGCATCCGCCTGGTCGGCCGCATCGAGCGCCCCGACGACTTCTCGCAGGTGGTGGTCAAGCGTAACGGCGACACCGTGGTGCGCCTGAACCAGGTGGCCGATATCAAGGACGGCTTCGGCGACATCGACAGCCTGTCGATCCGCAGCGGCAAACCCGACGTCGGCATCTCGATCATCCGTTCGCGCGAGGCCTCGACCGTGACCATCGCCAAGAAGGTCAATGCGATGATCGAAGAGGTGCGCAAGGAGCTGCCGGCCGGCACCAAGCTGGAAGTGACCTGGGACGGCGGCGAGTCGGCCCAGAGCAGCCTGAACAACGTGATCGAATCGCTGGTGTTCGGCGCCGTGCTGACCATCTTCGTGGTGTACGCGTTCCTGAACTCGTGGCGCTCGACCCTGATCACCGCGCTGTCGCTGCCGACCTCGGTGCTGGCGGCCTTCATCGCGGTCTGGCTGTGCGGCTTCACGCTGAACTTCATGACCCTGCTCGGGCTGTCGCTGGCGATCGGCGTGCTGATCGACGATGCCATCGTGGTGCGGGAAAACATCGTGCGCCACATGGAGAACGGTGAGGACCGCCGCACCGCGGCCCTGAACGGCACCGCCGAGATCGGCATGGCCGTGGCCTCGACCACCTTCTCGATCATGGCCGTGTTCGTGCCGGTCGCGTTCATGGGCGGCATCGCCGGCGAATGGTTCCGTCCGTTCGCGCTGACCGTGACCTGCTCGGTCGCGGTGTCGCTGCTGATCTCGTTCACGCTCGACCCGATGATGTCGGCTTACTGGGGTGACCCGCCGGGCCACCACCATGCGCCGAAGAAGGGCCTGGAAAAATACCTGGCCCGGTTCAATACCTGGTTCGATCACCAGGCCGACCGCTACGGCAACGTGATCGCCTGGGCGCTGCACCATCGCCGCTCGATGGCTGCGATCGCGGTGCTGGCCCTGGTGTCGGCCGTCGGCCTGCAGATGTGGAAGGGCGGCGTGGCCTTCCAGCCCAAGATGGACCAGGGACAGATCAAGATCGAGGTGCGGACCCCGGCCTCGTCCTCGGTCGAGTACGCCCGCCTGAAGATGGAAGAGGCGGCCGCCATCGCGCGCACCCTGCCGGAGACCAAGGACACCAACAGCTCGATCAACGTGAACGGCGGCTCGATCTACGTCGACATCGGCAAGCGCCGCGAGCGCAAGCGCAGCGCCGCCGAGGTGGCGGTTGCCCTGCGCGAGAAGGTCAGCCGGCTGGTGGGCGCCGAGTACGTCGTGATGGACGACCTGAGCGGCAACGGCAAGCCGGTGTCCCTCGACTTCAGCGGCCCGGATTCGCGCAAGCTGATGGAAATCACCTCGCTGTACATGGAAAAACTGCGCCAGGTGCCGGGTGCGGTCGACGTGACCCTGTCGCAGCAGGACCCGAAGGACGAGCTGCAGATCGAACTCGACCGCGGCCTGGCGAACATGATGGGCATTTCGGTCGGCGACGCCGCCAGCGCGCTGCGCGTGGCCTTCGCCGGCATCGAGGTCGGCGACTGGGTCGACCCGACCGGCCAGAGCCGCGACGTGGCGGTGCGCCTGCATCCGAACGACCGCGTCAGCACCGACAACATCGAGCGCCTGCCGATCGCGGTCAGCGGCACCAACATGATGGTGCCGCTCGACCAGATCGCGAAGGTCACGATGGGCAAGGGGCCGTCGGCGATCGCGCACCGGGATGGCAAGCGCGTGGTCACCGTCACCGCCAATGCCCAGGGCCGTTCGAACGGCGAAGTGATGGCCGACGCGATGAAGCTGGCCAATACGATGGACTTCCCGCCGGGCTACGGCCTGGCGGTGGGCGGCCAGAGCAAGATCATGAACGAGGTGTTCACCAACCTGGGCATCGGCCTGGTGTCCGGCATCGGCCTGATGTACCTGATCCTGGTGATGCAGTTCGGCTCGTTCACTGCGCCGCTGGGCGTGATGATGTCGCTGCCGCTGTCGCTGATCGGCGTCGTGCTGGCCCTGATCCTGACCGGCGGCACCCTGAACATGATGAGCTTCATCGGCATCATCATGCTGATGGGTCTGGTGGCCAAGAACGCGATCCTGCTGCTGGATGCGGCGCGTTCCCGCGAAGCCGAGGGCATGGACCGCGAAGAGGCGCTGATGGCGGCCGGCCGCGCGCGCCTGCGTCCGATCCTGATGACGACCTTCGCGCTGATCGCCGGCATGCTGCCGGTGGCGCTGGCCCTGGGCGACTCGGGCGAGTTCTACCAGCCGCTGGCGATCTCCATCATCGGCGGCACCATCACCTCGACCATGCTGACCCTGCTGGTCGTGCCGACCTTTTACGACAGCATCGAGATCGCGAAGGACCGCATGGCCGCCAAGTTCCGCCGCCGGGTGGCGCGCTTCACGGTGCTGCCGGCCTTCGTGATGACCTTTGTGGAAGCGATCCTCACCATCGTCCTGGTGCGCTTCGTGTTCCGCCTGATCGTCAAGGCGGGCCGCTTCGCCACCGGCCGCCGCGAGGGTACCGCGGCTGCCTGATTCCGGTCTCGGCTGGACAGCAAAAAGGCCTGCGCGAGCAGGCCTTTTCTTTTGGGATTTCGATCCCGGTTCCGTCAGGCGGCATGCACTGCAGCCGCTTTCGCCGCATCAGTGCATGCCGAAACGAAATCCGACGCATAGCTGACCATGCCAGCCAGGAAGGGCTGGCAGAGCCGGTGCAAAGGACCTCGTGCAGGCCCTTTGCCGATGCGTCATGACAGCGCCGCTTATTGGCCGCTGCCCGAACCGCCCGAACCGCTGGTGCCGGTAGTGCCCGATGAACCCGAGGTGCCGGTGCCGGTGGTGGCCGGCGGGGTGGTGGTGGTGCCAGTACCGGTAGTGCCGGTGCCGGTGGTGCCAGTGCCCATCGAGCCAGTGCCGGTGGTGCCGGTGCCGGTTGCGCCGGTACCGGTATCGCCAGTCGTGCCGGTTGCGCCGGTGGTGCCAGCTGCGCCAGTGCCGGTGTCACCCGCTGCGCCGGTGCTGCCGGTGCCGCTGGTGCCCGAGGTGCTGCTCGGCGCGGTGGCCGACGTGTCGCCGGTGCCGGTCGTGCTGGTGGTGTCGTTTTTCTTGCAAGCCGCCAGGCTTGCCATCAGGGCTGCGGCAAACAGAATCTTCGATGCGTTGTTAAGAGCTTTCATTTGTTTTACTCCTCGTTCACGTCTACTTTTTTTGCCGCCGTCTCCAGGTGAGGCGCTGGAGGGTCGACGACGCCAGGTTAGTTCCAACAAACCTTTCAGCCTGTTAAGAACCATCAGGGAACCGACGCAAGACGCGGCCCCGTTGTGGTGTACGAATTCGACTCTGGTAGACCTGACATGGTTCTTCCCAGTTCGCCAAATTGCACACCTCTTGATTTAAGAGCTGAACCATCAGCGTTCAACCCTCAGTCCACCGGCGAAACTGCCGGATGGTTTGGTCGCCGCGTCGGCGTTGTCGCCGGCGGCCTGTTCGAGCAGCGCGGGAACTTCGTCCGCCAGTTCCCGTGCCAGATAACCGAGTCTGCCCATGCGCGCCGCGAGCCGCTCGCCGGCTTGCGCATGCAGTACCACGCCCCAGCCAGCGGCCTGGGCCAGCGTTGCGCCGCGCGCCGCCAGTCCGGCGATGATGCCGGCCAGCACGTCGCCCGAGCCGGAAGTGGCCAGCCCGACATTGCCGCCTTCGTGCTGCCAGCGCTCGCCTTCGGGGCTGACGATCACGGTGCGCGCGCCCTTCAGCGCCACCACCGCGTTCCAGCGCTGCGCCGCCTCGATGGCGATGCGGTCGGCGCCGTCCGGGATGTTTTCTTTCGCGATGCCGGTCAGGTGCGCCATCTCGCCCGCGTGCGGCGTCACCAGTACTGGAACGCCGAAGCGGAAGGGTGGGTTGACGCCGGCTGGCGGATGCAAGATCGCGCCCATCGCATTGGCGTCGAGAATGACGCTGGTTTCGGTGCCATGCAGGCGCGGCAGCAGCGCATGCACCAGGCAGGCGGTCGCTTCCTCGTCTTGCATGCCGGGACCGATCAGCACGGCATTGATGCGGTCGGCCAGCGGATCGAGGGCAGCCACCGCTTCGGTCGTGAAGCCGCCGGTCTCGTTCTCGTCCAGGCCCAGCACGCGCGATTCGGGAATCGCCAGCGCGACCAGTTGGGCCACGCTCCTGCCGGTGGCGACCGTCAGCTTGCCGGCGCCGGCGCGCAGGGCGGCAACGGCGGCCAGAATGACGGCGCCTGGCATCTCGCGCGAGCCGCCGAGGATCAGCACGTGGCCGCGTTCTTCCTTGTCGGCGTCGTTGGACGGGATGGTCAGCGGCCAGCTGCGCAGCAGGGTGGCGTCGAGGTCGCGCGGACGGGCATGTGTTTGCAGCGTCATGGTCGGGCGCACCTCAGGCCTTGGCCGCCGCCGGCACATCCTTGCCGGTGGTAACGGGGGTGCCGCTTGCTTCGAGCGGCGCGATGAAATTGATCAGGCGCGGGGCAAGCTTGCCGCGCTTGCCCAGCGTGGGGTCGAAGGCATACGAGGTGACCGAGCAGTTCGGCACGTCGCCCTGGCGGTCCTGCTCGAGGATCGTGGCTTCGTCCATGCGTTCGATCAGGTAGCGGAAGCAGTTGACGATCACCTGGTGGCCGACGATCAGCACGCGCTCGCGGCAGTATTCGCGGGTCAGCGTGTCCAGCACGCTGCGCAGGCGCAGGATGACGTCGCACCAGCTCTCGCCGCCGGGCGGGCGGAAGTAGAACTTGCCGACGTGGCGGCGCTGTTCGTACAGGTCGGGAAACTGCTCGGCGATGCCGCGCACGGTCAGGCGGTCGAGGATGCCGAATTCCTTTTCGCGCAGGCGTTCGTCGGCATGCACGGCGAGGAGTTCGTCGCGGTCCAGGCGTTGCATCAGCAGCTCGGCGGTCTGGGCCGCGCGCACATAGGGCGAATGCAGCACGACGTTCGGCTGGTTTTGCGCAGGCAGGGCCGCGAACCAGGCACCCAGCGCTTCCGACTGGCGCATGCCCAGCTCGGACAGCGGCACGTCGACATCGCGTTCGGCGATATCCACGCGCAGTCCGGCGGCGGCTTCGGCAGCGTCGCGCGCGACATTGCCCGCACTTTGCCCGTGCCTGACCAGCCAGATTTCCTGAGGCCACTTTTGATCCATCACCAGCCTGTTTGTGATTTTGACATGACATGATCATAGACGGATTCGTCGGGACCTCCGCGCACGATTCCGGCCGAAAACGTGGCAGAGATTCAGGAAGGATTTTTGGCTCATCCGCGCGATCGCTGAGGACGCTCATGCCGGACGGGTCGGGCGCGTTCTATGCTCGCGGCATCTTTACACCCCGGAGGCCATCATGCGTCGTACCCGATATCTGCAATCCCTGCTTGCCGCCGCGGCCCTGGCCGCACCCCTGCTGGCCGCGGCCGATCCGCGCTACGCCGTCACCGCGCTCGCCGGCGCCGGCAGCATGGCGCGCGACATCAACAACCTGGGCCAGGTGGTCGGCATGACCTACAGCGGCGACGTGTACCGCGCCTTCGTCCATGGCGACGGCGGCCTGACCGACATCGGCACCCTCGGCGGCGCCGGCAGCTGGGCCAACGCCATCAACGATCTCGGGCAGATCGTCGGCAATGCCCAAACCGCCGACGGGGGAAGCTACGGCTTCCTCTACAGCGGCGGCACGATGAGCGCGCTCACCGGCGGCAGATACATGCAGGCCAACGGCATCAACAACGGCGGCACCATCGTCGGCGCGATGTACGTGACGACCCCTGAAGACAGCTATTACCATGCCTTCACCTGGACCAACGGCAGCGTGACCGATCTCGGCACCTTGTCCTATGGCGACGGCAGCCGGGCCTACGCGATCAACAACCAGGGCGACGTGGTCGGCGCCGCGGCCAACGTGTTCCACGGCGAGCCCAACCGTCCCGAAGATCCCTTCATCTACCGCGACGGCGTGATGACCGGCCTCGGCAACCTGGGCGGACCGTGGAGTGCCGCGCTGTCGGTCAACGACCTGGGGCAGGTGGTCGGTTACCTCGGCGTCGATTCGATACCCGGTAACCCGGGCGAACTGTATCCGACCTCGGCTTTCCTGTATGTCGACGGCAAGATGGAAGTGATCGGCGACCTGGCGCCGAATCGGGTCAGCCTGGCCAAGGATATCAACAACCTCGGCCAGGTGGTCGGCAGCGTCGGCCTGAACGGCGACTATCACGCTTTCCTGTTCGAGGACGGCGCGATGACCGACCTGAACACCCTGATCGATCCGGCCTCGGGCTGGACCATCACGGACGCGGCCGCGATCAACGACCTGCAGCAGATCGCCGCCCAGGCTTGCCGGGGAGGGGTGTGCCAGGCGGTGCGCCTGGATCTGGTGTCGGCCGTCCCCGAGCCGCCGGTGTTCGCCCTGTTGGCGGCCGGCCTGGCCCTGGGACTGGCGCGCGGCGAATGGAGGATCCGCGGC
Source organism: Massilia norwichensis (assembly GCF_024753245.1). Classification (GTDB taxonomy): domain Bacteria; phylum Pseudomonadota; class Gammaproteobacteria; order Burkholderiales; family Burkholderiaceae_D; genus Telluria; species Telluria norwichensis. The sequence goes on along the minus strand of NZ_JANUGX010000028.1, from coordinate 14,249 downwards.
TTCAGGCGACCTGTTCGTCGCCGTCGAGGTTGAGCGGCGCGTCGCTGTTGAAGATGCGCATGTCGCTCTGGCCGAGCATGCGGCTGGTAAAGGTGCCCGCCGTGATGGAACCGCTCACGTTGAGGGCGGTGCGGCCCATGTCGATCAGTGGCTCGATCGAGATCAGCAGGCCGGCCAGCGCCACCGGCAGGTTCATCGCCGACAGCACGATCAGGGCGGCGAAGGTGGCGCCGCCGCCAACCCCGGCCACGCCCACCGAACCGAGGGTGACGATGCCGATCAGCGGCAAGAGGAAAGCGCTGGTGAACGGATCGATGCCGACGGTCGGGGCGATCATCACCGCCAGCATGGCCGGGTAGATGCCGGCGCAGCCGTTCTGGCCCATCATCGAGCCGAAGGAGGCCGCGAAGTTGGCGATGCCTTCCGGCGTGCCCAGGCGCGCGGTCTGGGTCTGCACGCTCATCGGGATGCTGCCGGCCGAGGTGCGTGAGGTGAAGGCGAAGGCCAGCACCGGGAAGATCTTCTTCACGTAGCGCACCGGGTTCAGGCCGATGCCGGAAATGATCAGGAGGTGCACGCAGAACATCAGGATCAGCGCGCTGTACGAGGCCGTCACGAAGCCGATCAGCTTGAGGATGTCCTGCAGGCTGGAGCTGGCCAGCACCTGGGTGATCAGGGCGAACACACCCAGCGGTGTCAGGCGCAGCACCAGGGTCACCATGCGCATCACGATCACGTGGGCCACGTGCACGAACTTGCTGAAGGATTCGAACACGTCCGGATGCTTGCCGGCGATGCCGGTGGCCGAGATCCCGATGAAGATCGAGAACAGCACCACCGAGATGGTCGAGGTCTTGCGTGCGCCCGTCATGTCGAGGAAGGGGTTTTCCGGGATGAAGGACAGGATGGTGTTCGGCAGCGAGAGCTGCTGGGCGGCGGCCAGCTTGCCTTCGAGGTAGGTGCCACGCGCCACTTCGGCCGCGCTCGAGGTCAGGCCGACGGCCGTCAAGCCGTACAGCTTGGCCATCAGGATGCCGATGGCGGCGGCGATCGCGGTGGTGACCATCAGGGCGCCGATCGTCAGCGCGCTGATCTTGCCCAGCGAGGACGCGTCGCGCAGCTTCAGGATGGCCTGGATGATCGAGACCATGATCAGCGGGATGACGATCATCTGCAGCAGCTTGACGTAGCCGCTGCCGATCACGTCGAGCCAGGCATTGGTCTGGGCGATGACGGGGGAGCCCAGTCCATAAACCGCCTGCAGGCCGGCACCCAGCAGCACGCCGAGTCCAAGGCCGGTGAAGACGCGCTTGGTAAAGGAAACATGGCGCTGCTGGAACACGAACAGCAGGGCGCAGACGGCGAGGGCGATGGCCAGGTTCAGGATCAGGGGGAGGCTCATATACACATAAGAAATATAACGGATGCATTTTATAACCATTCATGCATACCGTGCATGGGCGCCCAAAATGTTGTTGACACTAATAGTCATTCTTGCAACACTCAGCCGGCTTCGGACAGGAGGAATGCGATGCGTGGCGCGAGGGTACTATTGAAGGTGCTGAGGGTGATGGTGCTGGTCCCGGTCCTGGGCTGGTGTGGCGGCGCAGCCGCGCAAACTGCGCAGATGCCGCAGACGGCGCCCGCCGCTATCGAATCGTTCACGCCGGAGGGCGTGGTCGGGCAGGTGCGCCAGGCAACGGCGCGCTTCTCCAACGCCATGGTGCCCTTCGGCGACCTGCGTGCGCCGGCACCGATCGAAGTCGACTGCCCGGTGCCCGGCACCGGACGCTGGGTCGACGAACGCACCTGGGTCTACGATTTCGAGCGCGACCTGCCGGGCGCCGCACGCTGCCGTTTCATGCTGCGCGCCGACGCGCATGACCTGAACGGGCGCCCGCTGGCCGGCCGGCACGAATTCTTCATGAACACCGGCGGGCCTGCCGTGCTGCAGACCGCGCCCTTCGACGGCAGCACTGGGATCGACGAGCGCCAGCCCTTCCTGCTGGCGCTGTCGGCGCCGGCCACGCCGCAATCCGTCGCTGCGCATGCGTGGTGCCAGGCCGAGGGCATCGCCGAGAAGATCGGCGTGCGCATCCTGAGCGGCGAGGTGCGCGAGCAGGCGCTGCTCGCCAACCGCTGGATGGTGCAGCGGGCGCTGCACAACGAAGACAGCGAGGCGGCCGCGCAGCCCTATACGCCCGCACGCCTGAAAGCCGACGACAAGGCCGGCAAGCTTGACCGCTTCCTGGTGCTGCAATGCCAGCGCACGCTGCCGGCCGATACGAAGGTGGCGCTGGCCTGGGGCGCCGGCATCGCCGCCGCCAATGGCGTCGCGACCACCACCGACCAGTTGCTGGCTTTCCGGACCCGGCCCGATTTCAGCGCCCGGCTGCGCTGCGAGCGGGTCAGTGCGCGCAGCCAGTGCATTCCCTTCCTGCCGATGCAGGTCAGCTTCAGCGCCCCGATCGCAGTGGCGGACGCACGCGCGATCTACCTGCAAGAAGCGGGCGGCAAGCGCCATCCGGCGCTGTTGGGCAAGGACGAGGCGGGCGCCGGCACGGTCGATTCGGTGAGCCTGCCGGGGCCTTTCCCGGCGCAGGCCAGCCTGACGCTGCACCTGCCGGAGGGCCTGAAGGACGACGCCGGCCGCCCGCTGCTGAACCGTGCGCGCTTCCCGCTGCCGGTGCGCACCGGCGAGGCGCCGCCGCTGGTGAAATTTGCCGCGGGCTTCGGCATCCTCGAAGCGAAGGGCGACCGCATGCTGCCGGTCACGGTGCGCAATGTCGAGCCGAAGCTGGCGCTGACGCTGCGCAGCAGTGGCGCGGCGCTGCGCCTGAAGGCCGGACGCGAGCAGGACATCCTTGCCTGGATGCGCAGGCTGGCCGGCCCCTACGGCGGGCGGACGCCGGAACAACCGTCCGGCAAGCAGCTCGAGTCCTCGGTGTTCGCCGGCGCCGCCGCCAAAGGCGAGACGCTGCAGCGCTTCACCCTGCCCAAGCCGGGCGGGCGCCGCGCCTTCGAGGTGATCGGCATCCCGCTGCGCGAGCCCGGCTTCTATGTGGTGGAGATCGAAAGCCCGCGCCTGGGCGCCGCGCTGAATCCGAAGGGCCGCACCGCCTGGGTAAGGAGCAGCGCGCTGGTCACCAACATGGCGGCGCACGTCAAACTGGGCGCGCAATCCTCGCTGGTGTGGGTGACCTCGCTCGACAAGGGCATGCCGGTGGCGAACGCCCAGGTGGAGGTGCGCGATTGCGCCGCGCGCCTGCTGTGGAGCGGGACCAGCGACGCGCAGGGCATCGCGCGCATCCGCAAGGAGCTGCCGGCAGCGCGCTGCAAGGAACAGGACGGCTATTTCATCAGCGCGCGCAGCGGCGACGATTTCACCTTCACGCTCTCGGAGTGGCACGACGGCATCGAGAACTGGCGCTTCAACCTGCCGACCGGCGGGCGTTTCGACGACAGCCGCATCGCCGCCACCGTGTTCGACCGCAGCCTGCTGCGCGCCGGCGAGACGGTGCACATGAAGCACTTCCTGCGCCGTCATACGGCGAGCGGCTTCGCTTTCGTGCGGGCCAAGGACAAGCCGCCGGCCGCCAGCCAGGACTGGCGCGCCCAGGAGCTCGGCGACGACAAGCGCCCCCTGCCGGCCAAGGCCTGGATCGTCCATGAAGGAACGGGCGAGAAGACCGAGCTCGCGCTGGCCTGGGATGAGAACGGTGCCGCCCAGGGCGAGTGGAAGATCCCGCAGGACGCCAAGCTGGGCGTTTACGACGTGCTGGTCGGCGGGATGGTGTCGGGGTCGTTCCGCGTCGAGCAATTCCGCGTGCCGACCATGAAGGCGGTGCTGAAGGCGCCGGCCGAGGCGCAGGTCGCCCCATCCGCGGTGCGCTTCGATGCCCAGGTCGGCTATCTGTCCGGCGGCCCGGCCGCGCAGGCGCCGGTCAAGCTGCGCAGCGTGGTGCAGGACACAGGCATCCAGTTCCCGGACTACGAGGAATTCAGCCTGGGCCTGGGCGACGTCAAGGAAGGCGTGGTGGCGCAGGGCAGTTCCGGCGAGGATGAGGAAGAGGCCGCACCCGAGGGCGAAACGGGCGAAACGGGCGAGGAGGGCGGCAGCCAGCTGGAAGCGGCGCGCACCCAGTCGCTGAGCCTCGATCGCGCCGGCGGCGCCCGCATCGCGGTCGACCACCTGCCGGCGATCGACAAGCCGAAAAGCCTGCTGGCCGAGCTGTCGTACCAGGATGCGAACGGCGAGACCTCGACGGTGGCCGCGCGCGTGGCGCTGTGGCCGTCCGCCTACGTGGTGGGCCTGAAACCGGACGGCTGGCTGCTGACCAGGGACGCGGTCAAGTTCCAGGCGGTGGTGCTCGACACCGCAGGTAAGCCGGTGGCCGGGGTGCCGGTCAGCGTCGACTTCTTCACGCGCCAGACCACCTCGCACCGGCGTCGCCTGGTCGGTGGCTTCTATTCGTATGAGCACAGCAGCGAGATCCGGCGCCTGGGCGAAGCCTGCAGCGGCGTCACCGATGCGCGCGGCCTGCTGCTGTGCGCGACGCGCGCGCCGGCCGGGGGCGATCTGATCCTGCGCGCCCGTGCCAGCGACCCGCAGGGACGCGTGACGGCCACCCAGCGCGAAGTCTGGATCGCCGGCAGCGAAGAGCAGTGGTTTGCGGCCGGCGACCATGACCGCATCGACCTGCTGCCGGCCAGGAAGCGCTACGAAGCCGGCGAGACCGCGACGCTGCAGGTGCGCAGTCCCTTTCGCAACGCCACGGTATTGGTGACGGTCGAGCGCGAGGGCATCCTCGACAGCTATGTGCGGCGTTTGTCGGGCCGCGAGCAGGTGGTGCGCATTCCGGTCAAGGCGAGCTATGCGCCGAATGTGTTCGTGTCCACGCTGGTCGTGCGTGGACGCGTGGCCGGCGTGCAGCCGACTGCGCTGGTCGACCTGGGCAAGCCGGCCTATAAACTCGGGATCGCGGCGCTGAAGGTCGGCTGGGCCCCGCACGAACTGAAGGTACAGGTGACGCCGGAACGCGCCGTGTACAAGATCCGCGAGCAGGCCGGCGTGAAGGTGAAGGTCACGGCGCCGGACGGCCGCGAACTGCCGGCGGGGACCGAGGTGGCGCTGGCCGCGGTCGACGCCGGTCTGCTGGAATTGATGCCGAACACCAGCTGGAACCTGCTGGAGACCATGATGCGCGAGCGGAACCTGCAGGTCGAGACCGCGACCGCGCAGATGCAGGTGATCGGCAAGCGCCACTTCGGCCGCAAGGCCTTCCCGCATGGCGGCGGCGGCGGGCGCAGCGCGACCCGCGAACTGTTCGAGACCCTGCTGCTGTGGAAAGGGAAGGTGGTGCTCGACGCCGACGGCGAAGCGCGCGTGCAGGTGCCGCTCAACGACACGCTGGGCAGCTTCAGGATCGTCGCCGTGGCCAGCGGCGGCGCCGGCCTGTTCGGCACCGGCAGCGCCGACATCCGCACCACCCAGGACCTGATGCTGCTGTCCGGCCTGCCGAACAGCGTGCGCGAAGGCGATACCTTCCGCGCCGGCTTCACGGTACGCAACGCCTCGCAGCGCGAACTGGCGGTGCGCCTCGCCGCGAGCATGGCCGCGGACGGCGGCAAGGGGCAGTCGTTGGCGCCGCTGAGCGCCACGCTGGCGCCGGGGGAGGCGCGCGAGATCGGCTGGACCGTGCAGGTGCCCGCCGGGGCCCAGACCCTGCAGTGGGAAGTCGAGGGCAATGCCGGCGAAGGCGCGCAGGACCGCATGCGCATCAAGCAGCAGGTCGGCGTCGCGGTGCCGGTGCGTACCTTCCAGGCGACCCTGATCCAGCTCGACGGCGAGAAGACCCTGCCGGTGCAGCGCCCGGCGGATGCATTGCCGGGACGCGGCGGCATCCAGACCCTGCTGACCGCGCGCCTGGGCGGCGAACTGCCCGGCGTGCGCGACTACATGCGCGCTTATCCCTATACGTGCTTCGAGCAGCGCACCTCGCGTTCGGTGGCGCTGCGCGACCAGGCGATGTGGGACGCCACCGTGGCGACCCTGCCGGCCCACCTCGATCCGAATGGCCTGGTCAAGTACTTCGCGCCCATGGAGCGGGGCAGCGACATCCTGACGGCTTATGTGTTGTCGGTAACGGCGGAGGCGGGCTATGCGATCCCGGACGAGCTGAAGGAACGCATGGAGGCCGGCTTGAGCGCCTTCGTCGAAGGCAGGCTGGCGCAGCCGTACCTGATCGCCAGCGGCGAGCTTACGGTGCGCAAGCTGTCGGCGCTCGAGGCGCTGTCGAGGAGCGGCAAGGTGACGCCGGCCATGCTGGAAGCGATCACGGTCCAGCCCAATCTGTGGCCGACCTCCGCTGTCCTCGACTGGTACCAGATTCTCACCCGCAGCACCGGCTTGCCGCAGCGCGACCAGCAACTTGCGCAGGCCCGCCAGGTGCTGCGCGCGCGTATGCACCTGCAGGGCACGATCCTGGGCTTTTCGACCGAGCGCAGCGACGACTGGTGGTGGCTGATGGCATCAAGCGATGCCAACGCCAACCGCCTGCTGCTGGCCGCGATCGGCGATCCGTTCTGGCAGGCCGACATCGGCCGCCTGGCGCGCGGCGCATTGGGCCGCCAGCAGCGCGGCCACTGGGGCACGACCACCGCCAACGCCTGGGGCGTGGTGGCAATGGACGCCTTCTCGCGCAAGTACGAGGCCGAGCCGGTAAGCGGCAAGGCGCAGCTGACACTGGGTGCGGCGTCGTGGACAGGTACCGTTCCCTCGACCGTGCTGCAGGCCTGGCCGGAGGGGCAGGCCAGCTTGACCCTGCGCCAGCTCGGCACCGGCAAGCCCTGGGCCACGGTGCGCAGCCTGGCCGCCATTCCGCTCAAGGCGCCGCTGTCCTCGGGCTACCGCATGGTGCGCACGGTCACGCCGGTCGAGCAGAAAACCCGGGGCCAGTGGTCGCGTGGCGACGTCTACCGCGTGCGCCTGGACATCGACGCCCAGGCCGACATGACCTGGGTCGTGGTCGACGATCCGGTCCCGGCCGGCGCCAGCATCCTCGGTACGGGACTGGGTCGCGACAGCCAGATCGCCTCCTCGGGCGAGCGCGCGCGCGGTTGGGTCTATCCGGCTTTCCAGGAACGCACGCAAAGCGCCTTCCGCTCCTACTACGAATTCGTCCCCAAGGGCCGCTTCAGCGTCGAGTACACGGTGCGCCTGAATAACGAAGGACGCTTCAGCATGCCGTTGACGCGCATCGAGGCGATGTACAACCCCGAGATGTTCGGCGAGCTGCCGAATGCCGCCTTGACGGTGGGACCGTGAAGCGCCTGCTGCTCGTCCTCGCTTTGGGACTCGGCGTGCAGGCGCAGGCCGCGGTGCCGACGCCGGCCCAGGTAAAGGCGGCCTGGCAGCCGTCCGAGGCGCAGCTGCTCGACCGTCATGGGGTGCCGGTGGAGAGCGTGCGCATCGACATGACAGCGCGACGCCAGCCCTGGGTCGCGCTTGCCGACATCTCGCCGGCGCTGGGCCGCGCAGTGATGCAGGCCGAAGACCAGCGCTTCATGGAGCACGGCGGCATCGACCTGAAGGCGGTCGGCCAGGCGGCCTGGGACAACCTGTTTCGCGTGCACGGCAGCCAGGCGCGCCTGCGCGGCGCCTCGACCATCACCATGCAGCTGGCCGGCCTGCTCGACCCGGCGCTGGCTGCGCGCGCCGCCGGCCGCAACTGGCGCCAGAAGTGGGACCAGGCGCTGGCCGCGCGCGAGCTGGAAGCCGGCTGGAGCAAGCAGCAGATCCTCGAAGCCTACCTCAATCTGGCGAGCTTTCGCGGCGAGCTGCAGGGCATCGGCGCGGCGGCGCGCGGCCTGTTCGGCAAGGCGCCGTCCGGCCTGGACACCGGCGAATCGGCGATCCTCGCCAGCCTGCTGCGCGCGCCGGGCGCGTCCACGCGCGAGCTCGCACGGCGCGCCTGTGCGCTGGCCGCCGAGCTGAAAGCCGCGTCCTCCTGTGCGACGATCGAATGGCAGGCCGAGGTGGCGCTGGGCCGCCAGGGCGCCGCCTTCAAGCGGCCGCCGGCCCAGGTGGCGCGCCTGCTGATGGACGGCGCCGCGCCTCAGCGCGTACTGCGCAGCACCCTCGACGCCGACCTGCAGCGCTTCGCCGCCACGACCCTGCGCCGCCACCTGGCCGAACTCGCCGAGCGCAACGTCGGCGACGGTGCCGTGCTGGTGCTGGACAACGACAGCGGCGAGATCCTCGCTTACGTTGCGAATACCGGTACCGGCGAGGTCGACGGCGTGGCCGCGCTGCGCCAGGCCGGCTCGACGCTGAAACCCTTCCTGTACGAGCTGGCGATCGAGCGCGGCATCCTGCACGCCGCCTCGCTGCTGGACGACACCCCGGTCGACATCCCGACCGTCGGCGGCCTGTACGTGCCGCAGAATTACGACCGTCGCTACCACGAGGTCGCGAGCGTGCGCACCAGCCTGGCCGGTTCGCTGAACATCCCGGCGGTGCGGACCCTGATGCTGACGGGCGTCGAGCGCTTCCACGAACGGCTGCGCGAGGTCGGGCTATCGAGCCTGACCGAAGCGGCGGACTTCTACGGCTATTCGCTGGCGCTCGGCTCGGCCGACGTCAGCCTGCTGGAACTGACCAACGCCTACCGCACGCTGGCCAACGGCGGCATGCAGGGCAGCGTGACCCTGCGCGCGCGCGGGCCTGACAAGCGCCACCGCGTGCTCGACCAGAAGGCCGTCTTCATCGTCGGCGACATCCTGTCCGACCGCGGCGCGCGCAGCGTGACCTTCGGCCTGCGCAACGAACTGGCGACCAGCTTCTGGAGCGCGGTGAAGACCGGCACCAGCAAGGACATGCGCGACAACTGGTGTGTCGGCTACTCGGACCGCTACACGGTCGGGGTCTGGGTCGGCAACTTCGATGGGCGTCCGATGTGGGACGTGTCCGGCGTCTCGGGGGCGGCGCCGGTGTGGCGCGACGTGATGGACTACCTGCACCGCGCCAGCCCGGGCCGCGCGCCGGCCGTCCCCGCGGGCCTGGTGCGGCAGAACGTCGCCTTCACGCCGGCCGTCGAGCCGCCACGCAGCGAATGGTTCGTGCGCGGCACCGAGACCGCGGCCGTAACCCTGCTGGCCCCAGGCCAGCGGCAGCCGAAGATCGTGTACCCGGCCGATTCCAGCCTGATCGCGCTCGATCCGGACATCCCGGAAAAACTGCAGCGGGTGCGTTTTACAGCGCAGGGCGAGCGCGGCCTGGCCTGGGTACTGGACGGCGAGAAGCTGGACCAGGCCAGGCTGGCGGAAGGCTGGGCGCCGGTGCCGGGCAAGCATGAAGTCAAGCTGGTGGGGGAGGACGGGCGCGCGGTGGCGAGCGCCCGTTTCGAGGTGCGCGGTGGCGCTCAGGTGGTTTCGACTTTCTCGATTAGCAGCGGCGGCTCGTCGGCCAGGTCGACGCCTGCCAGCGGCGAGTACAGCGGCGAATCCGAGCGGTAGGGTACGCGGCCGGAGGGCACGTGCTTGGCGGCTGGATCGAGGTGCAGGTCCTGGTCGTCGAAGAAGATGTGGGCACGGAAGGCTTTCACCACCTTCGACTTCGGCACGCCGCCCAGGAAGAAGATCTCGTTCACGTAGACGCCCCAGTGGCGCAGGGTATTGATGACCCGCATCTCGGCCGGCGCACTGCGCGCGGTGACGATGGCGATGCGCACCGGTGAGGCATCCGCGCCGAAGGGCAGGCTTTGCTGCAGCTTGGCCAGCTTGCGCAGGAGGATGGCGTAGGGGCCATCGTTCATCGGCTCGTTCTGCTTTTCGTCTTCGACCGTGTGGAAGCGGCCGAGGCCCTCGGTCTTGTAGACCAGCTCACTCGAATCGTCGAACAGCACGGCATCGCCGTCGAAGGCGATGCGCACCTGATCCTCGAGCGGCGCCTCGCCCGCATGCGGCGGCGGCTTGAGCACGGCGGCGGCGCAGGCCTGGGCATCGATGATGCGCTGGGCATCCTCGACGTTGGTGGTCAGGAACAGGTCGACCGCGAAGGCATCCAGGTAGTCGACCACCGACTGCCCGCCGGTGAAGGCGTGGCGCGAGATCGGTAGCCCGCGCGAACGGATGTTGTTGAACACGCGCACCCCGGTTTCGGGACTGTTGCGCGACATGACCACGACTTCGACCAGCGGCTTCGATTCCGATGGCGCAAAGCGGTTCAGACCGAGCAGGGCGCGTACCAGCGGCATGCCGGTGCCGTCGCGCAGCGGCTCGTTCTCGCGTTCCAGCATGTAGGCGCGGTATTCGTCGAGCGCGCTTTGCGGGTTTTTCGCGTATTTGGCTTTATAGACGGCATCCGCTTCGGCCAGGTCGAACAGGGCAGTGGCGGAGATACCGACGACGAGGGTGTCTGAAAGATCGAGGGGCATGGCGGCTGAGTGGTTGAGTGCTGCAGTGGTGAAATCGTACCCGACAATAAGAATATTCCTTTAAGAAACGAACGGAGGGGAATTGCCGGGTCCGTTGAGGTCGAGCAACTTTTTCTGTGCACATGATTTCTACCCATCCTGCATGGATTTTGAGCGTACTCAAGCATGACGGATGGGGCTGGCGGGACCATGGATCTGCGCGCTTGGCAAGGAGGCAGACATGGACAGGCAGCTTGAACGGGGTTCGTCGCCGGGGCAGGGCAAGGCCATATCACCGGAAGCGCAGCTGGCGCGCCTGCGTGCGATCAGGAAGCTGGTCGAGGAAAACAACCAGTCCTGTCTCAGCACCGAGATGATCGTCTGCCAGATCTACATTGAATCGCGCTTCGACAAAACGGCGCAGGCCGAGGGCAGCAGCGCGCGCGGCCTGATGCAGCTGCTGAAGGTCGCAAACCGCGAACTCTTCCGGCTCGACAATTTGCGCCAGCCGTTGCACGCACGTCGGCCCGAGGCGGCGCTTTACCAGGAGGCGGATGCCTTTCACGACAGCCCCGCATTCATCGATGAGGCGACCAATATCCGCACCGGCACGCGCTACCTGCAGGCCTTGATCGACAAGGCCAGGCGCGAGGGCAGCGCCGATCCGATCGCCGAGGCTTACAAGGATTATCGCGGGGTGCGGAATGGGGTCTATTACCGGAAGATCTGTGCGGCGGCGGAGAGGCTGAAGGGGGATCCGGATGGGGTTGAGGTCTTGCGTACGATGATTGGATAGGCGCACCAAAAACAAAAAAGGCGTTACGAAAAATTCGCAACGCCTTCAATGCTTACAACTAAATTCTGGTAGGCCGTGCTGGGCTCGAACCTGCGACCAACGGATTAAAAGTCGCCGGGTCGGCACGGACAACCTTTATTAATCAATGACTTGCAACGCTTGCCAGATGCGATAACCAGCCACACCAAAGGGGAGGGATGGTAACTTATCAGGAGTCACGTCACAAGTACGTCACATGGTGAGCTCGCGGCACAGTGATCGAGCCCGGTCAGCCCACGCTGGCCCGGTGCGAGCCGATCAGCTTGCATCCACATTCCGTGACACAGCCTTCCACGGCTACCGCTATACCTCCCACGGTCACGCTGGAGTGGCCGGTAATGATCTTGTTGACTCCGTGCGGTTTACCACCCGGGTAATGCTGAGGGCAATCCACCTGGTCGCCAAGCCGCGCGATGGGCTTTCCGTCTACGTCGTGCTGTGGCGAGCCGCTGATCACTTTGCCGCCATGATCGGTAGAATCGCCCACAACGATGATTCTCATTGACATGTTTCGCACCCTCTCCGCAGCAGTTTCATTATTTCGACCACGCTGCTGGCTTAATTCCAGTAGTTGCTAAAACCGATAGTATGCCTTTGCCTATCAATCCCGAAAACGGAGGCTAGAAAGAAGTTTATCCCAGAGAGCAACGGCTTCGTCATCCGTCAGCGAACCTTTTACTGCGTATTTTGTGTTCGCAGCCACACCGGTATCGAGATTGATGTCGACAGCCGCGGGATGACGCAAATCACCAGTTTTTCCGATAGCCTCCCACATGAACTCGTGGATCATCACGCCATCTTTTCCGTTATGCCGCAACAAGACCTCTTCGCCATTCCAGCCATTAACGATATGCTTGCCCATGCGCAAACGTGTTAGTCCGGTATCAAACGGAAAAACAACGCCTTGGTCCCGCATGGCAGCCTCGTGACGCGCGATGATGCCCACGCCATTGGGGCCATCGGTGCTGGCATCTTTATTTGACATCACGGAAAAACTTACATCAGGCAGGCTTGGGAAATGAACGCCAGCCGAGAATATCTCCTGGAATTTCCCGGTCGTTTCTGCAATGAAGCCCAAGTCGATGCAAGCGCCCGGGCCTTTCGGTACTTCCGTGTTATCACGGGCGCGCAGGTTGCGCGCAATGTCAGCCGATTGTCTTATGATTTGATCGGCGCTCTCTTCATCTCCGGATCCCCAGCCGAACTCGAAAACATGGGTGCCTGCGGGGACGAAACTCATGATCCCCTCAGCGCCGACCGATTTCAGATAAGGACTACCGAAGTAACGCAGTAACAAGCTGTTTGGAACCGGGCCGGCTGAGAGGGATGTAAATTCTGCGTTCTCTCGCTTTATAAGAGTTGCTTTGCGAAATGCCTCTACCAGATCTTTCTCCTTTCCCGCCGCATTCTCATGCGTAACTATTTCTGCTGGCATTTCTTGATTGCCCAGGATGAGCTGCGCTTCTTCAGGAACGTCGAGCACATACCGGCCAAAACAGACAGCTTTTGTTTTTGCAAACAATTTTTTCAGTCGGGGAGACATTTCGGTTTGAGTTGGCACGCCAGTGTCCTCGTAAGAATAGGCCTGATGATGAAGAAAGAGGAAAAGGCCTGCAGTGGCAATGACACCAGCTAAGGCCGTGAATATGAGTCGTTTTTTTGATTCTGGTTTTGAAATGGGGTTATTCATTGTTAATAGATGTGAAAACTATTTAGGCAGCAATGTCCTGATTCTGTTTGAATTGGCAAATCAGGTGTTGACAACAGAGTACGTCATATTCGTATCAGGTCTTCCACCCCTCGGCGGTATTGGCAATCTTTATCATCGCATATAGCATGGAGACACTGACCGCATCCGCCTTGTAGCTCCCTTGATGGTCATACCCGGTCTGGACAAAGTGCACAGCCGCTTTTACTTTCGCTGCCGAATAATCGGAAGGAACAGTACCATCTCCCGCGTCCTGCGGCGGCAGGAGTTTCAATTTAAATCTGCGCTGGTCTTTCAAGGAAACAATCAGATCGCCTGTCCCGTCCTCGCTTACCAGTCTCCACAACAGTGGCGACTCTTTTGCAGCTGCAATTGCCGTATTGACGTGAATGTCTGCATGGGATAAAGGCTCGATTTTGTAAATCACGCTGCCATGTGTCGGGTTTTTTGCATCGGCTGCGTAGCTGGCGTACGTATGGGCGTGGAACGTATTTTTGATTTTGGCGTGAAATGCCTGGGCGTCGGCGATCCTTTCATTAACTAACTTCGTTGCCGATGAACCCTTGAATTTCTTCTTCGCCGGGTTTGTCCACTTCGGATTAATCAAGCGCCACCAGTTTTCAGGTTCCTGGGTGTAAATATCGCCCAGCGGTGCTCCGCTCATATCCACCGCGTTGGTTGCGTCGGAGGGTGCTGCCGATACGTCTGCGGTTGCTGGCCATTGCGCCAAGGTTTTGCCATTGCGGTCTTGGACTTTTAACCAGTTATGGCCATACTCTGGCGTTGGTAGAAGTTCAAGAGGACCGGGGGCATTGGCAAATACCGCTGTGACGTCCTGCCCCGTATTTCCGATGATGGCCGGAGCAGGCAAATGGCCGTCTACTCCGCTACGGACGCGTTTGTATGCTGCTGCAGAACCGTAAACCGGTTGTACGCTGTGATAGATGCCTAGAACGCAATCATTCAAGCCGCCCATCTCAGGATGAATTAGAGCGCGCGCCAGAATGCCGCCCATTGAATGGGTAACCAGAATCACTTTGTCACACTTGTGACCATGTGCTTGATATGATTTGATGAGATCTCTGATACGGGCGGCCGTCTTCTTGGCGGACACAGCGTTGCTTTGGAGCCAGTTATATCCCATTGCATGGACTGGATATAGACAGTTGGCCACGCGCATAACTTCTTTCTCTTCAAGCATGGCCGCGTTAGGCGCTCCCCATCGTTTTGGCGACACGTCTGTTACTCCTATAGGCGGACCGCCGGTAACGTTCAGATTTGACATCCAGAA
>NZ_JANUGX010000027.1 GCF_024753245.1 Massilia norwichensis | reverse complement strand
GGACTGATTCTCATCGGCGCGGCGATCGGCTTGGCTTTCATGATCTGGCGGGCCATGCTGGGTGCGGATTTTCCTGTCATTGGTTTCAAACCGCTCGCGCTTGCCTACCTGTATGCCGGGATCGGCCTGGTCGGCACCAATTTTGTTGGATGCTATATGGACTTCAGCAACAGGGTCGCAGACGGTCTTTTGTCCGAGCACCAGCGCTGGTCCATTGTACCGGGGTGGACTATCTACGCGACGATACTCCTGCTTGTTGTCGTACTACCCTTCCTGGTTCTGGTTGGGGTGCCAGTGATGGCGGCTTCTCTCAAGCGTGCGCTTTTAACGCCAAAAAATATTGTGCTTGGTACGCTGGTTCTCTGGCTAGCGCTGACCAGTCTGGGCTGGGTCGCTCTCGACAATGCGTGGCACCGTACTCATCGGCTCGAATCGTTCATGATGTGGTTAAAAGATCTGCTGCCGGGGATTCTGTTTATTGCTGTTCCGTTTATGCTTGCCATCTACCGAGGATCGCGCATTTATCGCCGCTGCCGCTATGGCCCGTGTTCATGAGCTATGTGCTCAGCTTCATCGGCATCTACGGGAACAAGCTCCAGTATGGGAATTGCCCATTCACCATGGGGCTTACGTCATTCAAACTATGAGTATGTCCAACCGAAGGCAAGCTGATGCCGAAGCAGAAGTCACCTTCTTCTTGCCAGAAGATGGTGGGAAGGCCAATGCTGTCAGGTCGGGCTATCGCCCCGGTCATCAGCTGCTGGAGAACTACCTGACTTCGGGGCACCATGAATATATCGACAAAGATGAGGTGTGGCCGGGAGAGACGATAGTGGCAAAGATCTGGTTCATCACCCCGGAGGCATATCCGGGGTGCTTGTGGATCGGTCGAGAGGTGCGTGTACACGAAGGCAGCCGGCTAGTAGGGCATGCCAAGATCATCAAGGTATTCAACAAGCTGCTCGAACGTACGGATTGACCTGCCGTCCTGACTCAGGTGCTAAAGTAGTGATCTCCCATCAACGAAAAGATCATTGAAGAGCCGATGTCCAATCTATTGGATCAGTGCGACTGCTGCGATTACTACACGATTCCGCACGGTCAGGACTACGAGATTTGCCCCATCTGTTTTTGGGAACAGGATGCGTACGGTATCGAATCTCCTGATGACGAATCCGGTGCGAACCACGGACTTACTCTACGTGAAGGCCGCTGTAACTTTGTTCGATGGGGTGCCTGTGCCGAGCGGTTCGTATCGAATGTTCTGCCTGCGTCGGAAAGAAAAAACTACCGGTATGCTGCGAGAAACGTATAGCAACGGCTAGCTACCTGAGAAACCAGAACCATGGGCAAAAACCGATTAGAAGCCTTCAGCGACGGCGTCATCGCCATCATCATCACCATCATGGTGCTGGAACTCAAAGTCCCGCACAGCGCGCATTTCCACGCCCTGCTGCCGCTATGGCCCGTGTTCATGAGCTATGTGCTCAGCTTCATCTACGTCGGCATCTACTGGAACAACCACCACCACATGATGCACGCCGTGGAAGAAGTCAGCGGCGGCGTCCTTTGGGCCAACCTGCACCTGCTGTTCTGGCTGTCGCTGATCCCCTTTGTAACGGCCTGGACGGGCGAGAACCATTTCGAGACCGGACCCACCGCCACCTATGGCTTCGTGCTGTTCATGTGCGCGGTGGCTTACTCGCTGCTGGTGCGCGTCCTCGTGCGCAAGCACGACAAGAACACGACGCTGGCGGAAGCCGTCGGCGATGACCGCAAGGGCAAGATCTCGATCGTTCTCTACCTGGTCGGCATGGCGGCGGCCTGGTTTGCCGCCTGGCTGGGCTTTGCGATCTACGTGGGCGTGGCCGTGATGTGGCTGATTCCGGACCGCCGCATCGAAGAAAAAGTGGTCGAGGAAAGCGAACAGGAAGAGGCGGCTCACTGATAAGCCTGCTATGATCTTCCGCGCACCTGCTGCCGGGCTTGCTCCGGCAGTGTCCATACAGTGTCCGTGAAAGATCGCATGAAACAGCCACACCGCTTCATCGTTGCGGCAAGCATCGCGCTTGCCTACGCAGCGACCGCCACCCCCGTCCTCGCCGCCGCTCCCGCAACTTCTGCCGCTTCCGCCACCGTCCTCGAGGCCTCGAACCCATTCGCCAGGGCCAGCACGCTGCCTTTCCACTATCCGGCCTTCGACAAGATCAAGGACGAGCACTTCAAGCCGGCCTTCGAAGTCGGCATGCGCGTGCATCTGCTGGAGGTCGAGGCGATCGCCAACAACCGCAACGCGCCGACCTTCGAGAACACCATCGTCGCGATGGAGCGCGCGGGCCAGCTGCTGGCGCGCGTGTCGACCACCTTCGCGAATCTGCAGGGCGCGAACACCAACGACAACCTGGATGCGATCGACCGCGAGATGTCGCCGAAGCTGGCGGCCCATGCCGATGCGATCTACCTGAACGACAAGCTGTGGCAGCGCGTGAAGACCCTGTACGACAAGCGCGACAATCTCAAGCTCGACGCCGAGTCGAAGCACCTGCTGGAGCGTTACTACCGCGACTTCGTGCGTGCCGGCGCCAGGCTCTCGTCCGCCAACAAGGACAAGCTGAAGGCCTATAACGGCGAGATCGCCAGCCTGCAGTCGACCTTCGCCCAGAACGTGCTGAAGGAAGCGAATGCATCGAGCCTGGTGGTCGAGACCCGCGCCGAACTGGCCGGTCTGTCGGACGCCGAAATCGACGCTGCCGCTGCCGAAGCGAAGAAGCGCGGCCTGGACGGCAAGTTCGTGATCGCGCTGGCCAACACCACCGGCCAGCCGCAGCTGTCCGCGCTGACCAATCGCAGCACGCGCGAGCGCCTGATGGCCGCCTCGATGGCGCGCGGCAGCCGCGGCGGCGAATTCGACAGCCGCGAACTGGTGCAGCGCCTGGCCAAGCTGCGCGCCGAGAAGGCGACCCTGCTGGGCTACCCGAACTACGCCGCCTATTCGCTGGAAGTCGAAACCGCGAAGACGCCGGAAGCCGTCAATAAGCTGCTGGGCGAGCTGGCGCTGCCGGCGGTGAACAACGCGAAGCGTGAAGCCGCGGAGATCCAGAGCGTCATCGATGCGGAGAAAGGCGGCTTCCAGGTCGCCGCGCACGACTGGGCCTTCTACACCGATAAGGTGCGCCAGGCGAAATACGCCTTCGACGAGAGCCAGCTGAAGCCCTACTTCGAGCTGAACAACGTGGTGCTGAACGGCGTGTTCTTCGCCGCGACCAAGGAATTCGGCATCACCTTTAAAGAGCGCAAGGACCTGCCGGTGTACGACCCGGATGTGCGCGTGTTCGACGTCTTCGACGCCGACGGCAAGCAGCTGGCAATCTTCATCATGGATTACTACGCGCGCCCGAACAAGCAGGGCGGCGCCTGGATGAACGAGTACGTCACGCAGTCCACGCTGCTGGGCAACCACCCGGTGGTGGCAAACCACCTGAACATCCCGAAGCCGCCCGCCGGCCAGCCGACCCTGCTGACCTACGACGAAGTGCGCACCGCCTTCCACGAGTTCGGCCACGCGCTGCACGGCATGTTCTCGAACGTGAAGTACCCGACTTTCGGGGGCGCCAACACGCCGCGCGACTTCGTCGAGTATCCGTCGCAGGTCAACGAGATGTGGGCGACCTGGCCCGAGGTGCTGGCCAACTACGCCAAGCACTACCAGACCGGTGCGCCGATGCCGCAGGAGCTGCTGGACAAGGTGCAGGCCTCGAAGAAGTTCAACATGGGCTACATCACGACCGAGTACCTGGCCGCCTCGCTGCTCGACCAGCGCTGGCATCAGCTGACGCCCAAGCAGATCCCGAGCGACGTGCTGGGCTTCGAGGCGGCTGCGCTGCGTGACGCCGGCGTCGACTTCGCACCGGTGCCGCCGCGCTACCGCACGACCTATTTCTCGCACAGCTTCTCGCTCGGCTATTCGGCCGGCTACTACGCCTACCTGTGGAGCGAAAAGCTGGATGCGGACACGGTCGAGTGGTTCAAGGAAAACGGCGGTTTGAACCGCAAGAACGGCGACCACTTCCGTCAGACCTTGCTGTCGCGCGGCGGCTCGGCCGATGCGATGGACCTGTTCCGCAACTTCCGCGGCCGCGATGCGCAGATTCAGCCGCTGCTGGAGCGCCGCGGCCTGACCGGCAATTAAAAAAACGATTTTCACTGGAGAGAAAAATGCACCGTTCCCACATCCTGGCCTTCGCAGTGGCCGCCGCCGTCGCCGGTTTCGCCCAGGCCGCGCCATCGCAACTGCCGGCATCGAACCCCTTCGCCAAGCCGAGCACCCTGCCGTTCCAGTACCCGGCCTTCGACAAGATCAAGAACGAGGACTTCGCGCCGGCGTTCGAGGAAGGCATGCGCCAGCAGTCGGCCGAGATCGACGCCATCGCCGATAGCCGCGCCGCGCCGACCTTCGAGAACACCATCGTCGCGATGGAGCGTTCGGGCCAGCTGCTGAACCGCGTCTCGACCGTCTTCTCCAGCCTGGTCGGCGCCAACACCAACGACACCCTGAATGCGCTGGACAAGGAGCTGGCGCCGAAGCTGGCCGCGCACAGCGACAAGATCCGCCTGAACGAAAAGCTCTACAAGCGCATCAAGACCCTGTACGACAAGCGCGCCAAGCTGCACCTGGATGCCGAGTCGGCCTACCTGCTGCAGCGCTACCACACCGATTTCGTGCGCGCCGGCGCCCAGCTCTCGAGCAACGACAAGATCAAGCTGAAGGCCTACAACGCCAGGATCGCCGCCCTGCAGACCCAGTTCAGCCAGAACGTGCTGAAGGAAGCGAACGCCTCGGCGCTGGTGGTCGGCAGCCGCGAAGAGCTGGCCGGCATGTCCGATAAGGCGATCGACGTCGCCGCGGCGGAGGCCAAGAAGCGCGGCCTGGACGGCAAGTTCGTGATCCCGGTCGTGAACACCACCCAGCAGGCGCCGCTGTCCGTGCTGACCAATCGCGCGACCCGCGAAAAGCTGCTGGCGACCTCGATGGCGCGCGGCAGCCATGGCGGCGATTTCGACAACCGCAGCCTGGTGCTGGAGCTGGCCAAAACCCGCGCCGAGCGCGCCAAGCTGCTGGGCTACCCGAGCCACGCGGCCTACATGCTGGAAGACCAGACCGCCAAGGACACGGGCGCCGTCAACAAGCTGCTGGCGGAATTCGCCAAGCCGGCCGTGAACAACGCCAGGAAGGAAGCGGCCGACCTGCAGAAGGTGGTCGATGCCGAAGGCGGCAAGTTCCAGGTCGCGGCCTACGACTGGAACTATTACACCGACAAGGTGCGCGCCCAGCGCTACGCCTTCGACCAGAGCCAGCTGCGGCCGTACTTCGAATACAACCGCGTGCTGGTCGACGGCGTGTTCTTCGCCGCCACCAAGGAATTCGGCATCACCTTCAAGGAGCGCAAGGACCTGCCGGTGTACGATCCGGACGTGCGCGTGTTCGACGTCTTCGACAGCGACGGCAAGCAGCTGGCGATCTTCCTGCACGACCCGTATGCGCGCGCCAACAAGCGCGGCGGCGCCTGGATGAACGCCTACGTCGGCCAGAACACCCTGCTGGGCACGCACCCGGTGATCGCCAACCACCTGAACATTCCGAAGCCGTCGGCCGGCGAGCCGACCCTGCTGACCTATGACGAAGTGCGCACCATGTTCCACGAGTTCGGCCATGCGCTGCACGGCATGTTCTCGAACGTGAAGTACCCGCGCTTCTCGGGTACCCGCGTGCCGCGCGACTATGTCGAGTTCCCGTCGCAGGTCAACGAGATGTGGATGGACTGGCCGGAAGTGCTGGCCAACTACGCGAAGCATTACCAGACCGGCGCGGCGATGCCGAAAGAACTGCTGGACAAGGTGCAGGCATCGAGCAAGTTCAACGAAGGCTACCGCACCACCGAGTACCTGGCGGCCGCGATCCTGGACCAGAGCTGGCACCAGCTGGGCCCGGACCAGATCCCGGGCGACGTGCTGGCCTTCGAAGCCAAGGCCTTGCATGACGCCGGCGCCGACTTCCCGCTGGTCCCGCCGCGCTACCGCACCACCTACTTCTCGCACGTGTTCTCGGGCGGCTATTCGGCCGGCTACTATGGCTACCTGTGGGCCGAGAAGCTGGATGCCGATACCGTGAACTGGTTCAAGGAGCACGGCGGCCTGACCCGCAAGAACGGCGACCACTTCCGCAAGATGCTGCTGTCGCGCGGCGGCACCATGGACGCGATGGAGATGTACCGCGGCTTCAGCGGCCGTGATGCGCAGGTACAGCCGCTGCTGGAGCGCCGTGGCCTGACCGGCGAATAAACGGTCAGCGAAGGATGGGCGCGCGCCCATCCTTCCCCTATCAGATATAAACTTGCAACTATGAGTGTTCAGGCATTACACGGTATTACCTTAGAATCGTTGCTGACCCGCCTGGTCGAGCATTACGGCTGGGACGGGCTCGGCCGCCGCATCGCGATCAATTGTTTCATCAAGGACCCGAGCATCAAGTCGAGCTTGAAGTTCCTGCGCAAGACGCCCTGGGCCCGCGAACAGGTCGAGAAGCTGTACCTGGAGACCAGGTTCACCACATGAGGCAAGACATGTTGAACGACAACGAAGACACCCTGAAAGCGCACCTGAAAACCCTGCACCGCCACCTCGAAGAGACGGGCGAGGTCGACGACGAACTGGAGATGCTGCTGCGCCAGCTCGACGGCGACATCAAGCACGTGCTCGAGCGCCGTGCCGACAATCCGGACGCCAACACCTATGGCCTGGCTTCGCGCAGCCAGGAAATCACGGCCCGCTTCGCCGCCCGCCATCCAACCCTGGAGCCAGCGCTGCGCCAGCTGGGCAATATCCTGAACAATATGGGTATTTAACGCAACGTTCGTCCGCAACGGATGAGCCAAGTTGTTGAAAATTAAGCCAATTTTGGAAGGGGAGGGAGCTGGCCGCAGGCTTTTCCTGTAAAATATCGGCCAATGAACTCCCCCGCCAATCTTTTCGCGAACGTTGCCAAACGTTCCAGCCGTGCTCCCGCCGCGCCTTTCCTGCCCATGTCCCGTGCCGAGATGGACAAGTTGGGCTGGGATTCGTGCGACATCATCCTGATCACCGGCGACGCCTACATCGACCACCCGAGCTTCGGGATGGCGCTGGTCGGCCGTCTGCTGGAAGCCCAGGGTTACCGTGTCGGCATCATCAGCCAGCCCGACTGGACCTCCGTGGAACCATTCCGCGCGCTGGGTAAACCCAATCTGTACTGGGGCATCACCGCCGGCAACATGGACTCGATGGTCAACCGCTACACGGCCGACCGCAAGATCCGCTCGGATGACGCCTACACGCCGAACGGCGAGCCGAATAAACGTCCGGACCGCGCCGTGACCGTGTACTGCCAGCGCGCCCGCGAAGCCTTCCCGGGCGTACCGGTCATCGCCGGCTCGATCGAGGCCTCGCTGCGCCGCATCGCCCACTACGATTACTGGTCGGACAAGGTGCGCCGCTCGGTGCTGTTCGAATCGAAGGCCGACCTGGTCATTTTCGGCAACGCCGAGCGCGCGCTGGTCGACGTCACGCGCCGCATCGCCGCCGGCGAAAACATCAAGAGCATCCGCGACTTGCGCGGTACCGCTTTCCTGGTGCCGCACGGTTGGCTGCCGGACGAGGAGTGGAGCGTGCACAACTCGACCCGTGTCGACGTGCCTGGCCGTGTCGATCCGCATCCGAACCCGTATGCAATGGCGCAGGAAGACACCAAGGCCTGCGCGACCGAGAATGCGCAGCCGGCACCCGAGGTCAAGCCGATCGTCATCATGACGCGCGAAGAGCGCCAGGCCGCCGCGCGCGCCAAAGCCGCGAAGACCGTGGTGCGCCTGCCGTCGTTCGAGACTGTCAGCGAGAATCCGGTGATGTATGCGCACGCTTCGCGCGTGTTCCACCTCGAGTCGAATCCGGGCAATGCGCGCGCGCTGGTGCAGCAGCACGGCGACCGCGACGTCTGGCTGAATCCGCCGCCGCTGCCGCTGGCCATGGACGAGATGGATGGCGTCTACGACCTGTCTTACGCGCGCGCGCCGCACCCGAGCTATGGCAAGGCCCACATCCCGGCCTGGGAGATGATCCGCTACTCGGTGAACATCATGCGCGGCTGTTTCGGCGGCTGCACCTTCTGCTCGATCACCGAGCACGAAGGCCGCATTATCCAGAGCCGCTCGGAGCCGTCGATCCTGCGCGAGATCGAGCTGATTCGCGACACCACCAAGAACTTCGCCGGCACCATCACGGACCTGGGCGGCCCGACCGCCAACATGTACCGCCTGGCCTGCAAGGAAAAGAAGATCGAGGAAACCTGCCGCCGCCTGTCCTGCGTGTACCCGACCATCTGCAGCAATCTGGGCACTGACCACAGCAAGCTGATTTCGCTGTACCGCAAGGCGCGCGCCATCCCGGGCATCAAGAAGATCCTGATCGGTTCGGGCCTGCGCTACGACCTGGCGGTACGTTCGCCGGAGTACGTGAAGGAGCTGGTCACGCACCACGTCGGCGGCCTGCTGAAGATCGCGCCCGAGCACACGGAAGAGGGCACGCTGTCGAAGATGATGAAGCCGGGTATCGGCAGCTACGACGAGTTCAAGGCGCTGTTCGACAAGTACTCGAAGGAGGCGGGCAAGAAGCAGTACCTGATCCCCTACTTCATCGCGGCCCACCCGGGTTCGACCGACGAGGACATGCTGAACCTGGCGCTGTGGCTGAAGAAGAACAACTTCCACCTCGACCAGGTGCAGACCTTCACGCCGACCCCGATGGCGATGGCGACCACCATGTACCACAGCGGGAAGAACCCGCTGGCCAAGGTGACCGAGGATTCGGAAGTCGTCGAAACCGCGAAGAGCGGCAAGACCAGGAAGCTGCACAAAGCCTTCCTGCGCTACTACGACCCGGAAAACTGGCCGGTGCTGCGCGAAGGCCTGAAGCGCATGGGCCGTGGCGATTTGATCGGCAACGGCGAGCGCCACCTGGTGCCGCCGCCGGGCAGCGAGCTGGAAATGACGCCGCGCAGCGAGCGCAAGAACATGCCGCTGGTGGCCGAGGCCCGCAGCGCAGCGCCCAAGGGCCGCGTGATCGAAGTGGCGACCCGCCGGAACAACGAGCGTGGTGGCCGCGCCAGCGCGGCGGGTAACGAGCGCCGCGGCGATCGCGCGCCGGCAGGCTTCACGCCGCCGCCGTCGAAGGCCAAGCCCGGCATCCTGTCGACCATCAAGGCCAAGCCGAAGGCGGCGGGGCGCAAGTAAAGCAGGGCCGCAACGGCCGCGTCATAAAACGGATTCATGCGCCAACATGAATCCGTTTTTTTATGTGCTCAGACTTTCAGATCCCCGCTCGCCTGCTTCTCCCGCAAAGCCCGCGCATAGCGATGCCGTGCCCGCAGGCGCGGATTGGTCATCAGGCGGCCCAGGGTCTCGCCGATCACCATCACCACGCCCAGCAGGGGCAGCACCAGCATCAGGCCGGCCACGCCGGACAGCGCGCCGCCGATGAAGATCATCAGCACCGTGATCAAAGGGTGGATCTTGAGGCTGCGCCCGAGCGTGATCGGCATGAACACGAAATCGTCCAGCAGGCGCGCCAGGATGAAGACGATGATCGCGCCATAGGCCACCAGCGGGTTGCTTGGTGCGTCGGTGGCGGCCACGATCACCACCATCATGCAGCCGACCACCGAACCGATGAAGGGCACCCAGGCCAGCAGCGCGGAGATGAAACCCAGCAGCAGCGGCGAGGAGACGCCGATCACCCACAGGCCGAAGCCCAGCACGATGGTGTCGAGCACGGTCAGCTTGAGCAGGCCTTCGAAGTAGCGGCGCGCGGTCTGGTCGACCTGGTGCAGCAGGAACAGCGTGCGTTCGAAATAGGCGTTCGGCACCGCGCGCGCCAGGAATTTCTTGAAGCGCAGGCCGTCGCGCAGGAAGAAGAAGGCGAGGAAGGGCGCCAGCAGCAGCGAAGGCAGCCAGCCGGCCGCGGTGACCAGGATGGTGGTCAGATAGCGCTGAGCAAAAGTATCGGTAAACACCTTGAAGCGCTTATTGACCAGGGAGCTCAGGTGCATCTCGGCCAGGATCGGGAATTTCGCTTCCAGCAGCGCCATCGTGTTGCGGACAAAAGCCACCCCGCCGTTGGCGTACAGCGCCAGGCTGTCGTGCCAGGAGCCACCGTCTTCCGGTCCGCTGCTCCACGACAGCGCCGCCGCCACGGTCAGGGTCACGGCGCCGAAGAAGATGGCGCATACCAGCATCGACGAGACGCTGCGCGAAAAGCCCAGGCGCAGCAGGCGCCGCATCGGCCCGAGCAGCGTGTAGTACATGACGGTGCCGAAGATGAAGGGCAGGACCAGCCACAGCATGTGCTCGAGCAGCACCAGCAGCAGGCAGGTGACGCCGACGATCGCGCACCAGACCACCGGTCCGGCGCGTTCGTCGCGAACCAGGGGCGCGGCGATCACAAGGCTTCCAGTTGCGGGCGGCCGCCGAAGCCGTCGCGCAGGCGTTGGCCGATGTGGCGTGCCAGCGCCAGCGAGATCTTGTAGCCGATCACGGCATCGGTATCCATCAGCGCCAGGAAGTCTTCGCGAAAGAACACCGCCAGCTCGCAGTGGTCGATGGCGCGCGCGCGGGCGCTGCGCGGCGAGTCGTCGAGCAGGGCGAGGTCGCCGAAGAAGCTGCCCGGACCGGGTTCGCTTACCAGCTGACGCCTGCCGTCGTGAATGCGGCTGATCTCGACCCGGCCCGCCATGACCAGGTAGAGCGCCTGGCCTTCCTCGTTCTCGTCGAAGATGATTTCCTCGGGCAGGTAGCGCCGCTCGTGCATCAGGCCGTCCACGAACTTGACCTCCAGCGGCTTGAGCGTGCGGAACAGGGTGGTGTTCTGCAGCCGCCGCTGGCGCGGGGACAAGGTCTGGGACTTGAGGAAACCAAAGATCACGGCGACTCCATGCACGGCGGCCATTGAAGGAATAAATTATTGTCAATTATGCACGATTCACTTGTGCTACGCAGCAATGGCACAGCAATCGTGTATTTATTGAACAGCAAATCTGGCCGCGCACGATTGGTGCGCGCATCCATAATGAAAAGGTGTAAGATAATTCCCTTGGGAAACAAAAATTGCAATAATAATAAACACGGTGATTGACGTCCAAACTTTCATGTTGGCGCTTGGCGTCGGCAATATCGCGTTTGCACTGCTGATGGCGGGCTATATGCGCGGTGCGGAGAACAGCCCGGCGCTCGGCTACTGGATGTGGGGCCGGCTGTCGATCGGCCTGGCCCAGATCTGCTGGTGGCTGGCGCCGCAGTTCGGGCTGCGCCCGCTCGAGGCCTTGTCCGCCTTTGCCTGGCTGGGCGGTGTGGCGCTGGAAGTGGCGGCCAACTGCCTGTTCTTCGGTTATACGCGCTGGCGCAAGCAGTTGTGGCTGGGCGTGCTGCCTGGTTGGGCGGCGGTCAGCTATGCGGTGGCGACCGGCACGCCGCGGCTGCAGCTGATGGAACTGATTTCCTTCATCATCGCCGTGTCCGTGTTCGGTGCGGCCGTGGTGCTGCTGCGTCCGCGCAAGGCGCCGCTGCTGCAACGACTCATCGGCGCCAACAACATGCTGTTCGCCCTGGCGATCTGGGCCTGGCTGGGTTTCGAAGGCGGCAATCCCGACACGAGCATGACGCCGGTGATCGGCCTGGCCTACCTGGCCAGCTACCTGTTGATGATCGTGAACGGCTTCGGTTTCCTGTTGCTGTGCAAGCAGAAGGACGATGCGCTGATGCGCAGCCTGGCGACCATCGATGGCTTGACCGGCATGCTGAACCGCCGCGCCTTCTTCGAGCGCGCCGACAGCGCCCGCCAGCTGGCGCTACGCCTGGGCAAGCCGATCGCGCTGCTGATGCTCGACATCGACCATTTCAAGCAGCTCAACGATGGTTTTGGCCATGCCTGCGGCGACGAAGCGCTGAAGGTCTTCGCAGACACGGCGCGCGGCGTGCTGCGCGAGCACGACATCGTCGGCCGGCTGGGCGGCGAAGAATTCGCGCTGGTGCTGCCGGGTACCCACCTGGAGGGCGCGCTGGATGCGGCCGAGCGCCTGCGTCTTGCCGTGCTTGAAGCGCCGGTGCTCGGCTGCGCGCAGGGCTACCGGATGACGGTCAGCATCGGCGTGGTGACGATTGGGATAGAAGAAGAGCTGACCGCGGCGCTGGCCCGTGCCGACCATGCGCTGTACGCGGCCAAGACCGGTGGGCGCAACCGGGTTGAAGTGGGCCAGCCCATGCTCAAGCAAGCCTGAAGCCGCACAACGAAAAAAGGGTCCGACGAATCGGACCCTTTTTTCTTGATGCTGGCGGAGCGGACGGGGCTCGAACCCGCGACCCCCGGCGTGACAGGCCGGTATTCTAACCAACTGAACTACCGCTCCGTTTCTACTGATCGGCTCTTCACTATAACGACATCGCGCGGTTATCTGGTGGGCGCTGAGAGGCTCGAACTCCCGACCTAATCCTTGTAAGGGATCCGCTCTACCAACTGAGCTAAGCGCCCGCAAACCGCTGCTGCGATGTCTTCCGACGTTTGTCATCACGTCCGAAGAGGCCCGCATCATAGCCTATCCATTCCGGAGCACGCAAGGCTTTAACAAAAAAAAATGTTGTACGGCCGCCCATGGCCTCGCTTATTTCTTGCATAAGTTTATACACATGCTCGACAATTGCGGCCTTACCAGTCTGGCAAGATGAAGACATCGATAACGATGCGCACTGTTCAGGAGGGAAGGGGGAATAGCGGAGACACGCTGATGTTTTTTTTCACCTTCCTAGGAAACCGTAATGACCAAGATGTCCAAGATGCACAAGCGCGTCATCGCCGCCCACGGCGCGATGCTGGCGCTGTCCGCCATGTCGGCCGCCCCGGCACTGGCCCAAGCTACATCGACCAACGAACTGCAGACCGTTACCGTGACGGCGCAGCGCCGCACCGAAAATATCAAGGAGGTGCCGGTTTCGGTCAGCGCCGTCAAAGGTGAAAAACTCGACGTCATCGTCTCGGGTGGCGAAGACATCCGCGTGCTGGCCGGTAAAGTGCCGAGCCTGAACATCGAATCCTCGAACGGCCGCACCTTCCCGCGCTTCTACATCCGCGGCTACGGCAACACCGACTTCTCGCTGTTCGCCTCGCAGCCGGTGTCGCTGATCGTCGACGAGATCGTGCAGGAAAACCCGATCCTGAAAGGCTTCCCGATCTTCGACGTCGCCGGCGTCGAAGTGCTGCGCGGCCCGCAGGGCACGCTGTTCGGCCGCAATACCCCGGCCGGCGTGGTCAAGTTCGAATCCGAAAAGCCGAACCTCAAGAAGGTCGAGGGTTACTACAACGCCTCCTGGGGCACCCACAACACCGTCAACCTGGAAGGCGCCGTCAACGTGCCGCTGTCGGATAAGTGGGCGATGCGCGTCTCGACCCTGCGCCAGCACCGCGACGACTTCGTCAACAACTACAGCGACCTGGCCAAGACCAACAAGACCGGCGAACTGGACGGCTACAACGAACACGCCGAGCGCGTGCAGTTCCTGTACACCCCGGACGCCACCTTCAGCGCCCTGTTCAACGTGCACCAGCGCACCACCTCCGGCAGCGCGCGCCTGTTCCGTGCCAACCTGATCAAGAAGGGCAGCGCCGACATCGTCGACGGCTACGATCTGAACAGCATCGTCACCAACGCCCAGAACTTCCAGGATCTCAAGACCAACGGCGCCAACGTCCGCCTGTCCTGGGACCTCGGCGCGGTCAAGCTGTACTCGATCACCGGCTACGAAGGCGTCGACCACTACAACAGCCGCGGCGACATCGACGGTGGCATCATCGGCGGCCCGGGCGTGGTGCCGTTCCAGGTGCAGACCGCCAGCCGCCTGACCGACCTGACCCAGTATTCGCAGGAATTCCGTGTCGAGTCGAAGAACGCCGGCCCGCTGAACTGGCAGGCCGGCCTGTACTACTTCGACGAAGACGCCACCGGCGGCAGCGACAACTTCGACAGCGTGACCCAGGCGCAGACCTCGCGCGTCATCTCGAACCAGAAGAACAAGGCCTGGGCCGCCTTCGGTTCCGTGACCTATGCCGTCAACGACGCCTTCACCCTGCGCGGCGGACTGCGCTACACCGACGACAAGAAAGACTTCGCCACGCTGGAGCATACCAACGTGACCCTGATCGGCCCGGCCGGCATCAGCGAAAGCAAGAGCAAGGTCAACTGGGATCTGTCGGGTACCTACAAGCTGAACCGCGACGTCAACCTGTACGCGCGCGTGGCCACCGGCTTCCGCGCCCCGAGTATCGCTGCCGCCTCGGCATCGGTGCCGGTCACCGTGGCCGATGCCGAGACCGTCACCTCGGTCGAAGCCGGCATCAAGGCCGACCTGTTCGAGCGCCGCGCGCGCCTGAACTTCTCGCTGTACGACTTCGAAGTCAAGAACCAGCAGCTGACCGTGGTCGGCGGTAATTCCAACATTACCAAGCTGATCAACGCCGCCAAGACCAAGGCCCAGGGCGCCGAGCTCGACTTCGAAGGCATCGTCAGCCCGTCGCTGCGCGTGACCGGCGGCGCCAGCTACAACTTCACCGAGATCCGCGACCCGAGCCTGTCGGTGGCCAAGTGCGCCCAGTGCACCATCACCGACCCGATCAACGCGGCCGGCTTCGTCTCGATCAACGGCAACCCGCTGCCGCAGGCGCCGAAGTGGACCTTCAATGCCACCGCGCGCTACGGCATCCCGGTGGCGGACGGCGAATTCTTCGTCTACACCGACTGGTCCTACCGCACGAAGATCAACTTCTTCCTGTACGAAGCAGCCGAGTTCAGCGGCAAGCCGCTGACCGAAGGCGGCCTGCGCGTGGGCTACAACTGGGCGGGCGGCAAGTATGAGGTGGCAGCCTTCGGCCGCAACATCCTCGACCAGCGCCGCATCACCGGTGCGATCGACTTCAACAACCTGACCGGCTTCACCAACGAGCCGCGTACCTGGGGTGTTCAGTTCAAGGGCAATTTCTAAGCTTTAGCTTCGTTCTGTAGAACATGAAAGGCCGCGAGCGATCGCGGCCTTTTTTCATTTAGTCGGATATGCACGTCTATGAAATTTCATTGCTTATATCTGATATAAGTCAAAACGATGTGTTAAATATCGTAGTTGACCGAGAATGGCTTTTTTGTGATTTTTGGCCGCTTTTTAGCAAGATCTTATTTTGCTGAGCTGATTTTCCGCCAAATAAAGTAGGTTTTTACTAAGGAGTGTGGTTTTTCGTTGTAAATATGACGAATTCAATTGTGAAATTTCTACGCAACTTCTTCCTTCGCGCTACTCTTCCGTGTCCCGCTTTCAGACGGGAAATCGGTGTGCAGAAACGGCGCCGACAAAACTAGATCTCAGGCACTGAGTCGTCTTAATGTGCTTGCGGAAAATCAAACTTTAGTGGTTTTTTCTATGAAGGAAGAAACATGAAGTCTCAGAAATCGATGTACCCGGCAGTCTTGAAATTGTGTGCAGCAGCCGTCATCGGCCTCGGCGCCAGTGTCGTCCACGCCGGTACGCCGGTCGGGGTGGCAAACGCATCCGCCGCGCAGGGTGCGGGCATCAGCGACCAGACCGACCGCCTGATCGTCAAGTACAAGGACGAAGCCGCACCGGATGCCAAGAGCACGGCGCGGGGCCTGACCCGCGCCGCCGCCTCGTCGCCGATGGCCGCCTCGCGCAAGGCCACGGTCGACCAGGTCGGCCGCAAGCTCGGCCTGACGATGAAGGAACTGCACACCATCGGTACCGGCGCCCGCGTCCTGCAACTGAACCGCAAGGTGTCGGTGGCCGATGCCGCCAAGGTGGCTGCCGACCTGATGGCAAGCGACGCTACGGTCGAGTACGCCGAGCCGGACCGCATCATGAAGCCGATGTTCACGCCGAACGACCCGTACTTCAGCCAGCAGTGGGATTACACCGATGTCACCGGCGGCATGCGCCTGCCGGCGGCCTGGGACAAGGCAACCGGTACCGGCATCCGCGTGGCCGTGATCGACACCGGCTACCGTCCGCACGTCGACCTGCAGGGCCAGATCCTGGCCGGCTATGACTTCATCGCCGATACCACGATTTCGAACGACGGCAACGGCCGCGACAGCGACGCCAGCGATCCGGGCGACTGGACCGCCGCCGGCCAGTGCGGTACCGGCTCGGCGGCCAGCAACTCGAGCTGGCACGGCACCCACGTGGCAGGCACCATCGCCGCGCTGACCAACAACGGCATTGGCGTGGCCGGCGTTGCCTACAATGCCAAGGTGGTGCCGGTGCGCGTGCTGGGCCAGTGCGGCGGCTACACCTCCGACATCGCCGACGGCATCGTCTGGGCATCCGGCGGCACCGTCTCGGGCGTGACCAACATCGCAGCCCGCGCACAAGTGATCAACATGTCGCTGGGCGGCGGCGGCGCCTGCGACACCACCACCCAGACCGCCATCAACGGCGCCCGCTCGCGCGGCACCGTGGTCGTGGTCGCGGCCGGTAACGAGTCGCAAAACGTCAGCAACAGCAGCCCGGCCAACTGCTCGGGCGTGATCGCGGTGGCAGCCACCAACAAGTCGGGCGGCCGTGCCTCGTACTCGAACTACGGCACCCTGGTGGACGTGGCGGCACCGGGCGGCGACAGCGGCGCGGCAATCATGTCGACCCTGAACGCCGGCACCAAGGGACCGGGCGCCGACAGCTACGCCGGCTACATGGGCACCTCGATGGCCACGCCGCACGTGGCCGGCGTGGTCGCGCTGATGCTGTCGAAGAATCCGAACCTGACCCCGGACCAGGTCGAAGCCGCACTGAAGTCGAGCGCGCGTGCCTTCCCGGCTTCGTGCTCGGGCTGCGGCGCCGGTATCGTCGACGCCTCGGCGGCCATCGATGCGGCGGCGGGTGGCGGCACCAGCACCGGCCCGACCATCTCGGAAACCGAGTCGAACAACACGATCAGCACCGCGAACGCTGTCTCGACCACCGGCACCACGGTCAACGGCACCATGTCCAGCAGCACCGACACGGATTACTTCGTGGTCCAGGTCCCGGCCGGCAAGACCCTGAGCGCGACCATGACGCCGAATTCGTCGTCCGACTATGACCTGTACATCTACAACAGCGCCGGTACCCAGCTGGCGAAGAGCGAGAACGGTGCAGGTTCGGCGGATACGGCAAGCTCGGCCAATACCGGCAGCAGCACCGCGGCCCGTTACGTGCGCGTGGTGTACTACAGCGGCGGCACCGGTTCGACCAGCGGCAAGTACACCCTGAAACTGAGCTGGTAATTGTTCGCAAAGGAAATGCTTTAAAGCACGTATTTCCTTTATCAATCAATTACTTATCAAAAATTCTTCTGTGGTGAAAACCCCCAAAGCGGCCCCAAGTGGGTCGCTTTTCGTTAGGCTCCTCTGTTCGGTTCAATCGTAAGAGGAAGCAAGCATGACGCACCACAAGATGTTCCCCGTGTTGAAAATCTGCGCCGCAGCCCTCGTTGCCTTCGGCTCGCTGGCTGCCCACGCTGCCCCGTCGGATGCGGCACCAACCAAGGTCATTACCCAAACCGACCGCCTGATCGTCAAGTACAAGGACGCGGTCGACAATTCCAAGGGCGCCGTACCCGCGCGCGCCATGTCGGCCGCGCGCGAAGCCCTGCTGGCACGCGCCGGCCAGCAGCTCGGCGCGACCATGCGCGCGCTGCGCGCCACCGCCACCGGCGCCAACGTGCTGCAACTGAGCCGCAGCATGTCGCTGGATGAAGCCCGCGCCCTCGCCGCCGAGCTGAAGGCACGCGACCCCGACGTCGAATACGCCGAGCCGGACCGCATCATGGTGCCGCTGTTCACCCCGAACGACCCGATGTACAGCCAGCAGTGGCACTACTTCGACGCCAAGGGCGGCCTGAACCTGCCGGCGGCCTGGGACAAGTCGACCGGTGCCGGCATCAACGTGGCCGTGATCGACACCGGCTACCGTCCTCACGCCGACCTGGCGGGCCAGATCCTGCCGGGCTATGACTTCATCACCAGCGCCGCCATCGCCGGCGACGGCAACGGCCGCGACAGCGATGCCAGCGACGTCGGCGACAACACCACGGCCGGCCAGTGCGGCGGCGGCATGCCGGCGCAGGACGAAGCCTCGAGCTGGCACGGCACCCACGTCGCCGGCACCATCGCCGCGAAAACCAATAACGGCGTCGGCGTGGCCGGCGTTGCCTACGGCGCGAAGATCGTGCCGGTGCGCGTGCTGGGCAAGTGCGGCGGCTACACCTCGGACATCGCCGATGCCATGGTCTGGGCTTCCGGCGGCACCGTCACCGGCGCCCCGGCCAACCCGAACAAGGCGCGCGTGCTGAACCTGTCGCTGGGCGGCAGCGGCACCTGCGACACCACGACCCAGAACGCGATCAACAGCGCCCGTTCGCGCGGCGCCGTGGTCGTGGTCGCGGCCGGCAACTCGAACATCAACGCGGCCAATTCGAACCCGGCCAACTGCGCCGGCGTGATCGCGGTGGCGGCAGTGGGCCGCAGCGGCGGCAAGGCTTCGTATTCGAACTACGGCGCCAACGTCGACGTGGCGGCGCCGGGCGGCGACAGCGGCGCCGGCATCCTGTCGACCTGGAATGCCGGTACCAGCACCCCGGCCGGCGACAACTACGGCTACATGATGGGCACCTCGATGGCGACCCCGCACGTGGCCGGCGTGGCGGCCCTGATGCTGGCCAAGAACCCGAACCTGACGCCGGACGAAGTCGAAGCCAAGCTGAAAGCCACCGCGCGCGCCTTCCCGGCCGCGTGCTCGGGCTGCGGCGCCGGTATCGTCGACGCGGCGGCAGCGGTGAACGCGGTGTCGGCCACCGTCACGGTGGCTGCGCCGACCCAGAACGAGGTGGAGTCGAACAACTACATCTCGAGCGCCAACGCGGTCGGCGTGTCCGGCACCGTGGTCAACGGCAGCCTGTCGAGCACGACCGACAACGATTATTTCGTGGTCCAGGTCCCGGCCGGCAAGACCCTGACCGCAACGCTGACCCAGGGTTCGAGCGCGCTCGACTACGACCTGTACGCCTATAACGCCGGCGGTACGCAACTGGCGCTGAGCACCAATGGCGCCGGCGTGAGCGATGCGGTGTCGACGGCCAACACCGCGACCACGACCCAGCCGCGTTACATCCGCGTGCGCTACCATGCGGGCGGCGCCGGCAAGTACACCCTGAAGTTCACCTGGTAAGCGGGCTGTAGTGAATATGAGAAGGGCGTGCAACGCAGGTTGCGCGCCCTTTTTGTTAGCCTTTATACTGTATGCAATTACAGTATGAATAATCCCCTCCGCAAGATCATCCACTGCGACTGCGACTGTTTCTACGCTTCCGTCGAGATGCGGGATGACCCGTCCCTGCGCGGCCGGCCACTGGCGGTGGGAGGGCGGGCCGACCAGCGCGGCGTGGTCGCGACCTGCAACTACGAGGCGCGCCGCTTCGGCATCCATTCGGCGATGGCCACCGCCCAGGCGCTGAAACTGTGCCCGGAGCTGATCCTGATCCCGACCAACATGGAGAAGTACCGCACCGCCTCGCGCCAGATCATGGACATCTACCGCGACTACACGGAGCTGGTCGAGCCGCTGTCGCTGGACGAGGCCTACCTGGACGTCACCGATTCGCCGCATTGCAAGGGCAGCGCGACCCTGATCGCGCAGGAGATCCGGCGCCGCATTTTTGAAACCGTCGGCATCACGGCGTCGGCCGGGGTGGCGCCGAACAAGTTCGTGGCCAAGATCGCCAGCGACTGGAACAAGCCGGACGGGCTGTTCCTGGTGCGGCCGGACGAGGTCGACGCCTTCGTGGCGGCGCTGCCGGTGAAAAAGCTGCACGGCGTCGGCAAGGTCACGGCGGCCAAGATGAACGGCCTGGGCGTCGATACCTGCGCCGATCTGCGCAGCTGGAGCATGGCGAAGCTGCAGGAGCATTTCGGCTCCTTCGGTGCCCGCTTGTACGACCTGTGCCGCGGCATCGACTATCGCGAGGTCAACCCGGTACGCGAACGAAAATCGATCAGTACCGAGGAAACCTATACGCCCGATGTGCCGGACCTGCCCGCCTGCCTGGCCCTGCTGCCGGAGCTGATGGAACACTTGCAGGGCCGTATCAAGCGCAGCAATGCCGAAAAATTCATCAATAAATTGTTCGTCAAACTGAAATTCAACGACTTCCAGCAGACCACGGTCGAGTGCGTGGGCTACGCGCCCAACCTGGCCATTTACACCCATCTGATGGAAACCGGCTGGCTGCGCGCCAGCCGTCCGGTACGCCTGCTGGGCGTGGGCGTGCGCCTGGGCGAAACCGAACAGGTTGAGCAGCTCAGCTTGTTTGACGAACGCGCAACACATTAAAAAAGCCTACTGTGCCAGGTGAAAATTGCTGCCTGGCAGCGTGTAGAATGTCGTTCCCCTGGAAGAAAGAGATAACTGAAAGTAACTATGTGGTTCAAGAATCTTCAGATTTACCGTCTGCCCGCCCCATGGGCTTTTACCGCCGAACAAATGGAAGAGGCGCTGCAGTCGCAGGCGTTCACGCCGGCCAGCAGCAATGAACTGCTGCGTCAGGGCTGGGATTCGCCGCGCGGCAACGGCAAGCTGGTCCACGAAGTGAACAAGCAAATGCTGATGATGCTGGGCACGGAAAAGAAACTGCTGCCGGGCTCGGTCATCAACCAGGTCGCCAAGGCCCGTGCCGCCGAGCTGGAAGAGCAGCAGGGCTTCCCGCCGGGCAAGAAGGCCATGAAGGAACTGAAGGAACGCGTGGCCGACGAGCTGCTGCCGCGCGCCTTCTCGATCCGCAGCAACGTCTGGACCTGGATCGACCCGGTCAACGGCTGGCTGGTGATCGACGCCGCCAGCCCGTCCAAGGCGGACGACGTCATCAAGCTGCTGCTGAAGGCCGTCGACAAGATGCCGCTGGAATCGCTGCGCGTGCAAAGCTCGCCGGTGGCCGTGATGACCGGCTGGCTGGAATCGGACGAGGCACCGTACAACTTCACGATCGACCAGGACACCGAGCTGCGCGCCACCGGCGAAAGCAAGGCCGCGGTGCGCTACGTGAAGCACTCGCTGGACCCGGAAGACATCCGCCGCCACATCGCCGCCGGCAAGCAGTGCACCCGCCTGGCCATGACCTGGAACAGCCGCGTGTCCTTCGTGCTGACCGAGTCGCTGGCAGTCAAGGGCATCAAGCCGCTGGACGTGATCAAGGAAAACGAAACCATCACCTACAGCGACGACGAGCGTTTCGATAACGACATCATGCTGATGACTGGCGAGTTGGCGAAGATGCTGACGGATCTGGTTGAGGCGCTGGGTGGGGAAGCCAAGGCGTAACCACGCATTGTGTCATTCCCGGCATTGCCGGAAATGACTTCCCGCGCAGGAGGGAACCCAAGTTATATGCGCTGACATAGCGCATGCAAACTTGGGTCCCCGCCTTCGCGGGGACGACGTGATAACAAAACGGTCCGGACATCGCGTCCGGGCCGTTTTATTTACACGACAGCTTATTTTGCCGCCACTTCCTCCGTGGTCGCCGGCTCCTTCTGCTCGGCGCCGCCTTGCTCGGCCTGTCCGCTCGTGTAAGTCGAACCCTGGCGGTTCGCATGCGGTGCCGGCTTGCCCGGCAGCGGCTGCAAAGCCTTGGCCTTCTCAAGGTCGATGCCGGCCACTTCGGCCACGCGGCGGCCGTAGTCTTCGTCGCAGTGCCACAGGTGCCAGACCATGCGCAGCTGGATGACTTCCGGGCATTTCTTGAGGTCGCCACCGACGTTGTTCACCAGGTCGTCGCGCTCCCAGTCTTCGAAAGTACGGTAACGGTCGCCGGCCTGCTTGTAGTCGGCGGCCGTCGAGGTGGTCTGGTAGCGGCCCAGGTGGCCCTGCACGTACTGGTGGTAGTCCTTCTGCGGCTGCGGCGCTTCCTGCAGGCCGCCCATCAGGCTCGGCTCGTAGTTGAGGTGCTTGTCCTCGCCGCCGTCGTCGACGTAGAAGGTCATCTGGCCGTCGCGCTGGTTGGTGCGGGCGCGTGCCCCTTCCTGCGGCGCGTTGATCGGCAGTTGCAGGTAGTTGGGGCCGACGCGGTAGCGCTGGGTATCGGAGTAGGACAGGGTGCGTCCTTGCAGCATCTTGTCGTCCGAAAAATCGATGCCGTCGACCAGCACGCCGGTGCCGAAAGCCGACTGCTCGGTTTCGGCGAACACATTGTCCGGGTTCTTGTTGAGCACCATGCGGCCCACCGGCAGCAGCGGGAACTGGTCTTCCGGCCAGCGCTTGGTGTCGTCCAGCGGGTCGAAATCGAGTTCGGGATGCTCGCCGTCGGCCATGATCTGCACGCAGAATTCCCACTCCGGGAAATCGCCGCGCTCGATCGCCTCGTACAGGTCGCGGGTGGCGTGGCTGGTGTCCTGGCCCTGGATCTCGGCGGCCTGCTGGCTGGTCAGGTTGCGCACGCCCTGCTTGGGCTGCCAATGGAATTTCACCAGGTGGGCAATGCCCTGGTCGTTCACCAGTTTATAGGTGTTGACGCCCGAGCCTTCCATTTCGCGGTAATTGGCCGGGATGCCCCATGGGCTCTTGACCCAGGTAACCATGTGCAGCGCTTCCGGATGGCTGCAGATGAAATCGTAGAAGCGCCACGGCTCCTGCTGGTTGGTGACCGGGTCCGGCTTGAACGCGTGGATCATGTCCGGGAACTTGATCGCGTCGCGGATGAAGAAGACTTTCAGATTGTTGCCGACCAGATCCCAGTTGCCGTCCAGGGTCTTCAGCTTGACGGCGAAGCCGCGCGGGTCGCGTGCCGTTTCCGGGGATTCCTTGGCGCCGATCACGGTCGAGAAGCGCACGAACACCGGCGTCTGCACGCCGACTTCGTTCAGCACGCGGGCACGGGTGTATTTGCTGGCCGGCTCGTCACCGATCTTGCCGTAGGCTTCGAAGTAGCCGTGGGCACCGGTACCGCGCGCGTGCACCACGCGCTCGGGGATGCGCTCGCGGTCGAAGTGGGTGATCTTCTCGATGAACTGGTAATTTTCCAGTGTGGCCGGACCGCGCTCGCCAACCGAGCGCAGGGACTGGTTGTCGCGGACGGGATGGCCCTGGCGGGTGGTCAAGGTCGGGCGCTGCTCGTTCATTGCTTGCTCCTCCTGCATTCATGGAAGGAGCATTGTAAAAATTGACGAAAATAAGCAGCGCGCGCTAGCCGGCCAGCAACGTTACCGGCTCAGCGCGCCTGGAACACGCCGGCGGCGCGGTTCTTGGTCACGTTATCCCAGGTAAAGATCGTGCCGTTCATGGCCACGTACACGCCCGGCGGCAGGGTCTGGGCCACGCCGCAGGCGAAGCCGAAATTGAACAGCGCGTCCGAGTTGGCGATCTCGTAAGGAATCATGGCGCCGGTGAAGACGATGGTCTTGTCGCTGGTGCCCGCTGCCGCGCCCAGCACCTCGGCGGTTTCGCGCATGGTATCGGTGCCGTGCACGATCACGATGGCCTTCTCGGTGGCGGCCTGGCAGGCGGCCAGGACTTTCTGGCGGTCGGCATCCTGCATGTCGAGCGAATCGAGCAGGGAAACGACCTCGAGCGCGGCCGGGATGGTGATGCGCGAACGCTTGATAACCTCAGGCAAGTGGCTGTCCGCAAAGCCCAGAACACCGTTGAGTTCGTTGTAGTGTTTGTCGAAGGTGCCGCCGGTGGCGATGATCCGCAAAGTCATGATGATGGTTTGGAAACGCAGAAAAATAAGGTGGGTAATGATAGCCGCAAACCGTGGTGTATCCGTGTGTGACTGCGCTAGAATCTTCCGGATCGGATGAGTACACTGATCACATGAAACCCGTCGCTCCAGGCACTGTCATCTTCCACCGCCATCGCGGCTATGGCGTGATTGTCCACGTCAATCTGCTGACCGGCTGGATCTCCGCGCGCTTCGGCAACGAATCGCGCACGCTCGACCTCAACCTTTCCACCGACGAAGTACAGCACGCCGATGGCGAGGCCATCCTGTTCCGCCGTTCGCCGCCGGACCGCATGCCGCATGCGCGCCTGATGGCGATGGTGCGCGAGCTGCACAAGGCCGGCTACGAAAAACTCTACCTGCACTCCTGGCCCAAGCCGTCCGGCCTGCACTGGCGCTGGCACCTGTTCGCCGGCCAGCGCGACTGGATGCAGCGGCCGTGGCGCGAAGGCTGGTATGGCTCGGGCGCCGACTATAACGGCAATCCGGTGATGGGCTGGGGCGATGCGCCCGGCGCCACCACGGACGAGCTGGTCCACGCGCTGGCCAAATTCGACCCCGAAGGCCTGGCGCGCGCGCTCGGCCGCGACGAAGACCACACGGCCTGGTTCGCCGGCGTGTGCGATGCTTTGCTGCCGGGCTACATGTACAGCTTCGACATGGCGCCGCAACCGAAAGGCGGCGGCCTGGTCGAGATGCCGCCAGTGCCGGTGGTGCCGGTGCGCGCCGGCCTGCCGGCCTATGCAGGCCCGGCCATCGACTGGCCGCCGGGCTGGGCCGGCTTGTGGACGCGCCGGCATGAGATGCCGATGCGTAAGCCGAATTTCACGGGCGAGCCCGAGCTTCGTTGAATGCCGTGGGCACGGGGTGCCCACCCTACGATGTCAACGCATCGGGATTCAGGATATTGCTCGGCTTGCCGTTCGCAAAATGGACCACGTTCTCGAACGCGGTCCGGAAATACAGCTCGTAACTGTCCTTCTCCACATAGCCTAGGTGCGGCGTCGCCAGCACGGTCGGGATCTTCAATAGCGGCGCATCGGGCGGCAGCGGCTCGCTGGTGAACACATCCAGCGCCGCCTGGCCCGGCCGGCCGCGGTGCAGGGCTTCTTCCAGCGCATTCTCCGCCACCAGCTCGGCCCGGCTGGTATTCACGAACAGCGCGTCGCGCCGCATCCGCGCCAGGTCATCCGCGGTGACGATGCCGCGTGTCGCCTCGTTCAGCCGCAGGTGCAGGCTCAGCACGTCGGCCGCTTCGAAGAAAGCCTCGCGCGAGGACGCCGCCTGGAAGCCGTCGGCCACCGCTGCCGCGCGGCTGTTCTCGCTGCCCCACACCAGGATCTGCATCCCGAAAGCCTTGCCGTAGCCGGCCACCATGCGGCCGATCTTGCCGTAGCCCCAGATTGCCAGCGTCCGCCCCTTGAGCGTCCGTCCCAGCAGATTCAATTCCGGATTGATCGAGGCGGTCTGCCACAGACCCTGCTTGAGGTTGTTGGCGTAGGGAACGATCCTGCGGCTCGCCGCCATGATCAGCGCCCAGGTCAGCTCGGCGGGCGCGACTGGCGAGCCGACGCCTTCCGCAATCGCGATCCCGCGTTCGGTGGCGGCTGCAACGTCGACGTGACCCGATACCTTGCCGGTCTGCGAAATGAGTTTCAGGTTCGGCAGTTTGGCCAAGAGGGCGCGCGGGAAGGCGGTGCGCTCGCGGATCAGCACCAGCGCGTCGAAAGGCGCCAGGCGGATCGCCAGCTGGCCGAGTCCACGGCTCGAGCTGGTGAACACTTTGACCTCATGGCCGTCCAACAATCGGAAGCATTCCAGCTGACGCACCGCGTCCTGGTAATCGTCGAGGATAGCTATTTTCATAAGCTTTTTTGTAAATTTCGTACGGGTAAGTAATGAAATAACGAGTAATCAAAAGATCATAAATGTCCTACTACATTACTCAACCAAATTTCCTACATTTTTGTTGTGAAAGCATTTGAAACGCATTTATGCGGGTGTAGAATCGTCCAGAGATAAAGGCCCGCGATGTCTGAATAGCATCTTTTGAGACATGAGTCGAGGCCAGCCGACACGACCGCCGCATCACGTTACCCGGCGCCGAACCATTGCCAAATGGATTCCAGAGCGCGGGCCCGGTTCCGGGACTTCTGACGATGACGATCTGCCAGGCGGAAATGACCAAGACGGACCCTCGATGAACCGTTGCCAGCCGCGGCCCTGCGACGCGAAGCCGGCTTGTCGAGGCCCCACGAATTCTTAATTGGCATTGGAGGTATTCATGAATCAGCCCGTGATGGGCGGCGTCGCCGCTTTGAACGTTCCAGCTTACATCAAGCACAACAAACTCATCAATTGGGTGGCCGAGATCGCGGCCCTGACCAAGCCCGACGCCATCTACTGGTGCGACGGCTCCCAGGAAGAGTATGACCGCCTGTGCGCTTTGATGGTCGAAGCCGGCACGATGAAGCGCCTGAATCCGGAAAAGCGGCCGAACTCCTACCTGGCCTGCTCGGACCCGAGCGACGTCGCGCGCGTGGAAGACCGTACCTTCATCTGCTCCGCCACCAAGGAGCAGGCCGGTCCGACCAACAATTGGACCGATCCGAACGAAATGCGCCAGACCCTGAACGGCCTGTTCGACGGCTGCATGGCCGGCCGCACCATGTACGTGGTGCCGTTCTCGATGGGCCCGCTGGGTTCGCCGATCGCCCACATCGGCGTCGAGCTGTCCGACTCGCCTTACGTGGCCGTCAACATGCGCATCATGACCCGCATGGGCCGCGCCGTGTACGACGTGCTGGGCGAAGCCGGTGCCTTCGTGCCCTGCGTGCACAGCGTCGGCATGCCGCTTGCCGCCGGGCAGCAGGACGTGCGCTGGCCGTGCAACGCCACCAAGTACATCGTCCATTACCCGGAAACCCGCGAGATCTGGTCCTTCGGCTCCGGCTACGGCGGCAACGCGCTGCTGGGCAAGAAATGCTTCGCGCTGCGCATCGCTTCCAACATGGGCTACCAGGAAGCGCAACTGGGCGGCACCGGCTGGCTGGCCGAGCACATGCTGATCCTGGGCGTCGAATCGCCACAGGGCGACAAGAAATACGTGGCCGCCGCCTTCCCATCGGCCTGCGGCAAGACCAATTTCGCGATGCTGATTCCGCCTGGCGGCTTCGAAGGCTGGAAGGTCACCACCATCGGCGACGACATCGCCTGGATCAAGCCGGGCGCGGACGGCAAGCTGGTCGCAATCAACCCGGAAGCCGGCTACTTCGGCGTGGCCCCTGGCACCAACGACAAGACCAACCCCAACTGCATGGCCTCGCTGCGCGAGAACGTCATCTTCACCAACGTCGCGCTGACCGACGACGGCGACGTCTGGTGGGAAGGCATGACCAAGGAAGCCCCAAGCCACCTGATCGACTGGCAAGGCAAGGACTGGACCCCGGCCTCGGGCACCAAGGCCGCGCACCCGAACGCGCGCTTCACCGTCGCCGCGACCCAGAACCCGGTCATCGATCCGGCCTGGGACGATCCGGCCGGCGTGCCGATCTCGGCCTTCATCTTCGGCGGCCGCCGCTCGACCACGGTGCCGCTCGTCACCGAAGCGCGCAACTGGACCGAAGGCGTCTACATGGCCGCCACCATGGGCTCGGAAACCACCGCCGCGGCCGCCGGCCAGATGGGCGTGGTGCGCCGCGACCCGTACGCGATGCTGCCCTTCATCGGCTACAACATGAGCGACTACTTCCAGCACTGGCTGGACCTGGGCAAGAAAATCAGTGCGCAGCCGAAGATCTTCTGCGTCAACTGGTTCCGTACCGATGACGCCGGCAACTTCGTGTGGCCGGGTTATGGCGACAACATGCGCGTCCTGAAATGGATCCTCGACCGCACCGAAGGCCAGCAAGGCGGCGTCGAGCACATGTTCGGCACCTCGCCGTCCTACCAGGACCTGAACTGGACCGGCATCGACTTCACCGAAGCGCAGTTCCAGCAGATCACCTCGATCGACAAGGACGCCTGGCGCGAAGAGCTGAAACTGCACAGCGAACTGTTCGACAAGCTGGCTTACCGCCTGCCGCAGGAACTGGTCGAGACCAAGCAGCAGCTGGAGCAGCGCCTGGGGGCATAAACAAACCAGGCCCATGCGCACATAAGCAGCATATGAGCAGGAAGGGACAGGCAAATGCCTGTCCCTTTTGCATTTGGAGAGAGGAATTTCCATGAACAAGCTTATTGAGTTCAATGTACCCGGCGGCACAGTTGTCGTTGAGTCCGAGGAGGCCGCCCCGATGGGGAGCCCGGTCCGTGGCGCCAGCCTTGCTCGCGTCGCCGAGACAGCCGGCAAGTCGCTGGAGGACACACTCTCCGTCATTCGTCCGGTTGCCGATGCGGCCCTTGCCGCATGCAGGGAGCTGGCCGCTGCGCCGGCCCAGGTCGAAGTCGAGTTCAGCCTGAAATTCGAGGCTGGCGCCGGGGCGGTGATTGCGCGGGCGAGCACGGAAGGGAGTCTGCGGGTCAAGGTCGCCTGGAAACCGGCATAAGGATTGCCAGCGGTAGCGCACGTTCGCTGCGGGTCGCTGTCTAAGTGTGTATTTGCGGATCACACTGGGATTGCAATGATTTATCAGAACTTCGATCTGGAAATCATCAGCCCGCAGGGCGGCCAGCTGTGCGCGCGCGTCCTGGAGTCGCCGCAAGGCGATTGCCCCTTCATGAGCGTGCACTGGCCCTTCGATGCCGCAGAAGAAAGCGCGCTGCTCGACGACATCTACGGTGGACTGCGGCAACGCCGCGCCCGCGCGGGCAAAGGCGGTACGATCCAGGACTTCGGCGGCAAGCTGTTCGACGCCGTATTTT
Organism: Massilia norwichensis; assembly: GCF_024753245.1. Lineage (GTDB taxonomy): Bacteria > Pseudomonadota > Gammaproteobacteria > Burkholderiales > Burkholderiaceae_D > Telluria > Telluria norwichensis. Next base: position 78,196 of record NZ_JANUGX010000027.1, on the reverse strand, counting down.
CCGGCGACATCGAGCACCTGTTCCGCGCCTCGCTGGACACGGCGGCCCGCGCCGGCAAAGGATTGCGCATCCGCCTGCGGCTGCCGGAAGACAGCGAACTGCACGCGCGTCCCTGGGAGTTCCTGTTCGATACCGAATGCGGCGAGTTTCTCGCCGTCAGGGAGAACACGCCCCTGATCCGCTACCTGCCGGTCGCGCAACCGATTCCGCCGATCAGCGTCGAAGGGCCCTTGCGGGTACTGGTGGCCCTGTCTTCGCCGACGGATCACCCGCGGCTCGATATCGCGCGCGAGTGGGAGATCCTGTGCCAGGCGCTCGAGCCCTCGATCACGGCCGGCCGCCTGGAACTGCGGCGGGTGCCGGGCAACTGCACCTTCGACAACCTGCGCGACTCGCTGCGCCATTTCAGCACCCACATATTTCACTTCGTCGGCCATGGCATGCCGGGCGCGCTGGTGCTCGAGCAGGAATCGGGCAGGGGCCATGAAATGGAAGCGACCCATTTGCGCGCCGCCTTTCCCAGCGGGGCGCTGCCGCGGCTGATCGTCCTGAACGCCTGCTCCGGCGCGATCTCCGAAGATGCGCCTTTCTCCGGCCTGGCGCAGGGATTCCTGAAGCAGGGCGTGCCTGCCGTGGTGGCGATGCAGGCTTCGATCACGGACGATGCCGCGCTGATCTTCACCCGCTATTTCTATCGCGACCTGATCGAAACCGGCGCAGTCGATGCGGCCCTGACCGAAGCAAGGCTGCGCATGCAGGGCAATGGCCATCCCATCGAATGGGGCACGCCGGTGCTGTACATGCGCGCGCTCAGCGGCCAGCTGTTCCAGCCGGCAGCCCATCGGGTCGAAGAGAAGAAGCCGTTCGAGATGCCCAGCCTGGCGAACGCGTCGCCGCCCAGGATCGAACCCAGCCTGGGCGAGCGGAAGAAGTCGAAAGAGAGCCCGGCGAAAGCCAGCGCGCCGACGGTTCAGCCCGCACCCAATCCGACCGAAAAAAGAAAGCCGCGCACCGCCCGGACCCGCGAAAGCCAGCCAGCGGTCGAAGCGGGACAAAACCTGCAGCACGCCACGATGCCGGCGGTCCCGCCACGGGAGCCGGCCGCACCATCCAGCCCACCCTTGATGCCGACGCCATCGCCGCCCAAAGCCGAACCCGAGTCCCGGCTGGCTGAGCAGCCACCGCCAGCGAAGCATCCGGTACGTAAGCCGGCGCCAGCGCCGAAGCTGGAGCCGAAGCTCGAACCGAAGCTCGAGCCCAGGCTCGAACCGAAACTGGACGAGCCGGAACTGGCCGCGAAGGTCCAGTCCGCCGAAACGGTCCCGGTCGGCAAGCTGGCATCCGAGCCGCAAGCGCAACGCCGCCCGTCGCCGGCACCGGCGGCGGTCAAGCCCGCAGCGCCGGCAAAGGCCAGGACGGCCTACGCCAGGTGGCTGCTGGTCTATGCCGTGGGCGGGGCGCTGCTGGCCGCAGTCCTGGCCTTTGTGATCGGCATCGAGAAAACCCCGCCGGCGCGGAAAGACACGGCAAGCGCCGCGCTGCCGGCGCCAGCTGCGCCGGCAGCGGCCCCACCGGCACCGACCGCGGTGCAGGCAGCGCCGGTCCAGTCATCGCCGGCGCTACCGGATACCAAGACCGCGGACAGCGCAGCCCCGGCAACACACATCGAGCGGCCAGTGCCCAGTTCCAGGCCGCCCGCCCCGCTGCCGCGCAAGCCCCAGCAGAAAGCCAAAGCGCCGGCGCGTGCCGACAATTGCAAGAATCCCGACGTCAGCCAGAGAGATGCCAGCTGCCTGTTCCGGTGAGCGACCGATAAGAATGGAGGTTGTCCATGAAATCCCTTGTGAAGACCTGCGTACTGGCCTGCATATTGGCAGGATGGGCGTCCGGCGCGGCGGCACAGGAAGACTGCCTCGCTAAAATAGCCGCAATCAAAATCATCGGCGACGTCCAGGCGGCACTGAACTGCGTGGAAGGCCACATCGCCAACGAGGCGGCGCGCAACAAGAGGCAGTCGGAAAGCGACAAGAAGGAGATGCTGCAGCAGATCGACAATCTCGACATCGAGAGCACCAACGTCAAGCACATGTCCCTCAAAGAGGCGACCAACGGCGCCTAGAAGAAGATCCCGGATTCCGACAAGGCGAATGCCTGCTTCCTGTCCTCGGTGCGACTGCCGCCGCAGGGCCTGTGCCAGATCACCTACCAGGGCAACCTCGACCGCTGGTCCTACAACGCCAGCGACATCGCCGGTGCCGGTTTCGTCTGCACGGCAACCTGCGTCTGGGTCAAGGTCCACCGCAAGGAGCAGGCTGCCGACACGCCGGCCAGGGAATGAGCCGGCGCTTCCTCAGCTCCACCCCATCAGGCAGGGCGGCACCAGCAGCAGCAGGGCCAGCACCAGGTAGATCAGCTGCAGCGGAATCATCCACTTGGCCCAGGTCAGCCAGGGCACGCGCGCCAGCGCCAGCACGCCCACCGTGATGCCCGAGGTCGGGATCATCGGCGTGGAGAGTTCGCCGAGCTGGAAGGCGAGGATCGCGGTCTGGCGCGTGACGCCCACCAGGTCGGCCAGCGGCGCCATGATCGGCATCGTCAGCGCGGCCTGGCCGCTGCCCGAGTGGATGAAGAAGTTGATCACCGACTGGATCAGGTACATCTTCTGCGCCGCGAACACCGGGTGGCTCGAAGCTACCAGCGGCATCAGCGCGTGCAGCATGGTGTCGATGATGTGGGCGTCGCGCGCGATCACCATCGTGGCGCGCGCGATCGCGATCACCAGCGCGGTCGGCGCCAGGTCCTTCACGCCCTGCATGAAGGAGGCGACCCAGCTGTCCGGGCCCAGGCGGCCGACCATGCCGACCACGATCGCCATCGCCAGGAACAGCGCCGCGATCTCGTCGATGAACCAGTCGTACTTGACCACCCCGATCACCATCGCGCCCAGCGTGAGCGCGAAGATCGCCAGCACCGCCGCATGACGGCCGGTCATCCGTTCGTCGGCCAGCACCACCGGATGTTCCTGGCGCCGGGACTGGTCCAGCACATAGGTCGGGGACAGCGCCGGATTGCGTTTTACGCGCGCCGCGTACCACATCAGGAAGGCGATCGTCACGAAGGTCGCGGCGGCCCACACGATCAGGCGATACCCCATCCCCGAGAACACCGGCACGCCGGCGATGCCCTGGGCGATGCCGACGTTGAAGGGGTTCAGGAAGGCCGCGCCGAAGCCGACCTGCGAGCCGAGGAAGGGGATGGACACGCCGGTGATGGTGTCGTAGCCGAGCGCCAGCGCCAGCGGCACGAAGATGAGGATGAACGGAATCACCTCCTCGTTCATGCCGAAGGTGGCGCCGCCCAGCGAGAACAGGGTCACGAAGACCGGGATGATGGTGGCGCGCACCAGCTTCGAATGTGCGTGCGCGCGGGCGATCGAGCGGATCGCGGTGTCGATCGCTTCGGTCTTCTGCACCACCGCGAAGGCGCCGCCGACGATCAGCACGAAGCCGATGATCTGCGCCGCTTCTACAAAACCTTTGATCGGCGCCTTCATCAAGGCCACCAGTCCCTGCGGGCTGCTGGCCACGTAATGGAAGGTGTTCGGGTCGACCAGCTGCTTGCCGTTGACGAGGTGGGTTTCGTACTTCCCGCCGGGGACGAACCAGGTCGCCAGCGCGATCAATGCGAGGATCGCGAACAGCAGCACGAAGGTATTGGGCATTCGCAGGCGCATGCGCTTTGCTTCCTTATCGTTATTGACTCAGCAGGGAACCGGAACGGAAGGGCGTCGCGCCCGCGATCTTGCAGATGTGCGCGCCGCGCAGCAGGAAGCGGTGCGCGGTGCTGGCGAACAGCTGTCCCTCGCGGCTGGCGTGCACGGTGGCGGTCTTGCCGCTCACCGGGTTGACGATGTCGGCCACCGCCTCGCCGGCCGCGACCTGTTCGCCGAGCGCCTTGCGGAACACCAGCACGCCCGACTGCGGCGCGTCCAGGCGCTCGACGCCGCTCAGCGGTGTCGCTTCGCACAGCGGCGTGGGCAGCGCATCCAGCGGGATGTCGAGCAGGCCCTCGCGCGCCAGGTACTGCAGCAGCGCGCGCGCATCCTGTTCGGCCAGATCGTAGCGCACGTCCATCTCGCCGCGCAGCTCCACGGTGATGGCGGCGCAGGCTGGCGGGATCGGAAAGCGCGGGCCGAAGTGCGCGCCCAGGTCCCACCACAGGCGGCTGCAGGCTTCGTCGAAGGGATCGCCGCCCGAGGCATCGGACAGCAGCAGGGCGTGCGCGCCGAGCAGCGCGGCCAGCGGCGCCGCTTTCTGCGCCAGCGCGGTGCCGGCGTACAGGTGCAGCATGGCTTCGTTATCGCTGTGCAGGTCGAGCACGATGTCGGCGTCGATCGCCATGCCCAGCAAGGTCTTCTTCAGCAGGGTGGTCGGATCCGGCGCTTCCCAGCCGGCGATGACGGCGCGCGCTGCGGCGCGGATCGCGGCGACGTTCGCCGCCGCATCCGCACCCAGGCGGCCGGCGAGCGAAACCTTGAGCGCATCGGCCACGTGCAGGAAGGCGCGGTTGAAATTCACGCCGCTGCCGAAATCGAAACGCCCGAAGGGGATCCCCTGCATGACCTGCGACAGGCCGATCGGATTGGCGGCCGGGACCAGGATGATTTCGCCGAGGATGCGGCCTTCCTGATGGAGCCGGTCGAGTTCGCGCCTGAGACAGTGCGCCACCAGCATGGCCGGCACCTCGTCCGCATGCAATGCAGCCTGAATATAAGCCTTCCTGCCGCTGCCCGGGCTGCCGTAATGGAAGGAGCGCAGTTCATAGCCGGCGACCCCGGCTTCGGTCGCGATCGCGTGTTTGTAGGCGTGCATGGGCAGGTCTCCTGGCCGGTTCCGGCGTGCCCGGCCGATTATGTATGAATTTTTACACAAGGTAAATCCGTGAAAGATTTTTTTCAAAAACTTGTTGAGTTTGAAAACACAAGTGGATTACATTTGGAAATGTTTATTCGTTGACATCAGGTCACCATGACGCCCGCCGCCCCGTCCAGCGCTTCGCCCGACATCGGTTTCGCCGAGTCTTCGCTCGGCCAGAACCTGTTGCGGGTGCTGGCGGAAGGCTCGGCGTCGAACCGCACCATCGCCGACTACCTGCTGCGCAACCAGATGCGCGTCACCGCGCTCGGGATCGAAGAACTGGCCGAGGCCTGCGAGGTGTCGACGGCGACCATCAGCCGTTTTGCGCGCGACCTCGGCTTCAAGAACTACGCGGCGATGCGCGGCGCGGTGGCCGAGACCCTGCAGTCGGTGCTGCAGCCGGTCGAGAAGCTGCGCAGCACCATCGCCCGCAAGGCGGCGGCCGGCTCGCCGGCCAGCACGCCCGCGCTCGAAAGCCTGCATTACGCCGAAGCCGCCATCACCTCCACCAGCCGGGCTCTCGATGGCGCCCAGCTCGACCGCATCGGCGCGGTGTTCACCAAGGCCCGTACCGTCTACGTGATGGGCTTCGGCCTGTCCTCGTTCCTGGCCGGCGCGCTCGCCATGCACCTGCAGCCCTTCTGCCGTCAGGTGGTCGAAGTGGCCGCGAGCGGCGGCACCGAAGTCGCGGCCAGCCACCTGGCGAACATCGGCAGCCGCGACGTGCTGGTCGTGATTTCGCTGCCGCGCTATACGCTGGCCGTCGTGCCGCTGACCCGCTTCGCGCGCGACAGCGGCGCGACCGTCGTCTCCATCACCGATTCGCCCGCGTCCCCGCTCGCCGAGCTGGGACACCACGTGCTGTACGCGCACAGCGCGCATCCGGTACTGCCCAGCAGTTCGAGCGCCGCGCTGGCGCTGATCGAAGCGCTGGCCGTGTCGCTGATGACTTCCAATAAAGCCAATGTGGCCAAGGCGGCCCGCCATACCGAAGCGATTGCCGCCTACCTCTACGGCGACCACCACCCCAAAAGGAGCAGAGCATGAGAAAACATATTCTGGCGTCGAGCATCGCCGCGGCATTGGGTCTGATGGCGCAGCAGGCGCAGGCGCAGGAAGACGGACAGAAGGTGCACCGCGTCGAGATCACCGGCTCGTCGATCAAGCGCATCGACAGCGAGACGGCCTTGCCGGTGCAGATGATCACCCGCGAAGACATCGAGAAGATGGGCGCCACCACCGCCGCGGAACTGGTCAGGAACATCAGCGCCAACACCGCGCCGATCACGGACGGTCCCAGCATCACCGACGGCACCTCGGGCCAGCGCGGCCTGAACGCCGCCAACATGCGCGGCATCGGCGCCTCGTCCACGCTGGTGCTGCTGAACGGCCGCCGCCTGGCCAACTTCGCCTCGCCCGGCGACAACACCGGCGTCGACCTGAACAACATTCCGGCCGGCGCGATCCAGCGCGTCGAGGTGCTGAAGGACGGCGCCTCGGCGATCTACGGCACCGACGCGATCGGCGGCGTGATCAACTTCATCACGCGCAAGGATTACACCGGCATCGACCTGGCCGGCTCGCTCGCCGGCACCCAGCACGGCGGCGCCGGCAAGAAGACCGCCAGCATCAGCGCCGGCGCCGGCGACCTGAATACCGACCGCTTCAACGTGTTCGGCGTGCTGGACGTGCAGCAGCTCGACGCCCTGCGTTCGGGCCAGCGCGACTTCATCCAGAACCACCCGCTGGCGACCCTGCTGCCGGCCCAGATGTCGAGCAATACCTTCCCGGCGAATATCGACATCTCCGGCGCGCAGCGCAACGCCCTGATCGCGGCCGGCCTGCTGCCGGCCGGCAGCACCGTCAGCCGGGTCAACCCGAGCGCGCCGGGCTGCAACCCGCCCGCCACCGTGTACGCCCCGCTGGGCCCGGGCGGCAGGTACGGCTGCAGCTACGACTTCATGGAAGACACCGAGATCTATCCGGATTCGCGCAAGATCGGCTTCATCGGCCGCGCGACCTTCCAGCTGAACCCGGAAAACCAGCTGTTCGCGGAACTGGTGCAGACCCAGGCGAAGACCAAATATGTGCTGTCGCCGAATCCGGTCCGTATCCGCAACCTGCCGGTCAGCATCCTGCCGACGGCCTACCGCAACGCCTTGACCGGCGCCGGCCTGCCCGACACCTTCAGCGGGATCCGCTACCGCATGGCTGAAGCCGGCAACCGCAGCAACGAAGTGACCAGTACCGGCCAGCGCCTGGTGCTCGGCGCCAGCGGCACCCTGGCCGGCTGGGACTACGACGTGGCCGTGGCGCGCGCCGAGAACCGCGCGGTCGACAAGTACGTGAACGGCTACGTCCTGTTCGACAAGTTCGACGCCGCCGTGCGCAACGGCACCGTCAACCCGTTCGCGCCTTCGTCCCCGGCCGCGATCGATCTCATCAACGGCATCAAGATCAACGACGAGGCGCGCAAGGCCAAGGGCGTGAGCACTTCGCTGGATGGCAAGATGTCGCGCGCCCTGACCGCGCTGGCGGGCGGCGACCTGGCGATCGCCGTGGGCGGCGAACTGCGCCGCGAGCGCCAGAAGTTCACGCCCTCGGATCTGCTCCTGTCGAACAATATCGCCGGCGACCGCGACAGCACGATCCCGGCCGGCGAGCTGCTCGAGAGCGAGGCTGCGGACAACAGCCGCAAGGTCGCATCGGTGTTCACCGAGCTGGTGGCGCCGTTCACCAAAGAGCTCGAGATGCAGTTCGCGCTGCGCTACGACCACTACAGCGAAGTCGGCAACACCACCAATCCGAAGGTCGGCATCCGCTGGCAGCCGGCACCCGCCGTGCTGCTGCGCGCCTCGGCCGGCACCGGCTTCCGCGCGCCTTCGCTGTCGGACCTGAAGCGCCCGACCATCTTCGGCACCACCGCCGGCATCCTGACCGACCCGCAGTGCGTTGCCCAGGACGGCAGCATCGACGCCTGTACCGACCAGTGGGACGTCGAACGCCGCTCGAACCCGAACCTGAAACCCGAGAAATCGCGCCAGTTCACGCTGGGCACCGTGATCGACCTGGGCAAGCGCACCAACTTCTCGATCGACTACTGGAACATCGAGAAGAAGGACGTGATCAGCACCCTGGGCGAACAGGTCATCATCAACAACCCCGCCACCTACAACGGCACCTACATCCAGCGCGACGAAGACGGCTACATCTCGAGCATCCTGCTGATGAAGGAAAACCAGGGCCGCCTGAAGACCTCGGGCCTGGACCTGGGCGGCGAGTGGTACAGCGAGCGCGGAGCCTGGGGCCGCGTTGGCGTCAACCTGTCCGGCACCCTGGTGCTGAAGTACGACCGCCAGTTCGGCCCGCAGGAACCCTACCGCACCAACCTCGGCGTGTTCCTGAACGACCAGGTGATCCAGAAGTGGCGCCACCGCATCAACTTCGAATGGGACAGCGGCCCCTACAGCCTGACGCTGGCGAACCAGTACTCGTCCAGCTACACCGACCAGAACACGACCTACGACCCGGCCAGCGACACGCTGCTGCCGCCCAACCACGTGAAGCATTATTCGCTGTGGGACCTGACCGGCAGCTGGGCGATCGGCAAGAACCTCAAATTGCGCGCCGGCGTGCTGAACCTGCTGGACAAGGATCCGCCGTTCTCGAACCAGTCCTGGTTCTTCCTGTCCGGCTACGATCCGAGCTATACCGATCCGCGCGGCCGCAGCGCCTTCCTGAGCGCGAACTACTCGTTCAAGTGATGGGGTGCGTATGTTGAAGAGACTGTGCTTCGCGCTGGCGCTGGCGGGGCTTGCGGCCGCAGCTGTGGCGTCTGCGGCGCCGGCCGCCGCGCCGGATAGTCCCAAGGGTTCGCTGGTCATCATCGGCGGCGGCCTGCGTGCCAACAACGCCGAGGTCTACGACAGGATCGTCGCGCTGGCCGGCGGCAAGGGCGCGCGCATCGCCGTGTTCCCGACCGCCGCCGGCACGCCCGAGCGCGAAGGGCAGCTCACGGTGGCGGCCCTGAATCGCCACGGCGCACAAGCCTTCGTGGTGCCGATCGCGCCGCGCCTGGCCGGCACCGACGCGCGCAAGGCGGCCGACGATGCCGCGCTGGCGGACAAGGTGCGCAGCGCCGGCGGCGCCTTCTTCACCGGCGGCGACCAGGCCCGCATCACCGGCGCGCTCCGGCATGCGGACGGCAGCAACACCGCGGTACTGGACGCGCTGTGGACGCTGTATCGGCGCGGCGGCGTGATCGCCGGTACCAGCGCCGGCGCCGCGATCATGAGCAAAACCATGTTCTACGATCCGCCGGCCGAGGTGCTGCCGATGCTGAAGAACGGCGTCAATGACGGCAAGGATGTGGCGCCTGGCCTCGGCTTCGTCGGCGACGACGTCTTCATCGACCAGCACTTCCTGATCCGCGGCCGCTTCGCGCGCATGCTGCCGGTGATGCTGGCCAAGGGCTATACGCTGGGCCTGGGCATCGACGAGAACACCGCCGCCGTGGTGGGCCCGTCGCGCGACGTGACCATCATCGGCTATCGCGGCGCGCTGGTGCTCGACCTGGCCGGCGCCACCACCAACAAGGCGCAGCAGGCCTTCAATGTGTCGGATGCGCGCATCAGCTACCTGGACAGCGGCGACCGTTTCAACCTGGTCAACCGCGCCTATTCGCCGGGGCCGGACAAGGAACCGCTGAAGAACATCGACCGCGAGCACCGCGAGGCCATCTTCACCACCGACATCCTCGGCAACACCTCGGTGGTGAACCTGCTCGAGAAGCTGGTGGACAGCGACCAGCAGCGCGCCGTCGGCCTCGCCTTCGAAGGCCCGGGTAGCCGTACGCCGGAACGCGGCTTCGAGTTCACTTTTACGAAAGTGCCGGATACGCGCGAGTACGCGACCAACCGCGAGGATGCGTATTCGATTTATCGAATCCGGATGGATGTGCGGCCGGTGAAGATCAACCAGCCGTTCTATTCGCCGGAATGACGTCGTCCCCGCGCACACATAAACGTCGTCCCGCGCATATAAACGTCGTCCCCGCGAAGGCGGGGACCCAAGTTTGTACGCGTTTCGGTAACGCATGCAGTACTTGGGTCCCCGCCTGCGCGGGGACGACGGGTAAAGCTTACTGCTTCAGCAGCGGCTTCAGATACTTGCCGGTCACGCTGGCCTTGTTGGCAGCCACCTGTTCCGGCGTGCCCGTCGCGACGATGGTGCCGCCGCCCGCGCCGCCTTCCGGACCCAGGTCGACGATCCAGTCCGCGGTCTTGATCACGTCCAGGTTGTGCTCGATGATGGCCAGGGTGTTGCCCTGGTCGCGCAGGCGGTGGATCACCTTCAGCAGCAGGTCGATATCGGCGAAGTGCAGACCGGTGGTCGGCTCGTCGAGGATGTACAGCGTGCGTCCGGTGTCGCGCTTGGACAGCTCCAGCGACAGCTTCACGCGTTGCGCCTCGCCGCCCGAAAGCGTGGTCGCGCTCTGGCCCAGCTTGATGTAGCCGAGGCCCACGTCCAGCAGCGTATGGAGTTTGCGGGCGATGACCGGCACCGCCTTGAAGAACTCGTGCGCATCCTCGACCGTCATGTCCAGCACTTCGGTGATGTTCTTGCCCTTGTACTCGACTTCCAGCGTCTCGCGGTTGTAGCGCTTGCCGTGGCAGACGTCGCAGGGCACGTACACGTCCGGCAGGAAGTGCATCTCGACCTTGATCACGCCGTCGCCCTGGCAGGCTTCGCAGCGGCCGCCCTTGACGTTGAACGAGAAGCGGCCGGCCGAGTAACCACGTTCCTTCGCGGTCGGCACCGTCGCGAACAGGTCGCGGATCGGGGTGAACACGCCGGTATACGTGGCCGGGTTCGAGCGCGGGGTGCGGCCGATCGGCGCCTGGTCGACCGAGATCACCTTGTCGAAGTGTTCCAGGCCGTGGATCGCGGCGTGCGGCGCCGGCTCGGTCTGCGAACCGTACAGGTGGCGCGACAGGGCCGGGAACAGGGTGTCGTTGATCAGCGTCGATTTACCGGAGCCGGACACGCCGGTCACGCAGGTCATCAGGCCGACCGGCAGTTCCAGGGTCACGTTCTTCAGGTTGTTGCCGGTCGCGCCGCTGATGTGCAGCATGCGCTCCGGGTCGGCCTGGGTGCGCTTCTTCGGCACTTCGATCTTCTTGCGGCCGCTCAGGTAAGCCGCGGTCAAGGACTCCTTGTTCTTCATGATGTCCTTGATCGAGCCTTCGGCGATCACGGCGCCGCCATGCACGCCGGCGCCCGGACCCATGTCGACGATGTAGTCGGCGGTGCGGATCGCATCCTCGTCGTGCTCGACCACCAGCACCGAATTGCCGATGTCGCGCAGGTGCTTCAGGGTCGCGATCAGGCGGTCGTTGTCGCGCTGGTGCAGGCCGATCGAAGGCTCGTCCAGCACGTACATCACGCCGGTCAGGCCGGAACCGATCTGCGAAGCCAGGCGGATACGCTGGGCTTCGCCGCCCGACAGCGTATCGGCGCTGCGGTCCAGCGACAGGTAATCGAGGCCGACGTCGTTCAGGAATTTCAGGCGCGCCACGATCTCCTTGATCACGCGCTCGGCGATGTCCTTCTTGGCGCCGCTCAGTTGCAGGCTGTCGAAATAGCTCAGGCACTCGCGCAGCGGAGTTTTCGCCACTTCATAGATCGCGCGCTGCTGCTCGCCGTTGCCGATCTTGACGTAGCGCGCTTCGGTACGCAGGCGCGCGCCGCCGCAGGTCGGGCATTCCTTCTCGTTGATGAACTTGGCCAGCTCCTCCTTCACCGCCATCGAGTCGGTCTCGCGGTAGCGGCGCTGCAAGTTGTTGACCACGCCTTCGAAGGTGTGCTCGCGGATCACGGTGCGGCCACGCTCGTTCACGTAGGCGAAAGGCACGGTGTTCTTGCCGGAGCCGAACAGGACCACGTCCTGGGCCGTCTTCGGCAACTGCTCGAAAGGCTTGTCGAGGTCGAATTCGTAGTGGTCCGCCAGGCTGCTCAGCATCTGGAAGTAGAACTGGTTGCGGCGGTCCCAGCCCTTCACGGCGCCGGACGCCAGCGACAGGTTCGGGAAGGCGACGATGCGCTTCGGATCGAAGAACTCGATGTGGCCCAGGCCATCGCATTCCTGGCAGGCGCCCATCGGGTTATTGAAGGAGAACAGGCGCGGCTCCAGCTCCTGCAGCGAATAGCCGCAGACATTGCAGGCGAACTTGTTCGAGAAGATGTGTTCCTTCGCGGTGTCCATCTCGTAGGCCACGGCGCGGCCGTCGGCCAGGCGCAGCGCGGTTTCGAAGGACTCGGCCAGGCGCTGCTTGATCTCGGGCGTGACCTTGATACGGTCGATCACCACGTCGATCGTGTGCTTTTCCGTCTTCTTCAGCTTCGGCAGGTCGTCGACGTCATAGATCTTCGCATCGCCGGTGCCGCTCTGGACGCGGAAGCGCACGAAACCCTGGGCCTGCATCGAGGCGAACAGGTCGCCGTGCTCGCCCTTGCGGTTGGCGACGACCGGCGCCAGGATCATCAGCTTGGTCCCTTCCGGCATCGCCAGCACGGCGTCGACCATCTGCGAGACGGTCTGCGCGGTCAGCGGCTCGTGCGAGTGGTCCGGGCAGTAGGGCGTGCCGACGCGCGCGTACAGCAGGCGCAGGTAGTCGTGGATCTCGGTGACGGTGCCGACGGTCGAACGCGGGTTGTGCGAGGTCGCTTTCTGCTCGATCGAGATGGCCGGCGACAGGCCCTCGATCAGGTCGACGTCCGGCTTTTCCATCAGCTGCAGGAACTGGCGCGCATAGGCCGACAGCGATTCGACGTAGCGGCGCTGGCCCTCGGCATACAGGGTGTCGAAGGCGAGCGAGGACTTGCCGGAGCCCGACAGGCCGGTGATCACGATCAGCTTGTTGCGCGGCAGGTCGAGATTGATGTTCTTGAGGTTGTGCGTGCGGGCGCCGCGGATTCGGATTTCTTCCATCAGGTTTTTGCTGGCTTTCGAAGAGTGGTGGGCCGGACGAGGAGAACTCACTAGTTTACCTGTTTTTATTCACAGTGGTATACGCGCTGTGAATTTGGTGTGGCTGCGTTATCTACCTGGCATGGGAACGCACCAGGCGTGTTTTGGGTATGTGGTCGGGAGTCCGGCGAATTCAATGGCAGACTCACCAGAGAGCGCAAAAATTTTTGAACGGGGCAGGGGCGCTACGCCAGGATTGGCCAACAAATATTGATGGAAATCTCTTCCAAATCAGGCACTTCGACCCCATCTTCGCTGTCTGAACCGGTGCTGGAGAATGCAGCACCCGGGCAGGCTCTGCGGCCTCTAAAAAATTGCCTCCGAAGCTAGCCGACGAGGCATAATACTGGTCGCAGTACCTATTGTTCCCTGGCGCTTAGTCAACGCGCAGAGTCAGGGCTCACAACATCTGAAGGAGCTTTACCATGGCATCAGTTAACAAGGTCATCATCGTCGGCAACCTCGGCCGCGATCCGGAAATCCGCTACATGCCGAGCGGCGACGCCATCGCCAACATCGCCGTGGCGACCTCGTACAAATCGAAGGACCGCAACACCGGTGAGCAGAAAGAGCTGACCGAATGGCACCGCATCTCCTTCTTCGGCCGTCTTGCCGAAATCGTCGGCCAGTACCTCAAGAAAGGCTCGTCGGTTTACGTCGAAGGCCGCCTGCAGACCCGCAAGTACACCGACAAGGACGGCATCGAGCGCTACGCGACCGACATCATCGCCGAGAACATGCAGATGCTGGGCGGCCGCCAGGGTATGGGCGGCGGCGACAGCTACGGTGGTGGTGACGACAGCTACGGTGGCGGCGGCGGTTACGATGCCCCGCCGAGCCGTCCGGCACCGCGCCAGGCGCCGCCGGCACCGGCCGCACGTCCGCAGCCGAAACCGGCACCGAACTTCTCGGATATGGATGACGACATCCCGTTCTAAGCTGTCCGGAAGTCGACAATCCCAAGCCCGCAGGCTGCAACAGCCTGCGGGCTTTTTCTTTACCGAACTGCCGGGCAAGCGTGCGTATCGTCCAGATGGAAAACCTTACACTGCCGTCTCCGTCCAAACAGGTCTGTTAACGAAAGGAGTACGCATGCCTACCATCCAGACGTCCGGTGCCAATCCGACCGAGCTGTACTACTACGAACAAGGGCAAGGCAAGCCCGTGGTACTGATCCACGGCTGGCCGCTCAGCCACCGTATGTGGGAGTCGCAGATCACCGCCCTGGCCGAGGCCGGCTACCGCGTCATCGCCTACGACCGCCGCGGCTTCGGGCAATCGGGTCGTCCGACCGGCGGCTACGATTACGACACCTTCGCCGCCGACCTCAACGATCTGATGACCCAGCTCGACCTGCGTGACGCCGCCATTGCCGGCTTTTCGATGGGCGGCGGCGAAGTCGCGCGCTACATCGGCCGCTACGGCACCGAGCGGATCTCGAAGGCCATGCTGTTGGGCGCGGTCCCGCCTTTCCTGCTGAAGACGGACGACAATCCCGAGGGCGTGGACAAATCGGTGTTCGACGGCATGCTGGACGGCGTGAGGAAGGACCGCATCGCCTTCCTCGAAAGTTTCTTCCCGAACTTCTACAACCTGCAGCCAGGGCAGGGCCAGGATCTGCTCGGTTTCAGCAAGTGGCAGGCCTGGGCGGCTTCGCCGCTGGCGACCCAGCAATGCATCGTCGCTTTCGGCATGACCGACTTCCGCGCCGACCTGGAAAAGTTCGATGTGCCGACCCTGGTCGCGCACGGGGATGCTGACCAGATCGTGCCGCTGGAAGTTTCCGGCCAGCGCTCGCATCAGATGATTCAGGGCAGCCGGCTTGAGGTGGTGAAGGGGGCGCCGCATGGCTTTGCTGCGACGCATGCTCAGCAGCTTAATGCGCTGATGCTGGATTTTCTCAACGCATAAAACCGGCCGGCGTGGGCACGGGGTGCCCACCCTACCTTACCTTACAGGCAGAGGAAGCCGCCGTCGACCTGGCCGCGCCAGGTGCGGATCAGGTCGCGGTAGGCTTCGCCGACCGGCTGGATGCGGCGCTCCAGGTCGCACAGGCCCAGGCGGTTGACCTTGCCGAGCTCCTTGGTCAGCGAACTGTCCCAGTCGACCTGGTCGATCAGGCTGTACCAGGTGAAGCCGAGGATGGGCACGCCGTCGGCTTTCAGGCGCATCAGGTTCGACCATTGCTTTTCCAGCCAGACGCGGGCGTTCTTTTCCTGGCTGCCTTCGTCGCGGTTGTTGGTCTCGGTGTGCATCACCGGCAGGCGGTAGCGCTCGTAGTACTGCTTGGTGATCACGTAATAGCCGAACATTTCGCAGACGTCGACCCGGCCGTCGGCATAGGCGGTGTGCTCGTTCACCGCGTAATAATCGTTGCCCATGATGCAGTGGGTACGGACACTGTTATCGAGGAAGAAGTGGTACTCCTCGCGCGTCATCCCGTTGTCCATCAGGAACTCGTAGGTCCGGCCGCAAACATCGTAGCCATAAGTGAAGTCGAGGGCCAGGAAGCGCAGTTCGTTGAGGTGCCGGGCCCATTCCATCGCGTCCGGTCCGGCCGGGTGGTAATACTCCGAAGATTCGCTCTGGATGAAATGGGCTTGCGGCTGCACCTGCAGGATCGCCTGGGTGGCCAGGATGTTCGCCTTCGCCAGGTGCTTGACGGCGGTAACGAAGGCCTGGTCCGAGGCCAGGCGCTCGTTCCACATGCCCTTGATGGCCGACAGCTTGGCGGTGACGTACATTTCGTTGACCGGCGTGTACAGCGTGACCCAGGGAAAGCGCTCCGCGAAGGCCCGCGCGTACTCGGCAAAATGATGGGGGAATTCGGGATTCTGGAAATCGCCGAGCCAGTCCGGCAGGCCGAAATGGCAGAGGTCGACGATGGGGAGGATGCCGAGCCGGCGGATCTCGGCGAAGACCTGGTCGGTGAATGCCCAATCGTAGCGGCCGGGGCCGAGGTGGGTGCGGTACCAGGGGGGGACCGTAGCGCAGGGCGTCGATGCCGAGCGTGCGCACGAGGGCGAGATCGTCCTTCCAGCGATCGTAATGGCCGGTTTTCTCCATTTCGTCGATGCGCATGGGCTTGCCGTCCGGCCCGGCGATCACCGGGTAGCTGCTTTCGATCCCTGTCGCAAATAAGAACTTCTGCATGCCCATCCTTTTTGCCGAGCCAGCCAGCATCTTAGCCGGAGGGCTCGCGGGCGCTCCGCACGATAAGCTGCTACATGCCTGCAACATGCTCCGGGCTTTGCTAAAGTACAATATCATGACATTCATCATTTCAAGTCTGCCTCCATGCCACCTTCCCCTGCATCGTCCGCGGCAGACGATGATTCCGTCAAAAACGATGATTTGAGCTGGCTGGCCGGCGGCGGCGAGATGGGCGCCCTGATCCGCAGCATGGACTGGTCGGCAACGCCGCTCGGGCCGCCCCGGCAGTGGCCGCAGAGCCTGCGCACTTCGGTCAGCCTGTGCCTGTCCTCGACCTTTCCGATCCTGATCGCCTGGGGGCCGGACGACATCCAGATCTACAACGATGCCTACCGTCCGATCTGCGGCGACCTGCATCCGCGCTCGATGGGGGCGCCATTCAAGGAAATCTGGGCCGCCGCGCTGCCGGTGGTCGGCGACGCCTTCGACCGTGCCCACAAGGGAGAGGGCGCCTACATCCGCGACCAGCGCATGTTCGTCGAGCGCCATGGCTACCTCGAAGAAATCTTCATGACCTTCTCGTTCTCGCCGATCCGCGACGAGTCCGGCGAGATCGGCGGCATCTTCCACCCGATCACGGAAGCGACCGAAGCGGTGCTGAACGCACGCCGCACGCAGATCCTGCGCGACCTGAGCGCCGCCATCGGCGACGCCCGCACGATCGGCGACATCGCGCACGACATCGCCGCCCAATACCAGCAGTTCGCACTCGACCTGCCGTTCGTGGAGGTGTACCAGCTGGACGCCGCCGCCAACCGCCTGCTGCTGCGCGGCGGGGCCGGCCTGGACGCGCACACGCACCTGGCGCCGGCGGTGGCTGAACTCGACGACAGCTTGTGGCCCTTCGCACGCACCGCGCAGGCGCGCGAGCCGCAGCAGGTCGACGGCCTGCGCGCGCGCTTCGGCAACACGCCCTGCGGTCCGTACGAGGCCGCGCCGGATTCGGCGCTGGTGCTGCCGATCACCGTGCCGGGCCAGCAGGAGCTGTTCGGCTTCGTGGTGGCGGGCGTGAGCGCCGCGCGCGCGCTCGATGCGGCCTACCTGAATTTCTACGAGCGCCTGGCCACGGCCGTCAACACCGCGGTCGGCAACGTGGTCGCCTACGAAAAGGAGCAGCGCCGGGCCGAAGAGCTGGCCCAGATCGACCGCGCCAAGACCGCCTTCTTTTCGAACGTCTCGCACGAATTCCGCACGCCGCTGACCCTGATCCTGGGCCCCCTCGACGATGCCCTGGCCGACCAGGCCGAGCCCCTGAGCCCGGCGCAGCGCCGGCGCGTCGACCTGACCCACCGCAACGCCTTGCGCCTGCTGAAGCTGGTGAATTCGCTGCTGGATTTTTCGCGCATCGAGGCCGGACGCGTGCGCGCCAGCTACATGCCGCTCGACCTGGCGCGCCTGACTGCCGATCTGGCCAGCGTGTTCGAATCGGCCATGGAAAAGGGCGGCCTGGCCTACACGGTCGAGCTGCAGGACCTGGGCGAGCCGGTCTACGCCGACCGCGACATGTGGGAAAAGATCGTCTTCAACCTGCTGTCGAACGCCTTCAAGTTCACGCTGCATGGCGGCGTCACGGTCCGGCTGGCGCGGCATGGCGGCATGGCGCGCCTGTCGGTGATCGACACCGGCAGCGGCATCCCGGCAGAGGAACTGCCGCGCCTGTTCGAACGTTTCCACCGCATCGAGGGCACGCCCGGCCGCACCTACGAGGGCACCGGCATCGGCCTGGCGCTGATCCAGGAACTGGTGCGCCTGCATGGCGGCACGATTGCCGTGCACAGCGTGCAGGGCGAGGGCACCCGTTTCGACGTCGACATCCCCTTCGGCCAGGCCCACCTGCCCGAGGACCGGATCGTGGCGCCGGATGCCGTGGTGCCGGACGACGACGGCCAGCGCATGGGCGCGGCCTTCGTCGAGGAGGCGCTGCGCTGGCTGCCGGACGAGGATACGGTGCCCGCACCGGGCCGGACAGTAGCGGGCGGCCAGTTGCAGCCGGCTGTGCAGCCGCCGCGCATCCTGATCGCTGACGATAACAACGACATGCGCGCCTATCTGAAATCGCTGCTCGAGCCGCGCGCCGAGGTCAGCGTCTGCAGCGACGGCGAGGCCGCCTTCGAGCAGCTGCTGCGCGATCCGCCCGACCTGCTGCTGAGCGACGTGATGATGCCGAAGCTGGACGGCTTCGGCCTGATCGCCCGCATCCGCGCCACCGAATCGCTGCGCCATCTTGCCGTGATCCTGCTGTCGGCCCGCGCCGGCGAGGAAGCCAAGATCGAAGGCCTGCAGGCGGGCGCCGACGATTACCTGGTCAAGCCCTTCGCCGCCAACGAACTGCTGGCGCGGGTACAGCGCCAGGTCGCGCAGGCGCGCGAGCGCCAGGGGCGCCAGCAGGAAGCGGAAATGCGCGAATCCTATTTCCACTCGCTGGTCGACCTTGCGCCCGTCATGCTGTGGACCACCGATGGCAACGGCAGCTGCACCTATCTGAGCCAGCAGTGGTACGACTACACGGGCCGCACGCCGGAGCAGGACCTCGGCCATGGCTGGATGGAGAACATCCACCCGGACGACCTGGAGCGGGCCCGCGACATCTTCCAGGCCGCCTCCCGGCAAGGCCAGCCCTTCGTGCTCGACTACCGCGCGCGCCGCCACGACGGCGCCTACCGCTGGGTCATCGACACCGGCACGCCGCGGGTCGACCAGCACGGCCAGCCGAACGGCTACGTCGGCACCGTGGTCGACGTCCACGAGCGCACCATGCTGCAGCAGGCCTTGACGGAAAAGAACCGCATGCAGAGCGAGTTCCTGTTTACGCTGGCGCATGAACTGCGCAATCCGCTGGCCCCGATCCGCACCGGTCTCGAACTGATGCGGGTGCGCCCCGGCGCCCGGAATGCCGATGAAGTGCAGGACATGATGCAGCGCCAGGTCGACCACATGGTGCACCTGGTCGACGACCTGCTCGACATGGCGCGCCTGTCCGAAGGCAAGGTCGCGCTGAAGCGCTCGCAGGTGATGCTGAGCAAGGTCGTCCACGACGCGGTCGAGATGAGCATGCCGCTGGTCCGCAGCGGCGAGCACCACCTGGCGGTGCAACTGCCGGATGCCGACGTCGCGATGTGCATCGACCGCCACCGTATCGCCCAGGTGCTGAGCAACCTGCTGAACAACGCGGCCAAGTACACGCCGCGCGGCGGACAGATTGCCGTCGAGCTCAGGTTCGAGCAGCAGGATGCCGTCCTGGCCGTGAGCGACAACGGCATCGGCATCGATCCGGCCAAGCTGCCCACGATCTTCGACATGTACACCCAGGTCCACGAGGGTCTGGGGCAGGGCGGCCTCGGCGTCGGCCTGAACCTGGTCAAGCGCCTGGTCGAGCTGCATGGCGGTGCCGTGGTGGCGGAAAGCCGCGGTCCGGGGCAGGGCAGCCGCTTCACGGTGCGCCTGCCGCTACGGCAGCCCGAGACCGGCGCCGAGCCGGACGCGGTGCAGGAAGACGAAGCGGCGGCCGCCGCGCCGTCGGCATCGGACGCGCTGCGGGTGCTGGTGGTCGACGACAACGTCGATGCGGCCGAGACGCTGGGCGCCCTGCTCGAGATGTGCGGCCACGAGGTGGCGCAGGCGCACGACGGAGCCGGTGCGCTGGCGCAGGCCGGCAGCTTCCTGCCGCATGTCGTGTTCCTCGACATCGGCCTGCCCGACCTGAGCGGCTTTGACGTCGCGCTGGCGATGCGCAGGATTGCCGGGGTCGAAGACGCCATGCTGGTCGCCCTGACCGGCTGGGGCGCGGAGCAGGACCGGCAGCGCTCGACCGACGCCGGCTTCGACGCCCATCTCACCAAGCCGGCCGACTTCGACAGCGTCGACAAGCTGCTGCGCCAGGCCGCGGCCCGCCGCTGATCCTTCTACCGCTCCCGGCGACACATTCGTGACGCCGGCACATCCTTCTGCGTTGCATTCAGTTACAAAATCTGCCGGGCTGCCATGCTGCCCGGCAGGCTGCCGCATAGCCTTGTTCAATTTCGTTGCACGGCATACGAGGCGCCGTCGGATTTTTGATTTCCAGTCATAAATCCAGCTGTTCCGACAGCATTCTGGGGCGTTATGAGATTTGCGTATGGCTGGTATCACGCCTCTTTTTAGCCCTATCCGCTTTGAAATCGTCCTTATTTTTCGTTTTTCCGAAAAAATTCCCTTATCAATCGGATCATTGTGTCTATATCGCGCAACGCTTCGATGGATGCTTACAAACTGAAAGAAATTTTTTTCCGGGTGGCAAAGCAAAGTCGATGCGATGCGCGTAGAATTCGATTCCATCAGTTTCCCGACGCCAACTACTTCTGGTTGGCGTTTTGCTTTGAACCCAAGAACACAACACACCAAATGCAAAATCGTTCCCGCACCACCAGCACTGCCCGAGCCATTGCGCGCACCCTGTCGCTCGCGCAGGCCCAGCAATATGCATTGCCCGTCCTGTTCACCGTATTCGGCGTGATCATGGGTTCGTGGGCCGGCCGCATCCCGGCCATGGCCGAGCGCGTGCACGTGTCGCACTCGCAGCTGTCGATGGTGCTGCTGATGGGCGGCCTGGGCGCCGTCCTGTCCTACCCGATCTCCTCGCGCATGATGGCCTCGCTGGGCGCGCGCAAGACCCTGCTGTTCTCGGGCATGGCCCTGCTGGGCGTGCTGATCGCCATCGGCGCCGCCCCGACCGTGCCGCTGCTGATGATGGCCGTGCTGAGCCTGGGCATCACCGCCAGCACCTTCGACGTCGCCATCAACTCGGCCGCGACCGCCCGTGAAAAGGCGACCGGCAAGTCGGAACTGTCGAAGCTGCATGGTCTCGGCTGCGCCGGCGGCCTGGCGGGTGCGACCCTGGGCAGCCTGATGGCCAGCCTGCACATCGTGCCGGTCACCCACTTCCTGATGCTGGCCGGTCCGCTGGCCTTCGTCCTGTACTACGCCTACACCATGCTGGACGCCGATGTGGCCGGCGAAGGCGCGGTGGTCGAGAAGAAGAAATTCACCCTGCCGCGCGGCCAGCTGCTGGTGCTGGGCTCGCTGGGCTTCCTGGGTTCGATGGCCGAAGGCAGCATCGCCGACTGGAGCGGCGTGTTCCTGAAAGAGCACTTCGGTGCGTCGGACGGCCTGGCGCCGCTGGCCCTGTCCTGCTTCTCGGTCATGATGCTGCTGTCGCGCCTGGTCGGCGACAAGCTGAAGGCACGCTACGGCGCGCGTCCCCTGGTCACCAGCGGTTCGATGCTGGGCGCCGCCGGCCTGTTCTTCGCGGTGCTGTCGCCGGATGCCTACTTTGCGCTGTTCGGCTTCGCCATCGCCGGTCTCGGCCTGTCTCTGGTGTTCCCGTTCGTGTTCAGCGCCGCCGGCGGCCAGGGCCCGGCAGCACTGGCCGGCGTGGCCAGCATGGCCTACAGCGGCAGCCTGATGGGTCCGCCGGTGATCGGCGCCATCGCCCAGGGCTACGGCATGCAGATCGCCATCGCCTACGTCGGCGGCCTGGCTGCGCTGATCGCCTACGTGGCCAGCCGCGCCCGCATGCTGAAGTAATCGGGATTACGTTTTCCTTTGTCGGGGGCGGTTGCCGTGAGGCGCCGCCCTTTTTTTTGCGCCGCGCCAAGGCCGGCTGCAAGCGATCGAACTCCGGCACGGCCGAGCACTCCAAACGCTGTCACCATACGGCGGGGGAGTGTTCATGCACAGCACAATCGACGCGAGGGCGGTCACGGCCTTCCACGACCAGGCCCTGCGCAATCCGGACTGGCCGGTCTTCGACGAAGCCCGCGCCGGCACCTGGACCTGGATCGCCGCCAACCACCGCTACAACGGCCTGCTGTGGCGCGAGGAAGACCGCGCGCGCCGGCTCGACGTGCCGCCCAGCGAAATCGCCGCCAGCAAGCGCCTGATCGACCGCTACAACCAGAAGCGCAACGACGCCGTCGAAGCCCTTGACGAACGCCTGCTGGGCGAACTCGCCCGCGTCAGCCGCCAGCCCGGCGCGCGCCTGTCCAGCGAAACCGCGGGCGCGATGATCGACCGCCTGTCGATCCTGGCGCTCAAGATCCACCACATGCGCGCGCAGGCCCAGCGCCACGAGGCCGGTGCCGAGCACATGCATGCCTGCGCCTGCAAGCTGGAGCGCCTGACGGCCCAGCGCCAGGACCTGATGTCCTGCCTTGACGCCCTGCTGCAGGATGCGCGGGAGGGACGCGCCTTCTTCAAGATCTACCGCCAGTTCAAGATGTACAACGATCCCAGCCTGAATCCCTACCTGTACGGGCAGGCGCAGGCGCACGGGATCGCGCATGGGAGCAATCAAGGGGAGGCGGCGCCGTGAGCGGGAACAGGCATGAAGTCATCGACGTCCTGGTGCCCACCCGCAACCGGCCGGCGGCGCTGGCGGTGACGCTGGCGGCACTGGGTGCCCAGACCTGGCCGGCGCTGCGCATCGTCATCGCCGACCAGTCCGACGGCGCCGGCGCCTTTGCCCATGGCGAAGTGCAGGCGGTACTGCGCTACCTGCGCGCAACCGGACGCCAGGTCGAGACCTGGCGCAACTTGCCGCCGCGCGGCATGGCCCAGCAGCGCGCCTTTCTGCTCGAGCGGGTGCAGGCCCACTATTGCCTGTTCCTCGACGACGACGTCATCCTCGAGCCCAGCCTGGTGGGGCGCCTGTATGCCGTGATCGAAGCCGAAGGCTGCGGTTTCGTCGGCAGCGCCCTGCACGGTCTCAGTTTCCTGGGGCAGGAAAGGCCGGCGCAGGAACGCATCGAATTCTGGGACGGCCCGGTGACGCCGGAAACCGTGCGTCCCGGCGGCAGGGCCTGGGCCCGGCATCACCTGCACAGCGCCGCCAACCTGTATCACGTGCAGTCGCGGCTCGGCGCCGGGCCGGATGCCACGCGCACCTACAAGGTGGCCTGGGTCGGCGGCTGCGTGCTGTTCGACACCGCCTGCCTGCGCGCCGCCGGCGGCTACGATTTCTGGACCGAATTGCCGGCCCAGCATTGCGGCGAGGACGTGCTGGCCCAGCAGCGCGTGATGGCGCGCTACGGCGGCTGCGCCATCCTGCCCTCGGGGGCTTACCACATGGAGCTGCCGACCACGGTCACGGCACGGGCCATCGATGCACCTTATGTGCTCCCCATCGAGTGAGCCGATGCGTGAACCCATGGAGGAGGTGCGCAAGATCGCCGTGCTGCGGCCCAACGCGGTCGGTGACTTCGTGTTCGCGCTGCCGGCCTTGCATGCGCTCAAGCACCGCTACCCGGAGGCCGAGATCGTCCTGCTGGGCAAAGCCTGGCATGCCGATTTCCTGCGCGGCCGGCCCGGGCCGGTGGACCGCGTGGCCGTGCTGCCGGCGATCCCGGGCGTGGGCGCCCCTCCGGACGCGGACTTCGACGACCAGGCGGTCGGGCGCTTCATCGAGGCCACGCGCGAGGAGCGCTTCGATATCGCGCTGCAGATGTTCGGCGCCGGGCATTACTCGAATCCTTTCCTGCTGCGCCTGGGCGCGCGCCTGAGTGCGGGCGCGCGCGCCGGCAACGCGCCAGCGTTGGACCGCTGGGTACCGTATTGCGAGCCGAACAACCGCCGCCTGGCGCTGCTGGAAATCGCCGGGCTGGTGGACGCCTGGCCGGGGCCCTTGCCGTCGCCCGAGCTGGCGCTGACCGGCGCCGATCGTCTCGATGCCGCACGTGCGCTGCCGCCACTGCCGGACGAGCGCCTGGCCGTGCTGCAGCCCGGCGCCACCGATCCGCGCCGGTGCTGGCCGGCGCAGCGTTTTGCGGCGCTCGGCGACTGGCTGGTGGCGCAGGGGATGCAGGTCGCCGTCAACGGTTCCGCCGGCGAGGCGGGGCTGGTCGACGCCGTGATCGGGCAGATGCGCCATCCGGCCATCGCTCTCGCCGGATCCCTCAGCCTGGGCGGCTTGTGCGGTCTGCTGGCGCGTGCGACGCTGGTCGTGTCGAACGACACCGGCCCGCTGCACCTGGCGCTGGCGCTGGGCGTACCCAGCGTCGGTATCTTCTGGCTCACGAACCTGGTCGAAGGCATGCCGCTGCGCCAGTCCGGCCTGCGCGCGGCGCTGTCGCTGCGCACCCGCTGCCCGGTCTGCGGCCAGGACAACGTCGGCACACGCTGCCCGCATGACGACAGCTTCGTGGCGGACGTCAGCCTGGAGCAGGTCCAGCACTTGGCCTGGTCGCTGCTGCTGCAGCCACGCACTTACCAGTAAGGCCACATGCCGACACTGCGCTGCCGGCTCGGCGCCGTGCCGGACAGCAGGGCGCGCGCATGCTGCAGCACCACCGCGGCGCGCTGCGCGTCCGGGTCCCAGATGCAGCGATGGCTATGGCGGTCGAGCGGCGCCCAGCGGGCGATGTCGGCCTTGCTGAACACCACCACGCTCTTGAGCTTCAGGCCGGCGGCGATGTGGGACACGCCGGTGTCGTTGCAGAGCAGGAGCTTGGCCTTGCGCATCAGCACCGCCATGGCGCCGATCGAGATCGGGGCGGCGGCGTTGACCGGCTTGTGGTGCATGTGGGCCGCCACCTCGGCCGTCAGGTCGGCTTCGCTGGCCGAGCCGGTCAGCACCGGGGTCAGGCCGAATTCCGCCGCCAGCCGATCCCCGACCTCGGCAAACTGGCGCGGCGGCCAGCATTTGTCGCGCTGGCGTGCGCCCGGGTGGATGCAGAAATAGGACTTGTCCTGCAGGTTTTTCGCCAGGCCGCTGGCGTCGAGTTCTTCTTCGTCTCCGGGCGAAAGCGGAAATTCCAGGTGCAGTCCGGCCGGTTGGGCACCGAGTTCCTCGACCAGGCGCAGCAGGCGCTCGGGCTCGGCGCCCGTCTCCGGATAGGGCAGCAGCACGGTACGGTCGCGTATCAGCGCTGCGCCGCGGCAATAACCCGCCAGCGCTTTCGCACCGAAGCCGCTGACGATGTCGTTGGTGACGTCGCCGCTGCCGTGCATCTGCAGCGCCAGCCCGAACTCGCGCGCGCACAGGCTCGTATAGAAGCGCGCCAAGGCTTCGTGCTGCACCGGCTGCTCGGGCAGCAGCGGGTGGCCGGGGAAGGGGATGAATTCGTCGATGTAGCCGCTGAAACGGTCGGCGAACTGCTGCGCCCAGGGCAGGCCGACCAGGGCGATGTGGGCGCGCGGTGCGGCCGAGCGCAGCGCGCGCAGGGCCGGCACGGCGCACAGCATGTCGCCCAGCTGGAGTGCGCGGAAAACAACGATCGACGACGGGTCAAGGCGTCGTAGTAGTGGACGGCGTTGCATGAATAATGCCTCCTACCGAGATCCCAGCCGGTCGAGTACGTTACGTGTGATCCGCTCGACCCGGCGGTCGCGGCCGCAGCCGAGCACCTGGGTCCAGTCGGTGGTACCGGCCGAGAACACGCTGCCGTTGCGCCGGTAGATGCCGAGCGTGGCCGCATGCACGCCTTCGCCCGGCCCGTGCCGTTCGCGCGGCGGCAGTTCCTGCCAGTGCGGGCCGAGCGGCGCGGCCGCCAGCAATTGGTAGCTCGACGGCGTGCCGCCCTCGTCGGCCATGGTCGACAGCACGGCGCCATAGCTGGCGTCGAAGGCGTCCAGCGGCGCGCCGTCGCATTCGTAGCCGACCAGCGGCGGCCAGCTGTGTTGCCCGAAGGCGTCGCCGCGCCGCAAGCCGGTGCCGGCGAAGATCCAGTGCTCGGGTTGCTGGACGATGAAGCCGGCGCTGTCGCGCGGTCCGTCCCACCAGCCGCCGCCATGGCGGTAGCTGACTCCGCACAGCATGTCTTCGGGACGCGCCGCGCCGCTGGGCGGCCACCAGTGGTCGAAGGCGCCGCGCGGCCCACCCTGGTGGCAGACCATGGCTGCGCCGCCGTCGACCAGGTGGATGCGCCACCAGCACAGGTTGGCGGCGAAGAAGGCGACGTTGCCGCCGTCGGCGACGAAGTCTTCGACCGCGTCGCGCGTGGCCTCGCTCCAGTATTCGTCGTGTCCGGCCGACAGCAGCAGGCGGTAGCCCTGCAGGATGCCGGGATCGGCGTGGATGTCGAGGTCGGTGCAGAAATCCGGCGCATAGCCGTTGCGCAGCAGCCAGCGGATGAAGCGCGCATCCCAGTGCGCGAAAGACTGGCGCGGCGAGCTGGCATCGTAATGGTCGGCCGCTCCCCACACCGGTCCGCCGATGCCGCCGCCGGGCCGGCGCAACGAGACCCGCGCGCCAGGCGGATTGGCCGAGCGCGGCGGCTGGTGGTAGAAGCAGGCGCCGCCGCTGACGTTGTAGGCGTGGTAGGTGGCCAGCGGCAGCTTGTAGAGCAGGCCGCCCCGTAGTTCGCTCGCTTCCGACCGGTGCGCCCGCACCACGAACAGCGCCGCCCCATGGTCGCGTGCCAGGTCGAACACGCGCTTGCGTCCTTCTTCCTCGAACTCGGCAATGTAGACGGCGGACGGCCAGTCCGGCGGAATCTCGATGCCGTAGGCCGGCCAGTCCCAGTCGCAGTCCGCGGCGCCATCCTCGGCATGGCGGCCGGGCAACCAGCCGGTACGGCAGACCAGTACCGGGCCGTCACCCCAGCGGTAGAAGGCAACGCGAAAGCGCGGGCTGTCGGTCGCCACGTGCAGGGTGAGCGTGGCGCCGGGCAGTACGCTGGCGTCCCGCGGGTAGCCACGGATCATGCGGGCAGCTCCGGCTCGGTGCGCTTGGTGATGAGGAAGGGCGGCATGGCCAGCGCGTGCAGGGGCATGCGCCGGAACGAGGCCAGCGCTTCCTGCGGCGTTTCGACGATCGGTTCGTCCTTGCCGTTGAACGAGGTGTTCAGCAGCACCGGCACGCCAGTGGCCGCTTCAAAGCCCTGCAGCAGGCGGCGCAGCAGCGGGTCGTCGTCGCTGCCGACTGTCTGCAGGCGTGCGGTGCCGTCGACGTGGGTGATGGCCGGTACCCGCGCCGCCATCTGCGGCCGTACCGGTGCCGCGAACTGCATGAAGGGCGAGGGGCCGGGCAGGTCGAACCAGTCGGCGGCGTGCTCCTCGAGCACCACCGGCGCCAGTGGGCGGAACCATTCGCGCTGCTTGACGCGGGCGTTGATCCAGTCGCGCATCATGGCCTGGCGCGGATCGGCCAGGATGCTGCGGTGGCCGAGGGCGCGCGGGCCGAATTCGCTGCCGCCCTGGTAGAGGCCGAGCACCCGGTTCGAACGCAGCAGGCCGAGCATGCGGCCGCGCAGCATGTGCATGTCGGGCAGCAGCTCGACGTGCAGGTCGTCGCGGTCGAGCAGGGCCGCTTCGATCTGCTCCCGTCCCGGCACCGGCCCCAGGTAGTCGTGGGTCCAGCGGTAGGCGCAGCTTTCGCCGGCCAGTTCGGTCAGACCGTACAGCGCGCAGCCGAGGGCCGTGCCGGCATCGCTCGGCGCCGGCGGGATGAAGATCTGGCGGAACGGTGTTTCGCGCAGCAGGCGTTCGTTGGCCGAACAGTTGAGGGCGGTGCCGCCGGCAAAGCACAGGTTGTCGAGCCGGGTCTGGACGTGCAGCCAGCGCGCCACTTCCAGCAACGCATCCTCGAAGGCGCGCTGGCCGGCCGCGGCCAGGTTGGCGCAGTCCTGGAACGCGACGCCGGGCTGGCCGTAGTGGAAGCGTTCGCGCTCGCGCAGCAGGTCGCGCCAGGCTGCCGGAATGCCGACTTGACCGGCCTCGACCGTTAGCGGCGGCAGGCCCAGGGCACGCGGATCGCCATGCGGAGCCAGTCCCATCACCTTGCCTTCGTTGCCTTCGCCCGGGAACATGGCCTGGGTCAGCAGGAAATAGAACATGCCCAAGCCGACCAGGTGCGCATCGTCGCGGTCCCACAGCTGCTTGCCGAGGCAGAGCACGCGTTCGCGGTCGGCGCGGTAAAAGGAGGCGACTTCGCGCCAGTCGCCGGGCACGTAGGCGGCGCCGGCCCAGTATTCCGTCAGGTCGGACACGGGGCTGCCCTGGCCGTCGACGATCATCACCGCGGCTTCGCGGAAGGGAGAGGACGGGAACACGCTGTGGACATGCGCCAGGTGGTGCGAGATGCGGGCGCGCCGGCAGCCGGGGGCGAGGCGCAGGCTTGATACCAGTTCTTCCTCGTACAGCGGCAGGCGCGCGATTTCCTCGTCGGACGAAAAGCATTCGACCACCACGTCGATCGGGCGCTCGGGCCAGGGCAGGTGCGGGAGATAGAAGTCGCGCAGGTCCCCAGGCTTGCCCCAGTGGTGTTTGCGGCGGCTGAGGCGTTCCTTCTGGATTGCCCACACGAGCCGCGACCCCTGCATCAGGCAGACGCTGGCATCCTGCGTCCGGTTTATGCCAAGCACGACGGGAGCATCGGTCATCATGGTCTCCTCCTTCCGGTGGGATGAACGGTCCAGCGAAGGCTTGGAGCATGCTGAGTTGCGATTAGTTCTGCGCCGGCGGGCGAGGGATATCAGGGTGCGCTCATCGAAGCTGTGCGTGTCGCGGTATCATCGAGGAACTCGTTACAGGATACCGCCATGCTCCAGACACCCGCCTCGTTCACGCCCTTGATGGCGCCCCCGCAAGACCCGCAGCAAGCCGTCGACGCGCTGTCCTTCATCTTCCACGGCAACCGCCTGCTGCTGCGCGAAGCCGATCTGGCCCTGCCCGACTATACGGCGGTAAGCAGCCTGGAACTCGACCCGCAGGCGCTGCAGCCGGTCGGTTTGCTGGATGGGCGCTATTGCCAGGCCGGCTGGATCGACGACGAGGCGCGGGTGCCGGCAGGCTATGCCTGGCGCGGCCTGCGCTCACTGTTCGGGGAGTTCGACGAAGCGCTGATGGGCGTGGCCGGTCGCGCGGCCCAGGTGGCGGAATGGGCGCGCACCCATCGCTTCTGTGGCGCCTGCGGCAGCGGCACCGCACGCATGGCGGGCGAACGCTGTTTCAAATGCACGAACTGCGGCCACATGGCCTATCCGCGCATCTCGCCGGCGATGATGGTCTTGATCCGCAAGGGGGATTCGGTGCTGCTGGCCATGCATACGCTGGGCGCCGTGAAGCGCTTCGTGCCGCTCGCCGGTTTCCTGGAAGCCGGCGAATCGATCGAGGAAGCGGTGCACCGCGAAGTGTTCGAGGAAGTCGGCCTGCGCGTGCACAACCTGCAATACTTCGGCAGCCAGTCCTGGCCCTTCCCGCATTCGCTGATGATCGCCTTCACCGCGGATTACCTGGACGGCGAGATCCGCACCGACCCTGCCGAAATCCTCGAGGCACGCTGGTTCGGTCCGGATGACGAATGGCCGGAGCGCGTGCCGCACATCTCGGTGTCGAGCGTGCTGGTCGACGCGCACCGCCCGCCGGGCAGGTAATCAGGGCAGGGGCACCGGCGTCGCCGCCACTTTCCCCTCGATTCGCACCGCCAGCGGCACCTCTTCCGGCTTGGTGCCGGTGGCGCGCATGCGCACCACCCGCTGCATCAGGTCGAACCAGAAGGGAGCGCCGAACAGCGCGGTGGTGGCGGTGATCAGCCAGCCTGCCACCTGCAGCGCGAAGTCGGCGTTCAGTACCGGTGGGAAGGTGCTCCAGCCGATGGGCAGGGCCATCAGGGCGTCGATCACCGCCGGGTCGAGCGCGCCCGGCACGTTCTTCAGGTGAACGGCCAGGGCCGGTTGCTGCCACAAGGTGCGGAACAGGTGGATGCTGTCGATATTGAACATGATCGCCAGCAGCAGCGACAGCAGCAGCGAGATCAGCAGCTGGCTGCGTTTATAGGCGCCGGACATGCGCGCCATCGCATTGTCGAACCAGCCGGCCAGCATGTCCTGGAACTGTTGCAGGTTCTGCGCGCGGCTGAGCATGCTCAGCATTGCCGCCCGCAGCTGCGGATCGGGGATCGCCTCGATGGCGCTGCGCAGCTGCACGAAGTCGCCCGGCACCTTCCACAGGCTGTCCACCAGGGCAATCGCAAAATGCGCCGGTTCGATGTAGGATGGGCGCGAAGCCAGCGCGCGCTCGTCCGCGGCATTGCCGTCGGTGTGCGGATTGACCAGCGGATGGGCATACACGGCGCGCGCCAGGCCGTCGAAGCGCGGGTCGTTGAGCATGCTCTTCACCCCGGCGAGCAGGGTGTTGGCGCGCAGGCGGAACAGGGAAGCCAGCGCCTCCTGCAGGGTCGTGACGATCAGGGCCACCGTGCCGTAGCAAAAGGTCAGGCCGATGGCGACTTCCAGAACAGTGCTGCCGAGCATGGCGTTCTCCTCGCTTGAAAAGTTCGTCGACCACGCTAGCGCATCGATACCACGGCTGCCTCCATTTTGCTCAAAGAAATAGCCCGCAACCTGTGGATCATCGGCATTTTCTATATACTCACGGCAGTCTTTAATTTTAGGGTTAACCATGTCTGACAAAGAAGTCTTCACCGAAAACGACTGGCGCCGCCTGCTGGCCAGCCTCGGCGAAGATCCCAACCGTCCCGGCCTGCACGAGACCCCGGCGCGCGTCGCCAAGGCCTGGAAGCACTGGACTTCCGGCTACGAGCAGGACCCGGTCGAGATCCTCAAGGCTTTCGAGGATGGCGCCGAGGAATACAACGAACTGATCGTGGTGCGCGGCATCCCGGTCTACAGCCATTGCGAACACCACCTGGCGCCGTTCTTCGGCAAGGCCACCGTTGGCTATCTGCCGAATGGCAAGATCGTCGGCCTGTCGAAGCTGACCCGCCTGGTCGATGTGTTCGCCAAGCGCCTGCAGGTGCAGGAGCGCCTCACGGTACAAATCGCAAATACGCTGATGGAAGTGCTGGAACCGAAGGCCGTCGGCGTGGTCATCAAGTGCCGTCACATGTGCATGGAAAGCCGCGGCATCCGCACGCCGGGCGAAGAGACCATCACCTCGGCCATGCTGGGCGAACTGCAGCCGAACCTGGGACTGCGCACCGAGTTCCTGTCGCTGGCGCGCGACTGAGCGCAAAGCTTCGACCTTCTCTCGGGCGGCCAGGTGCCGCCCTTTATTTTTTCGCGAGTGTGTAAAAACCGGGCAGTGTTCGGAATCCACTGCTACACTGTATTTACGGAGCTCGCTACCCGGCCAAACTGGTCGGAACCTCGAAGCCATCAATGTCCTGGTCGGGAACCGTTCCGGATCACGCGTCTCCAATTCACTTTGAGGCGAACGACATGAACAGGCCAACCTTTCCAAGCGATGTAACACGCGAGCAGTTCGATACCGTCCGTGAAATGCTGGAAGCGGCGCGCCGCAAGACCCGACCGCGCAAGCACGACCTGTACGATGTTTTTTGCGCCGTCCTGTATTTCCTGCACACCGGCAGCGCCTGGCGCAGCATGCCGCCCGAGTTCCCGCCCTGGCGTACCGTGCACGAGTATTTCACGCAATGGACTATGCTGCGCGATGGCGACCGCACCCTGCTCGAGAGCGCCCTCGACCGTCTCGGCCGCAGTACCGAGATCACGCGGCTGCGCCAGCTGACCGGACAACGCTGAAAGACATCATGGAAAGACCGCAATTGGGCCGCACCGGCCCGCGCACCTCGCGCATCGGACTGGGCTGCATGGGCATGTCGGACCTGTACGGGCCGGCCGACCGTCTCGAGTCCATCGCCACCATCCACGCGGCTCTGGATGCCGGCATCACCCTGCTCGACAGCGGCGACTTCTACGGCATGGGCCACAACGAAATGCTGATCCGGGAAGCGCTCGGCAGCCGTCCGCGCGAGAGCGTGCAGATCAGCGTCAAGTTCGGCGCCCTGCGCGGCCCGGACGGCTCCTGGAGCGGCTACGATTGCCGGCCGCAGGCGGTGCGCAATTTCGTCGCCTACAGCCTCAAGCGCCTGGGCACCGACTACATCGACATCTACCGCCCCGCGCGCCTGGACCCGGCGGTGCCCATCGAAGACACGGTGGGCGCCATTGCCGACCTGGTCAAGGCCGGCTATGTGCGGCACATCGGCCTGTCCGAGGTCGGCGCCGATACCCTGCGCCGTGCCAGCAGCGTGCACCCGATCAGCGATTTGCAGATCGAGTACTCGATGATTTCGCGCGGCATCGAAAAGGCGATCTTGCCGGCGGCACGCGAGCTCGGCATCGGCATCACGGCCTATGGCGTGCTGTCGCGCGGCCTGATCAGCGGCCACTGGTCGAAGGACCGGCAAAGCGACAAGGATTTCCGCAGCCTGGCCAGCCCGCGCTTCCAGGGCGAGAACCTGGATGCCAATCTGGCGCTGGTCGAACGCCTGCGTGCATTGGCGCAGGAAAAAGGCGTGAGCGTGGCCCAGCTGGCGATCGCCTGGGTGGCGGCGCAGGGGGGAGATATCGTGCCGCTGGTCGGCGCCCGCCGCCGCGACCGCCTGCAGGAAGCGCTCGGCGCCGCCGACGTCCAGTTGAAACCAGAAGACCTGGCGCGCCTGGATGCCATCGTGCCGCCGAACGCGGCTGCGGGCGAGCGCTATAACGCAGCGCAAATGGCGCACTTGGACAGTGAGATGGGTTAAACCTTAAGCCTGCCTTAGCTTGCGCGTGCGCGTGTAAGTTCCCACGGCTGAGCTGATAAAGTCGAGCTTTGTCATAAGCTTGCCACTTTATCATGCTCGAAAACATCAATCTGCTGTGGTTTGCCATGATCAATTCCGACGCCGGCCTGCATGGCTGGCGCCTGGAACTGGCCCTGTTCTGTGCCGAATGGCTGATCCTGCTGGTGCCGGTCGGCCTGCTCGGCCTGTGGATGCGCGGTGCCGGCGCCGAGCGCGAGGCGGCCGTGAAGGCGCTGGCGGCGACCGGCGTGGCGCTGGCCATCAATGCCGTGATCGGCCTGCTGTGGTACCACGCGCGTCCCTTCGTCGCCGGCGTCGGTCACAGCTTCATGCATCATGCGCCCGACAGTTCCTTCCCGAGCGACCACGGCACCATCATGTTCACGGTGGCGCTGGTCTTGGCCACCTCCAGCGTGCCGGCGGCAAAGCACTTCGGCCGCTCGCTGCTGCCGCTGGCCTTCGTCGTCGCCTGGTCGCGCGTCTTCCTTGGGGTGCATTGGCCCATGGACATGCTGGGCGCGCTGGTCGTGGCGCTGGGCGTGAGCCTGCTGTTCCGTGCGCGTCTGCTGGACAGCCTGTGCGCGCTGCTGACGGTCTCGCTGGGCGCGCTGTATCGCCGCGTGCTGGCAGTGCCGATTGCACGTGGCTGGCTACGCCCCTGATTATTGCGTAGCGACCGCGCCTTCCGCCCGTTCGAACACCAGCTTCTTCGAACCGTCGAGGTGGAACACGCCGATCGGCTGGGCCTGCACGTTTTCGGAAGGCGATGGCAATTTGGTGCAGGTCTGGGTGTCGACCTGCCACATCTCGTCGCCGGAGCGCAGCAGGAAACTGTCGTCGCCGGTCGAGAACAGCTCGATGTTCAGGTCCGCCATCGGGGTCGTGCCGAGATCGAACTGGCGCTGGCAATCCGGCAGCCGGGAGGCGATCAGGCGCAGCCCGGCCTGTTTGCTCCAGAAATAGTCCTGCGTAACGATCACGGTCAGGGCGTGATCGCTGCCGTTGATCGCATAGCTGGCGGTTTCGTTGACGCAGCCGGCCAGCAGCAGCGGAAACAGGAGCAAAGGAGAGCGCATGGTCATTTCCAGAGTATAAGACTCTT
This sequence comes from Massilia norwichensis, assembly GCF_024753245.1. Taxonomy (GTDB): domain Bacteria; phylum Pseudomonadota; class Gammaproteobacteria; order Burkholderiales; family Burkholderiaceae_D; genus Telluria; species Telluria norwichensis. Next base: position 44,414 of record NZ_JANUGX010000027.1, on the reverse strand, counting down.
CAAAGCGACGCCGCAACGGCGCCTGGCATTTGCCACTTCAAAAATTTCCTAAGTGATTGATTTCTTAGCGGAATAAACTCCTTGCGCGCTCCGTGGTTTTGCGATTTCGGCCATCATTCGTCGACGGAAAACAGCAACGATGGAAAGCGAGCGAAACCATGCCACAAGACGAACAGAGGCTCATGGAGCAGGGCGCCCATGCCGTCTCTTCACCCTATGTGCCGCCGCAGCCGCTGACGCTGCGCATCAACGGCACCGAGCACCAACTCGATATCGAGCCGCGCGTCACCCTGCTCGATGCCTTGCGCGAAACCCTGCACCTGACCGGCACCAAGAAGGGCTGCGACCGCGGCCAGTGCGGCGCCTGCACCGTGCTGGTGGACGGCCAGCGCATCAATTCCTGCCTGACCCTGGCCGTGATGCACGACGGCCGCGAGATCACGACCGTGGAGGGCCTCGGCCAGCAGGACCAGCCGCACCCGATGCAGCAGGCCTTCATGGATTGCGACGGCTTCCAGTGCGGTTACTGCACCCCGGGCCAGGTGTGTTCGGCGGTCGCGCTGCTCGACGAGATCAAGCAGCGCCAGGCCAGTGCCGTCACCGAGGGCGAGCAGCTGGAGCCGGCATCCTTGAGCGAGGATGAAATCCGCGAGCGCATGAGCGGCAACCTGTGCCGCTGCGGCGCCTATCCGAACATCGTCAAGGCGATCCACAGCGTCGTGCTGCGCCAGGCCTGAACGACAAGAACAAGGAACCCTGCATGCAATCGATCTCCTACGAACGCGCGCGCGACGTGAACCATGCGATCGCCCTGGGCGGCGAGCCCGGCGCGAAATTCATCGGCGGCGGCACCAATCTGCTGGACCTGTACAAGAGCGGCATCGAAAAGCCGGTGCGCCTGGTCGACGTCAGCCGCCTGTCGCTGGCCGGCATCGAGGAACTGCCGGACGGCGGCCTGCGCATCGGCGCGATGGCGACCAACACGGCGGTCGGTACCGATCCGCTGGTGCGCCAGCGCTACCGCGCGCTGTCCGAAGCCCTGTTGAACGGCGCCACCACCCAGCTGCGCAACATGGCCACCGTCGGCGGCAACCTGCTGCAGCGCACGCGCTGCTATTACTTCACCGATCCCGCTTTCACCCACTGTAACAAGCGCGAACCGGGCTCGGGCTGCGATGCCTTGGAGGGCCACCAGCGCATCCACGCCATCCTCGGTGCCAGCCCGCACTGCATCGCGACGCACCCGTCGGACATGGCGGTGGCCTTGGCCGCGTTCGACGCGGTCGTGCATCTGCAGGGCCCCGGCGGCGAGCGCAAAGTGCCGCTCATCGATTTCCACCGGCTGCCGGAAGACCATCCGGAACGCGACACCGTGATCCAGCCCGGTGAGCTGATCACCGCGGTCGAGCTGCCGGCCATGCCCTTCGCACGGCAATCGCATTATCTGAAAGTGCGCGACCGCGCCAGCTATGCGTTCGCGCTGGTGTCGGTGGCGGTGGCGCTCGATATCGATGGCGGCAATGTGCGCGACGTGCGCATCGCCCTGGGCGGCGTGGCCCACAAGCCGTGGCGCGCGCCGGAGGCTGAAAGCGTGTTGCGCGGCCAGACCCTGAGCGCGGATCTGCTGGCGCGCGCGGGCGCGGCGGCGGTGAACGGCGCCCAGCCTTACCCGGGCAATGCCTTCAAGGTCGAACTGGCGCAGCGCGCGGTCGTGCGGGCGCTGCAGACGGTAATTCGCAAATCCGGAGGCCAGGTATGAACGGCATCGGCGCACCCATCAACCGTACCGACGCCTGGGCCAAGGTCAGCGGCGCGGCCCACTACACGGCCGAGCACCACATCGAGAACCTGGCGCAGGCGGTACTCGTGACCAGCACCATCCCGAGCGGCCGCGTGCTGCGCATCGACGACAGCGCGGCGAAGGAGGTGCCTGGCCTGCTGCTGGTGATGACCCCGCAGAACGCCATGCGCCTGCCGAAGGACACCAGGGACGGCAAGATCCAGCCGCCGATCGGCCGCCGGCTCACGCTGCTGCAGGAAGACGACATCTACTACAACAACCAGCCGATCGCGGTGGTGGTCGCGGACACCTACGAGCACGCGCGCGAAGCCGCGGCCCGGCTGCGCATCGAGTACGAGCGCAAGGACGCGGTGCTCGACTTCGAGCAGGCCAAGCAGGACCTGCATCCGCCCGAGAAGGTGCTGACCGAAGACACGGACACCAGGCGCGGCGACCTGGCCGATGGCCTGCTGGCGTCCACCGTGCGCATCGACGCCACCTACACCACGCCGATCGAGAATCACAATCCGCTCGAGACGCACAGCACGATCGCAGAATGGGACGGCGACAAGCTGACCATCCACGAATCGACCCAGTACATGAAGGGCGTGCAGCGCATCGTCGCCAGCATCTTCGGCATCCCACCCGAGAACGTGACCGCGATCTGCCCCTACACCGGCGGCGGCTTCGGCTCGAAGGGCTCGATCTGGTCGCACGGCCCGCTGACGGCGATGGCGGCGAAGATGCTGGGCCGTCCGGTCAAGCTGTCGCTGGACCGCAACCAGATGTTCGGTCCGGTCGGCCAGCGTCCGAACACCGAGCAGCGCTACCGCTTCGGCGCGCTCGACGATGGCCGCATCCTGGCGTCCAGCCACGACACCATCGCCTACACCTCGATGATCGAGGACTGGATCGAACCCTGCGGCATCGTCTCGCGCATGATGTACGAGAGCCCGAACCAGCAGACCACGCACCGGTTGGCGAAGATGAACCTCGGCACGCCGACCTTCATGCGCGCGCCCGGCGAAGCGACCGGTTCCTTCGCGCTCGAATCGGCGATCGACGAGCTGGCGGTGCAGCTGAACATGGACCCGCTGGCGCTGCGCCTGAAGAACTACACCGAGAAGGATCCGGGCAAGGACCTGCCGTGGTCGAGCAAATCGCTGCGCCAGTGCTACGAGATCGGCGCCGAGCGCTTCGGCTGGAAGGACCGCAAGCCGCAGCCGCGTTCCATGAAGCAGGGGAACAAGCTGGTCGGCTGGGGCATGGCCACCGCCACCTACCCGACCAACCGCTCGGCCGGCGAATGCTCGGCCACGCTGCACCCCGACGGCAGCGCGCTGTTCCGCTCCGCCACCCAGGACCTCGGCACCGGCACCTATACCGTGATGACGCAGATCGCGGCGGATTCGATCTGCCTGCCGGTCGAGCAGGTGCGCTTCGAACTCGGGAATTCGCAGATGCCGGAGTCGCCGGTGTCAGGCGGCTCGACCACGGTGGCCAGCGTCGGCCCGGCGGTGCAGGCGGCCGGCCACGCACTGCGCCTGAAACTTGCCGGCATCGCGCTGGCCGACCAGGCGTCGCCGCTGTTCGGTGTGACCGCCGACCAGATCGGTTTCGAGCACGGCGAGCTGTATCGGCTGGACGAGCCCGCGCGCCGCGAATCGATGGCGGCGATCGTCGCCCGCCACGGCGCGCCGGTCGAGGTGACGGCCAAGGCCGAACCGGGCGATGAAAAGAAGAAGTACTCGATGCACGCCTTCGGCGCGGTGTTCGTGGAGGTGACCGTCGACGAAGACCTGGGCGAGATCCGCGTGCCGCGCGTGGTCGGCGTCTATGGGGTCGGCAAGCTGATGAACGAGAAGACCGGCTACAGCCAGCTGATGGGCGGCATCGTCTGGGGCATCGGCCTGGCGCTGTTCGAGGAAACGGTGATCGACAAGCGCAACGGCCGCGCGGTGAACGGCAACCTGGCCGAATACCACGTGCCGGTGAATGCCGATATCCAGGGCATCGACGTGCAGATCGTCGACGAGGACGATCCGCATGTGAATCCGCTGGGAGCGAAGGGCATCGGCGAGATCGGCATTACCGGTGTGGGGGCGGCGATTGCGAATGCCGTGTATCACGCGACTGGTAAGCGGGTGCGGGATTTGCCGATTACGCTCGATAAGCTGCTGTAGCAGTCATCCCGGCGCCCTTCACCCGTCGTCCCCGCACCTTCATCCGTCGTCCCCGCACCTTCATCCGTCGTCCCCGCGAAGGCGGGGACCCAAGTTTGCACGATGAGCTAGAGTAGGCGTCGCTAGTTCGCGACCAACTTGGGTTCCCGCCTGCGCGGGAACGACGTTTATGCGTCAGTGGTGCGTAGCCGCCGCCTGGTGCGCAACCGCACCATGCTCACCCTTGCTTTCCTCATGCTTGGCACGGGCATTCTCCCACCCACCGCCCAGCGCCAGGAACAGCTGCACCTGGTCCGCCGCCAGTTGCGCGTCCGACGCCGCCAGCAGGCTCTCGGCGCTCGCCAGCGTACGGTCGGCGTCCAGCGCCGCCAGGAAGTCGGTGCGGCCGAACTGGTACAGCTTGCCGGTCTGGCGGGCCGCCAGCGCGCTCTGGTCGCGCGCCGCGCGCAGCATCGCGTTGCGGTCGAGTTCACGCGCATACACGGTCAGCGCCGATTCCGTTTCGCGCAGCGCATTCAGCACCACCGCATCGAAACGCGCCAGCGCGCCTTCGGTCCCGGCCTTGGCCTGGGCGATGTGCACGCGCGCCGAGCTGGTCGCCGGCAGGTTCCACGAGATCAGCGGGCCGAGCGCGAACTTCCAGGTGTTCGCTTCGCCAAACTGGTCCATGAAACCGACGCCGCCGAAGGAAGCGCCCAGCGTGATGTTCGGGTACAGCTCGGCGGTGGCGACGCCGATGCGGGCGGTGGCGCCGGCCAGCAGGCGCTCGGCCTGGCGCACGTCGGGGCGGCGGCGCAGCAGGGCGGCACCGTCGCCGACCGGGATGCTGCTTGCCACGCGCGGCGGCGTCGTGCACTTGGCCACCTCGGCCGGGAAGGCGCTCGGCACCTCGCCGGTCAGCACCGCCAGCTTGTACAGCGCGGTGCGCTGGCGCGCGATCAGCGGCGGCAGGTTGGCGCGCAGCTGGTCGAACTGGGCCTGGGCGCGGCTGTTGTCGATGGCGATGCCGCGGCCGCGCTGCACGCGCTCGGCGGTCAGCTTGACGAACTGCTGCTGCAGGTCCACCGACTGCTGCGCCACCTTCAGCTGGTAGCCGGCCGAGCAGGCTTCCGCATAGGCGCGAGTGGTGTCGGCGGCGACCATCACGTGGGCCAGGTCGCTGGCGGCCTGCGCGGCTTCGCGGTCGGCTTCGGCCGCTTCGATGGCGCGGCGGATGCGGCCGAACATGTCGAGCTGGTAGGCCACCTTGATGTCGCCGTCGTAGATGCCGGTGCGCGGCAGCTGCTCGGGCAGGCCGATCGAGGCGCCGGCGATGCGGCCGTACATCGGCGCGGCGCTCATCTCGACCTCGGGGCGCTTCTTCTCTTCGACTTCTTCCAGCACCGCGTGCGCGCGTTCCAGGTTGGCGGCGGCCACGCGCAGGTCGGCGTTGGCGTCGAAGGCCTTCGCGATGAGTTTGTCGAGCACCGGGTCCTGGTACAGGCGCCACCAGTCGGCCGGCAGCGGCTCGGCCTTATAGGGCTGCTCGCTTGCGCCCATGAAGGGGGCGTTGGCGGCGTCGCGCTTGACCACGGCTTCTTTCGGCACGTGGTAGTCGGGGCCGACGGTGGTGCAGGCGGCCAGCGCGGCTGCCAGCACCGTCAGCGTCAGGGTTTGATACGCAAGCTTCATGATCGTTGGTTCGTGTTAGGGGCGGCGGCGACGGCCTTGGCTGCAGGCGCAGCGGGTGCGGCAGCAGGTGCCGTGGTCGGCGCAGCAGCAGGTGCGGCGGGCGCGGGCTGGGCGGTCACCGGCAGCACCTTCACGGTGGCGGTCTGTCCCGCCACCAGGCGCACGCTGCGCGGCAGCGAATCGAGGGCGATGCGCACCGGGATGCGCTGCGCCAGGCGGACCCAGTTGAAGGTCGGGTTCACGTTCGGCAGCATGTTGGGAGAGGTGGAGCGGTCGCGGTCGGCGATGCCCTCGGCGAAGCTTTCGACGTGGCCGGCCAGCGGCTGGCGCGTGCCCATCAGCGTGACTTCGACCTTGTCGCCGACCTGGATGCCGGGCAGCTTGGTCTCTTCGAAATAGCCTTCGACGTAGAACGAGCCGCTGTCCACCACCGCCATCACCGGACGCGCGGCGGTCGCGTAGGCGCCCTCGCGCAGGTCGAGGTTGGTGACGATGCCGTCCACCGCCGACACCACGTGGGTGCGCTCGAGGTTCAGCTTGGCCGTGTCGCGGTTGACTTCGGCCTGGGCCAGCGCGGCGCGTGCCTGGTCGGTGCGCGTCTGGCCCTGCTCGCGGGTCTCCTGCGAGACCAGGTCGTCGAGCTGGGCGTTACGCTTGCTCTCGCGCTGCGCCTGGTCCAGCGCGGCCTTGGCAGCGATGACTTGCGCTTCGCTTTGGCGAAGGGCAAGTTCGAAACGAGCCCGGTCGATCTCGAACAGCGGCGCGCCGGCGGCCACGTGCTGGTTGTCGTGCACATAGACCTTGGTGACCTGGCCGGTGACGTCCGGCGCCACCTGCACCACATAGGCCTTCACGCGGCCGTCGCGGGTCCAGGGCTCGACCTCGTAGTGGCGCCACAGCTGCCAGCCCGCGTACACCGCGCCGGCGGCGAACGCCAAGGTGACACCCATCCGGCCGATCGTCGACAAAGAAGCGGGAAGCGAATTTTTCATAGCCATATCAGGACCAGTTGCGTGTGAAGTAGGTCAGCGCGCCCAGCACGATGACGAACAGGGAAAAATCGAACAGCGCCGGGTGCCACACCAGGCGGTAAAAACCGGTCCGTGCCAGGACCAGGTTGAAGAGCCTCGATACCACCAGCGCCGCCAGCGTGAGCAGCAGGAGCGGAGGAACGTAGAGGCCGTAGATGCTGACTTCGCCGATCATCGGATCTCCTTTTCATAAGGGGCGGCTTGCGGGAACAGGTCGCGGCGCATGCCGGTGAGTGCCGCCAGCGCTTCGTTCTGCGCGCTGTCGCGGGTGCCCGCGCAAATCGCGCGCAGGGCGTTGTCGAGGGTGCCGAGCAGGCGCGTCTCGCCGTCCAGGTCGAGGCGCGGGCGCTGCGCGAAGTGTCGCGACAGCTGCGTCATCAGCGGGTTCAGCGCGGCCTCGCCGCGGCCCAGCTGCTTGCGCACACCCTGCAGTAGTGTCATGTTCAGGCCAATGCGCAGGTCGCGCAGCGCATCGGCTGCCTGCAGGTCCTGGGCGCCGCCAGCCATCGCCAGACGCGGCGTCAGCAGGCCGACGCGGTCGACCATGCGCGCCGAGAATTCCGGCAGCGAGGTCACGCGTTCGCCGCTGCCCAGGCGCGCCAGTTCGCGCCAGCCGGCCTTCAGCAGACGGCGCGCGGTCCAGCCGGCGCCGAGGCGGCGGAACATGCTGGTGCTGATAGCCGCCGCGACGTAGCCGACCACCTGGGCGAAGGTGCCGTTCAGGAAGGACACCATGTCGACGTTGTGGGTATCGATCAGGGCCAGCGTGCCACATATGCCGAACAGGAAGGGCATGGCGCGTCCGAAGGTCGACGGCCGCGCGACCAGCACGCCCAGCACCAGGAACAGCGGGAACAGCACCAGCACGAACATCTCGAAGCTGTGCAGGGCCGGCAGGATGCCGAGCAGGTACAGCGCCGACACCGGGATCGAATAAATCGAGTAGTAGGTAAAGCCCTTGATGAAGGGCAGCGGGTCGTCCTGGGTCGAGAAGAAGCAGCACAGCACCGCCGCCATCATCGGCGCCGCCGCGCCCGAGGGCCAGCCGGTCAGGATCCAGAACGCGCAGCAGGCGAGCGTCGCCACCACCGTCGCAAAAGCCGACAGCAGGGCCACGCCGCGGTCCTGGTGCAGCGCGCTGGCCGGCACGCCGGGCAGATGGCGCACCGCTTCCGGCAGCCGGCCGTGGACGCCGGCGTCGATGTGCTGGCGCAGGGTGCGGGTTTCGACGCACAGGTCGACCAGCCGGCGCAGACGTGCCGCCAGGTTCACTTCGATCAGCTCGCTCCAGCCGAGTGCGCGGTCCGCCACCGGCGCCAGCGCATCGATGCGCGCGTGCAGCGCCGCGGCGGGGGCGTCCAGCGCGGTTTCCTTGGGCGTGTCGACCAGTGCGGTCACGTCGTTCAGCAGCGCGCTCCAGCGCGCGGAGGTGTCGGTGGCGCCCATCTCGCGCAGCGCGGTCAGGCGGTCTTCGATGCCGGAGACGATGGGCACGAACTGCGCCAGGCGCTCCTGCAGCGCGTTCACGGCCTTGCCGGTCCAGCGTACGTGCGAGGTGTCGAAGGGCAGGTGGGTGCTCATCACGCGCAGTTCGGTGATGTCGCCGGCCAGCTTGCGGCGGTCGCCCGCGCTGCGCTTGTCGCCGGCCGGGTTGAGCGCATCGCGGATCCAGTGCTGGGCATCGCGCACCGCGTGGTCGAGGCGCGCCAGCAGCACCGGGCCGAAGGCCTGCGGCAGCACCAGGGTGTGGATCACGGTGGCGCAGGTCATGCCGAGCGTGATCTCTTCCACGCGCGCGAGGGCGATGTCGAAGATCGTGCCCGGCTCGCCGACCGCCGGGAAGGCGATCAGGCCGGCGGTGTACCCGGCCAGCATCAGCATGTAAGAGCGCGGGGTACGGTCGAGCAGCGAAAAATACAGGCAGCCGGCGATCCACAGCGCCAGCGCCAGCGACAGCAGCTCCGGCGAGTTGGCCAGGTTCGGCACCAGCACGATGGTGGCGATCCCGCCCAGCAGCGTGCCGCCGGCGCGGTACAGCCCCTTGGACCGGGTCGGTCCGGCGAAGGGCGCGGCGACGATATAGGCAGTCATCATCGCCCAGAAAGGGCGCGGCAGTCCGATGCGCATCGAGATGTACACCGCGAGCATCGCTGCCGCGAAAGACTTCAGGGAGAACAGGATCTCCGACCTGCTGGCCAGCTTCATGCGCTCTTGCGCTCCGCGGCCTGCTCGAGGGCGAGGTTGGCGATCACGTCCGGCAGGCCGGACAGCACGCGCAGGCAGGCCTCGACGTCGGCCGGGTCGAAGGCGCCGAACAGCTTGCGGCGGAACGGACGCAGCGCCTGGTCCATGCGCTCGGCGGTCTTGTGGCCTTCATCGGTCAGGCGCAGGATCTTGGCGCGGCGGTCGTTCGGGTCTTCATAACGCTCGACCAGGCCGGATTCGATCAGGTGGTCGACCACGCGCACCAGCGACGAGGCTTCGAGGCTGAGCGCCTCGGCCAGCACGCCAGGACGCACGCCATTCTCGCCGAAGCGGCTGATGACCAGCACCGGCAGCCCGGTCGCCTGCGACAGGCCGTAATCGCCCGCGACCTTGTCGGCGGCGGCGCGGTAGGCGCGCGAGGCATGGGTGAGGGCGGCGGTAAGGCTGCTCAGGGTCTGGTCCGAGAGGCGCATGGGTTAGTTTGCGTATGTACTATTTGAGTGCGAAAGTTTAGCATGCGAAGTAATTTCTTTCAAGGCGGCACCGCGAGGGACGGTAGGGCGGGCACCCTGTGCCCACGCATGCGGAAATCGGCGGGTCAGCCAGCGATCCGGCGCAGCTCTGCAGGGGTGAGAAATTCGTGGGCGCAGGCATGCCGGCGCAGCGCCTCGATGGTGGCAAAGCCCCAGTGCACCGCGCCGAAGTCCACGCCCGCCTTGCGCGATGCGTCCGCGTCGGTACCCTGGTCGCCGATGTAGATCGCCTCGCGCGGCGCCAGGCCGCAGCGCTTCAGCACGGCGCGGATGCGGCTGGCCTTGCCGAACACCGACATGCCGCAGTCGAACTGCAGCACCAGCGCCGCCAGTTCCGGCCCCAGCACCGTGCGTACGTTGTGCTCCGAATTCGAGGACACCACCGCGATCCGCACGCCTTGCGCGTGCAGAAAGCGCAGCGCATCGGCGATGCCCTCGAACAGCGCGATCGAGGCCGCGTTCTCCTTCATCATCGCCATGAAGGTCTTCGACACCGCCGGCAGCTTCCAGGCCGGCATGCCGACGTAGTCCATCATCTGCCGCGTGCCGTAGTGGCGCAGGTGGGCGGCGTTCGCGATGTCGATGCGCCTGAAACCATGGCGGTCGGCGATCGTGTTGAAGACGCTGAGGAAGAAGGGGAAGGAATCGGCCAGGGTGCCGTCGAAATCGAAGATGGCGAGTCGGTAGCTCATGGCGCGCGGCGTGGGATAATTAGCAACTATACATGAATGCGCCCGAGTCCCGCCTTGACCACCGTCCTCCTGCTGAAGCTGTGCCTTGTCCCCTCCCTGATTTATCTCGTGACCCTGATCGGCCGGCGCTGGGGGCCGAACGCGGCGGGCTGGTTTTCGGCGCTGCCCATCGTCGCCGGCCCGATCCTGCTGACGATGGCGCTCGAGCAGGGTTCTGCGTTCGTGGCGACGGCTGCTGCGCACACGCTCATCGCCGTGATCGCGGTGTTGGTGTTCTGCCTGGCCTATGCCTGGGCGTCGGGACGCTTTGGCGTGGTCGGCTCCCTGTGCGCTTCCTTGGGGGCGTATGCGCTGGCGGTGGCGGGCCTGCAGCTGATCGAGCTGCCGCTGCTGCCGGGCTTCGCCCTCGTGCTCGCCGTGCTGGCACTGGCGCCGCGGCTGTTCCCGCGCCTGCCGGACGCCGGCACGCGTAATGCGCGCCAGGCCAACGACCTGCCACTGCGCATGCTGGCCGGCGCACTGCTGAGCTTTACGGTGACGTATGCCGCGGCCGGCATCGGCCCGCGCCTAAGCGGCTTCTTTGCGATGTTCCCGGTGATGGGCACGATTCTGGTCGGCTTTTCGCATTACGCCTCGGGACGGGCGTATGCGGTGAATATCCTGCTTGGGATGGCGCGCGGATATTACGCGTTTGCGACTTTCTGCGTGGTGTTGTCCTTGTTGTTGCGCGGGCAGTCGATTGGGGTGGCGTTCCTGGTGGCGGCGGGGGCGGCGTTGTTGGTGCAGTTTTTGAGTAAGCGGGGGATGGGGTTTTCGCTGAAACGGACCTAGCGTTGATGAACCGCAGAGCTTGCTAGAGGGCTTCGAGGAAATACTTCAGCTTTTCCCTGTTCTGGAGACAAGCTCATGGCAATCGACGCGTATCTGCAAATAGACGGCATCAAAGGCGAATCACAGGATTCTGCTCATCAAGGCTGGATTGAGCTCACATCGGCAGAGTGGGGTGTTTTGCAGCCTAAGTCAGCCACCGCCTCGACCGCAGGAGGTCATACTGCGGAACGCTGCGAGCACCGCAGTATCTCAATCACCAAGCTTGCTGACCTGTCCTCACCACTTTTGATGCAACTTTGCTCGTCGGGGAAGACGATCCCGAAAGCCAAGCTTGAGCTGATGCGCGCCGACAGCGATGGTAAGCCAGTCAAGTATTACGAAGTTGAACTGGAAAACGTATTAATCGGTGGCATTCATCAAGCGGTTCATGACGGCAGCGTTCTTCAAGATTCCGTCTCGCTCAAGTTTTCGAAGGTCAAATGGAGGTACACCCAACAGAAAATCGGCGGTGGCGCCGGCGGCAATACAACCGGTGGCTGGGATCTGGCCACTAACCGCATCGCCTGAACGAGAGGCCGGCCATGTTAGAAGTTCAACCAAAAGATTCACGCGGCTATTTCATGTTGCCGCAAGCGCCGGAGGATGCTGGTTATTACGTCTACGGCACGCCAGATCAGGGTGGCGGCCAATATGCGCATCCTGACATGCTGACGACCCTCTTTTCTATCGAGCGACAGTGGCAAACCATCGACTACCGAAAATTTAGCATTGGAAACATCAGCCTGTCTGGTGGAGGCAGGTTCAAACCCCACGGCTCTCATAAAAATGGCCTTCAGGTAGACATCCGTCCCCTGCGAAAAGATGGTGCTCATGTTCCGGTCAACTATTTCCAGGCAGGTTACGATAAGGAGGCAACGGCCCGGCTCATCGGTCTTTTTCGAGCTCATCCGGCAGTCATGACGGTGTACTTTAACGACCTGAGCATTCCTGGTGTTTTGCCGATGGTGAACCACGACAATCATTTTCACGTCGCGATACGGGCAGGCACATCATGAAGAAGATTGCGGTGATCTTTGGCACCACGGTAGTGTTGTCTTTGGCATATGCCGCTGAGCAAGCGCATTGGCCGGCGCCATACCGACCATTCAAAGGTGAATACACGATTTATTCTGGCGAACTGGGCGATCAGCAGTCACCTACTCGCGATGATCGCAAGCTCTCTTTCATCATTGAAGGGCAACCGGCAAAAGACGTTTTCAATGCCATGCCACCGGACAATAAGCAGACGTGCAGTGGCGAAAAGGGTGCCCGTAGCCGCAGCAAGGGAAATGTCTGGTGTACTTTCGATCCCGGAGATGGATATACCTGCTACTTCGGGTTCGATCTCAAGACGGGTAGGAGTATTGCTGGTGGCATCTGCTGAGAAGAGCGTTTGTCGGCTATTACCTGACCACGGCTTACACGGACGTGCGGCGTACCTCTGCCGGCTATTACGCCTACGGCACATGCTTATGAAAGAAGTGCTGAAAACGCCGAAAATCGCAGGCAATGAACGTGTATTGACGGAAGTTACTGAATGTAACGAGCGGCCATAAGGGGAATTGCTCAGTTATCATGCGCCGGTTCGGCAATATCGACGGCATGCGTTGCTCGATGAGAGTCGGGCAACGCATTGTTGAGGATATTGCTGATGACGGTAAGGACGGGACCCACACAATTTGGCCTGATTAATCTGCTCAAGGCGGGCGCTGCGCAGCTGATCGTCCTGCATCATTTGGCGTTCTACGGTCCGATGGCGGACCAGGCGCGGCCGCTGATGCCGGCGTTGATCGACTGGCTCGACGAATACGGCCGCATCGCCGTGCAGGTATTCCTGGTGGTCGGCGGCTTCCTTGCCGCGAAATCCCTCTCTCCGCAAGCCCATCCCGGCATCGCCAGTCCGTTCGGGGCGATCTGGCGCCGCTACATCAAGCTGGCGCCGCCTTTCATCATGGCGATGCTGCTGGCGATCGCTGCCTCCGCATTGGCCAGTCAGTGGATGACCCATGATTCGATTTCCGCACCGCCGACCCTGTCGCAGCTGAGCGCCCATGTGCTCCTGCTGCATGACGTGCTCGGTTATGAGGCGCTGTCGGCGGGCGCCTGGTATGTCGCGATCGATTTCCAGTTGTATGCGCTGGTGACCCTGCTGCTGTGGAGCGCGGGCCGTTTCGCGGGAACGCGACGCCAGCCTTGGCTGGTGCCGGCAGCAATCGCCCTGTGCGTGAGCATCTCCCTGTTCTATTTCAATCGCGATGCCGACTGGGACGTCTGGGCGCCATATTTCATCGGCAGCTATGGCCTTGGCATGCTGGCCTGGTGGGCCAGCGATCCGGCGCGCCGGCCGGGCGAGGTCGGGGTGCTGCTGGCGATGATCGTGGTGCCGACTTCGATTGCGCTGGCGCTGGATTTCCGCAGCCGGATTGCGGTGGCGCTGGCGGTGGCCTGTGTGCTGTTCCTGTTTGGGCGTATCAAGCTTGCCGATGTTCGCAGCCAGGGATGGGCGCTGGTGAATCGCATGGCGGCGATGTCGTTTTCGGTCTTCCTCGTGCACTTCCCGGTGTGCCTGGTCGTGAATGCCGCATTTACCCGCTTCGTGTCGGACCAGCCGCATGCGCAGGCGCTCGGGATGCTGGTGGCATGGTTCGCCAGCCTGGCTGCAGGTGCCGTGTTTTATCGCTGGGTTGAAACACCGCTGGGCCGAAAGCTGGCAAGTTTTACGCGGCCTGCCAGGCCTCGCGCCTCTCTGGGAATCCAGGGCGGCATGCAAAGCCGGGCAGCCGCCAAGATGCGGGCCTATCGATAAGCTGAGCGGATTCTTACTCCAGCCGAACCGCGATGTCGAATACCCAGGTACGGCGGATTTCGATCACGTCGTACTGGCGCGCCAAAGACGGTGGAAAAGCGCCAAACGGTGCCTGGCTGGCGATGATTTTTCGGATCGCTTCGTCGATAGCGGGAACGCCGCTCGAGGTGACGAAGCTGACTTTTTCGACGGTCCCATCGGCCCGTACGGCGACCGTCACCGTCGGTCGATTGTGCGCCTGCTTGATGACATCGCGGACCATCTCGATGGTCATGTTCTTTTCAATCTTCCGGCTCATCGCCTCCGCGTAAAGCACCAGATCCCCATTTGAATCGGCACGGCCGAACAGCCAGCCGCGGCGCAAGGCGCTCGCCGAGGGCAGGGGCGTGCGGGACGCTGCATTGCGCTGGGCCGCTTCCAGATCCAGTTGCCTGCCGATGGCTTTGAGACGTTCTTCGCGTTCGGCTTCATACCTGGCCTTTTCCAGCACGGCTGGGTCGCTCTTCGCCTGCTCCTGCTTGGCCGCTTCCCGGCGTGCGGCATCGGCGCGTTCCTGTTCCTGCTTTTCTGCAGCCTGGCGTGCCTTTTCGGCCTGCCTGGCCTGTTCCTGACGCAAGGCTTCCTGGCGTTGCGCTTCGAGCTGCGCCTGCTTCGCTTGTTCTTGCCGCACGGCTTCCTGGCGAACGCGTTCCTGGCGCTGCAGTTCCAGTTGCACCTGCTTTGCCTGTTCCCGCTGGATGGCCTCGTTGCGCGCAGCTTCCTGCCGCAGGGCCTCCGCTTTCTCCTGTTCCTGTCGGACAGCCTCGCGTCGGGCAGCCTCCTCCTTCGCGGCTTGCTCGGCTCGTGCAGCTTCGGCGCGCAGTTGTTCCTGGCGTGCCGCTTCACGTTGCGCGGCGGCCATTAACTCGGTTCGCTTCAGGTTTTCTGCGAGCTGCTTTTCCCGTTCGACGCCTGCCTGATCGAGTGCCACGCGGTCCTGGGTCGCTTGCTCAAGCGTCGGCTGGGCGAGCTCGCGGCTTGTGCTGGGGCTTGGCGTGTCACTGAGATGGGGCGGGGCAAGTTGCGCTACAGGGGCAATCGGCAGCGCTGCGATCGCTTGTTTGCTCACGCTCATCACCGGCTCGACGGCGGATGCAGGCGCCGAGGACGCTGCCGGTTTCGGCATGGGCAATGGGGTGGCGATCGGCGAAATCGACGTCGATGACACCGTGCTGCCCATCGTCGCAAGGTTTTCCAGAGCGAGTACGGGATTCGCTTCCTTGGCCGGCGGCGCCGGCAAGGGCGCGAGCATGACCCGCAGCTCGTCGGCGCCAAGTCGTCTTTCTTTCCATGGCAGCTTGAAACCGGGCAGGCCAAAGGTCTGGCCGCCGAAAGTCACACTAAGCAAGAGGGCGTGGAGTACGACGGCAACCAGTAGGGCTGTACGCATGCGCCCTTGGTCGCTCTGGAAAAGAGGGCCGTGAAAACGCCCGGTGCTGGCTGTCGAAAACATGAGAATAGACTAGCACAGCAGTAAGTAGCTGTTGATAGAAAACAAAGAAAGCGTGGGTTTTTTGTCCTGTGCTATCTGCGGCTAATTTGTGCGGCGGTTGTACAAGTCCCTGGCAGCTGCGCCACGGACGGCAAATGGCGCGTAACTGTTCCAGTTTCATTATGCGGTCTTACGACAGCGCTTGTTATCGCGATAGAAAGGATTATTCTCAGGCTATACTGATCTTTTTGCTGGTCCGATATTCGATGACGCAAGCGCTGCCAGATGGCCTGTATGACAAGCTCCTGACTGACGATGTAATAACAGAATTAAGTCGGGCTCTTCATAGCGATCACTACACACTCAAGGATCTCGACACTGGAAGCGGGCCACGCCAGTTGGCCGAGGCACTTGCCGAGCAGCTTGCCAGGGTTTTACAAGATATCGCTCCTCACGCCAGCGGTGATGCAGAGCAGGACAATAAAGCGTCCCGGCTTCAGGTCCAGCTTGCATTCGTGAATGCTGTTCTTGTCGATCTGCGGCAGCGTTTGGCAAGTCAATATCCAGGCCAGGATCATGGTGCAGACATTCGGCTGATCGCTGCGCCAGCAAAGAGCTTGACCGCGGTGCATCGGCAACGTGCTGCCCCTAGCGCCCCTGACACTGGCATTACGGCTCCATGGTTATTCACCGCTGCGAAGACGTCGCCAGCACTATTGAGCGAACTGCGTCACGAACTTGCCAGTAGCGATCGGATTAACATCCTGATGAGCTTTATTACTGTCTCTGGTGTACGCAAGATCCGCGATATCTTGCAGAGCATTACTGCACTGGATGGAACCGGTCAGGCACGCGTCAGATTACGCATTCTCACAACCACCTATATTGGTGCGACCGAAGCCCAGGCAGTGGAAGAGTTGGCGCGATTACCGAATTGCGAAGTGCGTATTTCGCTGGACGGGCGCCGTACGCGCCTTCACGCCAAAGCGTGGATCTTTGAGCGCGATAGCGGGTTCGGTACTGCTTACGTTGGCAGTGCCAACCTAACGCACGCGGCTCTGGCGGGCGGGTTGGAATGGACTGTGAAATTCGCGGAACGTGGCCAAGGCACTATGTTCCAACAAGCCCAGGCACATTTCGAAACCCTCTGGCATGACAGTGAATTTACACCTTACGATCCTGAGCAATCAGAACATCGTGCCGCTTTGCGGCAAGCAATTGCGAAGGAAAAAGGCGGTGGATATGTCTCTCAGGCCGAAAACGTTATTAGCTTTTTCGATATCGCGCCTAAGAACTACCAACTTGAGATGCTGGAGCAATTGCGGGCCGAGCGAGAGCACAATCGGGTACGCAATCTTGTCGTTGCTGCGACCGGTACAGGTAAAACGGTCGTGGCAGCATTCGACTATCGGCAGCTCTGCACACAGCTCGGCGGCCGGCCACGGCTTTTGTTCATAGCCCACCGTATCGAGATTTTGAAGCAGGCATTGCGAACCTATCGTGAAGTCCTGCGTGACGCCGGGTTTGGTCAAATACTGAGCGGTAATAGCCGTCTCGAGAATCCGGATCATCTGTTCACGACAATTGAAAGCCTGCACAGCAATGATTTACTGACGCGCTTTGGCGAGAGCTACTGGCATACAGTCGTGTTCGACGAGTGTCACCGCATCGCGGCCCTGAGCTTTGATACCGTTGCCAAGCGGATTAAACCGTCCATCATGCTAGGGCTTACAGCGACGCCCGAGCGTAGCGATGGCCGACCGATTTCTCCCTACTTTGATGCTCGTCCAGATGGCAGTCCGGCGGTTGAGCTCAGGTTGTGGCAGGCGCTCGACCTGCAATTGCTCGCGCCATTTGAATATTTTGCGTGCGATGACCATACGAATCTGCGTGATGTCCCATGGCGACAGGCAGGAGAGGGCGCGTATTTGGACAAGGTTCTAACAGGCAATCACGCTCGCGCTCTACTGATCATCAACGAATGGCGCCGCCTGTGCGCGTCGCCGAGGCATAGCAAAGCGATTGCTTTTTGCGTTAGTGTCGCCCACGCGCAGTTCATGACTGCGCAATTCAATAAGGCAGGTTTGCCAGCCTTGTGCTTGACTGGACAATCCACTCAGGCTGAAAGGGAATCTGCGCCGTCGGCGCTGGCCAAAGGGGATATTTGCGTTCTCGTGACGGTCGATCTGTTCAACGAAGGTGTGGATATTCCTGTTGTGGACACTCTGCTGTTATTGCGTCCTACGCAAAGCCCTGTGTTGTTCCAACAACAAATTGGCCGTGGCTTGCGTCTGTCAGCTGGCAAGGAAAGCTGCCTAGTCCTCGATTTCGTCGGACAACATTCAGCAGATTTTCGTTTCGATCATCTATTGGGACAAATCACAGGATTGAACCGAAGGCAACTCATCGATGGCGTCGAAAACGGTTTCAGCCAGCTACCAGCGGCTTGTTATATTCAGCTTCAACCCCGCAGCCGCGAGCAGATCCTGGGCAATTTGCGCAGGCTGATTCAACAGAACTGGCGCCGCATGACGGCTGAACTACAGGCATATACCAGCCTGAAGGGAGCACAGAACCTTACTCTGGCTGGTTTTCTTCATGATCAAGCGCTGGACATCGGTGACATTTATCGCACTACTGGAAATAGTGGTTGGACGGCACTGCGTCGAGACGCAGGGTTGGCCGTCAGCGATTCAGGCCCGGAAGAAGAATATTTCGGTCGCCGGTTCGCAGCATTGCTGCACACCAACGACCCTGCGCAGCTTGCCATGATGGTGAAAATTGGAACGATGCCGTTGAGCGAGCTTGATCTTGGCACGAGCGAAGCGCTGCGGCTGCAAATGCTGGCTTATCAGATTGATGGCACGGCATCACGTGTGGGAAGCGGTAAGTCTTTTGCAGAACGCTTGCAGGGCAATCCCAATAGTGTTGCCGAGCTCAGCGAACTTGCGCTTGCGCTTGAAGCAAATTCCTTGCCGCAGCCGTTATTGGTGCCAGGGCTGGAATGGTCGACGCTCTGTCTGCATGGCCACTATCGTCTGAATGAAATCCTGACCGCAGTAGGCTTTTTGAGCGCAGAGCGCCGCCCCTTCTTCAATACCGGTGTGCTGAGGCTCAAGGATCGCAAGATCGAACTCATGTTCGTTACGCTTGATAAGCGAAGCGGATTCCACGAGACCATTGCCTACCACGATTACGCCCTAAGTCATGCACTCTTCCATTGGCAGTCGCAAAACAGTGCAGCGCCAACGACGGTTATTGGGCAGCAATATATTCGAAGCGTAGGCGAACAACCGAACGGTTGGCAGTTCCAGTTGTTCGTTCGGGTCAACCAGGATAGCCCTTATCTCGCTTGTGGGCCCGTTACCTATCAGGAAAGTCATGGGGCTCGACCGATGAGCATTATCTGGAAGCTTGCGGTTTCCTTGCCTGCCGCGGCGTTTAGCCAGTTCAGCGTTTTACGAGCTATCTGACCAAATTCAACATTGCCACGATGATCTCGCACTTTAATAAATGCTTCGCCCAATCAACGGAGCATACATAGTGAAAGCATTACTCATCTGCTTGGCTTTGATGATGCCCGTGTTTCCCGTGCTGGCCCAGGATTACCTGCCGCGCGACGTCCAGCGTTTTGTCGATCGCCGCGAGGGCTGCGACCACATGCGCGGTGAGCTGGACCGCATGCATGAACTCAGCCGCGAGATACGCAAATCATGCGGCGGCACAGACAAGGAACTGGCCCAGTTAAAGCTGAAGTACGCCGCCAATTCGACGATCATGCAGCTCTTGAACCAGTTCGAGGCAAGAATCGAAGCGGCGGAAGCGCCCATGCCGAAAGGCGGGACGCCCAAAAGGAAGGGCTAGCGCAGGAAATAAAAAAGCCAGCCTCGAAAGGCTGGCTTTTAACAAACAGCGATCACGCAGGCATCAAACGTCGATATTCCCCGCCTGCAGCGCATTCGACTCGATAAAGTTACGACGCGGTTCCACCTCATCGCCCATCAGCGTCGTGAAGATCTGGTCCGCAGCAATCGCATCCTCGATCTGCACCTTCAGCAGGCGGCGCACGGTCGGATCCATCGTGGTTTCCCACAGCTGCTCCGGATTCATCTCGCCCAGACCTTTATAACGCTGCTTGGACACGCCACGCTCGGCTTCGTCGCGCAGCCATTCCATGGCCTGCTGGAAGTCGCGCACTGCGCATTCCTTCATCTTCTCGCCTTCACCGCGGCGGATGATGGCGCCAGCGCCCATCAGGCCCTGGAAGGTGGCGGCCGAGTTGGCCAGGGTCGCGTAATCGGCGCCGGCCACGAAGTCGGCGTCGATCGAGGTCACCTGCACGTTGCCATGGTGGATGCGCTCGATGCGCAGCGCGTGCTTCTCCGACAGTTCGTCGGAACGCACGCCGACCTTCACGCTCGGCTCGTTGATGGCGTCGGCCAGCGCTTGGGCCGATTTCTCGGCGGCTTCCTGGCTCGTCAGGTCCAGCGTCACGCCGGTCATGATGGCGGACAGCGCGGCGCGGTCGATCACGCGCGTCAGGCGCATCATGATGGCGTTGGCGCGGTTGTACTTCTCGACCAGGTCGCCCAGGTCGCCGTCGACGATCGGCTCGGCGCCATCCTTCGGCAGCAGGGCGGCGCCGTTCAGGGCCACGCGCATCATGTAGCTGGCTTCCTCGACGTCGTCCTTCAGGTAGCGCTCGTCGCGGCCGGCCTTGACCTTGTACAGCGGCGGCTGGGCGATGTAGATGTGGCCACGCTCGACCAGCTGCGGCATCTGGCGGTAGAACAGCGTCAGCAGCAGGGTGCGGATGTGGGCGCCGTCGACGTCCGCGTCGGTCATGATGATGATGCGGTGGTAGCGCAGCTTGTCGACGTTGAACTCGTCCGGGCCGATCGAGGTGCCGAGGGTCGCGATCAGGGTCGTGATCTGCTCCGACGACAGCATTTTCTCGAAGCGCGCCTTTTCCACGTTCAGCACCTTGCCGCGCAGCGGCAGGATGGCCTGGAACTTGCGGTCGCGGCCCTGTTTTGCCGAACCGCCTGCCGAGTCACCCTCGACGATGTACAGCTCGGCCAGCGCCGGGTCGCGTTCCTGGCAGTCGGCCAATTTGGACGATAAGCCCAGCCCGTCCATCACGCCTTTACGGCGGGTCAGGTCGCGCGCTTTACGCGCCGCTTCGCGCGCACGCGCAGCTTCGACGATCTTGCCGCAGATGATCTTGGCGTCGTTCGGCTTTTCGTTCAGAAAGTCGGTCAGCGTCTTTGCCACGATCTCTTCGACCGGGCCGCGCACTTCCGACGACACGAGTTTGTCTTTGGTCTGCGACGAGAACTTCGGCTCCGGCACTTTGACGGACAGCACGCAGGTGAGACCCTCGCGCATGTCGTCGCCCGAGATTTCGACCTTGGCCTTTTTCGCCAGTTCGTTCTCGTCGATGTACTTGTTGATCACGCGCGTCATCGCCGCACGCAGGCCGGTCAGGTGGGTGCCGCCGTCGCGCTGCGGGATGTTGTTGGTGAAGCACAGCACCTGCTCGTTATAGGAATCGTTCCATTGCATGGAGACGTCCACCGAGATGTTGGTGCCGTTTTCCGACAGACGGTCGCCGGTGGCCTGGAACACGGTCGGGTGCAGCACGGCCTTGGCCTTGTTGATGTACTCCACGAAGCCGCGAGTGCCGCCTTCGAAGGCGAAGATCTCTTCCTTGCCGCTGCGCTGGTCGCTCAGCTTGATGTTGACGCCGTTGTTCAGGAAGGAGAGTTCGCGGATACGCTTGCTCAGGATCTCGTAATGGAATTCGACGTGCGTGAAGATTTCTTCGTCGGCCCAGAAATGCACTTCGGTGCCGCGCTTGTCGGTGTCGCCGAGGATCTTCATCGGCGAGACTTCGACGCCGTCGACCACTTCGATGATGCGGTCCATCGGGACGCCGCGCGAGAATTCGAGCTGGTGCACCTTGCCGTTCTGGCGCACGGTCACGCGCAGCAGTTTCGACAGTGCGTTCACGCAGGACACGCCCACGCCGTGCAGGCCGCCCGACACTTTATAGGCGTTCTGGTTGAATTTGCCGCCGGCGTGCAGTTCGGTCAGGGCGATCTCGGTGGCCGAGCGCTTCGGCTCGTGCTTGTCGTCCATCTTGATGCCGGTCGGGATGCCGCGGCCGTTGTCGGTGATCGAGATCGAGTTGTCGGAGTGGATCGTGACGTGGATCTCGGAGCAGTAGCCGGCCAGGGCTTCGTCGATCGAGTTGTCCAGCACCTCGAACACCAGGTGGTGCAGGCCGGTGCCGTCCGACGTGTCGCCGATGTACATGCCCGGACGCTTTCGCACGGCTTCCAAACCTTCGAGGATCTGAATCGACGAGGCGCCGTACTCTTCCGACTTAGGCGGAGTGGATTCCAAAACTGCTTGAGTGTTCTCGGACATGACTGCTTTCTCAAATAACGTGTAAATCAGACCGCGGACCCGGGGTCCGCGGTTTCGCCCAACAAGACCATATATGGGCGATTGCGCGTTTTTTAAATACGCATCGGCATGACGACGTATTTAAAGTCGCCATTTTCCGGAATCGAAATCAGCGCCGACGAATTCGAATCGCCCAGCGAGATGTTCACCTGGTCGCACTTCAGGTTGTTCAGCACGTCCAGCAGGTAGGTGACGTTGAAACCGATGTCGATCGCATCGCCGCCATAGTCGATTTCGAGTTCTTCGACCGCTTCTTCCTGGTCGGCGTTGGTCGAGCTGATCTTCATCGAGCCCGGGGCGATCAGGCAGCGCACGCCCTTGAACTTATCGCTGGTCATGATCGCAGCGCGCTGCAGCGAACGCAGCAGTTCTTCGCGGCTAATCGTGAAGTCGTTCTTGTAACCCTTCGGAATCACGCGGGTGTAGTCCGGGAACTTGCCCTCGACCAGCTTCGACACCAGTTCGATGTCGGCGAAGGTCAGTTTCACCTGCGAGGCGGCGATGTCCAGGCGGACAGTTTCGTCGCTTTCTTCCAGCAGGCGCTGCAGTTCGAGGATGGTCTTGCGCGGGATGATGACTTCCTGGCGCTCGAAGGTCTGCTCGGCTTTCACCTGGGCGAAAGCGAGGCGGTGGCCGTCGGTGGCGACCGCGATCACGTTGTTACCGTCCAGAACCAGCAGCAGGCCGTTCAGGTAGTAGCGGATGTCCTGCTGGGCCATCGCGAAGTGCACCATGTTGAACAGGTGCTTCAGCGTCTTCTGCGGCAGGGTGACCGAGGCGTTGTAGCTGTCGGCCACCGAGACGGTCGGAAACTCTTCGGCCGCCAGGGTCTGCAGGGCGAAGCGCGACTTGCCGCTCTGGACGGTCAGGCGCTTGTTCAGCAGCGTCATGGTGACGTCGCCCGATTCCGGCAGGGCGCGCAGGATGTCGAGCAGCTTGCGCGCGGCGACCGTGGTGCCGGTTTCTTCAGGACCCGAGCCGATATTGGCCAGGGTCGTGATCTGCACCTCGGTGTCGGTCGACAGGAAAGAAACGCTCTCGCCATTCTTGCGGATGAGGATATTGGCCAGAATCGGCATGGTGTGCCGACGCTCGACAATACCACTCACGATCTGCAGTGGCCGGAGAAGCGTGTCTCGGGTGGATTTGACCAGTTGCATAAATATCCCTCAGTTTTTTATCAGGTAAAAATGTTGTCTCTGCAATATTTTGCCAGAAATCACTAAACCAACCTCAGAGCGCCTGATAAAAGCTTCAGGGCAAGGCGCATTGTCGAAGACAGTACGCTAGTACGGCGAGACAATGCAACGCCGCCATGGAGGTTTTATCAGGTGCTCTTAGCCTTTCAGCGTTTGTTCCAGCACGTGTAGCTCGTGATTGCACTCGGCATTCTTCTGGCGGTCCTGCGCGATCTTGCGCACCGCGTGCAGCACGGTGGTGTGGTCGCGGCCGCCGAACAGCTCGCCGATTTCCGGCAGGCTCTTCTGCGTCAGCTCTTTAGCCAGATACATCGCGATCTGGCGCGGCCGCGCGATGTTGGCCGGGCGGCGCTTCGAGTACATGTCCGCGACCTTGATGTTGAAGAAATCGGCGACCGTCTTCTGGATGTTTTCCACCGAGATCTGGCGGTTCTGCACCGACAGCAAGTCCTTCAGCGCTTCCTTGACCACGTCGATGGTGATCTCCTTGCCGTGGAAGCGGGAGTAGGCCAGGATCTTGCGCAGTGCGCCTTCCAGCTCGCGCACGTTGGAGCGCAGGTGCTTGGCGACGAAGAAGGCGACGTCGTCGTTCAGCACCACGCCTTCCGATTCCGCCTTCTTCATCAGGATCGCCACGCGCATTTCCAGCTCCGGCGGCTCGATCGCCACCGTCAGGCCGGAGTCGAAGCGCGAGATCAGGCGGTCGTCCATGCCGGTGATCTCTTTCGGATAGGTGTCCGAGGTGATGATGATCTGCTTCTTGGCGGCGATCAGTGCTTCGAAGGCATAGAAGAACTCTTCCTGCGTACGGCTCTTGCCGCCGAAAAACTGAATATCGTCGATCAGCAGCATGTCCAGCGAGTGGTAGTAATGCTTGAAATCGTCGAAGCCCTTGCGCTGATACGCCGTCACGACGTCGCGCACGTACTGCTCGGCGTGGATGTAGCGGATGCGCGCGCCCGGCTGGTCCTTCATGACCTGGTTGCCGATCGCGTGGATCAAGTGGGTCTTACCGAGGCCGACGCCGCCGTAGAAGAACAGCGGGTTGTAGGAGACGCCCGGGTTGTTCGCCACCTGGATCGCGGCGGCGCGCGCCAGCTGGTTGGCCTTACCGGTCACGAAGTTCTCGAAGGTGAGTTCCGGATTGACGCGGCTTTGTTCGCGGCGCGGATTATTGGCGATGACGTTGTCCGGCGTGACCACCGGCGTGGCCGGCACGGTGTTGTCGGCGGCGGCATTGATGCCGAGCGCGCCCGACGCCATTTCGGCGGTCGAAGTGGTCGGCTGGCGATTGCTGACCGCGTCCGGCTTCTTCGGCAGATTCCTCGGGTCGAGCACGAACTGCACCTCCACCGGGCGCTCCCAGAATTCGGAGGCGAGGGCGGTGATGCGATTTGCGAATTGCGACTTGACCCAGTCGAGCTTGAAGCGGTTAGGCGCCGCGATGCGCAGCTTGCCGTCCTCATAGTCGAGGGCGACCAGTGGTTTAATCCACGCGGTATATTGCTGCGGCGTCAGCTCGAGTTCCAGTTGCGAGGAACAGGCTTGCCAAAAGTTTTCCATACATCGACCAAGTTAAAGCGTAACACTCTATTTTAACTGTCTTCTCGGAAGTTATCCACAGGCGAAGCGGGTTTTTTCCACCGAATCTCAACAGCGTGATGCACATGAGCAACCACGCGGCCTGCGGTCCAGACTGGCGCTGCAGTGCAACAGCTTTCTTGACAGCTCGACCGAAAATGCTGTCTAATTCAGGGTTCCCCGCCCACACGCATTGCCAACTCAGGCACTCAGCACATGGGCGAACAAGCTTTGCTGAGGCGTGACGCTGGCTTAACAACTGCGAAATGTCATTGGCGTAATGCCGGCACCTGAGTTGCCGGCTCCGATTTTGCATTCTATTTGCTTTAAGCGAGACCACCATGAAACGTACTTACCAACCTTCCGTCGTCCGTCGTAAGCGCACGCACGGCTTCCGCGCACGTATGGCTACCCGTGGTGGCCGTCAAGTCCTGAACGCACGCCGCGCCAAGGGCCGCAAGCGTCTGGCTGTCTAAGCCCGGACAGGCCCCTGTCGACCGCGCTCAAGCAATGACAGGCGAAGGTTCGCACGACTTCGCGCGCGTTCGGCGTATCGTAAAAACGGATGAGTTTTCATCCGTTTTTCGTTTGCGCCCGGCACAAAAAACCGCGCACTTCGTGCTCTACACCCGACCGAACGAGCTGCCGCATGCGCGGCTGGGCGTCGTTGCGGCCAAACGTTTCGCACCGCGTGCGGTGACGCGCAACACCATCAAGCGCATCACGCGCGAACTGTTCCGCACCACGCCGCTTCCCGGCATCGACTGCATCGTGCGCCTGGCGCGGCCGGTCAATGCCAAGAGCGGTCCGGCCACGAATACCGCCCTGAAGACGCTGCTGCATGCCGAGCTGGCGCGCCTGTTCGCGTCGCAGGCGCCGCGGCCGCGCAAGCCGGCGCCCGCGCCGGCGGCCCCTGGTGCACCGGACCATCCTGGACAGCAGCCATCATGAAACGGCTGCTCGTCTGGCTGTTGCGCGGTTACCAGTTGCTGGTTTCCCCGATGTTCGGGCCGAGCTGCCGTTTCTTTCCGAGCTGTTCCAATTACGCGATCGAAGCAGTGCGGGTGCATGGCGCCGCGCGCGGTGGCTGGCTGGCCGTGCGCCGCGTGTGCCGCTGCCATCCCTGGAACGCCGGCGGCAACGACCCTGTGCCACCCCCAACAACCGCTTGCGGTTGCAACCATTCCTGAATTAGACCCAATGGAAATCAATAAACGTACCATCCTGTGGATCGTGTTCGCCGTCTCGCTGGTCGTCCTCTGGAACGACTGGATGGTGGCCAACGGCAAGCAGTCGATGTTCTCGCCGCAGCCGCCCGCCAAGGTCGCCACTGCGCCGGCCGCACAGCCGAAGGTAAACGATCTGCCGGCGCCAAGCGCCACCCCGGGCTCGGTCCCGGGCGGGGCACCCGCCGACGGTGCCGCCGCAGCCCCGGCGCCGATCCAGACCCAGGTCATCACCATCACGACCGACGTCTACAAGGCCGACATCGACACCGCCGGCGGCGTCATCAAACGCCTGGAACTGCTGAAGTACCGCGACAAGGTCGACAACACCAAGAACCAGCTGCTGTTCCACGTCGACTCGGCCAAGGGCCGCCTCTACCTGGCGCAGACCGGCCTGACCCCGGCCGCGACCGGCACCCTGCCGAACCACAACACCCCGTTCGTGGCGAAGCCGCTGGTGACCAACGGTAACCAGACCCAGCTCGTGCTCGAAGCGGAGCAGGGCGGCGTGCGCCTGACCAAGACCTTCACCTTCCGCCAGGGCGACTACGTGATCGGCGTGCGTCACGACGTGACCAACATCGGTACCGCACCGGTCGCACCGAGCCTGTACCTGCAGCTGCAGCACGACGGCAACAAGCCGGAAGGCGACAACTATTTCAACAGCAGCTACACCGGCCCGACCCTGTGGACCTCGCAGAACCACTACGAGAAGCTGACCTTCGAGAAGATCGCCAAGGGCTCGGCCGAGTACACCAAGCAGGCCAGCGACGGCTGGATCGCGATCTCGCAGCACTTCTTCGTCTCGGCCTTCGTCCCGCCGGAGAAGCTGCAGCGCGAGAACTACGTCAAGAGCCTGGGTAACAACCTGTTCGCCATCGGCACCGTGATGCCGCTGGGGACCGTGGCACCGGGTGCGACCGTGTCGAACGAGACCCGCCTGTATTCGGGTCCGCAGGTGCAGCAGCTGCTGGAAAAAGTGACGCCGGGCCTGGACCTGGTGCGCGACTACGCCTGGGCGGCCATCATCGCCAAGCCGATTTTCGCGACCATGGACTGGCTGCACGGCTTCATCGGCAACTGGGGCTGGACCATCGTTGCCTTCACCATCCTGATCAAGCTGCTGTTCTTCCCGCTGTCCGCAGCCGGCTACCGCAGCATGGCCAAGATGAAGACCGTGACGCCGAAGATGCAGGCGATCCGCGAGCGCTACAAGGCCGACCCGGTCAAGATGCAGCAGGCCACCATGGAGCTGTACAAGTCCGAGAAGATCAACCCGCTGGGCGGCTGCCTGCCGATCCTGATCCAGATGCCGGTGTTCCTGGCGCTGTACTGGACCCTGCAGGCCGCGGTCGAGATGCGCGGCGCGCCGTGGATCCTGTGGATTCACGACCTGACCGCCCCGGACCCGTACTTCATCCTGCCGATCCTGTACGCGATCTCGATGTTCGTGACCACCAAGCTGAACCCGCAGCCGGCCGATCCGATGCAGGCCAAGATGATGATGTTCATGCCGCTGGCATTCTCGGTCATCTTCGTGTTCTTCCCGTCCGGCCTGGTGCTGTACTGGGTGGTGAACAACCTGATCTCGATGGCGCAGCAGTATGTGATCACCAAGAAGTATGCGCCGGCGAAGTAAGTTTTTTCGCTGAGCTGAAGAGAGCCCGTGCTTGCACGGGCTTTTTTTATACGTCGTCCCCGCGATTTATACGTCGTCCCCGCGCAGGCGGGGACCCAAGCTCGCGGCAGACCGCAAAAACTTGGATCCCCGCCTGCGCGTGGACGACGTTGGTAAAATCTACCTTTATGAAACTAGACACCTCCCCCATCGCCGCCATCGCCACCGCCCCCGGCCGCGGCGGCATCGGCGTCGTGCGCGCGTCCGGCAAATCGCTGGCGCCGCTGATCGACGCCCTGTTCCCCGGCACGACGCTGGCACTGCGGCACGCCACCTACATCCCGTTCAAGGACGCCGCCGGCAGCGTCATCGACGAAGGCCTGGCCCTGTACTTCAAGGGCCCGCATTCCTATACCGGCGAGGACGTGCTGGAACTGCAGGGCCACGGCGGCCCGGTGGTGCTGCGCATGCTGCTGGCGCGCGTGCTGGAAGCCGGGGCGGACTTTGGCCTGCGCCTGGCCGAGCCGGGCGAGTTCACCCGCCGCGCTTTTTTGAACGACAAGCTGGACCTGGCCCAGGCCGAGGCCGTGGCCGACCTGATCGACGCTTCCACCGAAGCGGCCGCGAAGTCGGCTTCGCAATCGCTGTCGGGCGCCTTCTCGAAGGTCGTGCACGAACTGGTCGACAAGACGATCAACCTGCGCATGCTGGTCGAGGCCACCCTGGACTTCCCGGAAGAGGAAATCGACTTCCTCGAAAAATCCAACGCGCGCGGTCAGCTGGCCGGCATCGTCGACGCCTTGAACAAGGTGTTCAGCCAGGCGGCGCAGGGCGCGCTGCTGCGTGAAGGCCTGAACGTGGTGCTGGTCGGCCAGCCGAACGTCGGTAAATCTTCGCTGCTGAACGCGCTGGCCGGCTCGGACGTCGCCATCGTCACGCCGATCGCCGGCACCACGCGCGACAAGGTCAGCGAGACCATCCAGGTCGAGGGCATCCCGCTGAACATCATCGACACCGCCGGCATCCGCGCGCTGGACGAGGGCGTCGACGTGGTCGAGCGCATCGGCATCGAGCGCACCTGGGGCGAAGTCGGCAAGGCCGACGTGATCCTGCACCTGCTCGACGCGAATCTGGGCCCGGCCAAGGCCGACGAAGAGATCGTCGCCGCCTTCCCGCCGGGCGTGCCGGTCGTGCGCATCTGGAACAAGATCGACCTGTCGGGCCACAAGCCTTCGCTCGATGTGAGCGCGGATGCGACCCACATCTACCTGTCGGCGCACGAAAAGATCGGCATCGAGCTGCTGCGCGCGGAACTGCTGCGCATCGCCGGTTGGCAGCAGACCGGCGAGTCGCTGTATCTGGCGCGCGAGCGTCACCTGATCGCGCTGCGCGCGGCGCGCGAGCACCTCGATATGGCGGCGGCGCACGCGGCGCAGGACGATCAGTCGCTGGATCTGTTCGCGGAGGAGCTGCGGTTGGCGCAGGACCAGCTGTCCAGCATTACCGGGCAGTTCACGCCGGATGATTTGCTGGGGGTGATCTTCAGCCGCTTCTGTATCGGAAAATAACCTGATCCCCGCGTCCGCGGGGAGGGCGTTATTGGAGGTAGGGCTTCAACAGCCCCGCCACCCAGTCCATGAACGCCACCGCCCGCGCCGGCACGTGCCTGCGGGTCGGATACACGAAGGCCACCGGCATCGGCGCCGGCCGGTAGTCCTCCATCACCTCGACCAGCTTGCCGGCCTCGATCAGTTCGCGCAGGCCGGCGCGCGGCACCTGGATGATGCCCAGGCCAGCCAGGCAGGCGGCTTTATAGGACGCGGTGCCGTTCACCGTCAGCATGCTGCCGACCGGCGCGTAATGCGTGTGTTCGCCGTCGAACCACTCCCAGGCCGCGGCGCTGCCGCCGAGCTGGGCGTCGTAGTGGATCAGGCGATGGTGGGCCAGGTCTTCGAGCCGCTGCGGCGTGCCGTATTGTTCGAGGTAGGCCGGGCTGGCGCAGTTGGCCACGCGGTAGCTGCCCAGCGGCCGCGCGACCAGAGACGAATCGGTCAGTACACCGGCACGCAGCACGCAATCGTAGCCTTCGCGGATCAGGTCGACGCGGCGGTCGGCGGTGCCGAGGTCGATCGCCAGCTGCGGGTGCATGGCCATGAATTCGCCGAGGCGCGGCAGCACCAGTTCGCTGGCCAGGGCCACCGACATGTCGACCCGCAGACGGCCACGTAAAACATCCTGCCCGCCACGGAACATGCCGCGTAGGGCCTCGACTTCATCCAGCACCTCGCGGCTGCGCGCATGGAAGGCTTCGCCCTCCTGCGTCATCTGCACCCGGCGCGTGGTTCGCTGCAGCAGGCGCGTGCCGAGCTGCTGTTCGAGCTGGCGCACGGCCGCGGACACGGTCGCATTCGGCAGGCCAAGCTGGCGGGCGGCGCCGCTGAAGCTTTCGAGTTCGGCCACTTTCAGGAACACCTGGATGGTATCGAGTTCTTTCATGCTCCCATAATTCTTCGTAAATCCTGCAAAGTCAATTCGGTTTTGGCAGGTTTATTACAGCCAGGCCGAAGAATACACTGGACTCCTCTAACGAAAGGGGCCTGACATGAACACCAACACCACGAACCGTATTGCGATCGTCACCGGTGGCAGCCGCGGCCTGGGGCGCAGCATGGCCTTGCACCTGGCGCGCGACGGCGCCGACATCATCCTGACTTACCAGCAGAACGAGGCCGCGGCACAGGAAGCCGTGGCCGCGATCGAGGCGCTGGGCCGCCGTGCCGCCGCGTTCCAACTGGACGTGGCCGACACCACGGCCTTCGCCGGCTTCGCGCAGCAGGTCGATATGACTTTGGCCGCTTGGGGCCGCGAACGCTTCGACATCCTCGTCAACAATGCCGGCAGCGGCCTGCAAGTGCCGCTGATGGAGCTGACCGAAGCGCAGTTCGACGGCATGATCGCGATCCACCTGAAATCGGCGCTGTTCCTGACCCAGGCCCTGGTGCCGCGCCTGAACGATGGCGGGCGCATCCTGAACATCTCCAGCGGCCTGACCCGCTTCACGGTGGCGGGCGCCGGGGCGTATGCGGCGGCCAAGGGGGGCGTCGAGGTCCTGACCCGCTATCTGGCGCGCGAGCTGGCCGCACGCCGCATCGCCGTGAACACGCTGGCGCCCGGCGCGATTGCCACCGATTTCGGCGGCGGCCGGGTGCGTGATGACGCCAGCCTGAACGCCTGGGTTGCGGCGCAGACGGCACTGGGCCGCGCCGGCCTGCCGGACGACATCGGCGGCGCCGCCGCCAGCCTGCTGGCCGAGGGCAGCGGCTGGATCACCGGGCAGCGCATCGAAGCCTCCGGTGGAATGGGTTTATAAGAGGATGTGCTACGCTTCGCCCATCTGAACAGTGCAAAGGCGAGGCGGGCATGGACAAGGGAATCACGAGGCGGCGTTTCGGATTGACGGCGGCAGCGCTGGCCGCCGGCGCGTTGCTGGCTTCCTGCGCGAGCCTGTCCGGACCGCGCCGCGTCGAGATTTCGCAGGCCAAGCTGCAGGCCGGCCTGGAGCGCCGCTTCCCGCTGCGTAATCGCCTGCTCGAACTGTTCGACGTCCAGCTCACCCGCCCGCAACTGGCGATCCTGGCGGACAGCGACCGCGTGGCGCTGACGATGGACGTGTCGGTGTCGCCGCCTTTCCTACGCCAGTCCTGGGCCGGCACCATGACCCT
Source organism: Massilia norwichensis (assembly GCF_024753245.1). GTDB lineage: Bacteria > Pseudomonadota > Gammaproteobacteria > Burkholderiales > Burkholderiaceae_D > Telluria > Telluria norwichensis. Next base: position 13,355 of record NZ_JANUGX010000027.1, on the reverse strand, counting down.
GTCCGGCCACCTGTACGTGGACGCCGCGCGCAGCGGCGTGTTCATGGCCGATGCCCACGTCGACCGCTTCGACATCCAGGGCATGGACAGCGCCCGCGCCAGGGATCTCGGCCGCGCGGCGGACGTCCTCATGAACCAGCTGGTGCGCGACGTCGCCATCTACAGCTTCCGCATGGAAGACCTGCGCTACGCCGGCACGCAGTTCGTGCCGACCCGCCTCGATACCGTTCCCGGCGCGCTGGTCGTGACCGTGGAACCGGCACGCTGAACCAGCCCGTCGCAAATCAGAGACGTGGGGCGCGCACGATTGAAAGGCCCCAAGCCGCTGTTGACAATACTGCTATCATTTCTTGCAGCTAGAAGTCCGGCACCGTTCGCTTCGATGACGTCGGAGAGTACCGTACCTGTTGCGTCACCAAGACTGTCGTGAGCACGCCATTGCGGAGCTAGCGCAATCGGCGCACACTGAAAGTCGACTTCGGTGCGCATCAGCATGCAATGGACAAGCCGCGCTTGCGCTTTCTCATGCACACGGTGTTCCACTAAAGTAATCTTTGCGTTACTGAAGTGCTGCCGGTAAGGGGGTGACCTTGGAAACGATACAGGAAAGTCTTCCGGAAAAGAGCCTGGCCGTCGAGCCGCTCGTCGCTGCGGCGATCGATGCCGGCACCCGGCCGGTGCCGACGCGTCTCAGCCTGCCGCCGAAGGGCGCGTGCTGGTACTGCGACAAACCCTTGGACAGCGTGCGCCGGTTCTGCGGCAAATCCTGTTCCGACGCCTTCGACGAAGAAGCCGAATTCACGCGCTGATCACGCGCCGAGCGTGGCCAGCGCGCCTTCGAAGTCGAAGATCTCGACCGCTGCCGCGATCCGGCGGTAGCGTTCTTCTCCCAATTCCCTCGTCAAGCCTGCCGCGGCTTCCCGCACCAGGTCGACTGCGTCGCCGTTGCCGTCTTCGAGCAGGATGCGCAGGCGTGCGCTGAGGTTTTCATGCGCATCGCCGTGGCTCTCCGCCAACGCCGCCTGTTCCAGCGGCGCCACGTCCTCCGTCCCGCCCAGTTCGCGCAGTACCCGGTCGAGCGCATGCTCCAGCCGCGCGACACGCGGCGCAAGATGCGCTTCGCCGCGGCGCAAAGCCTGCTCCAGCGCCTGCGCCGCCTCGCGCAGCGGTACCGCCTCGATCATCCCGGACGCGCCCTTGAGCGTGTGCGCCAGGCGTAGCGCCAGTTCGGTATCGCCGGCCGCCAGCGCCTCGCGGATGCGGGCGGCGGCATGCAGATAGTCCTTGCGAAAGCGCGCCAGCACGCGCGCGAACAGGTCGGCGTCGCCCATCAGGCGGGCGATCCCGTCCGCGCGGTTGATGGCGCTCATTTCGTCGTGAACGACCAGGTCTTGCTGACCGCCGCACCGCCCACGGTGCCGGTGAAGCTCACGTCGTAGGTCGTGCGTGCAGCCAGCGGTGCCAGCGGCACGATGGCGGCCACCGAGGCCATGGTCGTGTTGGCGTCCTGGCCTTTCACCAGCAGGCGTGTCCTGAGGTCGGCGCCGCCGCGCGCGCGCACCGTGAAGCTTTGCACGGCGATGGTCTCGGTCAGGTTGGCATGCACGCTGATCGGATAGCCGACTTCGTTGATGTCCGGGACCGGATCCGGTTCTTCGTAATTGCTTGCAAAGGTGGTCTCGACGCCGGTCTGGCCGTCGAAGGGCCAGGACACGATGTTATGGCTGGGCAGCCCTGGGCTGTAGCCGTTGGTTGCGCCGAGATTCGTCGTGAAGTACACGTAGTTGGCCGAGGTGCTGGCCGCGCCCGCGCCCATGTCCTTGAACAGCGGCTCGAACATCACGAAGCGGTGGTAGATCGCGGTGACCAGTTGCTCGGCCATGTAGAAGCCGGTGTTGTTGGTGGTCGCGGCGATGATCTCGCCCGAGGCGTAGTTGCGCACCAGCTTATAGCCGGCGGCCTGCACGCGGTCTTCCACCGTGGCGCCGGTGAAGCCGGGTTTATTCGCCTGCTCGTCGTGGGTGACCGTGTTGTTCAGGCGCTGGTAGTCCGAGTGCGCCTGCGACGAACGGTCGAGCAGGTTGTTGCGCGTCAGCGCGCCAACGCCGGCCTGGGTGCGCCGGTAGTTGATCCAATTGAAACCATCGGTGGCGACGCTGTTGGTCAGGACCGGTGCCGAGGCGTCCTGCCCCGAGAACCCGGTCGACGTGGCGCCGCTCGAGCCGCTGTTGCCGCTCGTGCCGTCGCTGTCCGAACCGCCGCAGGCTGCCAGCGCGATGGCGGCGATGCAGGCAGCGATCAGGTTCTTTGCAGGATGCGTTTTACTCATCATGTCATACTCCCAACTTCCGTCAATACCGGGGTCAAAGAGCTCCCATTCTAGGCTAATTCCGCGATTCATGACGACGCGCTGCGATAAATCGGTTTCGCACGTAAGTCCATGTAAAATAAGCCATTCTTTCCTTTTATTGAGCTGTTAATTTGAAGCCTAACCGCCAGCAGCGCCTCGCGCGCGCCAAGTTCGCCCTGCCCAGTTTCGTGACCCTGTTGTCGATCGCCTGCGGCTTTGGCAGCATCGTCATCTCGGTCGATAACGCCCCGGTGGGCAACCCTGACGACTACCGTCTGGCCGCCATCCTGCTGGTGCTGGCGGGTATCTTCGACGCCCTCGACGGCTTTGTTGCCCGCGCCACCAACACCCAATCGGACTTCGGCGTGCAGCTCGATTCGATCGCCGACGTGATGAACTTCGGCTGCGCGCCGGGCCTGCTGCTGTACTGCTACGGCTTCGCGCAGATGGGCGCCGACCACCCGACCTTGGTGCGCATGGGCGGCCTGGCCTGCTTCGTGTTCGTGGCCTGCGGCGCGCTGCGCCTGGCGCGCTTCAATGTGATGGTGGGCCGGACCGACCCGCGCTACTTCGTCGGCATGCCGATCACCGCCGGCGCGGCTTGCGTGGCCTCGGTGGTCGTGGCCTGGCCCGATCCGGTGATCGCCACCGAGATGGGCCGCGCTTTCCTGGTGATGCTGCTGATGGTGGCGGTGGGCGCGCTGATGGTGTCGACGATCCGCTTCCCGAGCTCGAAGCAGCCGAAGTCGAAGGGGATGCTGGTCGCGCTGGTCGTCGGTTTGGTGCTGTTGGCGCTGTTGCAGACGCGTTTCTTTGCGCTGTTCTTCGTGCTGTATATCAGCGCGACCCTGCTGCTGAATATTGCGTGGCAGGGTGGCTGGCGCGGGGTGGCGCCCCCGAAAGTGTATGAGGATTGAGGTTCGCTGCGTGGGCTCGGGGAGCCCACCCTACGCGAATTTATCGAGCAGCGCCGCCAGATGAGCGGCGCTTTTTTTGGCCTCGTCCAGATCGGCCGCATTCCCGGTCTGGTTGACGATGCTGGTCGTGAGCAGCTGCACGAAGGAGCGGTCGAGCGCCTTGCGCGCCGCCGCCATCTGCTGGGCCACGGCGTCGCAATCGGAAGGCGCGTCGGCCAGCGCGATCAGCTTCTGCACGCCGCGCAGCTGGCCTTCGACCCGCGCCAGGCGGTTCAGCAGGTCCTTCTTCTGCTGCGCATTGAGGGCGCGGCCCTCGACGATGGGGATCGTCATGCGACTTCGTGGCCGCGTGCCGCGCGCAGGATCGCGAACCAGTCGGTGCGCGACAGCTTGAAGGTGGTGCCGGCCACCGCCACCGCGATCGCCTCGATGCGGCCGCTGCCGGTCAGCGGGATCGGGTTCGACGGCAGCTGCATGATCCAGGCGAAGATCACGCTGGCGAAAGGCTGGTGCAGGCGGTCGGCGATTTCCTTGACCACCAGGCGCAGGTTTTCGGCGTTGGCGTCGTTGGAGGTGAACAGGCGGCCGCCGGCCAGGGGCGACCAGATCATCGGCGCGACGCCCAGGTCCTGCAGGCCGTCGAAGGTCTCGTCGAACATCGGCGCCACGTGCAGCGGCGAGAACTCGACCTGGTTGGTGGCCAGTTCGAAGCGGCGGTTCAGCACCTCGAACTGGTGGCGGCTGAAATTCGACACGCCCACGTGCAGTACCTTGCCGGCCTGCTTGAGGCGCGTGAAGGCTTCGGCGATCTCGTCGAAGTCCATCAGCGGATCCGGGCGGTGGATCAGCAGCAGGTCGAGGCGGTCGGTGTGCAGCTGGCGCAGCGACTCCTCGGCGGAGGCGACGATGTGCGCGGCCGTGGTGTCGTAGTGCTGGATCTTGTGCTCGGGACGCTTGTTCGACAGCAGCTTGATGCCGCACTTGCTGACCAGCTGGATCCGGTCGCGCAGCGAGGGCTGGGCGCGCAGGGCTTCGCCGAACAGGCCTTCGACGCCGTAATTGCCGTAGATGTCGGCATGGTCGAAGGAGGTCACGCCCATCGCGACGCACTGCTCGATCAGGGCGACGCGCTGCTCGACCGTCATGCTCCAGTCGACCATGCGCCACATGCCGGCGACGATGCGGGACAGTTCGAGTCCGTTCGCGCGGGTGGCGATGCGGGGGCAGTGCAGGTCGCGGGGGAGGGCGTGGGTCATGGTTAGTCGTCCTTGTAAACGTAGGGTGGGCACCCCTGTGCCCACCAATTATTGCTGATTGCCGACGCATGGTGGGCACGGTGTGCCCACCCTACGTATTACTTCATCATCAAGCGCATCGAGTCCCATGCGCGGCCGAAGATCGAAGCTTCCGACACTTCTTCCAGCGACACCACCGGCAGCGCCAGCAGCGGCTTCCCGTCGACCATCATCTTCAGGGTGCCGACGCGGCCGTTCAGGGCCAGCGGCGCGACCAGCGGGTCCTTGCGCTCGAGGACCGGCTTCATCTTCTGCGCCACGCCTTTCGGCACGGTCACCAGCACGTCGTTCGGGAAGCCGATCTTCACGGTCGACTTCGAACCCTTCCATACTTCCGGGGTGGCGATCGCCTGGCCCTTGGCGTACAGGCGGACGGTGTCGAAGTTCTGGAAGCCCCAGTTCAGCAGCTTCTGGCTTTCGGCGGTACGGGTACCGTCCGAGTTGGCGCCGGACAGCACCGAGATCAGGCGGCGCTCGCCGGCCGGGCCGTTCGGACGGCGGGCCGAGGCGATCATGCTGTAGCCCGAGGCTTCGGTGTGGCCGGTCTTCATGCCGTCCACGGTCGGGTCCAGCCACAGCAGGCGGTTGCGGTTCTGCTGCTTGATCTTGTTATAGGTGAATTCCTTGACCGAGTCGATCTTGTAGAACTCGGGGAAGTCCTTGATCACGTGCGTGGCCAGGATCGACAGGTCGCGCGCGGTCGAGAAGTTGTCCGGGCTGGGCAGGCCGTGCGGGTTGGCGAAGCGGGTGTTTTTCATGCCCATGCGCTGGGCCTGTTCGTTCATCAGGTGGACGAAGGTGCCTTCATCGCCGGCGACCGCTTCGGCCAGCGCGACGGCCGCGTCGTTGCCCGACTGGACCATCAGGCCGTACAGCAGGTCGTTGATCGAGACCGGAGTGGCCGGGTCGATGAACATCTTCGAGCTGCTGCCGTCGACCTTCCAGGCGCGGACCGAGACGTTGACCTTCTGGTCCAGCGCGATCTTCTTGTCACGCAGGGCGCCGAAAACCACGTAGGCGGTCATGACCTTGGTGAGCGAAGCCGGCTCGATGCGCATGTCCGCATCTTGCGAAGCGATGATCTGGCCGCTGGTGGCATCCAGCAGAGTCCAGGAACGGGCGGCGATTTGCGGGGCCGGCACTTGCTGCGCGTTGGCGGCCGACATCAGGAGGGCACTGGCGGCGAGAGCCGCGATTAACTTTTTCATGGAAGCAAGAGGAAATCAGAAGGGACGATGACGCATAGGCAATGCCTGTAAGCATTGCCTAAAACAAAGACGGACCATTATAGGCCAGTGATCGCCTCAAATGTCACGCCGCCACATTTGCGCGACAAGATTTTTAATGTGCACGAGCTTGCGATGGAAGAAATGGTCGGCGCCCGGGATCACGGTGACGGGGATGTCGAGCGGGCGCGCCCAGTCGAATACCTGCGAAAGCAGGATCGTATCGTCAAGCTCGCCGTGGATCAGGATGGTGTCCGCGGGGACCGGCGGCATCGGCCATTTGCCGGCCGCGGTGCCGACCAGCACCAGGCGCTCGGCCGGGCGGCCCTGGGCTTCCAGGCGCTGCTGCAGCTGGGCCTGGACGAAGGTGCCGAACGAGAAGCCGGTCAGTGCGACCGGCAGCCCTGGATACTCGGAGGTCATGTGCTCGTACATGACCTGCATGTCGTCGACCTCGCCGCGGCCGTCGTCATACGTGCCCTCGGACTCGCCGACGCCGCGGAAATTGAAGCGGGCCGTCACGTAGCCCAGGCCGACGAAGGCGCGCGCCAGGGTCTGCGCGACCTTGTTTTCCATGGTGCCGCCGTACAGCGGATGCGGGTGGGCGACCAGGGCGATGCCGCGCGGTGCTCCCTCCGGCTCGTCCAGCTGGCACTCCATCTTGCCGGCGTGGCCGGTCAGGTAAAACTTTTGCGAATGCTTGTTCATCAGGTACGAAAGCGAATCAGATTTTCAGGCGCTCGACCACTTCGCCCTTGAGCAGGTGGCGGTCGATGATCTCGTCGATGTCCGAGGTGTCCACGTAGGTGTACCAGGTGCCCTGCGGGTAGACCACGACCACCGGGCCCTCCTCGCAGCGGTCCAGGCAGCCGGACTGGTTGATGCGCACCTTGCCCTGGCCGTTCAGGCCGAGTTCCTTGATGCGTTTCTTGGCGTGCTTCTGGGCGGTTTCAGCGCCGTGCTTGCCGCAGCTGGGGCGGCAGCCTTCGCCTTCGCGCACGTTCATGCAGAAGAACACGTGGTGTTCGTAAAAGGGTTTGTCGTCGCTCATGTCGCTCATGTCGCTCTCGATGGATAAGGTTTTCGCTAATGATACGCGCTTATCACTGGCGGTTCAGGCGGTGCGAGGGCAGCAGCAGGAACCAGAGTGCCAAAAACGGCCAGGCCATGCCCAGGAACTGGGCCGCGCCGTTGAAGTTCAGGAATTTACCCTGCTGCCAGGCCTGCAGCGTGGCGACGAAATACGGGTTGGCCGGGATCGTGTTCACGACGATCAGGGACAGCACCAGGGTCACCACCGCCAGCCGGCGCTGCGCGACCTGGGGCGCGAAAGCCAGGCCGGCCAGCATCATCAGGCCGATCAGGAAGCCGCCCTGGGCGCCGGGCGTGATCCAGGTGAGGGCGTTATCGGGCGAGAAGAACAGCGAGCTGGCCAGGGTCTTCACCAGCACGCCTGTAAAGACCAGGGCCAGCATCAGTCCCAGGCGCGGCGCAGCGCGGCGGGCCAGGCACAGCAGGGTCAGGGCGGCGCCGGTCATGCCGCAGGCCGTGATCACGATCTCCGACAGCCAGTACTGCTCGACCGTCATGCCGGCGCCGCCGCGGATCAGCGTGACCAGGTCGATGTCGGTATCGAGCCATTCGGACAGCCATTCCGACAGCAGCGGCAGGATCTGGCCATTGCCGAACAGGTAGCCCTGCGGGTAGACCTGGGCCAGCGGCCACAGTGCCACCAGCACCAGGCCCTGGCTGGCGTGGGCCGCGAACCAGCGCTGGCGCAGGCGCTGCAGGCGGCTCTGGTCGAGCAGCAGCGGAGCGAAGAACAGGCCGAGGATGGCGCCGGCCAGGCAGCCGCCGGCATTCGTCAGCAGGTCGAGGTTCGAGGGCACGCGGCTGGGCAGGTAGTTCTGCACCACTTCCATGGTGCCAGACACCAGCAGGCCGCCCACGGCGGCCACCAGCACCGCCCACACGCCACGCACCAGCGGATGCAGGGCCAGCACCATCAGCACGCCGAGCGGCATGTAGCCGACGATGTTGACCATCACGTCGAAGCCGGTCCAGTAGCGCTGCGGCTGCAGGTTCAGGAAGGCGAAGGGCGACAGCCCGCTGCTGCGCCAGCCCGAGAACGGGAACCAGCTCGCATACACGATCAGCAGCAGGTAGGCCAGCAGGGCGGCACGCGACACCGGCGATGCGCGCGGCCTCGCCTCGTCTTCCGATACGGTCATTGGCGCTTCAGGTTCAGGCTGCCGAGCCAGGCCACGATGTCGGCGGCGATGGCGTCGGTACTGGCTGCCAGCGCACGCGCGCCGCCGGCCGCATCCGCGCTGCCGGCCGGGGTGCTGCGGGTGAAGCTGCGCTGGTCGACCAGCATGTGCCCCTGGAATACCGAGGCGCGCAGCGTGACCAGGCCTTCGCTCTGGGCCACGCCGCTGAAGTTGTGGCTGAATTCGTCGACGTCGATGCGCATGATCGGGGTGCCGGTCGAGATGTCGTTTTCGGTCAGCACCTTGGCGCCCGCTTGCGCGATGCGGGTCCTGAGGCGCTGGGTCAGCATCTGCAGCGGGGTCGCGGTCCAGCGGCTGTTGGCATAGGCGCGCGCCTGCAGGGCGTCGGCATAGCTCAGGCGGTACAGCATGCGTTCGTTGTCCAGCGCCCCCGAGCCGGTGGCGTCGCTGACGACGATCGCGCCGAGTGCCATCGGCGTGGCCGGCGCGCTGGCCATCGGTGTGGCCGGGCCGAAGTCGAACTGGGTGGTCGGCTCGCCCTTCTGCGAAGCGCAGCCTGCCAGCAGCAGGGTGCCGGCTGCGAGGACGGCGATGAGGCGGTGCGGTGTCAAGATCACGGTTTCCTCATGGTTCATTTGGTCGGCGCGACGAAGCCGGGCTCGCCGGGGCCGGGTTGGGGCTTGGGTCCGCCGAACAGGATGCTTTGCGGACGGTCGCCGAGCTTGTCCACGGTGCGGCGCACGGCGCGCAGCGACACCCGCGCCTCGTCGGTCATCTCGACGAAGTGCGGCAGCGTGCGCATCTCGAGCTGGGTGGTCACGCCTTCCAGCGAGGCGACGGCACCGGCGGCGCGGTCGATCGGTCCGCCCGGCGCCTGCAGGCTGGTGGCCAGGCGGTCGTAATTACGCGCCGCGCTGGTGGCGCTGTTCGACAGTTCGTTCACCGAAGTCATGGTGCGATCGAGCTTGTCGGTCAGGGCTGGCATCCGCGCCAGGGTCGGCTGCAGCTGTTGCGGGATCTCGCCGAAGGCCTGCGCCGCCTTGCTGATGTTGTCGACCGCGCCCGTGATCTTGTTGGCGTTCTCCTCGCTGACGATCTTGTTCAGGCTGTTGGTGATCTGCTCGGTCTTTTCGAGGATGGACAGGCCGCGCTTTTCCAGCTGGTCCAGCAGGCCGGGGCGCAGCGGGATGCGCGCCACGCGCTCCTTGCTGCTCGCCAGCAGCGGCGAACCGGTGCGGTCGTCGTCCAGCTGGATGAAGGCGATGCCGGTCACGCCCTGGTAGCCGAGCGAGGCGAAGGTGGTGGTGGTGACCGGCGCACCTTCGGCGATCGACAGCTTGATCATGATCTGGCCGGTGACGCGCGGGTCGAACACGATGTCGTCGACGCGCCCGACCTCGAGGCCGCGATAGCGCACCGTGGCTTGCGGATTCAGGCCGGGGATGGTCTGGGTGGTGACGATCTCGTAGGGATGCATCTCGGTGCGGTCGCGATTGAGCCACAGGCCGACCAGGATGGCCGCCACCAGCAGCGCGACCGTGAAGAAGCCCGTCATCAGGGCATACGATCTGTTTTCCATGTCAGTGTTCCGATTCCTTTCCTGCGTAGCGTTCTTCCAGCACTTCCAGCGCACGCTGGCCGCGCGGGCCGAGGAAAAAGTGTTTGATGAAGGGGTGCTCCACACGCAGCACGTCGCACGCGGGGCCGACCGCCAGCACGTGCTTCTCGGCCAGCACCGCGATGCGCGACGACAGCGCGAACAGCGTGTCGAGGTCGTGCGTGACCATCACCACCGTGAGTTTGAGCTCGTTGTGCAGGGTCTGGATCAACTCGACGAAGGTGTCCGACAGGTCCGGATCCAGGCCGGCGGTGGGCTCGTCCAGGAACAATAGCTGGGGTTCGAGCGCGAGGGCGCGCGCCAGCGCGGCGCGCTTGATCATCCCGCCCGACAGGTCGGACGGCATCTTGTTGGCGTCGCCCGGCCCCAGGCCCACCATGTTCATCTTCAGCAGCACGGCGTCGCGGATCACGTCTTCGGGCAGCGCGCGCAGTTCGCGCAGCGGCAGGGCGATGTTGTCGAACACCGTCAGCGCCGAGTACAGGGCGCCCTGCTGGAAGAGCATGCCCCAGTGGTTGCGCATGCGCTGCAACTGCTCCGGGCTGGCGCTGCTGACGTCCTCGCCGAACACCGTCACCGATCCGCTCGACGGCCGTTCCAGGCCCAGCATCTGGCGCAGCAGCACGGTCTTGCCGGTGCCGGACCCGCCGACGATGGACAGGATCTCGCCGGCGTAGATGTCCAGACTCAGGTCCTGGTGCACCACGGTGCGGCCGAAGCGGGTCCAGAGATTGCGGATCTGGACCACCGGCGGTCCGACCTTTTCGTCCGGCTTGAGGTTCAGCGTTTGCGGTTTCTGTTCTTGCATCAGTCGAACCCCACGCTGGAAAAGACGATCGCAAACACGGCGTTGGCCATGATGACGACGGTGATCGCGGTGACCACCGAGGTAGTGGTGAGCCGGCCCAGGCTCTCGGTGTTCGGCTTGATGCGCAGGCCGAAATGGCAGGCGGTCATGGCGATCAGCATGCCGAACACGATGCCCTTGCCCAGGCCGATCATGTAGTTCACGAAGGGCACCGCCGACGGCAGCTTCTGGATGAAGTAGCGCAGCGACAGGTTCAGTTCGAACTTCGCCGCCAGCATCCCGCCCAGCAGGGCCATGCTGTCGGTCCAGACCACCAGCAGCGGCATCGCGATCGCCAGCGCGAGCACCTTCGGCATGATCAGGCGGTAGCCGTGCGAGATGCCCATCACCAGCATCGCATCGAGTTCCTCGGTCACCCGCATCACCCCCAGCTGCGCGGTGATCGAGGAACCGGAGCGGCCGGCCACCAGGATTGCCGCTAGCAGCGGACCGAGTTCGCGGATGATGGCCATGCCGAGGATGTTGACCAGGTAGATGTCGCCGCCGAACATGCGCAGCTGCTGCGCCGACAGATAGGAGAGCACGATCCCGATCAGGAAGCCCACCAGGGCCGTGATGCCCAGCGCCTGGAAGCCGGAGTGATAGATGTTGGCCGAGATTTCCCGCCACGGTCCCGACATCGGATGGCGGATGAAGCGGCCGATGTCCTGCACCACCTGGCCGATCAGGACCACGACCGCCTTCATGTGCTCGAAGAAGGACAGCACGCCCGCGCCCAGCTTGATGATCCAGTTGAAGGGACTGGTACGCACGCGCGGCAGGTCGATCTGGCTGGCTTCCTCGATACGCGCGAACAGCTCTTCCTGTTTCGGATCGAGGGTCAGCTTGCCGGGGCGCTTCTTGCCCCAGGCGCTCCAGAACATCTGCGCGCCGATGTGGTCCAGGCTGGCCACTTCCGACAGGTCCCAGGCCAGCGAGGGCTTGTCCGCCAGCCCGGCCAGGGTCTTGTTGATGCTCTTGAGCGCGCCGCGCTTGGACAGCGCATGCACCTGCCATACGCCGCGCGCCACCACGGATTGCTCCGTACCGGCTTCCGGATGTTCGATAGTTAATGTTGGCGCATTTTCAATCCGCATTACGGCAGTGTAAAAGAGATTCGTACTAGCTGCCACACGCGCGGCGTTAGCGTACCGGCGCAGGCGCGCGTTTACGCGGCCAGGTGGCGGACCTGGCGCTCCGGCGCGGCCTGTTTCTGTTCGCCTTTCGGCTTGCTGGATGCCTTGTCGACGTTACCGGCGTAGTCGCTGGCCAGCAGCGCCTTCGCCGCCTCTTCGCTCATCCCACGCAACTGCAGCCATTCCTGCACCAGTTTGGCCAGACGGTCGAGGGCGATGCGGTGGGTGGCGTCGGTGCGGGTGTACATCCAGTCCGAGAACGCCATGAAGTTGGCGAACGGCGCCTCACCCAGCAGCGTATTGACGGTGTGGGCGAAGCGGCCGGAATTGGCGACCAGGTCCCAGTAGCGGGCAAAGCGCACCAGGCGCTGCATGGTGGCGAAGTCGATGCGGTCGGTGGCCAGCACGGTATAAGGCGGATACGGATCGAACACCATGCCGAAGGGTTCGGTGTGGCGGATGATCGGCGTGCCGCGCAGGCGCTTCAGGATGCCGAACTGGATCTCGTGCGGGCCGAGCGACACCAGGTGGTCGAAGCCGCGCGCGAAGCTGGCGACGTCTTCGCCCGGCAGGCCGGCGATCAGGTCGACGTGCAGGTGGGCGTGCGAATGCGCGTGCAGCCAGCGGATGTTGTCCGCCGCCTTGGCATTGTCCTGGCGCCGGCTGACCAGGGTCTGCACCTCCGGGTTGAAGCTCTGGATGCCGATTTCGAACTGCAGGGCGCCCGGCGGGAACTGCGCGATCGTGGCTTTCAGCGCTTCCGGCAGGTGGTCCGGGACCAGTTCGAAGTGGGCGTACACCGGGTCGTTTGGTGCGGCCGCCAGCTTATCGAGGAAGAACTGCATGATGCGCTGGCTGGTCTTGACGTTCAGGTTGAAGGTCCGGTCGACGAACTTGAACAGGCGCGCGCCGCGCTGGTACAAGGCTTCCATCTCGGCCAGGAAGGCATCGAGGTTGAAGGGCCAGGCAGTCTTGTCCAGCGAAGACAGGCAGAACTCGCACTTGAACGGGCAGCCGCGCGAGGCTTCCACGTAAATCGTGCGGTGGGCGATGTCCTCTTCACTATATAGAGCGTAGGGCAGGGCGATGTCGGCCATCGGCGGCTGGACGCCGGCGTGGACCTTCATCAGCGGCTTCGGACCGTGCAGGATCTCGCCGCACAGCTTGGGGAAGGACACGTCGCCCCAGCCGGTGACCGTGTAGTCGGCCAGGCGGACGATTTCCTGTTTGTCCGTCTCGTAGGAGACCTCGGGACCGCCCAGCACCACCGTCACCTCGGGCGCGACGCGCTTGAGCATGGCGACGACCCTGGTCGTCTCTTCGACGTTCCATATATAGACGCCAAAGCCGACGATGCGCGGTTTCTTCGCCAGCAGGCGTTCCACGACCTCGGTCGTCTTCGCGCCGATGACGAATTCCATCAGCACGGTCTGCTCCCGCAGCGCCCCCATGTTGGCCAGCAGGTAGCGCAGGCCCAGCGAAGCGTGGGTATAGCGGGCGTTCAGGGTGGAGAGCAGGATGGTCATGGCTTTTGAATCTGGCTTGGAGCGGCAAAGGGTGCATTGTACGCGGCTCCGGCTCCACGGTGGCCGGGCGGGCCTTGCAGGGTTTTCCCGGCTTTGTTATGATGTTTTCCCTCGTTGAAAACGACGCCGATTCAAGCAGTTGCGGCAGTTTCATCGAGACGTGTCCGAAAGGCACGACGCAATAAAGAAGTTGACGACAAGCGCGAAAC
>NZ_JANUGX010000026.1 GCF_024753245.1 Massilia norwichensis | reverse complement strand
GTGCCCACGTTCCCGACCTAGCGACATCCGCTACCAAGGCATTCAAAACGGCCCGGATCGCCCGAGGCAGCTCGCCGGCCGTCAAGCCGATCGGCCCGGCCCCATCCTCGACCAGCCAGTCCGCCGCCGCCCCATGCATCCACACGGCACCCAGGGCCGCCTCCCAGGCCGGCCAGCCCTGCGCCAATAAAGCCCCACAAAAGCCCGCCAGCACGTCGCCGCTGCCGCCGGTGGCCAGCCCTGGGTTGCCGCTGGTGTTGACGGCAACAAAGCCGTCCGGGCGTGCGATCACGCTGCCGGCGCCTTTCAGCACCACCACGCTGTTGAAGCGCAGCGCCAGTTCGCGCGCATGTTCGAGACGGTCGGCCTGCACGATGGAGGCGGTGACCCCGAGCAGGCGCGCCGCTTCCAACGGGTGCGGCGTCAGCACGACCTCGCCGCCGTGCGCGCAGAGGCGCTCGGCCAGTTCGGGTCGCGCCGCCGCCAGGTTCAAGGCGTCCGCATCGACCAGCACCGGCCCGCGCGCTTCCAGCACCTTGCCGAACAGGTGGATCGCGGCATCCGCATTGCCCATGCCCGGACCGGCGACCACGCTGCGCCCGGCATAGTCCAGTCCCGCTGCGTCGCGGAACATGATCTCGGGCTGCAGCGGGTCGAGCAGCATGCCCGGATCGAGGGTGGCGGCAAACACCCGGCCCGCGCCGCCGTGCAGGGCCGCGCGCGCGGCCAGCACCGCGGCCCCGAGCATGCCGCGCGCCCCCCCGAGTACGACCAGGTCGCCGAAGCTGCCCTTGTGCGTGTTGCGGCGGCGCGGCGCCAGCCGTTCGGCGAACAGCGCCGGACCGTTCAGCACGGCCTGCGCGGCTTCCTGTTGCAAGCCGTCCGCGCCCAGCATGTCGACCCGTACCGCGCCCGCATGGTCGCAACCGTCGCCGGTGTGCAGGCCCGGCTTGTTGCCGAGGAAGGTGATGGTATGCGTGGCCGTCACCGCCGCGCCGTGCGGGCCGACGATGGTGCCGGTATCGGCATCCAGGCCGCTGGGCACGTCGATCGCCAGCACCGGGCAATCCAGCGATGCGGTCCACACGGCGAGTTCGCGCGCCTGTCCGGTCAAGGCGCGCGCCAGGCCGATGCCGAACAGCGCGTCGACCACCAGGCGCCAGGGCCGGCCCGGCGGGATCGCGTCGACGAAGCGGACCTGCGCATCGCCTGCGCGCTGCAGGGCGCGGCCGGTTTCGAACGAAGGCGTGGCGCTGCCCGCCAGGTGCAGCACTTCGACGTCGAAGCCCTCGCGCGCCAGATGCGCGGCGACTTCGAGGCCGTCGCCGCCGTTGTTGCCGGGGCCGGCCAGGACCAGCACCGCGCCGCCCGGCTCGCCGGCCAGCAGTTCGCGGGCGTACGCGGCGGCGGCCTCGCCGGCGCGCTCCATCAGCGTGCCCGGCGCCAGATGGGCCTGGGCGGCGTGTTCGATGGCGCGGATCTGGTCGCAGGTGTAGAGCAGGGTATCCATGGTCGTTCCGGAAAGAGGGCGTCAGCCTGCATTTTCGCCAAAATCGCGGCGCCGTGCGCGAATTTTCCCTGGGCGACTACAATAAGCGGCGCTTATCGCATGGCAAACCGAATACAAATGGAGAGAACATGGACTGGCAGTTCTGGATCGACCGCGGCGGCACCTTTACCGACATCGTGGCGCGGCGCCCCGATGGCGTCCTCGTCACCCACAAGCTGCTGTCCGAGAACCCGGAGCACTACCGCGATGCCGCGGTGGCCGGCATCCGCCACTTGCTGGGCCTGAAACCAGGCGAAGCGGTGCTGCAAGGCGCCGTCGAGGCGGTCAAGATGGGCACGACGGTGGCGACCAATGCGCTGCTGGAGCGCAAAGGCGAGCCGACCGTGCTCGCCATCACGCGCGGCTTTCGCGACGCCCTGCGCATCGCCTACCAGAACCGGCCGCGCCTGTTCGATCGCCACATCGTCCTGCCCGAGCTGCTGTACCGCCGCGTCATCGAAATCGACGAGCGCATCGGCGCGCATGGCGACGTGGTGCTGCCGCTGGACGAGGACAGCGCGCGCCGCGGACTGCAGGCGGCCTACGACGCCGGCCTGCGCAGCCTGGCCATCGTCTTCATGCATGGCTACCGCCACACGCGCCACGAGGCTGCCGTCGCCCGCATCGCGCGCGAGATCGGTTTTACCCAGATCTCGGTATCGCACCAGGTCAGCCCACTGATGAAACTGGTGGCGCGCGGCGACACCACCGTCGTCGATGCCTACCTGTCGCCGATCCTGCGCCGCTACGTCGACCAGGTTGCCGGCGAGCTGCCGGGCGTGAACCTGCAGTTCATGCAGTCCAGCGGCGGCCTCACCGATGCGCGCGCCTTCCAGGGCAAGGACAGCATCCTGTCGGGACCGGCCGGCGGCATCGTCGGCATGGTGCGCTCCAGCCGCCTGGCCGGCTTCGAACGCGTCATCGGCTTCGACATGGGCGGCACCTCGACCGACGTCTCGCATTTCGCCGGCGCGCATGCCTCCGATTACGAGCGCGTGTTCGAGACCCAGGTGGCGGGCGTGCGCATGCGTGCGCCGATGATGAGCATCCACACCGTGGCGGCCGGCGGCGGCTCGATCCTGCACTTCGACGGCAGCCGCTACCGCGTCGGCCCGGACAGCGCCGGCGCCAATCCGGGGCCGGCCAGCTACCGGCGCGGCGGCCCGCTGACGGTCACCGACTGTAATGTCATGCTCGGCAAAATCCAGCCCGCGCATTTCCCGCGCCTGTTCGGCTTGACGGGCGACCAGCCGCTCGACCTCGACGCCGTGCGCGCCGGCTTCACGGCACTGGCCAGCGAGATTGGCGCCGCCACGGGCAGCACGCCGGCACCGGAAGCGGTGGCCGAGGGCTTCATCCAGATCGCGGTCGGCAACATGGCCAACGCGATCAAGCAGATCTCGGTACAGCGCGGCCACGACGTGACCGGCTACACGCTGACCAGCTTCGGCGGCGCCGGCGGCCAGCATGCCTGCCTGGTGGCGGACGCGCTGGGCATGAAGACGGTCTTCATCCATTCGCTGGCGGGCGTGCTGTCGGCCTACGGCATGGGCCTGGCCGACCAGAGCGCGATGCGCGAGCGCGCGGTCGAGCAGCGCTTGGCCGACATCGCCGCAGACCAGCTGGCGGCCGAGCTGGACGAACTCGGCGCGAGCGCATGCGAGGATCTGCAGGCGCAGGGCGTGGCGCCCGAGCGCATCGAGCTGCTGCGCCGCGTGCACCTGCGCTACGAGGGCACCGATTCGGCCATCGTGGTCGGCCTCGATGCGCATGCGGCCATGCAGCGGGCGTTCGAGGACGCCTACCGCCGGCGCTTTTCCTTCCTCATGCCGGGCAAGGCGCTGGTGGTCGAAGCCCTGTCGGTGGAGGCACTGGGGCGCTCGGACGCGCCGCCGGAGATGCCGCAAGCGGTGCTTGCTAGCGCTGAAGCCCCGGCGGTGCACGAGACCGTGCGCATGTTCGCCGGCGGCACATGGCGCGACACCGCCGTCTACCTGCGCGCGGGCGTCAAGCCGGGCGCCATCGTCAAGGGCCCGGCCATCATCGCCGAGGCGAATGCGACCACGGTGGTGGAAGCCGGCTGGCAGGCCGAGGTGACGGCTTACGACCACCTGGTGCTGCGCCGCGTCGAAGCGCTGCCCGAGCGGCACGCGATCGGCACCAGCGCGGACCCGGTGATGCTGGAGCTTTTCAACAACCTGTTCATGTCGATCGCCGAGCAGATGGGCCTGCGGCTGCAGAACACGGCGTACTCCGTCAACATCAAGGAGCGCCTGGACTTCAGCTGCGCCATCTTCGACCACGAGGGCAACCTGGTGGCGAATGCGCCGCACATGCCGGTGCACCTGGGCTCGATGGGCGAGAGCATCAAGGCCGTGATGCGCAAGAACGCGGGCACGATGAAGGCCGGCGACGTGTATGTGCTGAACGATCCCTACAACGGCGGCACCCACTTGCCGGACGTGACCGTCATCTCGCCGGTGTTCGACGAGGCCGGGCAGGAAATCCTGTTCTACGTCGGCTCGCGTGGCCACCACGCCGACATCGGCGGCACCACGCCGGGCTCGATGCCGCCGGACTCCTGCCACATCGAGGAAGAGGGCGTCTTGGTCGACAATTTCAAGCTGGTCGATGGCCTGGATGGCGTGCTGCGTGAAGAAGAGACGCGGGCGATGCTGCTGGCCGCGCGCTGGCCGGCGCGCAATCCGGACCAGAACCTGGCCGACCTGCGCGCCCAGGTCGCGGCCAACCAGAAGGGCGTCGAGGAACTGCGCAAGATGGTCGCCTACTACGGCCTGGACGTGGTGCGCGCCTACATGGGGCACGTGCAGGACAATGCCGAGGAAGCGGTGCGGCGCGTGATCGCGGTGCTGAAGGACGGCGCCTTCACGTATGAGCTGGACAACGGCGCGCGCATCGAGGTCGCGATCCGCGTCGATGCGGAAAACCGTAGCGCCGAAATCGACTTCACCGGTACGTCAAGCCAGCTGCCGAACAACTTCAACGCGCCGTCGGCGGTGTGCATGGCGGCGGTGCTCTACGTGTTCCGCACCCTGGTCGACGATGAGATCCCGCTGAACGCCGGCTGCCTGAAACCGCTGAAGGTCATCATTCCGCCCGGCTCGATGCTGAACCCGCATTATCCGGCCTCGGTCGTATCGGGCAACGTCGAGACCTCGACCTGCATCACCAATGCGCTGTACGGCGCGCTCGGCGTGATGGCGGCCTCGCAGGGCACGATGAACAACTTCACCTTCGGGAACGCACGCTACCAGTACTACGAGACCATCTCCGGCGGCTCCGGCGCGGGCGAAGGCTTCGACGGGACGGACGTGGTGCAGACCAACATGACCAACTCGCGCCTGACCGATCCGGAGATCCTGGAGTTCCGTTTTCCGGTGCGGCTGGAGAGCTACGAAATCCGTACCGGCTCGGGCGGGGCGGGGCGCCGGCATGGCGGTAACGGCGGGGTGCGCAAGGTGCGGTTCCTGGAGCCGATGACGGCGGCGATTCTGTCGAATAACCGGATTCATGCGCCTTTCGGGATGGCGGGTGGCGAGCCTGCGGCGAAGGGACGCAATCTGGTGCTGCGCGCGGATGGAAGGGTGGAGGAGCTGGGGCATATCGGAAAGGTCGATATGCAGGCTGGCGACATGTTCGTGGTGGAGACGCCGGGTGGGGGCGGGTTCGGTTCACTGTAGGGTGGGCACCCTGTGCCCACGTGCGACGCTCGCATGATGCAAACTTGGGCGTGCGCTCGGGGAGCCCACCCTACGTCGAAATACCATACTTCCGCTTCGCCGCCAAAAACTCCTCATCCAGCGCCTGCAAACGCGGATGCGCCGGATCCAGCGCCCGGATCCGCTCCAGCTGCTCGGTGCACAGCCCGGCCAACGGATGGTCCCAGCCCATCTCCATGATCTGCCGGAGAATCCCGCCGACCACCGCGATCATCACCTGCAGATTCCCCGGCGCCATGTGCAGCGCCTCGAGCAGGGTCTGCACGGCGCCGCGCACGTCGCCCATGTTGCGCTTCTCGTCGGCCACGCCGAGCAGGATCTGGGCCTGGGCGCGCAGCTGCTTGCCCATGCCGTCGGCCAGGTCGGGCCGGCCGGCCTTCACGAACACGTTCATCGCCTGTTGCGCAGTGACGCCACCATCCTGCCCATTCATGGCAGTGAGCATGACCTCCGACGCCTCCTCGTCCATGCGGTGCTCCAGCAGCGAACGGGTCAGGCCCACCTTCAAGCCCGGCGACAGCGCGCTTCCCGCCCGCACCGCCGTCACCGCGCTGCGCAGGCCGGCGATCGCACCGGCCTGGTTGCCGCCGGCTTCCTGCAGCAGGGCGTTCGAGATCGCCACGCAGGCATCCAGTTCCGGCGTGCCGCGTAGCGAGCGCTCCATGTCGCGCACCACGCCGGCGGCCGATTGGGCATCGCCCTTGCGCACCAGCGCCTTGACCAGGTTGACGTGGTCTTCGGGGTTGCGGAATTCGGAATAGCGCGAGCGCGTGACGACCTGTTTGAAGGACTTCTCGGCCGCTGCGATGTCGCCCGTCTCGAGCGCGACCTCGCCCAGTTTGCGCAGGCGCCGCACCATGTTGGGCGAGATGCCGACTGCCTCTTCCAGCGTCTTCTGGGCCTGGGCATGTTCGCCGCGCTCCTCAAAGCAGCGCGCCAGCAGGTCGTAGGCCGCCATCAGGCGCGGGTTGTCGCGCACCAGCTGCTCCAGCAGGTCGATTGCGTCAAGCGTGCGGCCTTGCGCAGCCAGGCTGCGCGCCAGGCCGAGACGCGCCCAACCCAGCGGCCGAGCGGCGATCAGCTGGCGGTAGACGGCTTCCGCCTGTTCGTGTTCCTTCAGCGAGGCGTGCAGCTCGGCGCGCAGGTGCGCGAAGTCGGCGGCGTGGCGCGGCTGCGTGTTGGCGGCGTCGATGCAGGTGCGGATCGCCGCCTGCGGATTGCCCTGGGCGACCTGCTGGTAGGCCGGCAGCATCGCCGTGCGGCGGGCGAGGGCGCGCTGGATGCGCTGGTTCAGGGCCTCGGCGGTGAAGGGTTTGAGGACGTATTCGGTGGGCTGCAGCTCGGCCGCGCCGATCACCTTGTCGTGCGCGGCCTCCGAGGTCAGCATGATGAAGATGGCCCAGGGCGGAATGATCTTGTGGTGGCGCAGGTCTTCCAGCAACTGCTGGCCGTCCTGGCCTTCGCTGCCGCTGCCGCCGCCGAGGTCGTATTCGCAGAGGACCACGTCGTAGTTCCTGCGCGCGAGCTGCTTGATCGCGGTGCCGGCGTTGACAGCATACTCGACGCGCGTGATGCCCGACTGGTTGAGCATGTTCTGCAGATTGGCGCGGATGCCGGGGTTCGGATCGACCACCAGTACGCTCAGTTGGCTATTCAGTTGACTATGCTCTTGCATTCTTCTTCTCATCCATGCCCGACGGGTCTCCTCCGCTAAGATACCGACTCCTTGCAGTTCCAGCAACCATTCCAGGAATGTAAAGCCGGGCACATGGTCGACGCTGTATAATAGCGGGCTATCTTCCACCCGCAGCCACGCTGCATCAACCGACTTTCAAGCCATGTTGATTCTGCCGGGTTCCAACGCCCTCTCTGCCTTCCGTAGCCAACGGATCCTGACCCAACTGCAAGCCGTCGCTCCGACGATCGCTGCCGTGCAGGCCCGTTTCTACCATTTCATCGATACCAGCGCACCTTTGTCTGCTGAAGACACCGAGCGCCTATCGGCCATGCTCACTTACGGCGAGCCTGTGCCTGCCGTGCAGTACGAGGGCGTGACCGAGGAGTACTTCGTGATCCCGCGCCTGGGCACCATCTCGCCCTGGGCGTCGAAGGCGACCGACATCGCGCACAACTGCGGCATGGCCCACATCCACCGCATCGAGCGCGGCGTGGCCTACACCGTGGTGCTCAAGAGCGGCATCCTCGGTACCGGCTTCGGTGCCCCGAAAAAGCTGGGTGCGGAAGAAGCCCAGGCGGTGGCGGCCCTGCTGCACGACCGCATGACCGAAACCGTGCTGCGCAGCGCCGACGAAGCCTCGGCCCTGTTCCGCGAACTCGAAGGCCGTCCGCTCGAAGCCGTCGACGTGCTCGGCAAGGGCCGCCTGGCCCTCGAAGAAGCCAACCGCGACATGGGCCTGGCGCTGGCGGAAGACGAGATCGACTACCTGCTGGATGCGTTCACCAAGGTGCAGCGCAACCCGACCGACGTCGAGCTGATGATGTTCGCCCAGGCCAACAGCGAACACTGCCGCCACAAGATCTTCAACGCCGAATGGACCATCGACGGCGTCAAGCAGGACAAGTCGCTGTTCCAGATGATCAGGAACACCCACCAGCTGCAGCCGAAGGGGACCATCGTCGCCTACAGCGACAACTCGGCGATCATGGAAGGCGCGGAAGCGATGCGCTTCTTCCCGCAGGGTGAAGCCAACGAATACCAGGGCACGACCCAGCTGACCCACACGCTGATGAAGGTCGAGACCCACAACCACCCGACCGCGATCTCGCCCTTCCCGGGCGCATCGACCGGCGCCGGCGGCGAAATCCGCGACGAAGGCGCGACCGGCCGCGGCGCCAAGCCGAAGGCGGGCCTGACCGGCTTCACCGTGTCGAACCTGGCGATCCCGGGTGCCGAGCAGCCGTGGGAAAGCCCGGCCTACGGCAAGCCGGAGCGCATCGCGTCGCCGCTGCAGATCATGGTCGACGGCCCGCTCGGCGGCGCCGCCTTCTCGAACGAATTCGGGCGTCCGGTCCTGGGCGGCTATTTCCGCACCTACGAGCAGAACGTCGGCCCACTGGCACTCGGCGCAGGAAAAACTGAAAGCGCCGTGTTCGGCTACCACAAGCCGATCATGATCGCCGGCGGCATCGGCAATATCTCGGCCGCGCACACCCACAAGAACGATATCCCGGTCGGCAGCCTGCTGATCCAGCTCGGTGGCCCCGGCATGCGCATCGGCATGGCCGGCGCGGCGGCATCCTCGATGGCGACCGGCACCAACACCGCCGACCTGGACTTCGACTCGGTCCAGCGCGGCAACCCGGAGATGGAACGCCGCGCGCAGGAAGTCATCAACACCTGCTGGCAGCTGGGCGAAGCCAACCCGATCATCTCGATCCACGACGTCGGCGCCGGCGGCATCTCGAACGCCTTCCCGGAGATCACCAACGACGCCAAGCGCGGCGCGACCTTCGACCTGCGCAAGGTACCGCTGGAAGAGAGCGGCATGTCGCCGCGCGAGATCTGGTCGAACGAATCGCAGGAGCGCTACGTGCTGGCGATCTCGCCAGAAGATCTGCCGCGCTTCGCCGCGATCTGCGAGCGCGAGCGCTGCCTGTTCGCGGCCGTCGGCGTCGCCACCGAAGAGCGTCAGCTGCGCCTGATCGACCCGCTCACCAACACCACCCCGGTCGACATGCCGATGGACGTCCTGCTCGGCAAACCGCCGAAGATGCAGCGCGACGTGGTCCACGTACAGAATGACTTCAAGCCGGTCGACGTGACCGGCCTGGAACTCGAAGAAGTCGCGCGCCGCGTGCTGCTGCTGCCGACCGTGGCCGACAAATCCTTCCTGATCACCATCGGCGACCGCAGCGTCGGCGGGATGACCGCGCGCGACCAGATGGTCGGTCCGTGGCAGGTGCCGGTGGCCGACTGCGCCGTCACAACCCTCAGCTTCGAAGGCTACAAGGGCGAGGCGATGGCGATGGGCGAGCGCACCCCGGTGGCCGTGATCGACGCCGCCGCATCGGGCCGCATGGCGGTCGGCGAAGCGATCACCAACATCGCGGCAAGCGCGATCGCCAGTATCGAAGACATCAAGCTGTCGGCCAACTGGATGGCGGCCTGCGGCCAGCCCGGCCAGGACGCCGCGCTGTTCGACACCGTGAAGGCGGTCGGCATGGAGCTGTGCCCGGCGCTGGGCATCTCGATCCCGGTCGGCAAGGATTCGCTGTCGATGCGCACCACCTGGAACGAGGGCGGCGAAGCGAAAGCGGTGATATCGCCGGTGTCGCTGATCGTGTCTTCGTTCGCACCGGTCACCGACGTCCGCAAGACGCTCACGCCGCAGCTGCGCCTGGATGCCGGCGACACCTCGCTGATCCTGATCGACCTGGGCCGCGGCAAGAACCGCCTGGGCGCATCGAGCCTGGCGCAGGTGACGAACCAGGTCGGCAACGACACCCCGGATCTCGACAACCCGCAGGACCTGAAGGCCTTCTTCGCCGCGATCCAGCAGCTGAACGCGGACGGCAAACTGCTGGCCTACCACGACCGTTCCGACGGCGGCCTGTTCGCGGCGCTGTGCGAGATGGCCTTCGCCGGCCGCGCCGGCGTCTCGGTCAACCTCGACATCCTGACCATGGAAGGCGAGCACGCCTCCGACCATGGCGACGCCAAGAACTGGACCGCGCAAGTCGGCGAGCGCCGCAACGAGATGACGCTGCGCGCGCTGTTCAACGAGGAACTGGGCGCGGTCATCCAGGTGCGCCACGAGCAGCGCAGCGAAGTGATGAACGTGCTGCGTTCCTTCGAGCTGGGCGCCTGCAGTCACATCATCGGCAAGGTCAACGACCGCGGCGTGATCGAGTTCACGCGCGACACCAAGGTCATCTACAACAAGCGTCGCAGCGAACTGCATCGCCTGTGGAGCGAAACCAGCTGGCGCATCGCGCGCCTGCGCGACAACCCGGCCTGCGTGGACCAGGAATACGATCGTCTGCTGGACGAGCAGGATCCGGGCTTTAGCCCGAAGCTGGTGCACGACACCAACGTCAACATCGCCGCGCCCTTCATCGCGACGGGCGCGCGTCCGCAGGTCGCGATCCTGCGCGAGCAGGGCGTCAACTCGCACATCGAGACCGCCTGGGCGATGCACCAGGCAGGCTTCGCCGCGGTCGACGTGCACATGAGCGACCTGATTGCCGGCCGCGTGTCGCTGGAAGCGTTCAAGGGCCTGATCGCCGTCGGCGGCTTCTCCTACGGCGACGTGCTGGGCGCGGGCGAGGGCTGGGCCAAGACCATCCTGTTCAACGCGTCGCTGAAGGAGCAGTTCGCAGCCTTCTTCGGCCGTGGCGACACCTTCGGCATGGGCGTCTGCAACGGCTGCCAGATGATGAGCAACCTGAAGTCCATCATCCCGGGTGCCGAGGCGTGGCCGAAGTTCACCCGCAACAAGTCGGAGCAGTTCGAAGCGCGCTTCGGCATGGTCGAGGTGCTGGATTCGCCGTCGATCTTCTTTGCCGACCTGGCCGGGACGCACGCGCCGCTGGCGATCGCGCACGGCGAAGGCTTTGCGGACTTCTCGCAGACCGGCGATATTTCGAAGGTCGTTCAGGCGCTGCGTTATGTCGACAACCGCGGCCAGGCGACCGAGCAGTATCCGTTCAACCCGAACGGCTCGCCAGGCGGCCTGACTGCCGTGACCACGCCGGACGGCCGCTTCACGGTGATGATGCCGCACGCCGAGCGCGTGGCGCGTACGGTGACGATGTCCTGGCATCCGGATGGCTGGGGCGAGAATTCGCCTTGGGCGCGGATGTTCCAGAATGCGCGGAAGTGGGTGGGTTGATTTGATGGTTGCGTGATCCGTCACGAAAAAGCGCTCGGAGTTCCGGGCGCTTTTTTTTCGGCCTCACGCAATGAGGGCGCCGCCCGAGATCATGCGGATCGACGCCTCCACCTGCGCACCTTCGGGTCCGGCCAAGAGCGCATCCAGCTGCTCCGCCGCCGCGAACACAAAAGGCATGCGCTCGCTCGCATCCCACAACTTCGCATAACGCGCCTTCGAAAACGTGGTGGTCGTACCGGCCGGCGCCGGGCATTGCGCCGACAAGCTGAGCTCAATCGCCTGGTAATCACCGGAAGGGAAATCGGTCGCCCACGCCAGCTGGTTCCAGTCCAGCAGCAGCTGCATCACCGGCGCGTCGTACATGATCTTCTGCAGGATGTTCACCTGCTCGTGCTGGGCCTGTGTACGGACGCTGTCGGCGATTCGCCCGTTTTCGATCTGCTCGAAGCCGCGCAGCACCTCGGGAAAAGACGCCGCAAAGGGCAGGGTGCCGCGGTCGACGTCCCAGCGCACCGCGTAGCGCGCCAGTTGGCGGTGCGGCAGGCAGGCGCGGAATGCCTCCCAGCCGCGCTCCATGTAGAAGCGGTGCAGCGGATAGATGTCGAGGAAGACGTGGGTGTTGCCGTGGCCGAGACGGCGCGCCAGGCTGCTGCCGGCCATTTCGGTGGCGAGCTGTTTCATGGTCGCGCCATACTGCACGCCGGGCGCCGATCCATGGCCGATGGAAGCGTCGATCGCTTCGCGTTCGCGGCGGCGGGCGTCGACGATCTCGGCGCTGTGCAGCAGGCCGCAGCCGACCTGTTTCGAGGCGAAGGCCGCCAGGCCGGCCCACTGGAAGCGCTGGTCGGCCAGCCACAGCCGGGCGTAAGCGGTGTTGATGCGGCGGTTGCGTTCGCGGTCGTCGCCGATCCAGCGGCCGTCGATCTTCAGCAGGTCTTCGGCTTCCAGCTGGAAGCTGGCCCACAGCAGTTCGGGTGTCAGGGTTTCGCCGCTTGGGGCCAGGGCGCCGATGGGAATGCCGTGATAACGGTTGGGCGCGAAGGATGGAGTGCTGGTGACAGGTGCAATCAGCGCGTTCATGTCGTTTCCCTGTTGAGGCCGCCAGACAATCTATCGCAAGCAGGTGTTCCGGCAGCTTGATCTGCGTCAATCCACCTGCGCACGATAAGATTTGACGCCCACCAAACTCAGGTATATATTTTTCTGCATTGCACTGGAAACGTTTCCATCGCCAACTTCCGCACGAATCATTCGAGACCAGCACGAGGGTCAAGTCACCCCAAGCTGGCGAGGCGCGGGCAGCCATCTCGGCCAGTCCGCATTTTCTTAGCAGAGAAAACGAGGAGTCGAAGTGTATAACGATAAACAAAAACGGAGCGCGAACTGGAAACCTTTCCATGCCATCACGGCTGGCCTGCTGCTCGCGTGCGGCGCCCAGGCCGGCGCCAGCGTCACCAGTCCGCAGATCGGTCAGATGATCTGGTCCGAGGAATTCAATGACTCAACACTGAACACCGCGACCTGGACCGCCAGCGACGGCAACGGCTGCCAGATCAATCTGTGCGGCTACGGCAATGCCGAGCTGGAGTACTACAGCCCGAACAATCTCTCGATCGTGGATGTGCCCTTCGAGGCCGGCACGCGTGCGCTGGCGATCAAGGCCCTGCGCCAGACCATCGGCAGCAATGTTTTTACATCCGGCAAAATCGACAGCAAGAACAAGGTGCAGGTCCAGTACGGGATGATCGAGATCCGCATGGCCGCACCGAACGTCCAGACCGGTCTGTGGCCGGCGGCCTGGCTGCTGGGCACCAGCCCGCAGACCTGGCCGCGCAATGGCGAGATCGACATCATGGAGCAGGGCCACAAGGCGGCGAGCTGGCAGACGGCCGGTGCTTCGTCGCCGAACAACTTCGTCGGCTCGAACGTGATCACCTGGCAGCAGGCCGCCTGCGTGCCGGGCAACGAGAGCTGTGCCGCCTCGACCGCCTGGCAGACCAAGAGCTATGTCGTGACGCCGACTTCGCTGGCCAACCGCTTCGTCAAGTACCGCCTGTACTGGACCGAAAGCGAGATGCGCTTCACCATCATCGACAACGGCGTCGAGCGCGACATGTACAACGCGCCGCTGCCGGTCAATTCGACCGCGCTGCAGGCGCCGTTTTACATGTTGCTGAACCTGGCCGTGGGCGGAAACTTCACCGATGCGGCGAACGCCTCGCAGGTGACGGCGCCGCTGCCGGCCACCATGTACGTCGACTATGTGCGCGTCTACCAGCTCGACGGCAAGGGCAGCGTGAAGGTGGGCAACCAGACCGTGCCCGAGGTCGCCGGCAAGTTCGGCGTCTTCACCGACAACACGGCGACCAATGCCAAGCTGGTCGCCGGTACCAGTTCCGATATCTTCCTGTGGAATGGCGCTTCCAGCGGCGCCGGCAACACGCCGCCGTATGAAGGCAGCAACGTGATCGCCTGGGCCTACACCGCGCCGAATCAGTGGTTCGGCGGCGGCGTGCAGGCGCGCCAGGCACGCGACCTGACGAATTATCGTAACGGATCACTGAAATTCCGCATCAAGATCCCGGCCAACGTCGCCTTCAAGATCGGCGTCGGCGACACCTACACCAACCAGAACTGGGTCAACTTCCCGGCCAACACCACGGCCTACGGCCTGGTGCGCAACGGCGACTGGGCCCAGGGCAGTATCCCGGTCTCGACGCTGATCGGCAGCAAGGTGGCGCTGCAATCCCTGCTGGATGTCTTCATGATCTCAAGCATCGACGGCAGCCTGCCGGCCTCGACCTTCCAGTTCGCACTCGACGACATCGTCTACGATTCCGGCACCACGACCACGAATCCGCCGCCGTCGCAGAGCGGTCCGACCTCCGTCACCCAGACCTCGAGCACGACCCTGCAGTTCAATACCACCACCGGCAGCTGGGCCGACGTGCACTACACCGTCAACAACGGCGCACAGCAGAACGTGCGCATGCGCCTGGACGGCACGACCAACACCTATATTGCCGGCGGCCTGAAGATCGGCGACGTGGTGCGCTACAGCTTCACCTACTGGGATACGGCGCGTAATTTCGCCGTCGACACTGCCCAGCAGAGCTATACGATGAAGTAAGACAGGCGCCCCGGTCCCTGGGCGGGCCGGGGCCCTGCCGTAAAAGCCGATATTTCGTCCATCCGGCCTTTTCTGGCCCGTGCCACTGAGCGTCCGCAAGCAACGCTGCCGAACCGTACGCGCGCCGGCCGTGTCCAAACCGGACATGAGCAAGCGCGGAGGACGACGGCATGGAAACGCGGCTAGGCGAGCTGGTCGAACGCTTTGGCGGACAATTGCAGGGCGATCCCGATATCGCGATCGCGGCGATCGCCCCGCTCGAACGCGCCGGACCGGCCGACATCAGCTTCCTCGGCCACAGCAGGCTGCGTGCGAAGGCGGCGCGCAGCCGGGCCGCGGCCTTGATCCTGGCGCCGCAGGACGATGCCGAAGTCGCGGCCAGCTACGCGGGCGCGCGCATCGTCACCGCCAATCCCTACGCCTATTTCGCCCGCACCGCGCAGTTCTTGCTGGGTGCGTCGAAGCCTGCGCCCGGCATCCACCCGAGCGCCGCCGTGCACCCCGGCGCGCGGGTGGACCCATCGGTTCACATCGGTCCGCAGGTGACAATCGAGGAAGGCGCGCTGATCCAGGCCGGTGCGGTGATCGATGCCGGCTGCTTTGTCGGTCGCGAGGCGGTGGTCGGCAAGGACACCCATTTCTTTGCCAATGTGAGCTTCCACGCGCGCTGCACGATCGGCGCGCGCGGCATCGTCCATTCCGGCGCCGTGATCGGCGGCGACGGCTTCGGCTTTGCCGAGGACAAGGGCGTCTACATCAAGATCCCGCAGATCGGGCGGGTGGTGATCGGCGACGACGTCGACATCGGCGCCAACACCACGGTCGACCGCGGCGCCCTCGACGACACCGTCATCGAGGATGGGGTCAAGCTCGACAACCAGATCCAGATCGGCCACAACTGCCATATCGGCGCCCACACGGCGATGGCCGGCTGCGTGGGCGTGGCCGGCAGCGCCATCATCGGCCGCCACTGCACCTTCGGCGGCGCGGCCATGGTGAATGGGCACATCGAGATCGCCGACCACGTGCACATCACGGCCGGCACCCTGGTGGCGAACTCGATTGCCGAACCGGGGCGCTATACCGGCTTTTATCCGATTGCGACCAACGCGGAGTGGGAGCGCAGCGCGGCGCTGGTGCGCAATCTTGGCGCCATGCGCCTGAAGATCCGGGCGCTGGAAAAGGCGCTCAAGGCGCTGGAGAGCGGCTCGGCTGCGCAGCCGCAGGCAGGCTAGGCGCGGCCAGCGCGCGTTGCAGGTCGTCGAGGCTGGCCGGCTTGGTCAGGTGCAGGTCGAAGCCGGCCTGTGCGGCGCGCGCGAGGTCAGCCTGCTGGCCATAGCCGGACAGGGCCACCAGGCGCAGTGCGGCGCCGTGCTGGCGGCGCAGCAGGACGGCGAGGGCGTAGCCGTCCATGTCCGGCAGGCCGATGTCGAGGATCGCGACTTCCGGCGCCTGGGTGCGCGCGGCGGCGAGGGCCTGGGCCGCGTTGTGGGCCGTCGTTACCGTGTGGCCCATCAGCCCGAGCAGGCTGGCGGTGCCGGCGGCGGCGTCTTCGTTGTCGTCGACCAGCAGGACGCGGCGCGGTGTCTGGGCCGGCGCTGCGGCGGCATCCGGAGGGGCCGACCGTACGGCGGCGAGCGGCAGCGTGACCTCGAAGCGGCTGCCCCGGCCGGGGCCGTCGCTGTGGGCGCTGACGCTGCCGCCGTGCAGTTCGACGATCTTGCGCACGATGGCCAGGCCGAGGCCGAGACCGCCGGTGCGGCGTGCCAGCTGCTGCGGCGCCTGGTAAAAGGGTTCGAACACGCGCGACAGCAGGGCGGCATCCATGCCGATGCCATTGTCCTGCACGCTCAGGCGGGCCAGGCCGGCGGCTTCGTCGACGCTGAGGGTCACGCTGGTGGCGGTGCTGCCGAAGCGCGCCGCGTTCGACAGCAGATTGTTCAGCACCTGCACCAGGCGGCTGTCGTCGCCTTCGATCCAGGCCGCGGCCGGGGCCTGCAGGGCGATGGCGTCGCCGGGCAGGGCGGCGAGGGCATGGCGTACGGTATCGGCCAGGTTCAGCGGGCGCAATTCGAGCTGCAGCTTGCCGGAGGCGATGCGCGAGACGTCGAGCAAATCGTCGACCAGGCGCTTGAGGTGGGTGACCTGGCGCCGCATGATGGTGCGCTCGCGACGCGCGCCCGGTTCGTCGCGCATGTCCATCAGGTCGAGGGAGGCGACGATGGGGCTGAGCGGGTTGCGCAGTTCGTGGCCCAGCACCGCCAGGAACTCGTCCTTGGCCTGGCCGGCCTCATGGGCCCGCGCCAGTGCTTCCTCCAGCGAGGCGAGCAGCTTGGCGCGTTCCTGCTCGCGGCGCGTGCGCTGGCGTCCGGCGGCTTCGAGCGCGCGGCCCATGCGGCCGAGCTCGCGGATGCGCGAGTGCGGTACGGCAAAGGGACGGCCGGCGCCCACCGCGGCGGCGGCGCGGCGCAGTTCGTTGAAGGCGCGCACGATGCGGTTCGACAGCCAGTAGGCCAGCGCGATGCAGATCGCCAGCGACAGCACGATGCCGGTGCCGTACACGGCGATGCCTTCGAAGAAGCCGGCCCGCAGCGCGGCGGTCGGGGTGTTCGCCACCACCGTCCAGCCGTAGCGCGACATGCTGCTGTAGGCGGTGGTGACGGCGTCGCCTTCCTTGGTCAGGGTCGGCCCGGCGCCCTCGCGGCCGCCGGCCGCCAGCAGGCCGCGCAGGGTCGTCGTGATGGGCTGGGTGACGAAGCGGTCCTGGTTCTTCGAGCGCGCGACGATGTGGCCGGTGGCATCGATCACGGCGATCAGCGAGTCCGAAGGCGCCTGCTGGCGCTCGATCACACGCAGGATGCGGTCGGGCTTGAGCACGGCGCTCAGCACGTAATTGCGGCCGTGGCTGTCGGTGACGGGAATGCGGACCGGTACCGCCGCGCGGCCGCCCTTGCCGCGGGCGATGCGGCCGACCACGGCGCGGTGCAGGCTGAGCGCCTGGCGCAGGCTGTCGGGATCGGCGGAAGGCGGCGGCTCGGCACCGAAGGGGGCATTGGTGCGGAACAGGGTGGTGCCGTCCTGGTCGGCCAGGAACACCGCCAGCCACTCGGGCTGGCCCCGAGCCTGGAGGCGGGCAAACTCGTAGAAAGCGCGGATGTCGCCGGCCATCAGTGCCGGGCTGCGCGCGATGCCCGACAGCGTCGCCACCGAGGCGTCGAGCTCGGCGTCGACCGCGCTGGAGAGCGCGCGCGCCTGGTCCAGCAAGGCGCGCTCCTGCTCGCGCTGGCGGTATTCGCTGGCGACGTGGATGCTCCAGATTCCCAGCAGGGCGAGCGGAAGCAGGCCGATCGCGGTCAGCATGACCAGCAGGTGGCGGAGCGGCAGCGTGCGGCCGCGGCGGGATGGCATGGAGAAAGCTGGCCGGAAAGTGGATGTACAGCTTGATAAAAAAAGCGCTCCGACTGGAGCGCTTTCTTCAACAGCCAGATCCGATTACTGGATCTTGGCCTTCTTCATCAGCTCTTCGCGGAAGGCTGCCAGCTTACGCTGTTGCAGTTGCTCGCCGACCTGCTGCTTGACTTCTTCCAGCGGCGGGATCTTGGCGGCACGGGTATCTTCCAGCTTGATGACGTGGTAGCCGTACTGGGTCTTCACCGGGGTTTCGGTGATCTGGCCCTTGCCCAGCGAGGTCATGGCTTTCGAGAACTCGGGGACGAAGGAAGCCGGGCTTGCCCAGTCCAGATCGCCGCCGTTGCCGGCCGAACCCGGGTCTTTCGACTGCTTGGCCAGGTCTTCGAACTTGGCGCCGCCCTTCAGCTTGGCGATGATGGCCTTGGCTTCGTCTTCGGTACCGACCAGGATGTGGCGAGCGTGGTATTCCTTGTCGCCGAACTGGGTCTTGAACTTGTTGTACTCGGCGGTGATGTCCGCGTCCTTGACCGGGTTCTTCTTGATGTAGTCAGCCAGCATCGCATTGATGATGATGCTCTGGCGGGCATTGTCGATCGCGTTCTTGACTTCCGGGCGGCCGCCGATGCCTTGCTTGTCGGCTTCCTGGATCAGGACTTCGCGGCCGATGAGGTCGCGCTTGATCGCCTCGCGCAGCTGCGGCGAATCGGTGGCCTTGCCCTGGGCAACGACTTGCTTGACGACCTGGTCGACCTTCGCCGCAGGGATGGGCTTGCCATTCACGGTCGCGACGTTTTGTGCGAACGACGGCAGGGCTACCATCGCGGTCATGGCTAACAACAGGCGGGCTGGCTTCACAATCATTTATTCGATCCTATCTAAACACAAAAGTCGCTGGGCGACGAAAACCGGCGGACCTGCGGCCGCCGGTGATGCAACATCTTACTGCACCTTTGCCTTTTTGACCATTTCCTCTTGGTAGGAGGCCAGCTTCTGCTGGGTCAGGGCGTCGGCGATCTGCGGTTTGACCTCATCCAGCGACGGCAGTTTCGCCTGGCGGACGTCATCCAGCTTGATGACGTGGTAGCCGACCTGGGTCTTGACCGGCTTCTCGGTCACCTGGCCTTTTTGCAGGCCGGTGAAGCCGGCTGCGAACTCGGGCGGGAAGGACGACGGGCTAGCCCAATCCAGGTCGCCGCCGTTGTTGGCGGTGCCGGTGTCCTTCGACTGCTTGGCCAGGTCTTCGAACTTGGCGCCGCCCTTGATCTTGGCGATGATGGCGTTGGCGTCGGCTTCGTTTTCCACCAGGATGTGGCGCACGTGGTATTCCTTGTCGCCGGTCTGCTTGGTGAAGCGGTCGTACTCGGCCTTGATCTCGGCGTCGCTGACCGGGTGCTTGGTCACGTAGTCCTTGGCCAGGGCGTTGATCACGATGGTCTGGCGGGCGTTCTCCAGCGCCTGCTTGACTTCCGGATTCTTGTCGTAGCCCTGCTTGATCGCTTCCTGCATCATCACTTCACGCGCGATCAGGTCTTTCTTGATCGCTTCGCGCAGCTGCGGCGAATCGGTGGCCTGGCCCTGGGCGACGACGGCCTTGACCATCTGGTCGGCGCGCGAAGACGGGATGGCCTTGCCGTTGACGACGGCGAGGTTCTGGGCGAACGAGGACGAAGTTGCGAAAGACGCGGCGATAGCGATCAGGGCTAACAGCAGCCGTGCTGGCTTAAAAGTCATGGTGGTTCCTGTGAGGGGGTTGCTTGGACGAGATTGGATTAGTTCTTGTAATACGTAGCAGATTTTCGAACAGATTACTTAAGACTTCCTGAAGGCTGCGGGCTTACGACAGTTCCGATGGTGCAATCGCGGTGATCGCCAGAGCGTGAATGTCGGTATGCATCATACCTTGCACGGCATCATACACCAGCCGATGACGCATGACGAGCCTCAGCCCTTCGAAGCGGTCCGAAACGATTTTCAGCGAGTAATGCCCCCCGCCGGAGGCCGCGCCGGCATGGCCGACGTGCAGGTGGGAATCGTCGTTGACCTCGAGCTGGACCGGGCGCAATGCACCCTGCAGCAGGGTGCGGATTTGTTCGACGCGTGCGGCGCTCATGCGTCCCCCTGCTCGGTTTCCTGAATGTGCTTGGACAGCATCAGGGTCTGGATCACGATGAAGGCGAAGAAGATGCCGGTGACGCCGAACAGCTTGAAGCTGACCCAGGCGCCGGTATTGCCCTTGAACACGATGAAGGCCATGACCAGGTTCAGCACGCCGACCAGGGCGAAGAAGCTCATCCAGGCATAGCCGACCTTGGCCCAGACCGCCTCCGGCAGCTTGATCTGGGCTTCCATGACTTTGCGTACCAGGTTATTGCGGAACAGCACCTGGGCCACGAACAAGGCCAGCGCGAAGGCCCAGTACAGGATGGTCGGCTTCCATTTGATGAAGTTCTCGTCGTGGAAATAGATGGTGGCGCCGCCGGTCACGGTGATCACGCCCAGCGACAGCCACAGCATGCCGTCGACCTTGCGGCCGCGGGCCAGCAGGTAGAGGATCTGCAGCACCGTGGCAACGATGCCGACCGCGGTGGCCAGCATGATCGGCGATTGGGCCGGGGTGACGTTGCCGCCGGCGATCAGACCGCCCATGTATTGGACGGCAAAGGCGTGCGCGGCCTCCTGGTTGCCGTCGGCCAGCTTGAAGACGGCGAAGAAGAGGATGACCGGGAACAGGTCGAACAGGAATTTCATGCGTGTGCGTGTGCGTGTGCGGACGGTGGATAAAACGTGATTATGCCGGTTCGAAGCGCATTGCGGCCGAATTGATGCAATAACGCAGGCCGGTCGGCGGCGGGCCGTCCGGGAACACGTGACCCAGGTGCGCATCGCAGACTGCGCAAATGATCTCGGTGCGCACCATGCCGTGGCTGCGGTCGACCTTTTCGATCACGTTGTCCGGGTCCAGCGCGCGGAAATAGCTGGGCCAGCCGCAGCCGGATTCGAACTTGGCGTCGGATTCGAACAGCGGGGTGTCGCAGCATACGCAGTGATAGATGCCATGCTCGTGGTGGTCCCAGAACTTGCCGGTGAAGGCGCGTTCGGTGGCCGCGTGGCGGGTCACCTGGTATTCGATGGGGTCGAGCTGGGCGCGCCATTCGGCGTCGGTCTTGGTCACTTTTTCAGTCATGATGATCAATGTTCAGGTTGAATCAGGAAGAGCAGCTCACTTCGAGGTGCGAAGCCCAGTCCGGCGGCAGGGCCGCGTAGGCTTCGTTCTCGGGCTGCTCGTCGTAGGGGCGTTCCAGGATGGCGAGCAGCTTGCTCACCTCGGTGTAATCGCCGTTCTGCGCCTTTTCGATCGCCGTCTGGGCCAGATAGTTGCGCAGCACGTACTTCGGATTGACGCGGTGCATGGCCTCGCGCCGGCTGGCATCGCTACTGCCTTCCTGGCGCAGGCGGGCGCGGTACTCCACGGCCCAGGCGTCGAAGCCGGGGCGGTCGAGGAAGAGGTCGCGCAGCGGGGCGTCGGCTTCGTTGCGGTCGTGGTCCATCACGTCCAGGCGCAGTTCGCCCAGGCGGCGGAAGAACAGCGTGAAGTCGACATGGTTCTCGTGCATCAGCTTGAACATGGCGTCGAACAGGGCGCGGTCGCCCTCCTGGCTGGTGCTCAAGCCCAGCTTGGCGTGCACCAGTTCGTCGAACTTGTCGCCGTAGGCCTCGATATAGCCGTCCAGCGCAGCCTCGGCCGCTTCCTTGTCCTGGATCAGCGGCAGCAGGGCGTTGGCGAGGGCATAGCAGTTCCAGTGGCCGACCGGCACCTGGTTCGCGTACGAGTAACGGCCGCCCTGGTCGGTGTGGTTGCAGATGTGGTCGACGTCGAAGGCTTCCATGAAGCCGAAGGGGCCATAGTCGAGCGTGATGCCGAGGATGGACATATTGTCGGTGTTCATCACGCCATGCATGAAGCCGACCGCCTGCCAGTGCGCGATCATGCGCGCGGTGCGGCGCGTGACTTCGGTCAGCAGCTCCAGGTAAGGATTCTCGGCCGACTGCAATTCCGGGTAGAAGTCGCGGATCACGTAATCGGCGAGGATGCGCAGCTCTTCCTGCTTGCCGCGGTAATGCCAGTGCTCGAAGGAACCGAAGCGCACGAAAGAAGGCGCCATGCGGGTGACCACGGCGGCGCTCTCGATGGTTTCGCGGATCACCTGCTGGTTCGAGCCGGTCAGCATCAGGGCGCGGGTCGTCGGGACGCCGAGCGCGGCCATGGCTTCCGAGCACAGGAATTCGCGGATAGACGAGCGCAGCACAGCGCGGCCGTCGCCCATGCGCGAATAGGGCGTCATGCCGGCGCCTTTCAGTTGCAGCTCCATCGGACCGTGGGGGCCGTTCAGCTGGCCCAGCAGGATGGCGCGGCCGTCGCCGAGCTGGCCCGCCCAGTGGCCGAACTGGTGGCCGGAGTACACGGCGGACAGCGGCTGGGAGCGCGGCGGCACGTGGTTGCCGCTGAAAACCTCGACGAAGTCCGGCTGGCTCAGCAGCGCGGGATCGAGCCCGACCAGGGACGCGGCCTTGCTGCTGGCCGCGACAAAGTAGGGCGCGGGCAGGGGCGTCGGCATCAGGCGCGTGTAAAACGCGGGCGGCAATTCAGCGAAGGAATTGTCGAAAGGCAGGTCGTCAGCGCTAATGGCGGTTCCTCTTATCGTGTGGGGCGAGCATCGCTTGTCGCGATTCTAACCCAGGCCGCGCGATTCTATGGGCACGCTTGCCAGGCGCCCACGCGCGTTACATTCGGTAACGAAGTGGTCCCGGCGCTTGATGCGTTGCAGCATCTAAATCCCTTGACGCTTTCCGCACGCTCGTTTCAAACTCGACAACATCAACCGAGGAGACCCGATGCAGACCTATCCGCAGAGCCCCGTCATGGGGCAGATGATGAGCCAGCCGCTCTCCGTGTCGAGCATCATCCGCTTTGCCGCGCGCCATTACGGCAGCAGCGAGATCGTGTCGCGGCGCATCGAGCCCGACCTGCCCGCGCTGCACCGCTACACCTACCGCGACTGCGAAGCGCGTGCCCGCCGCCTCGCCCAGGCACTGCAGGACCGCGGCGTCGCCATGGGCGAGCGCGTCGGCACGCTGGCCTGGAACGGCTACCGCCATCTCGAACTGTATTACGGCGTGTCGGGCTCGGGCGCGGTGCTGCATACCATCAATCCGCGCCTGCATCCGGAGCAGATCGCCTACATCGTCAACCATGCCGAAGACCAGTATCTGTTCTTCGACCTGACTTTCCTGCCGCTGGTGGAAGGCATCGCCGCGCATTGCCCGACCGTCAAGGGCTTCGTGCTGATGAGCGACCGCGCGCATATGCCGGCCACCACCAGGATCGCCAACCTGCTGTGCTACGAAGAGCTGATCGAGGCCGCCGACGGCGCCTACACCTGGCCCGACTTCGACGAGAACGCCGCCGCTTCGCTGTGCTACACCTCGGGCACGACCGGCAATCCGAAGGGCGCGCTGTACTCGCACCGCTCGACCGTGCTGCATGCGTACGCCTCGGCGATGCCGAACGTGCTCAACGTCAGCGCCATCGACACTGTGCTGCCAGTGGTGCCGATGTTCCATGTGAACGCCTGGGGTCTGCCGTATTCGGGTCTGCTGTCGGGCGCGAAGATCGTCTTCCCCGGCGCGGCACTGGACGGCAAGTCGCTGTATGAATTGTTCGAGGAGGAGGGCGTGACCTTCTCGGCCGGGGTGCCGACCGTGTGGCTGGGTCTGATCAATTACGCACTGCAGAACGGGCTGCAATTCTCGACCTTCCGCCGTACCGTGATCGGCGGCTCGGCCTGCCCGCCGGCGATGATGGACACCCTGATCGACAAGTTCGACGTGCAGGTGATCCACGGTTGGGGCATGACCGAGATGTCGCCGCTCGGTACCACCGGCGGCCTGCTGGCCAAGCACCGCAATCTGCCCAGGGAAGAGCAGCGCAAGATCCTGCAGAAGCAGGGGCACGCGATCTACGGCGTCGACATGAAAATCGTCGACGACGATGGTGTCGAGCTGCCCTGGGACGGTCACAGTTTCGGCCACCTGCTGGTGAAGGGACCCTGGATCGTCGCCAGCTATTTCAGGGACGAGGGTGGGGATGTGCTGCAGGACGGCTGGTTCCCGACCGGCGACGTCGCCACCATCGACCCGGACGGCTTCATGCAGATCACCGACCGCAGCAAGGACGTGATCAAGTCCGGCGGCGAGTGGATCGGTTCGATCGACCTGGAGAACATCGCGGTATCGCACCCGGCGGTGTTGCAGGCGGCCTGCATCGGCGTGGCGCATCCGAAATGGGACGAGCGGCCGCTGCTGCTGGTGGTGCGCCGGCCGGGTGCGGAAGTGACCCGCGAAGAGCTGCTCGGCTTCTTCGAAGGGAAGATCGCGAAGTTCTGGATGCCGGACGACGTCGTGTTCGTGGACAGCCTGCCGATCGGCGGCACCGGCAAGATCCAGAAAAACAAGCTGCGCGAGCAGTACCGGGCGCACCGCTTGCCGGGCGTCTGATCAATCGAGCGTATCGCGCCAGATCTGGCGCGCCCAGGCATCGGCATCCGCGCCTTCCTCGATCGAAGCATGATCGGACAGGATGCCGCTGCCCTCGGCCTGCATGGCCAGCCTGGCCGGATCGTAGCGGTACAGCGTCGAGATGTGCATCGCCTGGTGGTCATCGATGAAGCTGTAGCAGGTATTGGCGAAGGCCGGCGCCGGCGCCGGTGCCTCGCCGCGCATCAGGGCCACGACCGCCGCCGCGCAGATCTTGGCCTGGGCATTGGCCATGTGCGCGGATTTCGGTAGGCCGGATTCGATCGGATCGCCGATCACGTGCACGCGCGGCAGCACGCTCGACGCGTAAGTCAGGAAATCGACTTCGCACCAGCGCCGCTCCACATTCGCCAGGCCGCTGTCCAGCGCGATCCGCCCGGCGCGCTGTGGCGGGATGATGTTCAGCACGTTTGAGCTCACCGTATCGAAGCCGGTCCTGACGGTCCGGGTGGCGACGTCGACCTCGCGCAGCTCGCTGCCCGGCACGTACTCGATCATGCCCGGATAGAGTTCGCGCCAGGCCCGTTCGAACAGCACGCGCTTCGAGGTGATCACCGGGTTCGCGTCGAGCACGATGACTTTCGAGCGCGGCTTGTGGGTTTTCAGGTACCAGGCCACCTGGCAGGCGCGCTCGTAGGGCGCGGGCGGACAACGGTAGGGCTGGGGCGGCACGACGATCGTGAACACGCCGCCACCCGGCATCGCCAGCAGCTGGCGCTGCAGGTTGCGGGTCTGCGGCCCGGCTTTCCAGGCGTGCGGAATCCGCTCCTGCGCCGTGGCCAGCGCCGGAAAAGCATCGTAGATGAAGTCGATGCCGGGCGCGACGATCAGGCGGTCGTAGGCCAGTTTGCGGTCCGCCAGCACCAGCCGGGAGCGCTCGGCGTCGATGGCCGTCACGCTGCCCCGCACGAATTTGACGCCATGGTGCCGCTGCAGCGCGCCGTAGCCGAAGCTGAGCTGCGCCAGCGTGCGCTGGCCGGCCAGCACGCGGTTGCTGACCGGGCAGGAGATGAATTGCGGGTTCCTCTCGACGAGAATGACCTCGATGTGCCCGCCGCTCAGCATGCGCACATACTTGGCGGCGGTCGCGCCGCCATAGCCGGCGCCGAGCACCACGACGCGCCCCAGGCTGGTTCTGGTCCCTGGCGCTGCCATGGCCGGCCAGCCCGGCAGCGTGGAAGCGGCCAGGGCCAGTTCGAGAAAACGCCGCCTGCGCATGCTCACTCCCATTCCAGCACCGGGTAAAGGAAGTTGACGTTGCGCCGGTTGACGGCGTCGAACAGCTGCCAGCGCGTACGTTCGCCCGCAGCCGCGGTGGCCATCGTCGATGTCATGTCGGCGCCCTGGCGGATGCCGGCTCTGACGTCGCGCAGCAGGGCCGTCAGGTAGGCGCGCTGCCTGGCCAGCGCCGCCCCTTTGTCGCGCGTGACCGGGCCGTGGCCGGGGATGGTGAGGGCGGCGGGCAGCCGGTCGAGTGCATCCATGGCGGCGAGCCAGCCTTCGGCATCGCCGTCGAGCGAAGGCGTGCGCTCGATGAAGAGCAGGTCGCCGCTCCACAGCGTACGCGTTTCGGGGTCGAACACCGTCAGGTCGCTGTTCGTATGGGCTTTCGGCCAGGCCCGCAGTTCCAGCTTGCGTCCGCCCAGGTCGAGCGTCAGGCGGTCCTGCACGGTGCGGGTCGGCGCGATCAGGGCGCTGCGCTCGGCGGCGGCGCCCAGCTGCTGCTTCAGCTGGCGCAGGTAGCTGTCGCCACGTGCCGCAAGCATCGCGGGCAGGCCGGCGTGGCCGATGAACTGCGGCGGCGGGCCGGCCCCGGCGTCATTCGCATCGGCGAAGGCGGCATTGCCGAACACGTGGTCGGGATGGCCATGGGTGTCGATCACGTAGCGCACCGGGAGGGAGGTAACGGCGCGCAGCGCCGCCTTCAGGGCCGCGCCGACCGCGTACGCGCCGCCGGTGTCGACAACCGCGACCGCATCCCTTCCGACCACGAAGCCGATATTGGCGATATCGCCGTCGTAGCCGTCCTCGAAATCCTTGTGCTGGCCAAGGTGTACATAGACACCCGGCGCCACCTGGCGCAACTGTAGACGCACCTGAGGCGGCTCCTGGCGCGGCGCCGCGCCAAGATGGGCGGCGGCCAGCAGGAGGAGACTGCCGAGCAGGCGCCGCACCTAGCCTCCGACGTCCATGGCCTGCCGGAAGCTGCCGCCCTCGTTGTCGTGCACCAGCACCTGCAGGGCGCCGGGCTGGTCGGCGACGAAGCCGAAGCGGATCGACGGGTTCTCGCTGACGCCGATCGCGGTGTCCGCGCTCAGCACCGGCTTGCCGTTGTAGGTGACGCTGACCTTGTCGATGAAATAGGCCGGCCGGAAGCCGTGGGTGGCCGGGTCGCGCTGCATGCCGGTATTCATCGGGTGCCTGACCAGCAGCGTCGCGCGATTCAGCTCGCCCCGCTTGAAGGGGCCGTCGAGCGCCAGCTTCATGCGGCCCGCGGCCGCGCGCGCCGCCGCATCCTCGCCGACCGCCGGG
The DNA here is from genome assembly GCF_024753245.1 of Massilia norwichensis. Taxonomy (GTDB): domain Bacteria; phylum Pseudomonadota; class Gammaproteobacteria; order Burkholderiales; family Burkholderiaceae_D; genus Telluria; species Telluria norwichensis. The sequence continues at coordinate 80,283 of NZ_JANUGX010000026.1, read as the reverse complement.
CCGCTGCAGCCGCCCGAGGCCTTCACGATCACGCTGTTCACGTACAGCCTGCCGTCATTCGATTCCGCGACCACATGCACCGGTGAGTCCGATTCGAGCCGAATGCGGGTGGCGATTTCGGCCTTGCCGCTCTGCGGTGTGAAGTGGAAGGCCGCGGTCAGCGGCACCGGATTGCCGTCGACGAACACGCTGACCGTCTTGATGTAGCGCGCCGCCGTCATCGGGTGGTCGATGCTGAAGGCGAACGGCACCTGGTCGCCGCTGGGGGCGCGGGTGGGTGCGGACAGGTGAATGAAGGGTGCCGGTTCCATTGTCTTGCCGGAGAACCAGGCTTGCTGCAGTGCCGGCCAGGACGCCTCCGGTGCCTGGGCCGATGCCGGCTCCGGGCCGGCCAGCATTGCCAATGCCGCCAGGCCGAACAACAGGCGCAGGCGCGCTGAAGGAGTGGGACGCGTATTCATCGAATCAAGCCTTCCGTGGCGGGATGCACGATCTGATTGAGGGAGTCGCCGTCCTGATTACTATAGCAAGCAATTAACTGATTGACCACTCGGTTTTGGGATGCTACTGTACTATCTGTTCTAGTACAGCGAGGTTCTCATGCATCGACGTGCTCCCCTGATGCTGCAGATCGTCACCGGCGATCCGCGGCCCATCATCCGCCAGATCGGCGACGGCATCAAGCGCCTGGTGGCCGGCGGCGAACTCCAGCCCGGCGATGCGCTGCCCAGCGTGCGCGGCCTGGCGCAACAGCTGTCGGTCAATCCGAACACGGTGGCCAAGGCGTATGCCGAACTGACGGCGGAGGGCTGGCTGCTGTCGCGCGCCGGGCTGGGCCTGTTCGTGGCCGAGCAGCGCCAGCGCCTGTCGGATGCCGAGCGCGAGCGGCGCCTCACGGATGCCGTCGACCGCTTCGTCGGCGACGTCATCGGCCTCGACTACCCCAGCGACACCATTCTCGACCGCGTCGCGGGCGAGTTGTCCCACTATTCAAGCAAGAAAACCGCATGAGCGACTACGTCATCGACACCGACGGCCTGTGCCTGCGTTACAAGGGCAAGCTGGCGCTCGACCGCCTGAGCCTGCGCCTGCCGCGCGGCGGCATCCACGCCTTCGTCGGCGCCAACGGGGCCGGCAAATCCTCGCTGTTCCGGGTGCTGCTCGGCTTCGAGCCGCCCAGCGCAGGATCGGCGCGGGTGCTGGGCCACGACTGCCGCCGGCTCACGCCGGCGCTGCGCGGACGCATCGGCTTCGTCAACGAAGAGCACACGCTGCCCGGCTGGATGCGGGTGCGCGAGCTGATGCGCATGCAGCAGCGCCATTACACGCAGGCCGGCGGCGGGCTCTGGAACGATGCGCGCTACGAGGAGGTGCTGTCGCACTTCAACGTGCTGCCGGACCAGCGCGTAGTCCAGCTCTCGCGCGGCGAACGGGCCGGCCTGAACCTGGCGCTGGCGCTGGCCCAGGGGCCGGAACTGCTGATCCTGGACGAACCGACCCTGGGCCTGGACGTGGTCGCCAAGCGCGCCTTCCTGGAGGCGATGCTGCAGGCCAGTATCGACGACGGCTCGACCATCGTCTACTGCTCGCACCAGATGGACGAGATCGAGCGGGTCGCCGACAACCTGGTGATCCTGGAGCGCGGCCAGCTGCGCTATATGAGCGGGCCGGACGACTTCTGCGGCCGGGTGCAGCTGTGGGTGGTGGAGTTCCCGTTCAAGGCGCCCGAGCTGCGCGACCTGCCCGGCGTGCTGCAGGTGCAGCAGCTCGATGGCCTGACCCATGTCGTGACCTTCGACCAGCAGGACGGCGCCGGCTTCGAGGCGCGCCTCAAGCTGCTGGGTGCGCGCCGCGTGCAATCCATGCCGCTGGGCCTGGACCGCGCCGTCAACGCTTTTCTCTCCCATGGACATGCCGGCGCCCGGCGCGCGGCCTGAGGACCGACGATGATCGAATTATTCCTTTCCGAGCTGCGCCGCTTCCGCAACGCCGCCGCCATCTATTTCGCCGCCAGCCTGGTGCTGGTCACGGTGGCGAACCAGATGGTCGATATCGCCAACGAGCGCATGGAGCTGCATATCGCGCTGCTGCTGCTGTATTCGCTGTCCGGGCTGGGCTTCGGGCTGTACCAGTTCGGCAGCTACCGCCAGCCGAGCCGCTGGATCTGGCTGCAGCACCGGCCGCTGCACCGCGCGCAGATCCTGGCCGGCATCGCCCTCGCATCGATCGTGCTGATCGCACTGGCGATGGCGCTGCCGCCGCTGATCGTCCTCGGTCTGCAGGGCCATTTCACGCAGCGCGTGGTCGACGCGCGCCATTATGCCGGCGTCGCCTACCTGGCGCTGTCGGTGGCGTCGAGCTGGCTGGCCGGCGCCTACATCATGCTGCACCGCAGCCGCTGGGCCTTCGTGATCCTGGTGCTGCCGATCCTGACGACCATGCACCTGGCCAGCTGGGGCGCCGTGCTGGCGCTGGCGCTGGCCTGCAATGCAGTGCTGCTGTTCCTGGTGTATACGGTGTTCCGGCCGAACCGCTATACCGCCGACGACGCGGTGGCCACCGTCGCCTCGGCCGTGCCGCTGCAGCTGAGCTTTTATATTGCGCTGCTGTGGGCTGGGTCGATGGTGTTCCAGATCGGGCAGATGATGCTGGGCGTGCATCTGCTGTCGGCCAGCCATGCGGTGCCGGGCGGGCTGGTGGAAGCCCGCCGCTTCGATGGGCGCGAAGCCGTGCTGGCCGGCCTGGCCGGCAGCGCCGACCCGCGTGCTGCCGACTGGCGCGCCGGCCTCGAACCGCGCAGCGTCGCCTCGCTCGGCCCGCGCGTGCGCCAGTACGCGGTCCGCAATCCCGTGTCCTCGCGCGCCGGCAGCATGTTCTACGACGACCAGCAGCGCGCCTGGAGCTTCAGCCACGACCGCATGCTGTACCGCGGCCGGCACCTGCGCCTGGCCACGGCCACCGGCTGGATGGGCGCCGGCGGCCCCGGCGACGCCACGCCCTTCGATTCGCAGCCGACGCCGGTGGGCGATAACCGCCGCAACGGCTACCTGGTCAACGCGCACGACATCTACCAGATCGGTCAACGTGACCTGCACCTGCGCCACCTGTTGCACGTCGACGGTGCGGAGCAGCTGGGCGGCGGCATCGCCATGCTGGGTGGGCGCACCGCGCTGCTGACCAACCGCCGCGTGGTGCTGCTGCAGGACAGCGGCGGCCAGCCGGCGCCGCTCGCCACCGTGAACCTGCCGGTGCCTTTCGGCGACCTCGAACGGGTCGAAGCGGCCGAGGTGGCGGACGGCACCCTGCTCAGTTTCATTGCCGGCTACCGCCGCAACGAGGGCGTCGCCGCGGCGCCCCAGGTCAGTTATCTGGTCGATGCGGCGGGGCGGGTGACCGAAGTCGGGCGGCGCGAACTGGCCCACGATTTCCCGGCGCTGTTCGAACACCGCGACTGGTGGGTGTCGCCGCTGCTGTACGCGGTGGTCAGCCTGCCCGAGATGCTGATCGAGAAGGGCCTGGTGCCCGACCACGGCGCCAGCCGCTTCGCGCCGCTGCTGCTGCCGCGCCCAGCGTCGGTGTGGACGGCGACGATCGTGCTGGCGCTGGTCTCCTGCCTGCTGGCGTCATGGTGGACGCACCGCGCCCGGCTTGCCCCGCGCGCGCGCCTGGCCTGGTGCCTGGCCAGCCTGCTGCTGGGCCTCCCGGCGCTGCTGTCGCTGATGGTGCTGCAGCCGCGCGCCGAGCGCGAACCCCTGGCCGCGGGCGAGGCCGGGCAGCCGACCGGCGCGCCGCTGTGAGCCGCATGCCTGAGTCTCAAGCTGAGTCTCAAGCTGAGTCTCAAGCTGAGTCTCAAGACGCCTGCGCCGCCGCAAGCGCCGCATCCATGGCCGCGACCCGCTGCGCGGCCGGGCGCGCGTTCAGGCGCGCAATCAGACCGGCGATCTCGGGCAGCTCGGGCACCAGCTTGAAGGCGGTGGTCCAGCCCAGCGCATAGCCCCACAGGACGTCGAGCGCCGTGAAGCGTTCGCCCAGCATCCAGGGGCCGGCGCGCAACTGGGCGGCGAGGGTGGACAGCATGGTGTCGTAGTCGCCGTACGGGGACATCGAGGGCGGCGCCGGCTCGCGCTTGAGCGCCTGGTCGATCAGCGCCGGTTCGAAGCAGGCGCCGTAGAAGGCCATCCATCGCAGGTAGGGGCCGCGCAGCGGGTCGTCGAGGGCGGGCGCCAGGCCGGCTTGCGGGAACAGGTCGGCCAGGTAGATCATGATCGCGGCCTGCTCGGTGACCATGGCGTCGCCGTGCAAGATGGCAGGCACCTTGCCCATCGGGTTGGTGGCCAGGTAGCGCGGCGTGCGCGTCTCGCCGGCCTTCAGGTTGACGGCTTCCAGCGTGTAGGGCACACCCAGCTCCTCGAGCAGGATGCGGGTCGCGCCCGAGCGGGACTGGGGAGCGTGGAACAGGGTGATGGCGGAGTGCATGGCGTCCTCGTTGGCAGTTGGGACGCCCAGCATACGGACGCCGAATATTGTCGTCTTGTAAAAAAGCGAATGCTAGAATCGTGCAGAACAATTCGAAAGCCAGCCGATGAGCACACCCGCCACCGTCCAGGACCGCCCCAAGGGCGTGGTCGCGCCCGCGCACGCGCGCAAGATGTTCCGCATGGAGCGCTACCTGCCGGCAGGCAGGCTGGCGGCCTTTCTCGACCACTTCTGGATCGTGGAATGGGACCTCGGCAGCCAGCCGCCTTACGTCCAGCGCACGCTCCCGTATCCCTGCGTGCACCTGGTGTTCGACAGCGCGCGCAGCGGCATCTGGGGCGTGCCGACCGGCGCCTTCGACTATGAACTCAAAGGGCGCGGCAAGGTGTGCGGGCTGCGCTTCCGGCCCGGCGCCTTCCGCGCCATCCTCGGCCGGCCGCTGCAGTCGATTTCCGACCAGGTGCTGGCGCTGTCCGAAGTCTTCCCATGGGATGAGGGAGCAGCCCAGCGCGCGGTGCTGGATACGCCCGACGATACGGCGATGATGCTGGCTGCCGGCCGCCTGCTCGAGCCTCTGCTGCCGGCGCCCGATCCGCAGGTCGAGCGCATCGCCGCGATCCTGCGCATGGCCGAGACGACGCCGGGCCTGACCCAGGTCGAGCAGTTGGCTCAGGACGCGGGGATGGGCGTGCGCAGCCTGCAGCAGCTGTTCGGCGAGTACGTCGGCGTCAGCCCGAAGTGGACGATCCGGCGCTTCCGCCTGCACGAAGCGGCCGACCGCCTGGCGAACGGCGAGGAATCGGACCTGGCCGCGCTGGCCCAGGCGCTGGGCTACTTCGACCAGGCCCATTTCAGCGCCGACTTCCGCAAACTGGTGGGCGAAACGCCGTCCCGCTACCGCAAGCGCGCACGCGCCTGAGCTTCCACGATCGAGGCCGAGTCCCATGCTCTCCGCAATCGACAGCTTCCTGATGAACGACCGCCCGCGCGCGCTGGCCGGCCTGCGCCGCGGCGTGGTCGAATTCCTCTGGTTCGGCATCAAGGAGGCACGGGCCTGCCTGTTCGTCGGCCTGTTCTTCGCCGCGATCTTCCTGATGCCGCGCGCCGGTATCGCCGGCATCCCGCGCTACGACCTGCTGCTGGTGGTGGCGGTGGCGATCCAGCTGTGGATGGTGCGCGTGAAGCTCGAAACCTGGGACGAGCTGAAGGCGGTCTGCCTGTTCCACGCGGTCGGCTTCGCGCTCGAAGCCTTCAAGGTGTCGGGGAACATCCAGTCCTGGAGCTACCCGGACTTCGGCTACACCAAGGTATTCGGCGTGCCGCTGTTCTCCGGCTTCATGTACGCGGCCATCGGCAGCTACATCGTGCAGGCCTGGCGCCTGCTCGACCTGCGCGTGCGCCACCATCCGCCGTACTGGATGGCGACCACGATCGCGGTGCTGATCTACGTGAACTTCTTTACCCACCACTACATTGGCGACTACCGCTGGTACCTGGCCGCCTGCGCGCTCGGCCTGTACTCGCGCACCACGGTGGTGTTCCGGCCGCTGGACCGCGACCGCCGCATGCCGCTGATGCTGGGCTTCGTGCTGACCGGCTTCTTCATCTGGATGGCCGAGAACATCGGCACCTTCTGGGGTGTGTGGCGCTACCCGAACCAATTGGGTGCGTGGTCGGTCGTACACATCAGTAAATGGAGTTCGTGGTCGCTGCTGGTGATCATGACCTTCACCATCGTGGCCAGCCTGAAGCATGTAAAGGCGAAGATCCACATTGCACAGGATTGATTTATTGTGACGGATAACGAAAACGTGAGCGGCATTCGGGCCGGCGCCGGCGACGCCAGCACGGCGCAGGAGACCTGGAGCCTCGGGGAGGCGGTCGTCGAGCAGGCGATCCGCGCCAGGGAGGAAGGGCGTTACGACGATGCGCTGCGCCATCTGCTGGCCGCCTTCGCGCGCGTGGTGTCCAGCGACCCGGCGCGGCATATCGGCGTTTTTCTGCCGATGCTGGAATGGCGCTTCCTGGCCGAGGAATATGCGCCGGCGCGGGCGGCGCTGCTTGAGGCGCGGGATGTGCAGGTGCACCGCCTGCTGGCCGGCGAGCTGACCTACGGGCAGCCGCGTTCGAGCTGGTTCGGCCCGCCGTCGCGCTTTTCGCTGATCGCCGACATGAACGAGACGCTGAAAGACCCGCATTCGACCAGCGCGGTGTTCGCCCGGCTCGATGCCCTGTTCCCCGAGCAGGCGCGGCGCGATGCCTTCCTGGCCTTGCCGGCCGTGGTGGAGGCGGGCGATTTCACGCTGGGCGAGCGCTACCTGCCGGATCCGATGGGCATGCTTGCGCATCTGAACGAGTTGGCGCAAAGCTCGCCGCTGTTCCCGCCGCCGCGTAGCGCCGTCCGCCTGGCTGCCGAGCTGGCGAACTTCGCGAAGGACGTGCGCCTGCGCGCCGCTATCCTGCGTGGCCTGGGGCGGGGCGCGGAGGCCGATGCGTTGGTCGACGCCGCGCTGGCCGGCCTGGCGAACGAGGAGCTGCGCGACTGGGTGCGCCGGGATTTGAGGTGGCCCGGCGTGATTCTTCGCGCCAGCAGCGAGCGCCAGATCGAGCAGGATCGGGCCGCGCATCCTGAATGGGAGGCGAAGCTGCCGTTGCCGAAATCGATCGAGACCGAGCGGCTGGTCCTGCGCCCCTTCACGATCGACGATGCCGAGGCCTGGCTGCCGTTGATTTCGCTGCCGGAGATCATCCGCTACACCGGCGACACCCCGGCCGGCTCGATTGAAGAGGCGCGCGAACTGCTGCGCACCCGTCCGCTCCAGGACTACGAGCACTACGGTTTCGGACGCCTGGCCGTCATCGAAAAGGCGAGCGGGCGCCTGGTCGGCTTCTGCGGCTTCAAGCATGTCGTCGAGTTGGGCGAAGTCGACATCGGTTACCGCTTCCTGCCGGACTGCTGGGGCAAGGCTTACGCCACCGAGAGCGCAACAGCGCTGATGCGCGATGGGCGGCGTGCACACGGCATCCGGCGCGTCGTCGGTACCGTCCACCCGGACAATCCGGCATCCGGCCGCGTCCTGGAAAAGATCGGCCTGCGCTTCGAGCGCCTGCTGGCGCCGGATGAAGACGGCGTGTGCTTCCTGTTGTACGCGACGCCAGGCGTGAAATAACACGACCGTACTTTTATGGCTTATAGTGTATGTCGACGTTTCAACATACCTATATTCATTCCTAAAGGAGACCCATGAGCGCCGATTACCAGGTCCAGAACCATGTCGCCGTCATTACGCTGAACAACCCGCCGGTCAACGGCCTCGGCCTGGCCACGCGCACCGCGGCCGTCGAGGCGCTGCAGCGCGCCGAAGCTGATCCCGCGGTGAAGGCGGTCGTCATCACCGGCGCCGGCAAGGCCTTTTCGGGCGGCGCCGACATCCGCGAATTCAATTCGCCGAAAGCGCTGACCGAACCGACCCTGCACACCCTGATCCGCACCGCCGAAGGCCTGTCCAAGCCGGTGGTCGCCGCGATCCACAGCGTGTGCATGGGCGGCGGCCTGGAGCTGGCGCTGGGCTGCGCCTACCGCGTTGCGGTGCCGGGCGCGCAGATTGCACTGCCGGAAGTGAAGCTCGGCCTGCTGCCGGGCGCCGGCGGCACCCAGCGTCTGCCGCGCGTGATCGGCCTGGAAGCCGCGCTCGAGATGATCGTCTCGGGCAGTCCGGTGCCGTCGGAAAAATTTGCGGGTACGCTGTTCGACGAAGTGTTCCCGGCCGGGACCGACCTGGTGGCGGCAAGCGTCGATTTCGCCAACAGGATTGCCGATGTGTGTCCGCTGCCCAAGGTCCGCGAGCGCAAGGTCGAACACGCGAATGCGGCGGCTGTGCTGGATGCGGCCCGTGCGAAGGTGAGGGCGGTTTCCGCCGGCTTCCCGGCGCCGCTCGAGTGCATCGAGACCATCGCCGCCGCCGTCAACCTGCCGTTCGACGAAGGCTGCAAGTTCGAGCGCGAGCGCTTCATCCACCTGACCCAGACCGTGGAATCGAAGGCGCTGCGCCACGCTTTCTTTGCCGAGCGCGCCGCGAGCAAGATCCCCGACGTTCCGGCCGATACCGCCACCCGCGAGATCAAGACCGCCGCGGTAGTCGGCGCCGGCACCATGGGCGGCGGCATCGCGATGAACTTCGCGAACGCCGGCATCCCGGTCACCATCCTGGAGACCAAGCAGGAAGCACTGGACAAGGGCCTGGCGACGATCCGCAAGAACTACGAGAACACGGTCAAGAAGGGCAAGCTGACGCCGGAAAAGGCCGAACAGCGCATCGCCCTGGTGAAAGGCACCTTGGACTACCAGGACATCGCCCAGGCCGACATCGTAATCGAGGCCGTGTTCGAGGACATGGGTGTCAAGGAGACCGTGTTCCGCAAGCTCGACGAAGTCATGCGCCCGGGCGCGATCCTGGCCTCGAACACCTCGACGCTCGACCTGAATAAAATCGCGGCCTTCACCAGCCGTCCGCACGACGTGATCGGCCTGCATTTCTTCAGCCCGGCCAACGTGATGAAGCTGCTGGAGATCGTGCGCGGCCACGAGACCGGCATCCACGTGCTGGCCACCGCGCTGGCGCTGTCGAAGAAGCTCAAGAAGACGGGCGTGGTGTCGGGCGTGTGCGACGGCTTCATCGGCAACCGCATGGTCGAACAGTACATCCGCCAGGCCGGCTTCCTGCTGGACGAAGGCGCGCTGCCGCAGCAGGTCGACCAGGCCATCGAGAAATTCGGCTTCGCCATGGGTCCGTTCCGCATGGGCGACCTGGCCGGCAACGATATCGGCTGGTACATCCGCAAGCGCCGCTACGTCGAGATGCCGGAGGTGGCCTATTCGAAGACCGCCGACCTGCTGTGCGAGCAGGGCCGCTTCGGCCAGAAGACCGGCGCCGGCTGGTACGACTACCAGGCGGGCGACCGCACCCCGCATCCGTCGCAGCTGGTCCACGACATGATCGTCCAGCATTCGAAGGATCTGGGCATCGAGCGCCGTACGATCCCGGACGAAGAAATCGTCGAACGCCTGGTCTACGCCCTGGTCAACGAGGGCGCGAAGATTCTGGAAGAGGGCATCGCGCTGCGCGCCTCCGACATCGACATGGTCTACCTGACCGGCTACGGCTTCCCGCTCTACCGCGGCGGCCCGATGTTCTATGCCGATACCGTGGGCCTGCCGAAGGTGCTGGAAGCGATGGCGAAGTATGCGCGCGGCTATCACGGCGAAGCCTGGGCGCCGGCGGCGCTGCTGCAGCGTCTGGCGGCGGAGGGGAAGGGCTTCAATAGTTAAGACGTCGTTCCACGTCGGTCCCGCGCAGGCGGAATATCCCTGATGCGCGTATGGACCGGCTCGTGTTAGGCTCGATGTCTCCATCGACTCCGAGCCCGACGTGAAAAACGCTCTCCTGATCGCGACCGCCTGCCTGCTCGGCCTGCTGTCGACGACCGGCGCTTCGCTGCCTTATCCGATCCTGCCGCCGCTGTTCGCGAACGCGGACAGCGCGGGCGCGGCGGCCGGCCTGACCCACTTCCTCGGGCTGCCGCCCAAGCTCCTGTTCGCCGTGGCGCTGATGGTCAATCCGGTCGGACTCCTCATCGGTACCTCGGTCCTGGGTTCGCTGTCGGACCGCTTCGGCCGCCGTCCGCTGCTGCTGTGGACCGCGGCCGGCGCCGCCATCGGTCATGTGTTGACGGCGTGGGCGATGGCGCGCGGCTCCTATCTGCTGTTCCTGGCAGCGCGCTTCGTCACCGGCCTGCTGGAAGGCCAGGGCGCCATCGTGCGCGCGATGCTGGCCGACCGCCTGGAAGGGCCGATGCGCAACCATGCGATGTCCTGGCTGAACGGCTGCTTCACGTTGGGCTGGCTGTTCGGGCCGCTGCTGGCCGGACTGACCATCGGTTTCGGCATCACCGTACCCTTCTATATTGCCGCCGCCGCACTGCTGCTGGGGACGGTGCTGGTGGCGATCACGCTGCGGCGCGAGGCGCCGACCCACGGCCCGGGATGGTGGACGGTGGCGCGCGAGCGGCATGCCTTCAACCTGCTGCGCCATGAGGGCTTGCGCACCCTGTTCGTGGTGCAGCTTGCCTATACCTGCGGCGTGACCGCCTTCTACGAGTTCTATCCGCTGTGGCTGGTCGAGGTCGGCCGCTACGACACGCGCGCGATCTCGCTGGTGAATGTCGGCATGTGCGGGCTGATGAGCTTTACGGCTCTTTTTGCCGGGCGGCAAAATCGTGACGATCCGCTGCGCCGCGCCGCTTTCCTGGCGCTGGCGGTGGCGCTGACCATCGCCTCGCTGGGCACGGGCCAGCTGTGGATCGGGCTGGTCGGGATCATGCTGTTCGGCCTGCCGCATGCCTGCTACAACGCGGTGATCCAGGTGTGGGCGGCCGACCGCTTCGGCGGCCATGGCCAGGGCGCGGTGATGGGCCTGCTGTCGACGACTTTCTGTCTGGCGAACATCCTGATGGCAGCGGCCGGCGCGGTGCTGACGCTGTTCGATACGCGGCTGGTGCTGGTGGTGGGGGCGCTGCTGACGGCCTGGGCGGCGTTCAGGATGCGCAGCTGGAGCCGGGCGCCGCAATTGGCGGGGCAATGACAACGTGGGCACGGGGTGCCCACCCTACCGATCGTAGGGTGGGCTCTCCGGGCCCACGGCGCAGCCAAGCTAGTCGGCTGCGTAGATGTTGTTATTCTTGGTCTCGCGCAGGAACAGGACACCGATCACCAGCGTGAACACCGCGAACACGATCGGATACCACAACCCATAATAGATGTCGCCATTCGCCGCCACCAGCGCGAACGAGATGGTCGGCAGCAGGCCGCCGAACCAGCCGTTACCGATGTGGTAGGGCAGGGACATCGAGGTGTAGCGGATGCGGGTCGGGAACATCTCGACCAGCATGGCCGCGATCGGGCCGTAGACCATGGTCACGTACAGCACCAGCACGAACAGCAGCGCCACCACCATCGGCTTGTTGATTGCCGCCGTGTCGGCCTTGGCCGGGTAGCCGGCATCCTTGACGCCGGCGCCGAGGTCTTTCTTCAGCGCCGCTTCGCGGGCCTTGCTGGCCTTGTCGAAGTCGCGGCCGTCGGCCGTCATGGTGGCGTTAAACGAGGGGTAGACCTTGTCGCCGATGTGGACGCTGGCGATGGTGCCTGCCGGCGCCGGCTGGATCGTGTAGTTGACCGAGGCCGCCGTCAGCTGGGCGGTGGCGATGTCGCAGGACGAGGGGAATTTCTCGGTGCCGGTCAGCTTGACCTGGAAGTGGCAGGAAGCCGGATCGGCCACCACCACCACCGGCGAGTTCGCCAGTGCGTTGGCCAGCGCCGGGTTGCCGTAGGTGGTCAGGCCCTTGAATATCGGGAAGTAGGTCAGCGCGGCGATCAGGCAGCCGGCCAGGATGATCGGCTTGCGGCCGATGCGGTCCGACAGCGTACCGAACACGATGAAGAAGGGCGTCGCCAGGGCCAGCGCGATCGCCAGCATGATGTTGGCGACGGCAAGGTCGATCTTCAGGGTCTGGGTGAGGAAGAACAGCGCATAGAACTGGCCGGTGTACCAGACCACGGCCTGGCCGATCACGATGCCCAGCGCCAGCAGCGCGTACTTGGCGTTGTTCCATTTCAGGAAGGCTTCGGACAGCGGTGCTTTCGAGGTCTTGCCTTCCGCCTTCATCTTGGCGAAGGCCGGCGATTCGTTCATCGACAGGCGGATCCACACCGAGATGCCCAGCAGCAGGACGGACACCAGGAAGGGAATGCGCCAGCCCCAGGCGGCGAAGGCCTCGGGGTCCATCGCGGTACGCGCGCCCAGGATCACCAGCAGCGACAGGAACAGGCCCAGCGTGGCGGTGGTCTGGATCCAGGCGGTGTAGGCGCCGCGGCGGCCTTCCGGCGCATGCTCGGCCACATAGGTGGCGGCACCGCCGTATTCGCCGCCCAGGGCCAGGCCTTGCAGGATGCGCAGCGTGACCAGGATGATCGGCGCGGCGATACCGATCGAAGCATAGCCGGGCAGCAGGCCGACCACGAAGGTCGAGCCACCCATGATCAGGATGGTGACCAGGAAGGTGTACTTCCTGCCGATCATGTCGCCCAGGCGACCGAATACCAGCGCGCCGAAGGGACGCACGATGAAGCCGGCGGCGAAGGCCAGCAGGGCGAAGATGAATGCGGTGGTGGGGTCGCCGACGCCGGCGAAGAACTGGGTCGCGATGACCGAAGCGAGAGAACCGTAGAGGTAGAAGTCGTACCATTCAAAGACGGTGCCGAGGGAAGAAGCGAAGATGACCTTACGTTCTTCCTTCGTCATTGCGCCCGCGGAAGGTGTTGCCTTGCCGCCGGCTGCCATGCCGGGTGTGATAGCCATTGTAGTCTCCGTTGTGAGTTGTAATGTCAATGGATAGCCGATATTTACGCCAGGTACGGCAGCGACTCTGCGCCGCCAAGCTTACGCGATGCTTGCTCCAAACTTACACGAAACTTACGGAAAAGCCGTCCTGGCACGGACTCATGCGCAGGGGGTGAGCTCAGGCGTCCTTGGCTGTTGGACCGGCTTCCGGCGCGGAGGTTTCCTCATTTACTTTGGCGTACTTATAGGCCTCGGCGGAACGCTCCAGCGCCAGGCCCAGCACCGTCGTCAGCTCGCTTTGCGGCGTTCCCTGGCGCAGTTGCTGCGAGGCGAAGGTATTGCGCAGGGTGCGCCCGCCGGCACGCGACACGGCCAGGCCGGCGCGTCCGAAGGTCGCCTTGACCTGGCGGTAGACGGTGGCCTTGTGCAGGGGTTCGCCCTCCAGGTTGGCCGGGAACACCAGCGCGCCGGGAATATTGAGTTCTGCGCGTTCGCTCAGCCATGCCGTCAGCTCGGCCACGCCTTCCTTCGGCAGCGTGGTCGTGTGCTCGTAACTTGTGCGGTGTTTCTGCTCCGGGGTGATGTTCAGGACCAGGGCGCCCTCGATGTCGGGTTGGCGCCCGACCTCGTCGACCAGCAGCCCGATCGCTTCGGCGACGCGCAGGCCGGCCAGCGCCATCGTTACCTGCATCGCGCGGTCGCGGCGGCGCTTCCAGCCGGACGCCTTGTTGTCGTCGTCCGCGCGTTGGCCGGGCAGGGCGGCCATGAAGCGCTGCAGTTCGTCGGCGTTCAGCGCGGTCATCGGCGCATCGCGGGCGATCTGGGCGCGGTCGATGCCGACGATGGCATCGCGTGCCGGATTCGGCGCCCGCTCGAGGTAGTCGTAGCAGCGTTCCAGCAGACGCAGGTAGCGGTAGGCGATCTTGCTGTTCAGGTCGCGTTGACCATCGTGCGCCAGCGCGACGAAGCGCTGCAGGTCGCGCCCCGTGACCGTCGACATCTTCAGTCGCTCTTCCAGCATCCAGGCAGCGAATTTGCCGAACATGAAGCGGTAGATGGCGGCGGATTCCGGCGACAGCGGCTTGGGGGCCAGGTCGCGCTGCCGGCTCGAGGTCAGGGCGAAGTCGGGGCCGGCGATGAAGTCGGCGAAGCATTTGAGGGGATTGCTGTCCCAGGCGGCGAGTTTGCTCATGCCACATTCTGCAACTAACCGAGCGCCAATGCAAATGGCTGCGGTGCGCTGGCACGTCGGTCACGGCACGAATGATATGCAACTAACCGACAGATGCCCGAAACCCGACAAAACCCAGCCACCAGCCCCATGGACCCGGCCAAACCAACACACTCGCCATCCCGCCACCAAAACGTTATGCTCATTGTTATCTGTTCGTTTATCGGTGAAGGAAAAGAGAACCATGCTCAAGCACATCGTCATGTGGAAACTGAAGGAACACGCGGAAGGCGCGGACCGCGCCGCCAATGCCCGCGAGATGAAACGCCGCCTCGACGAGTGCGCGCACATCGTGCCGGGCATTCTCAAGTTCGAGGTCACGCTGGCCCAGCCGGGGCTCGAAGCCACCTATGACGTGGTGCTGTACTCGGAATTCGAGAACAAGGCCGCGCTCGAAGCCTACGCCAAGCATCCGACCCACCAGGCGCTGGTGCCTTTCATCGGCGCGATCCGCGAAGCGCGCCAGTGCATGGATTACGAAGTGCCGGCGGGGCAGCAATGAGGACGGTCGCGGAGCTGTTTTCGCTGGCCGGCCAGACCGCCGTCGTCACCGGCGGTTCGCGCGGACTGGGCCTGCAGATGGCCGAAGCGCTGGGCGAGCAGGGCGCGCGCGTGGTGCTGGCCTCGCGCAAGCAAGGCGAGCTCGACGAAGCCTGCGCCCATCTGGCGGCACGCGGCATCGACGCGACCGGCATCGCGGCCGACCTGTCGACGGAGAGCGGTGTGCAGGCCTTCGCCGATGCCGCGCTCGCGCAGCTGGGCCAGGTCGACATCCTGGTGAACAATGCCGGCGCCACCTGGGGCGCGCCGGCCGAAGACTTCCCGCTCGAAGCCTGGGACAAGGTGATGAACCTGAACGTGCGCAGCATCTTCCTGCTGAGCCAGGTGCTGGGCAAGCGTTCGATGATTCCGCGCGGCCGCGGCCGCATCGTCAATATCGCCTCGATCGCCGGCCTCGCCGGCAACCCGCCAGGCACGATGCAGACCATCGCCTACAACACCTCGAAGGCGGCGCTGATCAATTTCACGCGCACCCTGGCCGGCGAATGGGGCCGCTACGGCATCACGGTGAATGCGATCGCGCCGGGTTTCTTCCCCTCGAAGATGACGAAGGGCATACTGGCGGCTGTCGGTGCCGACACGCTGGCGCAGCAGGCGCCGCTAGGGCGTCTCGGCGACGAAGACGACCTGAAGGGCGCGGTCCTGCTGTTCGCGTCCGACGCGGGCAAACACATCACGGGACAGGTGCTGGCGGTGGACGGCGGCGTTTCCGCGGTATAAAGCGGCATCCTGGCGTCCCGACGTACGGCATGGGGGAGGAAACATGAAGCAGTTCGAAGGACGGGTCGCCGTCATCACCGGCGCCGCCAGCGGGCTGGGCCGCGCCTTCGCCGACACGGCGGCCGGCCTGGGCATGAAGCTGGTGCTGGCCGACGTCGATGCCAAGGCGCTGGAACACGCGACCGAGGCGTTGCAAGCGCAAGGCGCGGAAGTGCTGGCGATGGTGGTCGATGTCAGCAAGCGCGAGCACATCGAGGAACTGGCGGATGCGGCGATGATCCGCTTCCACGGCGTGCATCTGGTGTTCAATAACGCCGGCGTCGCCGCGGGCGGCCTGATCTGGGAAAACAGCGAGGCCGACTGGGAATGGGTGCTGGGGGTGAACCTGTGGGGCGTGGTCCATGGCGTGCGCGTGTTCACGCCCATCATGCTGGAATGCGCGCGTCGCGATCCCCATTACGAAGGCCACATCGTCAACACGGCTTCGATGGCGGGGCTGCTGAATCCTCCGGCAATGGGCGTCTACAACGTCAGCAAGCACGCGGTGGTGTCGCTGAGCGAAACCCTGTACCACGACCTGCGTCTGGTCGAGGCGCCGATCGACGCCTCGGTCCTGTGCCCGTATTTCGTACCGACCGGCATTGTCGGCTCCGACGCGCACCGTCCGCAGGAGCTGGAGAACGACGCGCCGCCGACGCCCAGCCAGCAGGCAGCGCAGATGCTTGTGAGCAAAGCCGTTGAAGCGGGCAAGCTCAGCGCCGCGGACGTCGCGCGCATCACCTTCGACGCCGTGCGCGAGGGCCGCTTTTACATCTATTCGCATCCGCAATTGCTGGGCAGCGTGGCCGAGCGGATGGAGGCGATCGTGCACGGCAAGGCACCGGCCGATGCGTACGCGGCGATGCCTCAGCTGACGCAGGCGCTGAAGGCAGGGGCGAAAGGCTAGCCAGACTGCCGCAACTCCTACACGCATTCAGCTTGCCTTCCTATTTGTGAATTTCCCGAAATCGTTAGCATCGAGCTATCGAAATCGCAAGGGAGATCATCATGGCCGATAACATGGACAAAAAGGACAAGACCCGGCACGGCAAACAGGACGTGCTCGACCAGGGCGGCGTCGGTTTCACCAACGATGACGCAGCCGGCACCTCGCTGCAGGGGCAATCGGCAGGCGAAGCCAACCGACAGAGTGCGGATCCCGGCCAGAGCGCCGGCGCATCGAACGGCAAGGCCTGGCGCGAAGACGTGCCGGACCAGAGCGGCGTCGGCTTCACGGCCGAGGACGGCGGCAGCGCACAGGGCGGCGGCCAGAACAAGCAGAACAGCCAGAGCGGCGGCCAGGGCTCGCAATCGGGTTCCGGCCAATACACGGGCGGGGCCGGCGCCAGCGAAAGCCGCCAGAGCGGCTTCGTGCACAGCTCGCCCGAAGCGAATGTGTTCCCGGCCGGTTCGCGCCAGGGCGACAACAGCGACCGCAGCACCGGCGGCCACTCCGCAGCCGGCACCCCGGACGAGGGCAGGCTGGGCGGTTCGAACGGCGCTTCCGCGGCGGGCACGACCGGCAACGATCCGGACCGCTAAGCCACCCGCAGGCAGGGCTGGTGCCGGGCGTTTGCGCGCCCGGTTTGCCAGGCTTGACCTGCTTTCGTTTGTGGCTTAATATGATCGTTATCATATTTAAGGCAAGCGCCATGTCCGCTCCCCGTACCGCCCGCCACCAGCAGTCGCACGAACGCATCCTGGATGCCGCCGCCCGCGCCGTGCGCCGGTCCGGCATCGCCGGGGTCGGGGTTGCCGATGTCATGAAGGAAGCCGGCCTGACGCACGGCGGCTTTTATGCCCATTTCGCGTCACGCGATGCGCTGCTGGCCGATGCGCTGGAACACGCCGCCGACCAGAGCAACGCCCGGGTGCGCGAACGCATGCGTACGCGTCTGGATGCCGGCGAAAGCCCGCTGCGTGCGCTGGTCAGCGAGTATTTGTCGGAGACGCATATGGACGCGCTCGAACTGGGCTGTCCGGTCGCGGCGGTCAGTTCCGACATGCAGCGCACCGGCGAAGGCTTGCGCGAGGTCGCGAAGAGCCGCGTGCGCGGGCTGGCCAGGCTGGTCGAGGACACGCTCCCGCCTGACGCAGCGTCCGGCAGCGCCTGGGCCATCGCCGCGAGCCTGGTCGGTGCCATCCAGATGGCCCGGGTGCTCGGCGCGGATAGCGGCGGCAGGGAAGTCTTGCAGGCATGCCGCGAGGCCTTGCTTGCGCAGTACGAACGCCCAGGGCTGCAAACCTGAGGCGCAGGATGCCGCGCCCACGGGCACGGCATTTTTTTGGACCGCAATATGACGGTCATCATATATAAAGGGATTGCCATGAAACTCGACAACGCCATCGTCCTCGTTACCGGGGCCAACCGCGGTCTCGGCCAGGAATTCGCGCGCCAGGCCCTGGCCCATGGTGCGCGCAAGGTCTACGCCGCCGCGCGCGACCCGGGCAAGATCGCGCTGCCCGGCGTCGTGCCGGTGCGGCTGGATGTCAACGACCAGGCCCAGGCGGCCGAGGCAGCCGCAGCCTGTGCCGACGTCACGCTGGTGATCAACAATGCCGGTATCGCCAGCGATGGCAGCCTGCTCGACCAGGACAGCATCGCCGCCATGCAGCGCATGATGGAGACCAATGTGTACGGCATGCTGCGCGTCAGCCAGGCCTTCGCGCCCAGGCTGGCGGCGAATGGCGGCG
Source organism: Massilia norwichensis (assembly GCF_024753245.1). Lineage (GTDB taxonomy): Bacteria > Pseudomonadota > Gammaproteobacteria > Burkholderiales > Burkholderiaceae_D > Telluria > Telluria norwichensis. The sequence continues at coordinate 62,166 of NZ_JANUGX010000026.1, read as the reverse complement.
GCGCTTTCCTGAACGTGTTGTCGGTGGCAAGCTGGATCAGCACGCCTGGCCTGGCCGCGTATGCCGCGACCAAGTCGGCGGCCTGGAGCGTGAACAACGGCCTGCGCATCGCACTGAAGGAACAGGGCACGCAGGTGCTGGGCCTGCACGTGGGCTTCGTCGATACCGACCTGACGCGTGGGATCGATTTGCCGAAGCTGGCCCCGGCCGAGGTGGTGGCGCGGGCCTACGCTGCGCTCGAAGCAGGCAAGAGCGAAGTGCTGATCGACGAGCTGTCGCAGAACGTCAAGCGCAGCCTGTCGCAGGACCCGGGTGTCTACCTGGACCTGGTGCAGCGCCCGGCTTGAACGATTCGTGCGCAGCGTGTGCTAGCATCGTCCGATGGAAAGACGCACCGACTACAAGCAAGCCCTCCTGATCGAGGCCGTGATCCACGAACTCGATACCATCGGCCGCGCCGGCGCGGCACGCCGTCTCGCCGAGATCGGCGTGCCGCTGGCGGTGGCGATACGGGTGCTGACCCGCCCGGTGGAGCGGCGTCAGCAGTTCGACTCGCCCTTCATGAAGCGGGAAGCCTGAATCAGCGCCCGGCGGCCACCCCTTCGGGGCGCAGGATGCGCTCGCACAGCTCCGGCTCGGCGTCCTGGTACAGCCTGAGCACGGTGGAGGTGCGGGTGCCGTAACCGGACAGCTCGATGCAGACCGGCGACAGTTCGCGCTCGACTTCGATCGGCATGCCGGTATCCGGCAGGCGCAGGTCAGGCGCGCGCGTGGTATCGGCCAGCATCTCGAAATAGGCGTCTTCCGGTGCGCCCTGCAGCAGCAGGCTGGCAAAGCTGGCCTTGGTGCGCACCACCTTCGGCCACGGCGCATCCAGCAAACCATTCGACACGCCGTAGATGCCGGGCTCGAGCGGCTTGCCGTTGCGCGGGTCGCCGCCGGCCCGGTTCGAGAACCAGTACAGGCCTTCACGGTCGCCCAGGATCAGGTTGAAGCCGTTGTAGTCGGCGGCGCGCCCGACGATGCGGTCCAGGTAAGCCGGCGCATCCAGCTCGCCCTTGAGGAAGTCGGCGACCAGCGCGCCGCGGGTCGGCGCATCGCCGCGGCGTTCGTTGGGCGCACGGATGTTCGTCAGCGCCGCGAACTTCGGACCGTTCGGACCGGTTCGGGTCACGCCCATCCAGCTGCCGCCGCCCTGCAGATCGCGGCCGGCGATGATGTCCGGGTTTTCCGGCCAGGGCCCGGCCGGTGTGGCGGGGCGGTCGTAGAATTCGTCGCGGTTGGCACAGGCAATCACGGGCACGCCGGGAATGACGCGCCAGGCAAAGACGATCAGGCACATGGGGTCTGCTCCGGGCTCGGGTCTGGCATCAGGTCGACGAATACTTCGGCGCGGCGCGGGCCCTGGACCAGCGCATCGAGGCCGGCCGCCGCGACAGCCCCCTCCAACAAGCCGGCAAAGGCCTTGGGCACGCCCGGGTAGACTTCCATCCAGGTCTGCAGGCCGTCCCTGGTCTCCGGACGGCACTTCAGCTGCACGGACACGCGCTGGCTCGCCGCCAGTGCCGCCTGCATGGCGCGCACGCGCGGCGCCAGCGCGGCGGCGTCCAGCGTGCGCACCTTGTAATAGACGTACAGGTCGATCATGTGCGTTTCAAATCACGCCGCGGGCGTGTCGATGGCGTACGGCAGCGGCAGGAAGGCCAGCTGCGTGCCGCCGGCCGAGCCGTGGCGCACCTCGTGCTCGAGTGCGGCCAGCTTGATTTCGACCAGCGCATCGGCACCGCCCTGGCCATTCGGCGCGGCGTTGACGATCATGCCGGACGGCTGGTCGGGATCGTCGCTGGAGAAGACTTCGTCGCCGGCGCGGGCGGCCGCATTGGGCAGCGTCGCCAGTGTCATGCGCCGTTTCAGCTTGCCCAGGTACTGGCTGCGGGCGACGATCTCCTGGCCCGGATAGCAGCCCTTCTTGAAATTCACGCCGCCGATCAGCTCGAAGTTGACCATCTGCGGCACGAACTGTTCCTGGGTCGGCTGGGTCACCTGGGGCACGCCGGCGTGGATCTCGGCCAGGTGCCAGGCCGCGTTGCCGCCCAGGGCGAGGGTCTCGCGCAGCTGCGCCAGGGCCGTGGTGGCGGTTTCCGCCGACGTGATCCACAGATAGCGCGGAGCGCCCAGCGCATCGGCCAGGCGGATCACGGTGCCGAACGCGCCGTCGAGCTTGGCGTAGGGGGCGGCGGGCAGGGTGCCAACCTGGCGCGCCAGCGCCTCGCCGGCTTTCGCACCGGCCAGGCCGAGCACGGCTGCCGTTGGCGCTTCGTCGGTGGCGTCGCGCAGCTTGGCTTTGGCGCGCAGCACGAACATGGTCAGGCGCTTCTGCAGCGGCGGCTGGATGGCGCGCGGCAGCTGCAGGAAGATGTCCTGGCCGGTGCGCCACATCAGGAAGGTGGCCTGCAGGCGGCCTTTCGGCGTGCAGTAGCCGGCCAGGCGCGCCTCACTGGTGCCGAGGTGTTCGACGTCGTTGGTCAGCTGATTGTGCAGGAAACTGGCGGCGTCATCGCCGGCCACGGCGATCAGGCCAAGGTCGGTGAGCGGGGCCACCATGCCCTCGGCGAGGTCGGCGGCGGACAAGGTCTTGCCGAAGTCTTCGATCTGCGTGGCTTCGTCTTGATGGAAGCGGGCGCCCAGCGTGGCGAGGTGTTCGATCCAGTTATTCATAAAATACGAATTATTTCCCGTTTAGGCTTTATCATTACGGCCTCATTATAGAGTTGTCGTCAAAATCGCGCCGGGACCGGCGTAAAAACCAGCACACATGGCACTTATAAAAAAACTCATCGTTACCGGCGTGATCGTGTCAGTCGCGGCCGTTGGAGGCTTCCAGTGGTGGTCGGGTCAACCGATCACCGGCAAGGACAGCCCCGTCATTCCCTTCGCCATTGCCCAGGGCAGCGGCGTGGCCGGCGCGGCCCAGCAGATGGCCACCGCCGGCATTCCCGTCAACGGCTTCCTGTTCGGCGTCCTGGCCCGTGTGACCGGCAAGGCCGGCCAGATCAAGGCCGGCAGCTATGAACTCAAACCCGAGACCACCCCGCGCCGCCTGCTCACCCAACTGGTGCGCGGCGAGTTCGCGCAGGAATCGCTGACCATCATCGAAGGCTGGACCTTCCGCCAGATGCGCCAGGCGGTCGACGCCGCGCCGAACCTGAAGCACGAGACGGCCAAGCTGTCGGACAAGGAACTGCTGGCCAAGGTCGTGCCGGAGGGCGCCGCCAAATACGCGACGCCGGAAGGGCTGTTCTTCCCCGATACTTACCTGTTCGCGAAAAACTCCAGCGACCTGCAGATCTACAAGCAGGCGCACGAGATGATGATGAAGCGCCTGAAGGCGGCCTGGGAAAAGCGCGAGCCCAACCTGCCTTACACCGAGCCTTACCAGGCGCTGATCATGGCTTCGCTGGTCGAGAAAGAGACCGGCCAGAAGAGCGAACGCGCGATGATCGCCGGCGTGTTCGTCAACCGACTGAAGACCGGCATGCTGCTGCAGACCGACCCCACCGTCATCTACGGCATGGGCGACAAGTACGACGGCAAGATCCGCAAAAAGGATCTCGAGACCGACACCCCGTACAACACCTACACGCGCGCCGGCCTGCCGCCGACCCCGATCGCGCTGCCGGGCGTGCAATCGCTGGCCGCGGCCCTGAGCCCGGCCCAGACCGACGCCCTGTATTTCGTCTCGCGCGGCGACGGCACCAGCCACTTCTCGGTCAACCTGAACGAGCATAATAAGGCGGTCAACCAGTACCAGCGCGGAGGCTCGAAATGAGCGCGCCGATGCCGACCCGCGGCCGTTTCATCACCTTCGAAGGCATCGACGGCGCCGGCAAGTCGACCCATATCGGTTTCGTGACCGGCCTGCTGCAGGACGCCGGCAAGAACGTGGTCTCGACCCGCGAGCCGGGCGGCACGCCGCTGGGCGAAAAGCTGCGCACGCTGCTGCTGCACGAGAAGATGGACGTCGGCACCGAGGCTTTGCTGGCCTTCGCCAGCCGCCGCGAACACCTGGCCCAGGTCATCGGCCCGGCGCTGGGACGCGGCGACTGGGTGCTGTCGGACCGCTTCACCGACGCCAGCTTCGCCTACCAGGGCGGCGGCCGCGGCCTGCCGCTGCCCAAGCTCGAAGCGCTCGAGCAATGGGTGCACCCGGGCCTGCAGCCGGACCTGACCCTGCTGTTCGACGTGCCGCTCGAAGTGGCGCGCGAACGCCTGGACGCCACCCGCACCCTGGACAAGTTCGAATCCGAAGAGGCGGCCTTCTTCGAGCGCTGCCGTAACGAGTACCTGCGCCGCGCGCAGGAGAGCGGCGGGCGCATCGTGGTGGTCGATTCGACCCGCTCGATCGAGGAAGTGCGCGCGCAATTGAAAGCAGCACTGGAGAAATTCTTGTGACAAGCAGTACCGCCATCTACCCATGGCAGGAGCAGGCCTGGACGCAGCTGCAGCAAATGCGCGCGCGCCTGCCCCATGCAATTCTGTTCTACGGCCCGGCCGGCATCGGCAAGGCCGATTTCATCCAGGCCTTCGCCCAGGCCCTGCTGTGCGAAAACGTCCAGCCCGACGGCCATGCCTGCGGCGTGTGCGCTTCCTGCGGCTGGTTCGTCCAGGGCAACCATCCGGATTACCGCCGCGTGCGCCCGGAGGCGATGGAAGACGAAGCGCCCGCCGCCGAGGGGGAAGAAGCCGGCGACGGCGACAAGAAAGCCAAGTCGACCAAGACCGCCTCGAAGGACATCAAGATCGAGCAGGTGCGCGCGCTGTCCGACTTCATGAACATCTCGACCCACCGCCAGGGTTTGCGGGTGGTCGTGCTGTACCCGGCCGAGGCGCTCAATATGCCGTCCTCGAACGCGCTGCTGAAAACGCTGGAAGAACCGCCGCCGGGGACCGTGTTCCTGTTGGCATCGAACGGCCTGGACCGCCTGCTGCCGACCATCCTCTCGCGCTGCCGCAAGTTCGCGCTGCCGATGCCGGGCCACGCCGAGGCGCTGGCCTGGCTGGAAAGCCAGGGCGTGCAGGATGCGGATGGCTGGCTGCGCGAGCAGGGCGGGGCGCCGCTGGCCGCGCTGGTGCAGGCGGAAACGGGCAGCCGCGAGGAACTCGATTCCCTGCTGCAAATCCTGGCCCAGCCCAGCGTCGACGCAGCGTTGCGCGCGGCAGACAAATTGAGCAAAGCGCCGCTCGCATCCCTTGTCGCATGGCAGCAGCGCTGGTTGTATGACGTTTTTTCGTACAAGCTGTCCGGCACGATCCGCTATTATCCGCGGTATCGCCAGCAGCTTGCGAACCTGGCCGGACGCGTTCACACGGCCAAGCTGATGCAGGCGATCAAGTCGACCAACGAGCGGCGCGCGGTGGCGGACCACCCGCTGTCGCCGAAACTGTTTGTCGAAGACATGTTGCTTGATTACACTGCCTGCTGCGCTGCCTGAGAAAGGATTCCGATGAACGGCTTGCCCACCGACCCGAACGCCCCGCTGACGCCCCAGGCGCCGCGGCCGTCCGTGCTCTCGCTGGCCATCAAGGAAAAGGCGGCGCTGTACGCGGCCTACATGCCCTTCCTGAAGAACGGCGGCATGTTCGTCCCGACCACCAAGCCGTACAAGATCGGCGACGAGATCTACCTGATCCTGTCGCTGATGGACGATCCGAACAAATACCCGATCGCCGGCAAGGTCGCCTGGATCACCCCGGCCGGCGCCAATAACAACAAGGCGCAGGGCATCGGCGTCCATTTCCCGGCCGACGAAACCGGCCAGCGCGCCAAGCTGCGCATCGAAGAAATCCTGGGTGCGGCGTTGCGGTCCTCGCGCGCCACCCATACGCTTTAAATCAGATCATTCATGCCGTCCTACACCCATCGCATCGCCCGTATCGAAGACCTGCCCGTCATCGTCGACATCTACAACGCCACCATCGCCTCGCGCGAAGTCACCGCGGATACCGAACCGATCACGGTCCAGTCGCGCGAACAATGGTTTGCCGACCATACCCCGGAACGCCGGCCGCTGTGGGTGATCCACGACGCCGCCGATACCTCGGAGAACCCGGCCGTCATCGGCTGGTGCTCGTACTCGAATTTCTACGGCCGCCCGGCGTACTCGGGCACGGCCGAAGTCTCGATCTATATCGCCGAAGCATGGCGCGGCAAGGGCATCGGCCGCTATTGCCTGGAGCAGGCGATGGCCTTCGCGCCGAATATCAAGGTGCACACGCTGCTGGGCTTCATCTTCGGCCACAACGTGCCCAGCCTGGCCCTGTTCCGCAAGTACGGCTTCGAGACCTGGGCGAATTTCCCGCGCGTGGCGAACCTGGATGGGGTCGAGCGGGATCTGATCATCCTCGGCAAGCGCGTGGTCGACTGAGCCATGGCGATGGCCGAACTGACGCCCGTTGCCCCGGTCCATTCGCCCTTGCGCTTGCTATTTCCGATCCAGTCTTCCGGTCAGGCATTGTCGGTGGCGGTCCTGTTCATCGTCTTCGGCTTTGGCATGCTGTTGCTGCTTCACCTTACCGGCGGCCATGCGTCTGCCTGGATCCTGCTGCCCGGCCTGGCCGGCATGCTGCCGTCCATGTACCTCGCGCTGCCTGGCGCGTTCGAAATCCGCAGCCGTGGTCAGGCGCGCCAGCTCCTGGGCGATGTCGAGGAGATCGCCGCCTTCCTCGGTTACCGCGTGCGGATCGAAGAGCTGCCGAGGCTGGCCTGGCGATACCGCCTGAACCATCCGGCCTGGATGCGCTGGCGCGAGAACGAAATCACGATGCGCGTACTGGGTGAGCAGCGCATCGCCATCCGGGGCCCCAAAGGCGCACTGCGGATGCTGCGCAAGCATCTTGCGCAGCGGGTCGGTAGCGACCCGGCGGCAAGAGCTTAGTCGCCCGGCCCTTCGCCGGGCATGGTGTCCGCCATCAGGCGGAGCTCTTCCGGCGTCAGTTCTTCAGGCTTCTTGCTGGCCAGCGCGTCGAAGTCCGGATGCGCGTCCGGCTGCGCCTGCTGCTGGGACTGCGAGGACGCTTCGGCCTGCTGGAGGCCGGCTTTTGCCTGCTCCTGGTCTTTGTTCTGCTGTTCGTTGCTCATAAAAATTCTCCTGGCTGAAAGGTGTTTGCGACCGAGTTTGTCATAGCGGCGCATCGAGCGGCGTCCCGTTCGCGCAGCGCCAGCATTGGCCCGGCTGGGCCTGTACCTGCGCCTGCCGTAAAATACGGCTTTGAACCAGCATAAAGCACCAACATGGAATCCAAGGATCAGCGTTACCTCGTCCAACAAAACAAACTCGCCGACGGCGGCACGGCCGCCCCGGTATTTGCCAAAGTCATGCGCAGCAAGGAAGGCAAATTCGAAGGCGTCTCCTTCATCCGCAACAAGGAAAAAGCGACGGTCATGAGCCTGGCCGAGGCCGAGGAAGCCATCCGGTGGGCGACCAGCAAGAAGCCGAACGCGAAGGAATACGCGACCAAAATCATCTGCCTTGGACAGTAACGTACAATAAGCGGATGTACATCGATTCACACTGCCATATCAATTTCCCGGAGCTGGCCGCCCGCATGCCCGAGATTCTCGCCAAGATGGCCGAGAACAAGGTCGACAAGGCGCTGTGCGTGTCCGTCAACCTGCCGGAATTCCCCAGCGTGCTCGCCCTGGCCGAGCAATATCCGCATATCTACGCCTCGGTCGGCGTGCACCCCGACTACGAGGACACGCCCGAACCGAGCGTCGAAGAACTGGTGCGCCTGGCCGATCATCCGAAGATCGTCGCCATCGGCGAGACCGGGCTCGACTATTACCGCCTCGAGGGCGACCTCGAATGGCAGCGCGAGCGCTTCCGCACCCACATCCGGGCCTCGCGCGAGACCCGCAAGCCGCTGATCATCCACACCCGTTCGGCCAGCGCCGACACGATCCGCATCCTGCAGGAAGAGGGCGCGGCGGTGGACAAGGGCGGCGTCGCCGGCGTCATGCACTGCTTTACCGAGACGCTGGAGGTGGCGCAGGCCGCGATCGAGATGGGTTTTTACATCTCTTTTTCCGGCATCGTGACCTTCAAGAGCGCGAAAGACTTGCAGGCGGTGGCCAAAGCCCTGCCGCTGGAGCGCATCTTGATCGAAACCGATTCGCCCTACCTCGCGCCGGTGCCCTACCGTGGGAAAATGAACGAACCGGGTTACGTCGCCCATGTGGCCGAATACATCGCCACGCTGAAGGACGTGTCGCTGCGCGAAGTGGCGGAGCGAACCACCGATAACTTCCACCAGCTGTTCAAAGTACCGAGGGGGTAAGCATGATGCAGCGTCGCGGTTTTCTTCGCCTGACCGGCCGATCGATACTTGCGGCAATGCTGCTGTCGGCCTTCCCCGGCGCGGCAGTCTTGGCTGCCACGCCGCAGCAAATTTCCGATTTTTTCCGCGCCGTGCAGATGGACGATGCCGCCACCGTCAAATCGCTGCTGGCGGCGGGCGTGAACCCGAATCAGCAGAATCCGGTCGGCGGCGAGCCCGCCCTGGTGCTGGCGGCGCGCGAGGGTTCGATGCGGGTGCTGCGGGTATTGCTCGACCATCCCCGCATCCAGATCGACGCCCCGGCCATCAACGGCAACACGGCTTTGATGATGGCTGCTTTCAAACGCAACCGTGCCGCCGCCGAGGCGCTGGTGGCGCGCGGCGCCGCGGTCAACCGACCCGGCTGGACTCCGCTGCACTATGCGGCCGCCAGCGGCGACGAAGACATCGCGCGCCTCCTGATCAAGCGCGGCGCGAAAATCGACGCGCTGTCGCCGCCGGCCAGCGGCAGTTACACGCCCTTGATGATGGCGGCGCGCGAAGGCCACCCCGACATGGTCGCTTTCCTCACCGAGCAGGGTGCGAACCCGAAACTGGCCAACAGCGAAGGTTTGACTGCCGCCCAGATCGCGGACAAGGCCAGGGCGAAGCGCTGAGGACCGCGCGGCAGCGCGGATTCAGCCCGCCGCCGCGACGGTGTTCGCGCGCTCGGCGGTTTCCTCTGCATGCGCCGATTTTCGCTCGCGCTTTCGGTGGTACATATTCATGTCGGCATGCTTGAGCAGCGCTTCGATCTGCGTACCGTGTTCGGGGAACAATGCGCTGCCTATACTGGTACGGATGTGCAGTTCGGCGCCATCCAGCAGCAGCGGCGCAGCCATTTCCGCCAACAGCTGGTGCGTGATGCGCTCGGCGTCGTGGGGCGTGCCCAGGTCTTCCAGAATCAGCACGAATTCATCGCCGCCAAGGCGCGCCACCGTGTCGGTACGGCGCGCGCAACGGGCCAGGCGCGCCGCCACTTCACGCAGCACCAGGTCACCCGCAGCATGTCCATGACGGTCGTTGACCTGCTTGAAATCGTCGACGTCGACGTAGAGCAAGCCCATCCGCGCGCCGCTGCGCTGGGCTCGCGACAAGGCGGTATTGATGCGGTCGAAAAACAGATAGCGGTTGGGCAGCCCGGTGAGCTCGTCATGGCAGGCATGGCGCAGGAGTTCGTCCTGCAGCCGTTTGCGTTCGAGCGCCATCCCGATTTGTCCTGCCGTGAACTGCAGTAGCTCGCGGTCGAGCGTCGGGTAGGGCCTGCCGCTGCGCGTCCGCAACAGCAGGCCGCCGACGATGCCGGCCTGGCCGCGCAACTCGATCGCCATGCAGCCGTCGGGTAGCAGCGTATCGGCCCAGCGTACCGCACGGCTGCCGGTGGGCCACAGTCCTTCCGCTGCCGACCGGTAGATGGCATGGCTGCCGCCGAGGGCATCCTCGATGACGACCGCCATGCCGGCGACCCCGACCAGTTCATCGAGCACTGCGTGAATGCGGCCGCACAAGCTGGGCAGGTCGGGCGCCTGGTGCGCCGCTTCCGATATGGCATACAGGGTGGCCTGCCGCCGTTCCGCCTGCTTGCGGGTGGTGATATCGCGCGCCACGCCGATACGCAGGTCCAGCGCATCGATGCGGCGCGCCGACCACATGATATCCACCAGGCTGCCGTCCTGGCGCCGGTAACGGTTTTCGAAGCCGATCCGCTCGATGCCGGCCTGCACCCGGGCGGCCTCTTCGCGCGTGCGCGTGCGATCCTCCTCGGCAACGAAGTCGAAGAGGTACCGGCCCTTGAGCTGTTCGGGCTCGTAGCCGAGCAGTTGCCGGCAACCGGTACTGACGTCCACCACGATCCCGGCAGCGTTGATCAGGAAGATGACGTCGAGAAGAAGGTCGGCGATGTTTGACGAAAGTGAGGCAATGGTGGGATGCATGATCGTTGGGCCGACGCTTTTCAAGGGATGGCTCCATGGTACGCAATTCCTCGGCGCTATGTAAATATGTAAATTGCCGATTGGAATTATTTTTCTCAGGCACCAATTCGGTAAATTGGACCGGAAAGAGGCGTCACCTCGGCGCATCAAGCAAAGTGTTTCTTGCAGATAATTCCTCCATCACCAAACATGGCGCCGGCAAGCACCGCGGGGCTGACAACGAGGAACAATATGCTGAACGAACGCGAAATCGAGAGCTGCTATCTGGGGCAGTTCATCCCGGTCCATTATCACCACAACATGCTGATGGACCAGAATCGCATGCACAGCTTCAAGTCGGCCATTTTCCACGCGGTCAAGCCGGGCATGAAAGTGCTGGAACTGGGCGGCGGCACCGGCGTGCTGTCCTTCTTCGCAGCCCAGGCCGCGGACAAGGTCTACTGCGTCGAGTTCAACCCGGACATGGTGCGTGAAGCGCGCAAGTTCCTGGCCATGAACCAGAACGGCCACAAGGTCGAGGTGGTCCACGCCGACGCCTTCGAATACCTGCCGCCGGAGCCGGTCGACGTCGTGATCTGCGAGATGATCCATGTCGGCATGCTGCGCGAAAAGCAGGTCGAGATGATGGAATCCTTCAAGCGCCGCTACCTGGCGCGCTTCGGCGGCCCGCTGCCGGTGTTCCTGCCGGAAGCCGTCATCATGGCGGCCCAGCCGCTGCAGCAGGAATACGATTTCGAAGGCTTCCACGCCCCGATCGTGCAGTTCCAGCCGACCAACGTCATCTATCCAGGCACCCTCGAGCTGGCCCAGCCGGGCGTGTACAGCATCATGGACTTCAGCCAGCCGACCGACATGAACGTCGCCTGGGAAGGCCGCTTCCTGATCGAAAAGGCCGGCCGCCTGAACGCGCTGCGCTTCATCACCAAGAACGTGCTGTCCATCGTCGAGGAAGTCGGCGCGACGATCGACTGGCTGAACCATTACATGATGCTGCCGCTGGCGCGTCCGCTGGACGTCAGGGCCGGCGACGTGGTCCAGGTCAGCTTTGCTTACCGCTGCGGCGGCTCGATTCCATCGCTGGAAGCGTCGATCCGTGCCGAGGTCGTGGCGCGCTTCGAAGAGCAGGTGGCGCAAGAGGGCGTGTGCGAACAGGCTGCAGCATTCGCCTGAGCGACGATCCGCACCTGAAATATGTTGGGCGCACGGCGGTTCCGGGCCGGCGCCTCCTCCTTATCCTCTCCCGATGCAAAGACGGCCGCGCCCGCGGTCCCCGTCTTCGCGTGACTGCCGCGAACCGCCGGCGCTTGTCACACGCTCCTAGTCACTAACCCCATTTCACGCGAGCGCGTGAATGGCGCATTCGCGTACGCATTGACGCTGCAGTGCTGCACACCGCGTCTTTAGCACATCCGTTCCATGGAATTGCATCCGCACTCGTCGCATAATTTCTGCGCGATACGAGGCGAATTTCTTTTCATAAAACATTTCAAATAATATGTCTACACTCATGCAATCGATTGGCGTATTGGGTATGGCGGTGCTTTTATCCGCTTGCGGCGGTGGCCAATCAGACGCCGGAAACGCCGGTACCAATCAAGCGGTGACCGATGCCCAAATAGTCGCGAGTATCCAGTCGAGCAATATCGATTTCGTTCCGGGCGCGAACGGGCGGCTGCCTGGTACATGGCGCTGGGCAGGCGCGCCGGCGCGCCATGTGACAGTCCATATTCCGCCGCCATCTGCCGCCAGCGCGACCGAACAGGATTATGCGAACAAGGTCGCCACCAGCGTGTCCCAGCTCAATGCCAAGCTGAGCGGCTTGCTGGTACTCGATATCAGCAATAGCGTTCCGGCCAGCGGCAATTACATCCACGTCAGTTACGGCACGTCCTTTGTGCCGCCTGGATCGACGGACTATCTGGCTTATTGCGCCAATGTTTCGACGGCGCCTAACCAGGGCAGCATGATCATGCCGGGGGTGGATAACGGCATTACATCGAGCCCGGTATTCATCAATCTCGGAAATGGTCATTGCGACGTTACGCAAGCCATCGTGACGCATGAATTCGGCCATGCGCTCGGCCTTGCCAACCATTTCCCCGGCTTTGGCGTGGGCATTGACGTGCCAGCCTTGTTCTGGGACGTGCTGACCACGCTCTATGCAAATCCCCAATCGACCACGGCCGCGAATCTCGTCGTGAAACACGCCCCCAACTGAAACGCCCCAGGAAAAACATGACATCCAAGCAGACTTACATGGCGCTCGCCGTGGCCGCCGCACTCACGTTATCGGCCTGCGGCAAGAAGGATGCCGAACCGGTCGCAGCAGCCGAGCCGGCTGCTGCGACGGCGGAACCGACCCAGCATTTTAAGCAGACCGAACGGTTTGGCACCGTCAGCAACATCGCCCTGACATCTCTCTTTGCGGTGCCGCCGAAATACGCCGCTTGTATCCGGCAGGAGGTCACCGAAGCCAACAAGGCGGAATACCGCAAATTGCCCGAGGCGGCTTTCCAACAATACGTGACAAACTGGATGCGCCATGCCACATCCAGCGAGAAGCCCGATTGGGTGACCCTGGCAGGCATCGGGCATCCCGAGGTATCGCAGGCGAGCAATGAATTCACGAAGCAGGCCGCCGCCGAGCGCTTGAAGGCGAGCATTGCAGCGGACCAGAAAAACGACCGTGCTCTTTTCAGCGTGCTCGGCAGTGATGTAGCGATCAGCGGGCCCGACGTGACGAATGGCGAGTATTACATCGTCATCCAGAAACGCAGCTCGTCCTGGGTGGTGAACTATGTCACCGACAAGAAATACCGCTACGCGCTGAGTTACCGGACAGTATTCGATACGCTCGGGCTGACAGGGGATAACCACGGCTATATGCAATTCACCGTCAGGGTGCCCCTCGAGAAAGCGAAGGAAATCGAATCGATGCGCGAAGGGCAGACGCCGATCATGCGTGTCTATGGCCGGATCAAGGGTTTCAACAGCGACCGATCACCTTTGCTCGACCGGGACGGCGTCGAAGCGGGTCTCGACGTGGATGTCGAAGCGCTCGAATTCGGGGTCAAGAAGGACGGCAAGTTCGAAACGCTGTTCTTTTTGGACACCGACCAGCTGCGCAAATCGAAAGCTTGATAGCCCGTTAATCGAAAGATGCAGGAAGCATGTCAATAGAACATGAACGTGGAGTTATAATTGTTTAATTACAACTTTTCGACAGCGATGCTTCCTGATCCATATTGCATTGATACTCACGGCCCAATGCAGAAAAGCGCCTTGCGGCGAGGCCGGCCGGCATGAGCGAGCGCTCGTTATTCGCGCTGTATACCGCCGCGCAGGACCTGGCGCCGGTCGAATTTGCCGAAGTCGCGTTTGGCGTCGTCCGCAAAGTACTGCCGGTCCATTCCGGGATGTTCGGCCACGGCACGTTCGAGGCCGCAGGCCGGGCACGCATCCTGAGCCTGCACCGTCACGACGTCCCGCTGGAGCGCGTGCGGGACCGCGAAAACCTGCCCGACGGCGATCCGGCCATTCTCAACAGCCTGTCGAACGGTGGTCGAACCGTCCACACCTGCTCGCGGGACTATGCGCATGATCCATCCTTCGAGCGGTATATCCGGCGCTACGATTCGTGGAACGTTTTCACGCTGACGCCGGGCGTGCCGTTCGGGACGCTGACGGATGCCGTCACGCTGTGGGCGGGGGCGCTGAAGCGCAGCGTCGATCCGGCCAGGCTGGCGCGGCGCGGCGATGAAGTCTTGCCGCATCTGCTGCTCGCGAACAGCATCAATCGCCGACTGCACACGGGCGACCCCGGTCCGGCCTGCGCGGTTGCGGCGACCGATGGCGTCCTGCTCAGCGCCAGTCCCGCCGCCTATCAGCTACTGGACGCCGCCTGGCCGAACTGGCGCCCGCCGCATGTGCCGGAAGCACTGATGGATGCCTTGAAGGCACGCGGTCGCTTCAGTGCCGGCAGCCTGAGCGCGACAGCGACGTTGTCAGGCAATTTCATGTTCGTGCGCCTGCAAAGACGTGCTGCACCCACCCTTAGCGCAGCCGAATGGCGGGTCGCCACCATGGCCGTCGCGGGTGCGACGTACAAGGAAATTGCCATCGAATTCAGTGTGTCGCCCTCGACGGTGCGCAATCAACTGCATGCGGTGTATGTGAAGCTCGGACTGCGCAACAAGACGGAACTGGCGCAGGTGTTGGCAGACGCTTGAAGCCGGCACAGTCCGTGCCATTCACCATCGGATTTTCTCCGTTTATCCGCACCGGCGGCATTCCATCGCATCCCGCTTGCCTGGCCGGACGCTTGTCATTACAGTCACGGCATCGAAGATCCTCTTACCTGAAGGAGCGCATGATGCTCGGATTCCTCGCCTGGTTGGTCTTGCTGTTCCTGTGCTGGCCGCTGGCCCTGCTGGCGCTGATCCTGTATCCGGTGGTCTGGCTGATCCTGCTGCCGTTCCGGCTGCTCGGCATTGGCGTGGAGGCCGTGTTTGCGCTGCTGCGCGCCATCGTCATGCTGCCGGCGCGGGTGCTGGGCGCCTCGCCGGGACGTTGAGTTTCCTGTCCTTAAGCCAGTGTGCGTCGGTTAACAGACTGTGCTCCGTCCTTCGCCTATCGTGGGCATACTGATGGCTTGAATCCCTCAGCCATGCTTAGAAAGGATACGACTATGCGTCTGGATATTTACCGCAGAGCCGAACAGGACGGAAAGTTCTCGTACCTGGCGGTGCCCGAAACCAAGAACATTCCCGAGGAAGCCACGAATACCGACTGGGAAGTCGAAGCCCGCGCTGTCGAGGTGGACGACGACGCCCAGCAGATCGACGATTACGACATCCAGAACCTGAGCGGCCAGCTGGCCGAGAAGGGTTATGCCGTCACGTCGACGATGCACTGACATAATAGCGACAATTCGCAGCTCGACGCCGGCTGCTCCGCCGAATAGGTGGAGGGTCGGCGAACGCCCGTGCCTCGCCTATGGTATCCTTGCGCTCCGTTTAGTCAGGTGCATGTGGAGGCGTAATGAAGTGGGCAGTCGTAGGTTTTCTCATCCTTTCGGTCCTGCATATCCATTTCCGCGGTAAGGTCCGTCTCCCGTTCGGCCGCCAGCTGTTCGACCACTCGTCGTTCATGGCGCCGATCAATATCTTCATGCATCTGTTCTCCCGGGTGCCGAGTACGCCTTACATCCCGGTCCGCGAGTTCCCCGAACTCAAGGTCCTGGAAGAGAACTGGGAGGTGATCCGCGAGGAAGCGCTGAACCTGGTCGCGCTGCAGAAAATCAAGGCCTCCGAGCAGAACAACGACGCCGGCTTCAACTCCTTCTTCAAGACCGGCTGGAAGCGCTTCTACCTGAAGTGGTACGATGCCAGCCACCCGTCGGCCGAGCGCCTGTGCCCGAAGACCTATGCGCTGCTGCAGGGCATCCCCTCGGTCAAGGCGGCGATGTTCGCCGAGCTGCCGCATGGCGCCAGGCTGAACCCGCACCGCGACCCCTTCGCCGGCTCGATGCGCTACCACCTGGGCCTGGCCACGCCGAACGACGACCGCTGCTTCATCGAAGTCGACGGCCAGCGCTACAGCTGGCGCGACGGGCAGGGTGTGATCTTCGACGAGACCTTCATCCACTGGGCCGAGAACACCAGCGGCCGGGATCGCGTGATCCTGTTCTGCGACGTCGAGCGTCCGCTGCGCTTCGGCATGGGCGGCATCAACCGCTGGCTGGGCCGCACCATGATGACGGCCGCCGCTTCGCCGAACGAAAGCGGCGACCAGACCGGCCTGGTGAGCAAGCTGTTCCGCATCTCTTTCGTGATGGGCCAGTACCGCCGCCGCTATAAAGCCTGGAACAAGACCGCCTACAAGGCCACCAAGGTCGGTCTGGTGATCGCCCTGGCTGCGCTGGTCTACTACATTTAAAAGAACGCGTCACATAAAAACGGCGCGCCAGCCCGCGAGGGCGGCGCGCCGTTTTCATTGGCGCTTGCGTCAGAACGAGAACGGCATCCGGACCATCAGCGTGACGTCCGGCGTATCGCGGGTCAGGCCGGCGCCGACGGACACGTTCAGCGTGCGCTTGTCGCTCAGGCGGTAGGAGTAGCCCAGCAGCAGGGTGCCCAGCTGCATGCGCACCGAACCCGGCACCACCTGGCCGCCTTGCTTGGTGCGGCCCACCGAGTTGTGGTCGTAGCCGATGCTGAACGAGGCCTTCTCGTTCAGCGCCAGGCCCATACCGAAGTTAAAGCCGAACACGTCGCCCGGCTTCACTTCGCCCAGGTATTCCTTCTCGCCGTTCAGCACCGTGCGGTAGATATTGCCGCGCTTGAAGTTGTGGGTGTAGCTGAAGCTGCCGAAGAAGATCGCCGGGTCGGACGGCAACAGCCAGGTCACGCTCGGCTGCATCGAGTAGAAGCCGGAGCCGGTCGGCAGGTCCAGCGGCAGGCCGGTGCCGGTGACGTTCTCGCCCACGCAGCGGGTCTGGCAGTCGGTCACGACCTGGAACGGGTCGCGGCCGGTGCGAGACTTGAAGCGCAGGCCGGCAATGTAATAGGGCTTGTCGATGCCGCCGTCGTTCAGCTGGTAGCGCCAGCCGAGTTCGACGTCGCCGACGCCGCTGCCGCTGGTGTTGAAGGCGCGTTCGGTGGCGGTGCCGGTGAACAGCTCGCGGCTGACAGTGGCGTCGCTGCGGTAGACATAGGGGATCTTGGCTTCCAGTTCCAGGCGGTTGTCGAAGCCGTAGCGGAAGGTGGCGGCACCGGTGGTGGTGTTGCGCTTGACTTCGCGCACGTCCAGCAGGCCGATCAGCAGGGCTGGAATCACCGTGTAGCCGATCAGGGCGACGCGGTTGCTCGACGAATAGCCGTACTGCAGCGAGGGCTCGAACACCAGTTTGCCGCGCGGCGTCAGCACGCCCGGGCTTTCGAAGATCGGCGCCACCTGCGGCGCGCGGCTCTCCGCGCTGGGCGGACGGCCGACCGTGTTGCCGCTATTGATCGGTTGCGGCGACGGCGGCGGGGCGCTGCCATTGTTCATCTGCTGACCGGCATCGGCGATCGGGGCACCGCCGAGGCCGCGCATCAGATCCAGCGACGCGCCGGAGGCGGGCGCCGGCGCGCTTGCCGAGGCCTGGCCGCTCACCGGCACGGCGATCGGCGAGGCCAGCGGTACGGTCGCCGTGGCGGGTTGCTGCGGGTTGCCGGTGCCGCGCATGTTGTCGAGTTGCGAGGGGCCAGCGACCCCGTTGGCGCGCAGCTGACGCTCGAGGGCGTCGACACGTGCGCGTTGTTCTTCCAGCTGTTGTCGCATGATCTTCAGCTGTTCCATTAGATCGGGCGACTGCGCGCCGGCGGGAAAGGCCGCCAGGACAAGGCTCACGCCAATCGCTAGTGGTGAGTCAGCAGGGTGGCCAGCGCGGCCGAGCCGCAGCTGAAGTCATACTGCTGACGGGTCGTGGAAACGAATTTCAGTTCCTTGAGGCTGTGGACGGGAACGTTAAAACGGGCGCCACCCACGATCGGCAGGTCGGCTGCCTTCGCGCAGGTGGCGCCCATCGATGCGCACAGCAGCGCATTCAGCATCAGCGGGGCGCTAAGCTTCATTTGAATTGCACGTTGATGATGGTGGCACTCTGGATCAGCACGTTCGCTCCGCTGTTCTGGATGACCACCGGGATCCCGGACATGTTCGAGAAAGCACCGTTGTCGATCATGTTGGCACCGGTACTGACGTTGGTGGCGCTGTTACCGGTCACGACACCGTCCAGCTTCATGTCGTTCTTGGTCTCGGCGCCGCCGCGCGACTGCTCGAGCTTGTCGAGGTCGGCCGCCGGGCCGAAATCGAGGCTGAGGCCGGCATTGGCGGGTGCCGCGGCGTCCAGCTTCGCATCCTGCCTGGCTGGTGCCTGGGCTGCCCCTTCCTGGCCGGCCTGAACTTCGGCCGGTCCGGCAAAGGCCGGCGCCGACAGCAGCGCGAGCACAGCGATGCTGCACAAGCGCCTGGCGACTCCCTGGTTGAATGATTGCTGCATTCTTTACCCCCGTTTGCTCTTCTACTTCAGGTCCGCGAAAACCGCGCCCGAAGGCGCGGCTTCCGTTTCACTTATGCCAGGATTACTGGCCGCCGACGTTCATGTTGCTCTGGACGTTGACGCTTTGCTGGACCAGGGAAGAGATGCCGGTGTTCTGGCTGATCACCATGATGCCTGCCGCGTTCTGGCCGGCGCCGCTCATGTTGTTCGACATGTTGAAGGTGCCTGCGTTGACGCTGTTCGAGCCGCCGTTGCCGCCTGCACCCGCACCGCCGGCACCGTTGGCGCCGTAGCCGGTGGTGATCGCAGCCAGGTCGCCGCCACGGCCGCCGGTGGTCGAGCCACCCGCACCGCCTGCACCGCCTGCGCCGCCGGTCGAGCCGCCATTGGTGGCTGCACCGCCGGTCGCTTCACCCGAGCCTGCCGAGCCGCTTGCGCCGCCCAGGCCTGCAGTGTTCGAAGCCGAGCCGCTGGCTGCGCCGTTGCCGCCGGCTGCACCCGAGCCGCCAGCCGCGCCTGCGCCGCCGTTGCCGGCAGTCGAGGTGCCCGATGCGCCCGCACCTGCGGCACCCGAGGCGCCGGCAGTGTTGCCCGCGCCGGCACCGCCGGTGCTGGCGTGGCCCGAACCGGCGCCGCCGGTGCCTGCGGTCGCTTCGCCGCCGGCTGCGCCAGCGCCTGCGGTGTTGGTGGCCGACGAGCCTGCGCCGCCTGCCGCACCTGCACCGCCTGCAGCACCCGAGCCGCCTGCGCCGCCCGCTGCGCCTGCTCCGCCGGTGCCTGCTGCGCCACCGGTGGTGGTGCCTGCGGTCGAGCTGTTGGCGCCCGAAGTCACGGTGCCGCCAGTTGCCGAGTGCGAGCCGCCGGTTGCGGTGCCGCTGGCGCCGCCTGCACCCATGGTGCCGTCAGTGCCTGCGCCCGAGCCCGAGCCGCTGGCCGGGGTGCCGCCTGCACCGCTCGAAGCGTAGCCGCCGCCGGCGCGCACGGCACCGTTGGAAGCGCCGTTGTCGCCGGTCGAGGCACCTGCGTTGCCAGCCGAGCCGCCGGCGCCAGCCAGGCCGCCGTTGCCGCCCATGCCGCCTGCCGCACCGGCGCCACCTGCCGCGCCGCGGCCGCCTGCACCGCCTGCACCGCCGGTTGCCATGCCGGTACGGCCGCCGTCGCCGCCTGCACCTGCGGTGGCGCCGCCGGCGTAGCCGCCGTTACCGCCCATGTTGCCGCCGGCATAGCCGCCGTTGCCGCCCGAAGCCGAGCCGCCGGCACCGCTGGCGCCGCCGAAGCCGCCGGTCGCCGACGAGCCGCCGCCGTTCGCACCCGAACCGCCAGCGCCGCCGAAGCCGCCGGTGCCGCCCGAGCCGCCAGCGCCGGTGGTCGAAGCAGCGCTGCTGCCGCCCATGCCGCCGGCACCGCTGGTCGAGGAACCCGACGAAGCGCCGCCTGCGGTGGCCGAACCGTTGGAGGCCATGCCGCCGGCCGCACCGCGTGCGCCGTTGGCGGCGCCTGCCGCTGCGCCTGCGCCGCCGGTGGCAGCGACGCCGCCCGAGGTGCCTTGTGCGCCGGCGCCACCGTTACCGCCGGCGCCGTTGGCGTTGCCGGTGTTGGAGGCGACGTTGCCGATGCCCGAGACGGTGTTGCCCGACACGGTGCCGCTCAGGTTCGAGGTGGCATTGGCGGTCGAGGTGTTATAGGCATTCGACATGTTCGAGGTGGCGTTGCCGGTGTTGGAGGCTGCCGAACCCACGCCGGCGGAACGCGAAGTGCCGTTCTTGCCGATGCTGTTGTCGCTGTTGTCCGAGTTGTTCGAACGATCCGAGCTGTCGGTGTTGTTCGAGTCGCGGGTGGTGTTGGTGGTGCTGGTGGTGCGCTGGCTGTTGTCGTTGCCGGAGTCGCGGTTGGTGGTGTTGTTGGTGGTGTTGGTGCGGGTGGTGTTACGGGTGGTGCTGTTGTCGTTGTTCGACGAGTTGGTGCTGTTGTTGCTGCGGTCGCTGCTGTCGGTGTTGGTCGACGTGTTGGTGGTTGCAGTGTTGCCGCTGTTGTTGGTGCTGCGGTTGCTGCTGTCGGTGTTCGTGTTGGTGTTCGTGCTGGTGTTGGTGTTCGTGTTCGTGTTGGTACGGGTGGTGCTGTTGTCGTTGTTCGACGAGTTGGTGCTGCTGTTGCTGCGATCGCTGCTGTCGGTGTTGGTCGACGTGTTGGTCGAGGTGTTCGTCGACGTGTTACGGCTGCTGTTGTCGTTGTTCGACGAGTTCATGCTGTTGTTGCTGCGGTCGCTGCTGTCGGTGTTGGTCGACGTGCTCGTAGTCGTGTTGCGGCTGCTGTTGTCGTTGTTCGACGAGTTCATGCTGCTGTTGCTGCGGTCGCTACTGTCGGTGTTCGTGGTCGTCATGTTGCGGTTCGACGTCACGGTGCTGCCGCCACGTGCCGTGATGTCATCGGCGGCCTGTGCGCTCAGCGAGAAAGCGAGCGAGATGGCGGTTACGAGCAAAGTCTTGTTCATTCGATTTCCCCTCTGGGTCTGATTGGTTGGTGATAGGTCGGCTGTAGCGCCGACACTTTTGTCTATTGCACAACCAATGCCAGCTTCATAGATGAGTCCGCTAAGTACTTGTTTTTGTTGACTTTGTCCGTCTGGTCCTACGGCGCCGTCAGAGTTTATCCGGCATGATTTGCCGAATTTATTAATAAAGTGTTTCAACTCCGGTACAGTTGTGTCCACTTGTGTCGGGCAACGCACCGTGGCGGGTGGACACAGTGTCACACCTTGTTACAGCTGTTAAAGCGTTACGGACGCATCCCGTGCTTGCTCAGAAGGCGGTACATCGTGGTGCGCGATACACCCAGATCGCGTGCCGCGCGGCTCACGTTCTGGCCGCTGCGCTCAAGGCAGTCGCGCAGTGCGGTGCGCTCGGACCGGGCGCGCGTATCGTCCAGGGCAGCCGTCGGCGCAGGTATGCCGCGGGTCAGGCCCAGGTCGTCCGGCGTGATCAGGCGGCCGTCCGACATCACCATCGCGCGCCGCACCCGGTTGATCAATTCGCGCACATTGCCCGGCCAGTCGTGGTCGAGAATGGCGGCGACCGCGCGGTCCGAAAAGCCCTTCAGCCGCGGCGACTTCTCTGCCGCATACACGTGGAAGAAATGCTCGGCCAGCGCCACGATGTCTTCGCGCCGTTCGCGCAGCGGCGGCACCGTCACCGGCAGCACGGCCAGGCGGTAGTACAGGTCTTCGCGGAAGTCACCCTTGTTCACGGCCTGTTGCAACTGCACGTGGGAAGCGGCGATCACCCGCACGTCGACCCGGATCTGGCGCGTGCTGCCCACCCGGCAGATGGTCTTCTCCTGCAGGAAGCGCAGCAGGTTGGCCTGCAGATCCTTCGGCAGGTCGCCGATCTCGTCGAGGAACAGGGTGCCGCCGTCGGCCGATTCGATCAGGCCGGCCTTGCCGCGCGTGGCGCCGGTGAACGCGCCGCGCTCGTAGCCGAACAGCTCGGAATGGATCAGGGTAGGGGAGATCGCGCCGCAGTTGATCGGCACGAAGGGACCGCTGGCGCGCTCGGACTCGGCGTGGATGGCCTGTGCCGTCAATTCCTTGCCGCTACCGCTCTCGCCCCAGATCAGCACCGGCGCGGCGACCTTGGCGACGCGGTCGATCTGCGCGCGCAGGCGCACGATCGCATCGCAATGGCCGATCAGCGGCGAATCCTTGTGCCCATGGTCGATCAGTTGCTGGCGACGGCGCTTGAGCATCGCCCAGCCGTGCGCATGCCCAAGGGTGTGCGACAGACGGACCGGGTCGGCCGGTGCCGTGTGGTAGTCGCACAAGTGCTCCACCACGAGGTCGCGGCAGGAAGTCGATTCAAGGTCGCGATGGTTGAACACCCCCACCCATTGCATATTGCTGTGACGGCGCAGGAAGGCGTCGACATCGCTCGGGCGCTGCTGTTCGCGGTCGTGCACGAGCAGGCCGACAAGATATTGGTTGTTGCGTAGTTCTCGCCCGGCTTCGGCGAGGCTGGTCACGCTGCAGATCTCCCACTCCGGCATGGTGTCGCGCAATAGCGCGTCCGTATCCATATGCCCGGGGGTGATGCACAGCAGGCGTTTATGGGCCATCCATCCTCCATGTAAAACGGTCGGCCGGTCCTCTCGCCGCGGCTGACATGCATGAAGACCGGCAAAGCTTTCTCGCGGATTGTAACTAACTGTAAAAATGCCAGTAGCTCAATAGCCGATAGGAAATAAACATTCGTCAATTGGCGTTTATGCAATATTATGCCGCGCGATCCTGAACCGTGTCGGACGATACGATCCCACGTGCACAGAGGGAGAAAGCATGGATGAACCCGACCGGCAGCTCATCTGTAAAGGGCGATAAAACGCTGGGCGCGGACACGCCCGGCGTGCCGGCGAGGTGCCGGCAGCGTGAGAATGTGTGAGGAATAAGATACTGAACGACTGGGTTCAGCAGGTACTGCAGGTGACTGGAAGTGCCAGCGCCTTGTGGACGACGCTGGCGTGGATGCTTGAACGTTCGGGCTCAGGCGCGCGGACGGGTCTTGTGGAACACCAGCGGGCTGTACGGAATGGCCGAGGGCGGCGGCGAGTTCAGGATATGCGGTTTCATCGCGCCGATGATGTGCATCTCGCAGGGCTTGCAGTCGAACTTCAGCGTATAGCGCTCGTCGCCGCTCACCAGCGTCATCGGTTCGGCGCGAACCTGGCCCTGTACGCCCTGCACACCCTTGGCCTGCTTCGGGCAGAGGTTGAAGGAGAAGCGCAGGCAGTGCTTGGTGATCATCAGCGAGACTTCGCCGGGCTCTTCGTGCGCCTCGTAGGCCGCGGCGATCAGCTGCACGCCGTGCTTGTGGTAGAAGGCGCGTGCCTTTTCGTTATAGACGTTGGCCAGGTAGCTCAGCTGCGCTTCCGGGTACACGGCCGGCGGCTCGGCGGCCTGGGCGCGCTCCGGACGCTCCCAGCCGGCCAGGCGCGCAGCTTCGTGGGCGGCGATGGCATCGCGGCGCAGCGCGTTGATGGCGCTGGAAGGCACGAACCAGGGCTGCGACAGCGCCAGTGCGATGCTGCGCGCCTCGAACATGGTGTTGCCGAGCTTGCCCAGGCTGGTGCGCAGGCCGGCTTCGGCTGCTTCCGCCTGCTGGGCCGGCTGCAGGACCAGGGCGGCATCGGCGTGGCTGGTGATCCCGTCTTCGTCGGTGACAGTCAGGCGCAGGCCGCCTTCGACTTCCGACAGCGCCAGATCCACCGCCACCCGGCGCTCGGACGACTTCTTGGTCAGCGCCGATTCCCACTGGTGGTCGCGGTTGCGGCTGATCGGCGTGCCGACTTTCAGGCCGGCCAGGCTCGCTACCTTCTCGTTCGGGAACACGCGCCAGCGCTGACCTTCGGCATCCTCGCCGAGCTTTTGCACGGTATTGGCCTGGATGCCGACCGTCTCGCGCTTGTGCATGTAGTTCAGGCCGTCGCCGTTGGCCATCGGCGCGTTAGTCAGCAGGTCGAAGTTGTCGCCGCCGATGCGCGTCACGGTGCCCAGCTCGACGCCCACGTACTTGGGCGTGTCGAAGGCGCCGATGTTGTCCTTGCGGCCGGTGGCGAAATAATCGGTGTGACCGCGGTGGAAGTTCTTGTCGACATCCGGCGTGAACAGGATATTCGTGCGGCCGCTGGAGGCGGCAGCCAGTTCCGGACGGCGTTCCAGGATCTCGTCCAGCAGCAGGCGGTAGTGGGCGGTGATGTTCTTCACATAGCCCATGTCCTTGTAGCGACCCTCGATCTTGAACGAGCGGATGCCGGCATCGACCAGCGCTTCCAGGTTGCGGCTCTGGTCGTTGTCCTTCATCGACAGCAGGTGCTTTTCGAAGGCGACGACGCGGCCCTGGCCATCGGACAAGGTGTACGGCAGGCGGCAGGCCTGCGAGCAGTCGCCGCGGTTGGCGCTGCGGCCGTTGTCGGCGTGCGAGATGTAGCACTGGCCCGAGAAGGCCACGCACAGGGCGCCGTGAATAAAGTACTCCAGGGGCGTGTCGACCTCGGCGCGGATCGCCTTGATCTTTTCGATTGTCAGCTCGCGCGCCAGCACCAGCTGCGAGAAGCCAACCTGGGACAGGAACTTCGCCTTCTCGACCGTGCGGATGTCGCACTGGGTCGAGGCGTGCATCTGGATCGGCGGCAGGTCCATCTCGAGCAGGCCCATGTCCTGGATGATCAGCGCGTCGACGCCGGCGTTGTACAGGTCCCAGATCTGGCGGCGCGCGGTTTCCAGCTCGGCGTCGTGCATGATCGTGTTCATGGTTACGAAGATGCGCGAGCGGTAGCGGTGCGCGAATTCGACCAGGGCGGCGATGTCCTCCAGCGGATTGCTGGCGTTATGGCGGGCGCCGAAGGCCGGGCCGCCAATGTACACCGCGTCGGCGCCGTGCAGGATGGCTTCGCGGCCGATCTCGGCGGTTTTGGCGGGGGACAGCAGTTCGAGCTGGTGGGCGAGCAGTGACATGACGGCCTTTGTGCAGATGGTGCGAAAGGCGGAAATTATAGTCGGATCAAGGGTTTATGTCAGCGTCATCGCTCTCCGGTGAGAAAGCGCGTATTTCTCCGCATGAAACTCGCCGTATGCTGTGCGCATTCGGCTTGCAAGGTTTTGCTTCGATAACAACTGATTGGAATTTGTGATGCGTCACATTAATTTCGCGCTCTCCTGGATGCTTCTCGCCGCTTGCGGCACAGCCTGTGCACAGGCAGCGCCCCCGCCAGCCTGCGCCCACGACCGCGTACGCCTGCTGGCCCTGAATGAAGACCAGTTCGACCAGGACATGGCGGGAGGATGGCGGGCACTATCGGCGATCCCGGGCTGCACCCTGGTGGCGGCCGACCTGGTGCACGCCTACAGCGAAGCGCACGGCAACAAGTCGGGACTGCTGTTTTGGCACGAGGCACAGTTGCGCGCCGAGGCCGGGCAATATCCCGAGGCGGCAGCGCTGATGCAGAGGGCGTACAAGCCCGCGGGCGAGGACAAGGCCGGCTGGAACCCGTATGTCGAGGCGACGATTGCCTTCTTGCGCCGGGACCGGGCTGCGTTTGCCCAGGCCAGGGCACGTCTGGCGGCCACCCCGGCGCCGACGGGCGCCGGCATACCGCCTGTCGTCGATGGCTATATGGAACTCGAGTTTGACGACGGCACCAAGCGCAAGATGCGCTGGCCGCTCAACATCGACGTGGTCGAGGGCCTGGAAAACTGCTTCGACAAGCCTTATACGGAGGCCTACGCGAACGCCTGCCGCGAACAGAAGCGCTGAGCGCCGGCGCGAGGCTCAGCCAATCTCGCGCCAGTCGCTCTCGTTCAGCTCCACATCGAATTTCTTCGCCGCGGCGCGGATGCGCTGCCAGGCTTCGTCGCGCTCGGCGTCGCTCACGTCCTTCACCTGCTTGAAACGTGCAATCGCATTGCGCACGTGGCTCGCGTCTTCCAGCGGTTCCTTGCGCTGTTTCGGAAAGGCGTATTGCCGGCCCGGGAGTTCGTCCCGGTCTTCCTGGTCGAGTTTGCTCATGATGCCGTGGATTTCAGCTTTTCCTGCTTGTGTTCCTTGTACATGAACAGCGCCGCCGCAGCGGAAGCCAGCAGCAGGACCACACTCGCGGCATCGACGCCAACGTTCACGCTCACATTGACCCTCACATCTTTCATGGCATCTCCTATCATTGCGCCGCCTCGATCCGCACTGCAATCGACTTGGCCGCCGGCACATGGCTGTCCTTCGCGTAATGCCAGAGCGGAATCAAGGGATTGCATTCGGGGTAGTAACCGGCGATGCAACCGCGCGGCACCGGATACTGCATCACCGTCAAGCCATCCACGCGCCGCTCGACGCCGTCGTCGGTGGCGGTGAGCGCACTGACCTTGGCGCCGTCCTGGAGGCCGCGCGCGTCCATGTCGGCCTTCGACATGAAGACCACCATGCGGTCGCCGGTCACGCCGCGGAAGCGGTCGTCGAGGCTGTAGATCGTGGTGTTGAACTGGCCGTCGCTGCGCACCGTGAACAGGCGCAGCGTGCCTTCGCGGTCGGGCAGGTCCGGATCCACCTTCAGGCTGTCCGGCACCGTGAAGTTGGCCTTGCCGGTCGGCGTCTTCCATTCGCGCTTGGCGGCCGCGACCGGCTTGCGGAAGCCGCCCGGGGTCCACATGCGCTGGTTAAAATCGTGGAAGATCTCCGGGTAAGTCTCGGCGATGGCGTCGCGGATCCTGCTGTAGTCCGCCACCCAGGCATCCCAGTCGACCTTCGGGTTCGGCGCCAGCGTGGCCTTGGCCAGGCCGGCGACGATGGCCGGTTCCGACAGCAGCGTGCCGGCTGCCGGCTCGGCGTAGCCGCGCGAGCCGTGCATGCACCCGGTCGAATCCTCGATCGACACCGCCTGCTCGACGCCACCCTGGCGGTCGATCTCGATCCGGCCCAGGCAGGGCAGGATGTAAGCCGCCTGGCCATGCACCAGGTGGCTACGGTTCAGCTTGGTCGAGATCTGCACGCTCAGGGGCAGATTGCGCCAGGGCGCTTCCATCAGCCCGTGCTCGGGTACGGCGCGCACCAGGTTGCCGCCCAGGCTGACCAGGGCCTTGATCTTGCCGTCGCGGATCCCTTCGCAGGCCTCGACCGTGTTCAGGCCCTTCTCGCGCGGCGGCTCGAAGCCGTACTGTGCCTTCAGCTTGTCGAGCGGCGCCAGCTCCGGCTTTTCGGTGATACCGACCGTGCGCTGGCCCTGCACGTTCGAGTGCCCGCGCACCGGGCAGATGCCGGCGCCTGGTTTGCCGATGTTGCCGCGCATGAGCAGCAGGTTGACCAGCATCTGGATGTTCTGCACGCCGTTGCGGTGCTGGGTCAGGCCCATGCCGTAGATGCCGATCACCGCCTGCGAGGCCATGTAGACGCGTGCCGCATCGCGGATGTCGGCGCGGTCCAGCCCCGCCTCCTGTTCGATCTCGCTCCAGGTAGTGGCACGCAGCTTTTCCGCCAGCGCGCCGAAGCCATGGGTATGTTCCGCAAGGAAGGCCCGGTCCAGCGCCGGCGGATCGCCGCGCTTCTCCGCCGCGTCGTCTTCTTCCAGCACCGCCTTGCACAGGCCCATCAGTGCGGCCGTGTCGCCGCCGGCTTTCAGCTGGTGGTACTGGGTGCTGATCGGTGTCTCCGACCCCGTCAGCATCTCGACCGGCGATTGCGGGTTGGTGAAGCTGACCAGGCCGCGCTCGCGCAGCGGGTTGAAGGTGATGATGGGCACGCCGCGCTTGCGGGCTTCCTGCAGCTGGTGCAGCATGCGCGGGCTGTTCACGCCCACGTTCTGGCCGAAGAACAGGATGCAGTCGGTCTTTTCGAAATCGTCGAGCACCACGGTGCCGATCGGCACGCCGATGCTCTTGGGCAGCGCCACCGAGGTGCTTTCGTGGCACATGTTCGAGCTGTCCGGCAGGTTGTTGTTGCCGTACATGCGCGCGAACAGCTGGTACATATAGGAAGTTTCCAGAGAGGCGCGACCGGAGCTGTAGAACACCACGCTTTTCGGATCGAGCTGGCGCAGCTGCGCGCCGATCTCGCTGAAGGCCTGACTCCACGAGATTTCGAGATAGCGGTCCGAGGCGGCGTCGTAGCGCAGCGGCACCGTGATGCGGCCGGCCGCTTCCAGATCGTGGTCGTGCCAGGCTTCGAGTTCGCGTACCGTGTGGCTGGCGAAGAAATCGGCGTCGATGCGCTTGCTGGTGACCTCCCAGGCGGTGGCCTTGGCGCCGCTTTCGCAAAATTCCGCCGGATGCGGGTGTGCCGGCTTGGCCCAGGCGCAGCTGACGCAGGCGTAGCCGTCCGGTTTGTTCTGCTTGAGCAGCAGCGCCGCGCGCTGCGGCGGCACTTTTTCCTCGAGCAGGATGTGGCTGACTTCCTTCAGCGATCCCCAGCCGCCGGCCGGGGTCTTGGGTTCATGACCGCTTTCTTTGTCCATAGCTGTACGCCGTCCTGAAAGGTATCGCCCGAATGTCCTGCTGGGCGCGATGACGCCAGCGTGAGCCACGGCAAGCCCCTCGTCTGTTCGGAAGCGCACATGGCGGTGCAAGATGCCGTCAATCATCGTTAAGGTGCGGTGCAGCACGGAAGGCGCCGGCTGCGCCTGTCAGAATGGTTATTCGATCAATCACCCAGGCCACGCCATGAACGCTCCCGCCGATATCCGTCCGATCCCGTATTCGCCCGCCGTCGAAGTGCCGGAAGAAAAGGAAGCCGAGACGGCTTTCGAGCTGAAGGACACGATGCACGGCATCTCTCTCAAGACTTACGAGGATTCGGGCCATGCGATCCGCAGCGTGCACGCCAAGACGCATGGCTTGCTGGTCGGCGAACTGACGGTGATCGACGGCCTCCCGCCGGCCTACGCGCAGGGCTTGTTCGCCGAGGCCGGCAGCTATCCGGTGGTGCTGCGCCTGTCGACCACACCCGGCGACATCCTCAGCGACGATGTCTCGACCCCGCGCGGCATGGCGCTCAAGGTGATCGGCGTGCCGGGCGCGCGCGTCGACGGCAGCGAGAACGACAGCACCCAGGACTTCGTGCTGGTCAACGGGCCGGTGTTCTCGGCGCCGAATGCGCAGAAATTTGCCGGCAGCGCCAAGCTGCTGGCCGCGACCACCGACAAGGCGCCGAACCTGAAGCGCCTGTTCTCGGCGGTGGCGCGCGGTGCTGAAAAGGCGGTCGAGGCGGTGGGCGGCGAGAGCGTGACGCTGAAGTCGCTGGGCGGCCATCCGGAAACCAACCCGCTGGGCGAAACCTATTTCAGCCAGGTGCCGATCCTGTACGGCGATTACATGGCCAAGGTGTCGGTGGCACCGGTATCGGAGTCGCTGACCGCCTTAAAAGATGCGCCGGTCGACCTGAAAGCTAAACCCGACGGCCTGCGCGATGCCGTGGTCGACTATTTCGCGGGTTCCAGCGGCGAGTGGGAGCTGCGCATCCAGCTGTGCACGGACCTGGACAAGATGCCGATCGAAGATGCCTCGGTCGAATGGCCGCAGGAACTGAGCCCCTATGTCGCGGTCGCGCGCCTGAAGGTCGAGCCGCAGCCGGCCTGGAGCGAGGAACGGGCCAAACGCATCGACGAGGGCATGCAATTCAACCCCTGGCACGCACTGGCGGCGCACCGTCCGCTCGGCTCCGTCATGCGGGTGCGCAAGGAGGTGTATGCGATGTCGAAGCGCTTCCGCGCCGAACGCAATGGCGTCGAGATCGCCGAGCCGCGTGACATCAATTTCATTATGGAGAAACAAGGATGAAGAAAACCCTGATCCTGCTGGCGCTGGCCGGCACCGTCGGCCTGGCAAACGCCCAGAGCCATTCCGTGACCAATTATTCGAACCCGCCGGGCAAGCAGGCCGACAGCAAGGCCGGCACCGACGCCACGCCCGGCCTCACCGCCACCGCCCACCAGCAGGATGCCAGGCATCCGAACCAGGGCCTGAAGGACCGCGCCGCGAATGTGGGCAAGCCCGGCAAGCCGGCGCAGCAAGCCAGCAAGGCGGCCGCCGCCGATCAGCCGGCGTCCAGCGACAAGTCGCAGGGTCCGACGGCCTCGGTGCAGCTCGACGGCGCCAGCAAGGGCGGCGCCGAGGCGACGCTGCAGACCGAGCCGTCCGAGCGCGCGCTGACGCCGGACCAGCGCGCGGCTTTCGACGTGCGTGGCACTGGCGGTTCGAAGTAAGGGGATTGGCGGAAGGCAGAAAGAGTCGAACTTACAGGGGAGCGGCTAACGCCCCCCACCGGGTTTGAAGCCCGGCCCCATCACCGGATGAGAATGCCTTCCATGTCGTGGCGACCAGGCTATTGCCAACTCGCGTTCGGCCTCAGCAGATGGCTGTTGCGAACCCGTCGAGTATAGCCGACGCGGTCGAAAAACTCCAGAATCTGGATCGCCCGTTTCCGGCCGAGCCCGGTCGCATCGCGGAAGCTGGCGGCGTCGGGTTCCGGCAAATCGGCGACGATGCGTGCCAGTTCGGCCAGCGGTGCCGGATGATAGAACAGATCCGGCACCACCTGGCTGAGCTGGCCCGAGCGCGCCAGCCTGCGCAGCAACTGACGCACGGTTTCTTCGGCCAGCGCGAACTCGCGCGCCAGGTCGCGTACCCAGGGCGGATCGTAGCGCCCGGCCTGCAGCGCCGGCAGCAGGCGCGCGGCGAGGGCCTGTTCGGTCTCGCCCAATGCCACGCTGTGGCCCGGGAGGTGCAGGCTGCGGCCGTTACGCGCCAGGGCGCCCGCATCCAGCATGCGTGCCACCAGACCGCTCCACAGCGCGTCGTCGAGCTCTGGCGCGGCCATGCGCTTCAGGCGCCACAGTTCCGGGCCGGCGTCGTCCGGCTGGCGCGCATGGAAGTCGGTCAGTGCGGCCAGCACCTTGTCCTGCAGCGGCGTCAGCATGGCTTGATCGAGCAGCAGCGCGTCGCCGCCGGCCAACGGCAGGCGCAGCGTGTCTTGCGGCAGCGCCAGGTCCGTCAAGGGCAGCTGGGTCAGGCGCACCAGTTCGGCGCCGGCCAGGCCGGTGGGACTGGCACGCAGCAGAGCCGCGGGCTCGCCATGCCGTGTAAAGGCTTCGAGCGCATCCAGCCAGGCCAGACGGGCGGCGCTCCTGCGCTTGCGCGGCGCCCCGAAAGGATCGAGCACCAGGCCGCCGCCCAGCGTCTGGGTCGCCTGGGCGTTGCGGATCACGAAGCGGTCGCCCGGCACCGTGTGCAGCGCCTGTTCGAAGACCAGTTGCACCCGCCCGCGCTGGCCCGGCTGCAGCTGTTCGCCGTCGAGCGGCACCAGGTGCGCCAGGCGGTGCGCCGCACCGATATGCACGTGCACTGGCGACCAGGCTTTCAGCGGCGCGCCGGCATCCGCCAGCAGCGACACGCTGGCGTCGAAACGCTCGGAGCTGGCCGCCATGCGCGGATCGACCAGCCAGTCGCCGCGTTCGATGTCTTCGCGCGCGGCGCCGGCCAGGTTCAGCGCCAGGCGCTGGCCGGCCTGGCCGCGTTCGGCGGGGCGGTTCTGGGCGTGGATCGCACGCACCCGCACCTGCCGGCCGGACGGCGCCAGCACCAGGGTATCGCCAACCGCCACGCTGCCGGCCAGCGCCGTGCCGGTCACCACCGTGCCCTGGCCGGCCAGCGTGAACACGCGGTCCACGCCCAGGCGGAACAGGCGCGCCTCGTCGCGCCGCGGCAGGCCGCGCTCGACGTTTTTCAGCCAGTCCAGCAAGGCCGCCACTCCGGCATCGCCGGCCTGGGTGGCGCTGGTGCGGAACAGCGGCGCCCCGGCCAGCGCGGTACCGCCCAGCAGCGCGCCGATCTCGCGCTCGACGCGTTCGATCCGGGCCGCGTCCGCGCGGTCGCACTTGGTCAGCGCCACCACGCCGCGCTCGACGCCCAGCAGTTCCAGAATGGCCAGGTGCTCGCGGGTCTGCGGCATGACGCCGTCATCGGCGGCGACCACCAGCAGCGCAAGGTCGATGCCGGTCACGCCGGCCGCCATGGTGCGGATGAATTTCTCGTGCCCGGGCACGTCGATCATGCCGAGCATGCCGCCGTTTTCCAGCGGCAGGTAGGCATAACCCAGCTCGATCGAGATCCCGCGCGCCTTCTCTTCCTTCAGGCGGTCGGTGTCGACCCCGGTGAGGGCGCGCGTGAGGGTGGTTTTGCCGTGGTCGATGTGTCCTGCGGTGCCGACGATCATGCTTGCAGTTGCGTCAGTTGGGCGGCAAAGGCCTCGCGCTGGCCGGCTTCCAGGCAGCGCAGGTCCAGCCAGAGGGTGTCGTCGGCGATGCGTCCGACCACCGGGCGCGGCAGCGCGCGCAGGCGCCGTTCCAGTACGCCCAGCGGGTTGCCGCGCAGGCCGGCGCGGGCGCGGATCGCCAGTCCGTGGCTGGGCAGACGGTCGACCGGCAACGCGCCGCTGCCGATCTGGCTGGCCATCGGCGCGGTGTCGACGGTGTAGTCGTCGCCGAGCGCCGCGCGCATGGGATCCAGCAGCGATTCGGCCAGCGCGCGCATGTCGGCGGCGGGACGCGTCAGCAGGCGCAGCGTGGTCAGGCGCTGCGGCAGCAGGTCGGGCGCGCGGTACAGGTTCAGCACCGGGGCCAGCGCCGCCAGGGTCAGCTTCGACACGCGCAGCGCGCGCTTCAGTGGGTTTCTCTTGATCGCCTCGACCAGGTCGCGGCGGCCGGCGATGATCCCGCATTGCGGGCCACCGAGCAGCT
This sequence comes from Massilia norwichensis, assembly GCF_024753245.1. GTDB lineage: Bacteria > Pseudomonadota > Gammaproteobacteria > Burkholderiales > Burkholderiaceae_D > Telluria > Telluria norwichensis. The sequence continues at coordinate 29,550 of NZ_JANUGX010000026.1, read as the reverse complement.
TGTCGCCGCTGAAAGTGACCAGGTCGGCGCCCTGGGCGAGGGTCTCGCGCACCGTGGTTTCGTGCGGCAGGCCGTAGCGTTCGAGGTCGACCAGGGTACCGCTGCCGAGGTCGACGGCCAGCGGGATGCCGCGTTCGCGCGCCAGCGGCGCCAGTTCGGGCAGGGTCACCTCGCGCGTAAAGCCGGTGATCGCGTAGTTGCTGCAGTGGACCTTCAACATCATCGCGGTGGCCGGTCCGGCGTTCTCCGCATAGTCCCTCGGATGGGTGCGGTTGGTGGTGCCGACTTCGCGCAGCGTGGCGCCGGCGCGGGTCATGATGTCCGGAATGCGGAAGGCGCCGCCGATCTCGACCAGCTCGCCGCGCGAGACGATCACCTCGCGGCCCTGGGCCAGCGAGTTCAGCATCAGGAGCACGGCGGCCGCATTGTTGTTGACGATGGTGACGGCTTCGGCTCCGGTCAGCTCGCGCAACTGGGCTTCGACCAGGCTGTCGCGGTCGCCGCGGGTGCCGGTCTCGATGTCCCACTCCAGGTTCATCGGCCAGCGCAGTGCTTCGACCACGGCCTGCACCGCCTCGTCCGGCAGCAGCGCGCGCCCGAGGTTGGTGTGCAGCACGGTACCGGTCAGGTTGTAGACCGCGCGCAGGGTCGGCGCGTTGGCGCGTCGCAGGCGCTCGGCGGTGCGGGCCAGGATGGCGGCGGCCGAGGTATCGGGCGCGTCTTGTACAGCGGTGCCGGCCGGGCTGGCTGCCGCGCCGCCGAACAGCGCGGCGCGCAGCAGCTCCAGCTCGGCGCGCACGGCGTCCACGGTCTGCTCGCGGCCATATTGCGCCAGCAAGGGCGCGCAGGTGGCGTCGTCGAGCAGCAGGTGGACCGCGGGCAGGCGCGCGCGGCCCGGTGCCGGCACCGCCGCGCTCATTGGTTTTCCCGCAGCCACAGCAAGGGGTTGCCGCTGGCGCGGGAATAGCCGGCTTCGGTCACCAGCACGTCGAGCAGCATGCTGGCGAGATCGTCGGCCAGCGGCTCGACGTGGAAGTCGTGCTCCTGGTTGAAGATCTTGCGATAAGTCCAGCAGTCGTCGCAGGTCTCGGCGCGCGCGACCTTGGTCGGGTCGTTGGCCTTGTCGAGCGGCTTGCCGGCCTTGGCGGCCTGCTTGTTTTCCGCGATCGGATCGGCGTCGTGCGCGACCAGGCCCTGGTAGCTGACTTTGCCGTTCGCCTCGCAGCAGGAGCACTTGACGCGCACCATGTGCCACTCGGATTCGCAGACGCTGCAATGCAGGTAGCGGTAGCCCTGCGACTGGCCGCCGATGCGCACCACGCTGGCCACCGGATGCGAGCCGCACACCGGGCACAGGGTGCCGGTCATCAGCGGTTGGGCCCAGGCCTCGTCGAGCTGGGCGGCCATCATGCTCCAGGCCACCTGCAGGGCGGCGGCGACGAAGGGGGCGCGCAGCGGATCGGCGCCGTCGGGGTAGCTGCCGAGGACGGCGTCGGCGATGCCTTCCAGTTCGGCGCTCGGGGTCGCGCGCAGCGCCGCCAGGGCGGGCGCCAGTTGCGGCGGTGCGTTTTCGGCTTCGGCGAGGACGTCCAGCAGGGCGCCGAACACGGCCTGCCAGTTGGCCGGACGCGCGCCGCTGACGGGCAGCGGCGGCATGTTGTGATCGTGGGCGGCGCGCAGCGCGGCCTGGTCGGGCAGCACCACGCCGGTGGGGCCGAGCCTGGCGACCAGCGCGTGCTGGGCGTCGGCCACGACGGCCATCAGGCCCAGGTAGCCGCGCAGCGCTTCCTCGACCGGAATGCCGGGCACCTCGCCGGCGGCGAGCTGGCGCAGACGCCGCGCACGGGCCTCGAACAGGGAGGCCGGGCGGGGCAGGTGCAGGCGGGGGATGGCGTTGTGATCGAGGGCTTCGATCTCGCCGGGTTGGAGCAGACGTTGAACCACGATTTATCTCGACTAAAAACAAAGGCCGGGTCGCCATGGCGACCGCGGCCTATTTTAAATGAATGCGGCGAAGCGTGCCGGGCAGGCGCCCGTCAGTGGCTGCGCTCGCCTTCCTTCATGACTTTCTGGAACCACTTCGGATGGTGCTTGCGCGCCCAGCCGTAGGTGACCGTGCCGCGTACCATCGCGCCGATCGAGCCCTTGATCCACATGCCGGCATAGATATGCACGATGATCGACATGATGATGATGAACGCAAACAACGCGTGCATCAGGGCCGAGAAGCGGATCAGGCCGATCGGGAAGAAGTGCGAGAACCACTGGCGCCAGATGACGATGCCGGACAGCATCAGCACGATCATGCACAGCACCAGCGTGAAGAACAGCAGCTTCTGGCCGGCGTTGTATTTGCCGATCTTGGGCAGCTTCTCTTCGCGGTTGGCCAGCACGTCGCCGATCTGGCGCAGCCATTGCGTGTCGCCTTCTTCGAAGTGGTTGTGGGCGCGCATGCGCAGCGCCAGCAGCATGAAGGAGACGAACATCAGCACCCCGAAGAAGGGGTGCAGGATGCGCGTCCACTGGCCGCCGCCGAACAGGCCGTACAGCCAGGCCATGGCCGGATGGAACATGGCCAGGCCGGACAGGGCCAGCAGGATGAACAGGATCGCGGTGAACCAGTGGTTGCTCCGTTCGTTTGCCGTGTAACGCTGGATCAGCGGATGCCCATCCTTGTCGCGCGGCACGCCGGCCGGGTTGCCATGTCGATCATGCATCGTGATTCTCCCCCTTCGTCTCCCCCTTCAGGCGTTTGGCTTCGGCCAGGGCCTCGGCTTCTTCTTCCTTGCTGACCTCGTTCGGGCCCACGCGGCTGTAGTGGAACCAGCCGGCGACCGCGGCCGCGGCCAGGCCCATCAGGGCCAGCGGCTTGGTGACGCCTTTCCACAGCCCCACCATCGGGCTGATGGCCGGCGCATTCGCCAGGCCGCTGTACAGGGCCGGACGATCGGCGTGGTGCAGCACGTACATCACATGGGTGCCGCCAACGCCGGCCGGGTCGTACAGGCCGGCGTTCTCGAAGCCGCGTTCCTTCAGGTCTTCGATACGGCCGGCGGCCTGCTCCTTCATCGCCTCCTTGGTGCCGAACATGATGGCGCCGGTCGGGCAGGTCTTGACGCAGGCCGGTTCCTGGCCCACCGCCACGCGGTCGGAGCACAGCGTGCACTTGTAGGCGCGGTTGTCCTTCTTCGAGATGCGCGGCACATCGAAGGGGCAACCGGACACGCAATAGCCGCAGCCGATGCAGTTTTCCTGGTGGAAGTCGACGATGCCATTGTTGTACTGCACGATCGCGCCCGGCGACGGGCAGGCCTTCAGGCAGCCCGGATCCTCGCAGTGCATGCAGCCGTCCTTGCGGATCAGCCACTCGAGGTTGCCGTCGTTGGTTTCGTGCTCGGCAAAGCGCATCACGGTCCACGATTGCGGCGTGAGGTCGATCGGGTTGTCGTACACGCCGGAATTGACGCCGACTTCGTCACGCAGCTCGTTCCACTCCATACAGGCAGTCTGGCAAGCCTTGCAGCCGATGCACTTCGAGACGTCGATCAGCTTGGCCACCTCGCCACCCACCGGGTGGCGGGCGGTTGGCTGCTGGACGGTGGTCGCGGAAACCCGCTTGATATCCAAAGATTGTAATGCCATAAGATTCTCCCGGCCTCTATGCTTTCTCGACCTTGACCAGGAAGGACTTGAATTCCGGTGTTTGCGAATTACCGTCGCCCACCGAAGGGGTCAGGGTGTTGGTCAGATAGCCTGGCTTGGTCAGGCCCTTGAAGCCGAAGTGCAGCGGAATGCCGACGGTATGGGTTTCCTTGCCGTCGATCTTCAGCGCACGGATACGCTTGGTCACGATCACTTTCGAGATGATGTGGCCGCGCTTCGAGCTCACCTTGACGGTTTCGCCGCTGGCCACGCCGATCTGCTTCGCCAGCGCCTCGCCGATCTCGACGAACTGCTCGGGCTGGATGATCGCATTCAGGCGCGCATGCTTGGTCCAGAAGTGGAAGTGCTCGGTCAGGCGATACGTCGTCGCCACCACCGGGAACTCGTTGGCCGTGCCGAAGTCTGCACGGTCGCCAGGGAACACGCGGGCGCCCGGGTTGCTGGTCGCCTTCGGGTTGTCCGGGTGCATCAGGTTCTTGCCCACCGGGTTTTCGAACGGCTCGTAGTGCTCCGGGAACGGTCCTTCGTTCATCATGCCGCGGGCGAAGAAACGCGCCACACCTTCGGCATTCATGATGAAGGGGTTCATGCCGCCGGCCGGATTCTCGTCGATCTTGAAGTCGGGCACGTCGGCGCCGCTCCAGGTGGTGCCGTTCCAGCTGACCAGCTTGCGGGTCGGATCGAAAGGCTTGCCGTTGACGTCGCAGGATGCACGGTTGTACAGCACGCGGCGGTTGGCCGGCCATGCCCAGGCCCAGTTCAGGGTGTTGCCGATACCGGTCGGGTCGCTGTTGTCGCGGCGGCCCATCTGGTTGCCGGAAGTGCCCCAGCAGCCAGCCCAGATCCAGTTGCCCGAGGTGGTGGTGCCGTCGTCGCGCAGCAGGGCGAAGCTGTTGAGCTGGTCGCCTTTCTTGGCCAGGATCTTGGTCGGATCCTTCGGATCGGTGATGTCGGCCAGTGCCTTGCCGTTGAACTCCATCGCCACTTCTTCCGGGGTCGGTGCGAAGGGCTTGTTGTACGGCCAGGTCAGGTTCAGGATCGGATCCGGGAACTTGCCGCCGTCCTTCTGGTACATGGCCTTCATGCGCAGGAAGATACCCGCCATGATGTCCATGTCCGGCAGTGCCTTGCCCGGCGCCTCGACGCCTTGCCAGTGCCACTGCAGCACGCGCGAGGAGCTGACCAGCGAACCGCGCTCTTCGGCGAAGCAGGTGGTCGGCAGGCGGAACACTTCGGTCTGGATCTTGCTCGAATCGACCACGTGGAATTCGCCATGCGACTTCCAGAACTCGGCGGTCTCGGTTTCCAGCGGATCCATCACCACCAGGAACTTGAGCTTGGCCAGCGCACGGGTCACCTTGGCCTTGTTCGGCGCCGAGGCGATCACGTTGAAGCCCTGGCAGATGTAGCCGTTCATCTGGCCCTTGTCCATCAGTTCGATGGCCTGCAGCAGATCGTAAGGCTTGTCCAGCTTCGGCAGGTAGTCGTAGGCCCAGTTGTTGTCGGCGGTGGCGAAGTCGCCCCACCAGGTCTTCATGAAGGAGACGTGGAACTTCTTGTAGTTGCTCCAGTAGCTCAGCTGGTTCGGACGCAGCGGTTTCGACGCACGTGCGGCGATGTAGTCGTCGAAGCCTTGCTCCTTCTCGAACGGCAGCGTCATGTAGCCCGGCAGCAGGTTCGACATCAGGCCGAGGTCGGTCAGGCCCTGGATGTTCGAGTGGCCGCGCAGTGCGTTCATGCCGCCGCCGGCGATGCCAATGTTGCCCAGCAGCAGCTGGACCATGGCGCCGAGGCGAATGGTCTGGGCGCCGGTCGAGTGGTGGGTCCAGCCCAGCGCATACAGGATGGTCGCGGCACGGCCTGCCACGGCGGTCGAGGCCAGGGTCTCGGCAACCTTGTGGAACTGCTCGGGCGAGACGCCGCAGATCTGCTGCACTTTTTCCGGCGTGTAGCGCGAGTAGAACGCCTTCATCAGCTGGTACACGCAACGCGGGTGCTGCAGGGTCGGATCGACCTTGGCAAAGCCATCCTCGCCGATTTCGTAGTTCCAGCTCGACTTGTCGGTGTACTTGCCGGCTTTTTCGTCGTAGCCCGAGAAGATGCCGTCATTGAAGGCAAAGTCTTCGCGCACGATGAAGGAGAAGTCGGTGTAATTCCTGACGTACTCGTGATGAATCTTGTCGTTCGTCAGGAGGTAATTGACGATCGCGCCAAGGAATACGATGTCCGTGCCGGTACGCGTCGCAACGTAATAGTCGGCGACGGACGCGGTACGGGTAAAACGCGGGTCGACCACAACCAGCTTGGCCTTGTTATGGGCCTTCGCTTCGGTCACCCATTTGAAACCACAGGGGTGTGCTTCGGCGGCATTGCCGCCCATGACCAGGATCACGTCCGCATTACGGATGTCGACCCAATGATTCGTCATCGCGCCACGGCCAAACGTCGGGGCAAGACCTGCCACCGTCGGGCCGTGTCAGACACGTGCTTGGTTATCGAATACGAGCATGCCCATCGGACGAACAACCTTGTGGGTCAGGTAACCCGCTTCGTTGCTCGCGGCCGATGCGGCCAGCATGCCGGTGGTCAGCCAGCGGTTGACGGTCTGGCCGTCGGCGTTCTTCTCGATGAAGTTGGCGTCGCGGTCTTGCTTCATCAGCGTGGCAATGCGGTCGAGCGCCTTGTCCCAGCTGATTTTGGTCCACTCGGTGGCGCCTGGTGCGCGGTATTCCGGCTCCAGCAGGCGGCTCGGGCTGTGGATGAAGTCGACCAGCGAGGCACCTTTCGGGCACAGGGTGCCGCGATTGACCGGGTGGTCCGGGTCGCCTTCGATGTGGATGATCGACGCCGCCACGTTCTTGGCGTTGTCGCCCAGGCCGTACATCAGCAGGCCGCAGCCCACTGAGCAGTAAGGGCAGGTATTCCGGGTCTCGGTCGTGCGGGCCAGCTTGTACTGACGGACTTCGGCGAGTGCCGTTCCGGGAGCAAAGCCAAGCACCGCCAGGCTCGAGCCGGCAATGGTTGCGCCAGATACCTTAAGGAACTGGCGCCTTGACATTTGATTCATTGAGAAGGTCCTTCTTTCTGACAGGAAATGATTGCGCCGCAAGTGTAGCACTCAGCCGCAGTTTGAGAAATGATAAAATCTCTCAGAATCTAACCAAGGCAGTGTTTTTTGCTGAAAATAAGTGGTATCCACAATAACCAGGCGTCATTACAGACGCCCATTTTCAGGTATTTGATGAATCTATCGACACTTACCGAGGTGTTGCCGAATGGCACGGATCTGCCGACGGCGGGACCGCGCCAGATCCTGCGCCAGCGCCAGGGTGTGCTGACCCGTCTCGAGGACATGGTCGTCGCCGAAACGCCGGTAGCGCTGGTCTACAACGGCATTTCGCATGCGGTCATGATGGCGACCCCGGCCGACCTCGAGGAGTTCGCGCTCGGCTTTTCGCTGAGCGAAGGCATCCTCGCGCGTGCGGCGGATTGCTACGGCATCGACATCGAGACCGGCCCCAAGGGCGTCGCCGTGCACCTCGAGATTGCCAGCGCCGCCTTCGCCGCGCTGAAGGAGCGCCGGCGCACGCTGGCCGGCCGTACCGGCTGCGGCCTGTGCGGCATCGACAGCCTGGACCAGGTGCTGCGCCCGGCGCCGGCGCTGGCCCCGGCGCGCAACTTCAGCGCCGCCGGCGTGCGCACCGCTTTAAGCGCAATGGGCGGGGCGCAAGCCTTGAGCCGCCTGACCGGCGCCAGCCATGCGGCGGCCTGGTGTGCGCCGGACGGCAGCCTGCGTCTCGTGCGCGAGGACGTCGGCCGCCACAATGCGCTGGACAAGGTGATCGGTGCGATGGCGCGCAGCAAGGCCGCCGCCGATGACGGTTTCCTGTTGCTGACCAGCCGCGTCAGCGTCGAGATGGTGCAGAAGGCGGCCGCTGCCGGCGTCTCCGCCCTGGTCGGGATGTCGGCACCGACGCTGGCCGCGGTCGAGCTGGCGGACGCATCCGGCATGACGGTGCTGGCGTTCGCGCGCGGCGCCGATTTCGTTTGCTATACGCATCCGCAGCATCTGCTGCTGGACGGCGGCCAGCACGCCTGACCAGCCTGAAGTTTTAGGGCGCGACCAGGGCCAGCAGGGCGCTGCGATCGTCCGCCAGCTGGCACTGCGCCGTGGTGCGGTCCCACAGCAGGAACATGCCGTACGCCCAGTTGCCCACCAGTTCGCGTTCGGACGATGGCTTGGCGTCCGCGCCATCCAGCAGGCGCAGGATCTCGGTACGGGTGAGGGCGGTCAGATGCTCGTAGTTCCAGTCGTCCTTCGGCATCATCTTCTGGCGCGCGCGGTAGCGGCGGGCGCGTTCGGCGTCGCTCAGCTTGTCGGCCTTGGGTGGACGGCCGCGCTTCTTTTTGGCGGCGGCCGCTTCCAGGGCGAGTTCGATGGTGCGTTGGTCTTCCGGCTGTTTCATGGGCGTGCGTGCTTGACGGGAACGCCCCATTATTCGTGATGCGTTACGTTAAGGCAAGGGTGCAATCGCGCCGCGGTACAGGGCATCGGTGATGCGCTCCTGGAAGCGCGCCTCGGACGAGAACTTGCCGGGCTGTTGGTCCGGATCGACGCCGACGCCGGTGCTCACGTAGATCATGCCGTCCTGCTTCACCGGATCGAACACGAACAGCGCGTTCAGGCCCCAGGACCAGCCCAGGTGGCCGACCCCCTTGAAGCCGCCGCCCTGCACCAGACGTTCGCCGCTGGCATGGCCGTCGCGGACCATGCTGGTGTCCGTGAAGTGCTGGTTGCCCAGGCCCCAGGCCTGGTAGAGGCCGCGGTAGCTGCCGCCATCGCCGTTGGGGCTGCCGTTCGTTCCGTCCGGCTGCAGTGTCCACTGGCGGCTGAACATTGTCGCGACCGTCTGCGGAGCCAGGATCTGTCGATGGCCATCGCGGCCGCCGTGCATCAGCATGAGCATGATCCGGGCCAGGTCGCCGGTCGAGATGCGCAGGCTGCCCTGGGGGGCGAACACGGTGCCGTTGCTGCCTGCCCTGTAGGCGGCGAGGCCTGCCGGCGCGGACGGCGCCGCATGGTCGAAATCGTCGGCCTGGGCGACCCAGGGGCCGTTCGGGTCCCAGGTTTCGTCGCCGTCCTTCTCGCGCTTGCGGTAGAGGGTGGCGACGTCGTCGATCCTGGCCGGCGCGAAGTCGGCCAGGTAGAAGCCAGCCTTCAGGTCCATCGGATCGAAGACCAGGCGCCGCATCAGGCGGTCGAAGCGCTCGCCGCTGGCCGCTTCCATCACGGTCGCGATCAAGCCCCAGTTGAAATTCACGTATTCGAACCATGCGCCCGGCGCGTGTCTGGTGTCCCACATCGCCCCCTTGCCGTAATAAGGCCCGCCGGGCAGCAGGACTTCCTTCAGGTCGACCTCGGGCGCGAACTTGAAGCCGCCTTCGTCGCGCAGCGAAGACGTGTGCGTCAGCAGCATGCGCAGCGTGATCGCCCGGTTCGGGAAAGACGGGTTCCGCAGGCGGTAGCCTAGATAAGTGCCGATGTCGGCATCCAGCGACAGCTTGCCTTGCTCGACCAGCTTCATCGCACCGAGCGCCGTCACGAATTTCGAGACCGAGGCGACGCGGAACAGCGTGTCGTCGTCGATCGGCCGCGCCGGTTTGCCGTCGCTGGCCAGGCGCTTGCTGCCCAGGTGCTGGCGGTAGACGATTTCGCCGCCGCGGATCGCGACCACGGAGAGGCCGGGCAAAGGCATGGCCGGGTCGTCGGCGATGGTTTGCAGCTGGCGGGTGAGGGCGGCTGCCCGCTCTTTCGGCAGCGGGGCTGCCGCCGTGTGCGCGGTGGCGATCGTCATGGCGGCTGCGGCAAGCATGCTGGCTATTTTATCGTGACGCATCACGTTAATCATGAGTCCAGGGGAATGACTTCATCGCCGGGCATCGGTGCGCATTCGGCGCCGATCGGCTCCCAACCCCGATGCACGACGATGTGCCGGGTGTCGTGGCACAGCTCGACCCGCCGTGCCTTGGGCGAGCGGCGGTGCGCGAAGTCCTCGATGGACGCGGGCACGCTGACGCGCAGGCTCAGTGCGTACAGATCGTCGACCGGATGATCGTCGAGGTGCACCAGCGGCACGAACTGGCCGGCAAACATCAGCCAGCGCGACTTCAGCTTGACCGGGCCCGCGCTGTAGCCCTGTTCGCGCAGCCAGTCCTGGGCTTGTTCGCGCGGCTTTTCACGCCGGTCGATGCCGCCCCAGGCGCTGGCCAGCAGCTCCGCAACCCACTGGTTGCAGTTCTGGTAGCGGGTGCCGAAGGCGTAGGCGTTGGCGCTGTAGCGGCCCGCCAGCAGGGCCAGCGCGAGCGGTTTGTCGCGCGCGGCCTGCTCCAGTTGCGCAGCTTCGTCCCGGTCGAGGAAGACCAGCGAGACGTGGCCGCGCCCCGGCGCATCGGCGCCCAGCGCAAAGCCGGCCACGCCCTGGTCGAAGATGCGCGGACGCGATTCGTCGCAGGCGTAATATAGCTGGCGCACGGTCCAGGCGCTGTCGGCCTCCTTCAAGGCCACGCCGGCATGCGAATACAGCAGGTCGAAGCGGCTCAGGTCCAGGCCTGCGCGCGCGATCAGGGCGACGCTGCCGCCCGAGGCTTCCAGTTCGCGCTTGACGGTGCCGGCAAAGCGCAGCACGCGGTCCTGCTCGGCCGCGCTGACTTCCTTGCCGCGTTCGCAGAACACCGGCATGCCGGCCGACGCGGACGCGCTGGCGCCGAGTGCGATCGCGGCGAGCGTCACGCGAAGCACGGCGGTCGCGCGGCGTGGCAGCATCAGATCGTGACCTGGCGCGAACCGAGTTCGCGGTACCAGTCGTCCTGCAGCGCCAGGAAGAAGGGCTGTTTGGTATCGGCATAGGCGAATTCGTAGCCGTACACGCGTTCGTTGACGTGGACCACGGCGCCGGCATCGACCTGGCGCGCGGCCAGGGCGCGGTTCGGCACGTCCAGCGTGAACTCCTGGGCCGGCGTGCCGGCCACCGGGCGCAGGGTCAGGCGCGTGGTCTCCAGCTTGGCCGGGGCCTGGGCGACGTCGATCACCCGGTAGTCGCCGGCGGCGACGCGCTTGTCGCGATTCGAGCTGTTGCTGGAGGCGCCGATCGAGTCGGAGATGCTGGCCGACGAGGCGGAACCGGCGCTGGAGGCGGAGGATGCGACGCTGTCGGCGTGGGCGGGCGTCAGGCCGGCGGCGAAGGCGCCGATGGCGGCGGCGCAGGCAAGGCGGCAAAGGAGGGATGCATTCATGGTGGTCTTTCGTCGTAACGCTGTTTGGTTGAGCTGATGGCGGCTATGTTACATGCAGCGTGGGCAGCTGCACAGCATATGCTGCGGAAGTGGCGGCCGATCGGGGTCTAGACGGCAGGCCTGTGGCGCCGTTCGCGGTCGTGCTGGAGGGCCGGCCCGTACGGACGATCATCGTCCTGATGGCGAGCCATGGCGCTGTGCAATGCCTGTGGTGTCAGGGGACGTTGCAGGATGGCGTCGACGCTGTCGCAATCGGGATGGCCGCGCGAGCATGCGTCGGCACCGGGCTCGGTCAAGAGGACGATGAAGGACAAGGGCGAACAGCGCTTGAGTTCACCGGCGAGCGAGCGCCGGTCTTCGGGGATGGCCGTGGTATGAATGACGATCAGGTCAAAAGGCATCAGCTGCGCGGCGAGCAAGGCTTTTTTGGCGCGAAACACCGGCGTGACGGAAAAGCCCAGCGTGCCGAGTGCGCCGTGCTTGCGTTGCAGCTTGCCGAATCTTTTTCCAGGACCAGTGCGTGCTTCATGATCGGAACTCTTGTCGGATACGGCATGAGTTGGGGCGGGCCGGGCGGATTCAAGGATGGAAGCAAAGTTCGCATTCTTGGTAGTTTCGGCTGACTGTTGCGCGTCATCACCTTCTCGGAACTGGAATAATCTCTTAATTCCCGTTGCGTTTTGAAATTGCCTGAAGTGTTGCGCTTGCAGTGCCGTCGAACGCAACACTTATCGACTGTAATTTAACGACTCCCAGCTGAGCTGTTGCGTCCAGGCGACGAGTGTTCAAAGCTGCACAACCAAATGCCGTTCGCACGTTGGAACTAATTTTCGAGACATAGCCGAAATTCGCTTCTGTGTAGCTAAGATGAAGGCGCTCCGGGTTCACGGCAAGCATCGTCTGCCACTTTTCCGAGGACGGAAGGTTTCAGGCCGTGCTTGGCTGAAAAAAGAGTCTGGGAGTTCGCTTACGCGAGCAGACTTACGCAAATGAACACGGCTTATTCCGACTCTTTTAGTGCCGCTACAAACAACTGATGGGCCGCTGGATCTTCTGTGGTGGCGGGTTCAAACTTTGCATTGACGTAGAAGAGCATTGATTTCCTCAACTTGAGGGTGAGCTCCAAATCTTCCGGTAATTGGTACTCTGCGCCGATAGCCTGCCGTTGCTCTGCTTCGAGCCTTGGGTTGGGTGTGACGAGGACATCTACGAACGTGTTCCATTCAGTATCGCCCGCAGGATCGATGTCGGTTGCATCAACATCGCGTGTACTCAATATCCGTCCCAGCACAAAGTCCCGAAACTCTTGCCGCTTATGGCAAAACGCCCGCACGTGCCAGCGTTCCGCATCAGAGGCGAACGCATGCGGCGAAAGCCAGCGCCATTCGGGTGCCTGTCCCGTCATCGATTGGTACTGCACCTCAATCATGCGCCGGTCTCGGACGCCCTCGACCATGACGAGCAATACTTCTGGACTTGCGCGACGCAGCGGCAGCGGCCACCGCGCGACGGGCACCTGCGCTGACGGCATATCAGCAAACTCATCGAGGGTGTCGGGGCGAATCAACGCCGGAGTGAAACGGCCCTGCGGGATATATCTGCGGCGTGACTGGTTGTACGCCATGTTCCCCGGAAAGCTATCCATGTACAGACGAAAGTCCTTGGCAGCTTGAACCGTGGTGATTTCAAAGGTGTCGATCAGGTCGGCACGTTGCACCTCTCCCTTCCAGAAGAGGCAACGCTCAATATGCATCAGCCGCTGGCGAATACTGGTCGGCAGCGACGCCGGCTCGGCAGGCGATGAGGAAGCGATAGGGGAGGTGGTCACGTAAGAGTCCTGTGATTTTGTACAGCATTGACAAATGCTATCACGAACAGTTAAGTTTGGATACGTTAAATAATTTTATCGGTAAATAGTCTTTACCTCTATTCGTTTCCTTTCTACCAATAAGGAGCTTCATTAATGATCGTTGACAGCTCGCCTCTGGTCGGTCGCTTTGCGTTGAACAAGCTAGTCATGGTGGACTCCTATACCACCGGCCGCATCACTGAGCTTCCTCTGCAGGGCGGTACTGCGATCACTGGGCGCAATGGCAGGGGGAAGACGTCACTGTTGAAGCTGATCCCTGCGTTCTTTGGCGAGCGTCCAGACCGGATTGTCCGTCCCGTCAGCAATCAGCAAAACTTTGCCAGGTACTATCTGCCCAGGTCGACGTCGTACATCATCTACGAATATGACCGTGACGGCGTGACGTGTTGCGCCATCCTCTGCTCGGACGTGACTGGCGATGCCGTGGAGTACCGCTTTGTCAATGCGGCATTTCAGCGCGATTGGTTCGTGCACGATGACGGGAAATCGTTGGTAGCGAACACAAATTTGCTCGAACGCTTCAAGCTGAAGGGCGTCACTTGCAGCCGGAAAATGCATCTCGACCAATACCGTGCCGTCATCCAGGGCAAGCGTACGCACGGCAGTGACCCAAAACAGCATCGTCGCGACCTCCACTCCTACGCTTTTTGCCCACCTGGTCAGCCGCTTCCGCACATCGAACGTATCGTATTCGGTATGTTTACGCGGAAAACGAATTTCGCTGATTTGCAACGGATGATCGTTGCCACCGTGACGGACGCGGCCGGCCAGATCTCGCTCGGCGCGGAGCGCAAGAAAGTGGAAGGCTGGCCGGACGCCTATCACAGCTATTCTGCCGTGATGACACAGGCGACCCGCATGGAAGAAGTGGAGGCAGCCTATCTGGCAGCATTAGCAGCAGAACAGGAACTGCGCAACCTGCATGGCCAGTTCCAGGCACTCGACGATAACCTCAGGGGTCAGGAAACGAACCAGCAGCGGGCGCTCAACACGGCACAGGAAGAACGGGATGCATCTGACCAGCGCTTTTCTCAACTGCGCAGTGCCATCCTGGAGCGTATTGATCAGGTTGGACGTTCGATCGAAGACGCACAGCGCAAGTTGAACCACCTCGCCCAACAGAAGGAAAAGTATCAGCAGGAGGGCATCGAGCAGAAGGCTGCCCTCGTAGATCAGGAAGCTGAGCTTCTCCAGGCAAGGGCCCGCCTGGAAGAGCGCAAAGGCCTGCTGCTGAATAAGCAATCCAATATTGAGGAAGAGTACGACAAACTCGTCAAGAGTCTCGAGCTCGAACACAGCCAGCGTGTCAATGCGTTCGAACGACAGCGCACCAGCGCACGGGAGGACCATCAACTGCGCATGGACGCGGTGGCGCGCGAGTTCGACGAACAGGAAATACTGACGCGCCATCAGGCTGTGCCTGAAGAGAATCAACTGCAAGCGGCGCTGGAAGCGGCAAATGTGGCGCTGGGACTGGCGCAAGCACAGTTGCAACATCCTCAACCTGATCCCAAACTGGTCGAAATCGCGGAGCAGCAAGAGGTCAAGGTCGGCCAGGCGCGCGAGAAATACGACGAATACTCTTCGCAAGATACGCTGGCGAGCAAAGCCCATGAGAAGGCCCGACATGCATTTGACCAGGCAGAAATGCAGCTGCAGGTGCTCAAAACGGATGTCGCTCAGGGGGAGCGTCGCCTCAATACACTCTTGATGCACGCCACACCGGACCAGGACAGCGTCTTATATGCGTTGCGCGCCCAGCACCCGGGTTGGACACAGGACATCGCTAAAGTGCTGCGCGAAGATTTGCTGACCCGCACCGACCTGGCACCAGTCATGGGCGAGCTGACGGACAGCATCTATGGCTTGCGGATCAATCTGGATGGGGTCGAAGCGCCACTGATGGCCGACGAACAGACCCTGCAGCAGAAGATCGAGGCGACGCGTGACGACATGCGCGCGGCCAAGGATCGGATCATCCAGCATGAGACAAATCTGACTTTGCTTGGCTCCCAGCGGCTTGAAGCGCAACGCGTCGCAGATATGCGTTCGGTGGAGGCGGCCAGCGCGAAAGCAGCCCTGGCCTCCGCGGAAAAATTACTCAAGGGAGCCCGCACTAATGTGCAACACAGCCGCGATGCGGCAAAGGCGCAAGCACAACAAGCTCATGCCGACGCCGACCGCATGTGCAGGGACGCGAAGAAGCGACTCGCAGAACACCGTGCGTTGACTGAGGCCGCCATCGCGCAGCTGGTGACACAGCGCGCCGCACGCAAGCAAGATGTCCAGCGCGCGCTGGACCAGACGCTCGCCGATATCGGCAGCGTGGCCGATGGCGTCGAAAAACGCTACCAGATTAGCCGTGGCCAGATCGAAGATGATCGGATCGCCAAGCTCAGAGCGAGTGGGGTAGACACTACTGCTCTGGCACAGCTTGATGTGCAGATCAACACAACGCGGTCTCAGCTTAACGTGATCGCTGACGAACGTAACCACGTTATGCAGTGGCGCATCTGGCAGACGTCTGAATGGAGTCAGCGCGACTCTTTTCAAGACGCGCTCGCAACCGCAAGAAAGGATAAGGCGAAGGAAGAGCAGGCAAAAGAGAGCTGCATGAAGGTATGGAACGACGATAAATCGACGCGCCGCAGTGCGCTCCAGCAGTTAGCAAAAAAGCTCGAGGAAATCGCTGGAGAGCAACATAAAGTGCAGAGGTATCTGGAACTGCTGGAACCCTACGCTGTTTCGGTGCATGCCGTACCTGCGTTCGATCCGGCCTGGCAGTCGGTGGCGCTCATTGGGCAGTATGGGCTACAGATGGGGGAGTTAAAGAAGAGCGAGGAACGCCTAATGCGGGATATCGACGGCATCAAAAAAGCATTCACGGCGCATCGAATGTCGCCGCCGGATCAATACTATGAGACGCATCGGCAGAGTATCGGTCCGGACCGCGCAACGCAAGCCCGAGAATGGGTTCCCGCCTTCAAGGCGTGGTACTCGAGCGAGCATTTGATTTACCAGAATCTGCTGCGGGTGGAGGCCCGTACCATTGCAGAAGCGGTCGGCGATTTTCGTAATCGCATGGACACCTTTCATCGCAAGGTATTGCAATTTAACAGGGAGCTGCAGGACAGCTTAAATGCCAATCAGGGCTTTGAAAGTATTGGCCAACTGAGTGTGGAGATCGTATCGTCGATTCGCGAACTGGAATACTGGAGCACCATCGAAAAGGTCATTGATGCGCGCAATGACTGGCAGGCTGGCGAGTTGGTCGACTTGCCACCGCCGGCGTTCGCCACAGCACTACGCGAACTCCTCGACCACTGGCACTTGAAGGAGGGCATTCAGGCCGAACTGACCAACCTGGTTCGCATCCAGGGCGAGGTCGTCGAAAATGGCAACCGCCGTCCGTTCAGGAAGGCGGAGGACTTAGAGAGCATTTCTTCGAACGGTCTGTCCTATATCGTGATCGTCCTCATCTTCGTGGCCTTCATCAACCGCGTTCGCGGCAGTGCGCCGGTCAACGTGGTCTGGGCCTTGGATGAAATCAAGGACCTCGATCTGGGCAATGTCGAGTTGTTGATGGACATCCTCAATCGAAACAATATTACGCTTGTCTCGGCCTGTCCGGATCCTGATCCTGATGTGCTCGCGCTGTTTTGCAACCGGCGCTCCATCAAATCAGACCGATGCATTTATGACCCGACCGCTGTCGCACTTAGCGGCGGTCACGATAGCCCACAATGAGGAGCGAAGCATGTTTGAACAAGTCATGCCGCTACTGTTAAGCGGCGAGTTTATCTGTGAAGTGCGCTATCCGGACGCATATCGGTTTCTTGCCACCGAGTCTAATCAGAAGGACGCTAACGCCTACCTGACGCGCATCGGCCGCTCCCTGGTCATGACCGAGCAAAGCGGCGCTTGGTACGCTGCCTATGAGCGAATTGGCCCTAATGAAAAGCATGCCATCAAAGAAGAATTCACACGCATCAAGCTGAAGATCCGTTTTCTGGTCGACTTTTTTGTCAAGGTGATGCGTGCTAGCGGGATGGAAATCTTCTACTCCAGGGGGGACAAGATCGAAGCACATGCGCTCATGGCTGCGATCGATGGCAACCCTGGCTTGCGTGCGGAGTTCCAGGCACTGGGCAGTGTGGGACGAGGTGGTGCCACCGACGGCAAGCTCAAGGGCGCCTTGGACCGTCATTTGAAATTGCTGGTGGACGATGGTTTTCTCATTCGTGTCAATGCCGAGCGCGAGATTTACCAAGTTACAGGCAAGATCGAATATCTCACCGAAATCGTGCAATTCCTTATGACGGCCGAGAATATCGGCGACGACATTGAAGAAGAGCAGGCCCCGACACCGCGTTTGTTATAGCCTACGATGCCCGACCATCCTGACCTTGTAATTGCCCATCTGAGCGAGCTGTACAAGCACCGACAGCTCATTGCCGCCGCGTTCAACCGCGGCGAAGTGGACCACACCGACGATCCGGAAGGAGGGAGAGGCCTGCTTAAGCTGAATCAGGCCCGCATTCTGATCCCGCTCCGGGAAGGTACGTATCGCCTGGCCAGCTCGCTGGCCAAGCATTTTGAGGAGGCGCTGCACGTTGACAGGCTGTATTCAATGGTGGGCGCCGATGTGGCAGATCTGGACCGGCGACTGCCGGAGATCGCCGACCTTGTTGCCAATGCCGTCTTCGATGGGCGCCTGGACGATGCGGATCGTTACAGCGAAGAATTTGACCGTGCGGTATTCGCCTTGTCCGATAGCGTGACAATCGCCCTGCGGTTCCTGCGCATCCTGGCCGATAACCGCTTCGCCGATGTGCCGACATACGCAGAAAAGCGCGCACAGAATGAATTTTATCTGGAGCGTGTTGGGCGTATCAGTCACGCGCTGGGCGTGATCCAGTCCAGCGACTTGCTTCACAGGTTGGAGAACATACCCGAGGGGGACCGGATGTATGACGTGTATCGCTCCCAGATCGCCAATCATCTTCCGCAGTGGCGCGCCCAATTACTCGACATCACTGAGATTTTACGGGACTATCTTTACCGCACTCGGCAGATCGAGCTACTTGCAAAACGCATGCGGGCCTTCGAGCTCCATTTAAAGCAGACGCCATCCTACGCTCCCCGAGACATCGAAATATTCGATGACGCGCCGGCCTGGTTACGGCGGGCGCCCGGCTATTCTCTGGTGACGCACCCATGTATTCAAAATCCCGTCCACGAGGAAGTGCTTTACGATATCGCGATGACGGTCCCCAGTGTCAAGGCGGCTACTGAATTGCCTCCCCGGATCGGGACGCTGCTCTCCGATGAGGCACAAACAACAGACGAAGACTTGCCGAGTACCAAACCGTGGCAGGATGCACTGGCGAATCTGCTTGCCGAGCTTGACGAGAAGCCTGTGTCTGCGCTCACATGGAAAATGCAGAACCCTGATCTTGTGCATCTAGAGGACGATATCTGGTTGCTGTGCTTGTTACACGAAGGTTCCTTGAGCCGCCGGCGCAGCGCCGACGTGACCTTCGAGCCCGTTATCATGGATGCCGAGCCATTATGCGGGAACGTTTATGTGACCGATCTGTTGTTGTCCAGAGCGCGCTGATGAACAAAAAAATACTGGCCCAAAGTTTGTTGCGAGTTCTACAAAGCCCGGCTGAGCGAGTGCAATTTCAAGCCTCCAAGACGCTGACCGCATTCGTCGAAGAAATCGGAATCGGCATCGTGCAAGGTAAGCAAATCATGTTTAGCGCCGCCCACAAGCGACGCATTTGCGAGTGGCTTCGCGCCGAAAACATCGATCCAGCGACTTCGCCAGATGCTTGGGCTGATGTAAATCGGGCTGCGGCGCTGGAGCTGGGGCCTGACGAAAAATGGGCAGGTTTATCCGTACGCGCAAATCGGATTGCGCTAAAGGCGCTTCGGGGCCGGCCACTGCAATTGGAAGGGGAGGCGATCTATCTACCTCCCAGGGCGAATCTGGAGTGTGATGTGCACGACGCGCTCGAAGGCGTACGACACGATTCGGTGATCGTGGTGGAGAACTGGGAGGTTTTTGAGCGCATTGACGATCTCAAACTCGATTTCCAGCCAGCCGGCGAAAATCCACTGGTATTGTGGCGGGGGAGCGTTCACACTTCGGTCGGCGCGTCGCTTAATTTTCTCATCGAATATGGCCGCGCGGTGTGGTCTGCTCCCGATTACGATCCGGAAGGCTTGGCCATCGCATCACGCCTGCCCCATCTTGAAGGAGTGTTGGCACCACCAGACGATGTGCTGCGCGACCTGTTAGGTAAATCTAAACTACAAGGACGGTACGAGGCTCAGTTGCCCGGTGCGCAGGCAACGTTAGATCAGGCTAAACAACCAGATATCCGAAAGCTGTGGGCCATAGTAAAGACAAGCCGCAACGCGCTTCCACAAGAGCGCCTGTGCATCAACAGGTCGCCAATGGGCACGTAGTTTATTTTCTGCACACTCAATATATTAGGAGTTTTACGTTAAGATGCTACTCAATTTTACGCGTCGAAATAAGCTCGACTACGAGCCATGCGAGCTTCGATACAAGTATATTCCATCTGCCTTCCGATATGACCTTCTCAAATTGTTGTACGAGAAAATTGAAGAAGCAGAGGCCTCCGTTCTTCGTGAATATGCGCTTTATCGCAATCTGTCGGTTTCGATCAACAAGGATCACGTGTCCCTTTATGGCGAGGATGATATTTATGAGGGCTATAGTAGTGATTTACTGATCGATCTCATACGAAGCGCTCAATGGCATGAAGTGCTAAGCATCATTGAAGAGGTGGTAAATCAGCGATTCGTTCCATGGAAGAAGATTAATAAACTCTTCGATTACCACAACGTTGGATATGAAATCGTAAAAAGTGATCAGGATGGAATATTGAGAGTCGAAGTCAAGTACGAGGCGGTAATCGCAGAAATGACCGATACAGAAGTCGCAACTAAAGAATACCCGGTTATCTCTGCCTTAATCGCTGGCGCTAGGGATGCACTTGCCGATCCGAAGCATATCAATATTGAGACGTCAGTTTCTAATTCGATGAAAGCGATTGAAGGCTATCTAAAAGAATGGCTTAACAAAAAGGGGATTTCGGCTGCGACCTTAGGCGAAGCAATCAAAGAAATTAAGAACAAAAAGCTTGCTGACTCCAACATTACTGAGTCTCTGCATCAGTTTTACATATATAGAAATCGGACACCGAATATTGGCCATGGAAGCGTAGCTTCTTCGGATATCACAGAAAGCGAAGCGCTGCTGATCAATGAAATGGCTGCTTCATTCATAAATTATTTTTATCGAAGGAAAGACGCGTAAATATTAATCAAATTTATGTGCGAATTGTAGTGATCAGCAATAGCTACTGCATGCTGGGAGAGTCGGAGGACTTTAAGTTCGGCTCACGAATAGACGGATGACTAATAGTTGATTATCGATCTCGAAGTGCGTCGCAGGCATCTGCGGTGCTGCTGGTGTAGGCGCACTGCATCGCGATTTAGGTTCTGGGACTAATGCTCTGCATGGTAAGAACGACAGTTCGATCACCAAGTTGGCCCGACATTGCCATACTTCGCGATTGCCTAATGGCTGTTTTTCGCCTGTTTTGGTAGCATAGATGTCAATTTATTCATCAGAAGAAAAAAATGTCTGAGTTGGAGTTTGAACAGGAGAACGAGCCAGAGAGGGCGTTCGAAGAGGCACGAGTTGGTATCGCAATGGGATTGCGCCGCTTGGTTACCCAAGGGCTGAATGAGCAACTCGACGAGCAAGCTGCAAAAGGTCTGGAGCCGGAAACGAATGGTATGTCCGTCTTGATCATGCGGACCGCTGGAAAGAACAGTTCGAGGGCGGTGTTAGCTGCGGGCCATGTGTTCGAGTTCAAAGTTGCGGTTGCGGCGATGAACCCGAAAACTCAGGAAGGCCCTACTGGCGCCGACATTGCAATTTTTCTAGAGGTCTTGCCGCAGTCAGGAGCCTATATTCCTATACTATCCAAGACATTGCTTATTCAAGCGAAGGTTGGGAAGCTCAACGCAAAAGGTGAGCTGTCGGCCTCTGACCAGCATCTGCCGGGGCAGATTGCACAGATACAGCGAGTATCGCCTAATGACGGTTTTTTGCTCGTGTATACAGATCAGGGAGCCTATTGCATTGAAATCGCTGAGGCGACTCGAAGATTAAACGGTAATACGGTCCGGACAACGCATTTCAGCGACGCTGGTGAGATGCTCTACAGAATGGTAATTTGTACATCTGGTAATGAGCCATCAATAGCACCTTCCGCCTTGGGTCCAAGACGAGACACACTCGGCAGTATCGAAGTTGCAGACGCCGCACAGCGGCTCGCGAACGTCGCTCGTATCCGACCGGTGGAGGAAGCGATTGGCATTACATTAACAGTTGCTGATGGAAACCCTTAGATCTGTATTGTTCATAGTAAATTCTCGAGGCGGTATAGCGTAGGGTGCCGAGTGTAAACGCAAACGCCGGCGACCAAGAGTCAAGCAGCTGACGCATAAGTTCGCGGGTTCGTCAGCCAGTACAACGAGAGCTCCGCGCAGTTCACCTGGACGCCTGCCGCCGACCCGACCCTCGAAAAACTATCTCGCCTCTGCGGTCGAACTAACGGAAAAGGGCAATAGGTGGGGCAAAACGGTAGCCACCTAAGCCCTGGCTGGCTACCGCACAGCCTTACGCCGCTTCTTTAGCCAAGCGTTGCATGTTGAGCGAGCTCGTCGTCAATCCAGCCCGGTTGAAGCGGTATCGCATGTATGTCGAGATATCTTCTTCATGCGACGATACAATGAGCTGGCAATGCTTAAGCTCACAGCGGAGCAGGTCGGTCAGAGACGCGACGTTCACCTCATCCAAGGACTGAGACGGGTCGTCGATGAGGATGAGCGGGACATCGGCATAGACCTTGTTGAGCGACAGGAAGAAGGCGAGGCTGAGGGCTGACACCTGGCCTGTGCTCATGGACATTACCGCATCATGGTCGGACTTTTCTGCCGTCAGGAACCTCAGTTGCTTTCCATCCCGGCTCTCGATGAATAGCCCGAGGCCGCGTTGGTAGTTCTGAATGAGCCGACCACTGTAGATGTGAAAAATGAGTTCAATTTCCGAGATGGTTTGATCAGCGTACTTTTGTTCCGCTTTCTCCAAAGTTAAACGTAGCTTGTTGACTTTCTCTTTGGCTTTGTTAGCGGCATCGTTGTCGCGTTGAATCTTTTCAAGCTCTTTGATGCATTTCTGAAGCCTGCTGCTCTGGGCTTCGTTAGCCTTAATCTTAATGTAGAGTTCTTTGTTTTTTAGATCTTGAGGATCCAAAATATAGAAGTCCTGCAAGTCCTTGAACACCGCATCGATAATTTGGCGCCAGTCTTCTGGTGGTATTACGGTCTCGTCCGTTTTCTTGGCGCGCATCAAATTGCGTAGCTCTTCAAGGCGGGTGGCTACCACCATTTCGTCTTCGTTGAACGGGAAGGTGATTCGGATACCTTCAGCCCTGAGCCGTTCAGCCATCTGCTCGATTGCGGGGAGACGGTTTTTTGCTCCCGTCAGCGCTTTATGCAATGCGTCGTTATATCCAGGCTTCAGGATTGCCTCGCGCGCCTGAATATATGCCTCAATGGTGGCAAGTTCGGTGGTCATCGAGGTGATTAATGCGACGAGGGCTTTACCATCCTTGCCTAAGACGTCCGCGATCTTCTGGGCTCTTTCCTCAACGGCTTTAAGCATCGATGCATGAGCTTTCCAGTCATTGCCGCACAGCGGGCAAAGACTGTCGTTCGGGTAAAGCTTGGCGTGCTCATCAAGCAGTTGTTGCTTCAAGCGAACTAGTTCGGCTGCAGAGCTCTCGTTGGCGGTATTTTTCCTCTGTAAATCATTGCGTGTTGTAATCTGCTCTTCAAACCAACCCAGCCGACCAGTCGTCCAGCCTGGAAGCGTTCGGGCCTGCTCTGCTGTGATAACCGACGCCCCTTTTTTAATGATGGTGGTGGCTCTCGTGAGCTGGTCGATCTCTTTTTTGGTTGCGTCTAGTTCATCCAGCTTGTTTAAGTCAGTGCCCAGTTGCGCCAGGCTGTTCAGCGACTGTGCATGCAGTTTGATGTCAGCTTCGATGGCTTCATTTTCAGCTCTGATGCGAATCGCTGCTTTCAATGGAAGCAGGTCGTTCAGTTTACGGATCGACTCCAGGAACTGGGCATGAACATCTTGGGCATACGTGAGGAATAGTTCTTCCTTGTCCCAACCTGGCTCGGGCTTAACGGTCGACAGTTTTTTGTATTCAACGCTACCCAAGTCGGCCTGAACCATTTCACGTAGGGCAATGCACTCGCTATTAAGTCGCTGCTCCTCAGCTCTGCGATTCTCGTCACTCAAGTATTTGGTGAGTTTGCCTGTGATCGACCGGCAGTTTTCAATCTCTGCGGCGACGTCGTTAATGTCGAACAAGTTCCCAAGCGCGTCTTTACGCTCGTCCACGCGGGTGTGGAGCAGTTTATTTTGTCCTTGCTCCAAGTAGTTAAGGAACGCAAAATTCTCTCTGAAGTTTTTGCCAAAGACCTGATCGAGGTATTCGTCCTTGCGTAAATTGGCGGGAGTATAGTCTGTAGAGTCGAAAGCGGGTAGCTCATAGAGAGCGAAGTGCTTGAACTTATCGGCTCGGTTGTTCGCTTTGGTTTCGAACGATTTTACAGGTGCATGCCTGGCTAAAACGAGTCTTCGATCACCGTCAATGAACTCAATCTTGATTGACAAGTCTTTTTTGCCGGAGCGAGTGTTCCAAAACAGGTTGTCATCATAATTGCTTTTGTTTCTTGTCATTAAGGTCGTAAAGAGATTAAAGATCCTCTTGATCTGACCTGTAAGTAGAAGCTCAACGGCATCGAAGATACTGGTCTTTCCATACCCGTTCGGCCCGTCGAGAGTCAGCAGGGATGAAGTACCTAAATTCAAATCGATGTGCTTGAAAGCTTTGAAGCTAGAAACTTCAATTCGCGCTATTTTCCAGCTCATTGTCGATCAGCTCCTTAATCAATTCGTCTACGTTGTTTGCTGTGAGTTTCTGAATGGTTTTGTATGTTGCATCGAGTTCCGCTTCAGCAACTGCTTCGGCTGCCTGCAGCCGCAAGGACACCAGTTCTCTGCGGGTGAATGGGAGCTCAAGGAATGGAAGTTTGATGAAGATTTTTGCTGCCACGCTGTACTGCGTGGCAGCGAGTGGATCGCTCTTGTAGTTGCTGAACTGGCTCTTGTCCGAGATAGTGGCCCTGAGCTTATCAAATGAATAATCTTGGATCGCGCTCTCTTCGGTGTCGCTATAGTACAGAATATATTTCTTGAAGAAGTGAGGATCCTCCTCGATCGCGAATATCTGCTCTTCGTGATCTTTGAACTCGGCCAGTTTATTCAGGTGATGAATGCAGATCAGATCGCAGTTCTTTTTGAACGTTGGGTGACTGAGGAACGAGTCAGGTGCCAACTGATTAATGGCAGCGTTGAGTTCAGTCGCGCTGGATAGCTGGTCCAACTTATGCAGGATCGCAAACCTAATCGCTGAACCTGATTCACGGATGTAGAAGCCGGTGAGATCGGTCGCATGCTCCTTTATGAAGCCATGAGCGACGAGCGCCTCATCAATAATCTTATTTATCATTCAGTCGAGCCTCTGCGTCTTCTTTGGTAACTATGCTTAAGTAAAATGATTTAGTGATATTGCTGTCGGTGCGGTCTTTAACTTCCTGATCGGTCATGTCGTCGGAATGGGTGTATTTGGTGCTGATAACGAAAGACGTTGTGGATCTACACGCAATGAGATGGTTATATTCGAATAGAAGCCTAAGTAGATCCCCATTGCTTTCCATTTCTCCGAGCAAGTCCGAGGTGCAGCCTTCTTGGTCATCAAGAAAGGGCAGATCAAGAGCGGTCGGCAGGTAGAAGCGCTTTTTGGCGTCAACGTAGTGAGGGAATTGTTTAAGTATTGGATCAATACTCATGGCCTCAATCAGTCCAGAATAACTTCTAATATCTGCTTTTTGTATACTTGAAAAACGCTCCGACGGCTTCATTAGCTGACAGAGCGTTTTCATTTCATTAGCATCTGCAACGCGAATGTGTTCAAAGAGTCTGCGTGCTCTCGCGTATGCTGCATCACTCATACCGGGTAATGCTTGATCGAGCCTATCTTCAAGATGACTGTATAGCTTAGCCTTCAACTCCACAGCGTAGTACGCAGTACTGTTATAAGGGTTCTTGGTCAGAATGTCGTCTAGCAAGCTTTGAGCCGCAATTCGATTTTCGTAAGCGGCTTTGTTCGCTTTTTCTCGATCGTCCTGCACCAAGCGATGTATTGCTACTGCTTTGGTACTTATCTTTTCGGAAAGTAGGCAATAGTTATAATGCAACAGATCCTCGGTCATCGTAATAGAACGGCTAGCGCAGATCTTCCTGATGACCTCTTTTGTCAGTACTTCGATTTCGCCCAATCCGCAATATTTATTATTGCCGTAGGCGTAGAACCGGACGAGCTCTCCGTTTTTTCCGGTGTAATCGTCAGTATCGTTAAGTTGAACTGATACATGAAAGTAACGCGAAATGCCCTTGGTTCTGTCAAACTCGATAGCAGATGATTTTTCTAGAGCTTCAATGTACCCATTGCGATATCCGCTAATTTTGGCTTTCACTTGATGGGCGCTAAGCACAGCACCGTTCTTATAAATAGCGAAATCATCAGTGCTGTCTAATTGGAGCTCGAAATCCTTGTCCCCTTGATTTATCAGCTTGAGAGAATGGTAAAGCGCAATTTTGCCCTGGTACACGTAACCGCTCCACGTTGACACGGCGGTGGCTGGATAATTTTCATCCTCGTCGTTACTCACTTTGCTCCCGTCAAGAATCGTATACTTCAGTTAAATTGCAACGGCGAACACGGGCGCAGCTCGAAATTCTGCAATCAGCCTTCATCAGACATTGGCGTCGACCAAGCAAGCTTCCGCTGATGGCCATTGCGGTTGCCTACTGCTGAATTTGTCATCCGTTCCATTGCAGCGCACCTGACGAGAAGAGATGAGCGGTTTCGTCGTGCGAGAGGTGGCATCCGGCCCGGCAGCAAAGGATCGTCCGAACCGGCACCTCGTTGCCTATATCGCACCTCATTCACATGGCGACTGGTGACCAACTACGCCCTCGAGAGTACCGCTGGGCGGTACACCGTACGCTACAGTCGCCGGAATTGCGCAACGAATTATCGCGCGTAAGACAAGTCCTACATACTATCGAAAACCAAGGGCAACATTCTCACGCATTGTCACGCGAGAGCGGCTGCAGCTAGCCCTGAGCCCTGCACGACCGGGAAACTCCGTCCCAAAATTGAGTCTTTACGTGGTCTCCGCAGGTTGTCGCCTTCCCACTAGATGAGTGACGCGAGCCCGACTTGTCGCAAAGATGACCGCCTTGTTTCGCGTTCAGCTCGGGGCTACGTCGGGCATTTTTTCCATGATCCGCTCGATCAGAAAAGAATTTACGGTAACATTAATGCCGAGTTGGAAATATCCCGTATGGACGGGGAACGACGTCTGCTGCAGAATTTATTTTCTTATACCGGTTCGACATGTACGAATTGCACCGCATCGGATGGAACAGCTTCCAACAGCTTTGCCTCACCATAGCTCGAGAAATCCTCGGCCAGACTGTACAGTCTTTTCTGGATTCGAACGACGCGGGGCGTGACGGTGCCTTCGCAGGGCATTGGGCGCCCGCGCCCGGGCAGCATATCTGCGGGAACTTCGTGATCCAATGTAAGTTCTCGGGTAAGGCCGGCCATCTCCTTTCCAGTTCTGACATTGCCGACGAGCTGCCAAAAGTGAGGAGGCTTGTGGCAGCTGGACTCTGCGACGTCTACGTGCTGATGTCAAACGCCGGCGTTTCGGGGAAGCGGGAGGCAACAATCAAATCTGCCCTGATCGGGGCGGGGGCCAAGCACGTCCTGATATTTGGTCAGACATGGATGGAGGATCAGATCAGAGAAAACACCCGGCTCAGGATGCTCGTGCCGCGGCTGTACGGCTTGGGAGACCTGAGCCAGATCCTCGATGAGCGCGCCTACGCCCAGGCGCGCGCGGTTCTGGAGTCCTTGAGGGAGGACCTTGCCAAGGTCGTAATCACTGAATCGTACCGGAAGGCCGTTAGTGCCTTGGATGAACACGGCTTTGTGCTACTTATCGGGGAACCTGCGGCGGGGAAAACGACCATTGCTTCAATGTTGGCGATGGCGGCTGCCGACAAGTGGAAGTCGTCAGTGCTCAAGCTCGCCGATCCGGGGAAAGTTGTGGAACGCTGGAACGTAAATGAGCCATCGCAGTTTTTCTGGATTGACGACGCGTTCGGCGTCACCCAGTACGAATCTCCATTGGTTCACGGCTGGAACCATTCGCTTGCCCAGGTACGGGCGATGCTGCGCAAAGGCGCGAAGATAGTCATGACGTCAAGGGATTATATTTACAATCGCGCCCGCCAGGATCTCAAGGAAAGCGCATTTCCCCTCTTAAGCGAAAGCCAAGTCGTGATCGATGTCCACGACCTGTCCGAGATCGAAAAACAGCAGATCCTTTACAACCATTTAAAACTCGGAAGACAGCCGACCTCGTTCCGGTCCGCCATTGAGCCCCATCTGGAATACATGGCGGCGCATGCGCGCTTCATTCCGGAAACGGCGCGCCGCATCTCTGATCCCCTATTTACCAAGGAGCTCTACCTCAGTGAATACCACCTAGGGCAGTTCGTGGAAAAGCGCGAGCAACTTCTACTGGAAGTAATTCAAGGCTTGGACGCGAGTAGCAAGGCCGCGCTGGGTTTGATATATATGAGGAAGGACAATCTCGAGAGCCCCGTTACACTTGGGGGCGCGGAACCCGAAGCGCTGGAACGTTTCGGTAGCACGCTCGGGGATTGCATTGCCGCTTTGAACGCGCTCAACGGCAGCTTGGTCGCGCACTTGCAGATTGATGACCAGAATGTCTGGCGCTTCAAGCACCCGACTATCGGCGACGCTTATGCTGCCACTCTGGCCTTCAGTCCGGACCTACTCGGCATTTTCCTAAGTGGCAGCTCTACCCAGAACCTGATTTCGCAAGTCACTTGCGGCAACGTCGGTGTCGAAAAGGCGGTAGTGGTCCCGAGGACGCTCTTCCCAGCGATGTGCACGCGCCTAAAGGAGTTTTCAGCCAGCGACGAGTACAAGGTCGGGTGGATGTCGTCTTGGGGCGCACGGCGCGCACTGTACCTGTTCCTTGCCAGCCGCTGCTCCAAGGAGTTTCTTGAATTGTATATCGCACAGGACCCGGAGATCCTGGCGCGAGTATCCAAACCGGGACTCAGCCTCAGCGTAGTTGCCGAAGTCGACCTTGCAGTTCGCCTGCACGGCTTCGGGCTCCTTCCAGAAACAAATCGGAAGGAGTTCACCGAAGCAGTCAGCAGCTATGCCATCGAAGGCCGCGACATGCACGCACTGGACGATCCCGGAATACGAAGCGTATTCACGGAAGAGGAGTTTGACGCGCTTGTCGAAAGCGTTCGCAGGGACCTGATACCCAAGCTGGCGGAGGTACGTATGAGCACACAAAGCAGGCATCGGCCGGACGTGCCTCCGGACGAGCACATGCAAGACTTTCTCGAATCGCTGAGCACGCTCAAAAGGCGCTTCAGCAACGACGACAGCGTCGTAAACGTTATTGAGCGGGAAACGTGCCTTGCCGACGAGTGGGTCGCCGAGACAGAACCGCCAGAGCCGAACGTGAGCCCTCGGGCTCTGGGGGCAGTGGAACCTGTCGAAGAAAGGCGTGGTAATCGAAGCATCTTCGATGATATCGCCGACGATGACGGCTGAAATATTGGAGCAGTCCAGACAATGAACGAAGCAACTTTCCAGGCATTCGCCACGCACTCGATGAAGTTCGTGTGTTCCGAACTCAACAAGAAGATGACGATGCACGTATCGTCTGCGAACGAGCAAAGCCCCGTCGATGGAAACGGGCGTCCTTACGACGTGGGAATACTTCTCGACGACGCACATTTGGTCGGCATCGAGTTCAAGATTTGTGAATATGGCCGATTTCCTAGCTGGCACAAGGGGCAGCACGAGACCTACGTTGGGCTAACGGGCGGCTCCTCAATGGCTCTACCCCTTTATTATGCCTATAACGTTTTGGATGGGATTCAACTAAATCAGTTATACAACTCCGATGAGTTCATTCCGCTCTTGGAAGGAACCAACGTCTCCAAGCCCGCGGATCTTCCTGGGCCACGCCCATCTATTGCTGACCATGAAAACATGTACGACTGGCTGCTCGCCATCCTAAGCGATCCTCTTCGACGTGGGAGGAACGGATGGACGACCATCTCGACGCTAAACCAATGGGATTTATCCAAAGGGAAAACCATGGCGTTGGAGGACATGCTGCAGGGTTTTCCAGACATCATATGGCTACTGGTAACCGTACACAATGGGTTGCGCATTTCTTGGGCTCTAACGAGCAGCGAAATGCGTGAACATGTCGAAAGATTGCGAGCGACCTGGAAACAACGGAATTTACGATCGGTGAAGACTGATGGCCTGAGGCAGGCATACTTGGAACTCGTGGAGGAGAACAATAATTACCTCCGTGCCGTATGGGCCGAGGTAGTTAGC
>NZ_JANUGX010000025.1 GCF_024753245.1 Massilia norwichensis | reverse complement strand
GCCCGCGGGCCGGTTTTTACGCCGCTCCGAAGAGCCGCAACCGCTTACTGCTTGCGACGGCGGCGCAGCCCGCCCAGCAGCGCACCGCCCAGCGCCAGCAGCGCCATGCTGCCCGGTTCCGGGACGAAGGTGGCCTGGCCGCCGGTGGCCTGGTTCAGGTAGTCGGTGTAGCTGCCCAGCACGATGCCGCCGAAGTAGGTGCCGAAGGTGCCGTCGACGTCATCGGCGTTCCAGATGCCGCTGAAGGTGTTATTCGCCACCAGCATCAGTTCGCCGTTACGCACGATGAAGGACGGGCCGCCCGAATCGCCGCCGCCGATGCTGGCTTCCTTGTCGTTCGGCAGTTGCGGGGTGCAGACGCCGAACTGCTCGCAGAACAGGTCCTTGCCTGCGCCGTCGAAGTCGGCGTAGTAGACCTCTTCCTTGCCGGCCACGAAGCCCTGCTCGTCGTCCAGGTCGAACAGGTCGACGTAGTTTTCGCCGGTGCGCTTCACGAAGAAGTCCGGAGCGATGTAATAGCCGTTGGTGCCGTCGCCCGAGGTGCCGTAGCCGGCCATGATGATGTGGGTGCCTTCGGCGATTGGTGCGTTTGAGATCTTGTAGATCTTGGCGCTGGCCGGCGCGTCGCGGCCCAGCGTGATGACCGAGATGTCGTCGTTCACGCAGAACGAGTTGACGCCGGCCGGGCAATTGCCGAAGCCCTGGTAATCCGGGTTCATCGACACCTTGGTGGCGGTGATCAGCTCGTACTGGCTGCCGTTGTTGTTGAAGATGACGCGCACGTCGTTGCCCGGCTTGTTGATGTCGATGACGGCGCCGTTGCCGTTGGTATCGACGCAGTGACCGGCCGACACGACCTGGCGCTTGCCGACCAGTGCGCCCGAGCAGATGTAGGATTCACGCTCGCCGGCGGCATTGTTGTAACGGATATTGATGCTGACGACACCCGAGAACGGCGACGAGGCGGTGTTCGGGTCGATGCGGTTGTCAGGCGTGTCCGGCAGCGCGCCCGAGACGATGGTCGGCTTCAGCGAGCCGCTCGTACCAACGATAGCGGCCTGAGCCTGGACGCCGGCCAGCGCGGTGACGAGGATGGCAGCGGTACCGAACAGCTTCTTGTACATCGATTTTGGTGTCAGCATTTCTTATCCTTGGTAAAGAATCTTATGTTGTGTGCGCTAACGTACGCCCGGGACTACTGAGCAGGAAGTGTGCCAGCAGGAAAATTCCCAAAGGAATCAACACCTTATTTACGGGCGTAAATATATTCCAAGAATCAAATGTAAAATTTCCCGACGAAAAAAAGCGGCTTCTCAGCCGCTTTTCCATGCCGGGCATTGGCCGGTTTCGTTTATTTCACGTCGAGCAGGCTGATGTCGAAGATCAGGTTGGCGTTCGGCGGAATCGGCCCGGCACCGCGCTCCCCGTAAGCGAGCGCGGCCGGTACCACGAGGGTGCGCTTGCCGCCCACTTTCATGCCGACCAGGCCCTGGTCCCAGCCCGGCATGACCTTGCCCGAACCGAGGGCAAAGGTGAAAGGCGCACCGCCAGTCGAGGTATCGACCTGGGCGCCATGCTGCTGCGGCGCCTTCGGCGAATACAGCCAACCGGTGTAATGCACGGTGACGGTGGCGCCGGCGGTGGCGGTCTTGCCCTGGCCGACGACGGTATCGGTTTTCTGCAGCGGCGGCGGCGCGGCGGCGGCCGTGCTGACAACCAGGGCGAGTCCGAGGGCGAGCACGGCGGTGGTACGAAGGAAAGTCATCGGGATAGGCTCCGCTTTGGGGATGAAGTGCGCATGAGTATTGCCCAAGCTTAATATTTGCACAAGCTGCGGCGCCTTCGTGTTAATGTCGTAGCAAGCTCACCACAAAGGAAAGAAATGGCATTACCAGCCCGCTTCATCGCCTCTGCCGTGCTTGCCCTCCTCCACCTGGCGGCCAGCCCGGCCTTCGCCGCGCCGGATGCGACTTACCTGCAAAACGAACTCGACGGACGTGGCCGCTGCCTCGGCAGCGCCGGCGGCAAGGTCGCCATGGCAGCCTGCAACCAGGGCCCTGACCAGCAATGGTTCGTCACCCGCGGCGACCTGCCGGGCTACGACAAATTCCACACCGCGGCGAATGGCGCGGCTGCCTGCCTGGCCGTGCATCCGGACGACCCGAAGCAACTGCTGGCCATGGAAGCCTGCAGCCAGGCCGAGAACCAGCAGTGGTACATCGAACGCCTGAGCGACGTGCCGCGGCTGATGCGCATGACCAACCGCGAAACCGGCGCCACGCGCTGCCTGGAAGCCGTGCAGACCGGGATGCGCATGACGCCCTGTTCGCGGCGCCAGGGCGGGCACCGCTGGCACAGCAATTACATCCCGACGATGTAGCGCCTAGCGCCGGGCGGCGGCCTTGACCAGGGCATCGGCCAGAGCCCCGATCGCGCTGGGCTTGCGCACGAAGCCCATCTTCAAGCCCTGCAGGCGCTCGGGTGCGAGCACATAACCGCTGGTCAGCACGACCGGCAAATGCGGATGCTGCGTTGCCAGCCAGCGCGCCAGGCCGATGCCGTCCAGCTCGCCGGGCATCATGACATCCGACAGGACGACATCGATCGCCGACAGGTCCAGGCGCACGGCGGCATCCGCGCTGTCGGCGGTCGTCACCGTCGCGCCGAGCGATTGCAGCATCGCTGCGGTCACCTCGGCAACGTCCGGATCGTCTTCGACATACAGGACACGCAGGCCCTTGATTTCCTGCCCCGCCTGTTTTTTTTCGGCGGCTGCGGTGTCGGAAGCGGATGCGCAGCGCGGCAGCAGAATGCCGACCGCGGTACCGGTTTCCTCGCGCCGAATAAAGGCCAGGCCCTTGCTCTGGATGGCGAAGCCGTACACCTGCGACAGGCCGAGCCCTGTTCCCTTGCCGAAGGACTTGGTGGTGAAAAACGGTTCGAAGGCGTTCTGCGCGGTTTCCGCCGACATGCCATGGCCGTTATCGGTCACGCAGATCTCGACGAAGTCGCCGGCGAGATGCGCGCCTTCCGGCAGCGCCGCATCGGGCAGCGTCCGGTTGCGTGCCGCCAGCACCAGCCGGCCCGCGTCCGGCATGGCATCGCGCGCATTGCCCGCGATATTCAGGAGGGCGGCGTCGAGCTGCGAGGGGTCGACCAGCACCCGCCACAGGCCCGGCGTGATCTGCAGCCGCACCTGCACCTCGGGGCCCAGCATGTGCAGGATCATCTCGGATACCGTGTGCAGGTGCTTGCGCAGATCCAGCACGATGTTCGCGAGGGGCTGGCGACGGGCGTAAGCCAGCAACTGCTGCGTCAGCGATCCGCCCTGGTCGGCGGCGCGGCGTATGCTTTGCAGCGCGCGCAGCACCCGCGCGTCGGGCTCCGGACCCAACAGCAGGCGCAGCAGGGTCTCGCTGCCGGTCACCACCTGCAGGATATTGTTGAAATCGTGGGCGATGCCGCCGGTCAGCTGTCCCAGCGATTCCAGCCGCTTCGCCTCCGCCAGGGTCTGCTCGACGCGCCGCCGCTCGGCGATCTCGGCCTGCAATTCGCGGGTGCGCTCGGCCACCGTCGATTCCAGCTTTTCCGCATGCTCGGCAAGCTCCTGCATCTGGTCGCGAACCGCGAACTGCAGAAGACGCGCGCGGCGCGCCGAACGCATGGCCATGACCAGGGTCAGACGGGCGGCAGGCCGCGTCAGCAAAGTGACGTTACCGATCTCGGCCAGGTGGACGAAGCGGTTGGTGTCGATCCGACGCTGGTCGGCGTCGGCCAGCACCAGCAGCGGCAGGTTGGACCATGGCGGCTGCGTCCGCAACAGCCTGCTCAACTCGTCCGGCGCGCAGCGCGCAATGCCCTCCTCCGTCATCACCGCGAACAAAGGCGTGTTGCCGAGCGCGGCATAGAACTCGCCGGCATCGGCGCAGCAATGCGCACGCATCGCCTCTTCCTCGAGCAGCGCGCGCAGCGTGACGGCATCGCGCGGGACCGGCGCGAAGACGACGACGGCAGGGTCGGGCTCAGGTTTCAAGTGACGCCGCTCCCAGCTGTTCATCGCGGGCCTTCACCCGCCCGCCGACGCGGATGCCGTCATCGGTGAGGCAGAGGACCCGGATATCGTGTGCGTGCCGGCCCTGGCGCTTCTTCAGCACGCAGACCGCCTTGCACACCACGTTCCTGTGTTCGTAGTAGCGCAAGGAAATAATGTTATCGGTAATCAGGCTCAGCGCGTCCGGCTCTTTCGAGGTGTCGAGCCTGGCCGAATGGGCGCCGACGATGATCGCCATCACGTTCATGTTGCTGAGGTAGGAAAACAGTTCGTGCATCTGGCGCAGCAGCGACCTTTCCTCGCGGATGACGTCGAGATAGGAATTGATGCTGTCGATGATCACCAGCCGGACGTCGAGATCCTCGACCAGGCGCCGCACGTTCCAGATGAACTCCCCCGGCGAGATACGGGACGGATTGACGCGGCGCAGATGGAAACGGCGCGTCTCGTCGTCGTCCTCGCGGTTGGCCGCGGCCTCGTCCTGCGCGCCGTCTTCTCCCATGCTGGCCACCAGGCGCGACCTGAGCGTGGTTTCGGATTCGTCGAAGTTGAAATAGCCGACATGGTGGCCAGATTTTACCGCCGACAAAGCGTATTGCAGCGCCACCGTGGTCTTGCCCACCCCAGAGGGCCCGAGCACCATGGTCGAACTTCCCTCGGTCAGGGGGCCGCAGAACAGCGCATCGAAGCTTTCAATGCCGCTGAACAGCTCGAACCCGGTGCGCGGGCGATGGTGCTCCTGCGCGATCAGGCTGGGGAAGACCAGGATTTCGCCGGTACGGATGCTGTAGTCGTGCCAGCCGCTCTGGAAATTTCCGCCGCGCAGCTTGACCACGCGCAGCCGCCTGCGCGCCGCGCCGAACGCGTGTTCGATCTGTTCCAGCGTGATCACGCCGTGCACGGCGCTTTGCAGTTCGAACTCGCGGCCATCGGAGGTCAGGTCGTCCAGCAGCAGGACGGACACGCCTTTCCTGCTCAGGCGCTGGCGCAAGGCGATGATCTGGCGCCGGTAGTGGCTGCTGTCGTAGGCCAGCAGCCGGATTTCGACCATCGAATCGATCACGATACGCGTGGCCGCGCTGCGTTCGACCTGGTCGGCGATCTGCTCGATCAGGCTCGACAGTTCCTTTTCGGTCGGCAGCAGGATGGTCTGTTCGTCGCCGGCATCGCCGGGCACCGGGATCATTTCGACGATGTCGATGCCATCCAGCGACCAGCCGTGGTTATCGGCGGCTTCCTGCAATTCGTCCAGCGATTCCGACAGACTCAGGTACAGACAGGACTCGCCCATTTTCAGGGCTTCGATCAGAAAGCGCAGCCCCAAGGTGGTCTTCCCGGTTCCGGGCCGCCCTTCGATCAGGTGAATGCGGCCCTGCAGCAGTCCACCATGCAGGACCGCATCGAGTTCGGGGATGCCGGTCGGTACCTTGACGGCCTTTGCATGCTTCATGACTTCGCGCTCCCGGGATATTGAGTATTTACCAATTTATCACGGGGGTTGGCGGCGCTTGGTACGCTCGCCAACAGAGCGAAGCGGAATCAGCGCACGCTTACTTCACGTCCAGCAGTTCGACGTCGAAGATCAGGTTCGCATTCGGCGGGATCGGACCTGCGCCGCGCTCGCCGTAGCCCAGTGCGGCCGGCACGATCAGCGTGCGCTTGCCGCCCACCTTCATGCCCTGCACGCCCTGGTCCCAGCCCGGGATCACCATGCCCGAGCCGAGCTGGAAGCTGAAGGGCTCCCTGCCGACCGAGGAGTCGAACTGGGCGCCATGCTGTTGCTGCGCGTTCGGCGAGTACAGCCAGCCGGTGTAGTGCACGACGACGGTGGTGCCGGCCGTCGCTTCCTTGCCGGTGCCTTGCACGGTATCGATCTTCTGCAGGGAGATCGGGGTGGCGTCGGCCGGCGCGGCGGCCGGAGCCGAGGCCTGTCCTTCGCCGCGCTTGCAGCCGGTCAGGGTCAGGGACATGGCGACGCCGAGCGCGCAAATGGAGAGCAGCTTTTTCATGGGTTTCTTTCGTGGTGGTGTTGAAGCTTATTGGTGCAGGGTCTTGACAAAGGAGCGGATACCGCCCAGCAGCATCTCGATCGACATCGCCGTCAGGATCAGGCCCATCAGGCGCTCGAAGGCGGTCATGACCTGTTCGCCGAGCGCCTTCTGCAGCCGCTCGGCGGCCAGGAACACCGCCAGCCAGACCACGCCGACGGCAGCCAGCGCGGCCACGTGGACCATCACCTCTTCCACATTGTTCGAGGTGAACAGCAGCACGGTGGCCAGCGCCGAGGGCCCGGCCAGCGCCGGGATCGCCAGCGGCACGATGAAGGGCTCGCCGCCATTGCTGCGGCCCAGCACGCCGTCCGGATGCGGGAAGATCATGCGGATCGCGATGATCAGGAGGATCACGCTGCCGCCGATGCGCAGCGAGATGTCGGTGAGCTGCAGCGCCGCCAGGAAGTGGCGGCCGAAGAACATGAAGATCAGCAGCAGCAGGAACGCGATGGCGCACTCGCGCAGCACGATGCGCGGCCGGCGTACCGGCGGCACGTCCTTCAGCGCGGTCACGAACAGGGGCACGTTGCCGAAGGGGTCAGTGACGAGCAGCAGCAGGATGAATGTCTGGAAAAAGCTTTGAGTCATGAAGCGATTTTATATGAAGGATGTGTTGGTCAGCCGTCCGCATCCAGCACGGCCTGCAGCGTCACGATGTCGACCGGCTTGACGAAGTGGTGGTCGAAGCCGGCGGCGTGGGCCAGCGTGCGGTCGTGGGCCTGGCCGTAGCCGGTCAGGGCCAGGTAGCGGGCTTGCGCGGTGGCCGCTACGCTGCGCAGGCGGCGCGCCAGTTCGTAGCCGTCCATGTCGGGCAGGCCGATGTCCAGCACCAGCACGTCGGGCGCAAAGGCGGCGGCGTCGCGCAGCGCCGATTTGCCGTCGAAGCGGACCACGACCTCGTGGCCGAGCAGCGCCAGCAGTTCGCCCAGGCTGTTCGCAGCGTCGACGTTGTCGTCCACCACCAGGATGCGCTTGGTGCGCGCGGCCTTGCCGGCGCCGGACGCCGGCTGGCTGCCCGCATCGGGCTCGGCGGCTTTGCTTTGCACCAGCAGCGGCAGTTCGACTTCGAACACGCTGCCCTTGCCCGGGCCCGCGCTCTGCGCCCGCACCTGGCCCTCGTGCAGGGCCACCAGGCTCTTCACCAGCGCCAGGCCGATGCCGAGGCCGCCCTGGGAACGGTCGGGCGTGCGCACGCCCTGGGTGAAGATGTCGAACACATAGGGCAGCGGCATCGAGCCCACGCTGCTCCCTGTTCTCGAAGCCGGCCGTGAAACCCGTGTACTCGAACCAGCGCTCGTTATAGAAATCGTGGGTGCCGTCCGGCAGGTTCGACCACACCATGTGCGGAATCGCGTTGGCGATGGCGCGGAAACGGCTTTCGCTTTCGCGCAGCGCGGCATCGGCCCGCACCTGCTCGGTGATGTCGAAATGGGTCACCAGCGCACCGTCCACATTGCCGAGCGCATCGCGCAGCGGCGCGGCCGAGATCATGACGGTACGGCGCGTGCCGGGCTGGTCGAAGGGTTCGATGTCAATGATGCCCTTGACGTCTTCCTCGCCGCGCAGGGCGCGCGTCATCGGCCACTCGGCGGGCATCACCGGCTGGCCGTGGCGTGCCGAATTGTCGGCCCACCAGCCCTTGTAGGCGGCATACTCTTGCCAGCTCTCGGACATCGGATAGCCGGCGCCCCAGATGCGCTCCATCATCCGGTTACCGCTGACCAGCTTGCCGCTGGCGTCGGCGATCATGATGCCGGTCGGGACCGTGTCCAGCAGCGTGTCCAGGCGGTCGCGCTGGCGCGCCGCCATCTCCGCCGCCTGCTGGCAGCGCAACTCGGATTCGACGTGGTCGGTCACGTCGCCGCCCTGCACGAAGATGCCGCACACCGCGCCCGCCTGGTCGAACCCCGGCTGGTAGACAAAGTCGACCCAGCGCACTTCCATGCCGCCGCCGCTCGCGCGCTGCAGCCGCACCGGCACGCGCCGCCCGACATAGGGCTCGGCGCTCGTGTACACCTGGTTGAGCAACTCGTAGAAGCCCTGGCTCTCGAGTTCGGGCAGCACCTCACGCAAGGGCTTGCCGATCGGATCGCGGCCGCCGATCAGGTGGCGATAGGTCGTGTTGGCGAGTTCGAAGCGGTGCTGCGGGCCGCGCAGCAGGGCCATGAAGCCGGGCGCGTTCTGGAACAGCTGGCGTAGTTGCTCCACCTGCTGCTGCAGGGCGCCCTCGGCGCGCACCTGCTGGGTCACCTCGGTCAGCACGCACAGGGCACCGCCAACCTTGCCCTTGTCGACGTAGACCGGGGTGTAGGAGAAATCGAACCAGGCCTGCTCCAGGGCGCCGTTGCGCAGGATCGTGAAAGGATGGCGCGTGAAGTGCAGCGATTCGCCGCCGAAAGTCCGGTCCAGCAAGGCGCCAACCTCGTCCCATACTTCGGCCCAGCTCTCCTGCATCGGCCGCGCCAGCGCCTGCGGATGCTTGGCGCCCAGCACCGGCAGGTAGGCGCCGTTGTACAGGAAGGTACGTTGCGGCCCCCACACCAGGAACATGGCGGCGTTCGAATTGAGCATCAGCTCCAGCACGGTGCGCAGCGGGCCGGGCCAGGTGCCGGGTTCGCCGAGCGGCGATTGGGTCCAGTCGACTTCGGACAGGAGCGTATGCAGGTCGCCGCTCGCATTCAACAGGGGATCTTGCACGGGGGCTCCGGGGCGTGAGTGTTGCAGCCGGCAATGATAACAAATACTCAAGCTGGGCCAAAAAAAATCGGGGCGCGGGCCCCGATTCAGCTTGCTCCCCCGCCTGCGCGGGGGGCCGTTTCCGACAGTGTCGGGAACGGCAACTCGATCAGTTCTTCTCGAACTTCTTCATCCATGCCGCCAGCTGGTGCGGACGCAGGCCGTCGTAGTCTTCGAACGGCTGGTGGATCCACGGGTTGTGCGGCAGGTCTTCCAGGTGGTAGTCCGGCTTGAAGGTCGAGGTGCCCTTGACCCAGATGACGGCCGAGCGCACTTCGCTGACGTCCGGGTAGTTGGTCTGCAGGTGCTCGCGCACTTTCTGCAGGGTCACGCCGGAGTCGGCCAGGTCGTCGACCAGCAGGATGCGGCCTGCCAGCGGGCCCTTGGTCATCGTCATGTACTTGGCGATGTCGAGGTTGCCCTGCTTGGTGCCGGCTTCTTCGCGGTAGGAGCTGGTCGACAGGATCGCCAGCGGCACGTCGAAGATGCGCGAGATCACGTCTCCCGGACGCACGCCGCCGCGCGCCAGGCACAGCACCATGTCGAACTTCCAGTTCGATTCGTAGACTTGCAGCGCCAGGCGCTCGACCAGGCGGTTGTACTCGTCCCAGGAGACCCACAGGTCCTTGTCGGTCGATGCAGGAGTATTCATCTATCTATATTCCTTGTTTTTATTCGAATCAGGCGGCGAACGGGTGACGCAGCACGATGGTTTCCACGCGGTCCGGGCCGGTCGACACCATGTCGACCGGGACACCGACCAGTTCTTCGATGCGCTTGATGTAAGCGCGGGCGTTCGCCGGCAGCTCTTCCATGGTCTTGGCGCCCACGGTGGACTCGGTCCAGCCCGGCATCTCTTCGTAGACCGGCACGCAGGCAGCGGCTTCTTCGGCGCCGACCGGGAAGATGTCGACGTCACGGCCGTCGATCTTGTAGCCGGTGCACAGCTTCAGCGACTCGATGCCGTCCAGCACGTCCAGCTTGGTCAGGCACATGCCCGTCACGCCGTTGATCTGGACCGAGCGGCGCAGCAGCGCGGCGTCGAACCAGCCGCAGCGGCGCGCACGGCCGGTCACGGTGCCGAACTCGTGGCCCACGCGCGACAGGTGCTCGCCGACGCCGGCGTCGGTCGGCAGCTCGGACGGGAACGGGCCCGAACCCACGCGGGTCGTGTAGGCCTTGGTGATGCCCATGATGTAGTGCAGCATGCCCGGGCCCACGCCCGAACCGGCGGCGGCGTTGCCGGCCACGCAGTTCGACGAGGTCACGAACGGATAGGTGCCGTGGTCGACGTCCAGCAGCGAGCCTTGCGCGCCTTCGAACAGCAGGCTGCCGCCGGCTTTGTGCGCGGCGTACAGGGCCGAGGAGACGTCGCCGACCATCGGACGCAGGCGCGGCACCAGGGCCATCGCATCGTCGAAGGTCTTCTGGAAGTCCACTGCCTGGCCGCCCAGATAGCCGGTCAGCACGAAGTTGTGGTAGTCCAGGTTCTCGCGCAGCTTCTCGGCGAAGCGGGTCTCGTTCAGCATGTCGGCGATACGGATCGCGCGGCGCGCCACTTTGTCTTCGTAGGCCGGGCCGATGCCCTTGCCGGTGGTGCCGATCTTGTTCACGCCGCGCTTGGCTTCGCGGGCGACGTCGATGGCGACGTGGTACGGCAGGATGACCGGGCAGGCTTCCGAGATCTTCAGGCGCGAGGCGACTTCGAGGCCGGCAGCTTCCAGCTTGTCGATTTCGCGCATCACGTCCGGCACCGACACCACCACGCCGTTGCCGATGTAGCAGGCCACGCCTTCGCGCATGATGCCCGACGGGATCAGTTGGAGTGCCGTCTTCTGGCCATTGATCACCAGCGTGTGGCCGGCGTTGTGGCCGCCCTGGAAACGCACCACGCCGGCGGCGTGGTCGGTGAGCCAGTCGACGATCTTACCCTTGCCCTCATCGCCCCATTGGGTGCCGATGACAACGACGTTCTTAGCAGTATTTGACATCACTTAACCTAAGTTTTTGAGAATCCAATTTCCTTGTTCGAGGACGAGCACACGGTCGCACTCGAACTCGTCCTGTACGTTCTCGTGACCCGGCATGGACTGGATCACGACTTCACCGCTATTGCGCAGTTCGGCGATTTTTTCGCGCAGCTCGGGCGCATTGCCCCACGGCGCACGGATGGCGTGTTTGCGGTCGGCGGTCGGCAGCAGCCGCGCCAGCTCGCGCAGGTCGAGCGAGAAGCCGGTGGCCGGACGCGCGCGTCCGAAGGCTTCGCCGACGTGGTCGTAACGGCCGCCGCGGGCGACGGCGTTCGGCAGGCCCGGCACGTAGAGCGCGAACATGGCGCCGCTCTCGTACTGGTAGCCGCGCAGGTCGGCCAGGTCGATCGCGATCTGGGCGCGGCCGCCGATGGCAGCGGCCAGCGCCGCCAGTTCGGCCAGCGCGCGGGTGATGCCCGGCAGCGCCGGCAGCAGTTCCCTGGCACGCGCCAGCACCTCGACGTCGCCATACAGGTTCGGCAGCGCCATCAGGGCGGCGCGGGTCGCGCTCGCGTAGTGTTCGGTGGCCTCGGCCAGGCCCGGCATGTCCTTGGCCTTCAGCAGGCCGTGCAGCAGCTGCTCGTCGCGCCTGGCCATGGCGTCTTCGGCCAGGATCGCCCGCAGCACGCCGGCGTGCGACAGGTCCAGGCGCGGCGACTCGAAGCCGGCCAGCGCCAGCGAGGCCAGCGCCAGTTCCTGGATCTCGGCATCCGCTTCGAGGCCGGCATGGCCGTAGATCTCGGCGCCGATCTGCAGCTGCTCGCGGGTGGCGTGCAGGCCGGACGGGCGGGTGTGCAGCACGGTGCCGGCGTAGCACAGGCGGGTCACGCTGTCGCGGTTCAGCAGGTGGGCGTCGATGCGGGCGACCTGGGTGGTCATGTCGGCGCGCAGGCCGAGCAGGCGGCCGCTCATCGTGTCGACCAGCTTGAAGGTCTTGGAATCGGTGTCCTGCCCCGCGCCGGCAAGCAGCGACTCGACGTACTCGAGCATCGGTGGCATCACCAGCTCATATCCGTAGGTGCGGAAGGTGTCGAGCATCAGGCGGCGCAGTTCCTCGATCTTGCGCGCTTCGGACGGCAAGACGTCGGCGATATTCTCGGGCAGTAGCCAGGTAGGCATGGGCAAAGCGAATGGGAGTTGTTAAAGATTGGTCAACAGAATGCGCGGCTTTGCACGCGTATTCTGCGCCGAATCGACGATTTTAACCGAAAACCAAGCTGGAATGGCGCAGAAAGTTGTAGGGTGGGCACACCGTGCCCACGCGAACGCATGCGAAATGCGGGCGGCATGCGTGGGCACGGGGTGCCCACCCTACGGATTACTTGCCCGCGCCCGGGCCTTTGAAATACTTGAAGAACTCCGAGTTCGAGTCCAGCACCAGCACATCGCTGCGGCTCTTGAAGGTCGCGCGGTAGGCTTCGAGCGAGCGGTAGAAACGGTAGAACTCCGGGTTCTTGCCGAAGGACTGGGTGTAGATCTGGGTGGCTTTCGCATCGCCCTCGCCCTTGATGGTCTCGGCGTCGCGCACCGCTTCGGCCAGGATCACGGCGCGCTGGCGCTCGGCGTCGGCGCGGATTTCCTCGGCTTCGGCCTGGCCCGTCGAGCGGGTTTCGTTGGCGGCGCGGATGCGGTCGGCCTTCATGCGTTCGATCACGGCGCCGCTCACCTGGGCCGTGAAGTCGACGCGCTTGAGGCGCACGTCGACGATCTCGACACCCATCTGGCGGCCGGCCGCGGCGATGCGTTCGCGCAGCGCGGCGTCGATCTGGGCGCGCTGGCCGGACAGGACATCGCCGACTTTGCGCGTGCCGATCTCGGCATTCATGGCCACTTGCACGGCCTGGGCCACGCGCTCGGCGCCGCGTTCGGCGCT
Source organism: Massilia norwichensis (assembly GCF_024753245.1). GTDB lineage: Bacteria > Pseudomonadota > Gammaproteobacteria > Burkholderiales > Burkholderiaceae_D > Telluria > Telluria norwichensis. Next base: position 95,404 of record NZ_JANUGX010000025.1, on the reverse strand, counting down.
GTTCTGGCTGCTGCCGGCGCCGGTCGCGGTTAGGTACTGCCGCGGATCGCTGATGCGCCATTTGACGAAGGCGTCGGCCAGCAGATCCTTCTTCTCTGCCGTCAGGAAGCGTTCGCCGTCGGCGGTGTCGAGGGTCTGCAGGCGCTTGTCGAGGTAGACCACGTTCTGCAGCGGCGCCGGCAGCTTGACGTGCAGGCCGGGCTGCTGGATCACTTCACGCAGCTCGCCGAGGGCATACACCACGGCAAAGCGGTGCTGGTCGACCACGAATACGCTCGAGCTCAACAGGGTCAGGACGATGGCCGCCCCGATGGCGATCGATATCAGGCGGTTCATCAGCGGGTCTCCCTTTCACGCGAAGATTCGCGGCTGCGCGGATCGGTCTTGCGCACCGATTCGGACGGATGCGCTTCCTGTGCCGGTGCCGGCTGATTTTGCGGCTGCGCCTGGGCCTGGGCTTGCGGCTGGGCTTGCGTTTGCGGCTGGGCTTGCGCCTGGGCCGCGTTGCCGTTCACGGTGACGGTGCCGACGTTCGGGACCGGCTGCTGGCCTGGCACCGCCTGCGCCGGTGGGATCACCGGGCCGGACCGGCTGCCCATCGCCGCTTCGTTGGCGACCGAACGGGTCAGCATCTGGTCGAGCGGCAGGTTGATGGTCGCAGCCGCCTTGGCGTCGATCATGACCTTGCTGGTGCTGGAGAAGATCTGCTGCATGGTGTCGATGTACATGCGGTCGCGGGTGACGGCGGGCGCTTTCGCGTACTCGGCCACGACCTGGTTGAAACGGGCGGCATTGCCTTCGGCCGTGTTGACGGTGGTGGCGCGGTAGGCTTCGGCATCCTGCTTCATGCGCGCGGCACGGCCCTTGGCTTCGGGGATCACGTCGTCGGCATAGGCTTGCGCCTCGGCGCGGGCGCGGTTGCGGTCTTCCTGGGCCTTGACGGTTTCCTCGAAGGCGGCGGCGACCTGCTCCGGCGCGCTCAGGGATTGCACGGTCACGCCGGTGATCTCGGCGCCCATCTTGTAGCGCGCAAGCATCTGCTGGATCATGCGCTGGGCCTCGCCGGCCAGCTTGTCGCGGCCTTCGAACAGCAGCGCATCCATCTTGCTGCGGCCGACCAGTTCGCGCGTGGCGGTCTCGGCGGCGTCGCGCACGGTCTCGACCGTATCGCTGTTGTTGAATGCCCATGCCACCGGATCGACCACCTTGTACTGCACCGAGAGCTGGACGTCGACGATGTTCTCGTCCGCGGTCAGCATCAGCGCTTCGTTGGCCTGCTTGTTGCGCACGTTGGCGCGATAGCCGAGTTCCACGGTCTGGATCTGGGCCACGTTGACCATCTTGTGCGACTGGATCGGGGCCGGCCAGCGCCAGTTGAAACCGGCGCCGGTCTTGTGCGAGAGTTCGCCGAAGGTGCTGACCAGGCCGACCTGGCCTTCCGGCACGATGAAGGCGCCGCTGGCGAGCCAGATCAGGAGCAGGATGGCGCCGACCACCGAAGCGGTGACGCCGACGCCGCGCGCATCGGGGCGGTAGCCGCCGCCGTCGCTGCCGCCGCGCTTGCCGAACAGGCGGTTCAAACGCTGGTTGAAGTCGCGCCAGAGTTGGTCGAGGTCGGGTGGGCCGTCGTTGCCGGGGCCCTTGCCCTGCTGGGCTTTCGGCTTGTCGCCGGATTTCGGATTGTGGCCCCAACGGGGGTCGTGCAGTGACATAGGCTAGTGTGGACCCACATGGGTGGAGTTCGGAATATGCTCGGCGTCAGCCAGCGCAATCGCGGGATCAGCGGCTTCGCCGGGCTCGGCGCGGGCTGCTTCGACGATGGCGTCGCGCAGCAGATCCAGGCCTGCCCCACTGTGGGCGCTGATAAAAACGCGGCTGATTTTATCATATTCATCACGTTCCACCCCGGGCTCCAGCCCGGCCGCATCGATCTTGTTCCAGACAAGGATTTGCGGAATGTGGTCTGCGCCGATCTCGCGCAGCACCTCATTGACCTGCTCGATCTGCTCCATCCGCACCGGAGAGGAGCCGTCGACCACGTGCAGCAGCAGGTCGGCATGGATGGTTTCTTCCAGCGTGGCGCGGAAAGCGGCCACCAGCTGGTGCGGCAGTTCGCGCACGAAACCGACGGTATCGGAGATCACCACGTTGCCGGTTTCCTCGCCCAGGTAGAGGCGGCGGCTGGTGGTATCGAGGGTCGCGAACAGCTGGTTCGCGACGTACACCCCGGCCTTGGTCAGGGTGTTGAACAGGGTCGACTTGCCGGCGTTGGTATAGCCGACCAGCGACACCGAGAAAGTCTGGTTGCGGCCGCGCGAACGGCGCTGGGTCTCGTGCTGCTTGCGCAGCTTGGCCAGGCGGGTGCGCAGCATCTTGACGCGCTCGCCGATCAGGCGGCGGTCGGTCTCGAGCTGGGTTTCACCGGGGCCGCGCAGGCCGATACCGCCCTTCTGGCGCTCCAGGTGAGTCCAGCCGCGGATCAGGCGCGTGGCCAGGTGTTGCAGCTGGGCCAGCTCAACCTGCAGCTTACCCTCGTGGCTCTGGGCGCGCTGGGCGAAGATGTCGAGGATCAGGCTGGTGCGGTCCAGCACCCGGACGTTCAGGCGCTTTTCCAGGTTACGCTGCTGGGCCGGCGAGAGCGCATGGTTGAAGATGACGATTTCGATCCGCTCGGCCAGGCAAGCCTGGCCGATCTCGTCCGCCTTGCCGCTGCCGACGAAATGCGCGGGATCGGGACTATTGCGTTTTGCGGTGATCGTGGTGATCGGCTCCGCTCCGGCGGAGCGCGCCAGCAGTGCCAGTTCTTCGAGACTGGCCTTGAAATCGCCAGTCCCGAAGTCGATGCCGACCAATGCGGCGCGCATGGTGTTACCGGAGACGTCTGCCATCGGCCTTACTCGGCGTCCTGTTCGAGGTTGAGGTTGACGGCGCGAGCGGGAACGACGGTGGAAATGGCGTGCTTGTAGACCATCTGGGTGACGGTATTACGGAGCAGAACCACGTACTGGTCGAAGGACTCGATGTGTCCCTGGAGCTTGATCCCGTTGACCAGGTAGATCGAGACGGGGACGTGCTCCTTACGCAATGCGTTCAGGAATGGGTCTTGTAACAGTTGCCCTTTATTGCTCATAACAGCTCCGTATGTTGTTGTCGTATAAAAATTGTGGCGCTACGCCAGTTTTCAAGTGCCTGGGTCAACATTCTCATTTTGTGAATGATGTCCCGCGGCTACTGTAACCTGTTTTGGCGTTTTCTGTCGTACTCGTACGGTTAGATCTGGCTTAATACGTCATCCCCGCGAAGGCGGGCAGCCGGGTTCGTCGATACGGGCAGAACTTGGGTTCCCGCCTCCGCGGGAACGACGGAAAGATCTTATTCCTGGCCTTTTGCGAACGGGTTCTTACCGCTGCGAAGTTCGATGCGCAGCGGCGTGCCGATCAGGTCGAAGGTGTCGCGGAAATGCTTTTCCAGGTAACGCTTGTACGGCTCGGTGATGCCATCCAGCGCATTGCCGTGGATGACGATGATCGGCGGGTTCTGGCCGCCCTGGTGGGCATAGCGCATCTTCGGGCGGGTGCTGCCCTTGCGCTTCGGCTCCTGCTTCTCGATCGCCTCCTGCAGCGCGCGGGTCAGGCGCGGGGTCGACAGCTTGGCGGTGGCCGCGGCGTACGCCGTGTCGATCGCCTTCATCAGGTGATTGATGCCGGTGCCCTTCAGCGCCGAGATGAACTTGGTCTCGGCAAAGCCCAGGAAGTCGAGCTTGCGGTCGATGTCGTTCTTGACCTGGTCGCGCTGGTCGGAGGTCAGGCCGTCCCACTTGTTGACGGCGACCACCAGTGCGCGTCCGGACTCCAGGATGAAGCCGGCGATGTGGGCATCCGACTCGGCGATGTCGGCCTGGGCGTCGAGCATCAGCACGACCACGTTGGCTTCCGAGATCGACTGCAGGGTCTTGACGACCGAGAACTTCTCGACCGCTTCGAACACCTTGCCACGGCGGCGAATACCGGCGGTGTCGATCAGGGTGTAGTGCTTGCCGCCCTTCTCGAACGGCACCTCGATCGAGTCGCGGGTGGTACCCGGCATGTCGAAGGCGATCACGCGCTGCTCGCCGACCAGGGTATTGATCAGCGTGGACTTGCCGACGTTCGGGCGGCCCACCAGCGCGATCTTGACGCCGTGGTCGGCCGGATCGAATTCCGCTTCCTCGGCCGGACGCAGGGTCGCGGCTTCGTCGATCGCTTCGTTGACGAGGTCGAGCACGCCGTCGCCGTGGGCGGCCGAGATCACATAGGGGTCGCCCATGCCCAGCTCATAGAACTCGGCGGTGACGCTGGTGTACTTCATGCCCTCGCTCTTGTTCACGACCAGCATGACCTTGCGGCCGGACTTGCGCAGGAAGTCGGTGATGGTCTTGTCGTGCGGCGTCAGGCCCTGGCGGCCGTCGACGATGAACATCACGATGTCCGCTTCGGCCACGGCCTGCTTCGTCTGCAGCGCCATCTCGTGCATGATGCCTTCCTTGGCGACCGGTTCGAAACCGCCGGTGTCGATCACCAGGAAAGGCCGCTCGCCCATGCGGCCCTCGCCGTAGTGACGGTCGCGCGTCAGGCCAGGCAGGTCCGCCACCAGCGCGTCGCGCGAGCGGGTCATGCGGTTGAAGAGTGTGGACTTCCCGACGTTCGGGCGTCCTACGAGTGCAATTACCGGCTTCATGTAAGTATCTTATTCCACCGCGATCGCTGTCACGGTTCCGTTTTGTGTTTGAAAAATCAGGTTCGAATCCGCGACCAGCGGCGTCGAGCTGATCGCACTGCCGTCGGTGGCGGCGCGGGCCAGGAAGGCGCCGTCCTCACGCGACAGGAAGTGCACGTAGCCTTGATAGTCGCCGACCGCGACCGTGCGGCCATAGGAGACCGGGGTCGAGACGCCGCGGAAGGCCAGCTTGTCGTTCTTCCAGGCGCTGGTGCCGCCATCGCGGTTGAAGGCGTAGACGGCGCCCTTGTCGTCGGTCGCGAAGACGAAGCGCTGGTCGACCGCCACGCCAACCTGCGACGAGAGGTCGCGGGTCCAGCGCGGGCTGCCGGTCAGCAGGTCCCAGCAGCCGGCGCGGCCCTGGTAGGACACCGCGCAGACGTCATTTTCGAAGACCACCGGGTAGCCGCCGATGTCGGTCATGCGTTCCAGTTCGGTGGCGCCGCGGGCAACGCCGACTTCGATTTCCCAGCGCGGCGCGCCGGTCGCCACCAGCAGCGACAGCAGCTTGCCGCCCGGCTGGGCGATGATGACGTCCTTGTCGTGCACCACCATGCCCGGCGCCAGGCGCAGGGTCAGCGGCGGCGCGGCGCGCTGCACGGTCCATTTCTTCTGGCCGGTCGCGGCATCGACACCGACGATGCGGTTGTCGACGCTGCGCGCCACCACCACGCCCTGCGCCACCACCGGCGAGGACAGGATCTCGCTCGACAGCTGGGTCTTCCACAGCTGCTTGCCGTCCATGTCGAAGGCCAGCAGCGTGCCCTTCTCGCCGCCGACCACGATCAGGCTGCCGTCGGTGCCGACGCCGGCGGTCAGGTCCATGCCGGCCTTGACGCGCCACAGCTGGCGGCCGCTGGCCGCTTCGGCGCGCACCAGGGTGCCGTCGCCGCCGGCCGCGATCACGGTATTGCCGGCCAGCGCGGGGGTGAACTGGTAGTTGCGGGACTTGCCGACTTCCAGCTTCCAGGCGGTGCGGACGGCCATCGACCCTTTCAGGTCGACCAGCGGCGCCGGCAGGTTGCCTTTCGGCTTGGATGCGAACGGGTTCAGCGAACTAATCGTCGAGCAGCCCGTCATCAGGGCGAGGACACCGACACCAACGAGCTTCCGGGTAATACGCATGTTCTTCTTGCCTTATTCTTCGAATGTCTACAAACGTCGTCTATATAAACGTCGTTCCCGCGAAGGCGGGAACCCAAGTTCAGCGTGAGCTGCCGTAACGCATGCAAACTTGGGTTCCCGCCTGCGCGGGAACGACGGTTAGGCTGCAGCCTTCGCTTCCGCCGGCACCGACCCGCCAATCGCTTCCAGCTTGATCTGCACGATCTGGCGGCCCGGGTTGCGCTTGTCCATCTTGGTCAGCGCGGCCTGGTAGGCGGTGCGGGCTTCGGCCAGCTTGTTCTGCGCGACCAGCACATCGCCCTTGCGGTCCTGCACTTCGGCGGCGAACTGCGGCAGGATGTCGGCGTTCAGCAGCGCCATCGCCTGGTCGTAGGCTTTTTCGTCGAGCAGCACGCCGGACAGGCGCAGGCGCGCGATCGACTTGATCTCGTCGTTGCCATGGTCGACCGCCCATTGCAGCTGGGCCTTGGCGGTCTTCAGGTCGTTGGCGTCGAAGGCGGTCTTGGCGGCCACCAGCGCGGCCATCGGGGCATAGGCGGTGCCGTCGAACTTGCTTTCGACGTCGCCGGCCATGCGCTGCACCTTGGCATTGTCGTTGGCTTGCGCGGCTTCGGCCAACTGGTCGTACAGCGCCGCCGCTTCGGCCGACTGGGTACGCTTGTGCGAGTTCCAGAAGTTGTAGCCGGCGTAGCTGCCCAGCGCGATGATCAGCACCCAGCTGATCAGGTTGCCAAAGCGTGCCCAGAAAGCTTTGAAATTGGCTATCTGTTCCTGTTCTTCGAGATCGTATGCCATGGACGTCTTTTCTATTCTAGTTGGGAATGATTAGTGGTGATGGTGGTGCTCGTCGCAGTCGGGGCCGCACTCGCCGCCGCCGATGACCTGGTCGACGATGTGGTCGACCGCCTCGTCGAAGGCAACGCTGGTCTGCTGGGCGCTACCCTCCGCGCCGCGCAGCGATTTCACGGCGACGACTTCGTTCTTGACCTCGTCCTCGCCGATGATCACGGCGAACGCGGCGCCGGAACCGTCGGCTTTCTTCATCTGGCTCTTGAAGCTGCCGGCGCCCTGCGGGGTCGCGCAGTGCAGCACCACGTCCAGGCCGGCATCGCGGATGCGCTCGGCCAGGATGAAGGCTTTCATCTGCGCTTCTTCGCCCTGGTGCACCATGTAGACGTCGCACTGGCTCGGCGCGGCCGGCTCGCCCTGGCTCTTCATCAGCTCGATCAGGCGCTCCATGCCCATCGCGAAACCGATGCCCGGGGTCGGCTTGCCGCCGAAGGTCTCGATCAGCGGGTCGTAGCGGCCGCCGGCGCAAACCGTGCCCTGGGCGCCCAGTTCGTCGGTGACCCATTCGAACACGGTGCGGTTGTAGTAATCCAGGCCGCGCACCAGGCGCGGGTTGACCGTGTACTGGACGTTGTTGGCGTCGAGGATCTTCTTCAGACCCTCGAAGTGGGCCAGCGATTCGCCGCCCAGGTAGTCCAGCAGCTTGGGCGCCTTGTTCACCATGTCCTGCATCGCCGGGTTCTTGGTGTCGAGGATGCGCAGCGGGTTGGCGTGCAGGCGGCGCTGGGCTTCGGCGTCGAGCACGCTGGCGTTGGCTTCGAAATAGGCGATCAGGTCGGCGCGGTGGCGCTGGCGCTCCTCGGCGTTACCGATCGAATTCAGTTCCAGGCGGATGTTGTCCAGGCCCAGGTCGTCCCACACGCGGCGGCACAGCATGATCAGCTCGGCGTCGATGTCCGGGCCGGCAAAGCCGATCGCTTCGGCGCCGAACTGGAAGAACTGGCGATAGCGGCCGCGCTGCGGACGCTCGTGGCGGAACATCGGGCCCTTGTACCACAGGCGCTTCGGACCGTCGTAGGCCAGGTTGTGCTCGACCACGGCGCGCACCGCGCCGGCCGTGCCTTCCGGGCGCAGGGTCAGCTGGTCGCCGTTCATCGAGTCTTCGAAGGAATACATTTCCTTCTCGACGATGTCGGTGACGGCGCCGATGGCGCGCGCGAACAGGCCGGTTTCCTCGACGATCGGGGTGACGATCTTCTGGTAGCCGTAGCTCTTCAGCACGGATTCCACGGTGTTTTCGAACAGTTCCCACAGCGGCGCGTCGGCCGGGAGGATGTCGTTCATGCCTTTGATGGCGGTGAATTTCTCTTTTTTGTCGGACATTTCTATTTGCTCTTGCTGCGCAACGTGGGCACGGGGTGCCCACCCTACAACGTTAACTTACGGCGGCTTCCAGCCCCAGGCTCACGCCTGGGTCGCTGCGCCGGCGAGCGACGTGTCGCTCGAAACCCCGGCTCGCCCATAATTCTTCTGCACGTAATTCAGCACGATCGTCTTGAACTCATCCACGATCCGCTCGCCCCGCAGTGTAGCGACCTTTTGGCCATCCACAAAGACCGGCGCCGCCGGCGATTCGCCGGTGCCCGGCAGCGAGATGCCGATGTTGGCGTGCTTCGACTCGCCCGGACCGTTGACGATGCAGCCCATCACGGCCACGTTCATCGCTTCCACGCCCGGGTAGGTCTTCTTCCATTCCGGCATCTGCTCGCGCAGGAAGGTCTGGATGTTGTCGGCCAGTTCCTGGAACACGGTCGAGGTGGTACGGCCGCAGCCCGGGCAGGCGATCACCATCGGCGTGAACTTGCGCAGGCCCATGGTCTGCAGGATCTCCTGGCCGACCACGACTTCCCTGGTGCGATCGCCGCCCGGTTCCGGCGTCAGCGAGATGCGGATGGTGTCGCCGATGCCTTCCTGCAGCAGCACGGACAGGGCCGCGGTCGAGGCGACGATGCCCTTGCTGCCCATGCCGGCCTCGGTCAGGCCCAGGTGCAGCGGGTAGTCGCAGCGCTTGCCGAGTTCGCGGTAGACGGCGATCAGGTCCTGCACGCCCGACACCTTGCACGACAGGATGATCTTGTCGCGCGCCAGGCCGATTTCCTCGGCGCGCACGGCATTCTCGATCGCCGAGGTGATCAGGGCTTCGTACATCACGGCCTGGGCCGTCCACGGCTGGGCGCGCGCGGCGTTCTCATCCATGATGCGGGCCAGCAGCGACTGGTCCAGGCTGCCCCAGTTGACGCCGATGCGCACCGGCTTGTCGTAGCGGATCGCGGTTTCGATCATCTGGGCGAACTGGCTGTCGCGCTTGGCGCCCTGCCCCACGTTGCCCGGATTGATGCGGTACTTCGACAGCGCCTGCGCGCATTCCGGGTAGTCGCGCAGCAGCAGGTGGCCGTTGTAATGGAAGTCGCCAACCAGCGGCACGTCCACTTCCATTTTATCCAGCTGCTCGCGGATGGCCGGCACGGCGGCCGCCGCTTCCGGCGTATTGACCGTGATGCGCACGACCTCGGAACCGGCGCGCGCCAGCTCCTTGACCTGGATCGCGGTGCCGATCACGTCGGCGGTATCGGTGTTGGTCATCGACTGCACGACGACCGGGGCATCGCCGCCCACCCAGACCTTGCGCTCGCCGTTCTGGATCAGCACGCGGCGGCTGGCACGGCGCGCCAGCGGGCCGGACGGGATCGGCGAGTTCATCGTATTCATGTCTGTCATGTTGCGCTTTGGTTCGGTGTTATTGCAAATTAACCAACGAGTAAGTCTTGCCCGGCGCCAGCGGCAGCGCCACCGGAGCACCGCGCAGGCTGGCCGAGACGGCGCCCGGGTTGCCGACGATGACGCGCACCGGCTGGTCGACGTTCAGGGTCTCGGTGCTGCCGGCCTTGACCAGGCGCTTGATCATCGGCGTGCCGCCCTTGGCCGGCCGGACTTCGATCCAGGCATCCTCGCGCACGTTGAAGACCAGCGTGCTGGCCGCGGCAGGCGCGGCGGCGGCGGCTTGCGCCGGCGACTGGGTCTGCACCGGATTCGCCGGCGGCGTGCTCAGCTGCGCCGTCGAGCCGGCGACCGGCGGTGCGCCGGTGGCGGTGGTTGCCGGGGTGTTGACGACTGCACCCTGGGCCGCAGCCGGGGCGCTCGCGCCGGTGGCGGCATCGGCCGGGGCACTGGACTGACCCGGCACCGAAATCAAGGGCACCGAGGGATTCTGCAGGGTTTCGGTGGCACTGCCATGCATCTCGGCCGCGGCCGGCGCCGAAGCTGCCGGGGCGGCGGCCGTGGTGTCGGCATGCTGGCTGCCCGGAAGCAGACCGAAATGCCAGGCACCGGCGGCGACCGCCACCACCGCGACGGCGGCGGCGATCCAGCCCAGCGGCAGCGAAGAACGCTTGCCGTGCGAGGGGAATTTCGCCTGCGAGAACGAGGCCGGGGTCGGGCGGCGCACAGCCGCGTTGTTGACTTCGGCCTGGCCCGGGGTGTCGATGGCGATCTGCGCCACCAGCGGGGCCGGATCGATCCTGACCAGCTTGGCGTAGGCACGCACGAAACCGCGCGTCACGGCGGGGCTCGGCAAGGAGGCATAATCGCCCGCTTCCAGTGCCACCACCTGGCGCACGGCCAGTTTCAGCTGATCGGCCACCTGCTCCACCGTCCAGCCCATCGCTTCGCGTTGGGCGGCCAGCACCTTGCCTGGATGTCCACCCCGGTTGTCGGGCGTCGTCGGCTCTTCTGCACGCTCGGAACTCATCGTCGTCGTCTCACTCGTTAAATGCACCGCGCTCGAACGCCGCGTATTCGGGCGAACCGGGGAAGCGCTTGCGCAGCTGGGCCGCGAGGGTGGCTTCCATGGCCCGGTCGCCCAGCATGTGCTGGACCCGCAGGGCCAGCCACAACACGTCGGCCGACAGCGACTCGAGTTTCGCTGCCTCCGTCAGGCGGTTGATGAAAAACCCGGCGCGGGTGTAATCGCGCCGCTCGAAATAGACCCGCGCCAGACCGGCCTGGATGGCCGGCAGCTCAGGCTCGTAACGCAAGGCCTCGAGCAGATAGCGCTCGGCCGCGTCGGTATTCTTTTGCTTCAGGCTGCAGTTGCCGGCATTGGTCAGGGCCTTGGCCGGCGAGGCGTAGGCGCGGCTGCCCAGCGCCGTCTCGAAATACTTCATGGCCTCGGCCGGCTTGCCGCCGGCTTCGCACAGGAACAGGCCGTAGTTGTTGGCGATGTCCGGATTGCGCGGCGCCAGGCGCAGCGCGTGGCGGTAGTTCTCGTCGGCCAGCGCGTTCTCGCCCATCGCCGTGTAGATCAAGGCGCGGAAGCCGTAGGCATCGGCGTAATCCGGCGCGGCGGCGATCGCCTTCTTGACTTCGTCGAGAGCGATCTCGTACTTGCGGTCCTGGTAGTAGCCAACCGCCAGCTGCAGGCGGATCTGGGCACGCTTCTCGGAAGCGGTCTGGTCGGAAGCGGTCTTCAGTTCGCGCGGCGAAGCGCCCGTACCGGCACAGCCGGACAGCAGCGACATCGCGAACAGCAAGGCGGCGCTTGCGGCCAGGACCGGCTTCAAGAAGGGATCTCCACGATCTTGCCGAAGTTCGGACCGAACTTCTGCTGGTATTCGGCCATCTTGCTCATGCGCTCGTTGACGCGGGTACGGTCCTTGACCTCGCCGGCCAGCTGGCCGCAGGCGGCGTCGATGTCGTCGCCGCGGGTCTTGCGGACGGTGGTGACGATGCCGGCATCCATCAGGATCTGGGCGAAGGCCTTGATGCGCGGGTTCTTCGAGCGCACCAGACCCGATTCCGGGAAGGGATTGAACGGAATCAGGTTGAACTTGCACGACACGCCGACCACCGGGTCGTTGACCAGGGCGATCAGCTGGCGCGCGTGCTCGTCGGTGTCGTTGACGCCGTCGAGCATGCAGTATTCGAAAGTGATGAAGTCGCGCGGCGCGAATTCCAGGTAACGCTTGCAGGCGGCCATCAGCTCGCGCAGCGGGTATTTCTTGTTCAGCGGGACCAGCATGTCGCGCAGCGGGTCGTTCGAGCCGTGCAGCGAGACGGCCAGCGCCACCGGGCATTCCTGGCTCAGCTTGTCCATGTTCGGCACCACGCCCGAGGTCGAGACGGTCACGCGGCGGCGCGACAGGCCGTAGGCGTTATCGTCCAGCATCAGCTTGAGCGCGGTGACGGTCGGTTCGAAGTTCAGCAGCGGCTCGCCCATGCCCATCATGACCACGTTGGTGATCTGGCGTTCGCCTTTCGGACCGCCTTCGATGCCCTTGGTCTTGCGCAGCTCGAACTCGGCCATCCACAGCTGGCCGATGATCTCGGCCACGCTGAGGTTGCGGTTGAAGCCCTGCTTGCCGGTCGAGCAGAAGCGGCAGTTGACGGCGCAGCCGGCCTGGGTGCTGATGCACAGCGTGCCGCGCGTCTCTTCCGGAATGAACACGGTTTCGACCGCATTGCCGTTGCCGACGTCGACCAGCCACTTGCGGGTGCCGTCGCTGGACGTGTGGTCGCTGATGATGGCCGGCGCGCGGACTTCGGCGCGGGTCTTCAGCTTTTCGCGCAGCGACTTGGCGAGGTCGGTCATGTCGTCGAAATTGGCGACGCCGAACTGGTGGATCCAGCGCTGCAGCTGCTTGGCGCGGAACGGCTTCTCCCCCAACTCGGCGCAGTAAGCGACGAGCTGCGCGGGATCGAAGTCCAGCAGGTTGGTGAGAGTTGCCATGTTTTGAATCCTGTATCTTTAAAATAAGTTCCGCCCGCCAAGCTCCGGGAGCATGGGCGAGCGGGATATTGCGGCAGGTTTGCAGCTTAACGCAGCAGACCGGCTAAGCGTGAAAAACTTTCATCAGCTTACAAACAACTTGGACCCCCGCCTGCGCGGGGGCTGCGGCCGCAGTTTGCGGCCTTGATTAACGCGAGTAGACGTTCAGCGCCGGGAAGTAGTAGGCGATTTCGACGGCTGCGGTTTCGGCAGCGTCCGAACCGTGCACGGCGTTGGCGTCGATCGAGTCGGCGAAGTCGGCGCGGATGGTGCCCTTGTCGGCCTTCTTCGGGTCGGTGGCGCCCATCAGTTCGCGGTTCTTGGCAATCGCGCCTTCGCCTTCCAGCACCTGGATCATGACCGGGCCGGAAACCATGAAGTCGACCAGATCCTTGAAGAACGGACGCTCTTTGTGCACAGCGTAGAAGCCTTCGGCTTCAGCGCGCGACAGCTGGGCCATGCGGGCAGCGACGATCTTCAGGCCAGCGCCTTCGAAACGGCTATAGATTTGGCCGATGACGTTTTTTGCAACTGCGTCGGGCTTGATGATCGACAGGGTGCGTTCGATTGCCATGTAAAAACTCCAATAAAAAGAAAGGTTTAAATCGAGAACTTCGCGAGAACTTCGGAACTCAATCAACCTTCGATTTTACCATACATCCGGACGCCATCCCATATTGCGAGGCCGATGCCGCAAGTGATACAGTGGCGATAATAAATACTCGTCCATTCCCGCCGGCTTAACAGTGCCTTAACCAAGCCGGGATGGGGTTTTGATGGGCGGGAGCCGTCCCCATATTGGACAACGATAGAAGCTCACCAACCGGAGGAAACATGATCCCCAATCTGCAGAAAACCTATGACGTCTCGGCCGGCCGCGCCGTCCGCCATCGCGTGCTGCGCAATACCTACTGGCTGCTCGCGCTGTCGATGATCCCGACCGTGTTCGGCGCCTACGTCGGCCTGACCACCCACATGCCCATCATGGGCGGCGGCCTCGGCGCCCTGCTGTTCCTGGCAGTCGCCTTCGGCTTCATCTTCGCGATCGAGAAGACCAAGAACTCGGCGGCCGGCGTGCCGGTGCTGCTCGGCTTCACCTTCTTCATGGGCCTGATGCTGACCCCGCTGCTGCGCTACACCCTGGGCTTCGCCAATGGCGGCGCGCTGATCATGGGCGCGGTCGGCGGCACTGCCGTGATCTTCGCGGCCATGGCGACCATCGCCACCGTGTCCAAGCGCGATTTCTCCGGCATGGGCAGCTGGCTGTTCGCCGGCACCATCGTGCTGATCCTGGCCTCGATCGCCAACATCTTCCTGCAGCTGAGCGCGCTGCAGCTGGTGACCCTGGTGATGGCCATGGGTATCTTCTCGGCCTGGATGATCTATGACGTGCAGCGCGTGGTCAACGGCGGCGAAACCAACTACATCAGCGCCACCCTGTCGATCTACCTGGACCTGTACAACGTGTTTACCGCCCTGCTGCGTCTGCTGGGCATCGGCTTCGGTTCGCGCGACTAAGCATTCGATCGCGCCTTCCGCAGCATCCAAAAGCCGGCCGTGAGCCGGCTTTTTTTATGTACAATAGCTGAATGTCACGTAGTCTGGTCCATGTACTCCTGTCGCTGTTGCTGCTCGTTTCGCAGCAGCTGTCGTTGGGCCACGCCTACTCGCACTGGCCCGACGTCCAGGAATCGCTGACCCAGCAAGCCGGCGAAAATGGCGGCAAGCCATCCAAGCCGGGCCTGCACGAACTGTGCGGCCAGTGCGCCGCCAGCGCCCAGGTCGCGTTCGCCCTGCCGGCCACGGTCCGGCAATTCATCCCCGCCGAGCTCGCGTACGCCGTCCCCAGTCTCGCGGCCACGCCCGGCATCTGCCTGCTGGCGGTCTGCCCCTTCCAGCAGCGCGGCCCGCCTCTGGCCTGATAACGCCCCCCTTTTGTTTTTCCGTGCTGCCGTACCGAGGTCCGGCAGCGTGGACCGTTATCTATTTGCCCGAGGTTTACCACAATGAAAAAGATTCAACCGACGCTGCTCGCCAGCGCGATCCTGCTCGCCTACGCTCCTGCTTTCGCCGATCCCATCGCCGCCGACGACCAAACCGTCAACAACGGCAAGGTGCAGCAGGTGGTCGTCACCGCCAACCCCTTGCGTAATGGCGAGGGCGACCAGATCCTGACCCCGGCCAAGGTGCTGGCCGGCGACGAACTGCGCGACAAGGTCGGCAGCTCGCTCGGCGAGACCCTGCAGAACGAACTGGGCGTGTCCGCCTCGGCCTTCGGCGCCGGCGCCTCGCGCCCCATCATCCGCGGCATGGAAGGCTCGCGCGTCAAGATGCTGGAAAACGGCATGGCGACCTCCGACGTGTCCGGCCTGTCGAACGACCACGCGGTCGCCTCCGAAGGCGCGGTGGCGCGCCAGATCGAGATCCTGCGCGGCCCGGCCGCCCTGCTCTACGGCTCGGGCGCGATCGGCGGCCTGGTCAACGTGGTCAACGAACGCATCCCGACCGCGCTCGAAGACAAGCCGACCGGCCAGGTCGAAACCCGCTACAGCACGGTCGACAACGGCCGCAACGTGTCGGGCTCGCTGGACGGCGCGGCCGGCCACGTCGGCATGCACATCGACGGCAACTGGCGCGACACGGGCGACTACAAGATTCCCGGCAGCCGCGTGCTGAACGAGCCCGCATCGGGCAGCGGCCGCCTGCCCGACAGCGATACCAGCGAGCGCAGCATCGGTGCCGGCGCGTCCTACATTCGCGACTGGGGCTATGTGGGCGTGTCCGCCAACCACCTGTCGAACAATTACGGCATCCCCAGCGACGAAGGCTCGCGCATCGATCAGCGCCAGAACCGCTACGACCTCGACAGCCTGGTGCACGACCCCTTCGCCGGTTTCGAGAGCGCGCGCTTCAAGGCCGGCTTCACCGACTACCGCCACGCGGAACTCGGCGAGGATCTGGCGCCGGAAGTCGTGTTCAGCAACCGCTCCTTCGAGTCGCGCCTGGAGCTGACGCACAAGCCGCTCAGCGTCGGCAGCCTCGGTTTCCGCGGCACCTTCGGCGTGCAGACCGAGAACACGCACTTCTCGGCGCTGTCGGCGGCCGGCGGCCCGGACACCGTGCCGGTCACCCACTCGACTTCGCAGGCTGCCTTCCTGGTGGAAGAAACCAGAATCGGGCCGGTGGCCCTGAACGCCGGCCTGCGCTACGAGAACGTGCGCCGCGAGCCGGTCGGCAATGTCGAGCGCAGCTTCAACCTGGGTTCCGGCTCGGTTGGCGCCCTGTGGGCCTTCATGCCGGGCTACAGCGCCGGCGCCACGCTGTCCTATGCCCAGCGCGCGCCCTCCACCGACGAGCTGTACTCGGGCGGCCCGCACGATGCGACCCTGACTTTCGATATCGGCGATCCGAACCTGAAAAAGGAAATCTCGCGCAACATCGAACTGTCGCTGCAAAAGACCAGCGGCCTGCTGCGCTGGAAGGCCAACCTGTTCCGCAACAACGTGGCCGACTTCATCTACGGTCACATCGGCGGCCTGACCCTGGACGAGGACGGCAACCCTGGCGGCGAGTTCCGCCAGCGCCTGTTCCAGCAGGCCCCGGCCCACATCCAGGGCGTCGAAGCGGAGCTGACCTGGAACCAGACGGGCATGGGCTGGAACGGCCGCCTGTTCGCCGACGGTTCGCGCGGCAAGCTCGACCTCGGCGAGAACCTGCCGCTGCAGCCGGCCGACCGCATCGGCGCCAGCATCGGCTACCGCCAGGCGGACTACCGCGCCGGCCTGTCCTGGACCCACGCGCGCGGCCAGGATCGCCTCGCCGCCTTCGAGAGCACACCGACGCCGGGCTACAACCTGGTCGACGCCAACTTCTCGTACACCCAGAAACTGGCGACGACCGACCTGACCTGGTTCCTGCTGGCGAAGAACCTGCTGAACCGGGATATCCGCCTGTCGACCTCGCTGCTGAAGGACATTTCGCCGCTGCCGGGACGCAACCTGGTGTTCGGCGTGCGCGCGCACTTTTGATTGAATTCTGCGAGGAAATAGCCTTGCTTCCGGGAGAAAGACGCCTTTTCTTCCGGAAAATCTATTTTTTCTCGACCGCGATCCAGCTTATGCATTTGCGCATAGAATGACCACTTTCGAACTCGAAGGCGATCAGCATGGAAGCGGCCACGCGCGACTTTCATCTCCTCGACACCTCCGGCGCCGTGCGCGCCGGTTACCACCTCCATGACTGGTCGGGTTCGCCCCTCGGTTCGCCCGAACTATGGGACCCCGCACTGCGCAGCGCAGTCAGCGTCATCCTCGAATCGGAATTTCCGATGTATATCGCCTGGGGCCCCAGGCTGATCATGCTGTACAACGCGGCCTACATCTCCCTGCTCGACGGCCGCCACCCTGCCACGCTCGGCGCCCCGATCACCGAAGTCTGGGGCGACCAATGGCCGAGCATGAAGCCGCTGGTCGACCGCGCGCTCGGCGGCCACTCGACCTATGGCGAAGACGTGCCGCGCACGATCCGCCGCGCCGGCAAGCCCTATCACGGCTGGTTCACGCTGGCCTACTCGCCGGTGCGCGACGAAGGCGGCGCGGTGCGTGGCGTGCTGTGCGTGATCAGCGAAACCACCCCGCGCGTGCAGCTCGAGCGCCGCCACGCGGTGCAGCTGCAGGTGGTGGACAGCCTGCGCCGCCTGCACCACCCGTCCGACATCGTCGAGGCGGCGTGCGCGATGCTCGGCAAGCACCTGGATCTCGATCACGCCTGCTACGTCGAGGGCGACGGCACCGGCGCCGGCTTCGAGGTCGTGCACGATTGGGCGCGCGAAAGCGCGCCGGCGCTGGCCGGACGGCGCGCCCGCATCAAGGATTTCGGCCCGGCCGCGCTGGCCCTGCTGCGCACCGGGGCGCCGCTGGCGATCCGCGATGCCACCCAGGACGCGCGCCTGCCCCAGAACGGCGAACGCTACGCCGCCGCCGGCGCGCGCGCGATCCTGGCGCTGCCGCGCCTGCGCCGCGGCCAGCTGCAGGCGGCCCTGGTCGGCTATGCCAGCGACGTGCGCGGCTGGGACGAGGAAGAATGCAAGCTGGCCGCCGACATCGCCGAGCGCAGCTGGGAAGCGCTGGACCGCATGTCGGCCGAGCAGGCCCTGCGCAACGCGGTGGCGCGCCAGACCACGCTGCTGGACATGAACGAATTCCGGCTCGAACTGGCCGACATGCTGCGCCGTCTGGACGACCCGGCCGACATCTTCGTCCAGACGAGCGCGATGCTGGGCCGCTTCCTGCAGGCCAGCCGCGTGCTGTACGGCGACTACGACGCCGACCGCCAGCTGCTCACCTTCCATTCGAACTACACCGACGGCATCGTCGCCGACCTGGTCGGGACCTTCCCGGCGTCCCTGTTCGGCATCGCCAATTTCGGCGCGCTGACCCAGGGCACGACCTGGGTCGCGAGCGACGTGCAGCGCGATCCGCGCACCGGCGGACCGGACACCTGGCCGACCTATGCGTCGCTGCAGATCCGCTCGGCGGTGGTGGTGCCGGTGCACCGCAACGGCGCGCTGACGACCTGCATGTTCATCCACGACAACCTGCCGCGCGTGTGGAGCGCCGACATCGTGCGCCTGATGGAAGACGTGGCCGAGCGTTCCTGGAGCGCGCTGGAGCGCGTGCGCGCCGAGGAAGCGCTGCGCCTGGCCGACCGCCGCAAGGACGAGTTCCTGGCGATGCTGGCGCACGAGCTGAGGAACCCGCTGGCGCCGATCTCGGCCGCCGCCCAGCTGCTCAACATGGGGCCGCCGGACAGCGCGCGCGTCGAGCGCACCAGCGCCATCATCGCGCGCCAGGTGGCGCACATGACCGGCCTGATCGACGACCTGCTGGACGTCTCGCGCGTGACCCGCGGCCTGGTGGTGCTGGGCCGCGACGAAGTCGACCTGCGGCGCGTGGTCGACGACGCGGTCGAGCAGGTGCGCCCGCTGATCGAGGCGCGCCGCCACGAGTTTGCGCTGGAGCTGGCGCCTGAAACCGGCCCGGCCATCGTCCATGGCGACTACAAGCGCCTGGTGCAGGTGCTGGCCAACCTGCTCAACAACGCCGCCAAGTACACGCCGGAACACGGCAAGCTGACGGTGTGGATGGGCGCCACCGCCGACCACCTGCTGGTGAGCGTGAAGGACAATGGCATCGGCATCGCGGCCGACCTGCTGCCGACCGTGTTCGACCTGTTCTCGCAGGCCGAGCGCACGCCCGACCGCTCGCAGGGCGGCCTGGGCCTGGGCCTGGCGCTGGTCAAGAGCCTGGTCGAACTGCACGGCGGGATGGTCACCGCCAGCAGCGAAGGGCGCAACATGGGCACCGAATTCACGGTGCGCCTGCCGCGCCTGCGCGCTTCGGCTCCCGCGGTGGATGCCCTGCCCGCCCCCGCTGCTTCAGGCGTGAACGCCGCGCAGCGTTTGCGGCTGATGCTGGTGGACGACAACGAGGATGCGGCCATGACCCTGGGCCTGCTGCTGGAAGCGGGCGGCCACGCGGTGACGGTAGTGCACGACCCGTTCAAGGCGCTGGCACGCGCCGCGGCCGAGCGTTTCGACGTGTTCCTGCTGGATATCGGCTTGCCGGGCATGAGCGGCGTGGAACTGGCGCGGCGCCTGCGCCGGCTGCCGGGTCAGGATGGGGCGGTGCTGATGGCGATTTCCGGCTACGGCCAGAATGCCGACCGGGTCGATGCCGAGGAGGCGGGCTTCGACCGGTATTTCGTGAAGCCGGTGGATGCGGAGGCCTTGACGCAGGCGCTGGCGGCGGTGATCCCGAAAGTTTGATCCGTCATTCCCGCGCAGGCGGGAATCCATACGGAACTGAGCGAAGCCGCAACACCTGCATTACGACTGCGGCACCTCAGCATGGATCCCCGTTTTCACGGGGATGACGAGCACATACTGCAGGTCTGCTTATTGCGCTTCCGGCTGCTGCGCCACGTCCTTCACCTCGAACTGCCGAGGCACGAAATCTTCCAGCAGGTCGAACACGCCGATCGATTCCACGTGCGAGGTATGCGGGAACATGTTGGCCACGCCCGCCTTGCTCATCTTGTAGCCGGCGCGGTGGGTCAGGATGCCGGTGTCGCGCGCCAGCGTCGACGGGCTGCAGGAGACATAAACAATGCGCTTGGGCAGCAGCTCCGGATGCGTCAGGCGCAGCTCGGCCAGGGCCACGGCCAGCGCCACCGCGCCGTCGCGCGGCGGATCGACCAGCATGCGGTCGAACTTGCCCAGGGCGATCAGGTCGTCCTTGGTGATCTCGAACAGGTTGCGCGTCGAGAAGCTGGTTTTATCGGACAGGCCGTTGGCGCGCGCATTTTCCAGAGCGCGCGTGGTCAGCGCGGTGCTGCCCTCGATGCCCACCACTTCACGCGCCTGGGTCGCCAGCGGCAGCGTAAAGTTGCCGAGGCCGCAGAACAGGTCGGCCACGCGGTCCTCCTTCTCGACCTGCAGCAGGCCCAGCGCCTTGTGTACCAGCAGACGGTTGATCTGGTGGTTGACCTGGGTGAAATCGGTCGGCTTGAACGGCATGCGGATGCCGAATTCCGGCAGGGTGTAGTACAGCTCGGTTTTCTTCGGGTAGTAGGGGTAAGCCGTGTCCGGACCCTTCGGCTGCAGCCACCATTCGATGTTCCACTGATCGGCGAAAGCCTTGACCAGGGTTTCGTCGGCGGGGGTGAGCGGCGCCATGATGCGCAGCACCAGCACGGTCGATTCTTCGCCGACCGCCAGCTCGATCTGCGGCATCTGATTGAAGATCGAGAGCGAACCGATCAGTTCGCGCAGCGGCACCAGCATTTTCGCGACGTGCGGCGGCACGATGTAGCAGTTGGTCATGTCGGCCACGTAGCTCGAATGGCGCTCGTGGAAGCCGACCAGCATGCCGCCCTTCTTGGCCACGTGGCGCACCGACAGGCGCGCGCGGTAGCGGTAGCCCCAGGTCGGGCCGTACATCGGACGCATGATGTTCTCGGCCTTGGTCTTGCCGATGTGCCAGAGGTTGTCTTCGAGCACACGCTGCTTCATCGCCACCTGGGCCGAAGGTTCCAGGTGCTGCATCGAGCAGCCGCCGCAATGCCAGAAGTGCTCGCACTTGGGCTCGACCCGCATCGACGAAGCCTGCTTCAGCGTGACCATGCGGCCCGATTCCCAGTTCTTCTTCTTGCGCAGGGTCTCGAAGCTGACCGTCTCGCCCGGCAGCGCGCCTTCGACGAAGATCACCTTGCCCGGCGAACCGTCTTCGTTTTCCAGGTGGCCGACGCCGCGCGCGTCCATGTCGAGGGATTTGATCTTGATGAAGGTTTCTTGCATGGGGATAGAAGAAAACGGGGAACAACGTCGTCCCCGTGGAAACGGGGCCCCATGCTGAAGCTAGCGAAGCCGGTACGCCGGCATGACGACTACGCTTGCTCGGTATGGGTTCCCGCTTTCGCGGGAACGACGGGGAAAGCCGAACATCATAGCAGCGAATCGCGCACGACGCCACGGGCGGCCATGGCCCGCTTCAGCTTGACCAGGGCTTCCTGCTGGATCTGGCGCACCCGCTCGCGCGTCACGCCCATCTCCTCGGCCAGGGTTTCGAGGGTGGCCGGATCGTCGTTGTCGAGGCCGAAACGGCGCATCACCACCACGCGCTGCTTGTCCGGCAGCTTCTGCAGCCAGTCGCGCACCAGCACCGTCATCTCGTGGTGCTCGGCGTGGGCGTCGGGGCTGACGTCGCCGTCGTCGGGCAGCATGTCCATCAGGCTGGTCTGCGGGTCGTTGTCGAGCGGGGCGTCGAGCGAGGCGGCGTGCTCGGACAGCGCCAGGATGTCCTGCACCTCCTCCACCGGGCGCCCGACCAGGCTGGCGATGTCCTCGGCGCTGGCTTCCTTGCCGTCGTGGTGCTGGGCTTCGAGGTGGTACTTGGCGCGCAGCACCTGGTTCAGCTCGCGCACCATGTGCACCGGCAGGCGCACGGTGCGGGCCTGGTTCATGATGGCGCGCTCGATGCTCTGGCGGATCCACCAGGTCGCATAGGTCGAGAAACGGAAACCGCGCTCGGGCTCGAATTTGTCGATCGCCCGCATCAGGCCGATGTTGCCTTCCTCGATCAGGTCGAGCAGCACCACGCCGCGGTTGATGTAGTGCTTGGCGATCGAGACGACCAGGCGCAGATTGTGCTCGATCATTTTTTGCCGGGCGGCAAAATCTCCAGCCTTGGCCAGGGTCGCGTAATGGACTTCCTGCTCGGCCGTGAGCAGGGGCTTGGCGCCGATCCGGTTCAGGTAATGCTGGGTGGTATCGGTGGAGAGCTCGGCCTGCAGCACGCTCTTGAGCTCGTCGACGCCTTCCGCCGGCCCTTCGGGCAGGAGCTCGGGACGCTCGCTGCCGTCGGCGCCGAAGTCGCCGTCGCCCAGCGCCTCTTCCGGCACATCGTCCGCCGCGTTGTCCGGCGGGTCCTGGTCCAGCGGGTCGGGCGGCAGCGTCATTGGTCCTCGCTAGCGGCTGGGCAGGTATTTCGACGGGTCGACCGGCTTGCCCAGCAGGCGTATCTCGAAATGCAGTTTGACCGTGTCGGCGTCGGAATCGCCCATCTCGGCGATCGCCTGGCCCTTGGCCACGCTTTCGCCTTCCTTGACGAGGATTGCGCGGTTGTGCGCGTACGCCGACAGCAGGGTGTTGCTGTGCTTAACAATCACGAGATTACCATATCCGCGGATACCGCTCCCTGCGTACATCACCTTTCCGGGACTGGCCGCCATCACCTGCTGGCCGAGCCTGCCGGCAATGTCGATGCCCTTGCTCTTGCCGTCGTCGAAAGTGGCGATGATCCTGCCGTTGGACGGCCACATCCAGCTCAGCTTCTCGTCGTCGTTGGCGGTGACCACGCTGCCGGTGGCCAGTCCGCCGGACGGGCGCTCGGCGGCTTTCGGATTGACGCCCGGGTTGTCGTCCTTGGCATCGGCCAGGCCGCCTTCGGTGTAGGGCTTCTTGTCGCCGCGCGGCGCGATCTTCTTCGGCGGCACGGCTGGCTTGTCGACGCCCGGCATCGTGATCGGGTTGGTGCCGGCCAGGCCGTTGTTGTTATTGTTGCCGTTGCCGTTGTTACGCTCCAGCGGCAGGACGCGCAGCACCTGGCCGACCTTGATGTCGTCCGGGTTGGCCAGATTGTTCCAGGCGACGATGTCGCGGTAATTCTGGCCGAAGTCGAGGGCGATCTTCAGCAGCGTGTCGCCCCTGCGCACGGTATAGCTGCCGCGCGCGTCGGCCTTCGGTTCGTCGTTGGACGGGGCCACGACGGGCGGATGCGGACGCGGACTCTTGTTGGCGGCGGTCGGCGCCGGACGATCGATCACGGGCGCCTGGCGGGTTTCGGTGCTGCAAGCGCTCAGCACGATACTGACGGTCAGAAGGGCAAGGCGGGGTGTTGGTTTCATTCTCATCTAATTCTTGTTACGACTTTCTGGCATTCTCAGACGATGCCTGGCCGCAGCGGGACAAAATGACAGGCTTCCAGCGTTTCGCTGGTCCATTCCGATTTGCCGATGCGGGTGATGCGCTGCAGGTGCTGGACCTGCGCGCCGACGGGCGCGACCAGCCGGGCGCCAATGGCGAGCTGCTCAAGCAGTGCCCGCGGCACCTCGAGGCCGGCCGCCGCAAGGATGATGCCGTCGAAAGGCGCCACTTGCGGCAGCCCAAGCATACCATCTCCGTATTGCAAGCGCAGGTTAGCGATGCGCAAGGGTCTCAGGTTGGCCTTGGCGAGCTCGTGCAATGGCTTGATGCGCTCGATCGAATACACCTCCTGCGCCACACAGGACAGCACTGCCGCCTGGTAGCCGCAGCCGGTGCCGATCTCGAGTACGCGGCGCAGCGGCTGGCCGCTTCCGCGGAGCAATTCGATCATCCGCGCCACGATATACGGCTGGGAAATCGT
Source organism: Massilia norwichensis (assembly GCF_024753245.1). Taxonomy (GTDB): domain Bacteria; phylum Pseudomonadota; class Gammaproteobacteria; order Burkholderiales; family Burkholderiaceae_D; genus Telluria; species Telluria norwichensis. The sequence continues at coordinate 71,947 of NZ_JANUGX010000025.1, read as the reverse complement.
CTGATTGTGGCCGATCGGCAAGGACACGTCGGCATAGGCCTGGCTCGACAGGGCCGATTCGATGAACATATGGCGCGGCACGGTTTCCAGTGCGGCCAGCACCTGCCCATCCTTGACGCCCAGGCGCGCGACGTAGGCGGCCATCGCGCGGCGCGGCGCCTCGGTGGCGGCGAGCTCGGAGCGCTGCATGGTCTGCTGCGGCTGGACAGGCTGGGGCGTGCCGGGCGCGACCGGGCGCGGCGCGGGCGGCGGCGCCTGCCGGGTCTGGACCTGGCTGGTACGGGCGTTCTGGGTTGCCGTTTGCGGCGTCGCCACCGGCGCCGGCGCAGCAGGCTTTCGTGTCCCTGCGCCCGTTACGGACGACAGCGGCAGGGGGAAGTTGCTGCGCTTTTCACTCATTTCAGCCACCCTCGCAAGGCATCCAGCTGTTCGCGGTGGGTCAGGTCCACCTGCAGTGGTGTGATCGACACCTGCCCCTGACTGGTGGCGTAGAAGTCGGTCCCCTCCCCCGCGTCGCGGCAGGCGCCCGGCGCGCCGATCCAGAAGATCTCGCGCCCGCGCGGATCCTGGCCGCGGATCACGGGCTCGGCCTGGTGACGGCGTCCGAGCCGGGTGGCGGTAAGCGGGCCCATCTGCTCATAGGGCAGGTTCGGGATATTTACGTTGAGCAGGAAAGGCGATTCCAGGGTCTCGAAGTGGCGCAGCACGATGTCGCGCGCCACGCGCGCGGCCGAGTCGACCTCGGACCAGCCGCTGTGCACCTGGGAAAAGGCGATCGCCGGGATGCCGAACAGGTAAGCCTCGGTCGCGGCCGCCACGGTACCGGAATACAGGGTGTCGTCCCCCATGTTCTGGCCGTTGTTGACGCCGGAGACGACCAGGTCCGGGCGATAGTCGAGCATCCCGGTCAGCGCGATGTGCACGCAGTCGGTCGGGGTGCCGTTGACAAAATAGAAACCGTTCGCAGCTTTCGACACCGACAGCGGCCGGTCCAGCGACAGCGAGTTGGATGCGCCCGAACGGTTGCTGTCGGGAGCGACCACCACGATGTCGGCGACCGCGGCAAGCGCGTCGGCCAGCGCCTGGATACCAGGTGCGAGATAACCGTCGTCGTTACTGATAAGAATACGCATGCGTGCGATTTTACCTGAAGCAACGGCGGTATCGACGCTCAGGGCTGCACATTTATTGCTCATCGGGACGATATGCGTCCCACCGCGACCGGCGCCGGCGCAGCCTGCCGTCGCACCTGCGCCACACTCGGACCCGGCCGTTCTCAGCCGCGAACGGCCCGCCGGCCCTCCTCCATCGCGTGCAAGCCCTCTTCCAGCGCGATCACGTGCTGCTCGAGCCGGCGCGCGGCTTCCAGTTCGTCACCCTGCTGCCCCAGGTAGAGCTGGCCCAGGCGCGCCAGCTCGCGGGCCAGCGGCGGCGCCTGGGTATCGCCGGCGCGTTCGCGCAGTGCCTCGACCGCCTGCACCAGGCGCACCTCGGCCAGCGGCCGCCACGGGAAGTGACCAGGCTCCATCCATTCGAGCAGGGTTTCGATGCTGCGCACCGGACCCAGCCGGTCGCGTTCGGCGCTGCGCGGCGCGGGCACGGCTGCCTCGCCCAGGCCGGCCTGCAGCAGCTGCACTTCGTCGAGGTAGCTGTCGAGGCCGACCCCGGCCAGGCCGTAGCATTCTCCCAACAGGCCTTCGAGCAGCGCCTGGTAGCCGGGCCGGCCGTGGCCGGCATCGCCGTGGCGCCAGCTGAGCCGGCCTTCGACCGTGCCGTCCGGCGGGCTGGGCAGCGGATAGACCAGCAGCGGCCGCTGCTCGTCCTCGTGGCTGCAGCGGTAGTCGAGCGCGCGCCGCACCACCCCGCCGAGCCCGTCGAGGCTGCGCGGTTCCGGCGTGAACAAACCGACCATCTTGTCCGGCAGCAGCGCCGTGCAAACGCTGGTGGCGGCCGAGCGGCCGCTGCGGCAATCGACCAGCACATGGGCGAAGCGCCGCGTCAGGTGCGCGGCAAAGCTGCGGAACAGGGCCGGACAGGCGCAGAACAGCGCATCCCAGTCGAGCCGGTCGACCCGCTCGCCGTAGCTGTCGTCGAAGCAGCCGGCGCGCATCAGGTACAGCGGGCGGCTGTCGTCGACGCGCTCGATGTAGTCGTCCCAGGCTATACCGTCGAGGATGTGGTCGGCCAGCTCGCGTACCTCGTCGCCCGGTGCGCGGCCGAGTGCTTGCAGGCGCTCGCGGCAGGCCTCGAACAGCTCGAGTACGCCCTGGCGTTCGGGCTGCGACGGCTGCCTGGGGAAATAATGGTGCAGGCCGGGGCCTTCGAGGTCCCAGTCGATCATCAACACGGGCGTTTTGGCGTGATTGCGGCCGGACAATAGCCATGCGGCATGAACAAGCGCGCGACTGCGCGCACCCGCGCCATCGTACGCGTAGAACGTCGTCACCTCGCCGGCAAACCCCGGCGCAGCGGTGATGCGGTTGGTATCCATATTGCTCCTCATTTTTTCGGGAAGGTGGTATCCGTAATTTCGCGCCATGGGGGTGGGACATCGGGGAGCTCGAATTGGTTGCAGTCGTGCCCCGGCGGCATGTATTTTTTCAAGCATTGGTAATGCGTGACGATGCGCCTGACCATCTTGTCGATGTCGGGCAGGAAGTCGGGATTCGATTTCAGGTCCGCGGTCGCCATCGTGAAGCGCGAAAAATCGACGTAGAAGCTGGACTCGGTGATCTGCCGCGGCAACTGGTCCGGATGCTGGGTCATGATGACCGGGATGATCAGATGGCTGGGCAGCGCATACCATTTTCTGCGCTCGATTTCCAGCTGGCGCATGGCTGCGTACTCGCGGCGCGTGTAGGCGTGCGCTTCGTACTTCGGGGTGTAGATCATGATCATGCAGACGCTCTCGCACATCGCGCGCGCGATCTTGCGGTCGAGGTCGTCGCCGCCGCCGAGCTGCTCGGCATCGACGAACAGTTCGTCTTCATTGTCGAAATAGGGCTCCAGGTAGCAGCGCAGCGCATCGGCCAGGGTGGTCTTGAAGCGCTGCATGAGCTCATGCCGCCCATGGGCATAGCTGAAGAAACAGCCGTAACGGATCGCCATCGCTTTCCTCTCATCCGCTGCCCCGAGGCAGCGTCAATCGCCGCCACCGGCAGCGGACCACCAGACTCTATCAACCCATGCACCGTGCATGTTGTGGAAGCACAAGCGGTCTGCCGGACTCGTCGGAACTGCCATCGGGCATAATCCTGACTTTGGAATCCGGCATCGAAGAGGAGAAAAATATGAAAGCCGTGTTATGCAAGGCATGGGGTCCACCGGACAGCCTGGTGGTGGAAGACCTCGCCGATCTGGTCCCGGCGGCAGGCCAGGTGGTGGTCGATGTGAAGGCTGCCGGCGTCAACTTCCCGGACGTGCTGACCGTGCAGGGCAAGTACCAGGTCAAGCCCGAGCTGCCCTTCACGCCGGGCAACGAGTTTGCCGGCATCGTGCGTGCGGTCGGCGACGGCGTCACGGCCTTCCAGCCGGGCGCGCGCGTGATCGGCTTCACCCGCACCGGCGCCTTCGCCGAGCAGGCCGTGGCGCCGGCGGAAGCGCTGATGCCGATGCCGCCCGGGATGGACTTCGACGTCGCCGCCGCCATCACCCTGACCTACGGCACCTCGCACCACGCCATCGTCGACCGCGGCGCGCTGCAGCCCGGCGAGACCATGCTGGTGCTGGGCGCGGCCGGCGGCGTCGGCCTGGCGGCGATCGAGATCGGCAAGGCGCTGGGGGCACGCGTGATCGCAGCCGCTTCCAGCGATGAAAAACTGGCGGTGTGCAAGGCCCACGGCGCCGACGTGCTGATCGACTACACCAGGGAAGACCTGCGCGAGGCTTTGAAGGTCGCCACCGACGGCCGCGGCCCGGACGTGATCTACGACCCGGTCGGCGGTGTCTACAGCGAGCCGGCGCTGCGCTCGATCGCCTGGCGCGGACGGCACCTGGTAGTGGGGTTTGCGAACGGCGAGATCCCGAAGCTGCCGTGGAACCTCATGCTGCTCAAGGGCGCCTCGGTGGTCGGCGTGTTCTGGGGAGATTTCGTGCGCCGCGAGCCGAAGGCGAACATGGCGGCGATGCGCCAGATGCTGGGCTGGATGGCGGAAGGCAAACTGAAGCCGCTGGTGTCGCGGCGCTATGCATTGCACGAGACGGCGCAGGCGCTGAACGACATGGCCGAACGCAAGGTGACGGGCAAGATTGTGATCGTACCGGGAGACGCGGGATGAGCGACGAAAAACTGAACCCGGACAACCTGGCCGCCCTGCGCGCCCGCTTCGAGCAGCAGTCGCGCAAGGCCCAGGCCTACTACACCGTCATGCATGCGGTGCGCGCGGTGCTGGGCAGCGACGATGCGGCCAGTGCCTGGATGGAGGCGCCGCTGGCCGCCTTCGATGGCAAGGCGCCGGCAGCGCTGGTGGGTGAAGGCCGCGCGGACGAGGTATTGAACCACGTCCGCACGATCAAGGCTTGAAACGCGCGTGAGGGATCAGGCCGCGGGCGTCGTCTCGCGGTCGGCCAGCGCTTCGGCGCCGCGCCGTTCGGCCACCCGCTTCTCCCAGTAGTGGGCGTTGGCGATGCCCAGCGCCACCGGATCGAATTCCGGATCCTTGCCGAGCGCCTTCTGCGCCTCGTAGTCGCGCAGGCACTTGAAGGCGATATTGCGCATCAGGAAGATGGCGACAATGTTCAGCCAGGCCATCAGGCCCACGCCCAGGTCGCCCATCGCCCAGGCCACGTCGGCCGTCTTCACGGTGCCGTACACGGTCGCGCCGATGATCACCACCTTCAGCAGGAAGTTCATCCACGGACGCGGCGTGTTGCGGTTGAGGTAGGCGATATTCGTTTCGGCGATGTAGTAGTAGGCGACGATGGTCGTGAAGGCGAAGAACAGCAGGGCCAGCGCGACGAAGATCGAACCGAAGCCCGGCAGCACGTTCTCGAGCGCCGTCTGCACGTAGCCCGGACCGGCCGCCACGCCCTGGACGCCCTGGTAGATGTGGCTGCCGTCGGCGCGCTCGACGTTGTACTGGCCGGTAATCAGCAGCATGAAGGCGGTGGCCGAGCACACGAACAGGGTGTCGATGTAGACCGAGAAACCCTGCACCAGGCCCTGCTTGGCCGGGTGGCTGACTTCCGCCGCCGACGAGGCGTGCGGACCGGTGCCCTGCCCCGCTTCGTTCGAGTACACGCCGCGCTTGACGCCCCACTGGATCGCCATGCCGAGCACGGCGCCGAAGGCCGCGTCGAAGCCGAAGGCCGAGCTGAAGATCAGCTTCATCACGTGCGGCAGCTGGCCGATGTTCAGGAAGATGATGACCACCGCCACGATGATGTAGGCCAGCGCCATGAAGGGCACAACGATCTCGGCGAACTGCGCGATGCGCTTGACGCCGCCGAAGATGATGAAGCCCAGCACGATCGCCAGCGCGGCGGCGGTGACGTTGGGGTCGATGCCCATCGCGGTCTTGAGGCCATCGGCGATCGAATTCGCCTGCACGCCGGGCAGCAGCACGCCGGTGGCGACCACGGTCACGACCGCGAACAGCACCGCATACCATTTCACGCCCAGGCCTTTCTCGATATAGAAGGCTGGACCGCCGCGGTATTCGCGGTTGATCTGTTCCTTGTACACCTGGCCCAGCGTCGACTCGACGAAGGCCGAGCTGGCGCCGAGGAAGGCGACCGCCCACATCCAGAACACGGCGCCGGGACCGCCGAAGGTGATCGCGGTGGCGACGCCGGCGATGTTGCCGGTGCCGACCCGGCCCGCCAGCGTCATCGCCAGGGCCTGGAAGGAAGACACGCCCTGGTCCGAGCTTTTACCTTCCATCATCAGGCGCGTCATCTCCCGCATGTGGCGCACCTGCAGGAAACGTGAGCGCAGTGAAAAATACAAGCCTGCACCCAGGCAGAGGGCGATCAGGGCCGGGCTCCAGACGTAGCCGTTGATTGCGTTGACCAACTCATTCATCGATAGTTCCTTGTAAGGACGGCAAGTTCCTGAAAGATACCCGATGCACTTGAAGCTGCCTATCACTTTTTTTCAAGGCCGCAGGCTGCTGCTATCATGGGAACATGTGCGTCAACTACCGCCCCCCGCTGCCCGAACAACTGGACATGGTCCTCGGTACCCTGGTCGACCTGTACAAGGACTGGGACTGGCCGCTTGAAACCTGGAAGGACTATCTCGCGCCGATTGTCCGCACCGATGCGAACAACCAGCGCAAGCTGAGCCTGGCCAGCTATGGCATGGTGCCGCGCCGCCACATCCCGGCTGGCGTGAAGGTCTTCGATACGATGAATGCGCGCGCCGAGTCGATCGCCGACAAGCGCTCGTTCGCGCCGGCCTGGCTGCGCACCCAGCTGTGCGCGGTGCCGATGAGCTGTTTCTATGAACCGAACTACGAGAGCGGGAAAGCCGAGCGCTTCGGCATCGGCATGGCGGACGACTCGCCCTTTTTTGTGGCCGGCTTGTGGCGCGAGTGGCGCGAAGCCGACGGGAACCTGGCGACCTCGTTCACCCAGATCACCATCAACGCCGACGAGCATCCGCTGATGAAGCGCTTCCACAAGCCGGGCGACGAGAAGCGTGCGCTGGTCGTGCTGCCGCCGGAAGACGTGGATGCCTGGCTGGGCTGCCGGCATCCGGATCTGGCGCGGGCGTTTTTGCGGCATTATCCGCCCGAGCGGATGAAGACTTGGGCGGCACCGCAGGCGCCGCGGGCGAAGAAGGTGGTGGTGCCGGAGACGGGATCGTTATTCTGAGGTCACGCGTGGGCACGGGGTGCCCACCCTACCGCTTGCGTGACTTGGGTCCCCGCCTCCGCGGGGACGACGCGGACCTAGGCGTCCGGCTTCGGCTGATTGAAAAACTCGATCACATCCGCCTGCACCCGCGTACGCCGGAACGGCGGCAGGCTTTGCCAGATGCGGCGGCCGTAGGGCTTGCTGATCACGCGCGGGTCGCACAGCATCAGCACGCCGCGGTCGTCGACGTCGCGGATCAGGCGGCCGGCGCCCTGCTTCAGGTTGATGATGGCCTCCGGCAGCGTATGGTGCACGAAGCCGTTCATGCCCTTCTTTTCCATGACTTCGATGCGCGCCGCCAGCACCGGATCGTCCGGCGGGGCGAACGGCAGCTTGTCGATGATGACCAGCGACAGCGCCTCGCCGCGCACGTCCACGCCTTCCCAGAAACTCTGGCTGCCCACCAGCACGGCGTTGCCGGCATTGCGGAAGGAATCCAGCAGTTCGGTGCGGCCGCGCTCGCCCTGCACGAACAGCGGGAACGCCAGCCCGCGCGCGGCGAATTCCTCGCGCAGGCGTTCGGCCACGCGGTTTACGGCGCGGATCGTCGTGCACAGGAAGAAGGTACGCCCGCCCGCCGCTTCGATCACGGGCAGCGCCATGTCGACCACGGCGTCGGTGTAGCCCATCGTGTTCGGTTCCGGCAGGCCGGTCGGCACATACAGGATGCCCTGCTCCTGGTAGTTGAAGGGGCTGGGCCAGGTGCGGGCCGGCTCGCCGGTCATGCCCATCTGCGAGGTGAAGTGCTTGAAGTCGCTCTTCACCGCCAGCGTCGCCGACGTGAAGATCCAGCTGCGCGGCGTGCCGGCGCGCTGGCCGGCGAAGATCGGCGCGATCGACAGCGGCGTCTTGTGCAGCTGCAGCGAGGATGAGAAGGCCTCGACCCACAGCACCGCATCGGCGCCGGCGAACTGGCTGTAATCCTTTTCCTTCGGGTCTTTCTTGACCGGGGCCTGCTTCCAGTCCTTGAAGCTCTCCAGCAGTTCCACCGCGCGCACGCGGCACTGCTCCAGGGTCTCGGCGCGTTCGGCGTTCTCTTCGAGCACGTCGACCATACCTTCCAGCTCTTCCTTCAGCTTTTCCAGCGCCGGGAAAAAGTCCGAGCTCGGCGGGATCTGCGGCAGCGACAAACGGGTGCCGCCTTCGGGGAAGGTCAGGCGCAGGTCGCGCGCGGCCTTTTCGACCACCATCACGACCTTGGCCCAGTCCGGACCGCCGCGCGCATGCGCCAGGCCTTCGGCCAGCACGTCGCGGCACAGTTCCAGCACCTGCGAGGTCGAGACCGTGGTGCCGAAGAACAGGGTCGCCACTTCCGGCAGCTGGTGCGCCTCGTCGAAGACGATAGTGTTGGCGGCCGGCAGCAGTTCGGCCATGCCGCCCTCCTTCAGCGCCACATCGGCGAAGAACAGGTGGTGGTTGACCACGACCACGTCGGCCTGCTGGGCTTCGCGGCGCGCCTTCATCACGAAGCAGTCCTGGTAGTACTGGCATTCCTGGCCGACGCAGTTTTCGCGCGTCGAGGTCACCAGGTTCCACACCGATGCCGTCTCCGGCACCTTGGCCAGCTCGGCCTTGTCGCCCGAGTTGCTCATCTTGATGAAGCGCGAGATCTCGCGCAGGTGGCCGACATCGTCGCGCGAGGTCAGGCGCCCGTTCTGCAGCGTGCGCTCCAGGTTGTAATGGCAGACGTAGTTGGCGCGGCCCTTCAGCAGCGCCACCGAGACCGGCGCGCGCAGGGCCTGGCGCACGTTCGGGATGTCGCGCGAGAACAGCTGGTCCTGCAGGTTCTTGGTACCGGTCGAGATGATGGTCTTGCCGCCCCACAGCAGCGCCGGCACCAGGTAGGCGAAGGTTTTACCCGTGCCCGTGCCGGCCTCGGCGATGAGCGTGGCCTGGTTGCCGATGGCGTCGGCGATGGCCTTGGCCATCTCGGTCTGGGATTGGCGCGGCTTGAAGCTGCCGACGGCGGGCGCGAGCGGGCCACCGGCACCGAAGATGCGGTCGATCTCGGCGTCGTATTTACCGGGCGCAGCGGATTCGCCGCCCTCTTGGGGGACGGATGCGGCTACGTCGGTGGTGTCAGCAGGAAGCGGCTCGCCGGCAAGGCCGGTCAGGGGCAGGTGGTCGGTCAAAATCGGGAATTCTTGTCGGTGAAAGACTGACAGCTTACGCCGGCACGTCCGGCACCAACTGCATTTTCAGCAAAGTGATGTGGTCCTTCAGCTGCAGCTTGCGCTTCTTCAGACGTCGCAACTGTAATTGGTCGGAATGGCCGTCACGGGTGAGCATGTCGATGACAGCGTCGAGGTCGCGATGTTCCACGTCGAGTTCAATAATACGGCGCTGGATCTCCTGGACGTCGATCATGATAGGCAATTCCGAACTTAAGAGGCTGAAGCTGAGGATGGGAGGACGTGAATCGTCGTTACGGCTTGCAACTGTGATGCAAACCAGTGCATAGTTTAATCTACGCCGACGTTGCCGCCAACAAAGATCGGCAAGCCGGTATCGGAAAGCCACGTTTATGAGTTCATACAAGTTAGAAGCGGGAACCGCGCAGCACATCGGCAACCGCCCGCAACAGAATGACCGGGTCGCCTTGATGACGGGCGCCCGCGCGCCCGGCTACGTGCTGGCGATCCTGTCCGACGGCATCGCCGGCGCCGCGGCTTCCGAGCAGGTACTGCACACGGCCAAGCAGGTGTTCGACCTGTTCAAGCCGGCCGACGGCCCCGGCATCGAGCGCCTCGAACAGCTGCTGCGCGACATCGTGCAGGAGACGCACCTGGTCATCAAGATGAACGCCGTGACGACCGGCCTCGAGGCGCATGCCAGCTTCGTCGGGCTGATCCTGAGCCCGCACGGCGAGGCGGTCTGGGCGCACGTCGGCGACTCCCGCCTCTACCATTTCCAGGACGGTGCCTGCCTGGCGCGCACCAGCGATGCCGGCTATGTCGAGCACTTGGTGGCCAGCGACCGCCTGCCGCCGGACGCGGCCAAAAATCACCGCAAGTCGAAGCTGCTGGTGAACGTGCTGGGCAATGGCCGCAAGGATCCCTTTGTCGCCATCGGCCACCACGGCGGCCTGGCCGCCGGCGACGTGTTCCTGCTGGCCTCGGACGGCCTGTGGCACTTCTTTACCGACGCCGAACTGGGCGCCGCGACCGCGCGCGCCACGCCGCGCCAGGCTTCCGAAATGCTCATCAACAAGGCTGCCGAACGCTCGCAGGGCAAGGGCGGCAACTGCACGATGGCAATCCTGAAGCTGGTGCGCCCGCCCCAGGATGCCGGCAACTACACGGTCGAGAAGCTGCGCCGGGCGGTGTAAAGGTTTCGGGCGTGGAAATGCGTGAATTTCCCGATAGTATCAACATGCTATCGTGAACGATTCTGAACGCAACGATAACGCCAGTGAAAAAGCTTGCCGCCCTCCTCGCCTTCGCCGCCATTGCGACCCCACTCACCGCAGCCACGACGGCCGCCGCCGGTGTCGATCCGCTGACCGCGGACATCGACATCGTCGATGCGCAGCGTTTCGCCGGCCTGATGAAGGATGGCGCCCTGCCCACGGCCGAAGTCCTGCAGCGCGGCTACCTCGACGGCGCCGGACGGGGCGTCAGGATCTTCACCCCGAACCGGATCGTCGATGCCGCGAACCTGGCGCGGGTGGTGGCCGCCAGGCAGGACAACTACCGCCAAGCCATCCGCGAGTGCCTGCCGCAACTGCCCGCGCTGCGCAGCGACCTGCGGGCGATCTACCTGGCCTTTGCCGGCCTTGTGCCGGAACGCCCACTGCCCGCCATCCACGTCGTGTTCGGCGCCAGCAATTCGGGCGGCACCGCGAATAGCGAGGCGCAGGTGATCGGTCTGGAAGTCGTCTGCCAGATGGGCGCCACGCCCGACAAGTTCCGCGCCACCATGCGCGATTTCTTTGCGCATGAAACCGTCCACACCTGGCAGCGCGAGTCGAGCCCGCAGGGGCGGCTGGATCCCTTGCTGGATCAATCCTTGCGCGAGGGCGTTGCCGATTATCTTGCGAGCCTCGTCACCGGCCAGACCCCCGACGCGCGCCGCGATGCCTGGGCCAGGGAGCGCGAAGCCTGGCTTTGGCAGGAATTCCAGCGCGACCGCCAGGCATTGAAGGCGGACAGCAAGAGCCTCAATAAGCCGGGCGCCAGCCCGCACTACCAGCGCTGGCTCTCGAATTACGGCTCGGCGCCCGAGGGCTGGCCGTACGAGGCCGGCTACTGGATCGGCATGCGCATCGCCGAAGCGTATGTGGCGCGCGCCAGAGACAAGCATGCCGCCATCCGCGACCTGATCGAATTGAAGGACCCGAACGCGATCCTGGAGGCCAGCGGCTACGGCTCGTGAGCGTGGCAGGCGCCGCCGGGTGCCGGCACGACGGCCGGATCCGGGTTACTGGGCCGGCTTGGCCGCCGCCTTGGCCGCCTTTTCTTCTTCGGCTTTCTTGGCCGCCTTCGCGGCACGCTCGGCCTTCTTGCGTGCCACCTCGCGCTGGCGCTCTTCCGATTCGGCCTTGCGGCGCTCGTAGTCGCGCACGTTCTTCGCGCGCTGCGGCGCTTCGGCGGCTTCCTTGGCCTGGGCTTCCTTCAGGCGCGCATCGCGTTCGGCAACGCGTTGCGGCGCGACGGCTGCCCGCGGCGGCGGCAGGTCCTGGACCGTGCGCGGCGGCGCCGAAGGCTGGGCCGCCAGGCGCGCCTCTTCTTCACGGTATTTTTTATCCGCCTCGGCCAGCTTGCGGTCGCGCTCGTCGACCACGGCCTGGCGCTTGAAGCGCTCGGCCTGGATCTCGATCGCGCGCTGCGCCGACAGGGCGCTGCGGCGCTGCTCCTTGGCTTCGTCGAGGCAGTTGGTGACGAAGAACTTGGTGTAGCACACGCGCTCGCGCTCGGCGAAGCGGGCTTCGATGCCGGCACGCTCGCGCGCCACCGCGGCCAGTTGCTGGTCGGCCTGGGCCACGGAAGTCACGGGCGGCGGCGGCACTTCGCGCGGCGCCGGGCCGGTGCTGCCGCAGGCGGCCAGCAGCGCGCTCAAAAGCGTGCCCAGCAGCGTGGCCGGGATCGCACGGTGGATCGTCATATCGGTCTTCATCGTCTTGTTCTTGTCCTTTGCGATGGGTTCACGCAAGCGCGTCGGCGGCGCCGCGGCGCTCGGCCAGCATGTACTCGCGCGATTGCATCTCAATGATACGCGACACGGTGCGGTGGAACTCGTTCGACATCGCGCCTTCCGTGTACAGCTGCTCGGGCGCGACCTCGGCCGACATGATCAGCTTGACCTTGTGGTCGTAGAACACGTCGATCAGCCAGGTGAAGCGGCGCGCCTCGGACGACATCGCCGCCGACATGCGCGGCACGCCGGACAGGATCACGGTGTGGAAGCGGCTCGACAGTTCGAGGTAGTCGTTCTGCGAGCGTGGGCCGCCGCACAGGGTCGCGAAGTCGAACCAGATCGCGCCGCCGGCATGGCGCAGCGCGCGGATCTCGCGCTGTTCGATGCGCACCACCGGATTCTCGTCGGCGGTATCGGCGACCTTGGCCCAGGTGTCGCGCAGCATCTTGTCGCTGGCGGCGTTGAGCGGCGTGTAATAGGCCTGCACCTGCTCCAGCGCGCGGTGGCGGTAGTCGATGCCGGCGTCGACGTTCATCACGTCCAGCCTGTCCTTCAGCAGCGCGATGGTCGGCAGCATGCGGTCGCGGTGCAGGCCGTCCGGGTACAGCTTGTCCGGATCGTAGTTCGAGGTCATCACGAAGGAGACGCCGTTGTCGAACAGGGCCGTGAGCAGGTTGTACATGATCATCGCGTCGGCGACGTCGTTGACGTGGAATTCGTCGAAACAGATCAGGCGGTACTTTTTGGCGATGCGCTTGGCGACTTCGATCAGCGGGTCTTCCATGCCCTTCAGCTCGTCGAGCTGGCGGTGCACGGCGCGCATGAATTCGTGAAAGTGCAGGCGCGTCTTGCGCACCACCGGCACCACCGAATAGAAGCTGTCCATCAGGAAGGACTTGCCGCGCCCCACCCCGCCCCACATGTAGACGCCGCGCGGGACATCGGGACGGTTGATCAGGCGCTTGAAAGCGGACGACCGCTGGGCCTTGTAATGGACCCAGTCGTCGTACGCCTGCTGCAGGCGGTCTACCGCGCGCTGCTGGGCCGCGTCGGACTTGAAACCGCGCTCGTTGAGGGCGTGCTGATAATACTCTTGAACGTTCATGAGAGGACTGCTCGGATAAATGCAGGGTGGGCACCCCGTGCCCACGCGGACGCATGCGATTTGCGAACGTCACACGTGAGCACGGGGTGCCCACCCTGCGCCGGGCATATCGCCCGGCCATACATATTTAGAAGTTCAGCGAACGCTTGTCGACGGCGAGCGCGGCTTCCTTGGTGGCTTCCGACAGGGTCGGGTGAGCGTGGCAGATGCGTGCGATGTCTTCAGCCGAAGCCTTGAACTCCATCGCCACCACGGCTTCCGAGATCAGCTCGGAAGCGACCGGGCCCACGATGTGCACGCCCAGGATCTCGTCGGTGGCGGCGTCGGCGATCACCTTCACCATACCGGTGGTGTCGCCCAGCGCGCGCGCACGGCCGTTGGCCATGAACGGGAAGGTGCCGGCCTTGTAGGCGACGCCGTCCTTCTTGAGCTGCTCTTCGGTGCGGCCAACCCAGGCGATTTCCGGCGAGGTGTAGATCACCCACGGAATCGTGTTGAAGTTGACGTGGCCGTGCTGGCCGGCGATGCGCTCGGCAACTGCGACGCCCTCTTCTTCCGCCTTGTGCGCCAGCATCGGGCCGCGCACGACGTCGCCGACTGCCCAGATGCCCGGCACGCCGGTGCGGCACTCGTCGTCGACGGCGATGAAGCCGCGCTCGTCGAGCTGCAGGCCGACCGACTCGAAGCCCAGGCCGATGGTGTTCGGCACGCGGCCGATCGAGACGATCAGGCGATCGAAGGTCGCGGTCTGCGCCGCGCCGCTGGCATCGGCGTATTCCACGGTGACGTTGTTGTCGCCCTTGGTGATGTTACCGATCTTAACGCCCAGGTGGATGTCCAGACCCTGCTTGACGAAGGCCTTCTGCGCTTCCTTGGCGATCTGCTGGTCGACCGCGCCCAGGAAGGCCGGCAGGCCTTCCAGCACGGTGACCTTGGCGCCCAGGCGACGCCACACCGAACCCATTTCCAGGCCGATGACGCCGGCGCCGATCACGCCCAGGGAGCCCGGGACGGCATCGATGGCCAGTGCGCCGGTGTTCGACAGGACGATCTTCTCGTCGAACGGTGCGTTCGGCAGTTCGCGCGGGTTCGAGCCGGTGGCGACGATCACGTTCTTGGCGGTGATGGTCTCGTTGGCGGCGCCGGTGACGTTGACGGTGAAGCCTTCGCCAGCCTTGCCGGCCAGGGTGCCGCGGCCGTGGAAGAAGGTGACCTTGTTCTTCTTGAACAGGTAGACGATGCCGTCGTTGTTGGCCTTGACCACGCCATCCTTACGCTTCAGCATCTGGGCCAGATCCAGCTCCAGGCCCTGCACGTTGATGCCGTGCTCCTTGAAAGCGTGGCCGGCGTGCTCGAAGTGTTCCGACGATTGCAGCAGCGCCTTCGACGGGATGCAGCCGACGTTGGTGCAGGTGCCGCCCAGGGCCGGGCCGCCCTTGGCGTTCTTTGCCTCGTCGATGCAGGCAACCTTGAAGCCCAGCTGGGCAGCGCGGATGGCAGCCACATAGCCGCCGGGGCCGCCGCCGATCACGACGACGTCAAATTGTTTTTCGCTCATTATTGATTCCTTATTCGTACCCCTCTGCCCGTCATCCCCGCGAAAGCGGGGATCCATGCTGAGCCACTGATCACGCGGCGTATGGATTCCCGCTTTCGCGGGAATGACGGCAAAAATTTCGCGGGTACGACTGTTAAATTATTCTTCCGGTACGAAGATCCACAGCAGCAGGTAAATCACCGCCCCGAATCCGAAGGTGAGGGTGAAGGCGGCAAATACCAGCCGCCACACCCACGCATCGACGTCCGAGACCTTGGCCAGGCCGCCGCAGACGCCGCTGATCCAGCGGTCGCTGCGCGAGCGGCGCAGGCTGTTGAGTTCGGACGCGAAGCTCCCGCCGGATGCCGTCGACGCGCCCTTGTTCAGGTTCACGTTCGAGGAGGACAGGATCTTCGCCTTGGCCTGTTCGAATTCGGCGTCGGTCAGGGCGCCGGCCTGGTGCAGTTCGTGCAAACGCTTGAGTTCATCGGCAATCATGGTGACTCCCCTTCATCAAACGAACGAATCAGCGAACGCACCGGGCCGCAACCCGGTGGCCGTGAATTACAGGTCCAGCAGCAGGCGTGCCGGATCTTCCAGCGCGTCCTTCATGGCGACCAGGCCCAGCACGGCTTCGCGGCCGTCGATGATGCGGTGGTCGTAGGACATCGCCAGGTAGTTCATCGGACGGATCACGATCTGGCCGTTTTCGACGACGGCGCGGTCCTTGGTCGCGTGCACGCCCAGGATGGCCGACTGCGGCGGGTTGATGATCGGGGTCGACAGCATCGAGCCGAAGGTACCGCCGTTCGAGATCGAGAAGGTACCGCCGGTCAGGTCTTCCAGGGTCAGCTTGCCTTCCTTGGCCTTGGCACCGAATTCACCGATCTTCTTCTCGATTTCGGCGATCGTCATCTGGTCGGCGTTGCGCAGGATCGGCACCACCAGGCCACGCGGCGAACCGACAGCGATACCGATGTCGAAGTAGCCGTGATAGATGATGTCGTTGCCGTCGACCGAAGCGTTCAGGATCGGGTACTTCTTCAGGGCTGCCACGGCGGCCTTGACGAAGAAGGACATGAAGCCCAGCTTGACGCCGTGTTCCTTCTCGAACTTGTCCTTGTACTTGGCGCGCAGTTCCATGACCGGAGCCATGTTGACTTCGTTGAAGGTGGTCAGGATGGCGTTGGTCGACTGCGACTGCAGCAGGCGCTCGGCGATACGGGCGCGCAGGCGGCTCATCGGCACGCGCTCTTCCGGACGGTCGCCCAGGTTGGCCGGGGCCGGTGCGGCGACTTGCTGCAGGGCCGGCTTGGCGGCTTGCTGCTGCAGCGGTGCCGGGGCGGCCGGTGCGACGGCGCCCTTGTTGGCGACGGCGGCCAGGGCGTCGCCCTTGGTCACGCGGCCGTCACGGCCGGAGCCGGTGGCGTCGGCGGTGGTCAGGTTGTTGTCGGCCAGGATCTTGGCGGCGGCCGGCATGGCGACGTCGCCCTTGCTGCCGGTCGAGGCGGAAGCCTGCGGCGCTGCGGCGGCGGCCGGGGCGTTGGCGACCGGTGCGGAAGTGATGGCGATCGGGCTGGTCTGCGCCGATGCTTCGGTATCGATGATCGCGATGGTTTCGCCGGAGACGACGGTGGCGCCGTCTGCCTTGATCAGCTGCACGATCACGCCGGCGCTCGGTGCCGGCAGTTCCAGGACCACCTTGTCGGTCTCGATGTCGATCATGTTCTCGTCGCGCGAAACGGCTTCGCCGACTTTCTTATGCCAGGACAGCAGGGTCGCTTCAGCAACCGATTCCGACAGTTGGGGGACCTTGACTTCGATTTGTGCCATTTAAAAACTCCGTATATTTTTTGCCAAAGCCCCGCGGCGTTTATGACAACGCGGGGCGCTCTTGGGCCAATTTACTATTTACTTGGTCAGAAGCGGCACGCGCGAGCGTGCGGCGCCCCTCATCCTCACTTGGTGAGGATGAACCCCTTCAACTTCGAGAACGCGGTTTCCAGCAGTTCCTTCTGCTGCGCCACGTGCTTGTCGGCATAGCCGACGGCCGGGGACGCCGAAGCAGGACGGCCGGCGTACGACAGGCGCTGGCCCGCTTCCATGCTTTCGAAGATGTTGTGCTGGATCTGGAACCACGGACCCTGGTTCTGCGGCTCGTCCTGGACCCACACCACTTCGGTCGCGTTCGGGAACTTCTTCAGTTCGGCGACGAAAGCCTTGTGCGGGAACGGATACAGCTGCTCGAGACGGATGATGGCCGTGTCGTTCGCGTTGCGGGTCTTGCGGGTGTTGACCAGGTCGTAGTAGACCTTGCCCGAGCAGACCTGCACGCGCTTGACCTTGTTGGCGTCGATCTTCTCGTCCAGTTCGCCGATGACGGTCTGGAAGCCGCCCTTGGCCAGGTCGGTCAGCGGCGAGCCGGCGTCCTTGTTACGCAGCAGCGACTTCGGCGTGAAGATGACCAGCGGCTTGCGGAACTGGCGCACCATCTGGCGGCGCAGCAGGTGGAAGATCTGCGCAGCGGTGGTCGGCTGCACGACTTGCATGTTGTGGTCTGCGCACAGCTGCAGGAAGCGCTCGATACGTGCCGACGAGTGCTCCGGACCCTGGCCTTCGTAGCCGTGCGGCAACATCAGCACCAGGCCCGAGGCGCGGCCCCACTTCACTTCGCCCGAAGCGATGAACTGGTCGATCACGACCTGCGCGCCGTTGACGAAGTCGCCGAACTGGCCTTCCCAGATGGTCAGCGTGTTCGGCTCGGCGGTCGAGTAACCGTATTCGAAGCCGAGCACCGCTTCTTCCGACAGCACGGAGTCGATGACGGTGAAGTTGGCCTGGTTGTCCGAGACGTTCGCCAGCGGCAGGTAGATACCCTGGTCCCAGCGCTCGCGGTTCTGGTCGTGCAGCACGGCGTGACGGTGCACGAAGGTGCCGCGGCCGGCGTCCTGGCCCGACAGGCGGACCGCGTAGCCCGAGGACAGCAGCGAGGCGTAGGCCAGGTGTTCGCCCATGCCCCAGTCCAGGTTCATCTCGCCCTGGCCCATCTTGGCGCGGTCGCCCAGCACCTTCTCGACCAGCGAGTGCAGCTTGAAGTTTTCCGGCACGGTGGTGATGCGCTGGGCCAGGCGTTTCAGCTCGGTCAGCGGCACGGCGGTGTCGGCGGCGTCGGTCCACTTCTTGTTCAGGAACGGCGCCCAGTCGACGGCGTACTTGTTCTTGAAGTCGGTCAGCACCGGATCGATGGTGTGCTTGCCGGCGTCCATCGCGGCGCGGTATTCGGCCACCATCTGGTCGCCGCCTTCGGCAGCGATGGTGCCCTGCGCAGCCAGCTTGTCCGCGTACATCTTGCGGGTGCCCGGGTGCTTGGCGATCTTCTTGTACATCAGCGGCTGGGTCAGCGCCGGGGTGTCCTGCTCGTTGTGGCCCAGCTTGCGGTAGCAGACGATGTCGACCACGACGTCCTTGTGGAACTCGGTGCGGTAGTCCATCGCGATCTGCGTGGCCAGCACGACGGCTTCCGGATCGTCGGCGTTCACGTGCAGCACCGGTGCTTCGATCATCTTGACCACGTCGGTGCAATAGATGGTCGAACGGGCGTCGCGCGGGTCCGAGGTGGTGAAACCGATCTGGTTGTTGATGACGATGTGGACGGTACCGCCGGTGCCGTAGCCGCGGGTCTGGGCCAGGTTCAGGGTTTCCATGACCACGCCCTGGCCGGCGAATGCGGCGTCGCCGTGCACCAGGATCGGCAGCACTTCCTTGCCCTTGCGGTCGCCGCGGCGTTCCATGCGGGCCTTGACCGAGCCTTCCACGACCGGGTTGACGATTTCCAGGTGCGACGGGTTGAACGCCAGCGACAGGTGAACCGGACCGCCCGGGGTCGAGATGTCGCTCGAGAAGCCCTGGTGGTATTTGACGTCGCCTGCCGGCAGGTCGTCGGCGTGCTTGCCTTCGAATTCTTCGAACAGCTCGGACGGTGCCTTGCCCAGGGTGTTGACCAGGACGTTCAGGCGGCCGCGGTGGGCCATGCCGATCACGATTTCCTGGACGCCCTGCTCACCGGCGCGCTGGATCACTTCGTCCATCGAGGCGATGAAGGACTCGCCGCCTTCCAGCGAGAAGCGCTTGGCGCCGACGTACTTGGTGTGGAGGTAGCGCTCCAGGCCTTCGGCCGCGGTCAGGCGCTCGAGGATGTGCTTTTTCTTTTCGGCGGTGAAGGCCGGGGTCGAACGGATCGACTCGAGCTTCTCCTGCAACCAGCGCTTCTCGGTCGGGTCGCTGACGTACATGAACTCAGCGCCGATCGAGCGGCAGTAGGTGTCGCGCAACATGTTCAGCAGGTCGCGCAGCGATGCGGTTTCCTGGCCGAAATAGGTGTTGCTGATATTGAATTTGGTATCGAGGTCGGCTTCGCTGAAACCGTAGAAGGCCGGATCCAGTTCCGGGATCGGCGGGCGTTCCTGGCGCTGCAGCGGGTCCAGGTTGGCCCAGCGCGAGCCGAGGTAGCGGTAGGCGGCGATCAGCTGGGTGACGGCGACGCGCTTGCGGCCGAGTTCAGCGTCCGGCGAGGCCATCACGGTGCGGATCGGACCCTGCTTGGCGCGTTCGGCGAAGGAGGCGATCACGGAGGCGTGTGCGACGTCGGGCTTGGCGCTGCCGTCGACTGCCGGCATGTGCTGCATCGCGTCGAAATAGGCGCGCCAGTTGTCCGGGACCGAACCCGGATTGTTCAGGTAGGCTTCATACAACTCTTCCACATACGGCGCATTTCCGCCGAACAGGTACGAGTTGGCTTCGTATTGTTGCATCATTCTTGCTCACCTTTCTTCGCGCTTCGCGATTTTGGGGCGGGTTATTCAAACCTTCCGCGACACGGCCTGACCGGTTAGCGGATCGCACTACTACTCAAGTTGTGGGGGAAGGACTCTACAGAGGCCAAGGTGCAGCCTTTTAGCGCACGGTATTGTAACGCAAGGCGTCGAGCACGACAGAGAGCGACTTTGTTTTTATTTGTTACTGTGCGGCATCCAAACAGCTGAGTTGACGCGCTAAATGATAATAGTTATCATTTACCGCATGCACTCGACCGGTTCAAAATCTCCCTCGCAAAACACTGCCGCCTCTCCAGTTCTCCCTGGAGCCCGCCGCGCCGTCTGGCTGCGCCAGCTGCACCAGTGGCACTGGATCAGTTCCGCCCTCTGCCTGATGGCGATGCTCCTGTTCAGCATCACCGGCTTCACCCTGAACCATGCCTCCCAGATCGAGGCCAAACCGAGCGTGACGCGCCAGAAGGCCACGCTGCCCGCCCCGCTGCGCGAGCGCCTGGCCGCCTTCGCCGGGGAGCACGTGGACGCCAAACTGCCGCTGCCGGACGAACTGGCCGGCTGGGCGAACCAGACCTTCCCGGTCGACGTGCGCGGCGTGAACGCCGAGTGGAGCGAGGAAGACGCCTACGTGCCCCTGCCCCGCCCCGGCGGCGACGCCTGGCTGCGCATCGGCGTCGACGGCCAGGCCGAATACGAGAAGACCGACCGCGGCTGGATCTCCTGGCTCAACGACATGCACAAGGGCCGCAACACCGGCGCCGTGTGGAGCTGGTTCATCGACATTTTCGCCGGCGCCTGCCTGGTCTTCTGCATCACCGGTTTCCTGATCCTGAAATACCACGCCGCCAACCGGCCCTCGACCTGGCCGGTGATCGGCTTCGGGATCGTGCTGCCCATCGTGCTGGCACTCCTGTTCGTTCATTAATCCCACTTGAAAGCATGCCCATGAAACTGTCCCGATCGCTCGCCCTGACGCTGCCCTTGGCGCTGCCGCTGGTCTCCAACGGCGCGATGGCCGCCGACCTGACCGTCAAGTTCGAACTACCGCAGCTGAACGTGGCCGAGTACCACAAGCCCTACGTCGCGATCTGGATCGAGCGCGCCGACCAGACTGTCGCTTCCACTCTTGCGGTGCTGTACGACGTCAAGAAGAAGGACAACGCCGGCACCAAGTGGGTCAAGGACATGCGCACCTGGTGGCGCAAGGCCGGCCGCGACGTCGAGCTGCCGATGGATGGCGTCTCCGGCGCGACCCGTTCGGCGGGCGTGCAGACCATGAACTTCGCCGGCGCCAGGGCCGGCCTGGACAAGCTGCCGGCCGGCGACTACAAGCTGGTCATCGAGGCCGCACGCGAAGCCGGCGGCCGCGAACTGGTGCGCGTGCCCTTCACCTGGCCGGCCAAGGGCAAGCTGGCAGCGAGCGCCAGCGGCAAGGAAGAGCTGGGCGCGGTTTCGATCTCGGTCCAATAAGGGGTTCACCATGCAAAACAAATTCTTCAAGCAGTTCGCGATCACCACCATCCTGGCCGGCATGGCCTGCGCCGCCCAGGCCCACAAGCCCTGGATGCTGCCGAGCAGCACCCTGATCGAGACCGACCGCGAAGCCTGGGTCACGATCGACGGCGCCGTGTCGGAAGGCCTGTTCGACCTCGACCACCTGCCCTTGCGCATGGACGGCCTGACGGTCACCGATCCGGACGGCCAGACCGCCCCGGCGCCCGCCGCCACCATGAGCAAGTTCCGCTCCAGCGTCGACCTGAAGCTGCCGAAGAACGGCACCTACCGCATCACCCTGGCCGGGGCCAGCGTCATGGGCAGCTACCAGCTGAACGGCGAGACGAAACGCTTCCGCGCCAGCGCGCAGACCGCGGACAAGGAGATCCCGGCCGGCGTCACCGACGTCAGGCGCACGACCACGGTCCAGCGCCAGGACACCTTCGTCACCGCCAACAAGGCCAGCACCGGCGCCCTCAAGCCGCTCGGCACCGGCCTCGAACTGGTGCCGGTCACCCACCCGAACGAGCTGCACACCGGCGAAAAGGCGACCTTCCGCTTCCAGCTGGACGGCAAGCCGCTGGCCAACTTCCCCTTCAGCCTGATCCCGGGCGGCGTGAAGTACCGCGGCACGCTGAACGAAGTGCGCCTCACCACCGATGCGAAAGGCGAAGCCACCTTCACCCTGCCGGCACCGAACATGTACTGGCTGAGCGCAGCTTACCCGGCCAACGCGCCGCGCGGCCCCGGCGAGCAAGGCCCGGCCGACACCAAGCGCTACAGCTACTCGGCCACGCTCGAGATCCTGCCGGAGTAAGCGCGCATTCCATGGCCTCCCCGATGCGCGCCGTCCTGGTTCCACTCGAGATCGACCCGGTCCCGCCCGCCCCCGGCTGCCTCCTGCGCACGCTGGGCGGCGTCTCGATGGGTACCAGCTGGTCGGCCCGGATGATGGTGCCGCCGGCGCTCGACCTCGCGTCGGGCGCCGCCATCCGGCAGCTGCTGCAGGAAGAGCTGGACCAGATCGTCGCGCAGATGAGCCACTGGGACGGCGCTTCCCTGCTCTCGCACTACAACCGCGCGCCCGCCGGCAGCTGGCATGCGCTGCCGCCGCAGTTCTTCGCGGTGATGGACTACGCGCTGTCGGTGCGTGAAGAGACCGGCGGCGCCTACGACCCGGCTGCCGGCGCCCTGGTCAACCTGTGGGGCTTCGGCCCGACCTCGCGCTACGACCAGGCCGGCTTCTACGCGCCGGACCGCGAGCTGGTGGCCGCCGTCCTCGCCGAACGCCAGGGCCGCCGCCCACGCCTGGACCGCGACCAGCGCGCGCTGTACCAGCCGGGCGGCGCCATCCTCGACCTGTCCTCGGTGGCCAAGGGCTATGCGGTCGACTGCCTGGCGCAGCGCCTGGAAGCGCTGGGCCTGCGCCACTACCTGGTCGAAGTCGGCGGCGAACTGCGCGGCGCCGGCGTCAAGGACGATGGCCAGCCGTGGTGGGTCGAACTCGAAGGCGTGCCCGATGCCGCAGCTGGCCCGGTACCGCAAGCGGTGGTCGCCCTGCACGGCCTGGCGGTGGCCACCTCCGGCGACTATCGCCGTTACTACCAGCTTTCCATGAGCCCGGCCCAGCGCCGCGCCTCGCACACGCTGGACCCGCGCACCGGCTACCCGATCGCCAACGATGTCGCATCATGCACGGTGCTGGCGCCGACCTGCATGGCGGCCGATGCGCTCTCGACCGCGCTGACCGTGATGGGCGTGGACGCCGGCCTGCCCTTCGCCGAACAGCGCGGCCTGGCGGCGCGCTACCTGGTGCGCGAAGGCGATGGCTTGCGCGAAGTGCACACGCCAGCCTGGCGCGCGCTGCTGCAATGAGACTGCAAGAATGATGATGACGATCGACCCGCTGCGCTGGGGCGGCGCACTGCTGCTGTCGGCCAGCTACCTGGCGCTGTGCGCGGGCTACTGGCGCGCGGCGCGTGCCCGCCGCAGCGCGCACGCCCCCGCGGCCGACTGGCTGGTCGTGTACGCCAGCCAGACCGGCAGCGCCGAATACCTGGCCCAACGCAGCGCCGAACTGCTGGCCACCGGCGGCCTGGCGGCGCGCGCCGTGTGCATCTCCAGCCTCGACGAAGGCAGCCTGCGCGGCGCCACCCGCATCCTGTTCGTCGCCAGCACCTACGGCGAAGGCGACGCCCCGGACACGGCCGCGCGCTTTGCCGAACGCCTGATGGCGGAGGGTGCCGACCTGGCCCACCTGCACTACGCCGTGCTGGCCCTGGGCGACCGCAGCTACGCCAACTTCTGCGGTTTCGGCCGCGCGCTGGACGCCTGGCTGGCCAAGGCCGGCGCCACGCCGCTGTTCGAGCGCATCGACGTCGACCGCGGCGCCGGCAAGGCCCTGGAAGACTGGCAGCACCACCTGGGCCGCCTGGCCGGCACCGTCGACGCCCCCGACTGGGAAGCGCCGGCTTATGCCGGCTGGCGCATCGCCGAGCGCACGCTGCTCAACCCCGGCAGCCAGGGTGCGCCTCTTTACCGCCTGGTGCTGGCGCCGCTGGACGGCGGCCTGCCCGCCTGGGAAGCCGGCGACCTGGCCCAGGTCAGCGCCCCCGCCGACCCCGGGCATCCGCGCGAATACTCGATCGCCTCGATTCCCGCGGACGGCCGCCTGGAACTGCTGGTGCGCCTGCAAAAGCGCGAGGACGGCAGTCCCGGCGCGGCCTCCGGCTGGCTGTGCGAAAGCGCGCGGCCGGACGACACGATCCCCCTGCGCATCCGCGCGCACCAGCGCTTCCGCCTCGGCGACAACGCACGCCGGCCCATGCTTTTGATCGGCAACGGCAGCGGCCTGGCCGGCCTGCGCGGCCTGCTGCGCGCCCGCATCGCGCTTGGGGTGCGCGAGAACTGGCTGCTGTTCGGCGAACGCAATGCGGCCCACGACTTCCTGCTGCGCCACGAGCTGGAAGGCTGGGTGGAAGCCGGCTGGCTGGAAAAGCTGGACCTGGCGTTCTCGCGCGACCAGCAGGATGGCCAGCCGCGTCGCCGCTACGTGCAGGACGTGCTGCGCGAGCAGGCGGCGCTGGTGCGGCAGTGGGTGGCGCATGACGCCGCGATTTATGTGTGCGGCAGCCTGCAGGGGATGGCGGGCGGGGTGCATGAGACCCTGCAGGAGATACTTGGCGGCGATGTGGTGGAGCACCTCGCTGACGAGGGACGCTACCGGCGTGACGTGTACTAACCTACCGACGATTGATTTTTTCTCATCATATCTTTTTGAAATGTAAGCCACGCGGATACAACGTCGATGGATAAAACACTTTCGATGGATGAGCGCTCCAGCAAACGACCTCCCTGTCGTTAAACCCTGCTTTGGTAAGCGCCTTTATAGCCGCTGCACTCGTGCAGTACGCACGAATCGGATGACGGACGGAGTCGCGAAGCAGGCGAAGATCTTCTACGATATCGGCTTGCACTGAAAGCTTGTTCCATTCCCGGCTAGGCCAATCCTTCTCTGTGCTGCCAACGCCTGCGGGCCGCAGATAAGGAATCAAATTGTGAAAAATAAAGGCCCCGCCGTCGGCCTTGACGAAGCGTGCCGCTTCTAGGGGAGCGACCCCGGTTTGCCAAACCACGCGCTTGTTACTGTTGACCTCAGTGCGGTCCATTATCCACGCCCACAACCTATGCCAAAACGGATCTCGATCCATAAATGGGTTTTGTAGATAGGCGTTCCAGTCTGCCTGCCTCCCGAGATCAGCAATGTCGTAGAAGTCGAGTCCCAGGAACAAATAAGTGTGCCGGGGAGGAGCATCGAGCAAGGACATTGTCCAGTCAGTATAGGGATTCAAGCCATGTGAGAGCCCACTTGCTGAATTTGCAAACTTCGGCTGAAAGCCTGAATTGCCGAGTCGACCTGCGTCTGCCGCTGCTGCCAATTCGCGTTTTGCTTCTTCTGCGTTAAACGCGCCAAGGTTAGCAGTTGTAAGTGCATTCACGCCCCATGCGTCACGGTAACGTCCCTCTGCACGGATCTGGCGCAGCAGACTCTGGAGGCTGGCCAGGCTATAACCACGCTCTACGCGTTCGCTATAAGTGAGTAAAGGAGCAGATAATGTCATCAAATTGGCAGTCGACCTGAACGGTTATCGATCATATATGATAATAAAACCGTCTTAACCTGTGGGGCTTAGAACAACCATGACCAGATCCTGCCGCCCGTCCGAAAAGCAAGCGCCACCTGTACGAGGAACGAACCGTGGATGTGCGCCCAAGTTGCCTACCACTGCAATTGACTTCACTGGGCAGCAGACCCAAAGTAAAGGGTGGAACGGCGACAATGTCATCACCAGTGCCGCGCACAATCTCGATTTAGAGGCCCTGTGTGCCCGGCTCGGCAGGTTTGGTCCGCTCGAAAAACAACCGTGCTACACCTATGTTGTTGAAACCCTGCGGCTGGATGAAGATGGCAACGTCAAGCAAACCGCAAGTGCGCCTAACTTCTGCGGTGGTTTCATAACGCTGCTTACTTGCAAGCACAGTACTCGCACTGTCCTGTCTCCATCACAGTGGCGCGATGGCGTTTGGGTAGCCGGCATGACTGGGTCCGGTGCCAAGTTCGGTCATCGGCAATCTCTGGCATTCCTGATGCGGGTTGGGGAAGCGTATGCTTCTCAGTTCGACCTGGTCCAAGCCTTACGAGCATCAGGCCGTAGCACAACCCTCGACGCAAAAAATGCAAGCCGACATGTAAACGGTGACGTGCTGATTCCTCGTCACGAACAGCTAACACATACGCAACGCGTCTCTCCGGACTTCTATCATCCCCCAATACTGCCTCATGCGCATCGCACTTCACACGACGACACCTATTGGCACAAGGACGTCGATTACGTCGCTCGGGGCGGAAGCCGGCCAGCTTACCTGGTCGGCGACCCAGCCAACAGCTTTACGTGGTCTCGTCAGATGATTTTCAATGCGAGGCCTGGCAATTTACGCCCACACCGCGCTTGGCCACTCGGTCAATTGGTCGACTACCTCAAGGCTTGAGGTGCCGTGTACATAGCGTGCTGCGGCCTCAGATGTGCCGAACTTTGATGGATAGCAGCTGTTGCGGCGGCCCGACCTTGTCACCAGTCTGACACGATAAGCCGCTAGACTGTTTCAATCTCTTGTGTATCTCCGACACCGGATATGCATTCATCCGCCGTGCTCACCGCCGGCGGATTTTTTTTGCCTCAACGCTCAGAACTTCATCTCCAGATTCGCCCCCACCCGCACCGATCCCGGCTGGAAACCGGTCTCGCGCGACGTACCCGCCGCATCCTGGTAGAGCCGGTCCGAGGGATTGTCCATGCCGAGGATGTTGTTGGCCGACACCCGCAGCTGGTAGCGCGGATTGAACTTGTAGAGCACGTAAGCATCGAGGTCGCGCCGGGTCTGCTGGAGCTGGGACTGGGCTTCGGAGATGCGCACCCAGCCGCCCTTCTGCCAGGCCAGGCTGCTACCGACGGCCAGGTCGCCCTTGCGGTAATCGACGCCCAGCGTGGCCGACATCGGGGTCTGGCCATCGAGCGTATTGCCGGGGCCGGGGACGGCGGCGACGTGCGACCAGTTGCGGCTGAAGCTTGCTCGCAGGTCGAGATCCTTGAAAGCCTCGCCGAGCAGCTTGCCGGGCGTCTTGGCTTCCAGCTGCAGCGAGCGCACCAGCGCGTCGCCGTCGTTGATCGGACGGTAGACCCAGCGGCCATTGGCATCGAGGTCGAGACGGGTGCGGATGTAATCGGTGATCGCGCGGCGCGACACGCTGGCCGAGAACATCGCGCCATCCTTCAGGAAGTGCTCGTAGGTGATGTCGATGCCGTTCGCCAGCTCGGGACGCAGGTCCGGATTGCCGCTCGAATCGGCGTCGAAGCGCGTGTTGACCGCGGCTTCCCAGCGGCGCGCGGTGAGCTGGTCGATGGTCGGCGCCTTGTAGGTGCGGGTCAGGGCCAGGCGCAGCTGGCGGCCGCTGTCGCCCGGGAATTTGTACAGGGTCTGGGCCACGGGGCTGAGCACGTGGCTGCGCGAGCTGGTCTTCAGCATGCCGGTCTCGGGACTGTTTGCCTCGCTGTCGGTCCGCACGCCTTCCCAGCGCGCGCCGAGGTAGACCGACAGCTGCTTGTCGATGCTCCATTCGTCCTGCGCGAAGCCGGCCAGGCGCGTGAGCTTCGGCGCGAAGGTCTCGACGAAGTAGGTCGGCGCCGCCTGGTTCAACTGCTCGTGGCGGTCGCGCGTCTGCTCGCTCTCCTGCACGCTGGCGTCCAGGCCGGCGGTCAGCGCATGGCCGTCGAACAGCGAGCGCGTGTACTTGCCGCGCAGGCTGGTGCGGTGGCCGCGGTCGACGGTATCCCAGTCGCGCAGCAGGCGCTGGGCGCGGCCGACCGTGTACATGTCGTTGAGACTGTCGTTGTAATTGCGGTTGCGCTCCGCCGACACCTTCAGGTCCAGCTTGCCGCCGGCGAGCTTCGCGATCCAGCCGACTTCGCCCTGCATGCCCGTCATGCCGCCCGGGCTGCTCTGCAGGTTCTCGACATAATCGGGGCTGGCAAAGCTGCCGACCAGGTTGTCGGTGTGCGAGACGCCGCCCCAGGTATTGCGGTTCGACTGGATGCCGACCGAGGCATTCAGCTCGTCGCCGTTCTCGAACTTCCAGGACAGGCGCGGATACAGGACGGCGCCGCGGTAGCTGCCGCTGCCGTCGTAGGCCGCGCGGCGCGCCTGCGTCACTTCGCCCGAGGGCAACGCGAACTGCTCGAAGGTCCGGCTGGTGAAGGCATTGTCGCCGCCGTACAGGTAGAAGTTCAGGAAGTAGGAAAGCTGGTCCTTCTTGTCGGCCCAGGTGCCGCCGCCGCCGAAGTTCCGGCTCTCCTGCGAACGGAAAGCGGAGACGCGCAGATCGTGCTGGGCCTTGCTGGTCACCTTCTTCAGCACGATGTTGATGGTGCCGGCGATCGCCTGCATCGAATACTCGGCGCTGGCCGCGCGGATGATCTCGATGCGCTCGATCTGGTCGGGCGTCAGCGTGTCCATGTTGAAGCCTGGCGGCGGGCGGTCGCCGTTGACCAGGATCTGGGTATAGCCGGCGCCCAGGCCGCGCATGCGCAGGGTCTTGCCGCTGACGGTCACGCCCGGCGCGCGCTTGAGCACGTCGTAGATGTTGTCGTCGCCGTACTTGCGGATCTCTTCCGCGCTCAGCACGGTCTTGCTGGCGGTGTCGTCGCGGCGCGCGTCGTAGCTGCTGGCCGCGCCCTTCACTTCGACGGTGGTGATCTTGTCCTGCTTGGCCGGCGCTTCTTTCGCGAGGGGCTTGTCGGCCGGCGCTGCGGGCGCGGTCTGGGCCAGCGCGGCGGCCGGCAGGGACAACAGGGCCAGGTGGACGGCGAGTGCGGCGGGGTAACGCTGGAAAATCATGAGGGGCTGCTTGAATGACTGAACAGCCCAACACGATATCAGTTGGCTAGCCTTTAAATTGCGTCAATTGTCACGGCGCAACACATTGTTGCGCGTGGCGTTTTCAGTGCACGCAGCTGACGAAAGCGCCCGCCGCATCGGGACGTTCGGCATCGGCGCCGGTGGCCAGGTCGACGACCTTGTGGCTCGCCTGGTCCGATGCCGTGCCCATCTCCGACGCCCAGGTCACGCCGACCGACCAGTTATGGCCGGCGATCTCGCCGGATGCCGCCAGCTTCTTGAGTTCGGCCACCGACGGCAGGCGCCAGTTGCCGTACCCGTCGATGGTCACGGTGTCGCAGAAGTCGCGCGCCTTGGTCCAGTTGTTCGAGAAGCTCACGCCCATCCAGGCCTTGGCGTCGAAGGTCACCAGCCCCACCGGCGGATTTGACGCCGGGACGATGCACTGGTTGTTGGTCAGGACGGCGGGCTCGACGCAGTTCGGCTTCGGCACGCAGTTGCCGTTGATGCGCACGCTGCCGGCTTCGCAGGCCACCGCGGTGACGGTCAGCGTGGTCGATGCCGAGGTCGGGCCCCAGCCGCCGGTGCCGGGCTGGGTCGCGGTGATCGTCGTTTCCCCCGGTCCCTTGATGGTGACGAGGCTGCCGGCGATGACGGCGACCGCCTGATTGCTGCTGGTGTAGCTGAACGGCGCCGGGCTCTTCGACGAAGGCGGGACGATGTTGAAGGGCTTGTCGGTTTCGGTTTTCGTGATGGCCGCGAACGGACCCAGGGCCGGACCCTGGTCCGGATCGCTGCACGCCACGAGCATGCACAACATGAACAGCCAGCCTACGATCCGCTTCATGAAATTCCCCGTCAATTTTGAGTTCGCTACATTAGCAAAAACCGGCGCCGCAAAATGCGTTCTTTGTCACCTGTGCGCAGGCGGCGCGGGCTCAAGGCTTTGCGGCCTGTGCCGCGTCAATCTCGCTTCCCCATGGATCTTTCCCTGCTACAGGCTTGCCGGCGACTGCGAAATCCATGATGGCGTCGCTGGCGCGCGCGTAACGCGGCCAGGCCGGCAGGCCGGCGCCGTTCGGGTCACCGTGTTTGGCGAAGTTGACGAGGTAGGTGCTCATCGCCCGGCTCATGGCGCGGTCGCGCGCGCTGGTGTTGTCGCCGTACTTGATGGCGGCGGTGTCCATGAAGAAGGGGATGTCGGTCGCGTGCTGGGCACCCTGCTCGCGCAAGGATTCCGCCACGTAGGAGAAGCGGTAGGCGTACACCGGCACGCCCTGTCCGGCCAGGGTTCCCGCCAGGCTGCGCGCGCCGGCCACCATGAAGCCGGTCTTGCCGCCGATGTCCGCGCTGGTGGCGCCGATCATCACCGGCACCTTGGCGAAACGGCCCTCGGCAAAGGCGCGGCCCGAGTCGATCGCCAGTTTTCCGTCGGCGAACGGACCGACATAGGTCGGCGCATCGCCGCTAGGCCGGCTGGCGAGGTTCATGCCGTCCACCACCTCGTCCGCCGGCAACGCGCGCAGCTTGTCGAGCGCCTGCGGATCGTCCGCGGCGATACCTTTCCTGGCTGCGAAGTTGACGCCGGCCTGCTCGACGAAAGCCAGCGGCGCCGGCGAAGTCCCGCCATCGCCGCCGGACAGCACCGCGGCCCTGGCGAACAGGCCCTGCGCCAGCGGCGAGGTCAGCAGGGTGTTGACCGACATGCCGCCGGCCGACTCGCCGAAGATCGTGACCTGGCTCGGGTCGCCGCCGAAAGCCGCGACGTTGCGCTTTACCCACTGCAGCGCCGCGAGCTGGTCCATGAAACCGTAATTCCCCAGCACGCCGTCGCCGGTTTCCCGGCTCAGCGCCGGATGGGCGAAGAAACCGAAGCGCCCGAGCCGGTAATTGAAGCTGACCACCACCACACCCTGCTTCGCCAGGCGCGCCCCCGAATAGGTGGGCGGCGAGCTGCCGCCGTTGACGAAGCCGCCGCCATAGATCCAGACCAGCACCGGCAGCTTGTTCGCATTCGCTTTGGCACCCGGGCTTGCGGCCGGGCGCCAGACGTTCGCGTACAGGCAGTCCTCGCTTGGCGCAGTGCCGAGCGGCGCGGCGTCGCTGGCGAAGGGCAGCTGCATGCAGTCGTGGGCATACTCGACAGCCTGGCGCACGCCGGACCAGGGCGCGGCCGGCTGCGGCGCGCGCCAGCGCAGCTGCCCCACCGGCGGCGCGGCAAAGGGGATGCCCTTCCAGCTTGCCACCCCGTCTTCGACCGTGCCCGCCAGCTTGCCGGCCTCGGTGGTCGCCAGCGGCGCGGTTTGCACGGCGGCGAAGGCCGGCGCGGCGCTGGCGAAGATGGCGGCGGCAAGCAAAGTACGGGATGCGGCGAATGGCATGGATGGGCTCCGTTGATCGAACCCGCCAGATGCTAATGAGGGCTTGCCAGTACGTCAATCGAAATCGGCCGCCGGCCGGCGACTTGGCCTAGAATGGCGCGTTGCCCACCATTGAAGACACCTTGAAGATCTCGATCGGCCATCGCCTCTTCGCTTCCGTCCTGCTCGCGATCCTCGCGGTGGCGGCGGGCGCCGTCTACCTGCTGCGCCAGAACGTGCTGGCGGGCTTCGGCGATTACGCGGTCGGGATCGAGCTGGACCGCCTCGATGAGCTGTCCGGATCGCTGGCGCGCCAGTACCGCAAGCAAGGCGGCTGGGGCTTTCTGCCCGCAGGCGACGGCGACGGACGCCGGGGCTGGATCGCGCGCGAGCTGGAACGCCTGCAAAGCGTGCGCGACGAGGCGGCCTTGAGCGTGCCCGCCGCGCCGCCCGCACCGGCGGCGCCGGAGATCGAATTGCCCGAGCCGGCGCCCGCGGCACCTGCCGCACCTGCCGCACCCGCGGCCCCTGCTGCCCCCGCAGCTGAAGCGGCACCGGCCGCGCCAGTCCAGCGGTTTACTGTGCCTGCGCCACCCCGGCCACCCGCGCCGCCGCTGCCGCCCTTGCCTGCGCCGCGCGTTGTGGCCAACCCGGCGACCGCTCCAGCAGCCGCTCCGGCGGCCGATCCAGCGCCCGCCACGGTACCCGCGACGCTACCCGATGCAGTCCCCGCGATCGGCCCCGAACCGGGCGTCGACGCTTCCCTGCCCCAGCGCATCACCCTGCTCGACGCCGACGGCCGCTGGCTGGCGGGACGCAAGCCGGATGCGATCCCGCTGGCGCGCCGGCCCATCGAAGTCGATGGCCGCACGGTCGGCTACCTCGGCGTGGCGCGCAGCCACCGGCCGAGCGATGCGATGGCGCTGGCCTTCCTCGACCAGCTGGGCGCGAGCCTGTGGTGGATCCTCGCCTTCGCAGTGGCCTTCTCGGCGCTGGCGGCGACCCTGCTGGCGCGCCATTTCCGCCGCCCGATCCAGGCGCTGGCGATGGGCGCCAGCATGCTGGCCGAAGGCCGCTTCGACGTGCGTCTGCCGGCGGCGCGCAGCGACGAACTGGGCGAACTGGCGCGCCACTTCAACACCCTGGCGCAGCGCCTCGACAGCGCGGAAAGCGCGCGCCGCCAGTGGGTGGCCGACACCTCGCACGAACTGCGCACGCCGCTGGCGGTGCTGCGCGCGCAACTCGAAGCGATCCAGGACGGCGTGCGCAGCGCCAACCCGGACACGGTGGACGCCATGCTACGCCAGGTGCTGGCCCTGAACAAGCTGATCGACGAACTGTATGCGCTGGCGCGAGCCGACGTCGGCGCCCTCGACGTCAAGCCCGAGCGCCTCGACCTGTGGCAGCTGGCGGCCGGCCAGGCCCGGGCTTTCGAAGCGCGCCTGCAGGCGGCGGGTTTGAGGCTGGACATCGAAGCGCCACCGCCGCGCGCGCAGGTCTCGGCCGACCCGGACCGCATGCGCCAGGTGCTCGACAACCTGCTCGAGAACAGCCTGCGCTACACCGCGGCCGGCGGGCGGGTGGTGCTGAGCGCCGAACGCGATGAGGGGCTGCTGCGGCTGCATCTGGACGACAGCGCGCCCGGCGTGCCCGACGCGGCGCTCGAGCGCCTGGCGCAGCGTTTCTACCGCGTCGACGCCTCGCGCAGCCGCGCGCACGGCGGCGCCGGCCTCGGCCTGGCCCTGTGCCGCCGCCTGCTCGAAGCGCAGGGCGGGTCGCTCGCTTTCGCGCATGCGCCGCTGGGCGGCCTGCGCGTTACCATCACAATGCCGCTTGCGGAGCGCCCATGAGCCTTGACATCTTCATCGTCGAAGACGAACCCGAACTGGCCGCGCTGGTGGCCGACTATGCGCGCGCCGCCGGCTACCGGGCCACCGTATTCAGCGATGGCGCCCTGGCCCTGGACGCGATCCGGCGCCAGCCGCCGGCACTGGTGGTGCTCGACCTGATGCTGCCCGGCCTGGACGGCCTGTCCGTGTGCCGCGCTGTACGCGGCTTTTCGAATGTCGCCATCGTGATGGTCACGGCGCGCGTGGAGGAGATCGACCGCCTGCTCGGCCTCGAAGCCGGCGCCGACGACTACCTCTGCAAGCCCTTCAGCCCGCGCGAGCTGATGGCGCGCATCAAGGCCATCCTGCGCCGCGCCGGACCGTCCGCGGCCGCGCCGGGCTCCGCGCCGGTGTCCTCAGCTGCGCCCAGCATCGACATCGACGGGGCCGCGCGCCGCATCCGCATCCACGGCCGCCCGCTGGAGCTGACGCCGACCGAATACGGCATCCTGGCGGCGCTTGCACGCCGGCCGGGCCAGGTGTTTTCGCGCGCCCAACTGCTGGACGCGGCGCGCGAGGGCAATGCCAGCCTCGATGTCGCCGACCGCGCCATCGACAGCCACGTCAAGAACCTGCGCCGCAAGCTGGACGCCGCGCTGCCGGGCGTGGAGGCCATCCATTCGATCTACGGACTCGGCTACCGTTTCGATTTATAGCGGTCTTCATTTTTTCTCCACATTCGGGCGGCACCATCCTCACATGCCAACCCGAGGAGCACACCATGAAACACCATGCCGCCATCCTGATGTTTGCCCTGCTGTCCAGCGCCGCCGGCGCCAGCCGGGCCGACGTCCACGTCTACGTCAACTGCGGCGCGGCCGACGCCAAGTGCCCGCCGCCGCCGAAAGCGCCGAAGCCGCCGCGTCCGCCCGCACCGCCAGCCCTGCCGGCGCCGCCTGCCCCTCCCGCACCACCGGCGCCGGATATCGCGATGGCCGACGCGCCCGATGCCGCCGCGCCTGCCGCACCCGCTGCACCCGCTGCACCCGCCGCACCTGCCATGCCCGCAATGCCAGCCATGCCGGCGCCGGCCGCCCCACCCGCGCCACCCGCCCCGCCGCCTGCACCGAAGATTCCCAAGGTGCCGGCCAGCGCCCACGCCGATTGCGCCGCCAGGAAGCCGGGCACCCGCATGATGTTCACCCTGCGTCCCGGCGAAACCATGACCGGGGTCTGCCAGAAGCAAGGCGGCAGGATGGTGTTTTCGCTGCACGAATACGAGCTGACCGAGTGACATCCGCGGCCGGAGACGGTATGCTGCACCGCATGCCGTCTCCCGCTTCTCCTCCCAAACCGACACCGTCCGAACTGGAACTGCTGCGCATCCTGTGGCAGCTGGGCCCCGCCACGGCCAGGCAGGTGCACGAAGCGATTGCCGCCGAGCGTCCCGACATGACGGCCGCCACCGTGCTGCGCCTGCTGCAGCTCATGCACGGCAAAGGCCTGCTGCTGCGCGACGAGACCCAGCGCGCCCACGTGTATGCGCCGGCCCAGCCGCAGGACACCCTGCAGACCAGCCTGGTCAGCGAGTTGATCACCAAAGCCTTTTCCGGCTCCGGCAAGGCGCTGGTGCTGGCCGCCCTGCGCGGCCACGTCAGCAAGAAGGAGCGCGAGGAAATCCAGGCCATCCTGAATGGCGGGAAGGAATCGTGAGCGGGCCGTCGATGCCGGTGGAACCGGACCCGCGTCCGCAGCCGCCCAGGGAGCCGGAACTCGAGGATTGCTGCGGCACCGGCTGCGTCATGTGCGTGTTCGACGCCTACCAGATCGCGCAGGAGAACTACGAACTGGCGCTGGCCGCCTGGCTGGCGCGCCATCCGGAAGCGACAAGCTGAGACCATGGCCCACCCGCTCGACAACATCTTCTGGAATACGCTGAGCGGCACCCACGCCCACCTCTCGACCGGCACCGCCAGCGCGCGCCGCTACGCGCCCGGCTTCTCGCCCATCGTCGGCTTCCCCGATCCGCAGCAGCCGGACTTCGCGGCCCTGCTGCCCTTCGTCGAATCGGGCGAGCGCTTCTACTGCGATGCCTGGTCCGGACCCGCGCCCGCAGGCTGGCGCATCGAGGCCGAATCGACGATGTACCGGATGATCTGGGACGGCGCCATGCCGCAGCAGGACGCCGCGCCGGACGCCATCCCGCTCGACGCCCGCCATGCCGGGCAGGCCGTGGCGCTGGCCCTGCTCACCAAGCCCGGCCCTTTCGGTCCGCGCACCATCGAGCTGGGCGAGTACTTCGGCTACTTCGACGATGGGGACCGCTTGATCGCGATGGCCGGCGAACGCATGGCCGCCGCCGGCCTGCACGAGATCAGCGGCGTCTGCACCCACCCCGAGCACCAGGGCCGCGGCCTCGCGCGCCGCCTGATGCTGAAGCTGATCCGGCGCCAGCTGCTGCGCGGCGAGACGCCATTCCTGCACGTGATGCGCGCGAACGAGGCCGCGCACGGGTTGTATCTGCGGATGGGGTTCCGGGATTATTGCGAGACGGTGGTGCGGGTGGTGACGCCGGAGGCCCACTCCGTTCCCTAGCGAACAATCAAACAGCCGGCGCGTCATTACAATCCTCTCAAGCACAAGCATTCCATGAGAGGCCGTCATGTTCGATATGGATCTACCCTGGTGGGAATTCATCGTCCGCGGCGCGATGATCTACATTGCGCTGCTGGTCATGGTGCGGCTGTCCGGGCGCCGGACCATCGGTCAGTTCACGCCCTTCGACCTGCTGGTCGTCATGCTGCTGTCGGAAGCGGTCTCGAACGGCCTGTCCGGCGGCGACGATTCCGTCAGCGGCGGTTTGATCATCGCCGCCACGCTCATCGTGCTCAACGGCAGCATCGGCCTGCTGTCGGCACGCAGCAGGAAGGTGGAGGCGCTGGTCGAGGGCGACGTGGTGCTGATCGGGCGCGACGGCGTCTTCTTCGACAAGGTCATGCAGCGCAACCGCATCGGCCAGATCGACATCGAGCAGGCCCTGCGCGAAGCCGGCTGCGCCCGTCACGAGATGCAGTGCGCCTTCCTCGAAGCCGACGGCGGCATCTCGATCATGAAGCAACCGAAGGCCGGCACCTGATCAGAAAGCGACGCCGGCACCCAGCATGAACACGTCCGAATCGCGCTCGTAATTGGTGATGACGCGGCTCCAGGTGAGCTGGGCGCGCCAGGTGTCGTTGATGCGGTAGCGCATGCCGATCGAGGCGATCGGCGCGACGTGGCTCTCGCGTTCGTCGTTGGCGTCCGTGCGGTCGAGCTGGTCGCGCATCGCATAGGCGCCGAAGCCCATCTCCAGCACGGTGCGCTCGGTGAACGGGCGCAGCAGCCAGACCTGGCCGCTGACGCCCTTGCGCTCGGCCGCATCGACCTTCCCTTCGCTCATCAGGATCACGCTCCACTCGACGTTCGGATTGACCGTGCGGCGGTATTCCACACCGTAAGAGGTCGCGGTCTCGGACTTGAAGCTGTTCACGATCGAGCGGCCGGCCAGCAGCATCAGCGTGTTGTCGCCCTTCTCCGCGTTCTGCAGGCGGATCGCGCGCGGCTGGCTGCCCAGCTCGTAGCCGGCGCCGAACAGCAGCATCGTGGTGTCGTGCGAGGTGATGCCGTGGGTGTGCGCCAGGCGCGTTTCGAGATAGACGTTCGAGGCCAGGTGGTACTTGGCGCTCAGGCTCATCAGCTGGCCCCAGCCATGCTCGTTGCGGTAGTCGGTGAACGAGCCGTTGCCGGTGGTGGTATCGAAGTAATAGTAGGGACCGAAGCCCGCCGCGAAAGACCAGCCGCGTTCGGGCACCGGGGTGCGCAGCCAGAGCTGGGCGCCGAGGCCGTCGCGGTGGTGCAGCTTCGGATGGCCTTCGTTCAGGTAGTCGGCGCTCACCGAGAGATATTTGTTGATGTGGTGCGTGTAGCCGAGGGCCACCGCGAAGGACGTGTCGTCTTCGTTCTGGTCGACCCGCATTGCGCCCGCCAGCAGCGATGCATCCTGGGCTTGCGCCAGACATGATACGAAAACGAGCGGTAGGGCCAGGAATTTGTATCGCATATTTACTGAATATCTGGTCAATTAATCTATTATGCCAAGATTTCCAAATGTCAGCAGCCCATAGGCACTATCTCAGCCGTACCGTGCGAGTCCGGGCCATCCGCCAGTGCTAAGTTTTGACGGCACCCCAGGACGGGGTGCGTTGCAGAGGCTCTGTTCAACAGGAGGTATTCCATGAAACAAGTTCTGTCTGTTCTGACACTGGCAGCGACGGTGGGGCTGGCCGCCCCGGCGTTCGCCCAGACCTACCGGGCCGTCGCCAGCGGCCCCGCCGAAAGTCCCCCGAATGGCTCGCCCGGCAACAGCCTGGTGACCATCGACATCGGCGGCGACAAGCTGATGGTCGACATGCCGTTCCGCGACCTGACCGGGGCTACGGTGGACGCCCACGTGCACTGCTGCACCACCAACGCGTTCACCGGCGTGGCGCCGGTAGCGGTGCCCTTCGCCGGCTTCCCGACCGACGTCCACGCGGGCCAGTACACCGGCTCGCTGTCCTTGAGCGACGAATCGATCTTCGATCCGGCATTCCTGGCCGCCAACGGCGGCACGGCGCAGAGCGCGGCGTCGGCGCTGCTGACGGGCATGAACGCCAATGAAGCCTACGTCAACATCCACACCACCGCCTTCCCGAACGGCGAGATCCGCGGCTTCGTCGTTGCCGCGCCGGTACCGGAACCGTCAGAGTGGGCACTGCTGGCAGGCGGCCTCGGCGCGCTGGTATGGATGGGCCGGCGGCGGCGTCTGGAGGCCGGTTGGCAGAAGTAGCTACGTGGAGGACTAGACAGCCAGCGCAGCACCGCGTTCGGCAAGCAGCTTGGCCCAGGCCGGGACCGCCTGCTGCCAGAACGCGGACAGGCTCGTGATCGCCGATGCTGGCGCGGCGCATTGCAGCCCGAGGTACCCGGCCGCCTGTTGCAGCGCTGCGACGGCGGCCTCTTCCCTGTTGTCCTGTGTTGCCGGCAGCACGGCCAGCGCACCCGTCTGCTTGGACAGCTTCTCGCCCTGCGCATTGCGCACCACCGGCACGTGCAGGTAGCGCGGCGTGGGCACGCCCAGCAGGCGCTGCAGGTAGATCTGGCGCGGGGTCGAGTCGAGCAGGTCGGCGCCACGCACGACGTCCGTCACACCCTGCTGCGCATCGTCCACCACCACCGCCAGCTGGTAGGCCCAATAGCCGTCGGCGCGCTTGAGCACGAAGTCCCCGGATTCCAGCGCCAGCCGCTGTTCCTGCCAGCCGGCAAAGCGGTCGCGGAACGCCACCAGGTCCTCGCCCGCCTCCGGCACCCGCAGGCGCAGGCTGCGCGCCTCGCGCCCCGGCGCCAGGCCATGGCGGCAGGTGCCCGGATAGATGGCGGCGCCGTCCGGCCCCACGCCGAGGCGCGAATCGGCGATCTCCCTGCGGTTGCAGCCGCAGCCGTACACGTGACCGGCGATGCGTTCGCGCGCGGCCTGGTACAGATCCTTGCGCCGGCTCTGCCAGACGATCTCGCCGTCCGAATGCATGCCCAGCCAGTCCAGCTGTTCGAGGATGGTCTCGGCGGCGCCGGGCACGGCGCGGCCCTCGTCGATGTCTTCGATGCGGATCAGCCAGACGCCGCCGTTGGCGCGCGCATCGAGGTAGCTGGCCAGGGCCGCCACCAGCGAGCCCGCATGCAGCGGGCCGGTCGGCGAGGGGGCGAAGCGGCCGACGTAGCGGCCGGCCGGGGATGGGGATGAAGTCGAAAAGCTGCTCACGGGCGCCACCTTAGCATATCGCCCGCCTGTGGTCGATCGGACCATGTGGCCGCCATGGGGTCCGCACGATTTGTCCAGGACAAATTAACAGCATTGCCGAAAAGTAATATACAATCGTACTTTGTCCTAGACAAATTTGTGGTTCAATCTTACAAAACGGATAAAGGAGCACCATGCAGTCAAGCCTCAACATCATCGCCTTCGGCAAGGACGACATCGACAATTCGCTTGCCAAGATGACCGGCAAGCAGATCGACGAACTGGCCTTCGGCGCCATCCAGCTCGACGCCCAGGGCAAGGTCCTGCGCTACAACGAAGCGGAAGCGCAGATCACCGGCCGTATCGCCAGCGCCGTGATCGGCACCAACTTCTTCCGCGACGTCGCGCCCTGCACCAACACCGCCCGCTTCAAGGGCGTGTTCGATGCCGGCGTCCGTTCGAACAACCTGAACACGATGTTCGAGTACGTGTTCGACTACAAGATGACGCCGACCAAGGTCAAGATCCACATGAAGAAGGCCATCAGCGACGGCAGCTTCTGGATCTTCGTCAAGCGCCTGTAAGCCCATGCAGACGACCGGCACGCTTCTCACGCCCTGGTGGACCGACCGCAACGCGCTGCTGCGCGTGGTGGCCGACCTGGTGGCGGCCGAGCTGGCGGCGCTGCGCCACGATCCGCTGCTGCTGCCCGAGGGCTGGAGTGCTTCGCTGTCGCTGCAGCACGACCTCGGCGTCGATTCGCTGGAGCTGCTGCAGTTGGCGGGCAGCCTGGCGGAAACCCTGCAGATGCAGCGCAGCGGCGTCGAAGACTATCTGCTGGCGCGCCGCACCCTGGCCGGCTGGCTCGACATCGCCACGGCAGGCCTGGAACACTGGGACGGCGAGCTGACCTTCCGCACCTCGGGCAGCACCGGCGAGCCGAAACGCTGCGCGCATGCGCTGGCCGCGCTGGAGCAGGAAGCGGCCAGCCTGGCCACCCTGTTCCCGGGGCGCCGGCGCCTGCTGCTGGCCGTGCCCAGCCACCACATCTACGGTTTCCTGTTCGGCGTGCTGCTGCCGCGTCACCTCGGCATCGACCCCGCGCAGGTCGTCAGCGTGCGTGCGCGCCTGCCTTCGCAGCTGGCGCGGCACGTGCTGCCCGGCGACCTGGTGGTCGGCCATCCGCAGTTCTGGCAGGCCGCAGTCGGTGCCGATATCGCCGCCGCGACGGCCTTCCCCGCCGACGTGATCGGCGTCAGCTCGACCGCGCCCTGTCCCGACGCCGTGGCCGAGCGCGCCCAGACGGCCGGTCTGCGCCTGGTCCAGGTGTACGGCGCGTCCGAAACCGGCGGCC
Organism: Massilia norwichensis; assembly: GCF_024753245.1. Lineage (GTDB taxonomy): Bacteria > Pseudomonadota > Gammaproteobacteria > Burkholderiales > Burkholderiaceae_D > Telluria > Telluria norwichensis. Next base: position 32,178 of record NZ_JANUGX010000025.1, on the reverse strand, counting down.
TCGGATGGCGCGCCTCGCAGCGTGATCCCTACCGCCTGCTGCCGCATATCGAGCGCACGCCGGACAGCGACGACAGCCTGCTGCGCCGCGGCCCGGACGGCGCGGCGCAACTGCTCCGCGCGCAGGACGGCCTGCGCTGGTGCGGACCGGCTACCTTCACCCTCGGCGCGCGCCGCGATGCCGCGGTCCAGGTCGGCGGCATCAACGTCTTTCCGGAGCAGGTGCGCCAGGCCCTGCTCACGCATCCGCTGGTGGAAGACGCTGCCGTGCGCCTGATGCGTCCCGACGAAGGCCAGCGCCTGAAAGCCTTCATCGTGCCCAGGGCCGGCGCCGAAGCCGATGCCGGCCTGGTACAGGCTTTGCGCAGCTGGATCGACGCGAACCTGGCGGCGCCCGAACGGCCGAAGGCGATCACGCTGGGCCGCAGCATCCCGCGCGGCGCCCTGGGCAAGCCGGCCGACTGGAGCCTCGCGACATGATCGTGCACCTCGACCTGCCCGCCGGCGAGCTGCCCGCCGTGGTGTTCGGGGCCGGCCCGGTGACCCTGGACGAGGTGGTGGCGCTGGCTGCGCGCCGCGCCCGTCCGGTGCTGTCGGGCGACCCCGCCTTTGTCGCACGCATCGAAGCCGGGGCCGCGCTGCTGGCGCGTCTTGCCGGCGGGGGCGACGCGGCGGCAGCGACACGCACGGCGGCCGGGGAAGCGGCGCAAGCCCTGTTCGCCTGGGATGATGACGGTGCCGGCACCGCCTTCACGCCGGAGCAGACCCGCGCGATCCTGGCGGTACGCCTGGCCTCGCTGAGCCGCGGCCAGTCCGGCGCCAGCATCGAGCAGCTGCGGCTGCTGTGCGATTTGCTGGAACACGACGTCCTGCCGGAAGTGCCGCACGAAAGCGCCGGCAGCGCGGCCATGACCGGTCTGGCCTGCCTGGCCGCGGCACGCGCCGAGACCCTGTGCCGCCTGGCAGCCCGCATCACCGCGCTCGCCGTCCTCGCCCTGGGCGACAGGGGCAAGCACTTCGACGCCGCCCTGTTCGCGGCCAAGCCCTATCCCGGCATGGCGCAGGCGGCGGGCTGGATCCGCGCCGACCTCGGCGACCGCAGCGGCACGGCGCCCGGCGCCGAAGCGCACGACGCGATCCGCTGCGCGCCGCACGTGATCGGGGTGCTGATGGACGCCCTGCCCTGGATGGTCCGCCACATCGAACTGGAACTGAACAGCCCCAGCGGCGCCCTGCTGGTCGACCTCGAAGGCGGCCGCCTGCTGCATGGCGGACATGAACACGGCGGCCACGTCACCTATGCGATGGACGGGATGAGGAATGCGGCAGGCAAGCTCGCCAACCTGTTCGAACACCAGCTTGCGCTGCTGGCCGATGCCAGCCATCACGGCCTGCTGTCCAGCCTGCGCAGCGCGGTCGTGGCGCGTACCGCCGTCCACCAGGGCCTGAAGGCGCTGCAACGCAACGTCTCGGCATGGACCGTGGAAGCCCACAGGCTGGCGCCGGATACGGTCTTCCACAAAATCGGCACCGGCACCAGTGCGGCGCGCGAAAGCCTGCGCGTGATCGAACTCACCGAACAGATCGCGGCGGCCCTGCTGGTAGCGGTGCGCCAGGCCTGCGCGCTGCGCTACCCCGACGGCTTGCCGCCGCAGCTTGGCCCCGGCCTGCTGAGCTGCATGGGGCGCATCGTCGAACTGGTGCCCTTCAGCGGCGCGGAAAGGCGCCTCGACCACGATCTGCGGCGCCTGCTGGCCGTGATCCGCTACGATGGCGCCGCCCTGCTGTGCCGCGGTGCGGCAGAGGCGGCGCCAAGGGGCTAGAATACAGACTCACATGACCACGACACCCTCCACCACTTTCAGCATCGCCGCTGTCGAACGCGAGACGCGCCTGTCCAAGGACGTGCTGCGCGTCTGGGAACGGCGCTACGGCTTTCCGCAGCCGGTGCGCGATGCGAACGGCGAACGCTGCTACCCTGCCGAGCAGGTGGAACGCCTGCGCCTGATGAAGCGCCTGATGGACCAGGGCCACCGCCCCGGCGCCCTGGCGGCGATGGCGCACGACGAACTCAGTGCGCTGGCCGTGCCGCAGCGCGCCGCCACGCCGGCACGCGCCGCGCAATCCGCCGCCATCGCCCGCCTGCTGGACGAGATCCGCGCGCGCGAGCCGGGCGTGTTCCGGCACGCGCTGCGCCAGGCGCTGGCGCGCCAGGGACTGGAGAACTTCGTCGAGCAGACCATGGCGCCGCTCGCCACCGCGGTGGGCGATTGCTGGGAAAACGGCAGCTTCGACGTCTTCGACGAGCATTTCTTTACCGAGGCGGCCCAGCAGCAGCTGCGCCAGGCGATCGCCGACCTGCCGGTCGCGCGCCACGGACCGCGCATCCTGCTGACCACCGTCTCCGGCGAGGCGCACGGCCTCGGCCTGCTGATGGCCGAAGCCCTGTTCTCGCTCGAAGGTGCGACCTGCATCTCGCTGGGCACGGAAACGCCGCTGCTCGACATCGCGCGCGCGGCCAGTGCCTACGGCACCGATGTCGTCGCGCTGTCGTTCTCGGCCGCCTATGCGCGGCGCCAGGTGACGCCGGTGCTGACGCAGCTGCGCCAGGCCCTGCCTGCGGAAGTCGAACTGTGGGCCGGCGGCGCCGGTGTGGCGCGCCTCGAAGGCATCGCCGGCGTGCGCCTGCTGCCGACGCTGGAAAGCGGCAGGCAAGCCCTCGCGCTCGTCAAGTGAGGCGCTAGGCGGCGGCTTTGGCCCGCCACACCTTCATCTGGGAAATGAAGTCGTCCAGCGGGACCGGGCGCGAGAACAGGAAGCCCTGCATCGCCGGCTTGCGGTTGGCGGCCAGGAACGCCGCCTGCTCGCCGGTTTCGACGCCTTCGGCCACCACGCGCAGGCCGAGGTGGTCGGCCATCGCCAGGATCGACTGCACGATCGCGGTGCCGTTCACGTCGCCCGGGGTGTCGCGGATGAAGCTCTTGTCGATCTTGAGCTCGTACAGCGGCATCTTCTTCAGGTAGGCCAGGTTCGAATAGCCGGTGCCGAAATCGTCGATCGAGAAGCGGATGCCCATCTGCGCCAGCTCGTGCATGCGGGCGATGGTTTCGTTCAGGTCATTCACCAGCAAGCCTTCGGTGACCTCGAAGATCAGCTGGCTGGCCGGCGCGCCGGTTTCGACCAGGATCGCGCACACCTGCTCGACGAAATCGGGCTGGCGGAACTGCAGCGGGCTGACGTTCACCGACAGCGGCACCGCCATGCCGGCACGCTGCAGGCGCAGCCAGTATTCGCAGGCCTGGCGCAGCACCCACTGGCCGAGCGGGTAAATCAGGCCGCTCGATTCGGCGGCCGGGATGAACACGTCGGGCGGCACGAAGCTGCCGTCCGGGCGGCACCAGCGCATCAAGAGCTCGGCGCCCACCGGCACGTGGCGGTGGTCGATCTGCAGTTGCAGGTGCATCGACAGTTCGCCGCTCTCCATGGCCTGGGCGAGGTCGCGCTCCAGCGTCAGCTTGCGCTCGGCCTCGGCCAGCATGCCGTCTTCGAACAGGGCCACGCCGTTGCGGCCCGCCACCTTGGCGTGGTACATGGCGGTATCGGCTTCGCGCAGCAGGTCGTGCCCGGCCTGGCCGGCGCGCAGCGGCAAGGCGATGCCGATGCTGGCGGAAGCGTGATAGATCTGGCCGCCGATCTCGACCTGTTCGGCCAGCGCGCTGCGGATCTTCTCGGCGACCATCTGCGCCGCGGCGGTGGCGCGCAGGGCGTCCCCGCCCAGGTTCTCGAGCACCACCACGAACTCGTCGCCGCCCAGGCGGGCCACGGTGTCGCCCTGGCGCAGCACCGCCGCCACGCGCTGCGCGGCGTGCTTGAGCATGGTGTCGCCGATCGCATGGCCGCGCGCATCGTTGATGGTCTTGAAGTTGTCGAGGTCGATGAACAGCACCGCGCCCAGGCCGGCGCCCATGTGCGCGCGCGCGATCATGGCGTCGAGACGCTCGATCAGCAAGCGGCGGTTCGGCAGGCCGGTCAGCACATCGTAGAAGGCCAGGCGGTGGATGGCGTCGGCGGCGTTGCGGCGCTCGGTGATATCGCGCCCCACCACCACCCAGTGCGTGTTGCGGCCGCCTTCGTCGGCGAAGGGCACCAGCTCCATCTCGACCCAGTACTTCTCGCCGCGGCGGGTGTAATTCACCATCTCGGCTTTGGCAGCCTCGCCGCGCGCCATGGCCGCGACGATGCGCGCGACTTCGGCCTGATCGGTTTCGGGGCCGTGCAGGATGCGCATGCTCTGCCCCACCACTTCCTCGCGCGTATAGCCGGTACGGCGCACGAAGGCGTCGTTGGCGAAGATGATCGGCTGTTCGGCGGCGGTACCGTCCACCACCCTGGCAATCAGCACCATGTCGTTCAGGCGCGCCACCGCGGCCGAGGTCAGGCGCAGCTCGGCGTTCAGCTCGTGCAGGCGGGCGTGGCCCTCCTCGAGCGAGTCGGCAGTCCGGCCCAGTTCGGCCATCGAGTTGTCGAGGCGCTGCAGCAGGCTGCCGCAGGTCAGCGTGATCAGCGCACCCACGAACAGATAATTCAGGGTGACGATCAGGCAGGGCAGGAGTTGGTACTCTTCCAGCCCGGTCACGTACAGCCGGGCGTAGCCGGTCAAGCCGAGCACCAGGATCGAAGCCCCGCTCCAGACCAGCGCGCCCAGCGCCCAGCGCATGTTCAGCAGCACCACGCCCAGCACGGGCAGCGCCATCAGGAAGATCTGGCTGACCGGGCCGACGGTGAGCATCAGGCCGATGCCGATCAGGTACAGGATCGCCAGGAAATTGAGGACGCGGAAGGTGTAGCTCAGGCGCGGCAGGCGCCACAGCGCGGTCACCCAAGCCAGCGCCACGCTGTCCATCAGGGCAACCGGCCACAGGCCTTCGCTGATGGACAGGCCGATGCTGGGCACTGCGGCGAGCGTGCCGAGCATGACCACATACGACAACAGGGACGAAAAGACCCTGGAGCGCCAGTGTGCGATGTCGTAATAGGTTCCCATGGAGCAGCTTCTCTAACTTACCCCACAGAAAAGTTCTATTGAGGAATTACGGATTGTTGCAAGGCAACATTCTAACCGGGTTACACCGGCATTGTTAATACGCAATTGATATGCTGTCGCGAATTGGTAACAGTCGATGCCATTCAATCAATGAATAGCACTGCCCGGCGTGGCCTCGGCTTTCCTGACCAGTTCGGTGACCTGGTCCGCGACTTCGTTCGGCACCGCCATCGACAGCTGGTAATGCAGGATCTCGAAACCCTTGTCCGTCTTGCGGATCACGCCACTGGCCATGCAATGACCCATGTTTGCCGTGTCGAGCAGTTCGTCGAACCAGATCAGCTTGCCATCACCGGAAGTATACACGTTACGGCGCGTGGCCTTGAAGGACCAGGCCGATTTCTTCCCTTCGAAATACTTGCGCGCCCAGGCCTTGAAGGCGTCGCGCTGCCACAGCTCGCTACGGTCGGTGCCGATATAGACGCCGTCCGGCGCCATCTTGTCGAAGTAGGCCATGCGCGCATGGGCGGCATCGTCGTGCCAGCTGTCGACGAAGGCGTCGACCTGTTTCTTGAGTGCGGGGTCGGCGTTGGCGGCCATGGCAGGCAGCGTGATCAACAGCGCGGCCATCAGGGCAAGAAGGCGTTTCATCGGTACCTCGTGCGTGCATAGGATGATGCATTGTACGTTGGAAATGTAACCAATTGTGCAAGATCATCGCGTGTTCAATAAGTCGTGTACAGTTGGCTTCCCGGTAACTCTACGTGCGAGCGATGCGATCCTGGATCTGGATGACGGTGATGGGGCTGTGCCTGACCGGCTGGCAGGCCATGGCGCAGGAGCTCGAAGAGCGCAAGGAGAGCGCACCGCCCCCGCCCCGCCTGCGCTTGACCGACGAGGCGATCAGCAAGGCCGTGCGCGAAACCCTGCTTGAAGAGGGGCGCAGCGGCGCCGACGCCGGAACCGGCGCTGGCATCAAGCGCGAGCAGGGCAAGGCGCTCAGCGCCGACGCGTCTTACCAGAAATCCGAACGCGGATTTTCGGAAGCGCAAAAACCCGGCTGCCTGGGACCGGACGCAACCAGGTTCCAGCCTTCCAGCACGGTGGTGAATACGCCGCTGGGGAAATTCAACGTTGGGGTCGGCGGTATCTTCGCCCTGCCCTTCTGGGCGGCGGCCATCGCGCGCGGCAAGTGTAATTGAGGACGGATCGGGAATCGTGGATAATGGCGCCATGAACGATACTACCCAACTCCCTCCCCTGCCCGACCACCTGTCCATCGACCCGCGCAGCCCGCATCACAACGCGGAAGTGTTCAAGCACCCGGTCGGCATCCGTTTCAACGGCAAGGAACGCACCGACGTCGAGGAATACTGCGTCAGCGAAGGCTGGATCAAGGTCGCCGCCGGCAAGGTCGTGGACCGCAAGGGCCGTCCGATGCTGATCAAGCTGAAGGGCACGGTCGAGCCTTACTACGCCGTCTAACTCCTTACCGAAATCCCGTTAAAACGACGGCTGCCGGAGCGATCCGGCAGCCGTTTTCGCATCTACTTGCGCAGCACGACGATGCCGGCCTGGTGCTTCGACAGCAGCACCACCAGCATGCCGACCAGCGTGCGCATGCCCGGAATGCGCATCAGCTTGCCGAGCAGGCCGCGCTGTTCGCGGCGGTACAGGGCGATGTAGAGATAGAAGGCGTGCGGGTGCGTGCTGAACTGCTTGAAGCCCACCTTCTTGCCGGCGCGGATGATCTTCGCCGGATGCATGTCGCGCTCGGTGGTCCCGAATTCGGCCATGATGGCGGCCGAACGCTTCTCGTGGCCTAGCCCCGGCTCGGAGGTGATGCAGATGCCGCCCGGTTTCAACGCGCGATACGCGCTGTTGAGGGCGGCCACCTCGTCGACGGCGTGGTGCAGGCAGTCGAAGAAGACCACGATGTCGAATTCTTCCTTGAACGTCAGCGATTCGTAGTCCCCGACCACGAAGTCGAGATTGGCAAGCCCCTGCTCCGCCTTCAGCTTGCGGCCGGCGTCGATCGCATCGGCCACCAGGTCCTGGCCGACCACGTCGTAGCCGCGCCGGGCGAACAGCGCGCTGGTCCAGCCGGTGCCGCAACCCATGTCCAGCAGGCGCCCGCCCTCGGGCATCAGGCCCAGCATCGCGCCCAGCTCCATCAGGTAGAGGCCGCATTGCGCGTCCGACCAGGGCTTGTAGATGGCATGGCGCATATTGTCTTCGCCGATGTTCTTGAAATACTCGAATTCGCCTTGCGTCGCCATGGGTCGGAGATATTGAAAAAGAAAGATCTTAACCCATCCGCGCATGGGCGCGCGAGACCTTGGCCGCAGGTGGTATGCTCACGCCATGACTACCGATTCCGATATTGAACTGTCCGGCCCTTTCCAGGCCAAGGACGGTAATGGCCGTACCCTCGACGTCAAGGCGATCCGCATTTTCGACGAGGGCTACGGGATCATCGACGTGTACGTGGAATTCAAGCGCCCGCTCGAATCCGGCGCCCACAAGGACAGCGTGCTGCTGCGCGCGATCGTCGACCGCCTGCGCGCGGTCGGCTACAAGGGCCCGGACTTCGGCCTCAGCGATCCGGGGCTGCAGGAAAGCCGTTTGATCGTGCTTGAGGCGCCGGAGGAGTTCTCAAGCTTTGCCAAGAGCAAGGGCTGGAAGAACTTGGCGGAAGATTTCGACGAGTAAGTTCTACGTAACAACAAAAAAGCGAGCCCGAGGGCTCGCTTTTTTGTTGACGTCAACACTGACAACGCCGGCCGAAACCGGCGTAGCCAAATCAACGCTTGTCGATGGTCGGCACGTCGCGGACGGTCGAACCGACGAACAGCTGGCGCGGACGGCCGATCTTCTGTTCCGGGTCGGCGATCATTTCGTTCCACTGGGCGATCCAGCCGATGGTACGGGCCATCGCAAAGATACCGGTGAACAGCGAGACCGGGATGCCCAGGGCCGACTGCACGATGCCCGAGTAGAAGTCGACGTTCGGGTACAGCTTGCGCGACACGAAGTATTCGTCGTTCAGGGCGATCTTTTCCAGCTCCATGGCCAGCTTGAACAGCGGGTCGTCCTGCAGGCCCAGTTCGTTCAGCACTTCGTGGCAGGTTTCACGCATCAGCTTGGCGCGCGGGTCGAAGTTCTTGTACACGCGGTGACCGAAGCCCATCAGCTTGACGCCCGAGTTCTTGTCCTTGACCTTCTCGATGAAGGCCGGGATGTTCTCGACGCTGCCGATTTCCTTCAGCATGTTCAGAGCGGCTTCGTTGGCGCCGCCGTGTGCCGGGCCCCACAGGCAGGCGATACCGGCTGCGATACAGGCGAACGGGTTGGCGCCCGACGAACCGGCCAGACGGACGGTCGAGGTCGATGCGTTCTGCTCGTGGTCTGCGTGCAGGATCAGGATGCGGTCCAGGGCGCGCACCAGCACGTCGTTGACCTTGTACTCTTCGCACGGGTTGGCGAACATCATGTGCATGAAGTTCGCGCTGTACGACAGGTCGTTGCGCGGGTACATGAACGGCTGGCCGATCGAGTACTTGTATGCCATCGCGACCAGGGTCGGCAGCTTGGCGATCAGGCGGATTGCCGAGATCTCGCGCTGCTTCGGATCGTTGATGTCCAGCGAGTCGTGGTAGAACGAAGCCAACGCGCCGACGGTGCCGACCAGGACCGACATCGGGTGCGCATCGCGGCGGAAGCCACGGAAGAAGAAGTTCATCTGCTCGTGAATCATCGTGTGGCGGGTCACGGTGTTCTCGAACTCGGCCTTCTGGGCGGCGTTCGGCAGCTCGCCGTTCAGCAGCAGGTAGCAGGATTCCAGGAAGTCGCAGTTGACGGCCAGTTGCTCGATCGGGTAGCCGCGGTACAGCAGCTCGCCCTTGTCGCCATCGATGTAGGTGATGGCCGACTGGCAGGCGGCGGTCGACATGAAGCCAGGATCGTAGGTGAACTTGCCGGTCTGGCCGTACAGCTTGCGGATGTCGATGACGTCCGGGCCGATGGTGCCTTTGTAGATCGGCATGTCAACCGACGGGCTGCCGTCCGAGAACGACAGGGTGGCTTTGGTATCAGAGATGTTCATGGCACTTCCTTCCTAGGTTTAGTTTCGTTACGCTTGCCGCAAACGTGCCAGCAAGGCGCGCACATGCGGCAGGTCGACCTCGCCGGCGGGCTCGGCGCGCCCCAGCAGCAGGTCCATCAGCGGATTGTCCGCCAGGTCCAGCAAGCGGGTCAGCGCATCGACTTCCTCGTCCGTCAGTTCCTCTTCGTGCGCATCCAGGAAGCGCGTGAGGATCAGGTCGTTTTCGAGCAGGCCCCGGCGCGCGCGCCAGCGCAGGCGGGCACGGTTGGTGGGGTCGGATTGATGCGTTTTCACACTAGAGTCCGTTGTTCGGTCAACACTATACTCCGCCTGCCGGATGTCGACAGTACGGTAGTTTTACTGTATTTATAGCAACAAGTTAGGCGCAAATATCGCGAAATATACCGTGTTCGCGGCGTTCGCGCCGTTCGTTCGCGGGCACGGTGTGCCCGCCCTACGCAGGGTGGGCACACCGTGCCCACGCCCCACGCTGAAACGCCGTTCAGATTGCGCGGCGGACCAGCAATTCCTTGATCTTGCCGATCGCCTTGTTCGGATTCAGGCCCTTCGGGCACACGTCCGTGCAGTTCATGATCGAGTGGCAGCGGAACAGGCGGTACGGGTCTTCCAGGTTGTCCAGGCGCTCGTTGGTGGCTTCGTCGCGCGAGTCGGCGATGAAGCGGTAGGCCTGCAGCAGGCCGGCCGGGCCGACGAACTTGTCCGGGTTCCACCAGAACGACGGGCAGGAGGTCGAGCAGCAGGCGCACAGGATGCACTCGTACACGCCGTCCAGCTCTTCGCGCTCTTCCGGCGACTGCAGACGCTCCTTCTCCGGCGGGATCGAGTCGTTGATCAGGAACGGCTTGATCGAGTGGTACTGCTTGAAGAAGTTGGTCATGTCGACGATCAGGTCGCGCACAACCGGCAGGCCCGGCAGCGGACGCAGCACGATCGGCTGGGTCAGCTCGTTCAGGTTGGTCGTGCAGGCCAGACCATTCTTGCCGTTGATGTTCATCGCGTCCGAACCGCACACGCCTTCGCGGCAGGAGCGGCGCAGGGCCAGCGAGTCGTCGACGTCGGCCTTGATGCGCTGCAGGGCGTCGAGCAGCATCTTGTCGGTGTCTTTCAGTTCGACGGTGATGTCTTGCATGTAGGGCTTCGAATCCTTGTCCGGATCGTAGCGGTAGATCTTCAGTTGGACAGTACGTGCCATTGTTTTACCTATCAGTGAGGACGGGGCGATCCCCGTCCGCGAAAATGTCTTGTTGTCTGCCGAAAGCTTAGAAACGAATTTTAGAAAGTTCGTGGCTTCGGTTTGAAGGTGTCGACCGTCAGCGGCTTGGTGATGACCGGCTTGTACTCGAGGCGGTTGCCTTCCGAGAAGAACAGGCTGTGCTTCATCCAGTTTTCGTCGTCGCGGTTCGGGAAATCGCTGTGGGCGTGGGCGCCGCGCGATTCCTTGCGCGCCGCGGCCGAGACGATGGTCGCCTTCGCCACTTCGATCAGGTTGTCCAGCTCGATCGCTTCGATGCGGGCGGTGTTGAACACCTTCGACTTGTCCTTGAACGAGACGTGCTTGCGGCGCTCGTCCAGCTTCATGATTTCCTTGACGCCTTCGTCCATCAGCGCCTGGGTACGGAACACGCCGCAGAACTTCTGCATCGTGGCGCGGATGTCGTTGGCGACGTTCTGCACCTTCTCGCCGCCGGTCGAGTTCTCGAGGCGGTTCAGGCGGTCCAGCGCGTAGTCGGCGAAGTCCTTCGGCAGCGCGCGGTTGCCCTGCGCCTTCAGGTTCTGGCCGACGATGTGGTTGCCGGCCGCGCGGCCGAACACCACCAGGTCGAGCAGCGAGTTGGTGCCCAGGCGGTTGGCGCCGTGCACCGACACGCAGGAGCACTCGCCGATCGCGTACAGGCCATTGACGATCTTCTGGCCGCCGGTGCCGTCCGGTGCGATGACCTGGCCGTGGATGTTGGTCGGGATACCGCCCATCTGGTAGTGGATGGTCGGAACGACCGGGATCGGTTCCTTGGTCGCGTCGACGTTGGCGAACTTGTGGCCGATTTCCAGAATCGACGGCAGACGCTTGCGGATGGTATCCGCGCCGATGTGGCGCAGGTCCAGCAGCACGTGGTCCTTGTTCGGACCGACGCCGCGGCCTTCCTTGATCTCCTGGTCCATCGAGCGCGAGACGAAGTCGCGCGGCGCCAGATCCTTCAGGGTCGGCGCGTAGCGCTCCATGAAGCGTTCGCCGTTCGAGTTGATCAGGATACCGCCCTCGCCGCGCACACCCTCGGTGATCAGGACGCCCGCGCCGGCCACGCCGGTCGGGTGGAACTGCCAGAATTCCATGTCTTCCAGCGGCAGGCCGGCGCGTGCCGCCATGCCCAGGCCGTCGCCGGTGTTGATGAAGGCGTTGGTCGACGCGGCGAAGATACGGCCGGCGCCGCCGGTGGCGAACACGGTGGTCTTCGCTTGCAGCATCATGACGTCGCCGGTTTCCATTTCCAGTGCCATCACGCCCAGCACGTCGCCGTCCTGGTTGCGGACCAGGTCCAGCGCCTGCCACTCGACGAAGAAGTGGGTGCGCGAACGGACGTTACGCTGATACAGGGTGTGCAGCAGTGCGTGGCCGGTACGGTCGGCGGCGGCGCAGGCGCGCTGCACCGGCTTTTCGCCGAAGTTGGCGGTGTGGCCGCCGAACGGACGCTGGTAAATGGTGCCGTCCGGGTTACGGTCGAACGGCATGCCGAAGTGTTCCAGTTCGTACACGACCTTCGGTGCTTCGCGGCACATGAATTCGATCGCATCCTGGTCGCCCAGGTAGTCCGAACCCTTGACGGTGTCGAACATGTGCCAGTACCAGTCGTCTTCGCTCATGTTGCCCAGCGAAGCACCGATGCCGCCCTGGGCAGCCACGGTGTGCGAGCGGGTCGGGAAGACTTTCGACAGTACGGCCACGTTCAGGCCGGCTTCCGACAGTTGCAGCGCAGCGCGCAGGCCGGAGCCGCCGGCGCCGACGATTACCACGTCGAAGTGGCGGGTTGGAATGGAAGAATTGAATGCTGCCACGATTAAACGCTCCAGAGAATTTGCACAGTCCAGGCCGCGCAGCCGAGCAGCCACAGCAGCGTGAGAGTCTGCAGGGTCAGGCGGATGCCGACCGGTTTGATGTAGTCCATCCAGATGTCACGCACGCCGACCCACACGTGGTAGAACATGCCGAAGAAGGTCACCATGGTGAACAGCTTGAACCACTGGCGTGCGAACAGCCCGGCCCAGCCTTCGTAGGTGAAATTCTGACCGGTCAGGAAGGAGACCAGCAGGACGATGGTGAAGACCGCCATCAGGATCGCGGTCAGGCGCTGGGCCAGCCAGTCGCGCATGCCGTAGTGGGCACCGACGACCAGGCGGCGCTGGCCAATATTCTTTTTAGTATTCGTACCTTGCATGATTAAAACACTCCGAACAGTTTGAGGGCGACCAGCAGGGTCAGCACCAGGCTGATGGTCAGCACCCAGCGCGCGGTGCGCTGCGAATCGTCCTTGTCCAGGGCGATGTGGTTGTCCATGAACAGGTGGCGCACGCCGGCGGTGAAGTGGTGCAGGTATGCCCACGACAGGCCGAGGATGATGATCTTGGTGAACGGGTGGCTGACGACGCCCGCGAAGTGCGCGAACGAGATTTCCGAACGCAGGCTTTCCTGGAGCAGCCAGAGCAGGAACGGCAGGAACAGGAACAGGCCGGCGCCGCTGACGCGGTGCAGGATCGAGACAATCGCCGACGGCGGCTGTTTGTAGTAACCCCGGTAAGTAATGTCGCCAAAATCGACGTTACGGATGACCGGTCGGCCCTTTTTTTGAGCCTCTCTCACGGCTTCGGACATGCAACACCTCCCTCAAATACTCTAAATTGTTCAACCCAGACTCATCGATTTTGCGACCTGCTCGGAGCCGTTTCCGGACTCCGGGAGAACGTCGACCGGGCTTCGTCTTCGCTTTCCCAAAACCAATCCATTTTACTCGCACAATGCGAATCCTGCACCAGCATAGAGCTTGTACAAAAACTATTCAGGACAATTCGTTCTGGTAATGGAACGACGAGGTCAGATACAAACCCCGCCGCAATTCCACCGCCTTGTCTCCATAGGTGAAAGAGACCCGGTCCGCGCACAGCAGCGGCGTTCCCTCGGGCACTTTCAGGTATTCGGCCGCGCTCGCATCCGCGGCCACCGCGCGGATCTTTTCGGTCGCGCGGATCATGCGGGTGCCGAACTCCGATTCGAACAGGCCGTACATCGGCCCCTTGTATTCCGCCAGGCGCTCCGCCGTCAGTCCCTTGAACAACTGCCCCGGCAGCCACAGCTCTTCCAGGATCGTCGGCACGCCGTCGAAGGACATCACGCGCTTGATATACACCACCGCATCGCCCGACTTCAGGTCGAGCAGGCGCGCCACCTCGGCGGCGGCACGGATGCGCTTGACCTCGACGTACTGGTGATCGGGATGCTGGGACACGCCCTCGTCGGGCATCAGCTTCAGGAAGCGGAAGTGGGCGCGCGCCTCGTTGTGGGTGGCGACAAACGTCCCCTTCCCCTGGCGCCGCACCACGAGGTTCTCGGCCGCGAGCTCGTCGATCGCCTTGCGCACCGTGCCCTGGCTGACCTTGTAGCGGCCGGCCAGCTCGACTTCGGAGGGGATGAGTTCGCCCGGCTTCCACTCACCGGACTGCAGGCTCTGGGTAATCAGGGCCTTGATCTGCTGGTACAGCGGCGAAAACGTGGGGGAAGATCCAGTTCCGGAGGCAGCGTTGCCGGCGCCGCCCGCGTTGCTGTTTGGGGCGCCATTGCTGTTCGGATTGGACGGGACCTGGTTCATAGACCACGATTTTTTCATAAATCCCCCTCTGCGTCCAGTGCGTCCAGGGAAAGATTATGTGTCTTATATAAGACATATGATATGAATTGACAGATGGAATACCCGAGGACTACACTCCCGGTCGATCGCTATCGGCCAAACGCCCCGAAACCCGGATGCGCTTTTGGTATGATTGCATTTTCCCCGAACCCCTTTGGAGATTCATCATGGCTAAAACCCCAATGCGCGTCGCTGTGACCGGCGCGGCCGGCCAGATCGGCTATTCCCTGCTGTTCCGCATCGCCAACGGCGACATGCTGGGCAAGGACCAGCCCGTCATCCTGCAGCTGCTCGAGATCGACAACGAGAAAGCACAGAAGGCGCTCAAGGGCGTCATGATGGAGATCGACGACTGCGCATTCCCGCTGCTGGCCGGCATGACCGCACACAGCGACCCGATGACCGCCTTCAAGGATGCCGACGTCGCCCTGCTGGTCGGCGCCCGTCCGCGCGGTCCTGGCATGGAACGCAAGGACCTGCTGGAAGCCAACGCTCAGATCTTCACCGTGCAGGGCAAGGCCCTGGACGCCGTCGCGTCGCGTAACGTCAAAGTGCTGGTGGTCGGCAACCCGGCCAACACCAACGCCTACATCGCCATGAAGTCGGCCCCGAACCTGCCGGCCAAGAACTTCACCGCCATGCTGCGCCTGGACCACAACCGCGCCCTGTCGCAGGTTGCCGCCAAGACCGGCAAGCCGGTCGGTTCGATCGAAAAGATGGTCGTGTGGGGCAACCACTCGCCGACCATGTACGCCGACTACCGCTTCGCCACCGCCGATGGCCAGTCCGTCAAGGATCTGATCAACGACGACGTCTGGAACCGCGACACCTTCCTGCCGACCGTCGGCAAGCGCGGCGCAGCGATCATCGACGCCCGCGGCGCCTCGTCGGCAGCCTCGGCCGCCAACGCAGCGATCGACCACGTGCGCGACTGGATCCTGGGCACCAACGGCAAGTGGACCACCATGGGCATCCCGTCGGACGGTTCGTACGGCATCCCGGAAGGCACCATGTTCGGCTTCCCGGTGACCACCGAAAACGGCGAGTACACCATCGTGCAGGGCCTGGACATCGACCAGTTCTCGCAAGAGCGCATCAATGTCACCCTGAACGAACTGAACGAAGAGAAGGCTGGCGTCGCTCACCTGCTGGGCCAGTAATTTCGAAAATCGTCGTCCCCGCGCAGGCGGGGACCCAAGTTCTGCGTGCGTTTCGTTAGCGCCTGCCAAACTTGGGTCCCCGCCTTCGCGGGGACGACGGGTTATATACCGTATCTGACATGCACCCCTCCGAGGTTTTATTCCAGGGCCAACGCCAGCCGCTGCTGCTCCCTGCCTGCGACCATTACGCCGGCAGCGAGAAGCTGATGCGCAAATCGATGGCCCTGCAACAAGAGCTTGGCCCGGTTTTCGACATCACCTTCGACTGCGAGGACGGCGCCAGCGCCGGCAACGAGCGTGAACATGCCCAGCTGGTCGCCAGCCTGCTGAACGACGAAGGCAATCGCTTCGGACGCATCGGCGCGCGCCTGCACGACGTCGGCAGCGCGCATTTCGCGCACGATGTCGGGATCATCGTCGGCAACGCCGCCTCGAAGCTGGCCTATGTGGTGCTGCCGAAGCCGAACGGCGTGGCCGATGTGCTGCGTGCGCAACAGCTCGTCAACGCCATCGCCGAGAAGGCTGGACGCCCCGCGGACAAGCCGATCCCGCTGCACGTGCTGATCGAGACCCATGGCGCGCTGCACGACGCCTATGCGATCGCCGCCCTGCCCCAGGTCGAATGCTTGTCCTTCGGCATCATGGATTTCGTATCGAGCCATTACGGCGCGATCCCCGGCGCCGCGATGCGTACGCCGGGACAATTTACCCATCCGTTGGTAGTACGAGCGAAGCTGGAGATGGTTGCGGCATGTCATGCGCACGATAAGGTCCCTTCGCATAATGTGACGACCGATATCAAGGACAGCGCGGTTGTCGCCAATGACGCCACCCGCGCCGCCGGCGAGTTCGGCTTCACGCGCATGTGGAGCATCCACCCTGACCAGATCAAGCCGATCGTCAAGGCCTTCACCCCGCGCGTGTCGGAAGTGAACGAAGCAACAAACATCCTGCTCGAAGCGATGGCAGCAGATTGGGGCCCGATTGCCCAGCATGGCCGCTTGCACGACCGCGCCAGCTACCGATATTATTGGACGGTGTTGCAGCGCGCGAAGCTGGCCGGCCTTGCGCTGCCAGATGCCGCGGCGGCACTCGTCAACCAACCGGAATCCATCTGATGGCCATCACCCTGAAATCACCCGCCGCCTGCGCGCTTGCGGCCGCATTCGCGCTCGCGGCCGCCGCCCTTTGCGCGCCCGCATCCGCAGCCGACAAGGACCACGAAACGCACCCGAAAGCGACCAAGGTCCTGAAAGAAAAAGAAAAGGCCAAGTCGAAAAAGGCCAAGAAAGAAGAACCCAAGCAGGAAGTGCTCGCGGACGAGCCGGAACCGGATATCACCGATACCGTGGTCGCCGATTACGCGTGCGAGCTGAACAACAAGGTCACCATCTACACCAACGAGAAGGACAGTGGCCACATCGCATTGCGCTGGAAGAACCGCCTGCACCGCCTCGAGCGCGTGGGCACCACCACCGGCGCCTTGCGTTTCGAGAACACGAAGTTCGGCCTGATCTGGATCGGCATCCCGAGCAAGGGCATCCTGCTCGACTCGAAGCAGAACCGCCAGTTGGCCAACGAATGCAAGAACGCCGAACAGGCCAAGCCGCTGGTGGCGGCCGCCCCTTCGCAACAGAAAAGCTGACGCTTTAAGTAGTTAACAAAATCCTCTTTTGAAGGAGAATTCATGTCTCACAACACGCTGAATACGCTCAAGGAATTCCCGCTGCTCGCGGGCCAGACCGGCCAGTTCTACTCGCTGCCGGCGCTGGGCGAAGCCCTGGGCGTGAACCTGTCGCGCCTGCCGGTGTCGATCCGTATCGTTCTGGAGTCCGTGCTGCGCAACTGCGACGGCAAGAAGGTCACCGAAGAACACATCCGCCAGCTGGCGAACTGGGGCCCGACCGCCCAGCGTACCGACGAGATCCCGTTCGTCGTCGCCCGCGTCGTGCTGCAAGACTTTACCGGCGTGCCGCTGCTGGCCGACCTGGCCGCAATGCGTAACGTCGCCGCCAAGATGGGCGCGAACGCCAAGAAGATCGAGCCGCTGGTGCCGGTCGACCTGGTGGTCGACCACTCGGTCACCATCGACCACTTCCGCACCCCGGACGCGCTCGACCTGAACATGAAGATCGAGTTCCAGCGCAATAACGAGCGCTACCAGTTCATGAAGTGGGGCATGCAGGCATTCGACACCTTCGGCGTCGTGCCGCCGGGCTTCGGCATCGTCCACCAGGTCAACCTCGAGTACCTGGCGCGCGGCGTCATGAAGAACGGTTCGATGTACTACCCGGACACCCTGGTCGGCACCGACTCGCACACCACCATGATCAACGGCGTCGGCGTCGTCGGCTGGGGCGTGGGCGGTATCGAAGCCGAGGCAGGCATGCTGGGCCAGCCGGTCTACTTCCTGACCCCGGACGTCATCGGCGTGAACCTGACCGGTGCGCTGCGCGAAGGCTGCACCGCGACCGACCTGGTGCTGACCATCACCGAAATGCTGCGTAAAGAGAAGGTCGTCGGCAAGTTCGTCGAATTCTTCGGCGAAGGCACCGCCTCGCTGTCGACCACCGACCGCGCCACCATCGGCAACATGGCCCCGGAATACGGCGCGACCATGGGCTTCTTCCCGGTCGACGAAAAGACCGTCGACTACTTCCGCGGCACCGGCCGTACCGAAGAAGAACTGGCTGCCTTCGAAAACTACTTCAAGGCCCAGCAGCTGTTCGGCATCCCGCGCGAAGGCGAGATCGACTACACCCGCGTGGTGTCGCTCGACCTGTCGACCGTGACCCCGTCGCTGGCCGGCCCGAAGCGTCCGCAGGACCGTATCGAACTGGGCGCGATGAAGTCGACCTTCACCGACCTGTTCTCCAAGCCGACCACCGCCAACGGTTTCAACAAGTCGCCGGACGACCTGAACAAGGTCTACGAGACCACCAATGGCGTGCGCGTGAAGAACGGCGACATCCTGATCGCCGCCATCACCTCCTGCACCAACACCTCGAACCCGAGCGTGCTGCTGGCTGCCGGCCTGCTGGCCAAGAAGGCCGTCGAGAAGGGCCTGACCGTCGCTCCGCACATCAAGTCCTCGCTGGCTCCTGGCTCGCGCGTGGTCACCAACTACCTGGAAGCCGCCGGTCTGCTGCCTTACCTGACCCAGCTGGGCTTCGGCGTCACCGCTTACGGCTGCACCACCTGCATCGGTAACGCCGGCGACCTGACCCCGGAACTGAACGCGACGATCACCCAGAACGACATCATCGCCGCCGCAGTCCTGTCGGGCAACCGTAACTTCGAAGCGCGTATCCACCCGAACATCCGTTCGAACTTCCTGGCCTCGCCGCCGCTGGTCGTCGCCTACGCGATCGCCGGCAACGTCAACAAGGACCTGATGAACGAGCCGGTCGGCAAGAGCAAGGATGGCGTCGACGTCTACCTGGGCGACATCTGGCCGACTTCGCAGGAAGTCCAGGACCTGATGAAGTTCGCGATGAACTCGGAAGTCTTCAAGGCCAACTACGCCGACGTCAAGGGCAACCCGGGCGCGCTGTGGGAAGCCGTGTCGTCGACCTCGGGCCAGGTGTACGACTGGCCGGAATCAACCTACATCGCCGAGCCGCCGTTCTTCGCCGACTTCGAGATGACCCCGAAAGCAGCCGCCACCGGCGTCTCGGGCGCACGTGCCCTGGGCGTGTTCGGCGACTCGATCACCACCGACCACATCTCCCCGGCCGGTTCGATCAAGGAAGACGGTCCGGCAGGTAAATACCTGAAAGAGCACGGCGTGCTCAAGGCCGACTTCAACTCCTACGGCTCGCGCCGCGGCAACCACGAGATCATGATGCGCGGTACCTTCGCGAACGTGCGCATCAAGAACAAGATGATCCCGCCGAAGGCCGACGGTTCCGCAGTCGAAGGCGGCATCACCATCCACCAGCCGAGCGGCGAACAGATGTCGATCTACGACGCAGGTATGAAGTACATCGCGGAAGGCACCCCGACGATGATCTTCGCCGGCGAAGAGTACGGCACCGGCTCCTCGCGCGACTGGGCTGCCAAGGGCACCCAGCTGCTGGGCGTGAAGGCCGTGATCGCCCGTTCGTTCGAGCGTATCCACCGTTCCAACCTGGTTGGCATGGGCGTGCTGCCGCTGCAGTTCATCGGCGACGACAGCGTCGAGTCGCTGGGCATCACCGGCAACGAGACCTATGACCTGAAGGGCCTGGAAGGCGAGATCCGTCCGCAGATGCAGGCAACCCTGGTGATCCACCGCGCCGACGGCTCGGTCAAGGAAACCCAGGTCCTGCTGCGCATCGACACCCCGATCGAAGTCGACTACTACAAGCATGGCGGCATCCTGCCGTTCGTGCTGCGCCAGCTGCTGGCTGCATAAGCTGAACAGCTAACGCAAAAAAGGCCGGAACCCGCAAAGGTTCCGGCCTTTTTTCCTTTCAACCTCCCCTCGCCCACCGCATGACCGATCACCGCCCCACTCCCTACGTGTACGGCCTGGACCTCGTCCGCTTCCTGTGCACCCTCATGGTCTGCGCATTCCACCTTACCTGGCACAATCCGCAG
Organism: Massilia norwichensis; assembly: GCF_024753245.1. Classification (GTDB taxonomy): domain Bacteria; phylum Pseudomonadota; class Gammaproteobacteria; order Burkholderiales; family Burkholderiaceae_D; genus Telluria; species Telluria norwichensis. The sequence goes on along the minus strand of NZ_JANUGX010000025.1, from coordinate 12,373 downwards.
ATGGTGTCGACCATGCCCTTCGGCTGGATCGGGGTGCAGATCTTCTTCGTGATCTCGGGCGTCGTCATCGCCAACTCCGCCGCCCGGGCCACGCCCCTGCAATTCCTGAGAAGCCGCTTCCTGCGCCTGTATCCGGCCGCGTGGCTGGCCGCCATCGTCAACTTCGGCCTCCTGCTGGCGGTGCCGGTGGCGACATTCGGTGCGGTGGGCGTGTGGGTCGATCCTTCGCTCAAGGGCCTGGCGTTTTCGCTGGCCCTGCTCGGCAATACCTTCCTGACCAGCGCCTACTGGACGCTGCCGATCGAACTGGCCTTCTATGCGCTGATCCTGCTGTCCATCGTGGGCGGCGGCGCAAGGCGCTTCGTGGCGGTGGCGCGGCTGCTGGTCGTCGCCAGCCTGCCGTATGTGGTGTTCCTGTTCGCCGCCACGCGCAGCGCCGGCGCCCTCGGCTGGTTCGACTTCGGCTACGGGCCGAAGAACATGCTGCTGCTGCGCCACGGGATCTATTTCGCGACCGGGATGTACTTCTGGCTGCTGAACAGCCGGCACCGGCTCGCCGGCATCGACTGGCTGCTGCTGGCGCTGGCGCTGGCCGGCGCCGGGCTGGAGATCCATACGCGCGCAGCCCAGATCGTGAGCAGCTATGCAGTGGGCGCGCATGGCCCGCTGAGCATCGGCTTCCTGGTGGCGGGCGCGCTGGCGATCTTCGCGGCCTGCACCTGCGCCATCTTCGTCGCGCTGCGGCATGCGCAGGCCTGGGTGCCGCCGGCACGGCTGGCTACCCTGGTGCGCACGCTGGGGCTGGTCACCTATCCCTTCTACCTGCTGCATGAAATCCTGGGCGGCTTCATGCTGCACGCCGGGCTGTCGCGCGGTCTGCCGCATGCGGCGGCGCTCGCGCTGGCGATGGCGGCCGTCGGCGTAGTAGCCTGGCTGATCGCACGGCATGGCGAACCGGTGCTGCGGCGCGCGATCGGCAATGCGTTCGGCGGGAATAAGGCCAGTGCGCGCGCAGGTGTGAAATTCTGAGGAAATTCGCACCGGAATAGTCGGTATCCTGCATGTTCACTATTGAATGCAGGATACCGACCATGAAGCTCCACCGTTTCGCTCCCGTCTTCAGCACGCTGCTGTTCGTCCTGTCCGCCTGCGGAGGCGGCGGTGGCGGTGACGCCAACCCACCCGGCCCTGTGATGCCACCGCCGCCGGTACAGACCATCCCACGCGGTATCAGCGTGCTGGCCGGTGCGATCGGCGGCGACGGCGATGCGGACGGCCCGGTCGGCCGCCTGCGCGAGCCGAAGGCGCTGGCCATCGACCGCGCCGGCGTGCTGTATGTGGGCGACTTCGGGCCCACCGTGCGCACCCTCACCATCGGGACCGGCGCCGATGCGACGCTCGGTACCTTCTGGAAGGGTGTCGGCTTGCCCGCAGAGGCCCAGGCGCCCGAGGCTCTGCTAGCCGACGGCGCCGGCAACCTGATCGGGATCCTCGGCAGGCGCATCGTGCGCATCGCGAAGGATGGCACGCAAACCACACTGGCGGGCAGCGATGCGGAGGGCAGCGCCGACGGCATGGGCGAGCAGGCCAGCTTTACCCTTCCGCGCGCGCTGGCGATCGACAGTGCGGGCCTGATCTGGGTCGCCGACAGCCAGAAAATCCGCACCGTGAGCGCCAGCGGCGAGGTGCGCACCCATGCCGCGGCAACCCAGGCGCTGTCCGACGTCGCCGGCTACGAACATGGGCAGCCTTTCTATCTCGGCTACTCCGCGACCGGCCTTGCCTTCGACAAGGCCGGCAACCTCGTGATCGCGGTCGGCGGTGCCAAGGTGCGCAAGCTGACGCCGGCCGGCGCCAGGCTCGACACCTCGCTGAGCGCCGGCACCGCCATCGCCGTGGACCGCGACGGCAATCTCTACGGCTTCGAGCAGTGCACGCTGTACAAGGCCGACGCCGCCGGCCAGGTCAGCGTGCTGGCCGGTTCGCCCAGCCGCCGCGGTGCGCTGGACGGCGCCGGCGTCGACGCCAGCTTCGGCAGCGAATCCGGCTGCGATGGCCGCATCGTGACCGATGGCGCGGGCAATGTGTTCCTGACCGATATGGCCAATCGGGTCGTGCGCAAGATCGGCCCGGGCGGCGCCGTCAGCACCGTGGCCGGCAAGGCTGCGCAGCGCGGCATGGTCGATGGCACGGGCAGCGCCGCGCGCTTCACCGACGGCGCCAACCAGCTGACCTTCGACGGCAAGGACACGCTCTACCTGGTCCAGCAAAACAAGGTCCGCAAAATCACCCGCGCCGGCGTGGTGACGACCCTGAACCTGCCCGACAAGGACGCCGGCCAGAACCCGATCACCTGGTTCACCGGCGGCATGGCATACCAGGGCAGCCTGGTCGGCGTGGCCAATCGGGTGGTCTACCTGGCCGACGAAAACGGCAGCCTGCGGGTGCTGGCCGGCTCCGCGAACGCGCCGCGCCAGACCGACGGCGCCGCTGCCCAGGCCGGCTTCGACACCATCTGCGGCGTCACCCGCGACGGCGCCGGTAACTTCTACCTGCTCGACTGCTACGAGCACCGCGCCAACCCGACGGACGTGTTCCCGGACTGGCTGGAAAACCGCATCCGCAAGGTGAGCGCGGGTGGCGTCGTCAGCACCGTGTACAGCGTGCCCCACGAAGACAGCGTCGGCCAGCCCTGGTCCATCGTCGCGGACAGACAGGGCAATGTGTTTGCCGGCCCCGCCAACAGCAGCGTGGTCAGGATCGCGGCCGGCGGCGGCGTCACGGTGATCCGCGCCGATGTGCCCTACCTCAACTGGCTCGCCGTGGACCCGGGCGGCAACCTGTTTCTGGCCAGCGCCTATCTGCAGCCGGCCGTCGTGCAGAAGCTGGGGCCGGACGGCAAGGTCCAGCTGGTCGCGGGACGCCGCGACCAGTTCGGACTGATCACCGGCGCCCTGCCGGGCAGCCTGAATCTGATGAGCGGGATGGCCGTGGATGACCAGGGGGCGATCTATGTGATGACGGAGAATGCAGTCGTGCGGATCGTGCAGTAGCGGGGGCGCCTGCGACGAAGGTTCAGGTCTCGGCCCACTGCCGCAGCAGGTTGTGATAATGCCCGGTCAGTCCGACCAGCTCCGGGCCGTCGCCGTGCCTGGCGCGCAAGGCCTGGATGTTGGTATCCAGCTCGTACAGCATGGCGCGCTTCCAGTCGTCGCGCACCATGCTCTGCACCCACAGGAAAGACGCGATACGCTCGCCGGACGTGACGGGCCGCACCTCGTGGATGCTGGTGGCCGGGTAGACGATCGCATCGCCGGCCGGCAGCTTGACCTCGTGGGTGCCGTAGGAATCGATCACGGTCAGCTCGCCGCCTTCGTATTCCTCGGGCTCGGACAGGAACACGGTGCAGGACACGTCGGTGCGCAGCGCCGGGCCGCCGCGCTGGGCGCGGATGGCGCCGTCGACGTGCGGCCCGTAATGCTCGCCGCCCGCGTAGCTGTTGAAGAAAGGCGGCAGGATGCGCAGCGGCAGCGCGCTCGAAAAGAACAGCGGATTGGCCATCAGCGCGCTGCTCACGAGCTGGCCCAACTCCAGCGCCAGCGGCGATCCTTCCGCCAGCTGGCGGTTGCGCTTGACCTGGGCGCCCTGGCTGCCGACGCTGGCGCGGCCGTCCACCCAGTCGGTGGCCGCCAGGCGCTCGCGCATGGTCTTCACCTGCGCCGGCGTGAGCACGCCGGGAATATGCAGCATCATGAGGAATGCCTTAGAACTTGAAGTTGGCCGTCAGCGTCGCCGAGCGGCCCGGCGCCACGCCCGCGTAGTGCGGCGAGGAGACCTTGTCGAAGTACAGCTTGTCGGTCAGGTTCTGCAGGTTCAGCTGCAGGCTGATGTCCTGGTTCAGGGCATAGCTGGCCATCGCATCGAAGCGGGCATAGCCCGGCACCCACTTGTTGTTGTTGACGTTGGCGTAGACCTTCGACATCGCGCTCACGCCGAAGCCGGCGGTGAAGGCCTTGGTGAAGGCATAGCTGGTCCACAGCGAGGCGCTGTTCTTCGGCGTGGTCGGGAAGCGGTTGCCGTTGAAGGGCGACGGCGACCAGACCGGGTTGGCCGTGGTGCCGGTGTTGGCGTAGCCGTTGTCCGCGACTTCCGCGTCCAGCCAGGTGTAGCCGCCGAACACGGTCCAGGCAGTGGACAGCTTGCCCGAGAAGCCGAGCTCCACGCCCTGGACTTCCTTGCGGCCGACGTTCTGGGTGGTGCCGTCCGGTGCCGTCACGCGGGCATTGTTCATGGTGCTCTTGAACAGCGCGCCGGTCACGGACAGGCGGCCGCCCGGCAGCAGGTCCCACTTGGTGCCCAGCTCGATGTTGCGGCTGCGCTGGGGCTGCAGGTTCTGCACCGCCACGGTCAAGCCATCGAGGCCGTCGCCGCCGTCGTTGCCCGGCGGGGTCGCCGAGCTGGCCCAGGACAGGTAGATGCTGCCGTTTTTGCTCGGCTTGTAGACCAGGCCGGCCTGGCTGCTGACGAAGTCGGTGTCGACCCTGGCGCGCACCGCGGCCGTGGTGGCGGTCGGCAGCGTGTCCAGCGTGGTCTGGAAGTCATCCCAGCGCACGCCCAGGTTCAGCAGCCATTGCGGGTTGATCTCGATGGTGTCGAAGGCGTAGACAGCCTTGGTCCTGGTGTTCACATGCGTCAGCGCGCCCGACAGCGTACGGCTGTATACCCACGGATCGTAGGGGTTCGGATTGACCAGGGTGGTGCAGTTGTACAGCGTCGCCGCACCCGAGGTCGGGCAGGTGAAGGTGTTGGTCAGCGGGTTGTTGGTACCCGGGGTGAAGACGTAGCTGCCGCGGTCGGTGGTCTCGCGGTCGAATTCGACGCCGGCATTGAAGGTATGCTGCAGGCCGAAGGTACTCAGTTCGCCGCTCAGGCTGGTGACGTTGGCGAAGGTGCGGGTCTCGGTGGCACGCGTGTTGGCGCGGCGCCAGACGGTGCCGTAGAGGACGGTGTTGCCCTTCGAATCGTCGGGCTGGGTCCAGACGTAGTCGTTGTTCGACTTGCCGTAGCGGGTCACGTTGCGCAGGGCTAAGCTGTGACCCGGCGTCGAGGAGAATTCATGGCGCAGGTCGATCGTGCCGACGTCGCTCCTGGTATCGCGGAAGTCGCGGTTGGCCAGGCCGTAGAAGGTCTCGCGGTCGACCGCGAACGGGGTGCCGTTGCCGTTCTTCGGCAGATCCTTGCCGCTCGTGATCGGGTTGTTGAAAGGGATGCCGGTATCCGGGATCTCGTGCGACGTCAGGTGGTACAGGCTGATAATGGCGCGGTCCGGGCCGGTGAGGCCGAAGGTCACGGTCGGCGCCACGCCCCAGCGATTGCCACCCACCACCTTGCGGCCGGCGACGTCGTTCTCGTGCGCCATCACGTTCAGGCGGAAGGCGCTGTTGCTGCCGATATTGCGGTTCACATCGCCGGTGATGCGCTTGTACTTGTCGCTGCCGATACCGACCGAGGCCTGGTTGAAGTCGTAGGCCTGGGCGCTCTTGCTGACCAGGTTGACGCCGCCGCCGGCCGAGGAACGGCCGCCGTAGGCCGAGTTCGGGCCCTTCACCACTTCGACCTGCTCGAGGTTGAAGATCTCGCGCGACTGCGAACCGGCGTCGCGGATGCCGTCGATATAGGTATCGGTCTGGGCGTTGTAACCACGGATGAAGAGATTGTCGCCGACCGGGTTGCCGCCCTCGCCCGCGCCGATGGTAATGCCCGGCACGGTGCGCAGCGCATCCGTCAGCGACACCGCGCCGGTCTGGGCGATCGTATCGGCGGTCACCACGGTCACCGACTTCGGGGTGTCCAGCAGCGGTGCGGTGAACTTGTCGTTGTTCGAGACCGGGCCGACCGGGGCACTTGCGCCCGACACCTGCACGGTCGGGATGCTCTGGTCGATGATGTTGTCCGGGGCCGCGTGGGCGGCCGGCATGACGAGGGTGGCCAGCATCGTCAGCGCCAGCGCCGGCGCCGGACGCATCGCGGGGGACTGCGGGGCGTGCTTGCGGCTCTTGATGAAGGATGCTTGCTGTTTGTTGTTATTCGTCATGGGGTCGGACAGCAGAAAAGATAATGAGAACGATTCGCATTATGATTCCTGTTGAGCTTTTTAGCAAGCGCGCGCTTGCCCCGACTTGCCATGCGTCACAGGCATGTGGCCGAATCAACTACAATACCGTGGATAAGGGTTTATCATGGTCCCTTGGGCCATCGTTCCACATTCAATCAACTACTATGCGTCGCTCCTCCAAAGACTCACCCAAACTATCGGCAGAAAGCCAGCGTCTAGTCAGCATCAGCCAAGCCATCGTGCAGGCCGCCAGCCGCGTTGAAGAACGGACCTGGGAGCGCAATCTCGACTCGCAGCTGCAGAAGCTGCTGAAGACCAACCACCAGGACAGCATCGACGCCGCCTTGAACGTCCTGTTCAAGGGCGACCTCGCCGTCTACGACGTGCTGATGGATGGCGTCGAAGCCGTCAGCGAATCCTCGACCATGACCGAGCAGGGTGCCGACGGCGCCGACGTCACCTGGCAGGCCCTGCTGGTGGCCGCGCCGGTGCTGGCCTGGACCCGCTTCTCGATCGCTTCCGGCACCGTCCCGAACGAGGTCGTCAGCACGCTGTCGGCCCACTTCTCGGCCCACCTGCTGGCCGACGGCGCCCGCATGGCGATGGCGCCGACCCTGTATTCGCTCGACCAGCTGCCGCGCACCCACGCCGAAACCTATGGCCTGACCCACAAGCTGGCCCAGGCCGCGCACAAGGGCAGCGGCGGCCTGAAGCCGGCCGCGCCGGGCCCGGACGCCTCGCAGTTCCTGGCCGATACCCGCTACCTGCTGGTGGCCGTGATCGCCCCGGTCGGCGCGCCGCTGTTCCGCTGGCAGGAACCGCAGCACCACGTCAACTTCGAAGCCGTACGCGAGGCCGCGCTCGAGCAATGGCGCGCCCAGGCCGGCCCCAGCATCGCGCGCCTGCTGCCGGGCTGCGGCACCGAACTGCTGCTGCCGGAAGCCTATTACGTGGCCTGCCGCGAGGCGGACAAGCTGATCCGCCCGGTGTCGGTGCGCGCCGCCGTGCACTACCTGACCTACACGCTGGGCGTCGAGCCGGGCGACCTGCGCGCCGTGATCGCCGGCTTCGGCGACGAGATCAACGACAGCCAGGTCGACGAATACCGTGTCGGCTTCACGCTGCGCCAGTCCGCGGAAGTGGTGTACGGCATCGTCTGGCCGCTGTACGGCCAGGAAGACGAGGATGGCACGCCGATGGAAGGCCCGGTACACGGCGCCCGTCCGCTGTCGCCGATGGACGACATCGTCAAGCACCTGAACGAGATGGGCATCGCCCACGTCAAGCGCATCGCCGAACGCTATGTCGCGGAATACTGCGACGACTGCGGCGCCCCGCTGTTCGCCGACCCGAGCGGCGAACTGGTACATGCCGAGATGCCGGAAGATACGCCGGCGGGCAACGAGCACTTCCACTGAGTCTCGTTTCCCTGCACACGAAGCCCGGCATTGTCCGGGCTTTTTTTTCTTGCACCTTGCGCACACCGCTGCTACATTTTCGTTAACACGTTAACGAATCGAGGGCGGCATGGACAACGAAGCGGTCTCCATCACCACGGCCGACGGCGGCAGCATCGCGGCGCGGCTGTTCCCGGCGGCAGAGGCGCGCGCGCTGGTGCTGCTGCATCCGGCCACCGCCGTCACCCAGGGTTATTACGAACACTTCGCGCGCTGGCTGGCGGGACTCGGCCTGCACGTGCTGACCTACGACTACCGCGGCACCGGCGCCTCGCGCGGCGCCAGCCTGCATGCCTGCACGGTCACGATGGCCGACTGGATGAACGAGGACGTCGGCGCCGTCACGCGCTGGGCCGCCGAACGCTTTCCCGCACTGCCCCTGCTGGCCGTCGGCCACAGCGTGGGCGGCCACGCGATCGCCCTGTCCGAGGACAGCGAACGCCTGCGCGCGGCGGTGCTGGTGGCGTCCCACGCCGGCACCAGCCGGCTGATCCAGGGCAGGCGCGAACGGCTGCGCGTGCGCTTCGTGATGCGGGTCCTCACGCCGCTGCTGTGCGCCCTGTTCGGCTACATGCCGGGACGCCGCATCGGCCTCGGCGAAGACCTGCCGGCCTCGGTAATGCGCCAGTGGAGCCGCTGGACCAGCCGGCCGCGCTACTTCTTCGACGACCCGACCATGCATGCCGAGCGCCGCATGCGGCGCCAGCGCCTGCCGCTGCTGGTGTTGGGCTTCGACGACGATCCCTGGGCCAATCCGGACGCAATCGGCATGCTGGTGGCGCCGCTGGCCAACGCCCGCGTCGAGCGCCGGCAGATCGCACCGAAGGATGCTGGAGTGCCGGCGATCGGCCACATGGGATTCTTCCGCAAGCGCTGCGCCGCCGTGCTGTGGCCGCAGATCGGCGACTGGCTGCTGGAGCGCGCGGCATGAAGCAGCCGCGCTTCGTCTTCCTGCTGAACCGCGCCCAGCGCATCCTGCAGCGCTGGGTCGAGAACCACCCGCACGGATGGGACGGCATCAGCTCGGCCCAGGCCGGCGTGCTGTTCCTGCTGGCCTCGCGCGGCAGCGCCACCATCGGCGAGATCGCCGCCGAGCTGAAGGCCTCGCCGGCGGCCGTCACCAATTTATCCAAGCGCATGCAGGCGGCGGGCCTGGTCGAGCGCTTCGCCGACGAGATGGATGCCAGGCTGACGCGACTGCGCGCGACGCCCGCCGGCGAGCAGGCGGCAAGCGGTGCGCGCCTGGCGCTGGCCGGGCTGAACGAGCGCATCACGCGCGGGTTTTCGGATGCGGAGCTGGCGGTCGTGGCGCGCTGGTTGGAGCAGGTGGCGGAACTGGAAGAATAGGCTTATCGTCATCCCCGCGCAGGCGGGGATCCATGCGTCGCGTCATCAGTGCCTCAGCATGGATTCCCGCTTTCGCGGGAATGACGGTAATGTGCGACCGCCGCGCGGGATTCGGGATCGGCACCGAAGGCATCGGGGCCGAAGGTCGGAAACGGGTCTGGCATGGCGGGCACCTCTCGCTGAGGATCACGCCCGCCAATCTACCTTACTTTTGCTTGATGGCGGCGATCACGCGCTTGGCAAACTCGGCGGTATTGCCGGCATGCCAGCGCCACACGATCACCAGGTCGTGCTCGGGCGAGACCACGATGTCGTTGCTGCCCGCGCCCAACGCGGCGTAGGCGGTGGCCGGCAGTCCCGGCAGGTTCTTGCCCTTGGTGTTGAGCCACCACAGGTAGCCGTAGTCCGGCCCGTGTTCGCTCGGGCTCAGCGCTGCCTTCACGTAATCCGGCGGCAGGATCTGGCGGCCGTTCCAGGCACCACCCCGCAGCCACAGGTAGCCGAAGCGGGCCATGTCCCAAGAGTTGATCCACATGCCGCCGCCCCAGCGCGTGCCGCCGCTGACCGAAGGCATGAGCTTGCCGTTGATGTCGACGTAGCTGTTGGTGTACGGCACCCATTTCCAGGTGTTCGAGGCGCCGATCGGGTCCATCACTTCCTGTTGAAAGACCTCGGGCACCGGCTTGCCGAACACACGCAGCAGCGACAGCGCGAAGCGGTTGATGCGCGCATCGTTGTATTCGTAATATGTCCCCGGCGCGCCGGTCTGGCGCGGCTTGCGCTCGCCGGCGCCGAAGGCTTCGCGGCCGATGAAATCGGCATTCTTGCCCCACATGCTGCCTTCCCACTCGGATTCCTGCTGCAGGTGGTGCTTCCAGGTGATGGCGGCGTTGTGCGGCGACGCGTAGCCGCCGTCCTGCACGAGCTGGACCACGGGCTGGTTCAGGTCGGGGATCTTGCCGTCGCGCACCGCCACGCCCGCCACCGTCGACAGCATGCTCTTGGCCACCGAATAGGTGGGATCGACGAAGTGCGTGTCGCCGAACTCCGCCACCACATAACCCTTGTAGATCACCACGCCATTGGTCGCGGCGCGCTTCGTCGGCAGCGAGCCGAGCGGCTGGCCGAAGGTCTGCTGCTGGTCCGAGAAATCCTTGGCGCGCTCGGTTTCGTGCGAACTGGCGTAGGCGATGGCTTCGGCCAGTTTGGCGGGGTCAAGGCCCAGCGCTGCCGGGTTCTTGTGTTCCCAGGAACCGGCAGGCGGGAAATAGGTTTTGGCGGAAGCTGCGGCCAATGCGGCCAGGGGAAGCGATAAGGCGAGTGCGAGAACGGTACGGCGAGCGATACGTGTCATGCCTGGTCTTTCCACTTGGAGTACGGCAGCCGGATCAGGCTGGAATTGTAGTAGCGCGGATCGCCCGTCACTTCCTGGCCGATCCAGTCGGGCTTCTCGAAGGCTTCGTCTTCGCTGCCGAGTTCGATCTCGGCCACCACCAGGCCGGCGTTCTCGCCCTGGAACTCGTCGACTTCCCAGGTGTGGCCCTGGTGATCGATGCGGTGGCGGACCTTCTCGACCAGCGGCTGTTCGCACAGGCGGTCCAGCAGTTCGGCCGCGTCCGGCACGGGAATCTCGTATTCCCACTCGCCGCGGGTGGCGCCCGTGCTCTTGCTCTTGATGGTGATGACGGCACGCTCGCCCTCGATGCGCACGCGCACGGTGCGCACCGGGTCGGACGTCAGGTAGCCCTGGCGCATCAGGGTCGGCTGGCCGAGCCCGCGCCAGCCGTCGCCGCTGGGGAGAAACTTCCGTTCGATTTCGACGCCCATGTTTCTCCCCCTCGTCTCAGTCGTCCAGCGACAGCAGGATCGGCTGCAGCATCGCCGCACCCAGCGCCGCGGAACGGGCGCCGTTCCAGCCGACGTGGGCGTCGGGCAGGTTGGCGTTGTCCTTGAACGGCATTTCCAGCGTCAGCGACAGGCATTTATAGGTGTGGCCGATGTACTTCGACGCCAGCGTCAGCAGCTCTTCGTTGTACTTCGAGGCCGCATAGCCGTAGACGTTCTGGAAGTCCGGGCTGGATGCCATGTAGCGCTCGATGAAGGCGTTCTGGGCAGCCAGGCGCTCCGGCGTGAAGTCGGTCAGCATCTCGCTGCCGGCCACGAAGTTGTAGGGCAGCGCTTCGTCGCCGTGGATGTCGAAGAACATGTCGACGCCGGTTTCCTCGATCTTGCGCTTCACGCACAGGACTTCCGGGCTGCGCTCGAGCGACGGGGTCATCCATTCGCGGTTCAGGTTGGCGCCGGCCGCGTTGGTGCGCAGGTTGCCGCGCACCGAGCCGTCCGGGTTCATGTTCGGCACGATGTAGAACGCGGCGCGCTGCAGCAGCTTGGTCGATACCGGGTTCGAATTGTCGAGCAGCGCATCCATCATGCCCTCGACGAACCATTCGGCCATCGTTTCGCCCGGGTGCTGGCGGGCGATGACCCAGATCTTCTTCTCGGCCTGCGGATTGCCGATCACCACCAGGTTCATGTCGCGGCCGTCGACCGTGGTGCCGATGTCGTGCACGCGCGCGACCGGGTTCTCGGCGACCTCGCCCAGCAGGCGCAGGTGGCGCTCCCAGGTGTAGGGCTCGAAATAGGCGTAGTAGATGCTGTCGAGTTCCGGCGTGTGCTTGATGGTCATCACCTGGCCGTCGAAGCTGGTCGGCACGCGGAACCAGTTCTCGGTGTCGTAGCTGGCGACCGCCTGGTAGCCCTCGAAGCCTTTCGGGTAGGTTGCCTGGCCGGCGTTCAGGAAGCGGATGGTGCAGGCCTGGCCGCGTGCGCCCTGCAGGCGGAAGTGGAACCACTGGTGGATGTCGGCGTGCGAATCCTTGCGCAGGTTCAGGTCGATCTTCTGGGCGCTTTCTGCGCTGACGACCTCGATGGCACCCGAGTCGAAAAGCTGGCTGATCTTGATGGACATGGTGTCTCCTTTCATGCGTCGAGGTCGATCAGGTCCTTGCTGTACGCGATCAGGATCTGGCGCATCAGTTCGACGTTGCTGCGGTCGAGGACCAGGGTCAGGTCCGGCTTGACGTCGAGGTTGAAGGTCATGCTGATCCTGCCCGGCAGGACCTTGCAGTTGACCGTGAACGCGCGCGGAATGTTCGGATGGTCCCAATCCCATTGCGTGATTTGCGGTCCCGGTGGCGGCGGCTGCAGGGTGGGATCCTGGTTGGGCGGCAGGTTCTTCAACAGGAAGAACACGATCGAGGCCGGGATGACAAACAGGGCATCATTCGCACCGTGCGCCGAAAACTTCGCCAACAACAGATTACCGACCCGGTCGCACGACATGGCCATGCTCTTGACTTGACGGATGACCGCAGATTTCACGACAACTCCTATGAGATTGGACAAAAAGGCGCAGCGATTCTACCGCATCCCATACCCGAATTGTGTGAAAGAA
>NZ_JANUGX010000024.1 GCF_024753245.1 Massilia norwichensis | reverse complement strand
CACCCCGTGCCCACGTCCACATCAACCGGCGCGCTTCGCCAATAAGGCATTCCCGGCCCGGCTCACGCCCTTGCGGCCCAGATGCTGCGAAATGAAGGCCCCCGCATCCACCACCTGATCGAGATCGATCCCGGTCTCGATCCCCAGCCCGTTCAGCATGTAGATGACGTCTTCAGTCGCCACGTTGCCGGTCGCGCCCTTCGCATACGGGCAGCCGCCCAGGCCGGACACCGAGGAGTGGAAGATCGCCACGCCCACTTCCAGGCTGGCGTAGATGTTGGCCAGCGCCTGGCCATAGGTATCGTGGAAGTGGCCGGAGATGCCTTCGAGCCTGAACGCGCGCGCCGCGGTCTCCATCACCGCCTGGGTTTTACGCGGGGTCGAGACGCCGATGGTGTCGGCGATGTCGATCTCGTCGCAGCCGAGGTCGCGCATGCGGCCCACCACGTCGGCCACGGACGCCAAAGGGACCTCGCCCTGATACGGGCAGCCGAACGAGCAGCTGATGCTGCCGCGCAGGCGCAGGCCGTGTTCCTTGGCGGCGCGTGCCACCGCTTCGAAGCGCGCGATCGATTCGGCGATCGAGCAGTTGATGTTCTTCTGCGAGAAGGCTTCCGAGGCCGAGCCGAAGATCACGACTTCATCGGCGCGGCTGGCCAGGGCCGCCTCGAAACCCTGCATGTTCGGCGTCAGCGCGGAATAGAGGGTGCCGGCACGGCGCTCGATGCCGGCCATGACCTCGCTGCTGGTGGCCATTTGCGGCACCCATTTCGGCGACACGAAGGACGCCGCCTCGATGTTCGTAAAACCGGCGCGCGACAGGCGGTCGACCAGCTCGATCTTCACCGCGGCGGAGACATTTTCTTTTTCGTTCTGCAGCCCGTCGCGCGGGCCGACTTCGACGATCTTGACGTGTTTGGGCAGGCTCATTTTTCAGTATCCTCGTTGGCGGTCGACCACGTCGGCGACGTGTTCTCCCTGTTCCAGCAGTGTGATCTTGTGCGCGATCTGGCGCACGGCTTCCTCGCGGATCGTGAGCGCCGAGATGTGCGGCGTGATGGTGATGCGCGCTTCGCTCCAGAACGGGTGCGGCGCCGGCAGCGGTTCGTTGCGGAACACGTCCAGCATGGCGCCGGCGATGTGACCCGAGCGGATCAGGGCCAGCAGGTCCGGCTCGGCCACCAGGGCGCCGCGCGCGACGTTAACCAGATAAGCGCCCGCGGGCAGCTGCGACAGCCGCGCGCGGTCCAGCAGGTTATTCGTTTCCGGCGTCAGCGGCAGCAGGCAGACCAGCACCTGGGTCCCGCGCAGGAAGTCGTCGAGCGCCGCCATGCCGGTATAGCAGTCGACGCCGGCGATCGCCTTGTGCGAGCGGCTCCAGCCGCGCACCGGAAAGCCGAGCTGGCGCAGCGCCTGCACCACCGGCAGGCCGAGCTTGCCGAGGCCCAGCACGCCGACCGTGAAATCTTCTTTTCTACGCGCGGCCAGCGGCTGCCACATGCCCTGGCGTCCCTGCCGTTCGTACTCGTCGAAGCGGCGGAAGTAGCGCAGCACGGCGTAGGCCACGTACTCCGCCATCTGCTCGGCCATGCCGGCGTCGCCGAGGCGGATCACCGGCACGTTGGGCAGCGCATCGCCGAATTTCAGGATGGCGTCGACGCCGGCGCCCATCAGGAAGATCGCCCTGACGTGCGCGAGCTGGCCGAGCAGGGCAGGGGTGGGCGCCCACAAAATCGCGTAGTCGCAGGGCGCCAGTTCGCGGCCTTCTTCCCAGACCACGGTCTCGGCCTGCGGCAGCACCTGTGCCAGATCGCGCGCCCACGGCGCGATCACGCCGTCGCCGCGGTACAGGAGAATGCGCATGCCTGGCCTCAAGCCGCGGCCTTGAAGGCCAGCAGCGGGGCGCCATCGGCCACCTGGTCGCCGACCTGGTACAGGATCTCCTCGACCAGGCCGTCGCCCGGCGCGGCGATCGTGTGCTCCATCTTCATCGCTTCCATGATCACCAGCGGCTCGCCCTTCTTGACGGTCTGGCCGTTCTTCGCGATCACAGCGACCACCTTGCCCGGCATCGGCGCGGTGAGGCGCCCGCCCGCCGCTTCGGCTTCGCCGGCGTGCGCCATTGGATCGTTGTACTGCAGCGTGTAGTGCTGGCCGCCGGTGAAGACGTGCAGCAGCTCGCCGTCGCGGCGCACGGTGCCGTGCAGGGCGGTGCCATCCAGGCGGATCGCGTATTCGCCGCCGCGCTTGCCGACCAGCGCCAGCGGGTGGGCTGCGCCGTCCAGCTCCAGCACCCAGCCGTGCGGGTGATAGGCCAGGCTGGTGGTATAGGCCTTGGCGTCGAGCGTGGCGCTGTATTCGTCGCCGAAGGAGAGCTGGCGGCGGTAGGTGCCGTTCAGGCGCCAGCCGTGGGTGCTGGTCCACGGGTCGGCCGGGTTGGCCGAGACGGACAAGGCCTGCTCGGCGTCAAGCAGCGCCACCGCGGCCAGTGCCAGCGCGCCCTTGGGCGCCGGACCAGCAGCCGGGAACAGAGCATCGTGGTTGCGTTCGATGAGCCCCGTGTCCAGGTCGGCGCTGGAGAAGGCCTGGCCTTCGACCAGGCGTTTCAAAAAGGCGATGTTGGTTGCCAGGCCGACGATGTGGAACTCGGACAGCGCCTGCGCCATCCGCGACAGCGCCTGGGTGCGGTCCGCGCCCCAGACGATCAGCTTGGCGATCATCGGGTCGTAGAACGGCGAGATCGCATCGCCTTCGTGCACGCCCGAATCGATGCGCACGCCGGCCGGTGCGTTGATTGTGCCGCCCAGTTCAAACGACACGTGCGCCGGCACGTCCATGAAGCGCAGCGTGCCGATCGAAGGCAGGAAACCCTTCTCCGGATTCTCGGCGTAGACGCGCGCCTCGATCGCATGGCCGTTGATCGTCAGTTCGTGCTGCTGCTTCGGCAGCGGCTGGCCGGCGGCCACGCGCAACTGCCACTCGACCAGGTCGGTGCCGGTGATCATCTCCGTCACCGGGTGCTCGACCTGCAGGCGCGTGTTCATCTCCATGAAGTAGAACGAGCCGTCCTGGTTGGCGATGAATTCGACCGTGCCGGCGCCGACGTAGTCGACCGCCCGCGCTGCGGCGACGGCCGCTTCGCCCATCGCCGCGCGGCGTTCGAGCGTCATGCCCGGTGCCGGCGCTTCTTCCAGCACCTTCTGGTGACGGCGCTGCACCGAGCAGTCGCGCTCGTGCAGGTAGACGCAGTTGCCCAGTTTATCGGCGAACACCTGGATCTCGATGTGGCGCGGCCGGGTCAGGTACTTCTCGACCAGCACCTTGTCGTCGCCGAAGGAGGAGATGGCCTCGCGCTTGCAGGAAGCCAGCGCGGCCTGGAAGTCTTCCGAACGTTCCACCACGCGCATGCCCTTGCCGCCGCCGCCGGCGCTGGCCTTCAGCAGCACCGGATAGCCGATGCGATTGGCCTCGCTCTGCAGCAGTTCCGGATCCTGCTCGTCGCCGTGGTAGCCCGGCACCAGCGGCACCTTCGCCTGCTCCATCAACTGCTTGGCCGCCGACTTCGAACCCATCGCCCGCATCGACGCGCCCGACGGGCCGATGAAGACCAGGCCGGCCGCCTCGACGGCTTCGGCGAATTCCGCGTTCTCGGACAGGAAGCCATAACCCGGGTGGATCGCCTGGGCGCCGGTCGCTTTCGCGACTTCGAGGATCTTGTCGCCGCGCAGATAGCTGTCCTTGGCGCTTGCGCCGCCGATCAAGACCGCCTCATCGCAGACCGCGACGTGCTTCGCGCCGGCGTCGGCTTCCGAATAAACGGCAACGGTACGGATGCCCATGCGGCGCGCGGTAGCGGCGACACGGCAGGCGATTTCGCCACGGTTGGCGATGAGGATCTTGGTGAACATGTGGTGTCTCGTCTTTATTTATAAGTGTTAGCGTTCGATCCGTCGTTCCCGCGAAGGCGGGAACCCAAGTTCTGCATGCATCTCGACTACTTGACCAACTTGGGCCCCCGCCTTCGCGGGGGCGACGTGCTTAGGTACGTGGGCTTAACAACCGCAGCTTTCCTTCTGCACCGACTCCAGCGTCGCCGAGCGGGTCTTGAGGCCCAGCTTCTCCAGCAGTGCACGGTCGTCGTTGGCTTCCGGGTTATCGGTGGTCAGCAGCTTGTCGCCGTAGAAGATGGAATTCGCGCCGGCCATGAAGCACATCGCCTGCACCGCCTCGCCCAGCTCGCGCCGGCCGGCCGACAGGCGCACGCGTGCCTTCGGCATCGTGATGCGGGCCACGGCGATGGTGCGCACGAATTCGATCGGGTCCAGCGGGTCCAGGCCGTGCAGCGGCGTGCCCTCGACCTGCACCAGATGGTTGATCGGCACCGATTCCGGATACGGGTTCATGTTGGCCAGCTGGGCGATCAGGCCGGCGCGCTGGGCACGCGTCTCGCCCATGCCGACGATGCCGCCGCAGCAGATCTTGAGGCCCGCATTACGCACGCGGCCCAGCGTATCGAGGCGGTCGTTGTACTGGCGGGTCGAGATCACGTCGCCGTAGAAGTCGGGCGAGGTGTCGATGTTGTGGTTGTAGTAGTCCAGGCCGGCCTGCTTCAGCTGCTCGGCTTGTCCTTCTTCGAGCATGCCGAGGGTGGCGCAGGTTTCCATGCCGAGCGCCTTCACGCCGCGCACCATGGCTTCGACTTTCTCCATGTCGCGCTCTTTCGGGCTGCGCCAGGCGGCGCCCATGCAGAAGCGGGTTGCGCCCTTGGCCTTCGCTTCGGCGGCAGCGGCCAGCACGGTGTCCAGCTCGAGGATTTTTTTCGCTTCGACGCCGGTGTCGTAGCGCGCCGCCTGCGGGCAGTAGCCGCAGTCTTCCTCGCAGCCGCCGGTCTTGATCGACAGCAGCGTGGCCAGTTCGACGTCGCCGTCGGGGAAGTTGGCGCGGTGCGCTTGGCTGGCGCGGAACATCAGCTCCGGCAGCGGCAGCTCGAACAGGGCCAGCACCTCGTGCAGGGGCCAGGTGGCGTCCTTCGGCAGCGAGGCCGGGGTGACGGGCGGGTGGAGGGTGACGACTTGGGTCATGCTGTGATTCCTTGTTCTGAAGTTCAGGCGTATTTCAAACACCACGCGACGGCCATCCCGGCACGCCCGCGAGCTCGATGTAGGAGGCCGCCGCGGCAGCCGTCGGTTGGTCCAGGCGCGGCACGCGGCCCAGCAGCGGTGCCGGCATGCGCTGCTCGAGCGCGGCCACGTTTTCGTCGGCGAAGCGCATGTCCGGGTCGACCTGGTTGGCGACCCAGCCTGCCAGCACCAGGCCGCGCGAGATGACCGCTTCGGCGGTGAGCAGCGCGTGGTTGATGCAGCCCAGGCGCAGGCCGACCACCAGGATCACGGGCAGGCCGAGCTGCACCGCCAGGTCGGCGCTGTCGAAATCGTCGGAGAAGGGCACGCAGAAGCCGCCCACGCCCTCGACCACGGTGGCGTCCGACGCCGCCAGGATCTCGGCATAGGCGGTCAGGATAGTCACCGGTTCGATGCGCACGCCTTCGAGTTCGGCCGCGATGTGCGGGGCGCAGGGCTCGCGCAGCATGAAGGGCGTGGTGATCGACTGCGGCAGGTGCACGTTGCCGGCGGCGCGCAGCATGGCGGCATCGTCGTTGTGCAATTCGCCGTCGCGCTCTTCGGCGCCGGCCGCGATCGGCTTCATGCCGCAGGCGCGCTGGCCGCGCTGCACCAGCTTGTACAGGATCGCCGCGGAGATCAGGGTCTTGCCGATCTCGGTGTCGGTGCCGGTGACGAAGCAGGCGAAGCGCGTCGGCACGCCTTCCGCCGCCAGCGGTGCCGGCACGGTGGCGACCGCCGGTGCGCTGCTGGTGGCCGGTTCGGCAAAGCCGACCTCGGGCTGCGACGGCGTGCCGCCTGTTTGTTCGGGATCGTTGAGGGTCATGCTGCGTTCCTTTCCAGCTGCTCGGGTGCCAGCTTCTGCTCGAGCGTGTTCAATGCGGCGGCCAGCTGCGCCACGTCTTGTTCGGTATGCGATGCGCACAGGGTTACGCGCAGGCGCGCGGTGCCCGGCGCCACGGTCGGCGGACGGATCGCCGGCACCCACAAGCCTTGCGCGTGCAGGTGCGCGGCCACCTGCAGCGCTTCGTCGTTGGCGCCGATGAGGATCGGTTGAATCGCCGTGTGCGAGCGCGGGCGCTGCCAGCGCCGCAGCTGCAGTTCGCTGTCGAGCAGCGCGATCGACTGCGCCAGCTGCGTGCGGCGCTGCCGGCCTTCTTCGCCCTCGATGATGTCGAGGCTGGCCAGCAGCGCATGCGCCAGCGCCGGCGGCGCCGCGGTCGTGTAGATATACGGGCGCGCGCGCTGGATCATCAGCTCGACCACCGAAGCGTGCGCGGCGATGAAGGCGCCACCCACGCCGGCCGCCTTGCCCAGTGTGCCGACGTAGACCAGATTCGGCGAACGCAGACCGAAATGCTCGAGGGCGCCGCGGCCGTTCGCACCCAGCACGCCGAAGCCGTGGGCATCGTCGACGACCAGCCAGGCGCCGTACCGTTCGCACAGGGCCAGCAGCGCCGGCAGCGGTGAAAGAATGCCATCCATGCTGAACACGCTGTCGGTGACGACGATGTTGGTCGGCGCCGTGCTGGCCGCGAGTTTCGCTTCCAAGGCGGCCACGTCGCCGTGCGGGTAGACCGTGACCCCGGCCCGCGCCAGGCGTGCACCGTCGATCAGCGAGGCATGGTTCAGCGCCTCCGAAAAGATCATCGCTTCCGGATCGCTGCCCAGCGCAGTCAGCACCGCCAGGTTGGCCATGTAGCCGGTGCAGAAGTAGAGCGCACGCGCATCGACCAGGTGCGGCGCTTCGAACGCGGCCAGCCGCTCTTCCAGCAGCGCGTGCGCGCGGCTGTGGCCGGACACCAGGTGCGAGGCGCCGCTGCCGGCGCCATACAGTTCCGCACCCTCGCGCAAGGCCGCGACCACCTTTGGATGCGCGGCCAGGCCCAGGTAATCGTTGCTGCAGAAAGCGAGCATGGGACGGCCGTCGACGACCTGGCGCGGCGCGGCAGGCGAGTCGGCGGTGCGGCGGCGGCGCGTGAGGCTCTGCGCCGCCAGCGCATCCAGCTGCCGGGTGATGCCTGCGATCAGATCCACGCTCATTCCGCGATCACCTTTTCGAACACGGTGCGCGTGCGCGCCGCCAGGCCGACGATGTCTTCTTCGTCCAGCACATACGGCGGCATCAGGTAGACGGTGCGGCCGATCGGGCGCAGCAGCAGTTCGTTCTCGACCGCGCTGGTGAAGAAGCGGCGCGCGAAGGTCGAGGCACGCTTGGCATCCGGCTCGACCGCGTCGAAGGCCAGGATCATGCCGCGCTGGCGGAAGTTGGTGACGCGCTCGTGCTCGAGCAGCGGCGCCATTTCCAGCATCAGGCGGGTGGCGGTTTCGCGGTTTTTGTTCAGCACATCGTCCTCGCGGAAGATCTGCAGCGTCGCGAGCGCGGCGCGGCAGGCCAGCGCGTTGCCGGTGTAGGAGTGCGAGTGCAGGAAGCCGCGCGTGATGTCTTCGCTGTAGAAGGCTTCGTAGATCTGGTCGGTGCTGAGCACCAGCGACAGCGGCAGGTAGCCGCCGCTGATTCCTTTCGACAGGCACAGGAAATCCGGCCAGATCGCGGCCTGCTCGCAGGCGAAGAAGGTGCCGGTGCGGCCGCAGCCGACCGCGATTTCGTCGGCGATCAGGTGCACGTGGTGCTTGTCGCACAGCTCGCGCAGCAGTTCCAGGTAGAGCGGATCGTGCATCGCCATGCCGGTCGCGCACTGCACCAGCGGCTCGACGATGATGGCGGCGATGCTGTCGCCGCTCTCCTCGAACAGGGTTTCGACATCCTTGATCGCACGGCGCGCCACGTCCTGCGCCGACTCCCCGTCGACGGCGTTGCGGGCGTCGGGCGAAGCCACGGTGCGCGATGCCCTCAGCAGCGGGCCGTAGGCATCCTTGAACAGGGCGACGTCGGTGACCGACAGCGCCCCGATGGTCTCGCCGTGATACGAGCCCTGCAGGCAGACGAACTCGCGCTTGTTCGGGTAGCCGGCGTTGCGCCAGTAATGAAAACTCATCTTCAGCGCGATCTCGACGGCGGAGGCACCGTCGGAGGCGTAGAAGGCGTGGCCCAGCGCATGGCCGGTCAGGCTTGCGAGCTGCTCGGACAGTTCGACCACCGGCTCGTGCGTGAAGCCGGCCAGCATCGCGTGTTCGAGCTTATCCAGCTGGTCCTTCAGCGCGGCGTTGATGCGCGGGTTGGCGTGGCCGAACAGGTTGACCCACCACGAGCTGATCCCGTCCAGGTAGCGCCGGCCCTCATGGTCGTAGAGCCACGGGCCTTTGCCGTGGCTGACGGCGATCAGCGGCACCTCTTCGTGGTGCTGCATCTGCGTGCATGGGTGCCAGACGCTGCGCAGGCTGCGCGCGATCCAGTCGGAAGAGCTTTGGTGTGTCGGGTGATTCAAGATACTTATTCCAGCCAAGAGGGTTTGCGCTTTTCGAGGAAGGACGCGACCCCTTCGCGTCCCTCGGCGGATGCACGGATATTGGCGATGCGCCCGGCGGTATCGGCCAGCAGCACATCGTCGATCGGCAGCCCGGCGATGTCGCGCACCAGCTTCTTCGCTTCGCGCACCGCATTCGGGCTGTTGTTCACCAGGGCCTTGGCGATGCCGGCCACGGTGGCGTCTAGTTCTTCGCTCGGCACGACTTCGTGGGCCAGGCCCAGGCGCTTTGCGCAGCTGGCATCGAAGCGCTCGGCGGTGAGGAAATAGCGGCGCGAGGCCTGGTCGCCCATCGCCTTGATGACGTAGGGCGAGATTGTCGCCGGGATCAGACCCAATTTGACTTCGGACAGGCAGAAGTTCACGCCCTCGGCGGCGACCACGATGTCGCAGGCCGCGACCAGGCCCATGCCGCCGGCGTAGCAGTCGCCCTGGACTTTCGCCACCACTGGCTTGGGGCTGAAGTAGATGGTGCGCAGCATGTCGGCCAGACGCAGCGCATCGGCTTCGTTCTCTTCGAACGAGTAGCCGGCCATCTTCTTCATCCAGTTCAGGTCCGCGCCGGCGCAGAAGGCCGGGCCGTTCGCAGCCAGCACGATGGCGCGGATATCCGCTTCCTGGCTGACTTCGTCGAAGGCCATGGTGAGATCCGCAATCGCCGTTTCGTTGAAGGCATTGCGCACGTCCGGGCGGTTCAGGGTGATGGTTGCGACCTTGCCTTCAACCGTGATCTCGAGGGTGTCGTAGGTGTCCATGTTCTCTCCCTTACATCCTGAATACGCCGAACTTCGTGTCTTCGATCGGGGCGTTGAGCGCGGCCGAGAGACCCAGGCCCAGCACCATGCGGGTGTCGGCCGGATCGATCACGCCGTCGTCCCACAGGCGCGCGCTGGCAAAATACGGGTGGCCCTGGTGCTCGTACTGGTCCTTGATCGGCTGCTTGAACGCGGCTTCTTCCTCTGGCGACCACTGGCCGCCCTTGGCTTCGATGCCGTCGCGCTTGACGGTGGCCAGCACCGACGCCGCCTGGTCGCCGCCCATCACCGAGATGCGCGCGTTCGGCCACATCCACAGGAAGCGCGGCGAGAACGCGCGGCCGCACATACCGTAGTTGCCGGCGCCAAAGGAGCCGCCGATGATCACGGTGAACTTCGGCACCGCGGCGGTGGCCACCGCGGTCACCATCTTGGCGCCGTTGCGGGCGATGCCTTCGTTCTCGTACTTGCGGCCGACCATGAAGCCGGTGATGTTCTGCAGGAACACCAGCGGGATTTTTCTCTGGCAGCACAGCTCGATGAAGTGGGTGCCCTTCAGCGCCGATTCCGAGAACAGGATGCCGTTGTTGGCGATGATGCCGACCTTCATGCCGAAGATGTGGGCGAAGCCGCAGACGAGGGTGGTGCCGTAGCGTGCCTTGAACTCGTCGAACTCGCTGCCGTCGACGATGCGGGCGATCACTTCGCGTACGTCGAAGGGTTTGCGGGTATCGACCGGGATCACGCCGTACAGCTCTTCCGGCGAATATTTCGGCTCGACCGCTTCGCGCAGCGCGCCCTGTTGCGGCTTGGTGCGGTTCAGATTCGAGACGATGGTGCGCGCCAGCGACAGCGCGTGGGTGTCGTTCTGGGCCAGGTGGTCGGCCACGCCGGACAGACGCGTGTGGACGTCGCCGCCGCCCAGGTCTTCGGCGCTCACCACTTCGCCGGTCGCCGCTTTTACCAGAGGTGGGCCGCCCAGGAAGATGGTGCCCTGTTCCTTGACGATGATGGACTCGTCGCTCATCGCCGGCACGTAGGCGCCGCCGGCGGTGCAGGAACCCATCACCACCGCGATCTGCGGGATGCCTTTGGCGGACAGGTTCGCCTGGTTATAGAAGATGCGGCCGAAGTGGTCGCGGTCCGGGAAGACGTCGTCCTGGTTCGGCAGGTTGGCGCCGCCTGAGTCGACCAGGTAGATGCACGGTAAATTGTTCTGCTCGGCGATCTCCTGGGCACGCAGGTGTTTTTTCACCGTCATCGGATAGTAGGTGCCGCCCTTGACGGTGGCATCGTTACAGACGATCACGCATTCCTGGCCGGCGACGCGGCCGATGCCGGTGATGATGCCGGCTGCCGGGGCGGCATTGTCGTACATCTCGTAGGCCGCCAGCTGAGAGAATTCCAGGAAGGGCGTGCCCGGATCGAGCAGCATCTGCACGCGGTCGCGCGGCAGCAGCTTGCCACGGGCGACGTGCTTGGCGCTGGCGGCCTCGCCACCACCTTTGGCGATGGCGGCGACTTTCGCGCGCAGGTCGTCCACCACGGCTTGCATGGCCGCGGCATTGGCCTTGAAATCCTCGCCGCGCGGGTTGAGCTTACTTTCGATCTGGGGCATCGCGTCTCCTGCGTATTCTATTTGGTTCCTTGCTCGGGGAAGCTGCCGTCCACATAGAACCAGCGCGGGACCCCGCCCGGCGTTTCAGGTTCGCGCACGAAGTTGCTGATCTCGTGCAGCCGCTGGCCGCGGCCCTGGACCCTGAAGCGGGCGACGAATTCGACGGTGTCCTGGTCTATCTGTTCCGGCAGATCTGCTTTACGTTGACGTAAACGTAAAGCAGATTTTATCTCAAGTCCGAGCCATTGAATCTTTTCATTTTTGTCGATGATCGGCTCTTCCGGGCGGGTGCTGGGATGCCAGGTGGCGCGCAGGTAGGCTTCGTCTCCCATCACATAGGCGGTGTAGCGCGAACGCATCAGCGCCTCGGCCGTGGGCGGCAGCTCGGCGCCGGCGATGTAGGGGCCGCAGCAGCGCAGGATGGGCAGATTGCTGCCGCAGGGGCAGCCGGGTTTGGACGGGGTAGACATGGCGGCAATTATCCGCCATTTCAGGAGCGCAGGTGAGGGGGCGTGCCTGTTCGGAATTTCCAAGAAGAAAGCACGTTACGCGCAGTTGCCGCATCTTCGGCCATCTTTTGCCGAAAATAAATTTAACGAACGCGAAAAAATTTCCAAAACGCGGGGTCAGACACCGATTTTAGGAAATTGCCCAAAATCGGGGTCTGACCCCGGTTTGATTTAGCGCAGGGTGAGGCCTTCGAGCGTGAACGGTGGGGCTTTGCCCTGTACCAGGTCGGTCAGCACGCTGGCGGTGCCGCAGGCGAAGGTGAAGCCGAGCGGGCCGTGGCCGATGTTCAGCCACAGGTTCGTATAGGGCGAGGGACCGACGATCGGGGCGCTGTTCGGGGTGGCGGGGCGCAGGCCGGCCCAGGGGGTGATGTTGTTGTAGTCGGCCGCCTGCGGCATGGTCTCGCGCACCTGGCGCGTGAGGCTGTCCAGGCGGCGCGCGTCCAGGCGCAGGTCTTCGCCCATCATGTCGACCATGGCCGCCACCCGCAGGTTGCCGCCGATGCGCGCATACAGCACCTTGCGTTCAAAGTCGGTGACGCTGATTTCCGGCGCCACGTCCTGCGGGCGGATCGGCGCTGTCAGACTATAACCTTTCAGCGGATAGATCGGCAGCGAGATGCCGGCGCTCTTCGCCAGCGTGCGGCTCTGCATGCCGGCCGCCAGCACGTAGGCGTCGGCTTTCGCCAGGCCGGTGCTGGTCTGCAGGCCGGTGACTTTATCGCCGGCGGTGACGAATTTCAGCGCGTCGGCATGCAGGAAACCCGCAAAGCGCGGATGCGAGGCGATGCGTTCGGCCAGCGTCACGCAGAAGGCGTAGCAGTCGGCCACGGCTTCGCCGCCGTTGTAGATGCCGCCTTCCAGCTTGTCCTCGACCGCCGCCAGCGCCGGCTCGTGGGCCACGCAGTCGGCCGCGCTCCAGACCTGGGCCGTGCTGGACGAATCGGATTTGGCGGTGGCGGCCTCGAAGGCCTTACGGGTGCGGTAGACCACCAGCTTGCCGGCGTCGCGCCATTCGAAAGAGGCGGGCGGCACCACGGTGTCGAGCTGCACCATCGCGCGGCGCGACAGCTCGCCCAGCTGCAGCAGCTTGTTCGTGGTCTTGCGGTTGGCGTCGGCGCGGCAATTGGCCAGGAAGGCGGCGAGCCAGGTCCATTGGTGCAGGTCGAGCTGGGGTTTGAAGCGCAGCGGACCGTATTCCTGGAACATCCATTGCAGGGCTTTGAAGGGCACGCCGACGTCGGCCAGCGGCGACACATAACGGTAGCTCAGCTGCCCGCCATTGCTGAAACTGGTGCCGGTGCCCACTTGTGGTGCACGTTCGAGCAGCGTGACCTTGTGGCCTGCCTCGAGCAGCCACCAGGCCGAGGTCAGGCCGACGACACCTCCGCCGATCACGATGATTTCTTGCATCTGCGCACACTATTTTTATTCGACAATAGGCAGGAGCTTAGGGGCTGCCCCCGGCTTTCGCTAATGAATGTAGCGCAGGAAGGCATAACCGCCAGTCATGCACGCACCAGGATGGCGCCCCGGTGCATCGCGGTGAGGATCTGTTCCTGGAAACGGGCCAGCGACGAATATGCGCCCTTGTAGGCCAGCGGATCGGTCGAGGTGCCGCCCACCAGCGCGATCATGCCGTTGCGCTTCTTTAGATCCGCAGCGAACACCGACATCAAACCGTAGGCGTCGCCCAGGTGGCCGACCGCCGCGAAGCCGCCGCCCTCGACCAGGCGGGTGCGCTTCGCCGGATCGTCCGGGAACTGCTCGTTGCCCAGGCCCCAGCAATTAAATAAGCCGTCGAGGCTGTCGCCGTTGGCGCCTTTGCCGCTCATTGCTTCCTGATAGGTCCACTGGCGCGCGAACATCCGGTCCAGCGTCGCCTGCTGCAGGATGCGTCGGCAGTCGTGCACGCCGCCGTTCATCAGCATCCGCATCACGGAGCCCATGTCGCGCGCGGAGATGCGCAGGCCGCCGGTCGGGCTGAACGGCGTCGCATTCGCGCCGACCACGTAGCGCTCGATGCCCGGCGGCGGCGCTGGCGGCTTGCTGCTGTAGTCGTCGGCCTGCGCGATCCAAGGGCCGTTCGCATCCCAGACTTCGGTGTCGACGGTGCGCTTGCGGTACAGCGTGGCGATGTTGGCGATGTCGCTTGCCGGCAGTTCCGACGGGTTGTAGCCGGCGTGCAGGCCCAGCGGCTCGATTAGCAGGCGCCGCATCAGGCGGTCGAAGCGTTCGCCGCTCACCTTTTCCATCAGCGTGCCGATCACGCCCCAGCCGAGGTTGCAATACGTGAAATAAGCGCTCGGCCCGGCGTTCGCCGCCCACATCTTGCCTTCGCCGTACAGGCGGCTGCCCGGGACCAGCACGTCCTTCAAGGCCGTATCGGCACCCCAGGAATAGCCGGCTTCGTCGCGCAGGGAAGACGTATGCGTCAGCAGGTGGCGCAGCAGGATGGGCTGGTCCGGGAAGTGCGGATTGCGCAGGCTGAAACCCAGGTAGCCGGAGACGTCGGCGTCCAGGTTGACTTTACCTTCCTCGACCAGGCGCATCAGGCCGAGGGTGG
Organism: Massilia norwichensis; assembly: GCF_024753245.1. Taxonomy (GTDB): domain Bacteria; phylum Pseudomonadota; class Gammaproteobacteria; order Burkholderiales; family Burkholderiaceae_D; genus Telluria; species Telluria norwichensis. Next base: position 94,287 of record NZ_JANUGX010000024.1, on the reverse strand, counting down.
TCATCATCTTCGAGATCGAGGCGATGCGGAACAGGGTGTGCGCATCGACCGGCTTGTCGGACAGGCCATTCACGCCAATGGAGCGGCGGCCGAACTGCGCCTCGTAGGCGATGCGGCCGTCGCGGATCGCCAGCACCGACAGGCTGGCCAGCTCGCAGGCCGGGTTGGCGACGATCGCCGCCAGTTCGCGGTCGAGTGTCCGCTTCAGCGCGGCCGGCATCGCGGCAACCGCTGCGCCGGCGGGGCAGGGCGTGGCCGCCATCAGCGGATCGAGCATGCCCAATAAAGCCATTCCCAACACCTTGCGTCTGCCCTGCTGCATGCGGTCTCCTCGTTTTGATCGTTTCCAGCATACGGAGTCGGCGTACACCCTGCCAATGAATAGGCCGCAGCTGTGCATAACTTTTCGGAATGATAACGCCCGATCCTTTCATGGCAGGCTGTTGTGATTGGTATTACACTGGTTTTACTATGCTGAACACCGAAACCCCCGCCGCACAACACGCTTCCCTGGACCAATATCCCACCACCGAGCTGGTGAATGTGCTGGTCGACGACCAGTTCAAGGCCGTCGAGGCCGTCCGCGCCGCCGCACCGCGCATCGCCGCCGCCGTGACGGCCGCGCTGCCGCGCATGGAAGCGGGCGGACGCCTGATCTATGTCGGTGCCGGCACCTCTGGCCGCCTGGGCGTGCTGGACAGCGTCGAACTCTACCCCACTTTCTCCTGGCCGCATGGACGCGCGGTGGCGCTGCTGGCCGGCGGCAGCGATGCGATGTTTGTCGCCGTCGAGGGCGCCGAGGACGACCTCGAACAGGGCGCGGCCGACCTGCAGAGCGTGAACGTCACCAGGGACGACGTGGTGCTGTGCATCGCCGCATCGGGCGGTACCCCTTACGTGCTGGGCGCCCTGCGCGCCGCCCGCGCCGCCGGTGCGCTGACGGTCGGTTTCGCCAACAACCCGGACGCGCCGGTCGCGAACGAGGCGGAAATCGGCGTCACCCTGGATACCGGTCCGGAAGCCATCTCGGGCAGCACCCGCCTGAAGGCCGGCACTTCGCAGAAGATCGCGCTGAACAGTTTTTCGAGCGCCCTGATGGTGCGTTTGAACAAGGTTTATGGCAACCTGATGGTAGACTTGAAGGCAACCAACGCCAAGCTGGTGCGCCGGGCGATCCGCCTGACCACCTTTGCGACGGGCGCCGACGACGAATCGGCGCGTCAGGTGCTGGAGCAGTGCGGCTTCCACGTCAAGGTTGCGATCGTGGCCTTGTCCAAGAAAATCCAGGTCGAGCAGGCGCGCGCTTTATTGGACAGCGCGAACGGCAGCGTGCGCGAAGCCCTCGCCAGCTGACTCAGTTCAGCTGACCAGGCGGCAGCGCGCCGCGGCCCGGGATCACGAAAGAGTTATGCAGACATCGCAAGCAAAGAGCCCGTGGCTGTGGGTACCTTCTCTGTACTTCGGCCAGGCGATTCCCTACATCGTCGCCAACTACCTGTCGGTCGTCATGTACAAGGACATGGGGATCTCCAACACCGACATCGCGTTTTACACCAGCCTGCTCTACCTGCCCTGGGTGATCAAGCCGCTGTGGTCGCCGCTGGTCGACATGTTCGGCGCCAAGCGCGGCTGGACCGTCTCGCTGCAGCTGGCGATGGCCGCCGCCCTCGCCGCGGTCGGCACCACACTGCATTTGCCCGCCTTCTTCATGGTCAGCCTGGCCGTCATGTGGCTGATGGCCTTCGCCTCGGCCACCCACGACATCTCGGCCGACGGCTTTTATATGCTCGGCCTGCGCCAGCAGCAGCAGGCGGCCTTCGTCGGCGTGCGCTCCACGTTTTACCGGCTTGCCACATTGGCGGGGCAGGGACCGCTGGTGATCCTGGCCGGCACGCTGGCAGTGACCTTGAACGACGTGTACCAGGCCTGGGCCATCGTGTTCTTCGTGCTGGCCGGCCTGTTCCTGGCGCTGTTTGCCTGGCACCAGGCGGTGCTGCCGCGGCCCGAGGCCGACCGGCCGGCGGCGCCGGGGACGAATCCGCTGCGCGCCTTCCTCGCCACCTTCGGCAGCTTCTTCGGCAAGCGCGACATCTGGCTGATCCTCGGCTTCATTCTGACCTTCCGCCTGGGCGAGGCGCAGCTCCTGAAACTGGTGGCGCCCTTCCTGAAGGACCCGCTGGACAAGGGGGGCCTCGGCCTCACCACCGCCCAATACGGCACCGCCTACGGCACCATCGGCATCATCGCGCTGACCGTCGGCGGCCTGTTCGGCGGCTGGCTCATTTCGCGCCTGGGCCTGAAGCGCTGCCTGTGGCTGATGGTGTTCGCGGTGCACCTGCCGGACCTGGTGTTCGTCTACCTGTCCTCCGCGCAGCCGCAGAACTTCGCCGTGATCTCCGCCTTCCTGGCGATCGAGCAGTTCGGCTACGGCTTCGGCTTCACCGCGATGATGCTGTACATGATCATGGTCTGCGAGGGTCCATATAAAACCGCGCACTACGCGATCTGCACCGGCCTGATGGCGCTGGGGATGATGGTGCCGGGCATGTGGAGCGGCAAACTGCAGGAGATGATCGGCTACCAGCACTTCTTCGTCTGGGTGTGCGTGGCGACGATCCCGGCCTTCGTCATGGCGGCGCTGGTGCGCATCGATCCGGAATTCGGCAAGAAGTGAAGCAGGTGCGCGACGCAAGCAGCCGCCTGGTGTCGCTGGACGCCTTCCGCGGCTTCACCATCGCCGCGATGGTGCTGGTGAATAACCCCGGCGACTGGGGCCATTTGTATTCGCAGCTCGAGCACGCGAAGTGGAACGGCTGGACCTTCACCGACTGCATCTTCCCCTTCTTCCTGTTCATCGGCGGCGTCGCGATGGCGCTGTCGCTGGGCCGCCTGGCCGCCGCCGGCGCCGACCGCCCGAAGCTGCTGCTGAAACTGGCCAAGCGCGCCGCGCTGATCTTCCTGATCGGCTTCCTGCTCAACTTCATGCCCTATTTTAATGTGGAGAAGGTGCGGATACCCGGCGTGCTGCAGCGGATCGCGCTGTGTACGCTGCTGGCCGCGCCCATCGTCGTCTACTGCGGCTGGCGCATGCAACTGGCCGTGATCGCCGGCTTGCTGAGTCTCTATAGCGTGCTGATGCTGCTGGTGCCGGTACCCGGCATCGGCGCCGGCGTGCTCGAGCCCGGGCAGGATTTCGGCGCCTGGATCGACCACGCCTTGCTGGGCAATCACCTGTGGGTGCAAAGTAAAACCTGGGACCCGGAAGGGCTGGTGTCGACGCTGCCGGCCCTGTGCAGCCAGCTGTTCGGCGTGCTGGCCGGGCGCTGGCTGGCCGCCAATGTGAACCGCACCGAACAGACCGTCTGGATGCTGCTGGCTGGCCTGCTGTGTTGCTGGATCGGCGTGATCCTGGATACCATTCTGATGCCAATAAACAAGAGCTTGTGGACGCCGGCCTATTGCTTCCTGATGACGGGCTGGGCGCTGATCGTGTTCTCGAGCTTTTACTGGCTGCTGGACGCCAATCCCTACGCCGCCGTGCGCGAGGCTGCAGCACGCTGGACCAGGCCCTTCGTCATCTACGGCATGAACGCGCTGTTCATCTTCGCGCTGTCGGGTTTCCTGGCCAAGATGTTCGGCTTCATCAAATTCACCCAGCCGGATGGCAGCCTGCGCTCGCTGGGCAAGGCGCTGTATGCGCCGATCGCCGCGCTGCCCATCGGTCCGGTGAATACCTCGCTGCTGTACGCGCTGCTGTTCAACCTCTGCATGTTTGCGGTGGCCTGGGGCATGTGGCGCAAAAAATGGTTCGTCAAAGTCTGAGAAGAATACGGAGTAGTTGTGCAAGCTAATAGGAAACGACGCGCGTTCGCGCTTGCGGGAATGGCCGGTGCGCTGGCGATGAGCGGCCTGTTCTCGGCCTGTACCACGACCCCGGGCGCCGGCAAGATCGCCAGCGCCGGTGCCGGCAATGGCGACACCCCACCACCGGCGCCACGCGAATTTCGCGCCGCCTGGGTCTCGACCGTCGCCAACATCGACTGGCCCAGCAAGCAGAACCTGAACGCCGCCCAGCAGCAGGCGGAAGCCATCGCCATCCTCGACCGCGCCAAGGCGATGAACCTGAATGCCATCGTGCTGCAGGTGCGTCCGTCGGCCGATGCCATCTATCCTTCGCAGATCGAGCCATGGTCGGAATACCTGACCGGGCGCCAGGGCCAGGCGCCCCAGCCCTGGTATGACCCGTTGAAATTCTGGGTCACGCAGGCGCATGCGCGCGGGCTCGAACTGCATGCCTGGTTCAATCCCTACCGTGCGCGCCACAACATCGCCAAATCGCCGGCGGCGCCGAACCACATCACGCGCACCAACCCGGCCGCCGTCAAAACCTACGGCAAGTACGAATGGATGGACCCGGGCGAGGAATCCGCCGTCAAGCAGACGCTGGACGTGGTGCTGGATGTGGTGCGCCGCTATGACATCGACGGCGTCCACATCGACGACTATTTCTATCCCTATCCAATCGAGGCGCCCAATTCGACGGCCGGCAACGAGACTGCGCTGAACGGCAAGGCGGCCAAGGCGGAACTCGACTTCCCGGACCAGCCGGCCTGGCAGCGCTACCTGGCCTCCGGCGGCAAACTCGACCGCGCGTCCTGGCGCCGCCAGAACGTGAACCACCTGATCCAGGCCATGTACGAGGGCATCCACAAGGAGAAGAGCTGGGTGCGCTTCGGCATCAGCCCCTTCGGCCTGGGCCGCCCGGACCGCCGCCCGCCCGGCATCGTCGGCTTCTCGCAGTACGACAAGCTGTACGCGGATGCCGAGACCTGGCTGCAGAACGGCTGGCTCGATTACTTCACGCCGCAGCTGTACTGGTCCATCAAGCAGCCGGGCCAGGCCTATGACGTGCTGCTCGATTACTGGATCGGCCAGAACACCCTCGGCCGCCACATCTGGCCGGGCATGTACACCAGCCGCGTCGGCATCGCGGCGCCGGCCAAGGATTACCCGCCGCAGGAAATCATCGAGCAGATCGCCGTCACGCGCTCGCGTCCGACCGCCGGCGGCCATGTCCACTTCAGCATGGTGGCGCTGATGGAGAACCGCAAGGGCCTCACCGACCAGCTGCGCACCATCTCCTACGCCACGCCGGCGCTGGTGCCGGCCACGCCCTGGCTGGGCAAGGCGGTGCCGGAAGCGCCCTCGGTGGCGGCGACCCGCAAGGGCAGCGCCGTGCGCCTCAAGCTCGCAGCGGGCAAGGTCCACACGATGTTTGCGGTGTGGTCGCGCTTCGGCGGACAGTGGAAGTTCGCGGTGGTGCCGGCCGGGCAGAGCGAATACCTGGTGACCGACGATGCGACCCTGGGCGCGGCCGACCTGGTGGTGGTCAGCGGCATCGACCGCCTGGGCAACGAAAGTGCGCGCGTCAAAGCCTGGAAGAAGGCTTGAGCACGCGCCGCTTGGCGCCTAGCGGGTTTCGGTACCGGCAGCCAGGCGCTCGGCAAGAACGGCGGACACCACGGCCTGAATGACGTGGATCGCCCAGCGCTCGCTGGCCTTGCGCGGCCCGGCCTTGATCTCGCCTTCGGTGATGCCCAGCAGCGGGGCGATGCAGCCGATATTGATGGCATACAAGGCGGTGCCGTACAGCGTGCCCAGGGCGGCCGGCGACAGGGACGGCGCCAGCTTGCGCAGTGCCGGCAGCGCCGCCGCGAAGGCCGCCGACGCACCCAGGTGATTGGTAAATTCGACGAGGCTGGTGCCGGTATCGCCGATCAGCGCGCGCGAACCCGTCAGATGGTCGATCCAGTCGACCGCGTCGCGGTCGAGCGTCTTGGTCAGCGCACCGCTCTTGCGGCCCGCGATCATGACCGCGGTCGTCACCACGCCTGCAATCAGTCCGCCCACGACGGCCGCTTTATATTCTTTCATGAAAGTTCCGCCTCAAAATGTAATGGCAATCGGATGGATACCTTGAGCACCTTACGCTGCCTTGCCGGACGCTTCGGTTCGATATCGAACGGAATGCGCGCCGATGGACAGGTTCAAGCTCGCCATAACATTTAGTCATGCGCATACGTCGGCCTTTCATTCGCGTGCGCTGCCCGGAGAAGCGTACACTTCGCTTCGACCATGATTCAAGCTGCTTCCACCACCCCTGAACTCGGCCTCGGCATCGATGCCGGCGGCACCCAGACCCGTTGGGCGCTCGCCGCGCCGGATGGCGCCATCCTGGCCGAGGGGACCGTCGCCGGGCTGTCCGCCCTGCAGATGGGCACGCCACATGGGCGCGAGTCGGTGCGCGCCACCTTTGCCGAACTGGCTGCCGGCGTGCTGCTGCACGGCGTGCCGACACGCGTGCAGGCCGGCCTGACCGGCTTCGGCGGCGACAGCGAACAATTGCAACGCTGGCTGGCCGAGCTGCTGCATGTGCCGGCGGCCGGCATCCGTTTTTGCAGCGACATGGAAATCGCCTACCGCGCCAGTTTCATGCCCGGCGAGGGCTACCTGGTCTACGCCGGCACCGGCTCGATCGGTGCCTTCATCGATGCCGACGGCCAGTTTCATCGTGCCGGCGGACGCGGCGTGGTGCTGGACGACGGCGGCGGCGGTTTCTGGATCGCCAGGGAAGCGCTGCGCCACATCTGGCGCCTCGAAGACGAAGAGCCGGGCGCCTGGCGCACCTCGAGAATGGCGCAGGCCGTGTTCGACTATGTCGGCGGCGACGACTGGGCCTATTCGCGCCAGTTCATCTACGGCCAGGAACGCGGCGCCATCGGCAAGCTGGCGCTGGCCGTGGCCGCGACCGCGGAGCAAGACCCGGCCGCCGCCGCCATCCTGCGCAATGCCGGCGCCGAACTGGCGCGCCTGGCGCAGGCCCTGATCAAGCGTTTCGGACCGCGTCCGGTGGCGCTGTCGGGCCGCGCGGCCGAACTGCACCCGTCCATCGTGGCGGCGATGCGCGCACTGCTGCCGGCGGAACTGGCATTCCGGCAGACCGCCGGCGGCGCCCATTACGCTGCGGCGCGCATGGCGCTCGAAGGTCCAGGCGCCTCTGCTGCATAATCCCCCTATTGAACATTCGACGAGACCAAGCACACCCATGAAGATCCTTGCCGCCACCCTCCTGGTCGCCCTGCTGGCAGGTTGCGCCACCGGCCCGCAATACGACAAGACCTACACGGCCAAGGGCCAGAGCTCGCGCTCGCGCTTCCTGGTGCTGCATTACACCGTGGCCGACCGCGCGTCCTCGATCAAGATCCTGACCGAGCAGCAGGTGAGCGCCCATTACCTCGTGACCGACGATGCCAAGCCGGTCATCTACAACCTGGTCGACGAGAACAACGCCGCCTGGCACGCCGGCAATTCGAGCTGGAAGAATTTTACGCAGCTGAACAACAGCTCGATCGGCATCGAGATCGTCAACGCGGGCTGGAAGGACACGCCGAACGGCCGCGTCTACGCGCCTTTCCCGCAGTCGCAGATCGACGCCATCATCCCGCTGGTGCGCGACATCGTCACGCGTCACCACATCGCGCCGGAAAACGTGCTCGGCCACAGCGACATCGCCCCGCTGCGCAAGCAGGACCCGGGTCCGATGTTCCCGTGGAAGCAGTTCGCCGACGCCGGCCTGGTGGTCTGGCCGGACGCCACCCGCGTCGCCGCCGTGACCCCGATCTTCCAGACCCAGCTGCCGGATGTGGCCTGGTTCCAGAAGAAGCTGGCGACCTGGGGCTATGGCCTGGTCCAGTCCGGCGTGCTGGACGAGCAGACCCGCACCGTGCTGTCGGCGTTCCAGATGAAGTACCGTCCGGCCAACATCGACGGCATGCCCGATGTGCAGACCGCGTCGCTGCTGGAAGCGCTGACCAATCCGGCCGGCCCGCTGCCGCCGGTACCGGTGGCGCCGCTGCAGACCGCGCCGGTGCTGCCGCCTGCAAGCTCGACCTCGGCACCGGCACCGGCACCAGCACCAGCATCAGCCGTTGCCGAGCCGGCTGCCGTTCCTGCAACACCGCCTGAAAAAGTGCAACACTGATGCTTTGCGGCAGCGCCAGTTTTCCGTATCCTTCTTCCTTCCACTTGAAGGATTGAAGCGATGCGCCTGCGCCATATCGAAGTTTTCCACGCCATCATGCAGGTCGGCACCATCAGCGGTGCCGCCCAGGTTCTGCACATCTCGCAGCCGGCCGTGACCAAGGTGCTGCAGCATGCCGAGCTGCAGCTGGGCATGCCCTTGTTCGAACGCGTGCGCGGCAAGCTGTACCCGAAGCCGGAAGCGCATCGCCTGTTCGCCGAAACCGAGAAATTGAACCGCGACCTGCAGGGCATCCGCCGCCTGGCCGCCAGCCTCAAGAATCGCGCTTGCGAGACAGTGCGCCTGATCTCCACGCCGACCATCGCGATCAGCGTGCTGCCGGCCGCGTTGACGGTCTGGCGCCGCGATTTCGTCCAGACCCGGTGCGAGCTGGCGACCTTCCACACCAGCGAGATCGTGAACGCGCTGCGCCTGGGCGAGGCCGATCTGGCGCTGTCGCTGCAGGACCCGCGCCATCCCGGCATCGAAGCCGAACCGATCGCCTCGGGCAACCTGATGGTGATGGCGCCGAAGGGCACCTGGACCGAGGAAGAATGCCGCGAGCCGATGACGCCCAACGGCCTCAAGGGCGAGCTGATCGGCATGGCCGACCGCGACCCGCTCGGCGAGATGGTGGTCGCGGCCTGCGAAGCCCAGGACGTGCACCCGGTCTTCCACACCGTGGTGCAGACTTACCAGATCGCCCGTTCGCTGGTCGAAGCGGGCGCCGGCAGCGCGGTCCTCGATCCGTTCACGGCCGCCTCCGCGGCGCGCGACAAGGTGCAATGCCGCCAGTGGGCGCCGGCGATCCCGGTCCAGCTCTACCTGCTGACGGCCAGCCACGCGCCGCTGTCGCACGGCGCGCGCGAGCTGGCCAACTGCATCGGCGCGACCGCGCGTGCGCTGTTAGACAAAGGAACGCAGTAAAGCATGACCATCAGTTCTACCGGACCCTTGACGATCGCCAGCGAAGACATCGCCGGCGATCCCGAGTTCCGCCACCTCTCCACCATCGCCGGCATCGCCGTCGACCTGCGTTACGCCACCCCGCATAACTTCATCGGCCGCGACCTGTACTCGCCCTACGACTGCGCCTGGCTGCACGTCGATGCCGCCGCGGCGCTGGAGCGCGTGGTGGCCTGGCTGGCGCAGCAGCGTCCCGGCTATACGGCGCTGGTGCTGGACGCCCTGCGTCCGCAGCGCGTGCAGCAGCAGCTGTGGGATGCCCTGGCCGGCACCGGCCTGCAGATGTACCTGGCCGATCCGGCGCGCGGCTCGATCCACTCCTACGGTATGGCGCTGGACATCACCATCCTCGACGAAGACGGCCGCGAGCTCGACATGGGCACCGGCTTCGACGACATGACCGAACTCTCGCATCCGAAGCTGGAAGAAGGTTTTCTGCAGACCGGCGCACTGACCGACGCGCAAGTCGACAACCGCCGCCTGCTGCGCGACGCGATGTTCCAGGCCGGCTTTGTCGGCATCAACACCGAGTGGTGGCACTTCGATTGCGGCGACCGCAATCTGGTGCGTGCAAGCTTCCGCCGCGTGCTCTGATCTCTTCCCGCACCCCTGTGGCGCCACGCTGACGACTCTCGCACACGCTTGAGCTAACGCATGCACGGTGCATAAGCGACCCTGAAAATTGGACGGTCACAGACATCCAAACACAGGGAGGTGCGTCATGAGAGGCAGGACGAAGGCTCGCGCAATGGCGGTCATGACAGCGGCCGTGGCGGGCGCGCTGGCAGGGTGCGGCACCGGGAACGGCGGCAATCCGCTGGCCTCGCACAGCACGACGGTGGAGTACTACCGCGTATTCGACATCAAGACCGACGTCCCCACGCCGGTGGTCGCCAAGGCAGCCACCGACGGCATCAACCGCAACGTCAAGGACGCGGTGGTGGCGGCGGCGCCCGGGGTCGAGGCAACCGAGCTGCCCGGCCACTTCAAGATCGCCGATCCGACCAGCGCGCCGCCAGGCGCCCCGGTGGCCAAGGGCCTCAGCTGCGACGGCGCCGCCTGGACCGCCAAGGCGACCCCGCGCGTGCGCGGCAGCGAGGACATGAACCTGGTCGCCTGCCTGTTCCCCTACAAGAGCGGCTACCACCTCGACATGGTCGCCGTCTTCACCAAACCCGAAGGCGGCATCATGCAATGGCCGCGGCGGCTCACCGGTGCCGTCCTGGGCACGCCGGAAAAATTCACCGAATCGACGATGATGGACCTGGTGCGCGCGATCCGCGAGAGCACCGGCGCCAACGTCTCGCTGGTGGAAGCGAAACCGAACCTGGCCGGTACGCCGTGGCTGGAGCCGGGCAGCAAAACCGCGCAGGCCGACACGGGTGGTGGTGCTGCGAATAGCGCGGGGAGTAGCGCGGGAAGCAGCACGGCAACCGCCAGCGCGGCAGGCGCGACCACGGCCGCGGCGGCGCCCACGACGGCGGCGCAGCCGGGCAGCGCGCCCGGTGCGGCGAAACCGAGTTCGGTGCCGGAGTAGCCGGAGTAGCCGGCGTAGCTTACAGCGCCAATTGCATGGCCTGCTCGAGCAGGGCCGAGCCGGGGCGGATGGGCGCGGGCACACCGGCATTGCGGAAGCCTTTACGCTCGTAGAGCCGGATCGCGTCCTGGTTGTCGACCACGACGCCCAGCTGGACCAGGCGGGCGCCGATGCTGCGCGCCCAAGCCAGTGCTTCGTCGACCAGGGCGGATGCGGCGCCGCGACCGCGTGCCTCCGGTGCGACCCACATCTGGAACAAATTCACGATGCCGGCATCGTCGGCGTCGCATTTGGCCCAGAGCAGGCCGAGCATGGCGCCGTCCGCGGCGGTCGATTCCGCGACCAGCGGGCAGTCGCGGCCCGACACCTCGGCTGCCATCAGGCGCGCCATCCACAGTTCGTGGGCCCAGCTTTCTTCGAGCGCGAGGCTGCTGCCGAAAGCGTTCGGCGCATCGGCCAGCGAGCGCAGGCGCAGGGCGCGGTAGGCCGGCCACTCGCGCGCCGTGAAGCGGCGGATGCGGACGTCGCTGCTCACTGGCTGACCGGCGCGGGTGCGGGTGCGGCGGACGGCAGCGGCTGGCCCTGCTGTTGCGTGTTTTGTTGCGTGCCTTGCTGCGGCAGCGTTTGCGGCTGGGCCGGCGGTGTGGCCAGCATGCCTTCCGGCGTCGGCTGCGGACCCGGCGTGGTCTGGTTCGGCGCCGCCTGCCCCGGTATCGGCAGTACGGGCTGCGCAGGGCCGCCCAGGCGCGTCACCCAGTCGACCAGGCTGTCGACCACGGCGCGGCCGCGGCCATTGCCGGCCAGATTGCTGTTGACCATGGCCACCACCACCAGCTGCTTGCCGGTGGCGTCAGGCACATAGCCGGCCAGGGCGACGACGTTGCTGAGGGTGCCGGTCTTCATGCGCGCGCGGCCGGCAGCCGGGGTGCCATGGAGGCGGCGGCGCATGGTGCCGTCGACGGCGGCGATCGGCATGCTGGACAGGAATTCGGGTGCCCAGGGGCTGCGCAGGCCGGCCTGCAGCAGGCCGCCCATCGTCAGCGGCGTAATGCGCTCGGTGCGCGACAGGCCGGAACCGTTTTCGAGCACCAGGCCGGCATCGTCGATGCCGTGGGCGCGCATCCAGTTGCGCACGGCGGCGTCGCTGCGCGAGAAAGTCGTCTCGGCGCTGCCGGCCTGGGGACGGCTGCCCAGCAGCGGGTCCGCTTCCAGCGCACCCAGGCTCAGGAAGATCAGGCGCGCCAGCAGGTTGTCCGAAGGCTTGTTGGTATCGCGGACGATTTCCGGCAGCGTGCGCGACAGGTGCGCCGCCAGCTGGCGCGCGTCGGGCGGCGTCGCGCCTTCGATGGTGGTGCCGCTGATGCTGCCGCCGAGCCGTTTCCAGGTCGCGCGGAACAGGCGGTCCACGTATTCCTGGCGGTCGACCACGTTGATCGAATAGCTCTGGTTGCAGTTCTTCGGGAAGGTCCCGTGCAGCATCACCTTGATGCTGCCGTCTTCCTGCGACACCGCTTCCGGCAGCTTCCAGCCGCTTTCCCAGTTCTCGCAGTTGGCGTCGATCAGCTTCATGTCGTGCGCCACCGTCACGCCCTGCAGCGCCGGCTGCATCTGCACCTTCAGCTGCTTGCCGGTCGAGCGCAGGTCCAGCTGCAGCATGTTCTTGTTGATCATGGCCGCATCGGGGATCACGTTGTAATACGCTTCCGGCGATTCGTCGAAGGGCGCCACGCCGAGATCCGCGCGCGCCGGATTGAACAGCTGGCGGTCGATCACGAGGCGGCCCTGGATCTTGCGGATGCCCTGGTAGCGCAGGCTGCGCAGCATGTTTTCGAGTACTTCGCCCGAGAGATCGGTGTCGCCGCCGCCGCGCAGCACCAGGTCGCCCTTCAGGGTGTCGCCCTGCAGTTCGCCGGTCGTGCGCAGCTCGGTGCGGCTGCGGAACACCGGTCCCAGGGTCTCGAGGCCGACCAGGGTGCTGACCAGCTTCATGGTCGAGGCCGGCTGCATGGGACGGTCGGCCAGGTGCGAGATCACGGTCTGGTTATCGCGCAGCACCAGCACGCTGACGGCGTCTTCCGCGATGCCGGTCGTGCGCAGGGCCTGGGCCACCGGTTCCGGCAGCTGGGCGTGGGCGAGCGCAGGGATGAGGGCGGCAAGGGCGGTAGCGAGGGCAAGCGAACGAAGACGGAACATGCTGGTCCTTTAAAAAATTATCCGAAGAACACGTAAGCCACGGAGATGGCGGCGATGATACCGGCCAGGTCCGCGATCAGGCCGCAGGAGATGGCGTAACGGGTCTTCTTCACGCCCACCGAACCGAAGTACAGGGCGACGATGTAGAAGGTGGTATCGGCCGAGCCCTGGAAGATGCAGGCCAGGCGGCCGACGAAGGAATCCACGCCATAGGTCTTCATGGCGTCGATCATCATCGCCTTCGAGCCGCTGCCGGACAGTGGCTTCATCAGCGCGGTCGGCAGGGCCGGGGTGAAGGCGGTGTCGATGCCGGCCAGGCGGATCAGCCATTCCAGGCCCTGCACCACGAAGCCCAGCACGCCGGAATTGCGGATCACGGAAATCGCCACCAGCATGCCCACCAGGTAGGGGATGATGGTCAGCGACGTCTGGATGCCGCCCTTCGCGCCCTCGATGAAGGCTTCGTACACGTTCACGCCCTTGCGCATGGCGCCGACGATGAACACCACGATGATCGCGAACAGGATCAGGTTGCTGGTGACCTTGGAAAAGGTTTCGATTTCCGGTTTGCTGAGGTAGGTGGTGAGGTACCAGATGAAGGTGACGATGGCCGCCGTCATGCCGCCCAGCCAGCTCAGCACCACGCCGTTGAGCAGGTTGATGCGCTGGCGGATGCTGACGGCGATGATGCCGGTGACGGTGGCGACATAGGTCGCGATCATGCAGGGAATGAAGATGTCCGACGGGTCGCGCGCGCCGAGGATGGCGCGCTGGGCCATGATCGCCAGCGGAATCAGGGTCAGGCCCGAGGTGTGCAGCACCAGGAACATGATCTGGGCGTTGCTGGCCGTGTCCTTTTGCGGGTTGAGCGTTTGCAGGCTTTCCATTGCCTTCAGGCCGAAGGGCGTGGCGGCGTTATCGAGGCCCAGCAGGTTGGCCGAGAAATTCATCACCATGTGGCCGGTGGCCGGGTGGTCTTTCGGGACTTCCGGGAAGATGCGCGAAAAGAAGGGCGAAATCACTTTCGCCAGCCAGCCGACCGCGCCGGCCTTTTCGCCGATGTTCATGATACCCAGCCACAAGGTCATCACGCCGGCCAGCGGCAGGGCGATGTCCATCACGCCCATCTTGGCGGAATCGAAGGTGCCGTCGATGATGCGTTTGAAGATCTCGGTATCCCCGAGAAAGAGCCATTGGGCCAGCGCCGCGACGAAGCCAACCAGGAAAAAGCCGATCCAGATGTAATTCAGAGCCATGGGATGAAAGTCAGGGCGCGCCTGCGCTCGATTGTGCAGCGGAGAGTATAGGCGCAGTGCAAGCTGCCATGATGAAAGAATGCGCCGAGGCTATGTGAAAAAGTTATGGTAGCCTTTCGGCATGCACAGACCAGGCGTCACTTACCGCGGTACATCGCACCGCTTCGTCCTCGACAGCGAACTTCTCCGGAACAATCCCCTCGGCGATCCGGCCGCACGCGAACTCTTCGTGTACACGCCGGCCCATGCCCCTGAACGGCTGCCCCTGCTGGTCGACCTGCCGGGTTTTAACAGCGCCGGCCCCGACCACGTCGTCCGCCGCAACATCGGCGAAAACGTGCCGGAACGCCTGGACCGGCTGATCGGCAGTGGCGCGATGCCGCCCGTCGTGGTCGCTTTCCCCGATTGCATGACCAGCCTCGGCGGCAACCAGTACATCAACAGCGCGGGTACCGGCCGCTACATGGATTACCTGGTCGACGAGGTGTTGCCCTTCGTGGAGAGCCGGTTCGGCTGCGGCGGTCCTGGCCGGCGTGGCGTGTTCGGCAAGTCTTCCGGCGGTTTCGGCGCCCTGAGGCATGGCATGGCGCGGCCCGACGTGTGGTCGGCCGTGTCCTGCAATTCCGGCGACATGGACTTCGAGTCGGTGTACCGCATGGGTCTGTACGCGGCGGTGCGCACGCTCGAACGCTTCGACTATTCGGTAGAGCGTTTCTTTGCCTGTTTCGACACGGCGGACAAGGCGACGCCGGACGAGAAGAGCTGCCGCATGCACCTGGCGCTGGCCGCGACCTACGACCCGGATCCGCAGGCTTACCGGGGCATTCGCCTGCCTTGCGACCTGCGCACCGGCCAGTTCGATGCGCGCCGCTGGGATGCCTGGCTGGCCCACGATCCGGTGCGGGCGCCCGAGGCCTGCCTGCGTAACCTGCAAAAGCTGGCCTTGCTGTGGATCGATTGCGGCGTGCGCGACCAATATTTCCTGAACCTCGGCGCGCGCCAGTTCAGCCGGCGCCTGGCGCAGCTGGACATCGCCCACGTCCACCAGGAATACCCGGACGAGCACCTCGACGTCGATTACCGCATGGACCGCTTCCTGCCCGCGCTGGCGAAGGCGCTGAGCCAATAGGATGGTTGCCTGCGCATAAGTCCTCGGCCTATGATACCCACCATCATGCCGAAACTCCGCTTCCTCGCCGCCACCGCGCTGGCTGTCTCCTTCCTGCATTTGCCGATACAAGCAGCCGAGCCCAAGGTGCTGCACATGTTCCTCTCGACCAGCGAAGCCGGTCTCGATCCGGCGGTCGGTTCGGACCTGGCCAGCCTGTCGCTGCTGGAAAACCTGTTCGATCCCTTGCTGCGCTACGACTACCTGGCGCGTCCGGTGAAGCTGCAGGGGAATACAAGCACCGGCCTGCCGACGGTCGAGGATGGCGGCCGCACTTACACCTTCCGTCTGCGCCCCGGCATTTATTTCACGCCGGACCCGGCCTTCAAGGGCAAAAAACGCGAAGTCACGGCCGAGGACTATGTCTACAGTTTCAAACGCCTGTACGACCCCAGCCTGCGTTCGCCCTTCGGCTATATCTTCGACGGCAAGCTGGCCGGCGACGAAGCGCTCAAGAAGCATTTCAGTTACGCCACCGAGATCCCGGGCCTGCAGGCGCTCGACCGCTACACGCTGCGCATCCGCCTGAAGGAACCGGACAATAATTTCCTGTTCTACATGGCGATGCCGGCGGCCTCGGTGGTCGCGCGCGAGGTGATGGAGGCCTACCCCGGCCAGGCCGGCAACCACCCGGTTGGCACCGGTCCCTTCATGATCGGCGAGTGGAAGCACAGCGACCGCCTGGTGCTCTTGCGCAATCCAGAGTCCAGCGCCGTCTTCCATACGGACCTGGGCCCGGCCAACGATGCCGGCGACAAGGCCATCGCCGCCGCCCTCGAAGGGCAGCGCCTGCCGCGCGTGGACCGCGTCGACGTGAAAATCGCCGAGGAATTCCAGGGCCGCATGCTGGGCTTCCTGAACAGCGAATACGATTACCTGGAGCAGGTGCCGGAATCGATGACGGAAATGGTCATCCAGGACGGCAAGCTCAAGCCCGAGCTGGCGGCGCGCGGCATGCAGCTCTACCGCTTTCCGGTGCTGCAGACCTACTACATGTGGATGAACATGCAGGACCCGGTGGTCGGCGGCTACACCAGGGACAAGGTGGCGCTGCGCCGGGCCATCTCGCTCAGCTATAACAATGCCGAAGACATCGCCCTGCTGAAGAAGGGTTTTGCGATGAAGGCCGATTCGCCGCTGCCCGCAGGCGTGCTCGGCTATGACCCGAACTACCGCAGCCCGGTGCCTTACGATCCGGCGCTGGCGAATGCGCTGCTGGACCGCTATGGCTACGACAAGCGCGATCCGGACGGGTTCCGGCGCCAGCCGGACGGCACGCCGCTGACCCTGGCGATGAGCAGCGAAGCCACCGTCAGTGGCCGCCTGCGCGACGAACTATGGCGCAAATGCCTGAACGCGATCGGCCTGCGCGTGGTGTTCAAGTCGGACAAGAAGACCGAGATCATCAAGGCTTCGCGCCTCGGCAAGGTGCAGATGTTCGAGAGTAACTGGGTCGCCGACTTCCCCGACGGCGACAATTTCTACCAGCTGCTGTACGGCCCGAATGCGGGCCGCGCCAACTATGCGCGCTTCAACCTGCCGGCCTACAACGAACGCTATGAAAAAGCGCGCGTCCTGCAGGATGGGCCCGAGCGCCAGAAGCTGTATTTCGAGATGAACCAGCTGCTGCACGCCTATAACCCCTGGGTGCCGCTGACCCACGTGCTGTCGGCCGATATTCGTCAACCGTGGCTGAAAAACTACAAACGTCATCCGGTGGAATTCACCCAATGGCGCTATCTGGACCTCAATGTTGCGGAAAGAGCACGCGCTACCCGAGCGAAATGAGAGTTTTGTTGAGTTTTTCCGTAGCTAAACATTCCCTATAGTTATACTCAGCTCCGGATTTTTCATTGGAACGCGCAAATACGTGCGCGTACCCTCGAATTGAAATAATAACGTAATGCAAAGACATTACTTCCCCAAGACATCGCCGCAGCACTACCCAAGGAGAGACGCGTGAAGTTAAAGAAGTTAGCCCAGATGATTGCCCTGATCGGCGTCGTCGGTCCGGCCATTGCACAGGATGTGCAGGCGGACAAACCCATGCAACGCGTCGAGATCACCGGTAGTAGCATCAAACGTATCAACGTCGAGGGTGCGCTGCCTGTGCAGACCATCACCACGGATCAACTCGACAAGCAGGGCATCACCAACGCCGAACAGCTGATGCAGCTGATCTCGGCCAATGGTAACGGCGCCGATAACATGACCTCGGGTAACAACGTGTTCGGCGCCGACGCCGACCGCGTGAGTGGCGGCGCTTCGTTCGCTTCGCTGCGCGGCCTGGGCCCGAGCGCTACCCTGGTGCTGCTCAATGGCCGCCGCGTTGCCGGTTACGGCCTGTCCGGCAAGTCGGTCGACCTGAACACGATTCCGATGTCGGCCATCGCCCGTGTCGAAGTGCTCAAGGATGGCGCATCGGCAATCTACGGCACCGATGCTGTCGGCGGCGTGATCAACTTCATTCTGAAGACCAATTACGAAGGTCTGGACGCGAATATCACGGGTAACTTCACCGAGCATGGCGGTGGCGCACAGCGCCGCCTGTCCCTGATTGCCGGTAAGGGCAACCTGGACACCGATCACTTCAACGTCATGGCCACCATTACCCATGACAAGAACGAGCGCCTGGATTCCAGTCAGCGTGCGTTCGCGAACGGCTTCCAGCCAGGCCGCGGCCTGTCGCCCGACACCACCGGCACCCCGGCTGCCAACCAGCTGACCGGCGCCGGTTCCGCGCTGGGCACCGGTTTCAAGATGCCGGGCGATCCGAACACCTACCTGCAGGCTGGCCTGCTCAGCCTGCAAGGCAAGTGCGACAGCGTCGAAGGCATGTCGCAGTACCAGACCAACCTGTGGAAAGACGTCACCTCGCCGCTGCGCTCGACTTATTCCTGCGCCTACGATTACGGTGGCGATTACGTGATGCAGCTGCCGACCGAGCGTACCAACGGCGTGGCGCGTGCGACTTACCAGATCAACCCGGACCATCGTGTATATGCCGAGGCCGTGCTTGCGCATACCAACAGCCTGTCGATCCTGACCCCGGTCCAGATCTCGGCCAGCTTCGCCTCCGGCAACGCCTATCCGGTGAACGGCCCGTACTACCAGGACCTGTCGGCTTACATCCCGACCTTCGACAAGACCAAGCCGATCCTGTACAAGTGGCGCGGCTGGCCGCTGGGTGACCGTACCCAGAAAAACGTGACCGATACGGCCCGCCTGCTGCTGGCCGCCGAAGGCACGATCGCCTCGAAGTGGGATTACAAGCTGGGCCTGTCGCACAACCAGAGCCGTTCCACGACCGACCTGGTCGACGGCTATGCCTTCACCAAGCCGTTCTACGCCGTACTCGGCAGTGGCGTGGTCAATGTGTTCTCGCCGCCATCCGCCGGCCAGAGCCAGGCCGCCATGGACGCACTGGAAGCCACCAAGTTCTACGGCCGCCTGCAGCACGGCCAGACGACCCTGACCCAGCTCGACGGCTCGGTGTCGGGCCAGATTTTCGACCTGCCGGCCGGTGCCGTGTCGGGCGCGGTCGGTGTCGACCTGCGCCGCGAAAGCTACCAGTTCGCCCAGGACGTGGACGCCACCACCATCCTGCTGGCGCCGGGTAACGCCAACCAGTCCCGTGTCTCGCGCAACATCAAGGCGGTGTATGCCGAAATGATTATTCCGGTCATCAAGAACCTGGAGCTTCAGCTGGCGATCCGCCGCGATGACTACAGCGTGATCGGCGCGACCACGAACCCGAAGGCGGCGTTCAGCTACCGTCCGACCAACTGGCTGATGCTGCGTGGTTCGGCCAACAAGGGCTTCCTCGCACCGAGCTTCGTGCAACTGTATTCCGGCCGCCTGGACCAGGAACTGCCGAACGGTATCATCGACCCGGTCGGCTGCCCGACCCACCCTGGCGATCCGCGTTTCTGCGCGATCGAGCGCCTGAATTACTTCTCGGGCGGCAATCCAGGCCTGCGTCCGGAGACTTCGAAGCAGGGTAGCCTCGGCTTCATCGTCGAGCCAAGCAACAATTTCTCGGTGTCGGTCGACTACTGGGCCGTCAACATCAAGGACCGTATCCTGAACCGTACTCCGCAGGTGATCCTGGCCAATGCCGCCCAGCTGTCGGAGTACATCGTGCGTGACGCGAACGGCGTGATCGACTACGTCAACGCCGGCTGGATCAACGCCGCAGGCCTGAAGACCCGTGGCGCCGACGTCGGCCTGCGCGGCCGCGGCAACCTGCCGGGCGGTTACAAATGGAACGCCTCCCTCGACGGTACCTGGACCCAGAGCTACCAGTTCGCCGAGTTCGAAGGCCAGCCTTACAAGGAATACGTCGGTAACTTCTATACCCGCGACCTGTACCTGCGCTGGAAGCACAACGCCACCTTCACCGTGGCCAAGGGCGACTGGAGCGCAATGCTGAGCAACCTGTACCGCAACGGCTACATGGACCAGGTGCCAAACGCGGGCAAGGGCACGCCGCCGGCAGGCTTCAACCCGCGTGTGGCCAGCTACACCACCTGGGGTCTGTCGGGCACTTATACCGGCCTGAAGAGCACGACGATCACCGTCGGCATCCAGAACCTGTTCGACCGCGATCCGCCGTTCACCGCCCACAACGTGGACGAAGTCGTGGGTGCAGGCTGGGATCCGCGCGTGGGCAACCCGCGTGGCCGTTCGCTGAGCTTCGACGTCAAGTACAAGTTCTTCTGATCGATCGAAGGTGGGCGGCCCGTGCACGGGAAGGCTGGTCCTTTCCGCAGCACGGGCCGTTTTCCATTTCACACGGGGCCAGCATGTCAGGCATGAACAACATCGGCAGGCGGCGCTTCACGGCGCTGATGGCGGCAACGCTGCTGCCCTCTTCGCCGGTCGCAGGCCGGACGCGTGACCGCCAGCTCCATCCTTCCCGTCCCATGACACACCTGATCAAACCGCCGCGCCTGCAAAAAGGCGACCTGGTCGGCCTCATCGCCCCCGGCGGCTATACCAGCGACGCCGCGATCCAGAAGGCCGTGAAAAACATCGAGGCGCTGGGTTTCCGCGTCAAGCCGGGCAACTACCTGCGCGAAGTCTGGGGCAATTACGGCGGCACCGTCGCCGCCCGCATCGCCGACCTGCACGGCATGTTCCGCGATCCGGACGTGAAAGCCATCTGGGCGATCCGCGGCGGCTCGGGCTGCATCTCGCTGTTGAAGCACCTCGATTTCGCGCTGATCCGCAAGCACCCGAAAATCCTGCTCGGCTACTCGGACATCACCGCGCTGCACCTGGCCATCCACCGCCATGCCGGCGTGGTGACTTTCCACGGCCCGGTGGCGTCGAGCACGCCCTCAAGCTATTCGAACGAGCACATGCTGGCGGTGCTGATGGAGCCGCGCGCAAACTACACGATCCCGATGGCGCCTGAAAACGCGCGCCGCGCCGTGCTGGAGCCGCACTACGCGGTGCGCACCGTCCACGGCGGCACGGCCACCGGTCCGCTCATGGGCGGCAACCTGTCGCTGGTGAGCGCGCTGGCCGGCACGCCCTACGCCGCCGATTTCCGGGACAGCCTGCTGTTCGTCGAAGAGGTCAACGAAGAGCCCTACCGCATCGACCGCTGGATGACCCAGCTCGACCTCGCGGTCGGCCTCGATAAGGCGGCCGGCGTCATGGTCGGCATCTGCGAGAACTGCGGGCCGCAGGGCAACGGCTCCTCGCTCACGCTGGACGAAACCTGGGATGTGCACCTGCAGCCGCTGCATATACCCGCCGTCACCGGCTACTCCTTCGGCCACATCCGCAACCAGTTCACGATCCCGGTCGGCGTGCGCGCGACGCTGGATACGGCCGCACAAACGCTGACTCTGCTGGAGCCTGCAGTCAGCTGATTCAGTCAGCTGATTACTTGATGTCGAAGACCAGGCAGGTGGTGGTCGCGTGCGCGTACAGGCGGCCCTGCGCATCGACGATCCTGCCTTCGGCGGTGGCCAGCTGGCGGCCGCAGTGCAGCACCGTGCCGATCGCGCGCAGCGGTCCGCCGTCCAGGCGCGCGCCGCGCACCAGGTTCACGCTCAGTTCGGCCGTCGTGTAGCCCTGGCCGGGTTCGAGCATGGTCTGCACCGCGCAGCCGACCGCCGAGTCGAGCAGGGTGGCGTACCAGCCGCCGTGCACCGTGCCCATCGGGTTCAGATGTTTTTGCTGCGGCATGCCCTGGAAGGTGGCCACGCCGCGCTCGACCTCGACTAAATGAAAATCCAGGGTCTCGGCGATCGGCGGATACGGGAAGCGACCCTCCAGCAGCGCCTGCATGATGTCCAGGCCGCGCATCGAGCGCGCCTGCTCGACCGGCACCACGCCGGCCTGCGCGCCGTTCTCGCGCGCCCGTGCGCGTACCGCGTCCAGTTGCTGCTGCCATTGTTCGATCGTCGCCTGGGTGTCCATGTCCGCTCCTCTTCATGTGCAAAGATGCATTCTGCACCGCCGGCGCAAACTCTGCTGGCGGCGGCTTCAGGCACCCAATAAAGTCTTGCAGCGGCCCACCAGGAATTCGCGCAGCACCCGCACCGCCGGCGACACCTGCTTGCGGTTCGCCACCAGCATCGTCAGCGGCGCGTTGACGCCTTCCCACTCCGGCAGGATCAGGCGCAGGCGGCCGCTGGCCAGGTCCTGGTGGACGTCCAGGCGCGAGCGGTAGCAGATGCCCAGGCCTGCCAGCGCCCAGCGTTTGACGATCTCGGAATCGTCGGCCACGCGGTCGCCCTGCACCAGGATCTCGATCTCTTCATCGCCCTTGCGGAAGCGCCAGCGGTCGTTGACGGTTTCGTCGAGCATGAAGCACAGGCAGTTGTGCTGTTCCAGTTCGCGCGGCGAGGCCGGCATGCCATGGCGCGCCAGGTAGGCCGGCGAAGCGCACAGCACGCGCCGGTTCTCGGCCAGCAGCGGCAGCGCCACCATGCTGGACTCCGGCTGCACGCCGAAGCGCAGGGCAATGTCGACCGGTTCCCGATAGATGTTGGCGAGGCGGTCGGTCAGCTGCAGGCGCAGTTTCACGCCCGGGTAGCGCGCCTGGAAATCGTTCAGCCAGGGCAGGACGACATGGCGCCCGAGATCGGACGGCATCGAGATCTGCAGCTGGCCTTCGATCGCATCCTGGCCGGCGCGCACCTCATCTTCCGCTTCGCGCAGGCCGTCCAGTAAAGCCTTGCTGCGCCCGAGCAGGCGTTCGCCGGCCAGGGTCAGGCGCATGCTGCGCGTGCTGCGGATGAACAGCGCCACGCCGAGATCCGCCTCCAGCCGCTTCAGGCTGGCGCTGGCGACGGCCGGGGAGGTTTCCAGCAGGCGCGCGGCCGCGGACAGACTGCCCCGCTCGGCGGTGGCGACGAAGGTTTCCAGATCCTGCAGGTTGCGGATTTTCAAAGCATTGTTGAAAGTGATTTCGGGATTGCCCAGTTTATCAAAAAGCCGGGACTGGTCAGAATGGTATCCATCGCAATATCAATCAACACAGGAGCCTGCACATGAAAGCCATCGGATACCAGAACAACCTTCCCGCCACCGACGCCGCATCGCTGGTCGACATCACGCTGCCGGACCCGGTCGCCCAGGGCCACGACCTGCTGGTCGAGGTGCGCGCCGTGTCGGTCAACCCGGTCGACACCAAGGTGCGCAAGAGCGCCAAGCCTGAAGAAGGGCAGTGGAAGGTGCTGGGCTGGGATGCGACCGGCATCGTGAAGGCGGTCGGCCCCGACGTCACCCTGTTCCAGCCGGGCGACCGCGTCTGGTACGCCGGCTCGATCGCCCGCGCCGGCAGCAACAGCGAACTGCAGCTGGTCGACGAGCGCATCGTCGGCCGCATGCCGGCTTCGCTCGACTTCGGCGCCGCCGCGGCGCTGCCGCTGACCGGCCTGACGGCCTGGGAGATGCTGTTCGACCGCCTGCAGGTGCCGACCGACGAAGAAGGCAAGGGCAAGACCGTGCTGGTGATCGGCGCGGCCGGCGGCGTCGGCTCGATCCTGGTCCAGCTGGCGCGCCAGCTGACCCAGCTGACCATCATCGGCACCGCCTCGCGCCCGGAAACGCAGGACTGGGTGCGCGAACTGGGCGCCCATCACGTGATCGACCACAGCAAGCCGCTGGCCGAGCAGATCGCCGCCGCCGGCCTGAGCGCGCCGGAATACGTGTGCAGCCTGACCCACAGCGACCAGCACTTCGACCAGGTGGTGGAAGCCATCGCGCCGCAGGGCAAGTACAGCCTGATCGACGACCCGGCCACGCCGATCGACATCATGAAGTTCAAGCGCAAGGCGATCTCGCTGCACTGGGAGCTGATGTTCACCCGTGCGCTGTTCACGACGCCGGACATCATCGAACAGCACAACATCCTGACCCGCCTGGCCGAGCTGGTCGATGCGGGCACGATCCGCACCACGGCCAACGAGAACTACGGCACCATCAATGCGGAAAACCTGCGCCGCGCGCATGCGATGATCGAGTCGCATCAGGCGCGTGGGAAGATTGTGCTGGAAGGCTTCTGATCAGCGCAGCCGGTAGCGCATATAGCTGAGATCATGGCTCACGCCATCGATCTCCAGCATGTCCTCGATCCGCGCCGTCATCGCAAACCCTGCACGCAGGTAGAGCGCGACGGCCGGGTGATTCTCGGCCAGCACCTCCAAATCGACCCATTTCAGGCCGTCCTGCTGGCGCGCCCAGTCGATGGCGGTAGCGAGCAGCTGCGCACCCAGGCCGCGCCGCCGGTAGGCGCGGTGCACGCCCATCCCCAGCATCGCCCGATGCCGCGCACCCGGCTCCGGCCGCGCACGCAGGTCGACGTGGCCGGCGATCGAGCCGCGCGCATCCAGTGCCAGCCACAGGCGGCGCCATCGCGGTTCGCCGACCGAAATGGCCAGGCCATCGACGAACGACGCTTTCAAACCGGGCGGCAGCTGCGACTGCGCCCGCGAGAGCGGCTGGAACAGCGGCGTGCCGTCCGCGCCGTTGTCGCGCAGGTGGTCGTCGAGATAGACGAAGAAGGCCGGCAGGTCGGCCGCCTCTGCCGGCCGGATCTTCACAGCGCCCGCGCGATCAGGATTTTTTGAATATCGCTGGTGCCTTCGTAGATCTGGCACACGCGCACGTCGCGGTAGATGCGCTCGATCGGGAAATCGGCCACGTAACCGTAGCCGCCGAACACCTGCATCGCGCTGGAGACGACCTTTTCCGCCATCTCGGAGGCGAACAGCTTGGCCATCGCCGCTTCCTTCAGGCAGGGCAGGCCGGCATCCTTCATCGAGGCCGCGTGCAGGATCAGCTGGCGTGCCGCTTCGATCTGCATCGCCATCTCGGCCAGGCGGAACTGCACGGCTTGGTGGTCGAAGATCGCGCTGCCGAAGCTGGTGCGCTCCTTGGCGTAGGCAAGCGCCGCTTCATACGCCGCGCGTGCCATGCCGACCGATTGCGAAGCGATGCCGATCCGGCCGCCCTCCAGGCCGGACAGGGCGATCTTGTAGCCTTGCCCCTCTTCGCCGATCAGGTTCTCCGCCGGGACGCGGCAGTTCTCGAACACGATCTGCGCCGTGTCCGAGGAATGCTGGCCCATCTTGTGCTCGATGCCGGCGACGATGTAGCCGGGGGTATTCGTCGGCACCCAGAACGCGCTGATGCCCTTCTTGCCCGCGGCTTTGTCGGTGACGGCCATGACGATGGCGACGTCGCCGTTCTTGCCGCTGGTGATGAACTGCTTGGTGCCGTTGAGGACGTAGTGATCGCCATCGCGGGTGGCCGTGGTGCGCAGTGCGGCGGCGTCGCTGCCGGTGTGCGGTTCGGTCAGGGCGAAGGCACCCAGCATCTCGCCCTGGGCCAGCGGGCGCAGCCATTTTTCTTTTTGCGCCTCGTTCGCATACATCATCGCGATCGAGCATACCGGGCAGTTGTTCACCGAGATGATGGTCGAGGTGCCGCCGTCGCCGGCCGCGATCTCTTCCAGCACCAGGGCCAGCGACACGTAGTCGAGGCCCGCGCCGCCGTACTGCTCCGGCACCGCCACGCCGAAGGCGCCCAATTGCGCCAGTTCCTTCAGCTCATCCTTCGGAAAATAGTGTTCGCGGTCCCAGCGGGCCGCTTGCGGCGCCAGGCGCTCCTGCGAATAGCTGCGCAGGGCGTCGCGGATCATCTGGTGTTCTTCGCTTAAGATCATCTTGTCTCGTGTGTCGTTATCGTTATTCAGTGATGGCTTACCACGCGATCGGCGTGCCGTCGTGGTTGAGAAAAGCGCCGTTCTGCGATGCATTCGCAGCCGCCAGGGTCGCGCGCAGCGTGCGCACGCTTTCCTCGACGCTGAGCGGGGCGCCGGCGCCGCCCATGTCGGTCTGCACCCAGCCCGGGTGGAAAGTCAGGCAGGTCACGCCCTGCGGTCCGAAGCTCAGCGATGCATCCTTCAGCACCGAGTTCAGCGCGGCCTTGCTGGCGCGGTACAGCGAACCGGAAGCGCTGTTGCGCTCGCCGATGGAGCCCATGCGCGAAGAAATCACCGCCAGCTTGCCGCGCGCGTTGGCGACCAGCGGGCCGACGATCGGCAGCAGGCGCATCGCCGCCAGCACGTTGGTGTGCATGACGCTGTCGAACTCCTGCTGGGTCGGGAAACCGTCGTGGCGCGGACCGTAGACGCCGGCCACCAGCCAGGCATGGTCGATCTTCTCGTCGTCCAGTTTCCAGCCCAGGCCGCCGATCGCTTCCGGATTGGTCACGTCGAGAGGGTAGCATTCGGCGCCGAGCTGGCGCAGTTCTTCGCAGTCTTCCGGTTTGCGGGCGGTGGCGATCACGCGCCAGCCGTCGGCGCGGTACTGGCGCACCATTTCGTGGCCGATGCCGCGCGAGGCGCCGATGATGAGGGCGGTGGACATGGAATTCTCCTTGGGCGGGTGTTCGAAACCGCCAGCATAGCGTAGGGTGGGCACACCGTGCCCACGCGAACGCCGAACGTGGGCACAGTGTGCCCACCCTACGATCAGATCATCTCGATCGCCATCGCCGTCGCTTCACCGCCGCCGATGCACAGCGAAGCCACGCCGCGCTTGCCGCCGGTCTTCTTCAGCGCGCCCAGCAGGGTGACGACGATGCGCGCGCCCGAGGCGCCGATCGGGTGGCCCAGTGCGCAGGCGCCGCCGTGGATGTTGACCTTGCTGTGCGGGATGTCGAGGTCGCGCATGGCGGCCATCGGCACCGCGGCGAAGGCTTCGTTGATCTCGAACAGGTCGACGTCGCCGGCCTTCCAGCCGGTCTTCTTGAACAGCTTCTGCATCGCGCCGATCGGGGCGGTGGTGAACAGGTTCGGTTCCTGGGCGTGGGTGGCGTGGCCGATCACGCGGGCGATCGGGGTCAGGCCCAGTTCCTTGGCCTTCGATTCGCGCATCATGACCAGCGCGGCGGCGCCGTCGTTGATCGACGAGGACGAGGCGGCGGTCACGGTGCCTTCCTTCTTGAATGCCGGACGCAGCGACGGGATCTTGTCGACCTTGGCCTTCAGCGGGCCTTCGTCCTTGCTGATGATCTGCTCGCCCAGGCGATTCGCGACGCTCACCGGCGCGACTTCCCAGTCGAATGTGCCGTCGGCGTTGGCGTTTTGTGCGCGCTTGACCGACTCGATCGCGAAGTTGTCCTGGTCTTCACGGGTGAACTGGTAAGTGGCGACGCACTCTTCGGCGAAGGTGCCCATCGAACGGCCTTCGCCGGTCTTCTCGTTGCGCGAGTAGGCGTCTTCCAGGCCGTCCAGCATCATGTGGTCGAACATCGGCGCGTGGCCGATGCGGTAGCCGCCGCGTGCTTTCGGGATCAGGTAGGGGGCGTTGGTCATCGACTCCATGCCGCCGGCGACGACGATGTCGGCGCTGCCGGCCACCAGCTGGTCGTGCGCGAAGATCGCGGCCTGCATCGCCGAACCGCACATCTTCGACAGGGTCACGGCGCCGGTCGACAGCGGCAGGCCGGCCTTGATCAGCGCCTGGCGCGCCGGGGCCTGGCCCTGGCCGGCCATCAGGCAGTTACCGAAGTAGACGTGTTCGACGGTTTGCGGGTCGACGCCGGCGCGCTCGACGGCGGCCTTGATCGCCACCGCGCCCAGGTCGCTGGCGGTCTTCGAGGAGAAATCGCCCTGGAAGGCACCCATCGGGGTACGGGCTGCGCCGACGATAACGACTGGATCATTCATTGTATTGTCTCCAAACAGGAAGTTGACGGACTGGCCGCCGGGTTGGTCTTGTTGATAAAGCGGATCTGCTGCGGATACGGGAACACGTCCTCGACGATGCCCGCCTGGATGCGCTCCTTGTGCGACTGCCACCAGGCGCGCTGGAGCAGCTCGGCGTGATGCTGCATGAAGATGGTGCGGATTTTCGGATTCCCAAGCAGGAAGCGTTCGAACTGCTCGGGAAAGACGTCGTGTTTTCCAACTGGGTACCACGGCTCGGCCGCCATCTCGTCCTCCTCGTTGCGCGGGGCCGGGATGTCGCGGAACTGGCAGTCGGTGAGGTACTCGATTTCGTCGTAATCGTAGAACACGACGCGGCCCTGGCGCGTGAGGCCGAAATTCTTGTACAGCATATCGCCGGGGAAGATATTCGCCGCCACCAGGTCGCGGATCGCATTGCCGTATTCGATCACACCGTGTTCGAGGCGGGCCTGGTCGTTGGCGCGTTCCGCGTCCTGCAGCCACATATTCAGCGGCACCATGCGGCGTTCGATGTAGAGGTGCTTGATGATGATGCGGTCGCCCTCGATGGCAAGCAGCGAGGGCGCGTCGCGGCGCAGCTGCTCGAGCAGCTGGTCCGAGAAGCGCGCCAGCGGGAAAGCCACGTCCGAGTATTCCAGCGTGTCGGCCATGCGGCCCACGCGGTCGTGGTGCTTCACCAGCAGGTACTTTTCCTTGATCTGCGCGCGCGTGGTTTCCTTCGGCGGCGGGTAGCGGTCCTTGATCACCTTGAACACGTAAGGGAAGGACGGCAGCTCGAACACCAGCATCACCAGGCCGGGAATGCCGGGCGCGATGCGGAACTCGTCCGAGCTGTGCTTCAGGTGCTGCAGGAAGTCGCGGTAGAACAGGGTCTTGCCCTGTTTTTGCAGGCCGAGCAGCGTGTAGATTTCGCTGCGGGGCTTCTTCGGCATCAGGCTGCGCAGGAACTGCACATAGCTCGACGGTACCTCCATGTCGACCATGAAGTAGGCGCGCGTGAACGAGAACAGGGTCAGGATCTGGTCCGGTTCGGTGAGCACGGTATCGAGCACGAGACCTGACTGCGTGCCGTCGCCGCCGTGCAGGACCGGAATCACGAACGGGGCTTCGCGCGCGCCGTTGATGGCACGGCCGACGATGTAGGCGCCCTTGTTGCGGAAGAACAGGCTCGACAGGACGTGCAGCTGCTGGTTCGGCTCCATCCTGTCCAGGCCGAAGCGTTCGATCATGCGCTGCTCGACCAGGGCGACATCGCGATCGAGGTCGGCGAAGGGACAGGCCAGTTGAAAATTGGTGACGATGCGCCGCAAGGCGAAGCGCAAGCCGTCCGCGGCCGGGTAGTAGACGCGGTAGGTCGGCTGCGGTTCTTCGGTCTCGATGTAGTCGGTCGAGACGGCCGGGCGCACGAAGATGAATTCGTTGCGGTAGTAACTGCGATGCAGCAGGCGGCAGCTGACGGAATTGAAAAAGCTTTCGGCCAGCTCGGGGCGCTTGTGGCCCTTGAGCAGGCCGCTCAGTAGCCCGATAAAGTGCAGTTTGGTCTCGCGCCAGGTATCGTCGTTCAGCTCCTCGGGCGCGTAGTCGTCCTCGAGGATCTGCACGCATTCCTGCACGCGCTTGTCGTAGAAATCGATGCGTTCGCGCGCGGCGCGCTGGGCGGTGGCCCAGTCGGCCCGCTCGAAATGGCCCTTCGCGGCCTGGCTGGCCTGGCGGAACAGCGCGTAGTGACGGTCGAAGCCGTCCAGGATGGTACGCGCGATGTCGAAGGCGATCTGCGACGAGAGCAGTTTGGGGAAACTTGCCTGTGTCATCGGTGTTCTCGCGCGCGTTGGAAAGAGTGAGCGGATATTGTAATCGCTACTAGTACGTCGTTCCCGCGGAGGCGGGAACCCATTCTGAAGATCCGGCATCGTTGCCGGCGTATTCATCGCACACTCAGCATGGATTCCCGCTTTCGCGGGAATGACGGTTATACGGTGCGGGCTGGCGGCGGCCTTTGCAGCTCTATCGCCAGCCCGCGTCTCCTCTCCGCTCTCGCCTTGAAGCTCGTTACGCGGTTTCGCCGAACAGCTCGCGGCCGATCAGCATGCGGCGGATCTCGCTGGTGCCGGCGCCGATTTCATACAGCTTGGCGTCGCGCCACAGGCGGCCGACCGGGTACTCGTTGATGTAGCCGTTGCCGCCCAGGGTCTGGATCGCTTCGCCCGCCATCCAGGTGGCCTTCTCGGCGCTGTACAGGATGGCGCCGGCGGCATCCTTGCGCAGGGCGCGCACGGCGGCCGGGTTGTCGGCGCGGTCGCAGGCCTGGCCGACCGCGTACACATAGGCGCGGCAGGCCATCATGGTCGAATACATGTCGGCGATCTTGCCCTGCATGAGCTGGAACTCGCCGATCGCCTGGCCGAACTGTTTTCTCTCGTGGATGTAGGGGACGACCACGTCCATGCAGGCCGACATGATGCCCAGCGGGCCGCCGGACAGCACGGTGCGTTCGAAGTCCAGGCCCGACATCAGCACGTTGACGCCTTTGCCCACGCCGCCCAGCACGTTCTCGACCGGCACTTCGCAATCCTGGAACACCAGTTCGCCGGTGTGCGAACCGCGCATGCCCAGCTTGTCCAGCTTTTGCGCGATCGAGAAGCCCTTGAAACCTTTTTCGATCAGGAAGGCGGTCATGCCGCGCGGGCCGGCTTCGATGTCGGTCTTGGCGTAGACGACCAGGGTGTCGGCGTCCGGACCGTTG
Organism: Massilia norwichensis; assembly: GCF_024753245.1. Classification (GTDB taxonomy): domain Bacteria; phylum Pseudomonadota; class Gammaproteobacteria; order Burkholderiales; family Burkholderiaceae_D; genus Telluria; species Telluria norwichensis. Next base: position 64,124 of record NZ_JANUGX010000024.1, on the reverse strand, counting down.
GTGATCCACATCTTGGTGCCGTTCAGCACGTAGCGGTCGCCCTTCAGGTCGGCACGCAGCTTCATGCTGACGACGTCGGAACCGGCGTTCGGCTCGGACATGGCCAGCGCGCCGACGTGCTCGCCCGAGATCAGCTTGGGCAGGTATTTGCGCTTCTGTTCTTCGTTGCCGTTGCGCTTGATCTGGTTGACGCACAGGTTCGAGTGGGCGCCATACGACAGGCCGACCGAGGCCGAGGCGCGCGAGATCTCTTCCATGGCGACGATGTGGGCCAGGTAGCCCATGTTGGCGCCGCCGTATTCCTCGCCGACGGTGATGCCCAGCAGGCCCAGTTCGCCCATCTTCTTCCACAGGTCCATCGGGAACTGGTCGGTACGGTCGATCTCGGCCGCGCGCGGCGCGATCTCGCTGGCCGCGAACTGTTGCACTGCTTCGCGCAGCGCGGCGATGTCTTCGCCGTGGTCAAAGGTCAAGCCTGGGAGATGCAGCATGTCGTCCTCTCGTTTGTCTCGTGTGTGTCGTTATGGCTGGAATGGCTGAACGGGATGATAGCGCGGAGTGACGTTAACGTAAACGTCAAGGGATGAACCACGTCGTTCCCGCGAAAGCGGGAACCCATGCTGAGTGTGCAGAACAGGGACGCTGGCTATCCCACGGGCTCATTATGGATACCCGCCTTCGCGGGAAGTCGTTCCGGGCAATGCCCGGAACGACGGGTGTAGAAGTAAGCGGTTACTTACGCCGCGCTGCGCTCCTGCGGCTCGACATTGCCATCGGCCCCGGCTTCGGCCAGCAGGCGCCGGCACTCTTCCTCGTGCACCGCGATCTCCGCCAGCGACATCTCGATGTCGGCGCGCTGCTGCTCGAGCGTATCGCGCTGGTGCGACAGCACGCCGAGGAAGCGGTTGATCTGGGCCACGGTGTCCTTGGGCGATTCGTACATGTCGATGATGCTTTTGATCTCCGACAAAGTCAGGCCCAGGCGCTTGCCGCGCAGGGTCAGCTTCAGGCGCGTACGGTCGCGCGGGGTGTAGACGCGGTTGCGGCCGCCCTGGCCTTCGCGCATCGGGCTCAGCAGTCCCTGGTCTTCGTAGAAACGGATGGCGCGAGCGGTGATGTCGAATTCGCGCGCCAGTTCGGCGATGGTGTAGGTAGGGCCCATATTTTTCTGCATGGTCGAAAATCACATAGAATCGCAGTTTGCGCCGACGTTTCCGTTTACGTCAACGTCAATGTTGATTGCATTGTAGCTTGCAGCGCCTGGACCAACACGAAAGATTTTCGGCATGAACCCTCTCGAATCCCAGCTGGCTTACCCCTTCGGCGACACCATCCCGCCGCTCGGCACGGTGCACGACATCGCGCCGGGCTTGCGCTGGCTGCGCATGCCGCTGCCGTTCGCCCTCGATCACATCAACCTGTGGCTGCTGGACGACCGGCTGGAGGGTAGGGAAGGACTGGCGCTGGTCGACTGCGGCGCCAGCACCGAGGCGACCCGTGCCGCTTGGGAGCAATTGTTCGATGGCGCGATGGGTGGGCAAGCGCTGCTGCGCGTGTTCGCCACCCACTGCCACCCGGACCACGTCGGCCTGTCCGGCTGGCTGTGCGAGCGTTTCAGGGCGCCGTTCTGGACCAGCGCCGCCGAGTTCGGCTTTGCGCGCATGATGGCGGCCGCGCTGCCGGGCGTCGACGGGCCGTCGGCCATCCCGCATTTCCAGAAGCATGGCCTGGTCGACGCGGGCATGCTCGAGCAGATGCAGAGCCGCCGCAATTACTATCCCTCGCTGGTGCCGGCCGTGCCGCCTGCCTATACCCGGCTGCAGGATGGCCAGCGCGTGCGCATCGGCGGCCGTGAATGGCGCGTGATCACGGGCTTCGGCCATTCGCCCGAGCACGTCTCGCTGTATGCGGAAGAGGGGAAGATCCTGATCTCCGGCGACATGGTGCTGCCGCGGATTTCGACCAATGTCTCCGTGTTCGCGGTCGAGCCGGAAGGCGATCCGCTCACACAATATCTCGCTTCGCTGGACAAGTTCGCCGGTCTGCCGGACGACACCCTGGTGCTGCCTTCGCACGGCAAACCCTTCCGCGGCCTGCATGTGCGCATCCAACAGTTGCGCGCACACCACGCTGCGCGGCTGGACGAGGTGCGCGCCGCCTGCAGCGAACCGCGCTCCGCAGTTGACATTGTCCCGCTGATGTTCCGTCGCCAGCTCGACGCCCACCAGCTCAGTTTTGCCGTCGGCGAGGCGCTGGCCCACCTGCATGCGCTCTGGTACGCCGGTATCCTCGACCGTGTAACCGGCGACGACGGCATTATCCGCTTCGGATTGCGCTGATCCCGGCGGCTTCAACACCATATTCTGTATTGCAGGCAACCCTTGGGTTGCCTGTTTTTGTTTACACGAGTGCATTCCCCCGAGCAAACGTTTTCTTTTTCCTGTAGGATATTTTTCACACCCGCCTACTCTCTTACCGGAAAGCACAATTATTGCTGGACAGCACTGTGAGAATCGGTCAATACTCACATGTTTGTTACTTTCAGACTTTCGTGCTTTACATAAGGTCTGAACCATGGAGAAACCATGACAGCCTTGCATGAACCTTTAGCACCACCGATGAATTCCACCAATGAGCGTGAGAGCTTTAGCGAGCGTTTGCAGCAAGCGCTAAAGAATGCCCACTACTCGCCGGACAGCCCGACCAGGCTGGCGCGCGAATTTAACATTCGTTTCGAAGGCCGCCCGATCACGGTCCACGCCGCCCGCAAGTGGCTGGTCGGCGAAGCCATTCCGACCCAGGAAAAGCTGCGCATGATCGCCCAATGGCTGGGCGTACCGGCCGACTGGCTGCGTTTCGGCGGTTCCGAGAATACCCCGGCCAACGGCGAAGCTGCCGACGCCTCGGCACGTTTCGAATCGGCCGACGTCAAGCTGATCGCCGACCTGCAGCGCCTGGACGAGCATCACAAGCAACTGGCACGCGAGTTCATCCGCATGCTGGTGCGCATGAATCACCAGTCGAAGTAAGGCCTGTCTATACAAGAACGGCCCGGCCCGGGAGCAATCCCCGGCCGGGCCGTTTCTATTCCATACTGCAATTTATCTTCAAGCGGGCGGCACAAATGGTCGAGTCTCGCGCATAATCTGCTTGTCTCACCTCCAACGTTATCGGTCATATAAGGATGCAGCGCCCTCATGATTAATAACTACAGCAGTACCGCGCAGTTGAAAGACCTCATGACCGCGCCGCCGATGACTGCGGCGCAACACGCAGAAATCATGCGCAAGCGTAATGAGCAGCGCAGGAAAATCGAAGACGCAAGGGAAGCAAGGAAGGAAGAGCAGGAACGCTACGGCGAACGGCGCTGATTCAGGCGTCTTTCATGCCCGCCCAGCGGGGCGCGAGATCGTTCTCGATGCCCAGCAGGTCGATGACGCGCGCAAGCGTGTGGTCGACCATCTCGTCGATGGAGCCCGGCTTGTTATAAAAGCTCGGCAGCGGCGGGAACACGATGCCGCCCATCTCGGTGACGGCCGTCATATTGCGCAGGTGCGCCAGGTTGAATGGCGTTTCGCGCACCATCAGCACCAGGCGCCGGCGCTCCTTCAGGATCACGTCGGCCGCGCGTGCGATCAGGTTGTCCGACAGCCCGTGCGCCACCGCCGCCAGGGTCTTCATCGAACAGGGGGCGATCACCATGCCGTCCGACTGGAACGAGCCGCTGGCGATCGGGGCGCCGATCTCGCGATTCTTGTGCACCACGTGGGCGAGCGCTTCCACGTCGCGCCTTTGCAGGCCGACTTCCTGGTGCAGGGTCAGGGTAGCGGCGTCGGAAATGACCAGATGGGTCTCGACGCCGGGAATCGCGCGCAGCCGCTCGAGCAGCCGCACGCCGTAGACCGCGCCGGTCGCGCCGGTGATGGCGACGACGATCCGGCGTGGCCTCGGATCAGCCATTCTGCTGCTTGCTGATCAGGGCTTGCAATTCGCCGGATTCGTACATCTCGGTCATGATGTCCGAGCCGCCGACGAATTCGCCGTTCACATACAGTTGCGGGATGGTCGGCCAGTTCGAGAATTCCTTGATGCCCTGGCGGACTTCCGCGTCTTCCAGCACGTTCACGGTGGCGATGTTATCGACGCCGCAAGCCTTCAGGATTTGGATCGCACGGCCGGAAAAGCCGCACTGCGGGAACTGGGCGGTGCCCTTCATGAACAGCACGACGGGCGTGTTGGTCACGGTTTCTTTGATCCAGGTTTGTACGTCGCTCATTTGGATTTGCCTTCAGGGTGAAATTAGGTGGATGGCGGCATTTTATAAGAAATCCGCCAGCCAGGTATGCAGTCACTACGCCGTAGGGTGGGCTCCCCGAGCCCACGCTGAACGCTGGTATTGTGCGAACCTCAAGCGTGGGCACGGGGTGCCCACCCTACAGATGCTTGCCCAGGCAGACAGCTTCGGCGCGGCCAACATATTTGCCATAGTTGGGAACGACCCGGTACCCGTGCTTTTCATAGAACGCCACCGCCCGGCCATTCACCCTGCGCGTCTCCAGCCAGACTTCGGCGTAGCCGAAGGCTGCAGCCTGGCGTTCCAGCGCTTCCAATATAAAACGCCCGGCGCCGCTGCCGGGTCGCGCATACATCCGCTTCAGCTCGGCCACGCGCTGCGCCAGCGGCCGCAGTGCGCCGCAGCCCACTGCCAGCCCATCCGCATCGTGGGCGACCAGGAAGCAGGCGCCTGGCCCGCGCACGTCGGCGGCGTCGAAGGAAGCCGTGCCGTCGCTGCCGGTGATCGCCGCCAGCGCCGCGCCCAGTTCGCCGAGCAGCACCCGTGCGGCGGGGCTGTCCGGATCGGCGGATGCGACGGTCGGCACAGCGAGGATTACTTCTTCAGCTTGGCAAACGCCGCCGCCATCGCGCCCCCGCTCGGGGCCGCGGAGCGTTCCTGGCGCTGGTTGTCGCGCTGGTGCTGACCCATCCTCTTGCGGTCGTCGCGGTCGCCGCGCTGCTGGGGCTGCGAACCGGCCTGCGGCGCCGAGTCCGACAGACGCATGGTCAGGGCGATGCGCTTGCGCTTGACGTCGACTTCCAGCACCTTCACTTTCACCACCTGGCCGGCCTTCACCACCGTGTGCGGATCCTTGACGAAGGTATTCGACAGCGCCGAGATGTGCACCAGGCCGTCCTGGTGCACGCCGATGTCGACGAAAGCGCCGAAGGCGGCGACGTTGGTCACCACGCCTTCCAGGATCATGTCCGGGCGCAGATCCGAGATCTCTTCCACGCCTTCCTTGAACGTGGCGGTGGTGAACTCCGGACGCGGGTCGCGGCCCGGCTTTTCCAGCTCCTTCAGGATGTCGGACACCGTCGGCACGCCGAACTTGTCGTCGGCATACCTGGCCGGGTTCAGGGTTTTCACCAGCGAGCCATCGCCGATCACGGTCTTGATGTCGCGCTTGATGTCAGCCAGGATTTTTTCCACGACCGGGTACGATTCCGGGTGCACCGCCGAGGCGTCCAGCGGATTGTCGCCGTTCATCACGCGCAGGAAGCCGGCCGCCTGCTCGAAGGTTTTATCGCCCAGGCGCGGCACTTTCTTCAGCGCCGCGCGCGAGGGGAAGGCGCCCTGCATGTCGCGGTAGGTGACGATGCTCTGGGCCACGCTGGCCGATAAACCCGACACCCGCGCCAGCAGCGGTGCCGAGGCGGTGTTGACGTCCACGCCGACCGCATTCACACAATCCTCGACCACGGCGTCGAGCTGGCGCGCGAGCTGGGTCTGCGAGACGTCGTGCTGGTACTGGCCGACGCCGATACTTTTCGGGTCGATCTTCACGAGTTCCGCCAGCGGATCCTGCAGGCGGCGCGCGATCGAGACCGCGCCGCGGATCGAGACGTCGAGGTCCGGCAGCTCGCGCGAAGCGAATTCGGAGGCCGAATACACCGAGGCGCCGGCTTCCGACACGACGATCTTGGTCAGCTTCAGCTCCGGACGCTGCTTGATCAGGTCCTGCGCCAGTTTGTCGGTCTCGCGCGAGGCGGTGCCGTTGCCGATCGAGATCAGCGACACATTGTGCTTGGCTGCCAGCTGGCCCAGCACATGCAGCGAACCGTCCCAGTCGTTGCGCGGCGCGTGCGGGTAGATGGTGGCGGTGTCGACGACTTTACCGGTCGGGTCGACCACGGCCACCTTGACGCCGGTGCGCAGGCCCGGGTCCAGGCCCATGGTCGCGCGCGGACCGGCCGGGGCGGCCAGCAGCAGGGCCTTCAGGTTGCGCGCGAAGACCTGGATCGCGTCCGTCTCCGCCTTGTCGCGCAAGGCGCCCATCAGTTCGGTCTCGATGTACATGAAGCTTTTTACGCGCCAGGTCCAGCGCGCGGTGTCGAGCAGCCATTTATCCGCCGGGCGGCCGGCGCCCTTGATACCGAAGCGCGCCGCGATCCGGCTTTCGCAGGGATTGTGCGGGGCGTCCCACTTCGGCTTTTCTTCTTCGGTGTCGAGGCGCAGGGTCACGTCCAGGATGCCTTCGCGGCGGCCGCGCATCAGCGCCAGCGCGCGGTGCGAGGGGACCGAAGACAGCGGCTCCGAATAATCGAAGTAGTCGGCGAACTTTTCGCCTTCTTCCTGCTTGCCCTCGACAACTTTCGATTCGACCACGCCGTGTTCCTGCACATATTCGCGCAGCGACTGCAGCAGTTCCGCGTCTTCGGCGAAGCGCTCCATCAGGATCTGGCGCGCGCCGTCCAGCGCCGTCTTGGTGTCCGGCACGCCGGGGTTGTTCACGCCGTCGGCGTTGGTGAAGGCTTCGCGCACATAGCGCGCGGCGGCTTCTTCGGGACTTTGCGACGGGTCGGCCAGCAACGCGTCCGCCAGCGGCGCCAGGCCGGCTTCGATCGCGATCTGGGCCTTGGTGCGGCGCTTCTGCTTGTACGGCAGGTAGAGGTCTTCGAGGCGGGTCTTGTCTTCCGCGAGCGAGATCGCCTGCAGCAGATCCGGCGTCATCTTGTTCTGTTCCGTGATCGAGGCGATCACCGCGGCGCGGCGCTCTTCGAGTTCGCGCAGGTAGCGCAGGCGTTCTTCCAGCAGGCGCAGCTGGATATCGTCCAGGCCGCCCGTCGCTTCCTTGCGGTAGCGGGCAATGAAGGGAACGGTTGCGCCCTCGTCGAGGAGGGCGACGGCGGCGGCCACCTGGGCCGGTTTGGCGGACAGTTCTGAAGCGAGGCGTTGTTCGATCGAAGGCAGCATGGTGCGCAAAATCCGTGAGTCAGGCGAGCAATGATACGCAAACCGGCCGGATGCGCCAGTCTTGACAGCCGCCGCAATCGCCGGAACCGCCCGGATGCCGGCGCTGTCCACCATTTATTGGCCGCGCTCGTTCGTGTGGGGGTGGTGCAAACGCGCGGAAAAGTGTAACTTTTACTCCTTTTGCTCTCTTTCGGGCAGTAAAGATTTCTTGGCAAGGTGCGATTCCGAACAAAACAGAATGGATCGCATCAACGATAATATCGGTTGTTGTTTTTTTTCATACAGACTCGTGAGACCCATGCACACAGTTGATCTTCATCGCGACGACATCAGCGAGGCACCACCTGCCAGAGCGCCTGCCCGCGCTCCGGCCTTGCCCGCTCCCGTGTTGAGCTGGCTGCAAAGGGTCGAAGCGGCAGCACATCCCCAGCCAAAGCTGACCGCGGAAGTCGCCGACCCCAAAGCTGTCCAGTACAAATTCGTTTATGTCATGGCACCGACCAGCGGCGGCCGTCACGTCGCGGTGTGCCTGTGCAAGGCGCGCCTGCGCCCGAACGGCGACGTGGCATCGGCCAGCCCGGTCGGCGAAGTGTTTTCGCTGCTGTCGGCGCCGCCCGCTTACCTGGAAGGCGAGGACGAAGACCTGGTCCGGTTCTTCATCGCCATGCGCAGCGGATCGAACCAAAGCACCAGCGCGACCGAGCCCAAGGGCAAGGTCGGCGCCATCCTGCTCGAGCAGCTGCTCGCGCAGGGCAAGCTGCTGTGGGCCAACTCGTGGTCGGACATGAGCAATGGCCTGCTGTATCCGCTGCAGCAGGGGCCGGTACGCAAGGCCAGCCTGGCCTGGCGCGACGAAGGCCGGGTTGCCAAGCTCGGCTGGTCGGTGGAGCCGGCCAAGGGGGCCACCCACGCCGGCGCCGACCTGGTCGACTACATGCTGCCGACCGATCCGCCGTGGTACATCGACAACCTGTCTTGCGGTGCTCTCGAGCTGAACCGTGGCGGGATCGACATCTCGCTGGCCGACCTGCAGGCATTGGTGGCGCAAGCCCCGGCCCTGGGCGGCAACGACAAGAAACGCGTCTCGCAACTGCTGCTGGCACATGGCCTGCAGCAGCTGATGCCGCTGCCGCAGCCGCTCACGCAGCGCCTGCGCGACGACGTCAAACCGGTGCCGCACCTGCTGCTGGACGCGATTCCGGTGGCCGAGGGTAGCGGCCAGCGCTGGCAGGACTTCGCCGTCCTCGCCTTCGACTACGACGGCCAGCGCATCTCCTTCGACCCGGCCCAGCGCGTGGTGCGCCAGATCGGCGACGTCACCGAGGTCATCGCGCGCGACGAAGCTGCCGAAGCAAAAGCGCTCGACATCCTGAACAAGATGGGCTTCCGCAAGCCGGCCTCGGCGCCACTGAGCTCGTTGTCCGGTGCGCTGCTGATGGACGGCCAGGCGCAATGGCTGCGCTTTGCCGGCAACGACCTCGAATCGCTGGCCGATCTCGGCTGGAATGTGCAGAAGTCGGCCAAGTACCGCTACGACGTGGTGCCGGTCGAGGACTGGTATGCCGACATCGACGAGCCGGCGGAAGCCGGTAACGCCTGGTTCGAGCTGGAACTGGGGATCGTGGTCAACAGCAAGCGCGTGCCGCTGCTGCCGGTGCTGGTCCAACTGATCCGCAGTGCGCCGCTGGATTTCAATCCGGAAGTGCTGGCCGTGCACCAGGAAGCCGACCAGATGCTGGCGACCCTGCCTGACGGCGTGCGCGTGGCGCTGCCATGGGGCCGCGTCAAACCGATCCTGTCGACGCTGGGCGAGCTGTATTTCAACGACAAGATCAAGGCCAAGGTGCGCCTGTCGACGCTGGATGCAGCGCGCCTGGAAGAGCTGGCGCGTGGCGCCGAGTTCACCTGGACCGGCGGCGAACGCCTGCGCGAGACCGGCCGCAAGCTGAGCCAGTTCGGCAAAGTGAAGAAGGTCGACGCCCCGAAAGGCTTGCAGGCGACCCTGCGCGACTACCAGCTCGACGGTCTGGCCTGGATGCAGTTCCTGCGCGAATACGACCTGGGCGGCATCCTGGCCGATGACATGGGTCTCGGCAAGACCGTGCAGACCATCGCCCACATCCTGACCGAAAAGGAAGCGGGCAGGCTCACCAGCCCGGCGCTGGTGATCGCACCGACCAGCCTCATGATGAACTGGATGGAAGAAGCCGCGCGCTTCGCCCCCAGCCTGAAGGTGCTGTTGCTGCAGGGCAAGGAGCGCATGGAGCTGTTCGACCAGATCGACAGCGCCGACATCGTGCTGACCACCTACGCACTGCTGCCGCGCGACGAGGAAAAGCTGCGCGAGCACCAGTACCACCTGGTGATTCTGGACGAATCGCACTACATCAAGAACACCCGCTCGAAGGCGGCGCAAACGGCCGGCTCGCTGAACGCACGCCACCGCCTGTGCCTGTCCGGCACGCCGCTGGAAAACCATCTGGGTGAACTGTGGTCGCAGTTCCACTTCCTGCTGCCGGGCCTGCTCGGCGACGAGAAGACTTTTAATAGTCAATTCCGCCATCCGATCGAACGCCAGGACGATCCGGTGCGCCGCACCTTGCTGAATCGCCGCATCCGGCCGTTCCTGTTGCGCCGCACCAAGGACCACGTGGCCAAGGAACTGCCGGAAAAGACGGAAATGATCCGCCGCATCGAGATCAGCGGCCCGCAGCGCGACCTCTACGAGACCGTGCGCCTGGCGATGGACAAGAAGGTGCGCGAAGAGATCGACCGCAAGGGCGTGGCCCGCAGCCAGATCGTGATCCTGGAAGCCCTGCTGAAACTGCGCCAGGTCTGCTGCGATCCGCGCCTGGTGAAGTCCATGCCGTCGCGCAAAAATACGGCGGCGGTTTCGGCCAAGTTGACCGACCTGATGCAGATGGTCGACGACCTGCTGGGCGAAGGACGCAAGATCCTGGTGTTCTCGCAGTTCACCAGCATGCTGGCGCTGATCGAGGAAGAGCTGGAAGCGCGCGGCATTCGCTATGCGCTGCTGACCGGCGAAACCCGCGACCGCTCGGCGCAGGTGGCCGCCTTCCAGCAGGGCGCGGTGCCGATCTTCCTGATCAGCCTGAAGGCGGGTGGCGTCGGCCTGAACCTGACCGCGGCCGATACCGTGATCCACTACGACCCCTGGTGGAACCCGGCCGCCGAGAACCAGGCCACCGACCGCGCCTGGCGCATCGGCCAGGACAAACCCGTGTTCGTCTACAAACTGATTGCGAAAGGCACGCTGGAAGAAAAGATCCAGCTGCTGCAGCAGAAGAAGTCGGAGCTGGCGCAGTCGATCCTGTCCGAAGGCGAATCGCAGAAGATGGCACTAACGCAGGAAGATCTGCAGGCGATCTTCGCACCGCTGGAAGACTGAAGAGGCTTGATGTAACACGCATCTTGCGTTCGTCATGACAAAACATGCCGAAATATGCAGGATGCGTGTTCAACGCAACGCCTTAGAGTCACCGTTCTATACAAATCCGCAAGTCGGGCACTATACTTCCTGAAAGCAATCAACTTCTCGAAGGTTCATATGGTCCGCAGCGCACCCGTTCTTCCGCCTGGCGATGCGCTGCCCACGTCCAGCCTGGTCACGGCCGACGCCTTCCGCACCATCGCCGAACTCGGCGGCGACCTCGTCTTCATCCTCGACTGCGCCAGCGGCCTGCCGGTGTACCTGAGTCCACATGTCAACGATATGCTGGGTTATGGCGTTGTCGATGTTCATGAACATTTTGCAAGAAATCGAGCCGGTCCCCTGGCGCCGCTGTCTGCCGGCCTGCAGGAGCGTCTGCGCCGCTTTGCTGCCGGCGACGGCTCGCGCCTGCGCGTCGTACGCGAGTTCGACCTGCGCCGCCCGGACGGCCGCGAGGTGCCGGTGGAAGTGATCTCGACCCTGTTGCTGGACGAGGCCGGCAAGGCCCGGGCGCTGGCCGGGATCGTACGCGACCTGTCGGCGCGGCGCGAACGGGAGCGCGAGCAGAAGCGCTTCGCCAGCATGCTGAACCACGAATTCCGCACGCCGCTGTCGACCATCGACGGCGCCATCCAGCGCCTGGAGGCGACCAACGCGAACGCCGACGAGCCGACCCGCCAGCGCCACCGCAAGATCGCGACCGCGACCGACCGCCTGATCGCGATGATGGACGATTACCTGTCGCCGGAGCGGATGGCGGCCATCGGGCGCCAGCGCCAGGCCAATACCGTGCCGCCGCGCCTGCTGCTGGAAGAGGTGGTGGCGCAGGCCCGCGTGGCCGGCCGCAAGGTCACGCTGGTGGCGGAGGAATTGCCGGCGCAGCTGCGCGGCGATCCGGCCGGGCTGCGCCTGGCGCTGAAGATTTTGCTGGACAACGCGGTGCGCTACACCCCCACCGACAGCAGCCTGAGCGTGCTGGGCCGGCGCCATGGCAAGGGCGTCGAGCTGGCGCTACGCGATACCGGCCCGGGCGTGCCGGCGGAAGACCTGCCGCGCATTTTCGACAGGGGCTATCGCGGCAGCAATGCGGCCGGTGTGCCGGGCAGCGGCCTGGGCTTGTACATGGCCCGCTCGGTGGTCGAAGTGCATGGCGGCACGCTGGAGCATGCGGCGCCGAAAGGAGGCGGGGCGGAGTTCCGGCTGTGGCTGCCGGTACAGGATGCTCCGGGTAAAGGTCTTGCTTCCGGAGAGAGCAGCAGTGATAATCGGGGCGGCTTACGGGGATAAGCGCCCGACGCAAGAGTTCCGGGAATAATAACTAAAGAACCCATGACGCAAATACTGATTGTTGAAGACAATGGCGAATACGCCGGCGACATGGCTGACTTCCTCAAGGAGCTCGGCCATGAGGTCACGATCGCGACCACGGCCGGCGACATGTGGGCAGCGCTGACCCGCACGCCCGCTGCCGTGGTGGTGCTCGACCTCGGCCTGCCCGATGAAGACGGATTCAATGTCATTCCGCGAATGCGCCAGCTGTATCCCGAGATCGGCTTGCTGGTATTGACGGGGCGGGTCGCCTTCGACAACCGCATCCTCGGCCTGCGCCTGGGCGCGGACCACTATCTGACGAAGCCGATCAAGTTTCCGGAACTGGCTGCCCACATCGAGGCGCTCGACCGCCGCGTGCGTCCGCAGGAGCCGGCGCCGGTGCCGAGCAAGTGGACCTTGCGCGTGTCGGCCCGCCAGCTCGAGCTGATGGGCAAGGTCATCGACCTGACGGAAAAGGAGTGCAACTTCCTGCACCTGCTGACCATCAACACCCGGCCGGTGCCTCGCCAGGTGATCGTGGCCGGCATGGGGGGCGACGACCCGGATGCCAGCCGCCGCGTCGACATGCTGGTCTACCGCCTGCGCAAGAAGGCGCGTACCGGCCTCGGCCAGGACCTGCCGCTGCGCAGCGCCTACGGCGAAGGCTACAGCCTGTCGGCCGGATTCACGCTGGCCTGATGGCGTGTCGCGCGCCTGGCTCAGACCTGGGCCAGGAAACTGCTGAGCATGCGCGGCTCGGTGATCATCGGATCGTGATGGGTCGCCAGCTCGACCCAGTTCCAGCTTTTCTCGCGTTTCAGGTTCTTCTTGACCTCGACCAGCGGCTCGAAGGGTGAGGCCGTGCAGTCGACATAGGTGCGCGGCACACCATTGCCCAGAGGATTGTTCAGCACCAGTTTTTCCTGGTAAGTGCCGACCGGTTGCGGCGCCAGCCGCATGCGCATCCAGGCCAGGGTGATGGAATCGGCGCCGCGATACGAGTCTTTGTTGACTGGCGGAACCGGAATGGCGACGCCTTTCCCCTGGGCTGCCACCTGCTCCAGGCGCTTTTTGGTGACCGCAGCCGGCTGGCCCTCGAACACGGACATGCCGCTTTCCAGCACCATCGCGTCGACGTAGACCAGGCTCTTGAGCTGGGTCGGGATGCGGTCGGCCACGCCGCTGATCACCACCCCGCCAAAGCCACTGCCCACCAGGATCACATCGTTCAGGTTCTCGTAGAGGATGTGATTGGTGATGCTCGTAATAAAAGTCGTCAGCGAAATGTCCTTGGACAGAAGATGGGCATGTTCGCCAAGTCCGGGGCAGGTCGGGGTCGTGACCTTATGGCCCTGTGCACGCAGGTCCTGCGCGACCTTCTCCCAGCACCAGCCGCCATACCAGGCGCCATGCACCAGCACAAAGGTCTTTGGCGTGTCCGTCGGTGCGCGCACGAGGCTCATGCCCGTCGCTTTGGCGGCCGTTGCCTGGCCGATCAGCAAACCCAGCGTCGTCGCGCCGAAGGAACGTCGATCCATTGTTTTCCAGCTCATAGTATCCTCGTTATTGTTAAGCGCAGCATTCGTTGATTTAATAATTTCCGTACAGCAATGGGTAGTGTGGAGAATTTGGCGCGCCCTTATCATGAGCGTGCTCAAGTCATGTACATTTGCCTCACGCATTGCCTGAATGAGTAAGCCATGACGTTCTGCTGCCCTTGGGAAGAAGTCGACGCTTTCGTCAGCCTGGCCGAGTTCCGCAGCTTCGAACGCTGGATGCTGGGGCAGGTCAGCGGCGGACTGGCCAGGCAGGTGCCGGTCGCCACGCCCTACCGCCACGCCGACGGGCAGGGGAGTATCGTCGTGGTCGAGGTCTGGTATCTGCACTTGCCGAGCCGCGAGCAATGGCGGCTGGTGTGGCCGGAGCCGCCGTTCAATGGCATCTTCAAGAAAATTGCATAAATAGGGACATGGTCGAGCATATTTTGCGGCTTTTCGCATATAATCGGGGACAGAGTAATTCTTCGATGACACCATGGCCCGCCAACCCCGACTGATCCTGCCCAGGCAACCCCACCTCATTCTCCAGCGCGGCAACGACAACCAGACCATCTTCCGCGAAGACGAAGACCATGCGCGCTTCCACGGCTGGCTGCAGGAATGCGCCCGGCTCTACAAGGTAGCGGTGCACGCCTGGGTGTTGATGCCGAATCACGTCATCCTGCTGGCCACACCCGACGACGAAGACGGGTTGGCACTGATGATGCAGAAGGTCGGCCGCCATTACGTCCCCTGGTTCAACGCCAAGTATGGCCGTTCGGGCACCCTGTTTCAGGGGCGCTTCCGCACCTCGCTGGTCGATGCGGCGCCCTATCTGCTGGGAGCCAGCCGCTACCTCGAGCTGGCGCCGGTGCGGGCCGGTCTCGCCGCCGATCCCGGCCGCTACCGCTGGTCGAGCTATGCCCACCATGCCGGCATGGGCTCCGACACGCTGGTTACCGACCACATGCTGTACTGGGGCCTCGGCAACACGCCCTTCCAGCGCGAAGCCGCCTATACCGACTTCGTGCAGCAGGGGCCCGGCAGGGAAGAGGAAGAACTGATCGGGACTGCGCTCGCCAAAGGCTGGCCGGTCGGGTCGCACGCGTTCAAGGCCGAACTGGAAAAGAAGACCCAGAGGCAGATCCTGCCGGCCAAGCGCGGCCGGCCGTTCAAGGCGAAACCGGCCGAAGACGGGGCCAGTGCGGCGCTGGAATAAGCGCGTCCACCGCATCCGGCTGCCGTTCGTCGCACCGGCTGTCGATTCGTCGCAGCGGGCTCGCCAGCACGTCCGGCAGCCGCTACACTTGCCTGTATGTCAAGTACAAGCAATCTGCGCCGCGCCTGGCGCTCGCTGTGGGAGCTGCGTCCGAAGCATGACGTCTCCACCGGTGCCCGCCTGGCCGTCATTTCCCTGCTGGCGCTAAGCCTGGCGCTGGGGCTGATGAGCATCGTCGCCATGGTCGGCCGGGTCGACCGGCCCGGCTGGTGGTGGGCCTCCCTGCTGCCGAATGTCGCCATCAGTTTATGTATCCTGCATACCCTGTTCGGCGTGCTGTGGCTGGCGGAAAGGCTGCTGCCGGCGCCGCTGCTTGCGCGTATGTCCGACCTGCGCGACCTGCGCGCCGGCCTGGCGCTGATCGCGATTGCCTTCTGCGGTCTTATCCTCGGGACCACGCTCGGCTTCACCATCGTGCTGACGCTGGTCGGGTTCGCGCTGTCGGAGATGTTCATGTCACCGCCGGTGGCCCTGGTGAAGATCGCGGTATCCCTGCTGTTCCTGATGGCAGCCAACTGGGCCTGGTGGCGCTCGCGCCTGCGCCGCCAGCAGCTGCAGAACGAGGCCCTCGAAGCGCGCCTGCGCCTGCTGCAGGGGCAGATCGAACCGCACCTGCTGTTCAACACCCTGGCCAATGTCCAGAGCCTGATGGACTACGACCCGCCGCGCGCCAAGCGCATGCTCGAGACCTTTTCCGGCTACCTGCGCGCCGGCCTGACGCAGCTGCGCCAGACCGACAGCACGCTGGGCGCGGAGCTGGAGATGGCGCATAGCTACCTGTCGCTGCTGCAGATCCGCATGGAAGAGCGCCTGCAATTCTCGATCGAGGCCAGCGGGGAAGCGCGGGCCTTGAGCATGCCGCCGTTGATGCTGCAGCCGCTGATCGAAAACGCCATCCACCACGGGCTGGAGCCCAAGCTCGACGGCGGCAGGGTCAGCGTCAGCGCGGTGATCGCCGGCGGCCGTCTCGCCATCCGCGTGAGCGACGACGGCATCGGCATCGATACGCCCTCGCGCCGCCTGCAGCCCGGGGCCGGCATGGCGCTGGCCAACCTGCGTTCGCGTTTGCAGACCCGCTTCGGCGCGGACGCCAGCCTGCGTCTGCGGCCCGGCGCCGCCGGCGGCACCGAGGCCGTGCTCGAGCTGCCGATGACGAAGGTGGCGGGGGCGGCCCGATGACACGCGCCCTGATCGCCGACGACGAACCGCACCTGTCCCAATACCTGCGCGACCAGCTGCTGGCGCTGTGGCCGGAACTGCAGATCGTCCACCTGTCGCGCAACGGCGTCGACGCCGCGGCCCGCATCGCCGAACTGGAACCGGACCTGGCCTTTCTCGATATCCAGATGCCAGGCCTGTCCGGCCTCGAGGTGGCGCAGGGCATCGAGGGCGATACCCGGGTCGTGTTCGTCACCGCCTTCGACGCCTACGCGCTGCAGGCTTTCGAGCACGCGGCCCTCGATTACGTTCTGAAGCCGGTCAGCACCGAACGGCTGGCGAAGACCGTGGCGCGGCTGAAGGAAGCACTGGCCCGGCCGGCGGCGGCTGGCGGCGAGGGCCTGGCCGCGGCCCTGCGCCAGCTGACGGCGGCGCCGGGCGGTCCGCAGCTGCGCTACATCCTGGCCGGCCAGGGTGCCACAACCCGCAACCTGGACGTGGCCGAGGTGCGCTTCTTCCAGGCCGACGACAAGTACACGGTGGTCGCCAGCAGCCATGGCGAATTCCTGATCCGCACGCCCATTACCGAGCTCGTCTCCCGGCTCGACCCGGGCCAGTTCTGGCAGGTGCACCGCTCCACCATCGTCAACCTGGCCTGGCTGGAGGGCACGCGCCGCGACGAGACCAGCCGCCTGTTCCTGCGCATGCGCGGCCACGCCGCCGAGCTGCCGGTGAGCCGGGCCTACGTCCACCTGTTCAAGGCGCTGTAGTTCCAGCCCATTCTGCGGCCTGCCATCCATCGGCCCTGCCGTCGATCCGTCGCACGGCGGCTGCATGCGGCGCGCCCGGCTGCGATGCTGGCGTTTTCAACCCGACCATGAGAACGCCCATGTCCACACTGTTCCGCGCCCTGATCCTGCCCATCTTCTGGCTTGCCGCCGCCTGCGCCGCCGCGCCCTTGCCGGTGGTGGAGACCATCGGCGGACGCCGCATCGAATCGCTGACCATCCGCCATCCCGCGTCGCCGCTCACGCTGGTGTTCGAAGGCGGTTCGCGCGGCACCATCGACAAGTGGGGCAGGGTGCTGGAGGGCGCCAGCCGCGACGCCACCGTGTTCGCTTACAACCGGCCCGGATACGGTAACAGCGATGTCCCCATGACCCCGCGCGACGGCCGCACGGTGGTCGAGGAATTGCGGCGCGTGCTGCGCCACAAGGGCCTGAATCCACCTTATGTGCTGGTCGGCCATTCGCTCGGCGGGCTGTACATGCAGCTGTTCGCGCGCGCCTATCCGGACGAGGTGAAGGGGCTGGTGCTGGTCGACGCCATGTACCCACGCGCAGTCAAGGCGACCCGCGACTTTCCCTGGGCGGTACGTCTGGCCGCGCGCGTGGCGTACTCGCGCACTGTCTGGCGCGAGATCGAAAAATTGGACGAGACCGGCGAAGCCGTGCTGGCGCTCGCCGGCATCGACGACAAACCGATCGTCCGCCTGATCAACCAGCCGAAAGCGAAGCCGGGCGAGATACCGCCCATTGCCCTCGATCTTGGCGTCTTCCGTAACGACAAAGCCACCTTCGAGATGATTCGCGACCTGTATCCGAAAGCCAGGACCGAGTTCGTCGACTCGGACCACCAGATGCCGCTGTTCTCACCCGAGGTCGTCGTCAAAGCGATCCACGAAGTGGTTGAAATGGCTTCTGCACCGCGCTCCACAAGTCGCTGAGGACCGGCCGTTCACTATGTCCCCGTTTATTTAGAAAGGATAAGTTTCGAAATTTAATTCGACTCCGACCCTAATTGTTCTAATTGATGTTTATTGCGCAGTGCACTATTCTCGGCCTTCACCTATTCAAAATGCCGTGGAGTCCCTCATGATTGCCCAAGGTTTGTACGATCCTGCCAATGAACACGATGCCTGCGGCGTCGGTTTCATCGCCCACATCAAGGGCAACAAGAGCCATTCGATTATTGAACAGGGTCTGATGATCCTGAAGAACCTGGACCACCGCGGCGCGGTCGGCGCCGACCCGTTGATGGGCGACGGCGCCGGCATCCTGATCCAGATCCCGGACCAGTACTACCGCGACGAGATGGCCAAGCAAGGCGTCGAACTGCCGCCGCCCGGCGAATACGGCGTCGGCATGGTGTTCCTGCCGAAGGAGCACGCCTCGCGCATCGCCTGCGAGCAGGAGATCGAGCGTGCCGTGCGCGCCGAGGGCCAGGTCGTGCTGGGCTGGCGCAACGTGCCGGTCGACGACACGATGCCGATGTCGCCGCGCGTGCGCGAAAAAGAGCCGGTGATCCGCCAGATCTTCATCGGCCGCGGCCCGGACGTGATGGTCACCGACGCCCTCGAGCGCAAGCTGTACGTGATCCGCAAATCCTCGGGCCACGCGATCCAGGCCCTGAAACTCATGCACGGCAAGGAGTTCTTCGTGCCGTCGATGTCGGCGCGTACCGTGGTCTATAAGGGCCTGCTGCTGGCCGACCAGGTCGGCGTCTACTACAAGGACCTGCAGGACCCGCGCTGCGTGTCCGCGCTGGCCTTGGTACACCAGCGCTTCTCGACCAACACCTTCCCGGAATGGCCGCTGGCCCACCCCTACCGCCTGATCGCCCACAACGGCGAGATCAACACGGTCAAGGGCAACTTCAACTGGACCCGCGCCCGCGAAGGCATGATGAAGTCGGCCGTGCTGGGCGAGGACCTGCCCAAGCTGTTCCCGCTGATTTACGAAGGCCAGTCGGACACCGCCTGCTTCGACAACGCGCTGGAACTGCTGGTCATGGCCGGCTACCCGATCGGCCAGGCGATGATGATGATGATCCCGGAAGCCTGGGAAAACCACGCGACCATGGACGAGAACCGCCGCGCCTTCTACGAATACCACGCCGCGATGATGGAGCCGTGGGACGGCCCGGCCGCGATGGCCTTCACCGACGGCCGCCACATCGGCGGCACCCTCGACCGCAACGGCCTGCGTCCGGCGCGCTATGTCGTGACCGACGACGACCTGGTCGTGATGGCTTCCGAATCCGGCGTGCTGCCGATTCCGGAATCGCGCATCGTCAAGAAGTGGCGCCTGCAGCCCGGGAAGATGTTCCTGATCGACCTCGAAGCCGGCCGCATCATCGACGACAAGGAACTGAAGGACACCTATTCGAACGCCAAGCCCTATAAAGCCTGGATCAAGTCGGTGCGCATCAAGCTCGGCGAAATCAAGGTCACCGACAGCCAGCTGGCGCAAAGCCGCGTGAAGGACACGCCAGCCCAGGGCGAGAAGGCCGCGATCTCGCTGCTGGACCGCCAGCAGTCCTTCGGCTACACCCAGGAAGACCTGAAGTTCCTGATGGCGCCGATGGCGGTGCTGGCCGAGGAAGCGACTGGCTCGATGGGCAACGACTCGCCGCTGGCGGTCATGTCGAACAAGCTGAAACCGCTGTATTCCTACTTCAAGCAGCTGTTCGCGCAGGTGACCAACCCGCCGATCGACCCGATCCGCGAAGCGATGGTGATGTCGCTGGTGTCCTTCATCGGCCCCAAGCCGAACCTGCTCGACACCAACAACGTCAACCCGCCGATGCGCCTGGAAGTGTCGCAGCCGATCCTGAGCTTCAACGACATGGCGCGCCTGCGTTCGATCAGCCTGCACACCGGCGGCAAGTTCAAGTCGTATGAGCTGAACATCTGCTATCCGGTCAGCTGGGGCAAGGAAGGCATCGAAGCGAGCCTGGCCTCGCTGTGCGCGGAAGCGGTCGATGCGGTCAAGTCCGGCCATAACATCCTGATCGTGTCGGACCGCGGCATGTCGGGCGAGCAGGTCGCGATTCCGGCCCTGCTGGCGACTTCCGCGATCCACCAGCACCTGGTGATGCGCGGCCTGCGCGCCTCGACCGGCCTGGTCGTCGAAACCGGTTCGGCGCGCGAGACCCACCACTTCGCGCTGCTGGCCGGCTACGGCGCCGAAGCCGTGCACCCGTATCTGGCGCTGGAGACCCTGGTCGACCTGGCGGCCCACCTGCCGCACCCGATGTCGCCGGAAGACGCGGTCTACAACTACACCAAGGCGGTCGGCAAGGGTCTGATGAAGGTGATGTCGAAGATGGGCATCTCGACCTACATGTCCTACTGCGGCGCGCAGATTTTCGAGGCTGTGGGCCTGAACAAGTCGCTGGTCGACAAGTACTTCAAGGGTACCTCGTCGACGGTCGAAGGCATCGGCCTGTTCGAAGTGGCGGAAGAGGCGCTGCGCCTGCACCACCTGGCCTTCGGCAAGGACCCGGTCCTGGCCAACAACCTGGACGTCGGCGGCGAATACGCCTACCGCGTGCGCGGCGAAGACCATTTGTGGACGCCGGACGCCATTGCGAAACTGCAGCACTCGACCCGTGCCAACAACTTCAACACCTATAAAGAATACGCGCAGCTGATCAACGACCAGAGCCGCCGTCACCTGACCATGCGCGGCCTGTTCGAATTCAGGATCGATCCGAGCAAAGCGATCCCGCTGGGCGAAGTGGAGCCGGCCAAGGAAATCGTCAAGCGTTTCGCGACCGGCGCGATGTCGCTGGGTTCGATCTCGACCGAAGCCCACGCCACGCTGGCGATCGCCATGAACCGCATCGGCGGCAAGAGCAATACCGGCGAGGGCGGCGAAGACCCGGCCCGTTACCTGAACGAGTTCAAGGGCATCAAGATCAGCAAGGGCGAAACCCTGGCTTCGATCCTGGGCTCGGAGCGTGTGGTCGCCGACATCCCGCTGGAAGAGGGCGACTCGCTGCGCTCGAAGATCAAGCAGGTGGCCTCGGGCCGCTTCGGCGTGACCGCCGAGTACCTGGCATCGGCGGATCAAATCCAGATCAAGATGGCGCAGGGCGCCAAGCCGGGCGAAGGCGGCCAGCTGCCGGGCCACAAAGTGTCCGAGTACATCGCAAGCTTGCGCTTCTCGGTGCCGGGTGTGGGCCTGATCTCGCCGCCGCCGCACCACGACATCTATTCGATCGAAGACCTGGCGCAGCTGATCCACGACCTCAAGAACGCGAATCCGAGCGCCTCGATTTCCGTGAAACTGGTGTCGGAAGTCGGCATCGGCACCGTCGCCGCCGGCGTCTCGAAGGCCAAGGCCGACCACGTGGTCGTCGCCGGCCATGACGGCGGCACCGGCGCCTCGCCGCTGTCGTCGGTGAAGCACGCCGGCACGCCGTGGGAGTTGGGTCTCGCAGAGACCCAACAAACATTGGTGCTCAACGGCCTGCGCAGCCGCATCCGCGTGCAGGCCGACGGCCAGATGCGTACCGGCCGCGACGTCGTCATCGCCGCGCTGCTGGGCGCCGACGAAATCGGCTTCGCCACCGCGCCGCTGGTGGTGGAAGGCTGCATCATGATGCGCAAGTGCCACCTGAACACCTGCCCGGTGGGCGTCGCGACCCAGGACCCGGTCCTGCGCGCCAAGTTCCAGGGCAAGCCGGAACATGTGGTGAACTACTTCTTCTTCGTCGCCGAAGAAGCGCGCCAGCTGATGGCGCAGCTGGGTATCCGCACCTACGACGAACTGATCGGCCGTTCCGACCTGCTCGACAAATCGAAGGCGGTCAAGCACTGGAAGGCGCAGGGCCTGGACTTCACCAACATCTTCTACCAGCCGAAGACCGACAGCCCACGCGCCCTGCTGCACAGCGAAGGCCAGGACCACGGCCTGGACCGCGCGCTGGACCACAAGCTGATCGCGCAGGCGAAACCGGCGCTGGAGCGCGGCGAACGCGTGTCCTTCATCTCGCCGGTGAAGAACCTGAACCGCACGGTCGGCACCATGCTGTCGGGCGAAGTCGCCAAGCGCTACGGCCATGCCGGCCTGCCGGACGACACGATCCACATCCAGCTGCAGGGCACCGCGGGCCAGTCGGCCGGCGCCTTTTTGGCAGCGGGCATCACGATCGACCTGGTTGGCGAGGGCAACGACTACGTGGGTAAAGGCCTGTCGGGCGGGCGCATCATCGTGCGCCCGAACACCGAGTTCCGTGGCTGGGCGGTCGACAACATCATCGTCGGCAACACGGTGCTGTACGGCGCGATTGCGGGTGAGGCCTTCATCAACGGCGTGGCCGGCGAACGCTTCGCAGTACGTAATTCGGGCGCGACGGCCATCGTCGAAGGCCTCGGCGACCACGGCTGCGAATACATGACCGGCGGTACCGTGGTGGTGCTGGGCGACACCGGCCGCAACTTCGCTGCCGGCATGTCGGGCGGCGTGGCCTACGTGTATGACCCGAAGGGCGAGTTCGAACAGAAGTGCAACACGACGATGGTGAACCTGGAGCGCGTGCTGTCCACCAAGGAGCAGGGCGACAAGTCGACCTGGCACGCCCAGGGCCGCGGCGGCGAGCGCGAGTCCGACGAAGCGATCCTGAAGCGCCTGATCGAACGCCACTTCAAGCACACCGGCTCGACCCGTGCGCGCAACCTGCTGGACGACTGGGCGACTAGCCGCAGCAAGTTCGTGAAGGTCTTCCCGACCGAGTACAAGCGCGCGCTGGAGGAGATGCACAACTCCAGCATGGAAGAAGCGAACGACAAGATCGAACTGGCTGCGTAAGAACACCAACGTCGTCCCCGCGGAGGCGGGGACCCAAGTTTGCTTGAGCAGTCGAATCGCAAACAGAACTTGGACCCCCGCCTGCGCGGGGGCGACGGGAGCAAGCGCTCCCGACGGAACTGATAAGGAAAATATCGTGGGTAAAATCACCGGCTTCATGGAATTCCAGCGCCAGGAAGAAGACCACCTGGAACCCGCCGCACGCCTGAAGAACTACAAGGAATTCACGCTGACGCTCAGCAACGAGCAGGCCAAGGTGCAGGGCGCGCGCTGCATGGATTGCGGCATCCCCTTCTGCAATACGGGCTGCCCGGTCAACAACATGATCCCCGACTGGAATGACCTGGTCTATCACGGCAACTACCGCAACGCCGTCGAGAACCTGCACTCCACGAATAACTTCCCGGAGTTCACCGGCCGGATCTGCCCCGCACCCTGCGAGGCCGCCTGCACGCTGGGCATCAACGACGACCCGGTCGGCATCAAGTCGATCGAGCGCAAGATCGCCGATGCCGGCTGGGAGAACGGCTGGGTCGTGCCGCAACCGGCCGCCGCCAAAACGGGCAAGAAAGTCGCGATCGTCGGCTCGGGTCCTGCCGGCCTGGCCGCGGCCCAGCAGCTGGCGCGCGTCGGCCACGACGTGACGGTGTTCGAGAAGAGCGACCGCATCGGCGGCCTGCTGCGCTATGGCATCCCCGATTTCAAAATGGAGAAGGGCCTGATCGACCGCCGCGTCGAGCAGATGCAGGCCGAGGGCGTCACCTTCCGCACCAGCACCCTGATCGGCAAGGACTTCCCGACCACGGTCAGCAACATGGCGCGCGAAACCATCTTCCCGGAAGACCTGGCCAAGGAATACGACGCGATCGTGATGGCCGGCGGCGCCGAGCAGCCGCGCGACCTGCCGGTGCCCGGCCGCGACCTGAAGGGCGTGCACTTCGCAATGGACTTCCTGCCGCAGCAGAACCGCGTCAACGCCGGCGACAAAGTGAAAGACCAGATCAAGGCCACCGGCAAGCACGTGATCGTGATCGGCGGCGGCGACACCGGTTCCGACTGCGTCGGCACCTCGAACCGCCACGGCGCCGCATCGGTCACGCAGTTCGAACTGATGCCGATGCCGCCCGAGCACGAGAATAAGCCGCTGGTCTGGCCCTACTGGCCGACCAAGCTTCGCACCTCGTCCTCGCACGAAGAAGGCTGCGAGCGCGACTTCGCGGTGGCGACCAAGCGCTTCGAGGGCAAGGGCGGCAAGGTCGAGAAGGTGATCGCCTGCCGCGTCGAGTGGAAGGACGGGAAGATGATCGAAGTGCCGGACACCGAGTTCGAGCTGAAGGCCGACCTGGTGCTGCTGGCGATGGGTTTCGTGTCGCCGGTACAGCAGGTGCTGGACGCCTTCGACGTGCAGAAGGACGCACGCGGCAATGCGCGCGCCAGCGTCGACGGCGAGACCTCGTACCAGACTTCGGTGGCCAAGGTATTTGCCGCGGGCGACATGCGCCGCGGGCAGTCGCTGGTGGTGTGGGCGATTCGCGAAGGACGGCAGTGTGCGCGGGCGGTGGACGAGTTCCTGATGGGGTCGTCGGAGTTGCCGCGCTGATTGCGCGCATTGCGTTAAAGAGGGGCTTTCCCTTTTCAGCGGTCTGCGGGCCGCTTTTTTGTTTTAGGTTGGTACACTGCGCATTCAATCGGTCATCCCAACTGTCAATATGAAGCCTAGGTACCTTGTCGAGGCCGTCGGGCCATTAATCCCGAACCGGGGACGCACCGATTTATGTGACCTGTCCTTGGGATTTTCCGGTCTGCGTGTTGCAGTCGCTCTAGGCGAGGACGAGCGTGGGAATGACCAATTCCTCGAAATCGTGTTCACGGCACCAAGAGGATTCCGATACCTTGATGAAGGCGATTTGCTTCCCTATTGGAGCAGCCGGGCCTTTGACACATCGCGTTACGTCGTCTTCGAAATCAAAAGTGGGGGTTGGGCCGAGCAGGAAACGGCGCATGGCATGCTCAACGTAACTGCGGCATTCGGCGGTTTTAGAGAGTGGGTCATCGTCAGCTCGAACGCTTGTCTCAACGTCATTTCTACGGTCGAACCTCTAATTCGTTTTCTGTAATACGACAAGGAAGCCAGCCGAAGCCGCCCCAGGCATAGGCGACTCACTGCGCTGGACCACCCGAAGCACCCCGGCGCGCAAAACACCCGCCAAACCACACGCTCGCCAGCCGCGCCACCTCTTCCAGCGTCCCCGGTTCCTCGAACAAATGCGTCGCCCCAGGCACGATCGCCAGCTCGCGTGGACAGTGCAACTGCTCGAACGCCAGCCGGTTCAGTTCGATGACCCTGGTGTCTTCGCCGCCCACGATCAGCAGGGTCGGCGCGGTCACGCCGTGCAGGGCCGCCACGCCGGCGAGATCCGGTCGGCCGCCGCGCGAGACCACGGCGGCAATCGAAGGGTAGGGGCCGGCATGGCCGGGCGTCAGTTGACCAAGATAAGGCTCGCCCAGATGCGGCTCGCCCGCCAGGCGCAAGGCGGCCGCCGCGCCGGTGCTGGCGCCGAACAAGCCCAGCGGCAGCCCGATTGTCGCCGGCTCGCGCACCAGCCAGCGCGCGGCGCTGCGCAGGCGCAGGGTCAGCAGGGCGATGTCGAAGCGGGTGTCGGGGTGGGTTTCTTCGTCGGCGCTCAGTAAATCCAGCAGCAGGGTGCCGATGCCGGCTTCGCGCAGGATGCGGGCGACGTAATTATTGCGCGGGCTGAGCCGGCTGCTGCCGCTGCCGTGGGCAAACAGGACGATGCCCAGCGGTTCGTGCGGCAACTCCAGCATGCCTTCCATGCTGATGTTGTCGTGCTGGATGTGGATCAAGGCTTTGGCAGTCACGGTCGCCCCCACGTCGTTCGACCCATAATGCACCCAAAAATTCACGCTGTCGAACCACCCTGGTGCCGCGGAAATTTCAGCTCTTCAACAAAGCCTCAAGCTGTTGTTTCCATAAGGAATTTGTTAATGGAAATGAGCGTCGCGCAACAATGCTGCATATGCATATCTCATTTAAAACAAATACTTACGTAAAGAAAATATCTGACTCATTGTTCAGCAATGTTGTAATATCACGTCGATCCAGGCGTCCAAATTGGGCTGCCTCCAGCAGGGATTAACGTTTCTGCACTACAATACGAGATTCACCAAATACCAATATTCACTGTGTCCAACCTTGTCGAAATCCGCGATCTGCATTTTTCGTATGGAGATCGCCCCATCCTGTCGAATCTGAGCATGGATTTCCCACGCGGCAAATTGATTGCCGTGATGGGCGGTTCCGGCTCCGGCAAGACGACGGTGCTGCGCCTGATCGGCGGGCAGATCCGTCCCCAGCGCGGCACGGTCTCGGTGAACGGCGAAGTCGTCCACCGGCTCGACACGGAAAACCTGTACCGCCTGCGTCGCAAGATGGGCATGCTGTTCCAGTTCGGCGCGCTGTTTACCGACCTTACCGTCTTCGAGAACGTGGCTTTCCCGCTGCGCGAACACACGGAGCTGCCGGAAGAAGTGCTGCGCGACCTGGTGCTGATGCGCCTGAACGCCGTCGGCCTGCGCAACGCCGCCAAACTGAAGCCGAACGAGATCTCGGGCGGCATGGCGCGCCGCGTGGCGCTGGCGCGTGCGATTGCGCTCGATCCGGAACTGATCATGTATGACGAGCCCTTCGCCGGCCTGGACCCGATCTCGATGGGCGTCACCGCCAACCTGATCCGCAACCTGAACGACACGCTGGGCTCGACCTCGATCCTGGTCTCGCACGACGTGAACGAAACCTTCAGCATCGCCGACTACGTCTACTTCCTGTCCGGCGGCAAGATCGTTGCCCAGGGCACGCCGGCGGAAATGCGCGCTTCCAGCGACCCGTACGTCAAACAGTTCGTCAATGCCGAGCCCGACGGGCCCGTGCCCTTCCACTATCCAGGCAAATCGCTGGCCGAAGACCTGGGCCTGGGAGGCAAGCAATGATCGCGCGTTTTCTCGGCTTCATCGGCGCCTTCGTGCTCGATACCATCGCCCGCATCGGTTTTGTCACGCGCTCCTTCTTCAAGCTGCTGGGCCGGTTGCCCGGCGCGCTGAAGCGCCCGGCGCTGATCTCGGAACAGATCCATTTCATCGGCAACTACTCGCTCTTGATCATCGTCGTGTCCGGCCTGTTCGTCGGCATGGTGCTGGGCCTGCAGGGCTATTACACGCTGAGCCAGTTCGGCGCCGACGAAAAACTCGGCCAGCTGGTGGCGCTGTCGCTGCTGCGCGAACTCGGCCCGGTCGTGACGGCCCTGCTGTTCGCGGGCCGCGCCGGTACCTCGCTGACCGCGGAAATCGGCCTGATGAAAGCCGGCGAGCAGCTGTCGGCGATGGAAATGATGGCCGTGAACCCGGTGCAGCGCGTGCTGGCGCCGCGCTTCTGGGGTGGCATGATTGCGATGCCGGTGCTGGCCACCATCTTCTCGGCGATCGGCGTGATCGGCGGTTACCTGGTCGGCGTGCAGCTGATCGGCGTGGACGAAGGCGCGTTCTGGTCGCAGATGCAGGGCAATATCGACGTGCGCCGCGACATCCTGAACGGCGTGCTGAAGAGCTTCGTGTTCGGTATCGCCGTCACCTTTACGGCCCTGTTCCAGGGTTACGAAGCGCAGCCGACGCCGGAAGGCGTGTCGCGCGCGACGACCCGTACTGTCGTGATCGCTTCGCTGATGGTCCTTGCTCTGGACTTCATCATGACCGCACTCATGTTCAATAAGTAATCAAGTAATTAGAACTTTGGCTGATTAATCGCCGCTATATATTAGGAAATCTTATGCATCGCAAAACTATTGACGTTTGGGTCGGACTTTTCGTGCTGTTGGGTGCGGTATCGCTCCTTTTTCTCGCACTTAAGGCAGGTAACATGAGCACGATCTCATTTACCAAGACGTACGCGATCGTCGGCAAGTTCGACAACATCGGTGGCTTGAAGCCACAGTCGGCGGTCAAGAGCGCGGGCGTGGTGGTGGGCCGTGTCGGCGATATCAGCTTCGACGACAAGACCTTCGCCGCCATGGTGCGTCTGGACATGAATCCGGCTTACAAGTTTCCGAAAGACAGCTCGCTGAAGATCCTGACCTCCGGCCTGCTGGGCGAACAATACGTCGGCATCGAAGCCGGCGGCGATACCAACAACCTGGCCGATGGCGACCGCATCACCCGCACGCAATCGGCGGCGGTGCTGGAAGACCTGATCAACCAGTTTATCTATAGCAAAGCTGCAGAAGGAAAGGACGGCGATAAATGACCCTTCGTAATTCACTGGTATTGGCGGCGGGCGCTGCTGTGCTGCTGAGCGGTTGTGCGAGCACCGTCACCAATCCGCGTGATCCGTTCGAGAAATTCAACCGGGCAGTCTTCAGCTTCAACGACGCGGTCGACCGCACCGCGCTGAAACCGGCCGCCACCGCCTACAAGAACGTGACCCCGGACTTCGTGCAGACCGGCGTGAACAACTTCTTCGGCAACCTGTCGGACCTGTGGAGCTCGGTCAACAATTTTGCCCAGCTCAAGGGCCAGGACGGCCTGAACGACTTCACCCGCTTTGCCGTGAACTCGACCCTCGGCCTGGCCGGCGTGCTCGATATCGCGACCCCGGCTGGCCTCCGCAAGCACAACGAAGACCTGGGCCAGACCCTGGGTTATTGGGGCGTGCCGTCCGGTCCCTACTTGATGTTGCCGCTGTTGGGCCCATCTACGGTACGTGACACCGCGGCCCTGCCGGGCGACTTCTGGGGCGACCCGTGGGACCATGTGAACGACATCCCGTGGCGTAACAGCGGCATCGCGCTGCGCGCCGTCGACCAGCGCGCCAGCGTGCTGGATGCCTCGAACCTGCTGGAGGACGCTGCCCTCGACCGCTACGAATTCATCCGCGACGGTTACCTGCAGCGCCGCAGCAGCAAGGTTCTGGACACCGACAAGGCGCAGGTCCGCGCCGAGAAGGTCCAGGAGCGCATCGACAAGGTGCAGGAGCGGGTGCAGGAAAAGCTGGGCGTCAAGAAGGCGGAAACGCCGGGCGACGACGGCGCCCCTGCCGACGCTGCCCCGGCACAGAACAATTCGGCGCCGAATAATCCGCCGGTGCCGGCACCGGTGTCATCCGAACCGGTGCAAAAGTAGTTAACGGGATACACATTGGAGGCGCAGAGCCTCGACCAAGATAAAGGAAGCGTATGAAGCCCATCGCACAACTGATCGTGACCGCCGCCGTGGCGGCCTTTTCCACCAGCGTGATCGCTGCCCCGGCTGCGGCCACCAACGAAGCGCCGGACGTGCTGGTCAAGCGCGTCAGCACCGACGTGATCGACTCGGTCAAGTCCGACAAGGACATCCAGGCCGGCAACAGCCGCAAGATCATCGACCTGGTGAACACCAAGATCCTGCCGTATGTCGACTCCGACAAGATGACCGCGCAGGCGGCCGGCCGCTTCTGGCGCCAGGCAAGCCCGGAGCAGCAGAAGCAGCTGTCGGCGGAATTCCGCGACCTGCTGATCTACACCTACGCCGGCGCGCTCGCCCAGATCAAGAACGAAACCGTCGAGTTCAAGCCCTTCCGCGCCGACCCGGCCGACACCGACGTCGAGGTGAAGTCCCAGGTCAACCTGACCCGCGGCGAGCCGATCACCCTGAACTACCGCCTGAGCAAGGGCGCGCAGGGCTGGAAGATCTACGACCTGAACGTGATGGGCGCCTGGCTGGTCCAGACCTACCAGTCGACCTTCGCCTCCGAAATCAGCAAGGGCGGCGTCGATGGCCTGATCAAGAAGCTGCACGATCGTAACCAGCAGCTGGCCAACAAGCCGCTGAAGTCCCCGCAGAAGTAAGCATGGCCGAGTCCAATCCCATGCTCTCGCTGGATGCCCTGACCTTCCAGAACGCCCAGGCGGCGCTGGAGCAGGGCTGCGCCGCCTTGAGCGCCGGCGAGACCGTGTTCGACCTCGGCGGCGTACGTGCCGCCGATTCCTCGGCCCTGGCCCTGATGCTGGCGTGGCAGCGCCGCGCCCAGGGCCACGGCCGCAAGCTTACCTTCATCAATGTGCCGGCCAACGTCGATGCGCTGGCACGTCTGTATGGCGTCGATGGCCTGATCGGCCGCGCGTAATTGCCAGGGTGCGTGGGCACGGGGTGCCCACCCTACGACCGATCGCTCAATGTAGGGTGGGTGCCCCGCGCCCACGGGCCATCGCCGACCCGTCATGACGATTTCTTCTATAATGGCTCGTTTCCCCTGCACGGTCCGCCATCCCGGCGCGCCCCTATCGCATGACAGCAGC
The DNA here is from genome assembly GCF_024753245.1 of Massilia norwichensis. Classification (GTDB taxonomy): domain Bacteria; phylum Pseudomonadota; class Gammaproteobacteria; order Burkholderiales; family Burkholderiaceae_D; genus Telluria; species Telluria norwichensis. The sequence goes on along the minus strand of NZ_JANUGX010000024.1, from coordinate 34,196 downwards.
CATCCAGATTGACAGCGTCGAGAAAAGCTACAAAGGCTTCAAGGCCTTGAAGGGCGTTTCACTGACCATCGAACAAGGCGAGTTCTTCGGCCTGCTCGGCCCGAACGGCGCCGGCAAGACCACCCTCATCTCCTGCATCGCCGGTTTGATCCGGCCGGACGTCGGCAGCGTGCGCATCCACGGCCACGACGTGGTCAAGGATTTTCGCTCCGCGCGCATGGCGCTCGGCGTGGTGCCGCAGGAACTGGTGTTCGATCCCTTCTTCACGGTGCGCGAGACGCTGCGCCTGCAGTCCGGCTACTTCGGCCTGAAGAACAACGACAAGTGGATCGACGAGGTCATGGAAAACCTCGACCTTACGCCTAAGGCCGACGTCAACATGCGCGCCCTGTCCGGCGGCATGAAGCGGCGCGTGCTGGTGGCCCAGGCCCTGGTCCATAAACCGCCCGTGATCGTGCTGGACGAACCGACCGCCGGCGTCGACGTCGAACTGCGCCAGACCCTGTGGAAGTTCATCTCGCGCCTGAACCGCGAAGGGCACACCGTGGTGCTCACCACCCACTATCTCGAAGAAGCGCAGGCGATGTGCCAGCGCGTGGCCATGCTCAAGACCGGCAACGTGGTCGCGCTGGACACCATGTCGCAGCTGCTGCGCCGGGTGTCGGGTTCTTCGCTGATCGTGCACCTGAAGCAGGGCGCGCTGCCGGAAGGCCTGCGCCACCTGGTCGCGCACGACGAACACGACGACGCCTCCAAGCCGAATGGCCATGGCAACAAATACACCCTGCGCGTGAACGAGTACGGCGAAGTGGAGCACATCCTCGCGCGCCTGCGCGAATCGGGCGCCCAGATCGACGAAATGCAGCTGCAGCAGGCCGACCTGGAAGACATTTTTATCCAGATCATGGAAGGCGAATCTCAAGCCGGAGTCTCGATTCGATGAATTTCTTTTCCGTGGGTTTCAAGACCCTGTTCTATAAAGAGATCCTGCGCTTCTGGAAGGTCGCCACCCAGACCATCGCCGCGCCGATCGTCACCTCGATGCTCTACCTGCTGATCTTCGGCCACGTGCTCGAAGGCCGCGTGCAGATGCTCGAAGGCGTCGACTACACCGCCTTCCTGATCCCGGGCCTGGTGATGATGAGCGTGCTGCAGAACGCCTTCGCCAATTCCTCGTCCTCGCTGATCCAGTCGAAAATTACCGGCAACCTGGTGTTCATCCTGCTGCCGCCGCTGTCGCACTGGGAGATCCTGTCGGCCTACGTGACCGCGTCGATCGTGCGCGGCCTGTGCGTGGGCGCGGGCGTGTTCGTCATCACCGCCTGGTTCGCGCACCTGTCGTTCACCTTCCCGCTGTGGATCATCGTGTTCGCGCTGCTGGGCGCGGCGATCCTGGGTGCGATGGGCGTGATCGCCGGTATCTGGGCCGAGAAGTTCGACCAGCTGGCCGCGTTCCAGAACTTCCTGATCATGCCTGCAACATTTTTGGCCGGCGTGTTCTATTCGATTAAGAAACTGCCGCCGTTCTGGCTGGCAGTCTCGCATTTCAACCCGTTCTTTTATATGATTGACGGGTTCCGTTACGGTTTCTTCGGCAAGTCGGACGTCTCGCCCTGGACCAGCCTGGCCATCGTCGCCGTGTTCTTCGTGGTGCTGGCAGGCGTCGCCATCAATATGCTCCGCCGCGGCTACAAGCTGCGTCACTAAGATTTATTCAGAATTCATCATGGCTACCACACCTGAACTCATCCACGGCTACATCAAGGCCGGCCTCGAGACCACCCACCTCGAAGTGGAAGGCGACGGCCAGCACTTCAGCGCCGTCATCGTCTCGCCCGCGTTTGCGGGTAAAAGCCGCATCCAGCGCCACCAGATCGTCTACGCCGCGCTCGGCGATCGCATGCGCGAAGAGATCCACGCGCTGTCGATGAAGACCCTGACCCCCGACGAGTACCAAGGATAACCAGCATGGACAAGCTCCAGATCACCGGCGGCAAGCGCCTGAACGGCGACATCGTCATCTCCGGCGCCAAGAACGCCGCGCTGCCCATCCTGTGCGCCGGCCTGCTCACCGGCGGCGACCTCGAACTGTCGAACGTACCGCGCCTGCACGACGTGCGCACCATGCTCAAGCTGCTGGCGCAGACCGGTTTGAAGGTTACCCAGGACGACGAAAACGTCACCCTGAACGGCGCCGACATCAGCAGCCTCGAAGCGCCATATGAGCTGGTGAAGACCATGCGCGCCTCGATCCTGGTGCTGGGCCCGATGCTGGCGCGCTTCGGCGAAGCCAAGGTTTCGCTGCCGGGCGGCTGCGCGATCGGCTCGCGTCCGGTCGACCAGCACATCAAGGGCCTGCGCGCGATGGGCGCCGAGATCACGATCGAAGGCGGCTACATCCACGCCAAGTGCCCGAAGCTGCAGGGCGCGCGCATCCTGACCGACATGATCACCGTGACCGGTACCGAGAACCTCTTGATGGCGGCGGTGCTGGCCGAAGGCGAGACCGTGCTGGAAAACGCCGCGCGCGAGCCGGAAGTGACGGACCTGGCCAACATGCTGGTGGCGATGGGCGCGAAGATCGACGGCATCGGCACCGACCGCCTGGTGATCCAGGGCGTGAACGAACTGCACGGCACCAGGCACGCGGTGATTTCGGACCGCATCGAAGCCGCGACCTTCCTGTGCGCGGTGGCGGCCACCGGCGGCGACATCCGCATCGTCAACACCCGCACCGACATCTTCGACGTCGCGCTCGATAAACTGCGCGAGATGGGCGTGCAGCTCACCGTCGAAGGCGACAGCATCCGTGCGCGCATGGATGGCCGTCCGCATCCGGTGTCCTTCCGCACCACCGAATACCCGGGCTTCCCGACTGACATGCAGGCCCAGTTCATGGCCGTGAACACGATCGCCGACGGCCCGAGCCGCGTGACCGAGACCATCTTCGAGAACCGCTTCATGCACGTGCAGGAGCTGAACCGTCTGGGCGCGCAGATCTCGACCGAGGGCAACACCGCCTTCATGCGCGGCGTCGAACGCCTGGTCGGCGCGCCGGTGATGGCGACCGACCTGCGCGCGTCGGCCTCGCTGGTCATCGCCGGCCTGGCCGCCGAGGGCACCACCATCGTCGACCGCATCTACCACCTGGACCGCGGCTACGACCGCATGGAAGCCAAGCTGTCGGCGGTGGGCGCCGACATCGTTCGCATCAAATCATGAGCAAACCAACGCGGGATGACTCCCAGCTGATCCTGGCCCTGTCCAAGGGCCGCATTTTTGAAGACACGCTGCCGCTGCTGGCCGCGGCCGGCATCGAGGTCACGGAAAATCCGGAAACCTCGCGCAAGCTGATCCTCGCCACCAACGACCCGAATGTGCGCGTGCTGATCGTGCGCGCGACCGACGTGCCGACCTATGTCCAGTACGGCGCCGCCGACTTCGGCGTGGCCGGCAAGGACGTGCTGCTCGAGCATGGCGGCGAAGGCCTGTACCAGCCGGTCGACCTGCGCATCGCCTGCTGCCGCATGTCGGTGGCGGTGAATGCCGGCTTCGACTACGAGACCGCGGTGCGCCAGGGCGCGCGCCTGCGCGTCGCGACCAAGTTCGTGAACACCGCGCGCGAGCACTTCGCCAAGAAGGGCGTGCACGTCGACCTGATCAAACTGTACGGTTCGATGGAACTGGCGCCGCTGGTCGGCCTGTCGGATGCCATCGTCGACGTGGTCTCGACCGGCGGCACGCTGCGCGCCAACAATCTGGTCGAAGTCGAGAAGATCATGGAGATCTCATCGCGCCTGGTGGTCAACCAGGCTGCGCTCAAGCTCAAGCGCGAGCGCCTGCAACCCATCATCGAGGCCTTCGAACGCGCCTCGAAACAGCAAGGCTAAAGCAATGACAAGGAATGTAGAACTGCGGGTCCGCAAACTCGATTCCACCGCCGCCGATTTCAAGCAGCAGCTCACCAGGCTGCTGGCCTTCGAAGCGGAGACCGACGACGCCATCGAGTCCGCCGTCGCCAGGATCCTCGCCGACGTCAAGGCGCGCGGCGATGCGGCCGTGCTCGAGTACACCAACAAATTCGACCGCATCCCGAACGGCGCCACCAGCATGGCCGCCTTCGACCTCGGCCAGGACGAGCTGCAGGCCGCCCTGGCGGCACTGCCGGCCGCCCAGCGCGCCGCGCTGCAGACCGCCGCCGACCGCATCCGCGTGTTCCACGAGCGCCAGAAGCAGGAGCTGAACGGTTTTACTTACACGGAGCCTGATGGCACCGTGCTCGGCCAGCGTGTGACGCCGCTGGACCGCGTCGGCATCTACGTCCCGGGCGGCAAGGCCGCGTATCCGTCGTCGGTGCTGATGAATGCGATTCCTGCTAGGGTCGCCGGCGTGAAAGACATCGTGATGGTGGTGCCGACCCCGGACGGCGTCAAAAACCAGATGGTGCTGGCCGCCGCCGCGATTGCCGGCGTGACCCGCGTGATCACCATCGGCGGCGCCCAGGCCGTGGCCGCGCTGGCCTACGGCACCGAGATCATCCCGGCGGTCGACAAGATCGTCGGCCCGGGTAACGCCTATGTGGCCGCCGCCAAGCGCCGCGTGTTCGGCACGGTCGGCATCGACATGATCGCCGGTCCGTCCGAAATCCTGGTGCTGTGCGACGGTACCACCGATCCGGACTGGGTCGCGATGGACCTGTTCTCGCAGGCCGAGCACGACGAGCTGGCCCAGGCCATTCTGCTGTGCCCGGACGCCGACTACATCGCCCAGGTCGAGGCCAGCATCCACAAGCTGCTGCCGACCATGCCGCGCAAGGACACGATCACGACCTCGATGACGGACCGTGGCGCGCTGATCAAGGTGCGCGATATGGAAGAGGCCTGCGAGATCGCCAACGACATCGCCGCCGAGCACCTGGAAATCTCGGCTGCCGAGCCGCAGCAGTGGGCCGACCGCATCCGCCACGCCGGCGCGATGTTCCTGGGCCGCTTCTCGTCGGAGTCGCTGGGCGATTACTGCTGCGGCCCGAACCACGTGCTGCCGACTTCGCGCACGGCGCGCTTCTCGTCGCCGCTGGGCGTGTACGACTTCCAGAAGCGCTCTTCGGTCCTGTTCGTGTCCGAAGCCGGCGCGCAAACGCTGGGCAAGGTCGCGGCCGAGCTGGCGTACGGCGAGGGTTTGCAGGCGCATGCCCGCAGCGCAGAACTACGGATCCAAGAAAAGTCATGACGGGCTGGGTCGACCAGGTCTTCTGCGAGGATGCGCTGGAGGGGATGGCGCGCATTCCGGATGGGGCCATCGACCTGATCCTCACCGACCCGCCCTACAACCTCGGCAAGGACTACGGCAACGCCTCCGACCAGCAGAGCGTGGACAATTACCTGGCCTGGACCGAGCGCTGGATCGACATCGCGCTGCCGAAGCTGAAACCGAACGGCAGCCTGTACATCTTCCTGACCTGGCGCTTCGCGCCGGAGATCTTCGTCATGCTCAAAAAGCGCCTGACGATGATGAACGAGATCATCTGGGACCGCCGCGTGCCCTCGATGGGCGGCAGCACCCGCAGCTTCAGCTCGGTGCACGACACGATCGGCTTCTTCGTGAAGCGCAAGGATTATTATTTCGACCTGGACGCCGTGCGCATTCCGTACGACGCCGCGACCAAGAAGGCACGCTCGCGCTCGATCTTCATCGGCGCCAAGTGGCTGGAGGTCGGCTACAACCCGAAGGATTTGTGGAGCGTGTCGCGTCTGCACCGCGAGCATGCCGAGCGCGTCGACCATCCGACCCAGAAGCCGCTCGAGATCATCGAGCGCATGCTGAAGGCCTCGTGTCCGGCGGGCGGCGTGGTGCTCGATCCCTTCATGGGCAGCGGCACCACGGCACTGGCGGCGCGCAAGCTGGGCCGGCATTTCGTCGGCTTCGAGCTGAACCCGGCGTATTGCGAGATCATCCAGCAGCGCTTGGCGCAACCCGAGCCGCCGGTAAAGAAAAAGGCCGCTAGCGTGCGCAAAAAGGACAAAGCTGAAACCGTCATTCCCGCGAAAGCGGGAATCCATGCTGAGCGCGACAGCAAGCGCAGCATGGGTCCCCGCTTCCGCGAGGACGACGGTGTTATTGACGACATCACCGAAGAAAGCACACCATGACCGACATCGACACCCTCATCGCCAACACGATCCGCGAAGACGTCCGTGCCGGCCATATCTACAACGTGCCCGACGCCAGTGGCTACATCAAGCTCGACGCGATGGAAAACCCGTACGAGCTGCCGGACCCGCTGCGCCAGGAACTGGCCACGCGCCTGGCCGAGGCCGTGCTGAACCGCTATCCGGTGGCCTCGTACGCCACCCTCAAGCAGAAGATCTGCGACAAGCTCGGCGTACCGAACGGCTACGACGTCATCCTCGGCAACGGCTCGGACGAGATCATCAGCATCATCGCCACCGCCACCGCGCGCCAGGACAAGCGTGCGGTCCTGATGGCGCCGAGCCCGGCCTTCGTCATGTTCCAGCGCTCGGCCCAGTTTGCCGGCATGGATTACGTCGGCGTGCCTTTGAAAGCCGACTTTTCGCTCGACCGCGCGGCGATGCTGGCGGCGATCGAACAGCACAAGCCGGCGGTGGTGTTCCTGGCTTACCCGAACAACCCGACCGGCAACCTCTACGATGAAGACGACATGATCGCCATCATCGAGGCGCTGGGCGAGACCGGCATCGCCGTGGTCGACGAGGCCTATCAGCCCTTCGCCCGCACCAGCTTCATGGACCGCCTGCCGCAATACCCGAACCTGATGGTGATGCGCACGCTGTCGAAGCTGGGCCTGGCCGGCATCCGCCTCGGCTACCTGGCCGCGGCGCCGGCGCTGCTGGCGCAGTTCGACAAGGTGCGTCCGCCCTACAATGTCAACGTGCTGACCCAGGTGGCGGCCGAGTTCGCGCTCGACCACGTCGCCGTGCTCGACGAGCAGGCGGCAAAGCTGAACGAAGCGCGCGGCGAACTGGCTGCCGCGCTGGCGGCGCTGCCGGGCGTGACCGTGTTCCCGTCGAGCGCGAATTTCATTACCCTGCGCGTACCGGACGCCGAGCGCACCTGCGCTAAACTGTTCGCCGAACGGGTACTGATTAAAAATTTGAGTAAAATGCATGTATTGCTGGCCAACTGCATCCGCGTGACGGTCAGCACCCCGGAAGAGAATTCCGTATTCCTGAATGCCCTGAAGGCTTCCCTGTAATGACCCGCACCGCAGAAATCACCCGCAACACCAGCGAGACGCAAATCCGCGTCGCGCTGAACCTCGACGGCACCGGCCGCCAGAAGCTCAACACCGGCGTGCCCTTCCTCGACCATATGCTGGACCAGATCGCCCGCCATGGCCTGATCGACCTCGAAGTCGAAGCCGTCGGCGACCTGCACATCGACGACCACCATACCGTCGAGGACACCGGCATCACGCTGGGCATGGCGGTCGCCAAGGCGATCGGCGACAAGAAGGGGATCCGCCGCTATGGCCATGCCTACGTGCCGCTGGACGAGGCGCTGTCGCGCGTGGTGATCGACTTTTCCGGCCGTCCGGGCCTGGAATGGCATGTGCCGTTCACCCGCGCCACCATCGGCAAGTTCGACGTCGACCTCACCATCGAGTTCTTCCGCGGCTTCGTCAACCACGCCGGCGTGACCCTGCACGTGGACAACCTGCGCGGCGTGAACGCCCACCACCAGTGCGAGACCGTGTTCAAGGCCTTCGGCCGCGCGCTGCGCATGGCGTCCGAGCTCGACGAGCGCGCGCTCGGCACGATCCCTTCCACCAAGGGCAGCCTGTAATCGGGATCACTGAGCGACATCACTATGGCAAACAAGATTGTTGTGGTCGACGGTTTGGGCAACCTGCGCTCGGTGGCGCAGGCGCTGCGCGCCGCCGTCCCTGAAGCCGAGATCGTCGTGTCCAGCCAGGCCGCCGACATCGATGCGGCCGACCGCGTCGTGCTGCCGGGGCAGGGCGCGATGCGCGACTGCATGCGCGGCCTGCGCGAATCCGGCGCCGAAGACGCGGTGCTGCGCGCCATGAAGACCCGTCCGGTGATGGGCGTGTGCGTGGGCGAGCAGATGCTGTTCGACATGAGCGAGGAAAACGAGGGCACGCCGGGCCTGGGCCTGCTGCCTGGTCGCGTCGTGCGCTTCCAGCTGGACGGCAAGACGCAGGCCGACGGCTCGCGCTTCAAGGTCCCGCAGATGGGCTGGAACCGCGTGCGCCAGGTGCGCGCGCACCCGCTGTGGGAAGGCGTCGAGGACGGCGCCTGGTTCTATTTCGTGCACAGCTATTACGCCCAGCCCGAAAACCCCGCCGACACCATCGGCGAGGCCGACTACGGCGGCGCCTACTGCTGCGCAGTCGCGCGCGATAACATCGTCGCCACCCAGTTTCACCCCGAGAAGAGTGCAGACGCCGGCCTGCGCCTGTACCGCAATTTCATCCACTGGAATCCTTAACCTTTTTACGACCATGCTGCTGATCCCCGCCATCGACCTGAAAGACGGTCACTGCGTTCGCCTGAAACAGGGCGATATGGACCTCGCCACCGTGTTCTCCGAAGATCCCGCCGAGATGGCGCTGCACTGGCTCAAGAAGGGCGCGCGCCGCCTGCACCTGGTCGACCTGAACGGCGCATTCGCGGGCAAGCCGAAGAACGAAGCTGCCATCAAATCGATCATTCAGGTGGTGCAGGAATACGCCGTCGAGAATGACCTGGACGAGATCCCGGTCCAGCTCGGCGGCGGCATCCGCGACCTCGACACCATCGAGCGCTACCTGGACGACGGCATCACCTACATCATCGTCGGCACCGCCGCGGTGAAGAACCCGGGCTTCCTGCACGACGCCTGCGGCGCCTTCCCGGGTTCCATCATCGTCGGCCTGGACGCCAAGGACGGTAAAGTCGCGACCGACGGCTGGAGCAAGATGTCGGGCCACGAAGTCATCGACCTGGCACAGAAATTCGAAGGCTACGGCGTCGAGTCGATCATCTACACCGACATCGGCCGCGACGGCATGATGGGCGGCGTGAACATCGAAGCGACCGTGCGCCTGGCGCAAGCCGTCAAGATCCCGGTCATCGCTTCCGGCGGCCTGCACAACCTGGCCGACGTCGAAGCGCTGTGCGCGGTGCAGGACGAAGGCATCGAGGGCGTGATCTGCGGCCGCTCGATTTACGAAGGCACGCTCGACCTGGCAGCTGCGCAGGAGCGCGCCGACGAGCTGACCGAGGGCGCACAAGCCTGATATACCCAAACGTCATTCCCGCGCAGGCGGGAATCCAAGCTTGCATGAGCAATCGAAACGCATACAAACTTGGGTTCCCGCCTCCGCGGGAACGACGAGCCGATACTTAAATTATGCTCGCAAAACGCATCATCCCCTGCCTCGACGTCACCGGCGGCCGCGTGGTCAAGGGCGTCAATTTCACCGAGTTGCGCGATGCCGGCGACCCGGTCGAGATCGCACGCCGCTACGATGGCCAGGGCGCCGACGAGATCACCTTCCTCGACATCACCGCCTCGAGCGACGGCCGCGACCTGATCCTGCCGATCATCGAAGCGGTCGCGTCCACCGTGTTCATTCCGCTCACCGTCGGTGGCGGCGTGCGCAAGGTCGAGGACGTGCGCCGTCTGCTGAACGCCGGCGCCGATAAAGTGTCGATGAATACCTCGGCGGTCACCAACCCGCAACTGGTGTTCGACGCCTCGCAGAAGCACGGCTCGCAATGCATCGTGGTGGCGATCGACGCCAAGCAGGTCGCGCCCGGCAAGTGGGAAGTGTTCACCCATGGCGGCCGCAACCCGACCGGCCTCGACGCCGTCGAGTGGGCCCGTAAAATGGAAAGCCTGGGCGCCGGCGAACTGCTGTTGACCAGCATGGACCGCGACGGCACCCGGTGCGGCTTCGACCTGGGCCTGACGCGCGCCGTCTCGGACGCGGTCGGCATTCCCGTGATCGCTTCCGGGGGCGTCGGCAGCCTGCAATGCCTGGCGGACGGCGTCCTCGAGGGCCACGCCGACGCGGTACTGGCCGCCAGCATCTTCCACTACGGGCAGCACACGGTCGGCGAAGCCAAGCGCTTCATGCAGGAACGCGGCATCCCGATGCGATTGGACTGAACTGGACACGACACAGATGGTTACCCCGACGACGACCCCATCGATTCCGGCCCAGCCCTGGCTGAAGAAGGTCAAATGGGACGAAAACGGCCTGGTGCCGGTGATCGCCCAGGAAGCCGCAACCGGCGACATCCTGATGTTCGCCTGGATGAACCGCGAAGCCCTGGCCAAGACCGTGGAACTCGGCGAAGCGGTGTATTGGAGCCGCTCGCGCAAGAAGCTGTGGCACAAGGGCGAAGAGTCCGGCCACGTGCAGAAGGTGCTGGAAATCCGCCTCGACTGCGACGAAGACGTGGTGTTGCTGAAGGTCGAGCAGGCCGGCGGCATCGCCTGCCATACCGGCCGTCACTCCTGCTTCTTCCAGAAGTTCGACAATGGCGACTGGCAGGATACCGATCCGGTGCTGAAGGATCCGGACACGATTTACACGAACCCGAAAAAAACAAAATGAGCACCACCCTGAACCGCCTGGCGGCGGTGATCGAATCGCGCAAGCCGGAAAACGGCGGCGATCCGGACAAATCCTATGTCGCGCGCCTGTTCGCCAAGGGTGACGACGCCATCCTCAAGAAGATCGGCGAAGAAGCCACCGAGACCGTGATGGCGGCCAAGGACGTGCGCGCCGGTGCCGATGCGTCGAAGCTGCTGTACGAAGTGGCCGACCTGTGGTTCCATTCCGCCGTGCTGCTGGCGCGTTTCGGCCTGACGCCGGAACAGGTGCTGGACGAGCTGGCGCGCCGCGAAGGCCTGTCCGGCCTCGACGAAAAGGCGGCCCGCAAGCAGGATTGATACCGTGGGCACGGTGTGCCCACCCTACCTGGAGAGAACATGGACAACTGCATCTTTTGCAAGATCGTCGCCAAGCAGATTCCGGCAGGCGTGGTGTACGAAGACGAGGATTTGCTCGCGTTCAAGGACATCAACCCGGCGGCGCCGGTCCACCTGCTGGTGATTCCGAAGCAGCACGTGGCCACGCTGTCCGACTGCACGGATGAACACGCGGCGGTGCTGGGCAAGATGCTGGCGCTGGCGCCGAAGCTGGCTGCCGAACATGGTATCGCCGTCAAGCAGGGACCCGATGGCCAGCGCAGCGGCGGTTATAAAACGCTGATCAACTGCGGGCCGGACGGCGGGCAAGAGGTCTATCACCTGCACCTGCACGTGTATGGCGGTCCGCGTCCATGGCGCGGGCTCGGGACCTGACGCCTAGAGCTTAAAAACAACTTCCGGGTGGAAAGAAGCCATGCCGGGGAATCATCGCGTATACTGCGCGTACGCTGTATGCGAATTCGGGCGTACGCCTGCAAGGAGAAAACAATGGGTTCGTTTAGTATTTGGCACTGGCTGATCGTGCTGGTGGTGGTTGTGCTGGTGTTCGGTACCAGCAAGCTGAAGAACGCAGGTTCCGACCTGGGTAAGGCTGTCAAAGGCTTCAAGGACGGCGTCAAGGGCAGCGAGGAAGAGCGCCAGGCGAATGCCAACGTGCCGCCGGCACCGCCTTCGCAGGTGGTCGACAAGTCGACCACCACGATCGACGTCGAAACGCGCGAAAAGAACCGCTCGTAATTCCTGTCCATGATCGATCTCGGGCTTTCCAAACTTGCCGTCATCGGGGTGGTCGCGCTGATCGTGATCGGCCCCGAACGCCTGCCCAAGGTGGCGCGCATGGCCGGCACCCTGTACGGCCGTGCCCAGCGCTACCTGCACGAGGTGAAGTCGGAAGTCTCGCGCGAGATCGAAATGGAGGAGCTGCGCAACCTGCACAAGGAAGTGCAGGAAACCGCGCACAGCTTCAAGACCGAGGTCGAGAGCTTCGGCACCGAGGTCGAGAGCACGGTCTCGTCGCACCTGGGCGAGGTCGAATCGGCCTGGCGCGGCGACGCCATGGCCTCGTCGGCACCGACGCCGACCGCCACCCCGGACGACATCGAGCGCAAGGCGCGCGAATTCCGCCGCAAGAAGCTGGTCAAAACCTCCAGCATTCCATCCTGGTACAAGAACCGCCACGGCGGCCGCCAGCACGTGCTGTCGGGCGCGGCGCGCGTGCGCAAGTTCCGCCCTGGCGCCAAGTCCAACACTTCCTTTTTCTAGAGTCTAGATGACTGACGAAGCTGCAGGCGAAACTTTCATTTCGCACCTGGTCGAATTGCGTGACCGCCTGGTCAAGGCCGTGATCGGGGTCGCTCTCGTCTGCATCGCCCTGCTGGCCTGGCCCGGTCCGGCGATGATCTACGATTTCCTGGCCGCCCCCATGCTGGCCTCGCTGCCGGTGGGTGCCAAGATGATCGCCACCGGCGTCAGCGCCCCCTTCCTGGTGCCGATGAAGGTCACCCTGGTGCTGGCGCTGATCCTGTCGCTGCCCTGGGTGTTCTATCAAGCCTGGGCCTTCATCGCGCCTGGCCTGTACGCCCACGAAAAGCGGCTGGTGCTGCCGCTGGTGATTTCGTCCTCGCTGCTGTTCATCGCTGGCGTCGCGTTCTGCTATTTCTTCGTGTTCGGCCGCGTGTTCCACTTCATCGCCAACTTCGCCCCGACCTCGATCGCGGTGATGCCCGACATCGAGAACTACCTCGATTTCGTGATCTCGATGTGCCTGGCCTTCGGCGCCACCTTCGAGGTGCCGGTGGTGGTCGTGATCCTGGTGCGGATGGGCATCGTCAGCGTCGAGAAGCTGAGGTCCTTCCGTCCCTACATCATCGTCGGCGCCTTCGTGATCGCCGCCATCGTGACGCCGCCGGACGTGGTCAGCCAGCTGGCCCTGGCGGTGCCGATGTGGCTGCTGTTCGAACTCGGCCTGCTGCTGGCGCCGGTGTTCGTGCGCGTTTCCCGCGCGCCGGAAGAGCACGCCTGATTTCCTAGCCGGCAGCCATGCTGTCGGCATATCTTACAGTGCACCCGCTACCCGGATGGCGCATGCCATTAAGTGACTGATTCGGCATAATAATTTCCTCTAGGCATCGATCTTGCTTCTGTCTAGGCAACGAATCAGGAGCCAGGATGAAACCCAGCCGCCACCGCATCACCGTCGCCTTGCTGAGCGCCTTCGCGCTCGGGGCGGCCGTCGCGCCGATGTTTGTCACCTCATCGGACGATGCGGTGCCGGAACCGCTCTCGGTCGGCCTGATGGGGATCGGCCTGCTCGGCCTGGCCCTGGTGCGGCGGCGCTGAAGGCCGCCGCTGACGGAGAACTCAAGCCCGCGGTGCGGCCGCGGATGCGCACAGCATGGCAGCCGGCGCCGCTCCCTGTGCCTTGGCGGGCGCTGCCGCCACGTCGCGGATCACTGGCGTCGCCGCGCCGGAAGTCGCTTCCGGCATACCGTCGATGACCATCGTACCGAGGCCGACGGTGGCCAGTGCGACGATGAAGATGGCTTCCATGTGTTTGTGGATGTTCATGCTGTTCCCCTTGAATGGCTGGTTTCGGAAAGTGCGGAGCGCTGTTTGCGTTCACGATCTCCATTCAGCACGCGGCGTGCCAGCCCCTGGAAAAGGAAAAACGCCCTTGCGGGCGTCGAACAGGCCGCCAGGAAGTCGGGCCGGGGACAACATCTTGCGCAGCAGTGTCGGATCAAACCCAACACCGCCGGCGATGAGCTCAATTGGTCTTCAGGACGCCGCCGTTACCGAGGCCGCCTTCGACCGACTGCGCCTTGTAGGCACGCACGGCTTTTACCATCTGGTTGTACGAATCCATGAACGAGGCCGCCAGCACCTTGCCTTCCGGCGTATTGCTGAAGCCGCTGGCACCGGCCAGGCCGTGCTGGAAGAAGCCGGCCATGAAGCCCAGGTCCCAATTGCGGGCACTGCCTTCGGCGGCCGCCAGCTGGATGCCCGAGCGGTTGTCGGTCAGCAGCAGCATGGTCGAGGCTTCGTTGGACTTCATCGAGCCGCCGACCAGCGAAGCGACCACGCCGATGCGCCCACCCACCAGGCCGTTGACGCCGCCCGTGCCTTTCTGGCTGAAGGTGATCGACGGCGTCATCGTGTAGTCGGCCGCCACCATCTGGCCCTTGCCGATGTTGCCGAGGTTAGTCTTAGCGTTGCGCAGTTCGCCGGTAGCCATCAGCTCGCGCTCGCCCTGCATCTGGCGGAAGGCCTGGCCGCGCTCAACGATCACGAAGCAGTTCGACTGCTGGATGATCATGCGCAGCAGCGGCACCGTGCTTTGCGTGCGGTACTGCGCGGTGAGCTGGTTGATCCAGGGCTGGTTCGATTCCTCGACGATGGTGAGGGTGCCGAGCGAGCGGTCGCAGCGTTCGAGCTGGCCGTTGGCATCGACGGCGTTGGCGCCGCCAGCCGCACCGGTGGCGACGGTCTTGGCGCCCGAGGCACCGATGGTGGGCGCGGTGGCGCAGGCAGACAGGGAGAACAGCAGGGGAAGCCGCAGGCAGGCCGGGCGATGCGGCAGGTTCATGGAGGCGTCCTTCGCGGTTGAGGGGAAACCGCGCAATCCTAAGGCCTGCCTGGGGTGGGCGCTTGTGGGCAATCAAGCGGCGGCAGGACGGTCGATCTGCCTCATGCCGCCGCCTTATGCCTTACTGCATCAGCTGACCGATGATGCGCACCGGCGCGTTGCCGTAGCTGAGGAACTGGTCGTGGAAAGCCTTCAGGTTGAAGCGCTCGCCCAGTTGCTGCTTGCGGCGCTCGCGCAGTTCGACGATGTCGCTGTAGCCGCTGAAGTAGCTGGTCAGCTGCACCGACGACAGTTGCACCCGGCGCCATTTTTCCACGGCTTCCTGCGGGGTCTGGAAGGCCTGGCGCACCAGCAGGTCCAGCGCCTGCTCGCGGTTCATGCCGAGCACGTGGACGCTGTAGTCGAGGATGGTGTTCGACACGCTGCGCAGGTTCCACTTGCACCACATGAGCATCAGTTCCGGCGCGTTGTTGCCGTAGCCGGATTCGAGCATCATGCGTTCGCCGTACACGGCCCAGCCCTCGATCATAGCGCCGTTACCGAACAGCGACTTGACCAGCGAAGGCGAACGGTTGGCGTTCATCAGCTGGGTGTAGTGGCCGGGGATCGCCTCGTGGATGTTCAGGATCTGCAGCATCCAGTTGTTGTACTCGCGCAGGCTGCTTTCGGCCTGCTGCGGCGTGAGCCCATCCAGCGGCGTGACGTTGTAATAGGTCTTGTCCTTCGGCCGATACGGTCCCGGCGCATCGATGCTGGCGCCGGCCACGCCGCGCTGGTACAGCGGGGTCTCGCGCACCACCAGCGGTTTGCTCGGATCGATCGTCACCAGGTTGTTCTTGATGACGTACTCCTGCAGTTGCGGGATCTGGCGGCGGATCTCGGGCAGGAAGTCGGCGGGGGCGACGTGCTGCAGCGAGAGCTTGTCGATCACCATGCCGATCTTGCGGAAGCGGTCATTCGGCTTGCTCGCATTGCCCATGGTCTGCGGCCACAGCTGGTCGGCCAGCGCATCCATGCGGGTGAGGAGGTCGTCGCGCGCGGCCAGCGCCTTGCGGTAGGTCTGCTCGGCCGTGCTCGAAGACTGGATCTCGAACGCGAACTTCTGCTCGTACAGCTCTTTACCGAGGCGGAACGAACGGGCGCGCTGCATCTGCTCCTGGGATTTATCGAGGTCGCTCAGATAGTCGACCCAGGCCAGCACCGCGCTGCCGGCGTTCGCCACGCGCTGCGCGAAGATCGCCTTTTCCTGCGGCGTCAGCTGGCTTGACTCCTGGGCTGCCTTGCCGACGTCCGCCAGCACCACCAGCGTGCCCGGGGCTTGCGAGATCGCCAGTTGGGTGTGCTCGCGGGTCGGGTGCAGGATCGAGGCTTGCGCCGCCTGATAGTAGGCCGGCACGTCGGCCAGGCGCTTGAGGATGGTGCGCAGGCGCTGCGGTTTCGCGGCGTACTCGGTGTTCAGGATCAGGTCGAGCGGCTGGGCCACGTTGAACTGGGCCGGATTCCATTCGAAGTCGCGGTAGACGGTCAGCTTCCAGCGGTCGTATTGCAGCTTGTTGAGCAGGACCGCGAGGTCGGTGCGCTGGTTGGGCGACAGCTTGTCGGCATTCAGCTTGCGGAATTTTTCCAGCCACTCGTCGGTGAAGGCCAGCTCCTTGGCGCGGGTCGGCGCGTCCGGAATGGTCAGCTTGGCGGCGGCGTCGAATTTGCCGACGTAGATGCCGCCTTCCGGATCGACGCGCCACAGCGCGGTGAGGAACTGCATGGACAGCGAATCCATGTAGCGGTCGTTGCGGTTCTGCGAAGTCGGGGCCGGCGAAGGTGCCGGCGCTGCCGCAGCCACCGCGGCGGCAGCGACCGGCGCGGCGACGGCGGCGGCCTTGCCTTTGCCCTTCGCGGCGGATTTGCCCGCGCCTTTGCTCTTGGCCGAGGACTTGGCCTTGGCGCTGCTGGTCTGCTTCGGCTTGGCCGCCTTGCTGGTGCGCGCGCTTGCCGGCGCCAGCGCGAAGCTGGTGAGCAAAACTGCAAGAGCAAGCTTCGGCGCGATTTTCGTTTTCATCATCGTGGTCTGTCTGCCTGATTAAAAAATTGGCGGGCGCCAGATTAGCACCATTCCCCACCTTTGCGGAATCTTGAAACAATACGTCACGTATCGAGCGCCGGCGCGCGCACGCCCGTGAGCCCGGCCTGCAGCATGGCCAGCATGTCGTCGGGCGACATGCGCGCCGAGACGTCGCTGCCTTCGAGCAGGCTGTCGGCCAGGTCGCGCTTGTGGCGGTGCAGGTCGACGATGCCTTCCTCGATCGTGTGTCGCGCCACCAGGCGGTAGATCGTTACCGGCCGCTGCTGGCCCATGCGGTGGGCGCGGTCCGAGGCCTGGTCTTCCACCGCCGGGTTCCACCACGGGTCCATGTGGATCACGTAATCCGCCGCGGTCAGGTTGATGCCGACCCCGCCGGCCTTCAGGCTGATCAGGAACAGGTCGCCGTCGCCGGCCTGGAAGGCATCCACGCGGCGTTTGCGTTCCTGCATCGGCGTGGCGCCGTCGAGGTACTGGTAGCGGATGCCGCGCTCGTCGAGGTGCTGGCGCAGCAGGGACAAGTGGTCCACGAACTGGCTGAACACCAGCGCCTTGTGGCGGTTCTCGAGCAGCTCGTCGACCAGGCGCGCAAAAGCTTCCAGCTTGCTGCTGCGGATGCCGCTGTCGGGCGCCACCAGCACCGGATTGCAGACCGCGCGGCGCAGCTTCATCATCTCGGCCAGGATCTGGATCTGTTTTTGCGCCTGCGGTGCTTCCAGCGTGGCGATGCGTTCCAGCGCGTCGCGGCGCAGCGATTCGTACAGCGCCGTCTCCTCCGCACTAAGCTCCACCGGCAGCACGATCTCGGTGCGCGGCGGCAGTTCGGACAGCACCTGGGCCTTGGTCCGGCGCAGGATGAAGGGCTGCGTGAGCCGGCGCAGGCGCGTGCGCGCGGCCAGCTCGGCGCGTTTGTCGCTGGCCTTTTCGATCGGCCCGGCAAAGCGCAGGTTGAACTGGTCGCTGGTGCCGAGCAGGCCCGGGTTGATGAACCTGAACAGGTTCCACAGCTCGCCCAGGTGGTTTTCCAGCGGCGTGCCGGTGGCCGCCATCCGGAAGTCCCCACGCAGCGACATCACCGCCTGCGAGCGGCGCGTGTGCGCGTTCTTGATCGCCTGCGCTTCGTCGAGCACGATGGTGTGCCAGCGCTGCTCCTTGAACAGCCCCGCTTCCAGTTGCAGCAGGCCGTAGCTCACCACGATCACATCGAAGGCGCCGGCATCCTTGACCATGGCGGCGCGGTCGCCGGCGCCGAACAGCTTCATGTTCAGGGTCGGTGCGAAGCGCTCCGCTTCCGCCATCCAGTTGGTCGCCACCGAGGTCGGCGCCACCACCAGGGTCGGGCCGCCGGGCGCGCGCGACAGGATCAGGGCCAGCGCCTGCAGGGTTTTGCCGAGACCCATGTCGTCGGCCAGGCAGGCACCCACGCCCCAGTGCGCAAGCCGCGACAGCCATTCGAAGCCTTCGACCTGGTAGTCGCGCAGCTCGGCCTGCAAGGTGGTCGGCAGTTTGGGCTGGTAGTCGGCATTTGCCTGCATGTGCTGCAGGTGCTTGCGCCAGGCGACGTCGGCGTCGACTTCGCCGGCTTCGAGCGCCATCTCTTCCAGTGCGAAGCTGGCCAGCGGGTGGAAGCGCAGCGCCTCCTCATCCGCATCGGTATAGGCCGACAGGTCGGTCAGGCGGCGGTGCAGCTCGTCGGTGAGGGCGATGAACTGGTTGTCGCCGAGGGCGATAAAGCGGTCTTCGCGCAGGCGGCCCAGCAGCTCGCGCAAGTCCATCACCTTGTTCTCGTCGATCTTGACCTCGCCGTTGGCGGCGAACCAGTCCTTGTCGCGGCGGATGTTCAGGCGCACCGATTTCGACGACAGCTTCCTGGTGACGCGGAAGGATTCGCCCTCCGGCCAGGCGACCACCACGCGCGACGCATCCACCTGCTGCAGCTCGGTGATCAGCTCCAGGCAGTGGAAGGGTTGACCGAGCAGCCATTCGCCGTGTTCGTGCTCGGCGTTCTCGAGCGCCTTGCAATCGGCCAGCAGCTGGCGCTCGGCTTCGCGCTCGGCGTTCAGGTCGCGCTTGGCCTCCACGCGCACGCCTTTTACATCCGCGATAATGCTCTCGGCGCCGTCGCCGGGCTGCAGATAGGGACCGGCATCCGGCAGCGGACGCACCAGCACGCGCACGCGCAGGCCCTGCTGGTAGGGCAGCAGGTGCACGTGCAGGCGCATGTCGGCTGCGACCGATTCGATGTCGGCCGGGCTGCCGCCGATGTCCGACTGCACCGTCACGATCGAAGAAATCGCGCTGATCGCCTGCAGCACGCGCTTTTCCGCCTCCAGCGGCACTTCCAGGCCCGCGCCGACGATGGCGCCGATGCGTTTATGCTCGTCCTTGATGCGCACGATGCGCAGCCGGGTCGGCGTCTCCTTGGTCACCACGACCTCGCCCTGCTGCTCGCGCATAGTCGGGTTCAGCGAGATCGTCACCTTGCCGCCGCCGGCGCGCACCATCAGTTGCGGCTCGCCGGGCAGCAGCTCGATGCGGGTGCCGGGCGAATCCATCCAGAACAGCAGCGGGTGGCCGGCCAGCAGCGCCACCGCCTTGTCGAGATCGAACTCGTAGCGCATGCCGGTGCCGCTGTAATAGCGGTAGGCGCCGATCGTGCTCGCCACCTGCACGTCTTGCGCGGTCAGGAAATCGAGTTCGGCCGCATCCTCGGCCAGGCGCTTCAGGGCCATTGGCCGGCCGCGGGTCCAGCCGCCTTGCACGTCGCGCTTCTGTTCGCGCGGTTCCAGCGCGCGCACGCCCAGGTGCTCGTCCCAGCCGACCAGCCAGGCCAGGCGCGATTCCTTCACCACCTCGACGTTGACGGCCGGCTGCAGATTGATCAGGGCGTTGAGCTGGCGCTCCCATGGCTGCTCGCGCTCGAACCACAGCGCCATGTCGGTAAAATGGTGGCGCTGGCGCAGCGCGATCGCGCGCTTGTCAGCTGCAACTGAGCCGCCCATCCCAAGCTGGCCCAGCACCGAGCCGATCTGCGCGGCGATGAAGTCGAAGCCGGCCGCTTCCGCCGTCTCCATCTGCTGCTCGAGGAAGGCTTGACGATCCACCAGCTGCGGTACGCCCAGCCACCAGTGCAGCAGGGCGCGGAACATCACCGGCTGCAGCGAGGTCTCCCAGTTGCGCGAGGGGAGGACGTCGGCGTCGACGGTGCCGCCGCGGATCTGGCGCAGCATCGACAGTTGCTGGTAGACGGCCGTATCGTGGCTTTGCACGGCGCGGGTGGCCGATTCGAGATAGCTGTCCAGTGCCTTGGCATGCTTCGGATCGCTGCTTCTTAACAGCGCCGTGATGTACAGGTGGCCGCCGATGCCCTCGAAGATGGCTTTTCTCTTGCCGGTCTCCTTGCGCAGCGCCTTGAGCGCCTTGTCGAAGCCGCCCAGGGACTCGTCGAGGTCGCCGCGCAGCAGCTGCAGCACGCTGCGGTAGTACAGCGTCGCCGACTCGTCGAGGTCGATCAGCAGCTCGGCGGCGGTATCCAGACGGCCGCACAGGATCAGGTGCTCGGCCAGCGCCATGCGCAGCGCCATCGAGGCCCCGCCCTGGGCCACGTGTTCCTCGGCATAGGCACGGATCGGCGGCGCGCTGCCTGGCTCGCGCTGGACGTGATTGACCAGCACCGCCAGCACCTCGTCGCGCACCGCGCCGTTGATGCGTTCGATGAGTTCCGGTTCGAAGGGGCGGGCGCAGATGTCGACCAGCGGGTGCAGGTAGGCCGCTTCGTGGCAGCGCAGGCAGGCGCTCAGGAGCGGCGCGATGGTCTTCGGGCCCTCGCCGGCCAGCAGCGCCATGCGCAGCAGTGCCACGCCCTGGCGATAGCTGCGCAGCATGGGCGTGCCCTGCCAGTCCAGGCGCAGCGGTGTGACGGTCTGGTAGACCTCGCGGATGTCGTTCAGGCGGCGCGTGCGGATGGCCCAGGCGATCGCCGGCCAGGCCAGGTCCGGGGTGATCACGTAGCCACGTCCCGTCAGCTCGCCGATCAGGCCATCGGCACGTAGTGCCGTCAGGTCGTCGGCCAGGTCGTTTTCGGTCGCGCTCTCGCCCAGCGGCAGCAAATGCTCGTGGATGCGCCGCCGGCCCATCGGCTCGCCGGCCAGGGCCAGCAGCGCCAGGACCAGCTTGCGCTTTTCGCTGCACGCTTCGAGGATCGCGCTTAAAACCTCGACACTCATGCGGCGAGGTTCTCGATCTCGATCGCGGGCAGATCGGCAGGTAGCGGAATGCCGAACACGCGCAGGTAAAAATACAGCTCCGCCTCCAGCGTGCGCACGATGCTGTCCGCCTTGCGGAAGCCATGACCTTCGCCTTCCAGGGTCAGATAGGCCACCGGCACGCCGCGTGCGCGCAGGGCGTCGACCATCACCTCGGACTGCGGCGGCGGCACCACCTTGTCGTCCAGGCCCTGGAAGAAGATCATCGGGCGGCGCAGTTTATCGGTGTGGTTGATCGGCGAACGCTCGGCATACACGGCGTCGGCGCGGGCCTTTGGCGCGATCAGGTATTCGTTGTAGTGCGACTCGAACTTGTGCGAGTCCGCATCCAGGCCCTTCAGGTCGGACACGCCGTAATAGCTGGCGCCGGCCTTGAACACGTCGTGGAAGGCGAGCGCGCACAGGGTGGTCAGGCCGCCGGCGCTGCCGCCGCGGATCACCAGGCGTTCGCGGTCGACCAGGCCCTGGTCGGCCAGCTCGTAGTTAGCCATATGCAGGGCGCCGGCCACGCAATCCTCGACGTCGACCACGCCCCATTGTTCCTTCAGCAGGTCGCGGTAGGCACGGCCGAAGCCGGTGCTGCCGCCGTAGTTCACGTCCAGCACGGCGATGCCGCGGCTGGTCCAGAACTGGGTCGCCAGTTTCAGGGTGCTGCTGGCCATGCCGGTCGGGCCGCCGTGGCCGATCACCATCAGCGGCGGCAGTTCGCCGGGCAGCGGTGCAAAATCCGCATTCGTCGGCGGATAATAAAAGGCGTGCGAGGTGCGGCCGTTCATGCTCGGATAGCTGACCGTGCGCGGCACCGACAGATAGCCGACCGCCGGCAGCTCCTCGATCGAACGCGCCAGCACTTCACGCGCGCCGCTCGCCAGGTCGATGCGCACCACTTCCGCGGCGATGGTCGGGGCGCCGGCCAGCAGCACCAGGGTGTCGCCGCTGACCCGCAGCTCGCGGATTTCCTGATACGGATTGTCGATGGGGCTCAAGGCACCGCTGGCCGTGTCCAGGCGCGCCAGCCGGCTGACGCCATTCTCGATATAGGTGCAGACGATCTCGCCGTCCGTGCGGAAGCCGTACATGCTGTTGCCGAATACCCAGTGCGGACCGCCGAACTCCGCCTCGCGCGGACACACCGGGTGCACCACGCCATGTTCGTAGCGGTGCAGGTTCCACCAGCCGCTGCGGTCCGACACGAAATACAGGAGGCCGCCCGGCGACCATTCCGGCTGCACGATCGCCTCCTGCGGCCCGCCGGCGATCAGGCGGCCGTTGGCCAGGCTGCCGTCCGCGGCGATGTCGGCCAGCCACAGCTCGGTGCCTTCCCAGGGCATGCCCGGGTGGTTCCAGCACAGCCAGGCCAGCTGTTTGCCGTCCGGCGAGATGCGCGGCGACGAATAAAAATCGTAGCCGTCGTCGAGCACCAACTGCCGGCCGTCGGCGCCGAGCGCGCACAGGGTATTCACCGGATAGGTGGCGCCGGCCGAGTGGTCTTCGCGCACGCCGACCAGGCGGGTATGCACACGGTCGAGCACGAAGTCGGCCCAGCGCAGGGCGCCGCCTTCGCTGACCGGCAGCGGTTCGGCGCCGGCAGTCGGATTGATCCTGTAAATACGGTTGTCGGCAAAATTCGAGAACCACACGCGCCCGTCCGCCACGAGCACCGCGCCGCCGCCGTATTCGTGCACGCGGGTGCGGGCATTGAAGGGCGCCGGCGTGAGTTCTTCGACCTCGCCGCCGCGCTGGCGCAGCAAGGTGGTGCGGCCGCCTTCGCTGGCACGGCCGGCCAGCCAGAACAGGTCGGCGCCGTCCAGCAGGACGCCGGACAGCGGAGTCGAGCCGGCGGCGACGACGGCGGCGGTGATTGGGGAGGCCCAGGCGCCGCACGGGGCAGCCTGCTTGCGGGAAGAGTTGGTCATGATCGGTCCTGGCGACGGATGGACGCCCATTATAAGTGGCATCCGCGCCTCACGAAGGACAGGTCAGGACGGCCCAACAGTGCGATAATAGAAGTTTGCCCGCGATTCGGGCGCCGACTTCCAGGTTGCCAGCCATGCCACAATTCGCCCCGCTCCAGAATGACACCTTCCTGCGTGCACTGCTGCGCCAGCCGACCGATTACACCCCGGTGTGGCTGATGCGTCAGGCAGGGCGCTACCTGCCGGAGTACCGCGCCACCCGCGCGCGCGCCGGCTCCTTCCTGGGCCTGGCCAAGAATCCGGATTTCGCGACCGAAGTCACGCTGCAGCCGATCGACCGCTATCCGCTGGATGCCTCGATCCTGTTCTCGGACATCCTGACGGTGCCGGACGCGATGGGCCTGGGCCTGTATTTCGAGGATGGCGAAGGCCCGAAATTCGAGCGCACCGTGCGCACCGAGGAAGACGTCGCCAAATTACAGGTGCCGGACATGGCATCGCTGCAATACGTGTTCGACGCCGTGACCCAGATCCGCACCGCCCTGAACGGCCGCGTGCCGCTGATCGGCTTTTCCGGCAGCCCCTGGACCCTGGCCTGCTACATGGTCGAAGGCGGCGGCTCGCGCGAATTCCACACGATCAAGAAGATGCTGTACGCGCGCCCGGATCTGATGCACCGCATCCTGGACGTGACCGCGCAAGCCGTGACCCAGTACCTGAACGCCCAGATCGACGCCGGCGCCCAGGCCGTGATGATCTTCGACTCCTGGGGCGGCGCGCTGGCCGATGGCGCCTACCAGGCCTTCTCGCTGGCTTATATGCGCAAGATCGTGGCCGGTCTGCAGCGTGAGAAGGACGGTGTGAAGATTCCGGCGATCGTCTTCACCAAGGGCGGCGGCCTGTGGCTGGACGAGATGGCGGACATCGGCGCCGACGCGCTGGGCCTGGACTGGACCGTGAACCTGGGCCGCGCGCGCGCCCTGGTCGGCGACCGCGTCGCCCTGCAGGGCAACCTGGACCCGGCGGTGTTGATGGCCGGTCCGGAGCAGGTAGCGGCGGAAGTCGAAAAGGCGCTGGCCAGCTACGGCACCCCGACGCAGGGCCACGGCCATGTGTTCAACCTGGGCCACGGCATCTCGCAGTTCACGCCGCCGGAGTCGGTCACGGCGATGGTCGAGGCTGTGCACAGCTTCAGCCGCCGCCAGCGCCAGGCTTGAATCCGGATGCTGCCTACGGCGTAATAAATCACACTTATTCACATATTCGTGAACCCAGCCCTGCCTTCCTGTGGAAATGTACAGTACTGGATGGGCTGTCGTAAGTACTTGATTCTTATGGATTTGCTGCCGGGCTGACAGGGTGCGCCAGAGTGGCGCGCGGACTGCCCGGCAGGGACTTGCCCAAGTTGGCAGCGCCTTGTTCACAAAGTTATGCACAGCTTCTGTGCATAATCCCGAAAAGTGCTTGGTTTACCGGGGTTTACGCGATTTCTTCAAGTGTTGCATCAAGTTTTTGCTGCACTGCGCTCAAGTTCTTCACCGGAAATGCCCAGTTATGCACAGAAGCGGCCGAGCGATGCCGAATTTCGCTCTTGACAAGGTTGCGTAGGCAAGTGCCTGAATTTAAAAGAGAAAATTTTTTGTGAACTTAGGGAATTGCTAAGTGCTTTGAGCTAACGTAAACCTTTGTCCCGGTCAAGTTTTCCATTTTCCACAAAGTTTTCCACAGCGCTCCGCAGTGCTTATCCTAAAGGTCCGGTTTGGCGTATTGCATCTTACAAATCGCGCTCGATACCCCGCTCGACAGCGTGTTCGACTATCGCTGGCCATGCGAGCCCGGCAGCGAACCCGCGGTCGGGCAACTGGCGCTGGTCAACTTCGGGCGGCGCGAAGCCGTCGGCGTGATCGTCGCCGTCAAGCAGGAAACCGATGTCCCGCTCGAGAAGCTGAAGGACGCGCTGGCCGTGCGCAGCCAGCTGGCGCCCTTATCGAGCAAATGGCTGGCGCTGGCGCGCTTCGCCGCCGATTATTATCATCGGCCTCTCGGCGAAGTCGCGATGCCGGGCCTGCCGAAGAACCTGCGCCTGTCGACCACGGTGGCGCTGGACCGCGCGCTCAAGAAGCTCGCCAAGCTGGAAGACGCCCACGATCCGAGCCCGGCCGCGATGCCGGTGCTGAACCCCGCCCAGCAGCAGGCCGCCGACGCCATCGGCCAGGCCCAGGGCTTCACGCCGCTGCTGCTGTACGGCGTCACCGGCAGCGGCAAGACCGAGGTTTATCTGCAGGCCTGCGCCCAGGTGCTGGCCAAGGATGCCGAGGCGCAGATCCTGATCCTGGTCCCGGAAATCAACCTGACGCCGCAGCTGGAAGCGAACATCCGCGCGCGCTTCCCGGGCGTGATGCTGGCCACCCTGCACAGCAGCCTGTCCGAGGGCGAGCGCATGCTGCACTGGCTGGCCGCGCACCAGGGCCGCGCGCGCATCGTGCTCGGCACCCGGCTGGCGATCCTGGCCTCGCTGCCGCATCTGAAGCTGGTCGTGATCGACGAAGAGCATGACCCCTCGTACAAGCAGCAGGAAGGCCTGCGCTACTCGGCGCGCGACCTGGCTGTCTGGCGCGCGCACCAGCTGCAGATTCCGATCGTGCTGGGGTCGGCCACGCCTTCGCTGGAGAGCTGGCATCACGCGCAGACCGGACGCTATCGCCGGCTGGAGCTGCGCGAGCGCGCCGTGAAGGATGCCGTGCTGCCGCGCGTGAAACTGGTGGACATGGAGAAGGACAAGCCGAAGGAAGGCCTGACCTCGGCCCTGATCGCGGCGCTGCGCCATCGCATGGAAGTGGGTGAACAGTCGCTTTTGTTCCTGAACCGGCGCGGCTATGCGCCGGTGCTGTGCTGCGACGCCTGCGGCTGGATCAGCAACTGCACGCGCTGCACCGCCTTCATGGTCCTGCACCGGCCCGAGCACCGGCTACGCTGCCACCACTGCTCATTGGAGCTGCGCATTCCGCATTCCTGCCCGACCTGCGGCAACATCGACCTGCAGCCGCTGGGCCGCGGCACCCAGCGCATCGAAGAGGGTTTGCAGGCGCTGTTTCCGGAGGCGCGCGTGCTGCGCATCGACGCCGATTCCACGCGCCGCAAGGGCAGCGCCCAGGAAGCCTTCGACACCGTGCACCGCGGCGACGTCGATATCCTGATCGGCACCCAGATGGTCGCCAAGGGCCACGATTTCAAAAACCTGACCCTGGTCGGCGTGCTGAACCCGGACACGGCGCTGTTCTCGCAGGACTACCGCGCCAGCGAGCGCCTGTTCGCCCAGCTGATGCAGGTGGCCGGCCGCGCCGGCCGCGCCGGCCTCGAATCCGAGGTGCTGATCCAGTCGCGCTACTGCCAGCATCCGCTGTACGGCGCGGTGATGCGCCACGATTACGACCGCTTCGCGGGCAGCCTGCTGGCCGAGCGTGCGCAGGCCGGTCTGCCGCCCTTCATGTACCAGGCGCTGCTGCGCGCGGAAGCGCCGGAACTGGCCACCGCCATCGGTTTTCTCGAGCAGGCACGCGATGCCGTGCCCAGCGAGGACGTGGTGATCAACGATCCGATCCCGATGACCATGACGCGGGTGCATAATGTCGATCGTGCCCAGCTGCTGGTGGAGTCGAGTTCGCGGCCCGCACTGCAGGCTTTTCTGCGGGTCTGGGTCGATGCGCTGCGCGCCATGAAGTCGCGGGTGCGCTGGTCGCTGGAAGTCGACCCGATGGATATCTGATTCACTGTTTTAGGAAACATCAGCTTGCAACTCTCCCCCTTTTCCTGGCAGGCCATGCTGGCCGCCAGTCTCGCTGTCCTGCCGTGCATGCCCGCGGCGGCCGAAGAGTCGAGCGCCGGCCAGAAAGCCGCTGCCGTCGTCACCGACCGAATCACTTCGCGAGACTGCGCCGGCGCAGTGGCCGACCTGAAGACCGGATTGAAGAACGACTTCCCCGAAGTCGCGCTGCTGGCGGGTTCGATGTACGAGCATGGCGTATGTGTGCCGCGCGACTGGAACCGTGCGGTGCCCTTCTATATCCAGGCTTGGCAGGGCGGGGTCGAGAGCGCCGCCGATCGCTTGGCGGCAGGTTATGCGGCGCCCGAAAACGGCACCGACACGGCGGCGGCACTGTGGTGGGCCAGTCGCCGGCCCCGCCATGTGGTGCGTCCGGAAGGCATGGCGACCTGCGCCGTCAGCGACGACGCGGCCAAGGACATCGACCGCTTCGTTGCTGAGCTACAGACCTGGCAGCCGGAACGCCTTGCGGCCTGCAATTACATGACCGGTGTGATGAATATGCTGTCGGCCGAGAGCAATTATCCGGTGTTGGCACTGCGATACCATGTCTCGGGAGACGTGATCCTGCGTTTCCTGCCGGGCGTGCCGCGGGTCGAGGTACAGCAAGGCGTGCTGCCCGAGTTGCAGCATGAAGGTTCGGTCGAACAGGACTTGAAGCGGGACCGCGCCAAAACCCGCCTGGCGGGCTTTGAAAACGCGTTGCGCGAAGTGGCCGACCGCGCCCTGGCGCGTTACCCGCGCCCGGCAGGCATCCCGGCCGATGCCCTGGTCCGGGTCCAGTACCGTTTCGACACCCAATAGAGCATCTCCCCAAAATAGCGTATCTTCATGTCCGCGAACACTCCGGAGATGAAGATGCAGAAACTGAAGGTCGATGTCGCCGTCATCGGCGCCGGCACCGCCGGCCTGGTGGCCTACCGTTCCGCCAGGGCGCAGGGCGCGCGCGCCGTGATGATCGAGGGCGGGCCCTACGGCACCACCTGCGCACGCGTGGGCTGCATGCCCAGCAAACTTCTGATCGCGGCCGCCGAGGCCGCACACATGATCGATGCCGCCCCCGGCTTCGGCGTGCATGCGGGCGAAAAGCGCGTGGACGGCGTGGCCGTGATGGAACGCGTGCGGCGCGAGCGCGACCGCTTCGTCGGCTTCGTGCTGGAAGGCGTGGATAATATCCCGGATGAAGACAAGCTGCGCGGCTATGCGCGCTTCACCGGCCCGCACACGCTGGTGGTCGACGACCATACCGAAGTCGAGGCCGCACGCATCGTGATCGCCACCGGCTCGACGCCGACCAGATTGCCGAAGCTGGAAAACGTCGGTCCCGGCGTGATCACCAGCGACGACGTGTTTTACTGGCAGGACCTGCCGCGCTCGGTAGCCGTGATCGGCACCGGCGTCATCGGGCTGGAGCTGGGCCAGGCCCTGACGCGCCTGGGCGTGCGCGTGAGCGTGTTCGCGCGCGGCGGCAGCGTGGCCCAGCTGACCGACCCGGCGGTGCTGCGTAACGCGGCGCGCGTGATGGCGGAAGAGCTCGACCTGCATTTCCAGTCCGAGATCGTCAGCGCGATGCAGGATGGCGACGAGGTGGCCTTGACCATCCGCCAGAACGGCGAGGAGCGCGCCATGCGCTTCCAGTACGTGCTGCAGGCGGCCGGGCGCACGCCCAATGTGACGGGCATCGGCATCGAGCAGCTGGGACTAGAACTGGGCGCGAACGGCGTGCCGCTGTTCGACAGCCGCACCATGCAGTGCGGGACCAGCCACGTGTTCATCGCCGGCGATGCCAACAACGAGCGGCCGGTGCTGCCGGAGGCGGCCGACCACGGCAAGATCGCCGGCGACAATGCCGGCCGCTACCCGGACATCCGCCCGGGCCTGCGCCGTGCAGCCTTGACCATCGCGTTTACCGAGCCGAACATCGTCAGCCTGGGCGCCAGCTACAAGCAGCTGTGCGCGCCGGGCAAGCCGAAATTCGCGATCGGCCAGGTCTCGTTCGAAAACCAGGGCCGCAGCCGCGTCATGTTGCAGAACAAGGGGATGCTGCGGGTGTACGGCGAATACGGCACCGGACGTTTCCTGGGCGCCGAGATGATCGGCCCGCGCACCGAGCACATCGGCCATTTGCTGTCCTGGGCCGTGCAGGGCCGCCTGACGGTCGAGCAGATGCTGGAGATGCCCTTTTATCACCCGGTGGTGGAGGAGGGCGTACGCACCGCGCTGCGCGACCTCGCCGCGAATATCGCCAAGGGTTGCAGCGATATCGATCCAGACGAGGTGGAGCCGGGTACGTAAAGCGTGGCGCGGCGTGCCACGCCGGAAGTAGGGTGGGCACCCCGTGCCCACGCCTGGCATTAATTCAGATACGACGCGTCCAGCTTCCCCTCAGCCGCCAACTGGCGCAAAATCTTGACCGTATCGATATCGGCCTCCTGGTAGGCGGATTTCTTGAAATCCTCATACATCTTGCCCATCTCGTCGTTGGCCGAGGCATTGCCGTCGTCGTACAGGAAGCGCACCCACATCACGCCTTCGCTGGGCGCCTCGATCGTCATCGTCATGCGCGAAGCGGCGATCTCGCCCTGGGCCGGCACCTCGTAGCGCACCTCCTGCAGCGGGGTCAGGTACACGACATCGTCGATCACCAGCTCGCCGTAGCGCAGGCGGCGGGAAAAGCTGCCGCTCTCGCGTTCGCCGAGGGTGCATTCGTCCAGGTGCGGCATGAACATCTTCGGGTCTTCGGCGCGCAGCACCAGGCCGCGCCACAGTTGTTCGCGGGTCATGGTATCGGCCAGCGGGTTGAGCGGGTCGTTAATCTCGATCAGGTGTTCAAATTTCATGTTTCTGTTCTCTCGCTTGGGCAGCCCCGTTTAAAGGGGCTATGTGGTGGCGGGATGGCGTGCTGACAAGCCACAACATCGTCCAATTTTATTTAAATGATTTTAGCGTGCGCGGCCGGGCTTCGTTAAAATGATGAGCTCTTCTAAAGCAGTCCTGCAGGAAATATTCCCACATGTCGACCCCGAATTTCGGCCTCAACGGTCCGCAGAGCGAAGCCGTGCTCTACCTCGACGGCCCCTGCCTGGTGCTGGCAGGCGCCGGCTCCGGCAAGACCCGCGTGATCACCCAGAAGATCGCCTACATGATCGAGCACCGCGGCTACGATCCGCGCACGATCGCCGCGCTCACCTTCACCAACAAGGCCGCGCTGGAGATGCAGGAGCGGATCGGCAAACTGCTCAAGCAGCCGAAACAGGCCAAGCAGCTGACCGTGTCGACCTTCCACTCGCTGGGCGTCAAGATCCTGCGCCAGGAAGCGGCCGGGGTCGGCCTGAAGGACAAGTTCTCGATCATGGACAGCGACGACTGCTACACCGTCGTCTCGGACCTGGCGGTCACCACCGACAAGCAGGAAATCCGCCGCATCCAGAACGCGATCTCGCTGTGGAAGAACGGCCTGGTCGACCCTGATGACGCGATCAACCAGGCCAAGGACGAAGACGAAGCCCAGGCCGGCCGCGTCTACCGCAACTACGTGGCGACGCTGCAGGCCTACCAGGCGGTCGACTTCGACGACCTGATCCGCCTGCCGGTGGAACTGTTCCGCAACAACGAACCGATCCGCGACCGCTGGCAGCGCCGCCTGCGCTACCTGCTGATGGACGAGTACCAGGACACCAACACCTGCCAGTACGAACTGGTGAAGCTGCTGGTGACGGGTCTCGGCAAGAAGCCGATGTTCACGGCGGTGGGCGACGACGACCAGGCGATCTATGCCTGGCGCGGCGCCTCGGTCGAGAACCTGAAAACCCTGCAGACCGACTTTCCGGACCTGCGGGTCATCAAGCTCGAGCAGAACTACCGCTCGACCACGCGCATCCTGCAAGCCGCCAACGCGGTCATCGGCAACAACCCGAAGCTGTTCGAGAAGGCACTGTGGTCCGAGCACGGCCTGGGCGAACCGATCAAGGTGCTGGGCATGCCGAACGAGGAGACCGAGGCCGACCAGGTGGCGATGATGATCTCGTCCGAGCGCTTCCAGCGCAAGAACAAGTGGGCCGACTACGCGATCCTGTACCGCGGCAACCACCAGGCCCGCATCATCGAGCAGGCGCTGCGCAAGGAGCGCATTCCGTACACGATCTCGGGCGGCCAGAGCTTCTTCGACAAGGCCGAGATCAAGGACGTCATCGCCTACCTGCGCCTGATCGCTAACCAGGACGACGACCCGGCCTTCATCCGCGCCATCACCACGCCCAAGCGTGGGGTCGGCATGACCACCATCGAAGTGCTGGGCGAAGTCTCGAAGCAGTGGAACTGTTCGCTGTTCGCCGCCGCGTTCAAGGGCGGCCTCGAAGCCAGGCTGCAAGACCGCCAGCTGTATCCGCTGCGCGAGTTCTGCCACTGGATCAACGAACTGGAAGACCGTGCCACGCGTCCCGGCCCGTCCGGCAGTGGCGACAATGCCGCCGAGCTGCTCGACGACATGATGAAAGAGATCAACTACGAGCACTACCTGTACGAGAACTTCGACGACAAGGCGGCCCAGGGCAAGTGGCAGAACGTGCTCGAGTTCACCAACTGGCTGAAGGAGCGCGGCCGCGGCGGGCGCGAGCGCGATGGCGAGGAAAAGAACCTGCTCGAGCTGACCCAGATGGTGGCGCTGATGTCCATGCTGGAAGGCCAGGACGAAGAGCAGGACGCGGTGCGCATGTCGACCCTGCACGCGTCGAAGGGCCTGGAATACCCGCACGTCTACCTGGTCGGCGTCGAGGAAGGCATCCTGCCGCACAAGGGCGACGTCGACGACCCGGTGGAAAAGATCGCCGCCCGCATCCAGGAAGAACGGCGCCTGATGTACGTCGGCATCACGCGCGCCCAGCGCACCCTGCACATCACCTGGTGCAAGAAGCGCAAGCGTGCCGGCGAGCTGATGCATTGCGATCCGTCGCGCTTCATCAAGGAGATGGCGCTCGAGGTCGGCGATGCACCGCCCAAGGAAGACGAAGTGCTGAGCCCGAAAGCCCGTCTAGCCAATCTGAAGGCCTTGTTGGCGACGCCGAAGGTCCCGGCGCCGGAATAAACGCATTTGCCAGGAGTTGGCGGCGAGATATTGTCCATAATCGTTCAATATCTATGCGTTGCGCATAAGCCTTGATTAGGTGGCAAGGGGTGCGCACGATTGAAACTCTTATTTGACTTCAACTGTTGAGCAGGAAATACTTTCCTCAAGTGACTTTGTCACAATCAACGTTCAAGTTAAGAGCATGGCAACTGTATCCGACATTACTGTTATTCCAACTTCTGGGTTAAAACACATCGACGCTCTACTCGATACGGGCCCGGACTGGAACTACCTTAGCGCTGCCAATAATACTATCTATTACACATTCTCCATTACGTCTGGTAATGAAGATCCTGCCTCAGCACAGAAAAACTTTACAGGATCTCGGCAGATGTTTAGTGCTGAGCAGCAAGCTTGGGTAAAGCAGTTACTAAAAGACGGGGGGCAGCTTAACCAGTTGACTGGTATTAACTTCGTTGAAACAACTAACGGTACCGATGCTCAGATTCATTTGTGTAACGTGAACCTTATTGTGAGCAACGTAACTGGTTTATGTAGCTGGAACAGTTCATACCAGTACCAATACGGCACTAACAATTTGGTCACCTACAACGCTGATGCGTATGTGTATCTGGATAACGTCGAGTTCGGAGCGGCAAATGCGGATCTGACTCCAGGGAAGAGCGGCTACGAGACTTTGCTCCATGAGATGGGGCATGCTCTTGGTCTCAAGCACTCTTTTTACGAGCCTACTGAAGACAATCCCGATCCGATCTACCTGCCAGGATCACAGGACAATACAAGTAATACCTTGATGTCCTATCACCATGAGCCGATAGGTAGTGCTTATTCGACGTACCGCCCATACGACATCGCCGCACTCAACTGGCTGTACGGCGGCGATGGCCTGGGTGGCGCATTGGGCATCAATTCAACCAGTGGCGGCCGGTATATCACCGGCACCAGCGGCGCAGATACCCTGACGGGTACCGCCGCCAACGATAAGCTTGAAGGCGATGGAGGAAATGACATGATTGACGGAGGAAATGGATTCGATACGGCCGTGTTCCGCAGCGCGCGCAGCAACTATGCATTCAATGCCCTGGCGAACGGCGACCTCGTGGTCACGAGCCTGGACGGCATCGACGGCACCGATACGCTGCGCTCGATCGAGATGCTGCAGTTCTCGGACATGAGCGTGTCCCGTGCCGACATCGTGGTCGACACGACGGCACCGGACAAGCCGACCATGGTCGTTACCAAGAACGTGAACGGCTACGCGACCGGCAGCACGCCGCTCGTGACCGGCAAGGCCGAGGCCGGCTCCACCGTCAAGATCTACACTGCGGGCGACAATAAAGTGGTCGGCACCGTCACGGCCGATGCCAACGGCCTGTACACGCTGACGCTCAATAAATTCGCCGATGGCGTCAATTATCAGGTCTACGCCACCGCAACCGATGCGGCAGGCAACGTCTCGTCGAGCAGCGATCCCATGAGCTTCAATGTCGACGGCACCGCGCCGGTGCGGCCGACCTTCAATATGACCCAGGCCCCTGGCAGCAACCAGGCGCATTTCGACGGGACTGGCGAAGCCGGCACCACGATCGAACTGGTGCGCCTCGGCGACCTGCAGACCATTGCACGTACCACGGTCGGCAACGACGGCAAATGGACGGTGGACACGTCGCCGCTGCCGAACGGCAGCTATACGCTCCGCGTGGTGTCGATGGACAAGGGCGACAATGGCACCAACGCGCTGACCAGCGCCACCCTGACGGTCAACAGCACGGCCAACATCACCGGCACTGCCAACAACGACATGCTCAAGCCGGGTGCCGGCAACAACGCGGTCGACGGCGCCGACGGTCTCGATACCGTCGTCTACGCGGGTCCGCGCAGCAATTACTCGCTCGAGCAGGCAGCCTGGGGCTATGACATCGTCGACAAGGTCGGCAACAACGGTCACGATTCCCTGATCAACATCGAGCGTGTGCAGTTCGACGACGCCTTCGTGGCGCTGGATACCGAAGGCATCGCCGGCCAGATTTTCCGCCTCTACACCGCCTCCCTGGGACGTCCGGCCGAGGCCGCGGGTATGGGCTACTGGATGTGGCGCATGGAAAACGGCACCTCGATCCAGACGGTCGCCAGCGAGTTCATGAAACAGGTCGAGTTCGACACCCTGTACGGCAAGAACCCCAGCGATGCGACCTTCGTCACCAAGCTGTACAACAACGTGCTGCACCGTGACCCGGAGCCGGCAGGTTTCGAGTACTGGATGAATGCCCTGACCAACAACAGCAACACCAACAAGAACGAGGTGCGCACCCAGATGGTGATCGACTTCAGCAACAGCCTGGAAAACCAGGCGAACGTGGTCGGCACCTTCAAGCTCGGCATCGACTACGTGCCCTGGCACCAGGCCTGATCCCGAGATCGTCGCCCATCAAGAGAGCCGCTGTCATAATGCGGCTCTTT
>NZ_JANUGX010000023.1 GCF_024753245.1 Massilia norwichensis | reverse complement strand
TGGGGCTGGTCCGCAAGCGGTACCAGCCCCATTTTTACCGATGGACGAATCCACCGGGCGACACGTGATTATTGCAGCTTGATCTCGACGTCGACGCCAGCCGGCAGGTCCAGCTTCATCAGTGCGTCAACGGTCTTGTCGGTCGGGTCCACGATGTCCATCAGACGCTGGTGCGTACGGATTTCGAACTGGTCGCGCGAGGTCTTGTTGACGTGCGGGGAACGCAGGATGTCGAAGCGCTGGATGCGGGTCGGCAGCGGGACCGGGCCCTTGACCACTGCGCCGGTGCGCTTGGCGGTGTCGACGATTTCCAGAGCGGACTGGTCGATCAGTTTGTAGTCGAACGCTTTCAGGCGGATACGGATTTTCTGATTCGGAGCGGACATGCTAATTCCTTTAAAAGAACGTTCCGGCTTTGGAGCCGGCAATGTGTAAAAGGTGCTTCGGGTACTACGCTACTGCTCAAGAGGCGGGAGTATATCACCGAACCCTCTCAAACAGATGGGGACAGACCAAAAAGTCTGTCCCCATCCGTTGTGCCGGCGGTACGCTATCAAAGCGACCGCTGGCGAATCACGCTAACCGAAATTAGGCGATGATCTTGGCAACAACGCCGGCGCCGACGGTACGGCCGCCTTCGCGGATTGCGAAGCGCAGACCTTCTTCCATCGCGATCGGAGCGATCAGCTTGACGGTGATCGACACGTTATCGCCCGGCATCACCATTTCTTTGTCGGCCGGCAGAACGATCGAGCCGGTCACGTCGGTGGTACGGAAGTAGAACTGCGGACGGTAGTTGTTGAAGAACGGGGTGTGACGACCACCTTCGTCTTTCGACAGCACGTACACTTCGCCGGTGAAGTCGGTGTGCGGCTTGATCGAGCCCGGCTTGGCCAGAACCTGACCACGCTGGACGTCTTCACGCTTGGTACCGCGCAGCAGCAGGCCGACGTTGTCGCCAGCTTGACCCTGGTCCAGCAGCTTGCGGAACATTTCCACGCCGGTGCAGGTGGTCTTCACGGTGTCGATGATACCGACGATTTCGATCTCTTCGCCGACCTTGATGATGCCGCGCTCGACACGACCGGTCACCACGGTACCGCGGCCCGAGATCGAGAACACGTCTTCAACCGGCATCAGGAAGGCGCCGTCAACGGCACGTTCCGGGGTCGGGATGTACGAATCCAGTGCGTCAGCCAGTTGCATGATGGCGTCTTCGCCCAGCGGACCAGCCTGGCCTTCCAGCGCCATACGAGCCGAACCCTTGATGATCGGCAGGTCGTCGCCCGGGAACTCGTACTTCGACAGCAGCTCGCGCACTTCCATTTCGACCAGTTCCAGCAGCTCTTCGTCGTCGACCAGGTCGCACTTGTTCAGGAACACGATGATGTACGGAACGCCAACCTGACGCGCCAGCAGGATGTGCTCGCGGGTCTGCGGCATCGGGCCGTCAGCGGCCGAGCACACCAGGATCGCGCCGTCCATCTGCGCAGCACCGGTAATCATGTTCTTGATGTAGTCGGCGTGGCCTGGGCAGTCAACGTGAGCGTAGTGACGGTTTGCGGTCTCGTACTCGACGTGCGCGGTGTTGATGGTGATGCCGCGTGCTTTTTCTTCCGGAGCCGCGTCGATCTGATCGTAGGCCTTGGCTTCACCGCCGAATTTCTTCGACAGAACGGTTGCGATTGCAGCCGTCAGGGTGGTTTTGCCGTGGTCAACGTGACCGATGGTGCCGACGTTCACGTGCGGCTTGGTCCGTTCGAATTTTTCCTTTGCCATTTTGATCTTCCTTTAAAAGAACAATATATTTAGTTTTTTGTTGGTTCACCGGGAGCAGATTGTGTCCGCTCCCGGCTTACAGCTTTTGAATTACTTCGACTTCGCGGTCACGATCGCGTCCATCACGTGCTTCGGAGCTTCAGCATAGTGCTTGAATTCCATCGTGTAGGTCGCACGGCCCTGGGTTGCCGAACGCAGCACGGTCGAGTAACCGAACATTTCCGACAGCGGGACTTCGGCCTTGATGATCTTGCCGCCGCCGCCCGGGATTTCGTCCATGCCCTGCACCATACCGCGGCGGGACGACAGGTCGCCCATCACGGTACCGGCGTAGTCTTCCGGCGTTTCCACTTCGACCGACATCATCGGCTCCAGGATGACCGGGTTGGCGCGACGGCAGCCTTCTTTGAATGCCATCGAACCGGCCATACGGAACGCGTTTTCGTTCGAGTCAACGTCGTGGTACGAACCGAAGGTCAGCGTGACTTTCACGTCGACGACCGGGTAACCAGCCAGCACGCCGGTGGTCAGGGTCTCGCGAACACCCTTCTCGACTGCCGGGATGTATTCGCGCGGAACCACACCGCCCTTGATGGCGTCGATGAACTCGAAGCCCTTGCCCGGCTCTTGCGGCTCGATCGACAGGACAGCGTGACCGTACTGGCCGCGACCGCCCGACTGCTTGACGAACTTGCCTTCGACGTCGGTGACACCCTTGCGGATGGTTTCGCGGTAAGCAACCTGCGGCTTGCCGACGGTTGCTTCGACGCCGAATTCACGCTTCATACGGTCGACGATAATTTCCAGGTGCAGCTCGCCCATACCACCGATGATGGTCTGGCCCGACTCTTCGTCGGTACGCACGCGGAACGACGGGTCTTCCTGAGCCAGACGGTTCAGTGCCAGGCCCATCTTTTCCTGGTCAGCCTTGGTCTTCGGCTCGACGGCCTGCTGAATCACCGGCTCCGGGAACACCATCTTTTCGAGGATGATCGGTGCCGACGGGTCGCACAGGGTTTCGCCGGTGGTTGCTTCTTTCAGGCCGACTGCAGCAGCGATGTCGCCTGCGCGGACTTCCTTGATTTCTTCGCGCTGGTTCGCGTGCATCTGCAGAATACGGCCGACGCGTTCCTTCTTGCCCTTGATCGGGTTGTAGACGGTGTCGCCCGAATTGATGACGCCCGAGTACACGCGGAAGAAGATCAGCTGGCCGACGAACGGGTCGGTCATGATCTTGAATGCCAGCGCAGCGAATTTCTCGTTGTCGTCGGCCTTACGGGTGACCGGCTGGTCGTCTTCGTCGGTACCACCGACCGGCGGGATGTCGACCGGCGACGGCAGGTATTCGATGACCGCGTCCAGCATGGCCTGCACGCCCTTGTTCTTGAAGGCGGTGCCGCACATCATCGGAACGATTTCGCCGGCGATGGTGCGTGCGCGCAGTGCGGTCTTGATGTCCGCTTCCGACAGCTCACCCTCTTCCAGGTACTTGTTCATCAGGTCTTCGTTCGCTTCAGCAGCGGTCTCGACCAGCTTCTCGCGCCATTCGTTGGCTTGATCGACCAGCTCGGCCGGCACGTCGCGGTAGTCGAACTTCATGCCCTGCGATGCGTCATCCCAGAAGATGGCTTTCATCTTGACCAGGTCGACCACGCCCTTGAAGTTGTCTTCGGCGCCGATCGGGATCTGCAGCGGGATCGGGTTGGCCTTCAGGCGGGCGCGCATCTGCTCGTACACCTTGAAGAAGTTCGCACCGGTACGGTCCATCTTGTTGACGAAGGCCAGACGCGGGACTTTGTACTTGTTAGCCTGACGCCACACGGTTTCCGACTGCGGCTGCACGCCGCCGACTGCACAGTAAACCATGCAGGCGCCGTCCAGGACGCGCATCGAACGTTCCACTTCGATGGTGAAGTCGACGTGGCCCGGGGTATCGATGATGTTGAAGCGGTGCGGCTCGAAGTTGTTGGCCATACCCTTCCAGAAGCAGGTCGTCGCTGCCGAGGTAATGGTAATGCCGCGTTCCTGCTCCTGCTCCATCCAGTCCATGGTCGCGGCGCCGTCGTGCACTTCACCGATCTTGTGGTTCACGCCCGTGTAGAACAGGATGCGCTCGGTGGTGGTGGTCTTACCGGCGTCGATGTGAGCGGAGATACCGATATTGCGGTAGCGCTCAATGGGGGTAGTGCGTGCCATAATTTTTCCTAAATCTTTGAATGGACAAAACCGGGCAACATTTTGAAATCAAAACGCGCCCGGCCTGAACAACGGATACTGCTTTTTGCTTAGAAGCGGAAGTGCGAGAACGCCTTGTTCGCTTCAGCCATGCGGTGGACTTCGTCACGACGCTTCATTGCGCCGCCACGGCCTTCCGCGGCTTCCATCAGTTCACCACCCAGACGTTGCGGCATGGATTTCTCGCTACGCTTGTTTGCGGCTTCGCGCAACCAACGCATAGACAGAGCCATACGACGAACCGGACGAACTTCCACTGGCACCTGGTAGTTGGCACCGCCGACGCGGCGGGACTTCACCTCGACCATCGGCTTGGCGTTGTTGATCGCGGCCACGAACACTTCCAGCGGGTCCTTGCCCGATTTGGTCTGGATGTATTCGAACGCACCGTAGATGATGTTTTCTGCGACCGACTTCTTGCCGGACAGCATCAGAACGTTGACGAACTTGGCGACATCGGTATTGCCGAATTTCGGATCCGGCAGAATCTCGCGCTTGGGTACTTCACGACGACGTGGCATTTCAATTCCTTCCTGTCTTCAGTTGAGTGCTTATTCCGCACTCGCGAAAGGCCCTCATGACCCTTCACTTACTCAGCCTTCCGGCTGGCTCAACTTAACTTTTAAATGTGACCTCGATATGACGAGACCGCGCATTTACTCTTCAGTAATTACTTCTTGGCGCCGGCCTTGGCACGCTTCGCACCGTACTTCGAGCGAGCTTGCTTACGGTCTTTCACGCCCTGGGTATCCAGTGCGCCGCGAACCATGTGGTAACGCACACCCGGCAAGTCTTTCACACGGCCGCCGCGGATCAGGACGACGCTGTGCTCTTGCAGGTTGTGGCCTTCACCGCCGATGTACGAAATGACTTCGAAACCGTTGGTCAGACGCACCTTGGCGACCTTACGCAGTGCCGAGTTCGGCTTCTTCGGGGTCGTGGTGTAGACACGGGTGCAAACGCCGCGCTTCTGCGGGCAGTTTTCCAGTGCCGGGGACTTGCTCTTCACAACCGCGGCTTCACGCGGCTTGCGAATCAGTTGATTGATGGTTGGCATCGTTCTTAATCCAACAAAATTTGCTACTACGTTGATGACCCGGACTTCTTGCTGCCCGGGGACTGAAACCTAGTCCCGGATTGCTCGCTGTACAGGCGACGAAAGCCACTCACCAGTGGGAGCGGCTTCAATGCGTATACGATGTGCAGATTAATTCGAGAACTCGCGAGTATAGACCCGAAGCTGTGCAAGGTCAACCAGCTTGCTTCCGGGGCGGCCCGGCAATCAGTGAAGATGGCGAAAAGGCCAGGAGAATGTCGCACTTGCGACACAGGCATTGTACTCTGGTTTCCAGGGGGCAAAGACGGGATAATGGCTGGTTTTTTCTCCTGCCCCGGCTTCGATGCGATCCCTGCTGCGTCCACGCAACCTGTATGTGCTGCTGAGTTACTGCGTGCTGTCGTGCATGCCCTTCGTGCCCTGGCTGTTCGGCCAGCCGGTCGCGCACCCGGGCCAACTCGCCGGCATCGAACTGGTCTGCTGGATCGGCGCCTGGGCCTTCTTCAAGCGCCCCGCCTGGTTCCACTGGCTGCTGCTGCCGGCCTTCCTGGCGCTGCCGATGGAACTCTATTTATATACGTTCTACGGCCAGGGCATCTCGACCCACCACCTCGGCATCGTCGCCGAGACCAGTCCGGCCGAGGCGATGGAGTTCCTGGGCAGCAAAGCCTGGCTGCTGGTCGCCGTCTTCGTCGCCGTGCTGGCCTGGTTCGCGACCAGCTGGATCGCCGCCTGCCGCACCCGCGACCTCGACTGGGACGATGTATCGCGCCGGGTCGTGATCGGCGTGCTGGGCGTCGGCATCGCGGTGTTCGCCTACGGCCATGTGTTCGGTATCGCGCCGCCGCCCTTGCCTGCCGTGGCGCCGGTGGCCTCGGTGAAGAACAGCGTGCCCGAGGTCACCGCCCCACCGCGCCCCGGCAGCGTGCCGCAGGCGCAGCGGCTGCCGCGGCTGGCGCACTGGGCACGGCTGCCGCTCGACCTGGACGGCTTCGCCCGCTCCTGGCCCTTCGGCCTGATGGCGCGCGGCGTCGACTTCTATAAAGAGCGGGTCTACCTGGCCGACCTGAACCGGCGCAGCGCCCACTTCCGCTTCGGCGCCCACGCCGTCCAGGCGGCCGACGCGCCGCAGGTGGTCGTGATGGTGATCGGCGAGTCCTCGCGCTACGACCGCTGGAGCCTGAACGGCTATGCGCGCGAGACCAATCCGCTGCTGTCGCAGGAAGCGAACGTGGTGCCGCTGCAGGACGTGATCACCTCGGTGTCGGCGACCCGCCTGTCGGTGCCGGTGATCGTCTCGCGCAAGCCGGCCACCGACAGCCTGAAAGACGGCTTCTCGGAAAAATCCTTCCTGACCGCCTTCAAGGAAGCCGGCTTCAAGACCTTCTGGCTGTCGAACCAGATCTCGTTCGGCAAATTCGACACGCCGGTGTCCGTGTTCGCCAAGGAGGCCGACGTGGTCGACTTCCTGAACCTGGGCGGCTTCACGGACAACTCGAACTACGACGAGGTGCTGTTCGGCCCCTTGCGGCATGCGCTGGCCGACCCGGCGCCGAAGAAACTGGTGGTGCTGCACACGCTGGGCAGCCACTGGAACTACAGCCACCGCTATCCGAAGCAGTTCGACAAATGGCAGCCCTCGCTATTCGGCGTCGACAAACCGGTCTACACCGACATCCGCATCAAGGAGCAGCTGAACAACAGCTACGACAGCTCGATCCTGTACACCGACTGGTTCCTGGCCCAGGTCGTCGGTGCGCTGAAGGAGACGGCGCAGCCGGCCTCGATGCTGTACGTGGCCGACCACGGCCAGACCCTGTACGACAACAGCTGCCGTCTCGCCTTCCACGGCCACAACACGCAATACGAATTCCACGTCTCGGCCTTCGCCTGGTATTCGGACGCCTACCGCGAGCGCCACCCGGACAAGGTCAGCCAGCTGCTGCGCCACCGGAAAGCCAGGCTGGCCACCGAAAACATCTTCCACACCCTGCTCGACCTGGCCGACGTGCGCTACCCGGGCGAACGCCTCGAATGGAGCTTCGTGAACCCCGGCTTCAAGCAGCACAAACGCTACGTCGACAGCTACGGCTGGACCGACTACGACAACGCCACCATCAAGGGCGCGTGCCATGAGGTGATCGACAAGGGCAAGCCGCTGCCGCGCAACTGATGCGCTGCCTCAAACCGGGGTCAGACTCCGGTTTTTGGCAATTTCCTTAGCAAGATTACGCACAATTGACTCCGGTTGAGCCGAAAGCAGAGGCCGCCTCTTAAGCTCACTGTTTCCGCCATCGCTTGCTCCGTCATGCCACGTCCGCCTCGCGTCGTCCTGCCTTCGGTACCGCTGCATATCATTCAGCGCGGGAATAACCGCATTCCCTGTTTTGCCTGCCGAAACGATTACCTGGTTTACCTCGACATACTGCGCGAATGTGCATTCGACTGCGGTTGTGCGGTGCATGCCTATGTGCTGATGACCAACCATGTGCATCTTCTGCTATCACCGGATGATGCCGATAGCGTCAGCACGATGATGCAACGACTGGGCCGACGCTACGTCCCCTATTTCAACCGCCGCCATGCACGTACGGGGACCCTCTGGGAGGGTCGCTTCCGCTCCAGCCTTGTGCAGGACGAGCGCTACCTGATGATTTGTCACCGCTATATCGAGCTCAACCCGGTGCGCGCCCGGATGGCGCACGTCCCATCCGACTACCCCTGGTCGAGTCACTTGGCCAACGCTTTCGGTCAGCAGAACAGTCTGTTGACGCCACATTCCCTCTACACGTGCTTGGGCGGCGACTCCATGACACGCCAGAGCGCGTACCAGGCTCTCTTCAACGACGCATTATCGGATGAGGACCTGGATCAGGTCAGACAAGCCGGCAACGGCAATCGCCCGTTGGGTGCAGAGCTGACGGATCGTTCGCGTCGCAACTAGCCGTCGGGAAATTGCTAAAAATCGGAGTCTGACCCCGGTTTGATAGCACGCAGATGAATGGTGATTTGTGATTGCCAGTCACAAATCCAGCAGCACGGGATCGACCTCCCCGTGCCGCTGGCGCGCCAGCCACGCCGCCACCCGCTGCGCCTTGCGCTGAATCGCCGCGCCGAAGCCGCGCTGCGCCAGCAGCGCCACGCCATTGGTCTGTCCCAGCACGCCCGGCTCCAGGCGCAGGCCGCCGGCCTCCTCGCGCACGATCCGCCAGGGTGCCAGCCGGTGCGCCAGCAAAGGACCCAGCACCAGGTTATGCGAAGAGACCACCACCAGCGCATGCGCCGCCAGCTCGTCCAGCACCGCGCTGGCCGCCGCCACCGACTCCTCGTGATTGGTACCGCGGAAGATCTCGTCGACCAGGCAGACGACCGGCCCGGCGCCGGCAGCCGCCAGCAGTTCGCGCGCACGCGCCAGCTCGGCCACGTACAGGCTGTGCCCATCCAGCAGCGAGTCCTCGTTCTGCATGCTGGCCACGACCGGCAGCGCCGGCAGCACCGCCCGGCGCGCATAGCAGAAGCCGAAGGCGCGCGCCGTCACCAGGTTCAGGCCCAGCATGCGCAGGAACGTGCTCTTGCCGACGC
The DNA here is from genome assembly GCF_024753245.1 of Massilia norwichensis. Taxonomy (GTDB): domain Bacteria; phylum Pseudomonadota; class Gammaproteobacteria; order Burkholderiales; family Burkholderiaceae_D; genus Telluria; species Telluria norwichensis. The sequence goes on along the minus strand of NZ_JANUGX010000023.1, from coordinate 104,299 downwards.
CGTTCTGGCCCGAGACGAACGCGCCCTTGTCCGCCAGGTCCAGCGACAGCCCGCTGGCGCCGGCCAGCAGCGGGTGCACGCCCTCTTCCAGTTCCAGCGCGCGTGGGCCGCCGCGCGCGGCCCAGCACCACGAAGCGGCGCCACGCAGATGGCGCGCCAGCGCGAGGTCGGCCTCCAGCTCGGCGCACAGCCAGTAGCACTCGCGCAAAAACTCGCGCTGCGCGGCCACGATGTGCAGGGTCTTGAAGTAGTGCCTGACGTTGGCCAGCATGAACCAGTCCCCATAGGCCGCCGCATCGGGCACGGCGTCCGCCACCGGACCGCGCGACAGGCTGCGGCTCAGCGCTCCGGCACGGGCGCCAAGGCCGGTGAACGCTTCCGTCAGGGGCTGCCCGCTGCCATCCAGCAGCGACACCGCGCGCAGCAGCATCTGCAGCGCGCGGGTGGTGGCGCGCCAGGGCCCGATCCGGTCGGTATACCGCATCTGCAGCGTCATCAGCCAGTACATCACGACAGCGAAGGCGATCCAGGCCCAGGGCGTCCACAGCACCGCCACCAGCGAAGCCGCCAGGCCCAGCGGCAGCAGCGCCGCATAGCGCAGCCAGGCCGGATGCGGCGGCGCCTGCCAGGCTGGATCGAACAGCACCTCGGCCACCTCGACGTCCGCGCGCCGTAACGCCCGCAGCTTGCGGTGCAAGTCATCCAGCCGCGCCGGCGTCTCTTCCAACAGCCGGCCGATGCGCTCGCGTCGCGACGCGCATTCGGCGTCGGGCGCGCCGGCGCGCAGGCGCCGATGCAGCACCTGGCGTCCGAAGATGCTGACGTCCGCGGACAGGCTGTCCGCATAGCGCTCGAGCAGCAGGTCGCGCCAGGTCGGGTCGTCGAGACCCGTGCCGTCGCCGGGCGCGGTGAGGCGGTACAGCTGGGCGACGTCGGTCGGGGCGAAGGGATACGCAGGCGGCTCCAGCTCGGCCGGCATCAGCCAGGCGGCGAGCGCGCGGAAGTTCATCATGCTCATCCCCACCAAATAGTGACCGTTAGCAAAACTTCAAGCCCTGTCCGAGTGTCCGTAGCACAGTTCGTCCGGACACGGCGGACAACCCAGCCGGGACAGACCTTCCCATACAAATCAAGCACTTAAGAACTGGCACGGATCGTGCAAATACAGCACCGTCCAAACCCGAATGTCCACGACCATGATTCGCGATACCTCACAACAAGACGCCGTCATCGCCCCGCCGAGCGGCTTTGCCCTCAAGCGCCGTGCGCTCTGGATCGCCGGCGCCGTCGGCCTTGCCGCCCTGTGCTTCGGCCTGGTCTCGACCTGGCGCAGCAGCGACGCCTCGGTCAGCGCCGCGCGCCTGCGCGTGGCCGAAGTCACCCGCGGCACCCTGGTGCGCGACGCCTCCGTCAACGGCCGCGTGGTGGCCGCGGTCAGCCCGACCCTGTATGCCAAGGCTTCGTCCACCGTCAACCTGAAGGTCGCCGCCGGCGACACCGTCAAGAAGGGGCAAGTGCTGGCCGTGCTGGAGTCGCCCGACCTGGCCGACGTGCTCAAACGCGAGACCTCGGCCTATGAAGGCCTGAAGGCGGAAGTCGCGCGCCAGCAGATCCTGGCGCGCAAACAGAAGCTGCTGGCGCAGAAGGAAGCCGACACCGCCGAGATCGAGCGCCTGTCGGCCCAGCGCACGCTGGAACGCTACGAAAGCGTGGCCCAGGTCGGCGTGATCGCCAAGATCGACTACCAGAAAGCCAAGGACGCATTGCAGTCGGCCGAGATCCGCGCCCGCCACGCCGGACAGGCCGCCGCCCTCGAAGGCGACGACGTCCAGCTGGCCCTGAAGACCAAGATGAACGAGCTGGAACGCGCGAAGCTGTCGATGGAAGAAGCGCAGCGCCGCGTCGACGAACTGACCGTGCGCGCCCCGGTCGACGGCTTCATCGGCACCCTGAACGTGCAGAACCGGATGGTGGTGGCCGCCAACGCGCCGCTGATGACGCTGGTCGACCTGTCCAAGCTCGAAGTCGAGGTCGAGGTGCCGGAAACCTACGTGGCCGACATGGGTCTGGGCATGAACGCAGAGATCGCGCTGCCTTCCGGGACCGCCACCGGCAAGCTGTCGGCGCTGTCGCCGGAAGTGGTGAAGAACATGGTGCTGGCGCGCGTGCGCTTCGACGGCGAGCAACCGAAAGGCCTGCGCCAGAGCCAGCGCGTGACCGCGCGCCTGCTGATCGAGGAAAAGCCGAACGTGCTGATGGTGGCGCGCGGCCCCTTCGTCGAAAGCGAAGGCGGACGCTTCGCCTACGTGGTCCGCGACGGCATCGCCGTGCGCACGCCGATCACGATGGGCGCGACCAGCATCTCGGCAGTCGAAATCGTCTCCGGCCTGAAGCAGGGCGACAAAGTGGTGGTGGCGGGCACCGATGCCTTCAACAACGCGAACCGCGTCTCGATCAATCAATAATCCAACCAAAGGACATGACCATGCTGCGCATGACCAATCTGAGCAAGGTGTACCGTACCCACATGATCGAGACGCACGCCCTGCGCGGCTTCGAGATCGACGTCAGGGAAGGCGAATTCGTCACCGTGACCGGGCCGTCCGGCTCGGGCAAGACCAGCTTCCTGAACATCGCCGGCCTGCTCGAGGAATTCAGCTCGGGCGAGTACATCCTCGACGGCGTCAACGTGAAGGGCCTGGACGACAACCAGCGCTCGCGCCTGCGCAACGAGAAGCTCGGCTTCATCTTCCAGGGCTTCAACCTGATCCCCGACCTGAACCTGTTCGACAACGTCGACGTCCCGCTGCGCTACCGCGGCTTCAATGCGTCCGAGCGCAAGCGCCGCATCGAGGACGCGCTGTCGAAGGTCGGCCTGGCCTCGCGCATGAAGCACTACCCGGCCGAGCTGTCGGGCGGCCAGCAGCAGCGCGTGGCGATCGCGCGCGCCCTGGCCGGCTCGCCCAAGCTGCTGCTGGCCGACGAACCGACCGGCAACCTCGATACGGCGATGGCGCGCGGCGTGATGGAGCTGCTGGAAGAGATCAACGCGGCCGGCACCACGATCCTGATGGTGACCCACGACCCGGAGCTGGCCGTGCGCACTACCCGCAACGTGCACATCATCGACGGCCAGGTGTCGGACCTGGTGCGCAAGGGGCCGACGCTGGTGGACAGCGCTGCCGCCACCGCCTGAGGAACGCGCCATGTTCGCCTATTACTTCAAGCTCGGCGTGCGCAGCCTGCGCCGCAATCCGGTGCTGACCGCGCTGATGATCATCACGCTGGCGGTCGGCGTGGCGGCCAGCGTCTCGACGCTGACCATCCTGCACATGATGTCGAACGACCCGATCCCGCAAAAGAGTGCGCGCCTGTTCGTGCCGCTGATCGACCCCGATCCCCTGGAGGGTTATACGCCAGGCCAGAGGCAGGATGACATCCAGATCACCTACCAGGACGCGATCAACATTCTCAAGGGCGCCCCGGGCGTGCGCCGCACCGCGCTGTACGGGGTGGCCGGTTCGGTCGAGCCGCCGCGCCGTGAAATTCCGCCTTTCAGCATGGGCGGCCTGGCCCCCACCCGCGACTTCTTCGCGATGTTCGACGTGCCCTTCGCCTACGGCCAGGCCTGGACCGAAGCGGACGAGGCGCGCGGTGCCGACGTGGTGGTACTGAGCCGTCCAATGGCCGAAAAACTGTTCGGCGACGTCAACCCGGTCGGCAAGCGCCTGAACCTGATGGGCTTCCCGTACACCGTGGTCGGCGTCACCGAAAAATGGAGGATGCTGCCGCGCGTGTATCTGCTGCAGGGCGGTTCGCCCTACTCGACCGGCGAGGAGTTCTTCATCCCGCTGGCCACCGCGGTACGCCACGAAGCCCAGCACAACGGCGGCATGAGCTGCTCGCAGAACCTCGGCCCCGGCTTCGCCGCGCGCCTGGCCTCGGACTGCACCTGGGTCACCGCCTGGGTCGAAACGGCATCGAGCAGCGATCGCAGCGAGCTGCAGTCCTGGCTCGACAACTACGCCAACGACCAGCGCAAGCTGGGCCGCCTGAAGCGCAATGCGCCGAACCGGCTGTTCGACGTTACCGGCTGGATGGAATACACGGGCGTGGTCGGCAAGGACAGCAAGCTGCAGGCCTGGCTGGCCTTCGGCTTCCTGATGCTGTGCCTGGTGAACACCGTCGGCCTGCTGCTGGCCAAGTTTTCGGTGCGCGCTTCCGAGATCGGCGTACGGCGTGCCCTGGGCGCCTCGCGCAGCGAGATCTTCCGTCAATTCCTGATCGAGACCGTGGTGGTCGGCCTGGTCGGCGGCGTGCTCGGCCTGCTGCTCGCGTTCGGCGCGCTGCAGCTGATCGCCCTGTCCGGCAGGTCGATGGCCAACCTCGCCCGCATGGACTGGGAAATGCTGGCCCTGACCTTCGTGATCTCGGTGAGCGCCGCGATCCTGGCCGGCCTGCTGCCGACCTGGCGCGCCTGCCAGGTCACGCCCGCCATCCAGCTCAAATCGCAATAATTGCGCCGCACCGAGGAGAATGTTCATGGAAATCCGTCCCATCTTTTCCGCGCTGATGCGCAACAAGACCGGCCCCATCCTGGTGGCGCTGCAGGTCGCCCTGAGCCTGGCCATCCTGGCCAATGCGCTGCACATCGTGAACGAGCGCCGCGGCCTCGCCGCCCGTCCTTCGGGCATGGCCGACGAGCATGCGGTCTTCCGCATCGAAGTGCGCACGCTCGGTAACGAGACCCCGGAACAGCAGCTTGCCGACATCCGCCGCCAGACCGAAGTGCTGCGCGCGGTCGCCGGCGTCGCCGCGGTGGCCCAGGTCAACCAGATGCCGATGTCGACCAACGGCAGCAATACCTCGCTGGCGCTGGATCCGCGCCAGACCAAGGAAAGCGCGGTCGGCTCGATCTACGTGTCGGGCGACTCGCTGGTCAAGACCCTCGGCCTCAAGATCGTCGAAGGACGCGACTTCCTGGCGCCGGAACTGGTCGACGTCAACGAAGCCACCGAGAACGTGTCCCCGCCGGGCGTGATCATCACCAGGCCGCTGGCGGAAAAGCTGTGGCCGGGCGCCAGCGCAGTCGGCAAGACCATGTACTTCGGCATCGGTGCCGAGGCCCAGCCGACCCGCATCGTCGGCGTGGTCGAGAACCTGATCAGCGCGCACGCCGAGTTCAACGAGCGCGCCATGTTTTCGGTTCTGATCCCGCAGCGTGCCTACGGCGGCGGCCGTGGAACCTTGTATGCGGTGCGTACCGAGCCGGGCCAGCGCGACCGCGTGATGAAGGAAGCGGAAGCCGCGCTGCGCAAGGCCTCGCCGCTGCCCCTGATCCTGGAGTTCACCTCGACCGATGAAGACCGCAGCAACAAATACCGCAACAGCGTGACCGTGCAATGGATGCTGATCAGCGTGAGCCTGCTGCTGCTGGTGGTGACCTGCTCGGGCATCGTCGGCATGGCCAGCCTGTGGGTCACCCAGCGCCGCAAGCAGATCGGGGTGCGCCGTGCCCTCGGTGCGCGCCGCATGGACATCGTGCGCTACTTCATCCTTGAAAACTTCATGATCACCAGCGCCGGCGTGTTCGGCGGCGTGGCACTGGGCCTGGCGCTGAACCAGCTCCTGGTCAGCAAGCTGGAGATGGCGCGCCTGCCGGCCGGCTACCTGGTCGGCGGCGCGCTGGTGTTCTGGCTGCTGGGCGTCATCGCGGCCTACGGACCGGCCTGGCGCGCGGCGAGTATTTCGCCGGCCACCGCCACCCGCAGCGTCTGAAGCCGGTGTATGCTCTCGACCATGCCTACTGTACTGATCATTGACGACAACGCCGCCGTCGGCGTCGCCCTGGACGTGCTGTTCTCGCTGCACGACATCGCGGCGCTGCATGCGGCCTCACCCGAGGAAGGCCTGGCCGTGCTGGCGCGCCAGCCGGTCGACCTGGTGATCCAGGACATGAACTTCACGGCCGACACCACCTCGGGCGAGGAAGGGGTGGCGCTGTTCCGCGAGATCCGCAAGCGCCACCCGGACCTGCCGGTGATCCTGCTGACGGCCTGGACCCACCTGGACGCCGCGGTCGACCTGATCAAGGCCGGCGCCGCGGACTACCTGTCCAAGCCCTGGAACGACGACCGCCTGCTGGCGACGGTCACCAACCTGGTCGAGCTGGGCCAGGCCAACCGGGCGCTGAACCAGCGCCTGCAGCGCGAGCGCCGTGCGCGCCGCGAGCTGGAACAGAACTACGACCTGCGCGGCCTGACCTGGGCCGACCCGGCCACCGAACGCGTGCTGACCCTGGCCTGCCAGGTGGCGCGCGCCGACGTGCCGGTCCTGATCACCGGCCCGAACGGCACCGGCAAGGAACGCATCGCCGAGATCATCCAGGCCAATTCGCAGGTCGCCAACGGCCCCTTCGTGGTGCTGAATTGCGGCGCCCTGCCCTCCGAGCTGATCGAGGCCGAACTGTTCGGCGCCGAAGCCGGCGCCTATACCGGCGCCTCGAAGGCGCGCGAAGGCAAGTTCGAGGCGGCCGACGGCGGCACCCTGTTCCTCGACGAGATCGGCAACCTGCCTCTGGCCGGCCAGATGAAGCTGCTGCGCGTGCTCGAGACCGGACGCTTCGAGCGGCTCGGTTCGAACCGCGAGCGCCAGGTCCGGGTGCGCGTGATCAGCGCCACCAACGCCGATCTGCAGGCGATGATCCGCGCCGGGACCTTCCGCGAAGACCTGTTCTACCGTCTGAACGTGATCGAGCTGAAGCTGCCGCCCCTCAGCGCCCGCCCTGGCGACATCCTGCCGCTGGCCCAGGGTTTTCTGCCGCCGGATAAAAGCCTGCACCCGAGCGCGGAAGCGGCGCTGCTGGCCCACACCTGGCCCGGCAACGTGCGCGAACTGAAGAACGTGATGGCGCGCGCCAGCCTGCTGACCAGCGGCGACGTCATCAAGCCGGCCGAGCTGGGCCTCCCCGCCCCCGCCGGCAGCAGCCAGGAAGCGGAGCCGGACCGCGAAGCCATCGTGCAGGCGCTGGCCCGCGCGCACGGCGTCATCGCCCAGGCCGCGGCGGACCTCGGGCTGTCGCGCCAGGCCCTGTACCGCCGCATGGAGCGGCTGGGCATCGCGCGCGCGGCATGAATCCAGCATGAGCCCGCGGTAAGCCCGTCATGCGTTCCCGGAAGCGTTTCAGGCTCTCGCTCGCCACGCGCTGGTCGGCCATGGTCGGCACGCTGCTGGCGGTCGGGATCCTGATCGCGCTGGCGCTCGACCACCTGCTGCCGGGCCAGCCGCTGGCCGTGCTCGCGATCTGCCTGCTGTGCGTGGTGCCGATCGCCCTGATCACCATCCGCTCGCAGATCCAACCGATCCTGTCGCTGTTCCGCGCCCTCGAAGGCACGGTGGCGAGCTACCGCGACGGCGACTTTTCCTTCAGCCTGCACTGGGGCCAGAACGACGAGCTGTCCGACCTGATCGACGCCCACAATGCCCTCGGCCAGGTGCTGCGCGAACAGCGCCTCGACCTCGTACAGCGCGAACTGCTGCTCGACACCATGGTGCAGAACACGCCGGTGGCGATGCTGCTGGTGGCGGACCTGGCGAATGCGCCGCGCACCATCGCCTACGCCAACCTGGCCGCGCGCCGGCTGCTGTCCGAGGGCCGCAAGCTGGAAGGCCATGCGCTGGACGCGGTGCTGCAACAGGCGGCGCCGGCCCTGAACGAAGCGCTGGCGCGCGGCGGCGACGGCCTGTTCACCGCCGGCGAAGGCGAAGAGGAAGAGGTGTATCACCTGGCGCGCAGCAACTTCAGCCTGAACGGACGCCGCCACGAACTGCTGCTGCTGCGCCAGCTGACCACCGAGCTGCGGCGCCAGGAAGTGCAGACCTGGAAGAAGGTCATCCGCGTCATCAGCCATGAACTGAACAATTCCCTGGCCCCGCTGGCCTCGCTCGCGCATTCGGGCGCGGAGCTGGTGCGGCGCGGCCAGACCGAGCGCCTGCCGCAGATCCTCGAGACCATCGGCGAACGCACGCGCCACCTGGAGAGCTTCATCCTCGGCTACGCCCGCTTCGCCAAGCTGCCGGCGCCGCGCATCGCCGCCGTGCCCTGGGATGCGCTGGTCGCGCGCCTTAGGGCCCAGGTGAGCTTCCGCCTGGTCGGCGAGCTGCCGGCGGAACCGGCCCAGGTCGATACCGCGCAGATGGAACAGGCGCTGCTCAACCTGCTCAAGAATGCCCACGAATCCGGTTCCTGGCCCGACCACGTCGAGCTGCAGATTCGCCGCCGGGTTGAGGCGATGAGGGACGTGGTGCGCATCGACGTGCTCGATCGCGGCAGCGGCATGAACGACGCCGTGCTGACCAACGCCCTGGTGCCCTTCTATTCCACCAAGCGCAGCGGCACCGGCCTGGGCCTGGCGCTGGCGCGCGAGATCGCCGAAGCCCACGGCGGCCGCATCCTGCTCGCCAACCGCGAAGACGGCGGCCTGGCCGTCACGATGATTTTGCCGGTGGGGCCGGGCTAGGGCCGGCCGCAAAACCATGCCATACTGGCAACCGCACCTATCGTTCAAACAACACAAGGGACGCCCGATGCCTCGTTATGCCATGCTGTTTGCTGCCGCACTCTTCGCCTTCTCCCTGAACGCCGGCGCGCAAACCGACGCGCCGATGACGCCACCGTCGGGCCCCCAACAAAACACCTGCGCCAGGCCGGCCTACCCTGTCGAAGCACTCAGGAACGAATGGACCGGCACCACCACCATCGCCTTCCTGATCGGGCCCGACGGCCTGGTCAAGGACGCAAGGCTCGTCAAGTCGAGCGGCCATGCCGTTCTCGACGACGCGGCCAGGAATGCCCTCAGCCGGTGCCAGTTCAAGCCCGCCATGCTCGACGGGAAGCCGGTCACGGCCTGGCAGCCGGTGCAATACGTCTGGTCGCTCTAGCCGGCGGCGGCGCGGTAAAATCACGCCATGCCGCTACCTACCGACCCACGCTTCTCCCAGCCCGGCCACCCGCCCGCCACCATCACCGAATTCGAAGGCGTTCGCTCGCTTCACCTCGGCACCTCCTGGGTGCAGGGTGCGATGCGTCTGAACCGGCCGGACGCGATCGAGCTCGAATACGTGCAGATGATGATGATGTGGATGCTGTTCGTGCAGCAGCCGCGCCGCATCGTGCAGCTGGGCCTGGGCAGCGCGGCGCTCACCAAGTTCTGCTACCAGAAATTCCCGGAGGCGCGCGTCGCCGCGGCGGAGCTGAATCCGAACGTGATCGCGATCTGCCACGCCTGTTTCGGCTTGCCGCCGAACGATGCGCGCCTGGATGTGCGCGAGATGGATGCGCTCGACTTCGTGATGGATCCGGCCAACCACGGTACGGTCGACGTGCTGCAGGTCGACCTGTACGACGAGGAAGCGCGCGGCCCGGTGCTCGATACGCCCGAGTTCTACCAGGCCTGCGCCGACTGCCTGGGTCCGAACGGCGTGATGACCGCCAATGTGTTCGGCGACTTCATCAACTACGACAAGAACCTGCAGGCGATGGAGCAGGCCTTCGACGCCGTGGTCTGGCTGCCCGAGGTCCACGACGCCAACATCGTGGTCATCGCCTTCAAGGAGGCGCCGCAGATCGACTTCGCGCTGCTGTACGAGCGGGCCGGCGACATCAAGCGGCGCTACAACCTGCCGGCCAAGAACTGGGTCAATGGCCTGAAGGAGTGGATGCGCGACCAGCAGGGCTGAGCGCGCTCGTCTGCATCAGCGGCAGTCCGCCGGCAGCGCGGTCGCCACCAGGTTCTCGCCGCGGCAGCGCCATACCACGCGCTTGCTCGCATCCAGCGAGGGCGTGAACACCAGCATGCCCGCGCCCTGGCTGCTGACGATCGAGGTCACCACGCGCAGCTCGGCGCTATCGGGATCGAACTGCACCTCGTTCACGGCATTGTCGTTCGCCAGGCGCACACCGGCTTCCTCGAGCGTGGACGGCACCGCTTCCTTGGCCGCATAGTAGGCGCCGACCTTGGCGGTGGCGTCCTGGCCGACCTGGAAGGCGGCCATGGTCTTGGCTTTTTGCGTGTAGCCCTGGTAGGCCGGGATCGCGAGCGCGGCCAGGATGCCGATCATCGCCACCGCCACGATCGCACCGCCGCCAGCGCCGGCCCCCAGGCGCGGCACGAACAGCGCGAGCAGGCCCGCCAGCACGCTGCGCGAGGGCTGGCCCGGTTCCTGTCCGGCAGCCAGCGCACGCACCGCGACCATGCGCTTGACCAGCCACGGGTAGTCGCCCACCAGTTCATGGAAGGACATCCAGAAGCCTTCGGTCTGGCCGGCCTGGCCCGCATACGCATCGAGGTTCATCGTGCGTGCGCGCTTGCCGCCGGCGACGAGCACGGCCAGGCCATGTTCCGCGTTGAGCGGATTGTCGCAAGCGGCCAGGCCATGGCGATCGCAGGTGTATTCGCGGGCACGCGAATAGGCTGCGCCGACCAGCGGCAGGACCGAGGCCGGCATCAGCACGGTCGACCAGCGCAGGTGCTTGCGCCGGATATGGCCGAGTTCATGGCCGATGTAGAAATTCAGCGCATCGGGGTTGTGCGCCAGACCATCGACGACTTCCGAATACAGCACCAGGAAATCGCGGCCGAAGAAGCGGGTCGCGAAAGCGTTCAGCGCGCCGCCCATCTGCAACAGATAGGCCTCGGGCTCCTTGTCGACGTCGAGCTTGCGGCAGCAGGCCGCGATCTGCTGCTTGAGGTCGGGGAACTGCTCTTCGGTGATGCGTACCCCCGTGCTCTTGATATAGGAAATGAGGGCCGATTGCGCGAAGCAGTACAGCAGGAAGCCGAACAGCGCATACACCAGCACCAGCCCCTTGGTGCCGAGCAGCAGCGCGGCCCAGACCAGGACGGACAACACCAGCATCAGGCCGAACAGGCGTTTTTCGTTTTTATATACCAGCTGCATGTAAGCCCCCGTTTATTGTTTATAAGAAACACAACGCATCCTACCTGTGTTTACTCATTTGCAATAGTCAATGTGTTGCTTTATGAACACATATCTGTGCCATGACAGGTCTTGGATTGTCAGTGGTCAATTTCCGGTCGTATAGGGTCGCGCAAGATGGTTTGGCTGCCGACAGGCCCAACCATGAAGGAAGATCATGACCAGTCATTTCCAACGCACCCTGATCGCGTCCGCCGTCCTGGCCGCGCTGTCCCCTGCGGCAGCACCGGCCCTGGCCCAGGAAGGCACGCCCGCCGACAGCACCGCCACCGTGGTCGTGATCGGCTCGCGCACCACGGCCCGCAGCGCGCTCGACACCGTGGTGCCGGTCGGCCTGATCGACCAGAAGGACCTGCAGTCGGCCGGCACGCCGGAACTCGGCAAGGTCCTGCAGGAGCTCGACCCTTCGTTCAACTTCACCACCACCTTCATCAGCGACGGCACCGACATCATCCGCCCGGCCACCCTGCGCGGCCTCGGTCCGGACCAGCTGCTGGTGCTGGTCAACGGCAAGCGGCGCCACCAGCAGGCGCTGGTCAACGTCCAGCAGACCATCGGCCGCGGCTCGGCCGGCACCGACATCAATGCGATCCCGCTGTCGGCGATCCAGCGCATCGAGGTGCTGCGCGACGGCGCCGCCGCCCAGTACGGATCGGACGCGATCGCCGGCGTGATCAACATCGTGCTCAAGCAGGGGCCGGGCAGCCAGATGAGCGTGGCCGGCGGCACCACGGCGGAAGGCGACGGCGACACCATCAGCGTCAGCGAAAGCCATGGCTTCGCGCTGGGCTCGTCCGGCGGCTACCTGAACCTGGCCGTGGAAGGCCGGCGCCGCGGCGAGACCAACCGCGCCGGCCCGGACACCCTGCGCGTGAATCCGCCGCGCGTAACCCAGCGCATCGGCGATTCGCTGGCCAAGGATGCCTACCTGTGGACGAACGCCATGCTGCCGCTCGGCGCCGGCGCTGGCGACGACAACAACGACGACGGCGAACTGTATGCCTTCGGCGGCATCTCGCGTCGCACCGGCGACGCCGCAGGCTTCTTCCGGCCGAAGGAAGATGGGCGCAACGTCCCTGCCGTCTACCCGGACGGCTTCCTGCCCAACATCCTGACCACGATGCGCGACGCTTCGCTGGCGGTGGGCTTTCGCCATGGCCTGGGCGCCGAGTGGAAGCTCGACGCCAGCGTCAACCACGGCCGCAGCGAACTGGCCTTCTTCGAGCGCAATTCGATCAACGTCAGCTACTGGTACGAGCCGAAGTGCAGCTGCGCCAACTGGCACGAATCCCCGACCGGCGCCGATACCGGCAAGCTGCGCTTCACCCAGACCACGGTCAACCTCGACCTGCGCGGGCCGCTGTCGGTGTCGGGCCTGGTGCTGCAGCTGGCCGCCGGCCTCGAATACCGGCGCGACGCCTACCAGATCGTGGCCGGCGATCCGGTCTCCTACCAGTACGGCCGCACCAACAACCCGGCGATCCGCATCCTCGACCAGACCGGGCATATCGCGGCGGCCGGCATCCAGGGCTTCCCCGGCTATACCCCGGCGACAGAAGTGAACGCCGCGCGCCACAACAGCGCCGTCTACCTCGACGCCGAGCATAAATTCGCGCTGCCGCTGACGCTGGCGGCGGCCGTGCGCCACGAACGCTATTCGGATTTCGGCGGCACCACGACCGGCAAGCTGGCGCTGCGCTACGACCCGAGCCGCGAACTCGGCCTGCGCGCCAGCGCCTCGACCGGCTTTCGCGCGCCCAGCGTGCAGCAGAAGTTCTACAGCTCGGTCTCGACCAACCTGAACGGCGCCGGCGTGCTCACCGAAACCCTGACTGCACGCGAAGGCAGCCCGGTCACAAAAGCCTTGGGCATCGCGCCGCTGAAGGAAGAGACCTCGCGCAGCGCCAGCCTGGGCCTGGTGCTGCGCCCGGTCCCGGGCTTCTCGTTCACCGCCGACGCCTGGCGCACCCGCATCGCCGACCGCATCGTCTTTTCGAGCACCATCGCGCCCGAGAGCGGTCCCTGCCCCACCCTCGCCGCCTGCCCGATCAAGGCCGTGCTCGACCCGCTGCGCGTGGGCCAGGCGCAGTTCTTCACGAATGCGATCGGCACCACCACGCGCGGCCTCGACCTGATCGCCGAGCGCACGCTGAAGGGCAGCGCCGGCACCCTGGTGCTGTCCGGCCAGCTCGGCTTCAACCGTACGGAAGTCGACGAACGCCATTCTTCGTCGAAGGTGCTGAGCGGCGCCCAGTTGTTCGACGACGCCCAGGTCACGCTGATCGAACGCGGCCAGCCGCGCAAGCACCACGTGGTGGCGGCCGACTTCAGCAGCGGACCCTGGAACCTGAATGCGCGGGCCAACTATTACGGCGAGGTGGCCGGCCAGGGCTTTACCGCCCCCTACGTGCAGACCTGGGACGCGAAATGGCTGCTCGACCTGACCGGCCGCTTCGCCTTCAGCAAGGCCTTCGGCGTGAGCCTGGGCGTGAACAACGTGTTCGACACCTACCCGAGCCGCTGGGACCCGGTGAAGGCCGCGCCCTTCCCGCAGATGGGCTTCACTTATTGCTGGGAGACCTGCCCGTTCGGGATCAACGGACGCTCGCTGTATGCGAAGGCCGACTACAACTTCTGATCAGCGCCGTTCACGCCACCACAGCCCCAGCATGGCCAGGGCGAACACCAGGCCGAAGGGCCAGGCCGGCAGCCTGCGCGCCGCCGTTCCCGTGACCGGCGCCGGGGTGCGCGCCGCATAGCGCGCAGTAGCCTCGCGGCGCTGGGCGCGCTGCCACAGGGTCCAGTCGCCGTCGGCATACACATATACGGCACCGTCGATGGCTTGCGCGCCCTGCCCCTGCGCCTGCATCTGCAGCCAGCCCGGCTGCTTCGGCCACACGGCCGCGCAGGCGGCATCGATGTATTCCGGGCGGCGCTGCCAGGGCAGCGTCACGCCCAGCGCCGGGAAAGCCAGTGCGCTGGATTTCTGCAGCGCCTCGCCGCGTGCGCACATAGTCAGACGCTGCTGCGGCAGCGGCAGTTCTTGGGGATCGAGCCAGGCCAGCGCGGCGTCGCGGCTGACGCGCAGGCGGTCGAGCACGTCCTGCCACCACAGCGCCAGCGCGCGCGGCTGCTCGATTGCATGACGGTGCCAGCCGCCCACGCCCAGCCAGGCGATGCGGCCCTTGTGCCAATCGCGCGTCCACAGACCGTCCTCGCCCTGCCAGGCGCCGGCGTGCGCTTCCGGCGGATTCAGGCCGCCGGATGCCATCGGCAAATGCGTCCCGATGCTCTTGTCGGCCGGCTGGGGCGCCAGCTTCAAACCCAGGCTGCGCGACCAGAGACCGGGGTCGCCGGCATTCGCGCCCAGCACCAGCAGCGGCGCGCCCGCGGCCACGCGCGCCAGCAGCGCCGCACGCGTGGCATCGCCGGCGCGTTCGAACCAGGCGGCGTCGACGATCTCCAGGTCCGGCGCTTTCATCTCGACGCGCGCACTCTCGCTGCGGCGCAGGTTCTTGCCCAGCTCGACCTGCCAGTCGATCACGGCATTGCTGGCGGCGAGCAGGTCGTCCAGCGTGCGCAAGTCGAAGGATGGCGCGCCGAAGCGCCCGCGCACCTGCAGCGGCGCCGGCTCGGTGACAGTCAGCGGCACCGGCCCCTGGTCGACCAGCTTGCCCTTCGCATCCAGCAGGCGCGCCTTTAACACCAGACGTTCGACCAGCGGCGGCAGCCACTGCACAGTAAGCGGACCATCGCCCCTGGCTTCGGCCAGCACTTCGCCGTTCTCGGCCAGCAGTTGCAGGCGGCCCGCTTCCTTCCAGGAGCGCTGCAGCGTCAGGGTGAACATGCGGCCCAGCGCCAGCGTGCGCGGGAAGTCGACGCGGATCGTCGGCGTGCCTGGGACGGTCCAGGCCAGCGGCCGCGCCGGCAGGTCTTCCCATTGCGCCGCGCGCAGGCCATCGCTATCGAGCTTGATGCTGCGGATACCGTCCAGCGCGGCCGGTGGCGCTTTCGCGTCCAAGGCCAGCGTGCTGCCCGCCTCGCCGGGCAAGGTAAAGCTGCCGACGCCACCCGCCAGCGCGATGCCGGCCACGGCCGCCAGCAAGGCATCGATCCAGCGCCGCCGCAGACCGTAGGCCAGCGCGCTGGCCAGGCAGATCGAGAGTGCTGCGATAGACATCCAGTTCATTGCAGGCCTCCCCGCACGGCGCGCTCGAAACGCGTCTCGACTTTGGTGGTGGCTTGCAGCAGGACCGGCGCCTCCTGCACGCCGCCGCGCAGCCAGGCGCGCAGCACCGGGCGGCAGGCCAGGCAGCCGTCGGCCACGTCCTGGATCGCACGCTGGGCAGCCAGGCGCTGCTCGTCCACGGTAATGCGCTCGCGCACCCAGTCGTGGGCGGTACGGGTCCACAGGCTGGGCAGCGGACCGTCGCCGGCCAGCGCCTGCACCAGCGCGCGCAATGGGGCAGGCACGCCATCCGGCGCGGCCGACTGTTCGCGGCGCCCGCCGGCGGCACCTGTCATGTCGCCCGTCATGCGCTTGTCCTCCTTGATCGGCGGCGGCGCGAAGGCCGTCTTGTGCAAATAGATGCGTTCGGACTGCTGCAACTCCTTGATCGCCTCCAGTGCCTTGTGCTCCGGCGCCAGCGCCGTCTTCGGTTGAACAGCGCGCAGCGCCTTCTCGGCATCCCACATCGCCGACAGCGCGCGCCGCAGCACCTTCTTGGTGGCGTCGTCGAACAGGGTCGCGTTTTCCACCTGGTCGTGGGCGTGGCCGAACTCGTGCAGCACGTCCTGCGGCTTGCCGTTGCCGCCGCCGTGATCCTCCTCGTGGTCTTCCTTGCCGAACAGCGTCGACTCCTCGCCCAGGAACTGGCCGTAGCGGCGGCGCAGCGCGCCCTGGTCGGCGGCGATCGATTCGCTGCGCTCGCGCACGGTGGCGGTATCCATTTTTTTGGCACGCATGTCAGCGATCAGCTGCTCGGTATCGATGATGATCTGGCGCTGGCTGCGCAGGCTCTCCGGCTTGACCATCACCGGCAGCGCCGAGACGTCCTGCTCCTCATCCGCGGGCGGGGCCGGCAGGCGCAGCGTGTAGGTCGGCGACTGCACCGTGTGCGGTTTTGCCGCGTTGTCGACGGCGCGCACGAAGAAGTAAAGTTCGTCGCCCGGCTCCATGCCGAGTTCCGTCACAGTCCAGTTCCTGGTCCAGTCGCGGCGGCGCGGATCGCGGCCGGACGGGATCGGCATCTCGCGGTCGCTGAAGCGGATGTTCTCGCCGCTGCCGCGTGCCAGCGTCAGGTGCAGGGTGGCCTGCTTCACTTGATAGTCGTCGCGCACCGAGATCGCCATCGCCGCCTGGGTGGCATCGCGCGCCAGTTCCTTAATGATCTCGTTCGGCTGGCTCACCACGATCTCCGGCGCGGTGTCCGGCAGCACCTTCAGCGTGTAGCGCGCGCCGCGCCAGCGCCAGAAGATGGATTCGGTGGCGGTCCAACGGGCGCAACCGGCGCCGGCCTGCAATTGCTGGCCGTCGCTCAGTTCGATGATTTCGGCGGCGGCCGATAGATTCTTCAGGCACCACTCGACCACGGTCTGCTCCGGCACCTGCAGGTCGCGCGGCGCCGAGGCCGATGCCTCCACACCCGTGTAGCGCGGCGGCGTGAGCTTGACTGTCAGCTCGGCAGCGGCGGCGGCCGTCTTCATGGGCTGTGCGCCCGGCTGCGCGGCGGCCGGCGATGGCGCGGCATGCGGCAGCAGGGTCGCGCCCCAGGCCAGTGCCGCCAGCGCCAGATTCCCCGCCAGCCAGGTCAGACCCAGGCGCACGCGCGCGCGCACGATCGCGCGCACCCGCGCCGCCGTGAGACTGGCGTTGACGCGTTCCAGCAGGCGTTGCTGCTGCAGTTGCGCCACCGGCGTTTCGGCATGCAGCAGCAGCAGCGCGCTGCTGTCTTCCATTTCCGGTACCGCGCCGTCCAGCCAGCCCGTCCATTCCCGCTCGAGACGCTGCTTCAGGCGCAGGCCGTCCCAGGCGCAGAATGCCGACCAGGCCAGCAGACCGGGGCCGGAGCGCAGCAGCAGCCAGGGCACGGCCCCGATCGCCCACAGGCCGGCCCGGCGCAGCAGCGCGGCGCGCCACAGTTTCATCAAAATGTCAGCGCCGGCGGACATGGGTCGCTATCCTTTCCAGAGCAAACAGCACCAGCAGTGCGGCAGACAAAGCGTCGCGCAGGGCGCCGCCGTTCGGCCCCGCCGGCGCGCGCGCATCGACCACCGGCGCCTGCGGTGGCGCGGTGTGCGGCTGGACGCCCAGGTGCAGGCGCTGCCAGGTTTCGAACAGGGTGCGGGCGGCGGCGGCATCCTGCGGCGGCAGCCAGGGAGCGCTCCACAGGCGTCCTTGCGGGGTGTCCAGGTAACGCAGGCCGTCGACTTGCGGCGCCTTCTCCAGCGCGGGGAAGGCGCGGCTGTCCGCCACCCACCACAGCGGCGCGCGCAAACCGGGCGGCGGCGCGTGCGGCAGATCCCAGATCAGCAGTTCGGTCTTCGCACCGGCCTGGGCGTCCAGCACGTCAGCTTGCGGTCCCTCGAGGGCGGCGAACAGCTTGCGCCATGCATCGACGCGTTGGCTGAACACGGCCACGTGACGTTCGCTTGCCGGCGCCGGTACCGCCTGCGGCCGCACCGTCAACGCATGCCGCAAACGCGGCAGCGCGGCCGGCATCGCCACGTCGCCGACCAGCAGCAGGCGCGCCTGCGGGTCGAATTCGCGCTCGTGCTCGTGCAGCCAGCGGTAGGCATCGCGGTGCGGCAGGTCGATGCGGCGTGCGTCCGTCAGGCCGGCCTCGCGCAGCTGCCTGTCGACGAAGGCGGGGGGCGTGCCCGGCACCACCAGCACGCTGTCGCCGCGCCAGGGCAGGACCGGATCGGCCAGCCAGGCGATCAGCGTGGCCAGCAGCAGGCAGCGCAGGAGCAGCAGGAGCAAGTCCTGCAAACGCCATGTGCGCAACTGCACCGGCCGCGAGGACGGCAGGAAGCGCGCCGTCGCCAGCGGCACCGCCTTCATCTGTTCGCGCTTCTGCCGGTGCCACAGAATCGGCAGGATCAGGACCGGCAGCGCCCACCACCACCAACTGTTCATGGGCGCCTTCCTGGCTTGCGGAGCCAGGCCCGCAGCGTGTCGGCCGGCGCGCGTTCGATCGGCGCCGCCACATAAGGAATGTCATGCGCGCGGCACTGCCGGGCCACCATCTCGAAATGTTCTTCGCGCTGGCGCGCATAGCCGGCACGCACGTCGCGGCCGAAGCGGAACAGCCGCTTGTCCCCTTCCGGGTCGCGCCAGGCGATCGACGCGTCGAAGTCGGCCGCGATCTCGGCCTCGGTCTGCAGGCACAGCGCACGCACGTCGTGGCGCATGCCGCGCAGGCGCAGCATCGCTTCCGACAGCGGCGACGGCCAGTCGAGAAAATCGCTGGCCACGCAGACCACGCTGGGCGCGCGCGCGAAATGCAGGCTCGCGCGCAGCACCTCGGGCGCCGGCAGCGTGCCGGCAGCGTCGACGCGCTCCAACTGGGCCAGCACGCGCTGCAGCTGGCGCGGACCACGCGCGGCCGGGGTGAAGTGGGCGCGTTCGCCCTGGCAGACCAGCAAGCCGAAGGCATCGCCCTGGCGCTGGGCGATCGCGCCGGCACAGCCCAGCAGCAGGCGTGCCATGCCCAGTTTATCGAGGCCCTCGACGCTGCGGCTCGGCTCCAGCATCGACGCGGTGGCGTCCAGCACCAGCCAGACCGCGACGTGGCTGTCGCGCTCGGCTTCGCGCACATAGTAACGGTCGGCGCGCGCCATCAGCTTCCAGTCGACGCGGCGCCATTCGTCGCCGGGCGCATAGGCCCGGTATTCGGAGAATTCGACGCCGGCGCCGCGCTCGCGCCCGGCGTGGATGCCGTGGCCGAGCCCCGCCAGCACGTGGCGGATGGCGAGGTCGAGTTTGCCCGTATGCGCCGCCAGCGCGGCGCTTGCCAATACGCTCACTTAATCGATCCGGACTTCAGCACGCAAAGCGGCGAGGATGTCGGCGATGGCGATGCCGTCCGCCTCGGCTTCGAAATTGCGCAGCACGCGGTGCGCCAGCACCGGCAGCAGCATCGCGCCGATGTCCTCGCGCGTGACCGCCAGGCGGCCATGCATCAGCGCGCGTGCCTTCGATGCCAGCACCAGCGCCTGGCCGGCACGCGGGCCCGCGCCCCAGCCGATGTGCTTGCGGATCGCCTCGACCGGTGAGTCCGACGGCCGGGTCGCGCGCACCAGCCGGGTCGCGTAACGCAGCATGGCGTCGCCGATCTCGATGTCGCGCACCAGCTGCTGCAGACGCAGCAGGGTCGCCAGCGTCATCGCCGGTTCGGCATCGTTCAAGCCGGCGTGGGTGGTGGCGCCGACCATCGCGATCTCTTCCTCCTCGGTCGGGTAGCCGACGTCGATGCGCAGCAGGAAGCGGTCGAGCTGGGCCTCGGGCAGCGGATAGGTGCCGGCCTGCTCGATCGGGTTCTGGGTCGCCAGCACGAAGAAGGGTTTGGGGAGCTTGTGCGTCTGGCCGGCAAAGGTGACCGAGCGTTCCTGCATCGCCTCCAGCAGCGCCGACTGGGTCTTCGGCGGCGCGCGGTTGATCTCGTCGGCCAGCAGCACCTGGGTGAACACGGGGCCTTGCTGGAAGCGGAACACGCGCTGGCGCGTGGCCTGGTCTTCTTCGAGGATCTCGGTGCCGACGATATCCGAAGGCATCAGGTCGGGCGTGAACTGCACGCGGCGGAACTGCATGTCGGTGGCCTGGGCCAGCGATTTGACCAGCAGGGTTTTACCGAGGCCGGGTACGCCCTCGACCAGCGCGTGGCCGCCGGCCAGCAGGCAGGTCACGAGCAGGTCGATCACGTCCTTCTGGCCGATGATGACCTTGCCCATGCTCTGCTTGAGCATCTCCACCTTCGCCACCAGATCGGCGATTTCATTCTCTGTCCATGCTTCTGCCACGGTGCTACGCTCCTAACGCATATTGAATGATGTTGACCGCAAAGCGGGTGTTGTCGACCGCCAGCCAGCGCTTGTTGCGGAAGTCGTAGTCCCACTCGCAGCCGTAGTCCTTGTTCGAGTACAGCACGCCGATACGGCCGTTCACCTCGATGGCGCGCAGGTACTCGTGCACCAGGTCGTCGCCCCAGCCGTTCAGCTCCACCGTGGTGTTCGGCGGACCGTCGAACTTGAAGAAGCTCGAATACAGGCGGTGCGTATTCGGGATCTTGACCAGGGCCTTCGGGCCGAACATCTTGGCCAGTTCGGCCTCGAAGGATTTGGCGAACAGGCCGTCGATATCGTGGTTGCAGTCGTCCACGAACACGAAACCGCCGCCCTTCACGTAGCGCTCGAAGTTCTTGCGCTCGGCCGGCGTGAACTGCACCAGCTTGTGCCCGGCCAGGTAGCAGAACGGCGCCTGCAGCATCTTCGGGTCGGACAGGGCGATCACGCGCTCGGCCGGGTCCACGCGCAGGGTCGTGTACTCGACCAGCGAATTCAGGACATTGCTGGGCATGCGGATGTCCACATCCCAGTCGCCCGATTCGTACATCAGGCGCGTGAAGTAGAAGTCGTAGACCACTCGGTTCCTGCTCAGTTTCTGTTTAGACGGCGTCCGACAGCGAAGTGAAGTTGAAGTCGCGGATGCGCATCGGCGGAATCACCATCTGGTAGGCCACCTCGTCCGGTCCGATCACGACCGGCTTGCCGAGCTCCTCGACGTTGTTGAGCATCGTGATCGGGCTTTCGTTGAAACGGAAATTCTTGATCGGGTACTTGATCTTGCCGTTCTCGACATAGAAGGTGCCATCGCGCGTCAGGCCGGTCAGCAGCACCGACTGCGGGTCGACCATGCGGATGTACCAGGTGCGGGTCACGACCACGCCCTTCTTGGTACCGGCGATCAGCTCTTCGAGCGACTTGGATCCGCCGGCCATGATCATGTTGCCGGCGCGCGCGGTCGGCGCCACGCCGTTCTTTTGCGCCCAGAAGCGCGAGTATTCGAGGTTGGCGACCTTGCCGTCCTTGATCAGGTCGCGGCGCTGGCGCGCCAGCATCGAGCCGCTGTCCCAGGGGCTGACCGGCACGTCCTTGTCCCAGGGATCGGACCAGACGTTGATCTGCTCGTCGAACAGCTTTTCGCCCAGGCGGTTGCCGCCGCCCTTCTTCGCCAGGAAGCTGCGGCCCTCGTCGGCCTGGCGCGCGCCGAAGCCGCCGAACATGCGGCCCAGCAGTTCCGAGGTCGCGGCCGGCTCCAGGATCACCGTGTAGCGGCCCGGCTCCAGCGCCTTCGCATCGACCGAGCGTAGCGCTTTTTCCATCGCCACCTCGGACGCTTCGCGTGCATCGAAGCGTTTCGCGTCAACGGCCGAGCGGGTCACCCAGCCCGACCCGCGGCCGTCTTCGGTGCGCGCGGTGCAGGTGAAATCGAGGCCGGTGAATTCGCGGTGGCCGAACAGGCCTTTCGAATTGGCGATCGTTTCGAAGCCGGTGGTATCAAGGAAGAAGCCGGCGGTGACCAGCTTGTTTCGACGACCGGCCAGGATCGCGTGCGCCGCGACGTCGGCACGGAAGTCCGGATCGATCGCGGCGGTGGAGGCGAAGTATTCGCCGGTCGGCTTGAATTCCTGCTTGCCCGGCAGCGTCACGTATTCGGGGTTTTCGGGCGCCAGACGGGCGGTGGCCTCGGCGCGGCGCACCGCCTGCTCGAGCGACTTGTCGTCGAATTCGTTGACGCTCGCCGTGCCCTGGCGGCGGCCGAAAGCGACGGTCACGGTCAGGCGCCGGTCTTCGTTCAGGCCGGCCGTGGAGACGCTGTTGCGCGCAAAGCGGATATTGCCGCTGCGGCTGCCGTTGATGGCGACGCTGCACTCGTCCGCCTTCGAGAAGGACAGGACGCGGTCGCTGATCCGTTTCGCTTCTTCCTGGTTCAACTGTTTCATGAAGTCCTCGTTAGCCGATCTTGCGGCCGGTATTGATCACTTTGACGCCGTTGAAGCGCGTGGTCGCCGCACCATGCGAGACCGCGCTGACCTGGCTGGGCTGGCCCTTGCCGTCGAAGAAGGAACCGCTCATGCGCCAGTCGCGCTCGTCGCAGATGGCGCTGCAGGCGTTCCAGAATTCCTGGGTGTTCGACTGGTAGGCGACGTCTTCGAGCATGGGGCCGATCTTGCCGTCCTTGATCTCGAAATAGAGCTGGCCGCCGAACTGGAAGTTGTAGCGCTGCTGGTCGATCGAGTAGGAGCCGCGGCCCAGGATGTAGATGCCCTTCTTGACGTCCTCCACCATCTGATCGGGCGTCAATCGCTTCGAGCCGGCGGCCAGCGAGACGTTCGGCATGCGCTGGAACTGCACGCGGCTCCAGCTGTCCGCATACGAGCAGCCGTGCGATTCCTTCTCGCCGATGATGTGGGCCTGGTCGCGCGTGGCCTGGTAATTGACCAGGATGCCGTCCTTGATGATGTCCCAGCGCTTCGGCTGGACGCCTTCGTCGTCGTAGCCGACCGCGCCCAGCGAACCGGGCGTGCTTTTGTCGGCGAAGAAGTTCACCTTGTTCGAGCCGAACTGGAATTTCCTGGTCTCCCACTTGTCCAGCGTGCAGAAGCTGGTGCCGGCGTAGTTGGCCTCGTAGCCCAGCACGCGGTCCAGTTCCGTCGGGTGTCCAACGGACTCGTGGATCGTCAGGAACAGGTTTTCCGGCGCGATCACCAGGTCGTACTTGCCCGGCTCGACGCTCTTCGCGCTCAGCTTCTCGCGCGCCTGGCGGCCGGCATTGCGCGCCTCTTCGACGATGTCGTAGCCGCCGTTGTAGAGCGTGGTGACGCCGCCCGCGGCGCGCAGCTTGTGCTCCGGGCGCGCATCGAAGTATTCGTAACCCATGCCGACCGGCGGCGCCAGGCCGGCACGCGAGCGGAACTTGCCGGTCGCCTTGTCGACCGCGGTGGCGGTCAGCGGCGCCCACAGGCGGTGGATGTCCTGGTCGATCCAGGAGCCGTCGATCGAGGCGAAGTACTTCTGCTGGTTCACCTGGAACAAATTGGCCGTCATGAAGCTGGCGCCGGCATCCAGGCCGGCCTTGTTGGCGGCGATCAGCATCTCGGCCTTGTCCTTGACCGGGACGCTACGCCAATCCTTCTTGATCGGCGTGGCCCAGGCCACTTCTCCCACACCCTTGGTCGGCGCCAGGCGCACCGGTTCCGTCTGCAGTTTGGCGTTGGCGCGCGCGATCGCCACCGCCTGGCGCGCGGCATTGGCGACCGCGTCCGGGTTCATCGCATTGGTGGCGGCAAAGCCGTAGGCGCCATCGGCGATCACGCGCACGCCAACGCCACTGGACTCGGTGTTCGTCACGCTCTGCACCGTAAGGTCGCGCGTGTTGATGAACTGGTTCAGGTAGCGCCCGATGCGCACGTCGCAATAGCTGGCGCCGGCCTTGGTCGCCGCGTTCAGGGCGGCATCGGCCAGCGCCTTCTTGAGGCTGAGCGGCATGGTCGATTGCAGCTCTTCGGCGGCGATGGCGTTGCCGAAGACCGGGACCAGCATGGCGCCGGCGGTGCCGGCGGCGAGAGTGAGGAAAGTACGGCGTTCCATTGAATCTCCATGAGCGTGGACTCAGGGAGTCCACCCTACGTTTGCCACGGTTCGTAGGGTGGGCACCCCGTGCCCACGGTTTGCATCACACAGCGTCGGACAAGGACGTGAAGTTGAAATCCCTGACCTTCATCGGCGGAATCGACATCTGGAACGGCACCTCATCCCCACCAATGATCACCGGCCTGCCGATTTCCTCGATGTTGTTCAGCATGGTCACCGGGCTCTCGTTGAAGCGGAAGTTCTTGATCGGGTACTTGATCTTGCCGTTCTCGATATAGAAGGTGCCGTCGCGGGTCAGGCCGGTCAGCAGCACCGATTGCGGGTCGACCATGCGGATGTACCAGGTGCGGGTGACCAGGATGCCTTTCTTGGTGCTGGCGATCAGGTCGGCGGTCGATTTGTCGGTGCCGGCCATGATGATGTTGCCCGGGGTCGCGGTCGGGCGAACGCCCTTCTTCTTGGCCCAGAACTGCGAGTAGTTCAGGGCGTTGACCTTGCCGTCCTTGATGATGTCCATGCGCTCGCGCGCGATCAGGTTCTGGCTGTCCCATGGCAGCACCGGCACGTCCGGATTCCAGGGGTCGGCCCAGATGTTGACCTGGCTGTCGAACAGCTTGTCGCCCAGGCGCGAAGCGCCGCCCTTCTTCGACAGGAAGCTGCGGCCTTCGTCGGTCTGGCGCGCGTCGAAGCCGGACAGCATGAAGCCGAGCAGTTCGGAGGTCGCGGCCGGCTCCAGGATCACGGTGTAGCGGCCCGGTTCCAGCGCTTTCGCATCGACCGAGCGCAGTGCCTTCTCGATCGCCACGTCGGCCGCTTCGCGCGGGTCGAAGCGCGCGGCGTCGGTGGCCGAGCGCTTGACCCAGCCGGAGCCGCGCCCGTCTTCGGTGCGCACGGTGCAGGTGAAATCGAGGCCGGTCTGGTCCTGGTGGCCGAACACGCCGTTGGAATTGGCGACGCTGCTGAACGAGGTGTTGTCGGTGAAGAAGCCGGCAGCCACCAGCTTGTTCTTGCGGCAGGCTTCGATCGCGTAAGCGGCGGCCTGGGCGCGGAATTCCGGATCGATGGCGGCGGTCTTCTTGCTGAAGGTCTCGGAGGCACGGTAAGGCTGCTTGGCGACGGCCGGCATGAACTCCGGATTTTCCGGCGCCAGCTTGGCCAGGTCCTCGGCGCGGCGCACGGCCTTTTCCAGCGACTTGTCGTCGTACTCGTTGATGGTGGCGATGCCCTGGCGTTTGCCGAAGGCGACCTGCACGGCGATGCTGGTGTCTTCAGCCAGGCCGGCGGTGGAGACGGCATTGCGCGCGAAGCGGATATTGCCCTGGCGGCTGCCGTTCACGTTGACGCTGCATTCGTCGGCCTTGGACAGCGACAGCACGCGGTCGCAGATACGTTTGGTTTGTTCCTGGGTCAGGATGGTCATGGTCGTTGTGCTCCTGCCTTAGCCGATCTTGCGGGCGGTGTTGATGACATTGATGCCGTTGAAGCGCGCGGTACTCGAACCGTGCGACACGATGGAGATCTGCGGAGGCTGGCCCTTGCCGTCGAAGAAGGAGCCGCCCATGCGCCAGTCGCGCTCATCGCAGATCGCCGTGCAGGCATTCCAGAATTCCTGGGTGTTCGACTGGTAGGCCACGTCTTCCAGCATCTGGCCGATCTTGCCGTTGTTGATCTCGTAGAACAGCTGGCCGCCGAACTGGAAGTTGTAGCGCTGCTGGTCGATCGAGAACGAACCGTCGCCGACGATGTAGATGCCCTTCTTGATGTCCTTGACCATCTCGTCCGGGGTCATCTTTTTCTTGCCCGCCTGGAGCGAGACGTTCGGCATGCGCTGGAACTGCACGTTGCTCCAGCTGTCCGCGTACGAGCAGCCGTGCGATTCTTTTTCGCCGATGATGTGGGCCTGGTCGCGGGTGGCCTGGTAGTTGACCAGCACGCCGTCCTTGATGATGTCCCAGCGTTTGGTCTTGACGCCTTCGTCGTCGTAGCCGACGTTGCCGAGCGAGCCCGGGGTGACCTTGTCGGCCACGATGTTCACCAGCTTCGATCCGTAGTTGAAGTTCTTCGACTGCCATTTATCCAGGGTCGCGAAACTGGTGCCGGCGTAGTTGGCCTCGTAGCCCAGCACGCGGTCCAGTTCCGTCGGGTGGCCGACCGATTCGTGGATCGTCAGGTACAAATGCTCCGGCGAGAGCATCAGGTCGTACTTGCCCGGCACGACGGTCTTGGCGGTCAGCTTGCGCTTGGCATCGCGGCCGGCGGCGCGCGCGTCCTCGACGATGTCGTAGGAGTTGGTGTACAGCGTGGCGACACCGCCGGCGGCCTTGATCTTGTCTTCCTTGCGGCCGTCCAGGTATTCGTAGCCCATGCCGACCGGCGCCGACAGGCCCTGGCGCGAACGGAACTTGCCGGTGGCCTTGTCGACCGCGGTGGCGCTGACCGGCGCCCACAGGCGCTGGATGTCCTGGTCGATGTAGGAGCCGTCGGTCGAGGCGAAGTACTTCTGCTGGTTCACCTGGAACAGCATCGAATTCATGAAGGCTGCGCCGCCTTCCAGGCCGGCCTTGTTGGCGGCGATCAGCAGCTCGGCCTTTTCCTTGACCGGCACGGTGCGCCAGTCCTTCTTCACCGGCGTGGCCCACGACACCTCGCCCACGCCCTTGACTGGTGCAAGCTGCACCGGTTCGGACTGCAGCTTGGCATTGGCCTTGGCGATCGCCACCGCCTGGCGCGCGGCGCCGGCGACGCCGTCCGGGGTCATGTCGTTGGTGGCGGCAAAGCCGTAGGCGCCGTTGCAGACCACGCGCACGCCGATGCCGGCCGACTCGGTGTTGACCACGTTCTCGACGTTCAGGTCGCGCGTGATCACGTACTGGTTGAGGTAGCGGCCGATGCGCACGTCGCAATAGCTGGCGCCGGCCTTGGTGGCGGCGCCCAGCGCGGTATCGGCCAGCATTTTCTTGGCCGCGATCGGCATCGGGTTGAGCAGCTCTTCGGCAGCGATTGCGCGGCCGAAGACAGGCACCAGCATCGAGCCAAAAGCCAGGCTGCTGATGTTGAGGAAGGTACGGCGTTCCATGACGTCTCCTGAGGTGGACAGTGGGCCCGGCGGACGGACCGCTCTTGTTTTACTGCGCTTACACTTCTTCTCTAGCCGCTGAACGATATCAGCAAGCAAAGATTTTGAATAGGCAATCTTTATGCCATGCGCCTAAGCCCTTGCGTGTCCGCCCAAGATGTGTCCGCTCGGTGTCCGGGCAGTGTCCGCGCGGACACCGTGGATACATATATTTATTAACTTGACGACAAGCAGTGCCTGCTTGATGATCGCCGGGCGGCACGGCATGGCGCCGCTGCCACCGACCCTGGAGACGACACAATGAAACGATTCATCCTGGCCGCTGCCCTGCTGGCGGGCGGCCTGGCCGGCACCGCGCAGGCCGCCGACAATCAAGCGGACGACAGCCAGCTGCGCGCGGCGATCGCGGGCAGCCACCGCAGCAGCGCCAACGTGGCGCGCGATAGCTGGCGCCATCCCTACGAAACCCTGCGCTTCTTCGGCATCCAGCCGACCATGACCGTGGTCGAGCTGTCGCCGGGCGGCGGCTGGTACACCGAGATCCTGGCGCCCTACCTGCGCGATAACGGCAAGCTGATCGCCGCCGGCTCCATCGCCAAGACGCTGCTGGAGTCCAACCCGGCGGTGTATGACAAGGTCGTGCGAGGCGCCTTCAGTCCGCCAAAGGCCGTCTACAACTTCGCCCCGCCAAACAGCGTCGACATGGTGCTCACCTTCCGCAACGTGCACAACTTCGTCGCTCTGGGCGACGACAAGGTGAAGGACATGTTCAAGGCGCTGTACACCAGCCTGAAACCTGGCGGCGTGCTGGGCGTGACCGAACACCGCCTGCCCGAGTCCATGCCGCAGGACGCCGAGGCCTCCAGCGGCTATGTGCATGAGTCCTATGTGATCAAGATGGCGGAAAGCGCCGGCTTCAAGCTGGCCGCGAAGGCCGAGATCAACGCCAACCCGAAGGACAAGGCCGACCACAAGAACGGCGTGTGGGCGCTGCCGCCGACCCTGACCAACAAGGACGAAGACCGCGCAAAATACCAGGCCATCGGCGAGAGCGACCGCATGACGCTCAAGTTCGCAAAACCGTAAATACCTTCGATGCTCGCTGCGGCGAATGTGAAGCCGCAGTGAGTATTTGTGAATTTTTGACACAAGCCGGCGGTGTATAGTCGCCGCATGAAACTCATCCGTATCGTTGGCGCCGGCCCGAACAAGCGCCGATTCTTATCCCAGTCGCTGGTCTGGCTGGCCATGGTACCGGCCGCCGGCGGGGCGTTGGCGGCCCCGCAGCAGAGCGCGGAGCACCCTGCCGGCGTCAGTCCGGCGCAGCTGGCGGCGCTGGCCTTTCCCGGCTGGAGCGACAGCGCGGCCGGCCGGGTCCAGACCGTCACCCTGCCGCGCCTGCCCGGCATCTCGCGCAAGCCCCGCAGCGCCTGGAGCGAAGGCGCCAGGCGGGTGGTGGCCGAGCCGAAACTGGTGATACGCGTCGACGCCACCCACCTGACCCTGATTGCCGGCCTGGTACCGGCGGACGAAGGCAGCCAGCGCGCGGTCGACCATACGACGCCGATGGCGCTGGCCGCCTACCAGTTCGAGCAACGCAACGGCGCATGGAAACTGGCGGGGCGCCAGGGCGTGTTTGCGCTGCGCGGCTTCTTCGGCGAAGCGAGTCTGCGCGCAGTGGCGCTGTCGAGCCAGCGCCAGGCGGTGGCGGTGGAATACGGCAGCTGCTGGCAGGGCTATTGCGGGACCTGGCTTGCTTTGTATGAACTGGACAAGGGCGTGGCGCGCCAGCAGCCGGCGCTCGAGATGGCGCTGTCCGGCATCAACGTCGACAGTAACGGCGACTGCGTACGCCGCCTGCAGCCGCTGATCAAGCCGCATCCGCAGGAGCCGCGCGTGGACGACGACAGGACCGCGCCCGAGAGCCACGACTGCTACGCGGTCGAGAGCAACTGGACGATCGAACCGGCACGCGATCTGCCGGGCGACTTCACGATCCGCTACCAGGGCGCGATCAGCCGCGCCGATGCGCATGCCCTGGCGCCGAGCGCGATCGACCAACGCCAGGTGCTGCGCTACAGCGGCGGCAAGTACCGGGCCATATCGGGTTTCAACCCGGTGCCCCCCATCTAAGCCACACCGTCGCCCCCGCGAAGGCGGGGGCCCAAGCTGTTACTTCTTCACCGGCGTGAAGTTCAGATCCTGGAAGTCGTAGCTGAAGTCGGTCTCGGTGGAGATCGGCTGCATCTTCATGCGCTCGATGCTGCCGTCCGGGTTCAGTGCGAAGGTGACGTAGGCGTCGGCGTTGAAGTTGCGCTCCTTCCAGCGCACGATGAAGGTGTCGTGCTGGTAGTGCTCCAGCTCTCCGGTCAGGTCCGGGGTGCGCGACAGCGACAGGATCTGCTTGCCGCCCACATGCTTGATCGAGGCGATGCCGTACCACGGATCCTGGTAGTCGCCGTCGTAGGCGCTGCGCGCCAGCGACGGCTGGGATTTGGCGGCGCGGGCAGCGGAGGTCTTGGCCAGGCGCGCCTTTTCCTTGGCGTGCATCTCGTCCTCGACCGCGGCGACGGCGCCGATCCAGTCGGTCTTGTCGTCCTTATCCACCAGGCGGCCCAGCAACTGCCACTGCAGCGCGTTCAAGGAGCCGCCGCTCTCGGCGTTGGTGAGGATGGCGATGCCCAGCTTCTCTTCCGGCACCAGCACCACTTTCGAATAGAAGCCCTGCAGCGCGCCGCTGTGCAGCGCCAGCAGCCTGCCGTGGTAGTCGCGCAGCTGGAAGCCCAGGCCGTAGGCGGCGAAGTTGGCACGGGTGCCGGCCAGCTTCGCGTTCGGTTCGCCGGTGCGCATCGGCGTCTGCGCGGTCCACAGTTCGCGCGCCTGCTTGGCGCTGAACAGGCGTGCTTCCTTGCCGTCCGCCGCCGCGTTGGCAGCGGCCGGCAGTTTGCCCTGCGCCAGCAGCACGTTCATCCAGCGCGCGATGTCCTCGGCGTTGGTGTTGATGCCGACCGCGCCGACCGCGTTCGGCACCGGCATCGCCTTCACGGCGGCGATCCTGTCGTTGATCTTGCTGTGGGCGTTGGCGACGTTCGGATTGCCCGCATTCTCGGCCAGGCTGGTGGTCGTCGTGGTCATGCCGACCGGGGTCAGGATGCGCTCGCGGATGGCCTCGCCCCAGGTCTTGCCGGACTTCGCGGCGATGATCTTGCCGGCCACGATGTACAGCAGGTTGTCGTAGGCGTAGCTGCTGCGGAAGCTGGTCGCCGGCGGAATGTAGCGCAGCTTGTGGATGATCTCGTCGGTGCTGAAGCTGGTGGTCGGCCACCACAGCAGGTCGCCGGCGCCCAGGCCCAGGCCGCTGCGGTGGGTCAGCAGGTCGCGCACCGTCATCTCGTGGGTGACGTAGGCATCGTACATCTGGAAGTCCGGCAGGTGCTTGGTGACCGGATCGTCCCAGGCCAGCTTGCCCTCGTCGACCAGCATCGCCAGCGCGGCGGCGGTAAAGGCTTTCGAGTTCGAGGCGACTTCGAACAGGGTCTTGGCGTCGACCTTGTCGGGCGCGCCGAGCTTGCGCACGCCGAAGCCCTGCGCGGCCAGCACCTGGCCATCCTTGACGATGGCGATGGCGATGCCCGGTACGTCGAACTGCTTCATGACGCGCTCGACGTCGGTGGACAGCCAGGCAAGCTGGCTGGCGGCCGGGCTGACGGCGCTGACGGCGTTGACGGCCGGTGCGGCCGCCGGGGTTTGCGCCAGGGCGGCGCCGGAGAAGGCGATCAGGAGGGCTGCTGCGATGCGGTTCATGGAGTGCACGGGTGAGGTCCTTGGCTGGAGACTGGCTGGATAAACAGGCGCGAGCAGGATAGCACTTCGGTCCTGTGGCCGAAAGATGCAATACGGTGCCGGCGAGCCGCCTCTGCTATGATCGCGCCTTTGCTCCTCCCTCCTGTCGCTTCACATGGACGCCTTCCTCGTTTCCACCGGCATCGTCGCGCTCGCAGAAATCGGCGACAAGACCCAGTTGCTGGCCTTCCTGCTGGCCGCCCGTTTCCGCCGTCCGCTGCCCATCGTTTTCGGCATCTTCGTCGCCACCATCGCCAACCACGCGTTTGCCGCCGCGGTCGGCGCGCTGGTCAGCAAGCTGCTGGGGCCCGAGGTGATGCGCTGGGTGCTGGGCCTGGCCTTCATCGGCATGGCGGCCTGGATCATGGTCCCGGACGATATCGACGGCAACGAATCGACCGGCGCACGCTTCGGCGTCTTCATGACCACCGTGATCGCCTTCTTCCTGGCCGAGATGGGCGACAAGACCCAGGTGGCGACGGTGGCGCTGGCCGCGCGCTATACCAGCGCGGTGGCGGTGGTGGCCGGCACCACGCTGGGCATGATGCTGGCGAACGTGCCGGCCGTGTACTTCGGCGACCGCATCGCCGGCCGCGTGCCGCTGAAGCTGGTGCACGGGCTGGCGGCGCTGATCTTCCTGGTGCTGGGCGTGGCGACGCTGCTCGGGGCCGGCCAAAACCTGGGCTTTTGAGGCGCCGGGTTTCCGATCGCCGCGCGGGCACGGGGTGCCCGCCCTAGCTTTCATCCGCCGCCTGCTCGACCCACACCGGCGCCGACCACAGTACCCTGCCGTCGTCCTGGGTCAGCTTCGCGTAATAGAAGTGCGGTCCCGGCTTCGGCACGATGGTTGCCGTCGCCGCATCGGTCAGCTGGGTCACCGTGCCGTTCCGCCCCGGCACCCCTTCCATGATCGCCACCGTGGCCGCCTGCCGGCCGGCGCCGTTCGCGAACTGCACGCTGAGCTGGAGCGGCCCACGGTTCTCGAAGCGCTCGCCCATCAGGTGGCCGTTCGCCGACAACACGATCTGCGCATCCTTGTCCATGGTCGCGAACACGCGGCGTGCCTTGAGTGCGGCGACGAAGCTGTCGCGGTTCAGCGGCTCGCCGTTCGGGATCAGCACCGCGGTGCGGTTGGTGTAGGACGCGCCCCAGTTGGCGCAGTGGTTGTCCTGGTTGCTGCTGAAGGCGACGTGGTAGCCGGCTTCCAGCAGCTTGTTGCAGGCTGCCTCGAAGTTGCTGCGCCGGGTCTCGCCTTCCCTGTCGTTGGTCGAGAAGGCCGAGGTGTTCATCACTTCGCACAAGGCCATCGCCTCGTCGCCGTCCGCGGTGTACGCCAGCGGCACGCCGTTCACCTTGAACTGGTCCTTGGCCGAAGGATGGTTGAACTGGCCGATCCAGCCCTGCTTTCGCATCAGCGTGTACAGCGCGCCGTAGTCGTTGCGCGGACTCAGCGTATCGGCCAGCAGCTCGCCCTTGCCGTTCTTTTCCCAGCCCAGCAGCTCGTCGCTGTTGAAGATGTTCAGGTGGCCGCCGTTGCTGATCACGCCCCACTCCATGCCGTACAGCGCCAGGAAATCGCGGTGCTGCTCGCTGAAGGCGCGCGCCGTCTCCAGGCCGGAGCGGTACAGCGCTTTGGCGGCGTCGGGATCGGCGCCGGCGTTGGTGCCGTCCGAGCCGTCGAACATGTGGTTGTGCTCAGAGACCATCAGCATGTCGAGGCCGTGTTCACGGGCGTAGGGAAAGGCGGCATCCGGGCCGAAGGGCGCGGTCTGCGGATCCTGGGCGCCTTTGCAGGCATCGAGCGCGGCGCCACCGTCGCTGTGGCTGGTCTGGCTGTGCAGGTTGCCGTAATAGACCGTGTAGGGCAGCGCACCCGGTGCCGGCGCCGCCTGCAGCACGCCGCGCCGGCCGGGCAGCGGCGCAAAAGCCGGCAATGCGGGCGCCGCCGGATTGCCGACCGCGATGTCCCAAGACTGCTCGACTTCTTCGCTGCCGCTTGCCGCGCGCAGGCGCACCTTGTACACGCCGGGCACCGGCGGCCGGCTCCCCAGCTTGCCCTGCCAGCGCACCGGGACGTCGAGCGGCCGGCCGTTCAGGGTCGCCCGGCCCTGCCAGCGCGCGACCAGCCGGCCGTTCGGCGCCACCAGCTCGAGGCGCCAGTGCACGCCGCGACGCGCCCGCAGGCCCGGGTAATCGAAGGACAGGGTGAAGGTACGCGCATCGAGGCCGCGCTGCTCGCCATGGTAGGGCGCGCTCAGGGTGGCCTCGAATTCCTGATGCTCGTGCTGCGCCGGTGCAGCTGGTAGCGCGGTGACTGCAGCCGCTGCGGCAACGCTGAAGTGGAAGAAACTGGCGGCTGCGACGGCGACGCAGCAGGGCCAGACCAGGGGCGGGAGTGTGGATGAGGTTTTCATGATGCAATTTTTGCAATTGCATCATTCCCTCATCTTGACCCCTGGATCATAACAATATGAAATTGTTATTAATTATTTGATAAAAATGAAGCGGTATCAGAAATGGTATTCGGCGCGTACCATCGGCGTGCTGGCGCGCTGCCCGCGGTTGCCGGTCGTGGCCGCCGTGTTGCCGAATTTGTTGTTCCAGAACTGGTACTCGACGCCGAGGCGGAAGCGGTTCTTCGGCTGGCCGAAGCGGCTGCCGATGTCGACCATCAGCTGCATGTCGAGGTTGGTCTCGGCGCCGGTCGGGTTACCGACCTCGTCGCGGCCCTTGGCGGCGATGTAGTTCAGGTAGCCTTCGAAGGACCAGCCCGCTCCCCAGCCACCGAGCCAGCTGTCCGGCACCGGAATGCCCCAGGTGGCCGAGAACATCGGGTGGGTCTCGTAGGTGTAGCGGCTGCGCACCTCGGAGATCGGCGGGAAGGCGCCGCTCGGCGCATTGCTCTCGCGGAGCAGCATGACGCCGGTGCTGAGGAAGCCCGGCACATTCCACATCAGGGTCGGGCCCACCACCAGCATGCGCTTGCGCGAGTTGTAGCCGATGTCGTTCTTGGTATTCCAGTCGAAGCCCAGCACCAGGCCCAGGCCCTTGACGGGGCCGTAGGCGATGGGGGCGCCGCGCAATGCGCCGATATCGAGCGTGTGGCGGTAGACGATATAGGCTTCCTGGGCGCCCTCGCTCTGGTTCAGCGAACCCGGGTCGTTGCTGTCCGACTGCAGCAGGTCGACATTGAAATAGTTCGAGCCGTACTTGTAGCCGCTGGCATGGGTCAGCGCGAAGATGTGCTTCTTGATGTCGGCCGGGTTGTAGGGCTCGCGGAAGCGCTGCCCGTAGCGCCAGCTGATGGCCGTGTCGCTCCAGTCGGCGGCGCCGGCGGGTGCGGCACTGGCGGCAAAGACCAGGAACCCGAGCGCGGCCAGGGCCGCGGCGTTCGTACGTTCACTCATGAGGTTCTCTATCGGAAGGTGATTGTTCATGCTGGGATAGCGCTAGTGTAGCGGGAAGCCGCCACAGCCGGTGAGTCTTGTGGCGCCCACGCCAAAGACCCGCCGACGTCTGCTGCGCCAGACGGTGATTTCGCTATCAGCAAAGCGCCAGGCCGCCAACCAGGCTCCAGGCCTGGGGATGGCCCAGCCGCTGCAGGCACAGGGCGGCGCGCGCGCTGCGGTTGCCGCTGCGGCAAACGAACACCAGTGGGCGCTGGGGCGCCGCCAGCAGCTGGCCGAGATGCTCGGCCAGGCGCGACAGCGGCAACGCCTGCGCTTCGCGTCCGTGCAGCCGCGCCACGCCCGCCGCCAGTTCGCCGGCTTCGCGCACGTCGACCAGCAGCGCATCCGCGTGCGTGCGCAGGAAGTCGTCCAGGCGCGCCGGCTGCAGTTGCCGCACTTGCTCCGTCACTTGCGCCATCTTCTGCGCCACCCTGCGCATGCCTTCCGCCGTGCTGCACGGCGCACCGTCGACGTCGACACCATGGCACAGCACCGTCGCGCCATCGATCAGGCGCGCAAGCATCTGCCCGCCGCCATCCGCCATCGCGATCCCGCCAATGAAAGCCAGGCGCACCGCCGCGGCATCCAACCGGCCTTCCTGTGCGCGTCCCAGCAGGTAGATGGCGCCGTCTTCATGCGTCAGCCGCACCAGGACTTCGTCGCCGATTGTCAGCGCCGGCGCCGTGCTGCCGTCGGCCAGCGTCACCATGCCCGCATCGCGCCGGTCCCCGGGCCAGCCGAGCGTTTCCGCATCGGCCGGCTTCAAGTCGAGGGCGGTACGCAATCCGGCGCAGGCATCGGCAGCGGCCGGCTCGGCATGGGTGCCCAGCACGGCCAGCATGCGCAGGCCGCTGTTTTGAATCTGGGCCGCCAGCCGCGCCGCCATGCCGGCCGGCGGATCGATCGCCACGCAGCTGCCGGCATCCATGTCGAACAGGATCCAGCCGTGGCGGCCCTCGCCGCTCAGTTGCAGCAGGCCGCGCTGCTCTCCGCTGAGCGTGGACGGTGCCAGCGCCGGATGGCGCGCCACCTGGCCGCAACGGCGGATGCGCGCGCACGCCTCGTCGATGAAATCGTCGGTCGCCAGCGGCCCGAACGAGAGACGGACGGCGCCAGCGGTGCGCCATGCCGGCAGCCCCATCGCTTCGAGCACGTAGCTGGGCGCGGCCTTGGCTGCCGAGCAGGCCGAGCCCGCGCTGACGCGTACGCCTGCGGCATCGAACAGGTCGAGCAGTTCCTTGCTGGCCATGTCCGGCACCGCGAAATTCAGCGTGGTCGGCAGCGCCATGTCGAAAGGCGCGTTGAACACGATGCCGGGAAAGGCCTCGCGCAGCGCCGCCGCCATGCGCTCGCGCATCGCCGCCATCTCGGCGTGGCTGCGGAAGGTGCCGCCCTCTTCCAGCGCGG
Organism: Massilia norwichensis; assembly: GCF_024753245.1. Lineage (GTDB taxonomy): Bacteria > Pseudomonadota > Gammaproteobacteria > Burkholderiales > Burkholderiaceae_D > Telluria > Telluria norwichensis. The sequence continues at coordinate 68,872 of NZ_JANUGX010000023.1, read as the reverse complement.
CCAGCACCGCGCCGAGCGCCGCGATGCCGACCATGTTCTCGGTGCCGGAGCGCTGGCCCGCTTCCTGGCCGCCGCCGATCATCAAGGGGGTGTAGGGCGCGCCCTCGCGCACATACAGCATGCCGATGCCCTTCGGCGCATACAGCTTGTGGCCCGAGAAGGGCGCGTAGTCGATGCGGGTAGAGGCCAGGTTCAGGGGCAGCTTGCCGAGCGCCTGCACGCAATCGACCATCCAGCAGGCCTGCGGCGCGCACGCCGCCAGCACGGCGGCGATGCCCTCGAGGTCCGAGATCACGCCGGTCTCGTTGTTGGCGGCCATGGTGCAGACCATTGCCGCGCGCGGCGCCAGCTCGCGCAGCAGATCCAGGCGATGACGCCCGGCGCCGTCGACCGGCAGCGCGCACAGCGTGAGGCCGGTGCCGAGCAGGCGGTTCCAGTGCGCCAGGCTTTCCGACACCGCCTTGTGCTCGGTGGCGCCGTAGACCAGCAGCTCACCCACCTTCTCGCCTGCGGCGCGGCGCTCGCGCACTGCGCACAGTGCCGACAGCACCGCGGTCTGGATGCCTTCGGTGGCGCCGCTGGTGAACAGCACCCGGCCACCCGGTGCGCCCAGCACGCGCCGGGCACGCGCGCGCACGCTGTCGAGGGTCGCTTTGGCGCGCAGGCCGGTCGCATGGCTGCTGCTCGGGTTACCGAAGCAGGCCTGCATCGTTTCCAGCGCGGCGCTGGCGGCGGCGGGCAGCACGGGTGAGGTGGCGTTGGCGTCGAGGTAGATGTCGTGACTCATGAATAACAACCGAAAAAATTGCTAAAAACAAAAAATAATATGCGCACAAGGTTCCATACTTGAGTAATATGTTACGGACTGACGCAGAATAAGATGTACTAAAATTCCTTTGTTTTCGTCTCAAAGCAGAACTGGCATTCTCATTCTTACTGCATAAGAAAAATGAACTCACTCGACAAATACGATTGTGCGATTCTTGCCGCCCTGCAGGCGGACGCCACCCTGTCGATTTCCGGGCTGAGCGAAAAAGTCGGCTTGTCCAGCACGCCATGCTGGAAACGCGTCAAGCGCCTGGAGGAAGAGGGCTATATCGAAAGCCGGGTCAGCATCGTCAACCGCAACAAGGTGGGCCTGCCGGTCACGGTCTTCGTCAGCGTGCGCGCCAAGGAGCACGATGAAAAATGGCTGGAGCGCTTCGCCTCGGCCGTGGTCTCCCTGCCCGAAGTGCTCGAATTCCACCGCATGAGCGGCGACATCGACTACCTGCTGAAAGTGGTCACCACCGACATCGAAGGCTACGACCGCTTCTACAAGAAGCTGATCAAGACGGCCCAGCTGGCCGGCGTTTCCTCGGCCTTCTCGATGGAGCAGATCAAGTGCACCACCGCGCTGCCGCTGGAACTGATTTCGCACGGACTCGCTGCCTGAAATAAATCATGCGATGATGGCGCCCGTTGGAACATCACGGAGACACACAAGAATGCCATCGAAATTCAAGATTGCGCCGCTGGCGCTGGCCGCCGCTTTGCTCATGTCCGGCGCAGCCGCCCAGGCCCAGGAACAGGTCGTGCGCATCGGCGTGAGCGGCCCGCTGTCGGGCGCGAACGCCTTTGCCGGCAAGGACAACGAAAACGGCGTGCGCCTGGCGGTCGAAGAACTCAACGCGCAAAAGCTCAAGGCCGGCGGCAAGACCCTGCGTTTCGAACTCATGTCCGAAGACGACCAGGGCGACCCCAAGGCCGGCGTGAACGTGGCCCAGAAATTCGCCGACGCCGGCGTCAAGTTCGTGCTCGGCCCGTACAACTCGGGCGTCGCGATTCCCGCCTCGCGCGTGTACAACGATGCCGGCATCCTGATGTCGACGGTCGGCACCAACCCGAAGATCACGCAGTCGCGCTACCCGCACGTGTTCCGCATCGTCGCCAGCGACAACCAGGTCGGCGGCTCGATGGCGGCCTACGCGGCGAAGGAAATGAAGATCAAGACCGTCGGCGTGATCGACGACCGCACCGCCTTCGGCCAGGGCATCGCCGAGGAGTTCGCCAAGCAGGCGCGCGCCTCCGGCCTGAACGTGGCCGGCCGCGAATTCACCAACGACAAGGCCAGCGACTTTTCCGCCATCCTGACCGCCTTCCGCGCCAGGAAGGTCGATGCGATCTTCTTCGGCGGCTATGCGCCGCAGGGTGCACCGATGGCGCGCCAGATGAAGCAGCTCGGCATGGCGAACGTGCGCCTGCTCGGCGGCGACACCCTGTGCAGCCCGGAGATGGCCAAGCTGGGCGGCGATGCCGTCGGCGCCAACGTGCTGTGCGCCCAGGCCGGCGCCATGCTCGACAAGCAGCCCGGCGGCCCGGCCTTCAAGGCGCGCTATAAGCAGCGCTTCCAGCGCGAGCCGGACGTGTACGCACCGGCCTTCTATGACCAGACCATGTTCATCGCCCAGGCCATCAAGAGCGCGAACGCGGTCGATGCGGCAGCCGTCAGCAAGCATCTCCACGCCATGAGCTACCAGGGCGTGGCCGGCACCTACGGCTATGACGCGAACGGCAACCTGAAAAAGACCGCGGTGACGGTCTACACCTTCAAGGGTGGCGCGCTGGCGCCTCTGGCCAGCTATTAAACGACAGCCGTAAAGACTCTACCGAACATGAAACACACCCTGAAGCTCGGCGCGCTCGCCTGCGCCGCGATGCTTGCCTGCGCACCCGCCGGCGCCGCCGATAACCAAGCCGATAACCAAGCCGCCAACCAAGCCGCCAAGCCGGCCGCGACCAAAGCAGCCGACAGCGCCGAATCGCAGCGCCTGAACAAGCTGGCCGACGCGTACTACGATGCGATGGCGCGCTTCGACCCGGTCTCGGCCAGCGAGAGCGGCGACAGCCGTTTCAACGACCAGATCGGCATGTCGATCGCGCCGAAGAACCGCGCCGCCCAGTTCGCGCGCTACAAGGATTATTTGAAGCGCCTGCACGCGATCCGTCGCGACGCCCTGCCCGCGCGCGACCAGACCAGCTACGACATCCTCGACTACGAACTGCGCACCGCGCTGCGCTTCGAGGCCTTCCCCGAGCACCTGCTGCCGCTCAGCCAGATGGACAGCCTGCCGGTGATGCTGGCGAACTACGCCGGCGGCGAAGGCGCCCAGCCGCTGTCGACGGTGAAGGATTACCAGGCCTACCTGAGCCGCCTGGACCAGCTCGGCCCCTGGATCGACCAGGCCATCGCCAACATGCGCGAAGGGATCAAGCGCGGCGTGGTGCAGCCGAAGTCCATCATGCGCTCCAGCCTGCCCCAGTTCAAACAGCTGGTCGCGGCCAAGCCGGACGACAGCATCTATTTCACCCCGGTGAAGAAGATGCCGGCCTCGTTCGCCCAGCCGGACGGCAAGAAGCTGGCCAGCGCCTACCGTGCGGTCATCGAGCGCAAGCTGAATCCGGCGCTGCAGCGCCTGGTGGATTTCCTGGAGAAGGAATACATTCCGGCCTGCCGCGACAGCACCGGCTGGAACGCGCTGCCGCAAGGCGCCGAGTGGTACAAGGCACGCGTGGCCAGCCAGACCACGACCGATTTGCAGCCGGAGCAGATCCACCAGATCGGCCTGAAGGAAGTGGCGCGCATCCAGGGCGAATACGGCCGCATCGGCCCGCAGATGGGCTATAACGGCCCCGCCGCCGGCCTGCCGGCCTGGGTCGCGCAGCAGGCCAAGTACAAGCCGTTCACGACCGAGCAGGAAGTGCTGGCCGTCTACCGCAAGCTGGACGCCCAGCTGAAGACCACGCTGCCGGCGCTGTTCTCGCTGCGTCCCAAGACCCCGCTCGACATCCGCCTCGAGCCCGAGCTGTCGCGCGCCACCGCCTCCGACCACTACACGCCGCCGGCGGTGGACGGTTCGCGTCCGGGCGTGTTCTGGGCCGTGGTGAACGATCCGAAGCAGTACGGCAGCACCGGCATGGTCACGCTGTTCCTGCATGAGGGCCAGCCGGGCCACCACTTCCACATCGCCCTGATGCAGGAGCTGAATCTGCCGAACTTCCGCAAGTTCGGCGGCAACAATGCCTTCACCGAGGGCTGGGCGCTGTACGCCGAAACCCTGGGCAAGGAGATGGGTCTGTTCGACAAGCCGGAAGATTATTTCGGCCACCTGAACGACGAGATGCTGCGCGCGGCGCGCCTGGTGGTCGACACCGGCATGCACGAGAAGGGCTGGTCGCGCGAACAGGCGATCAAGTACTTCAGCGATACGCTGGGCTACAGCGAAGCCGATTCGCGCGCCCAGATCGAACGCTACATGGTGTGGCCGGGCCAGGCGCTGGGCTACAAGATCGGTTCGTTGAAGATCCAGGAACTGCGCCGCCGTGCGGAGTCGGCATTGGGCGCGAAGTTCAGCCTGCCGAAGTTCCACGAGATCGTGCTGGACGAAGGCACGCTGCCGCTGGCGCTGCTTGAGAAGAAGGTGGATCGGTGGATTGCCGAGTCTAAGTAACGCCCGGCGTCATCCCCGCGCAGGCGGGGATCCATACTGAGCAACAGAAACCGCTACGTCGGAAACATGTCGGTGTTATCGACGTACCGGCCACGGTTACTCAGCATGGGTTCCCGCCAAGGGGGCCGCCGAGGCCGGGAACGAGGTTCATTTTTCCGGCGCCACGCGCCACACCACCCCACCGGCATCGTCCACCACCAGCAGCGCCCCATCCTGCGCCACCGTCACCGCTGCCGGGCGGCCCCAGACGTCGCGGTCGGACAGCACCATGCCGGTCATGAAGTCCTGGTACTGGCCGGTCGGCACGCCGTTCTTCATCATCACGCGGATCACCTTGTAGCCGGTGCGGATGCCGCGGTTCCATGAGCCGTGCAGCGCCACGAAGATGTCGCCCTCGTACTCCTTCGGGAAGGCGTGCTTGGCGCCGGCCGGGGCCTGGTAGACCGTCATGCCGAGCGGCGCCGAATGGGCCTGGATCAGGGTGTCCGGCACGATCGCCCTGCCCTTCAGGTCGGGGCGGATGCCTTTCAGGCGTGGGTCTTCGTGGTCGCCCAGGTAGTACCACGGCCAGCCATAAAAGCCGCCCTGCTTCACGCGCGTCACATAGTCCGGCGGCAGGTTGTCGCCCAGCTCGTCGCGCTCGTTCACGCTGCAGAACAGGTCGCCGGTCTGCGGGTGCACCAGCATGCCGACGCAGTTGCGCAGGCCGTTGGCGAAGTTGCGGCGGTTCTTGCCGTCGGGGTCGAAGGCCAGCACCGTGGCGCGGTCGGTTTCCTCGGCCCAGGCGCCGCCCAGGCCGTGTTCCTTTTCCCACTGCGCCAGGGGCTGCGGCGGCGCCTTGCCGATGTCGCTGGCGACGTTGGTGGCGGAGCCGATGGAGACGAACAGGGTCTTGTCGTCCTTCGAGAACGCCAGCATGCGCGTGGTGTGGCCGCCGGTCGTGTCGCTCAGCTTCTCGACGATGGTTTCCGGTTCGCCCTTGGCCTTCAGGTCGCCGTTCGCATACGGGTAGCGCACCACCGAATTGACGTTGGCGACGTACAGGTATTTCGGGTTCGCGCCGGACGGCCACAGTGCCAGGCCGTAGGGGCGCGACAGGCCGCTGGCGAACACGCTCACGTTCTCCGCCTTGTCGCCGCCGGCGCCCGGGCGCAGGATGCTGACCTGGCCCTTGCTGGCTTCGGAGACGATGATGTCGCCGTTCGGCGCGCGCAGCGCCAGGCGCGCCTTGCCGGTGTCGCCGGCGAAGGTCGTGACCTTGAAGCCTTTCGGCACGGCCGGCAGGGCGCCGCTTGGCCTCGCGGCCACCTTCGGACCATTGCCGGCGCTCTCGCTGGCATACGGCGCGACGAGTTTGTCGACGGTGAGGTGGTGCAGGTCGCCCGGTTTATCCTCGGTCCAGGCGCCACCCTTGTCGCTGCCGGCTGGCTTGGCTGCCGCTGCCGTGGCCGATGCGGCCGGTGCCGCCTTGCCGCTCTGCGCCGCCAGGTAATCGATCACGGCGGCACGCGCCTTGCCGTCGGCGATCCCGATCGGCATCGTGGTGCCCGGCACGTCCTTGCTCGGGTCGCGCAGGAAGACGTCCAGCTCTTCGCGGGTCCAGGTCTTGCCGGCGGCGCCGGCTTTGCTCAGCGCATCCGTGTAGTTGTAGCCGGCCACCGCCGCGGCCTTGCGGCCCACCACGTTGTACAGGCCCGGGCCGGCGCGCGAACCCAGCCTGGCGTCGACCGTGTGGCAGCTGGCGCAGTTGCGCTCGAAGTAGGTCTGGCCGGCCGAAGGCGCGGCCTGCGCCGGCCCGGTGCCGATCAAAGCCAGCGCGGCGACTTGAGCCGCCAGGATGGTGCGATGCATATCGTTCTCCTTGTGATTGGAACTGCGTGGAACCGCTGCGCTTCAGTCGATCATGAAGACCGGATAGCGGCGCCATTCCGGCTCGACGTAGCGCGTGCAGTTGGCGAAGATGAAGTCGAGCACCGCGCCCTGGTCCTTCAGCAGATCCGGGTTCGCCTGCTTCCAGTCCGCGAACTTGGCGGCCAGCGCGGGCTCGTCGCGCAGCAGCTTCTCGGCTTCGTCTTCGAACACGTAGTCCGAATACGCTTCCTTCTTTTCCAGCACGCTGTTGAAGAAGCCCCAGCGGAAGAAGCTGTCGTGGCCCAGCGGCTCCAGCATCTCGACCGCGTAGCGCGCATTGTCCTGGTCCAGCGGCACGATGTAGTCGCCGGCACGCAGCGTCACGCTGGCGCAGCGGCGCTCCAGCTGCACCTCGTCGTGGAACATGTGGCCTTCGTAGGCATGCGGGCGCGAACCCACGGACTTGATGTGGTAGCAGGCCAGTTCCTGCTCGCGGTCCGCCGTCACGCGCTCCATGCGCACGCCGTTCCACTGCAGGCGCTCGATCACTTCGCGCCACTGCTGCGGCACCACATAGGCCTTCGGCGCCCACACCACCACGTCGGCCGGGAAGCGGTCATAGTAGGGGATGTCTTTTTCGAAGGGCGCGCTGCGGTCGTACCACAGGCGCTGGTAGTCGCCCAGCACGCTCGGCTTGTATCTGGCCTCGTAGCCCTTGAAGCGGAAGGTCGAGTGATTCGACGCATCCATCGCCCAGTGGATCGGCCATTCGCGGCGGCTGCGGCCCTGCTCCTTGGCGGCGCGGCGCAGCTGGACGATTTTCTCGCCATGGGCGACCGTGAAGTCCAGCGCCGTCTCGACCAGCGCGCGCATCGAGTGGTAGCGGTCGGCGAAGGGTTTCAGCATGTGGGTCTCGGGCATGAAGCCGATTGTGTGGTGCAGCGCCGCGTAGCCGGTCGAGAAGCGCGGCGTTTCGAGGAAGTCGGCGATGCCGTCATCCGGCGTGTCCTTGACCGGGTTCACATAGGGGCAGGTCGGCCAGCCGCGCTTTTCCATCTCGGCGTACATGGCCGGCAGCATGGTCTCGCGCAGGAAGGTGCCCAGCTCGCCGCCCAGCTTGTCGGCCTGGGTCTGGATCAGGGTCATCGTGTAGCTGTAGTCGGCGCCGTTCGAGGTGTGGGTGTCGACCATCACGTCCGGCTGCCAGGCGCTGAAGAATTCGTTGAACACGCGCGCGGTGAAGGTGTCGCACTTGACGAAGTCGCGGTTCAGGTCCAGGTGGCGGCTGTTGCCGCGGAAGCCGAAGGATTCCGGGCCGTCCTGGTTCACGCGCGAGGTGTTCTGGCGGTTGAAGGCGCCGTCGACGTTGTACAGCGGGATGAAGATGAACACGGTGCGGCCCAGTGCCGCCAGGCGCTCCGGCTGCTGGCAGAAGTCGCGTACCAGCGCCATGCAGGCGTCCACGCCTTCCGGCTCGCCCGGGTGGATGCCGTTATTGTTGAAGAACACCGGACGGTTCTCGCGCTTGATCTCGAAGCGGTCGAACACGCCGTCCGCGCTGATCACGCCGGCGTGGATGGGCACGCCCGCATCCGAGGTGCCGATCTGGCTGAAGCGCAGCACGCGCGGGTAGCGCTTGGCGAGTTCCTCGTACCAGGCGATGCAATCGGCCCAGGTGGTGGTCTGGTTCTGGTTGCCCTTTTCGAAAGGCGTGATCAATTCATTGGACATGGTAGCCGTCTATGGATGGTGATGGTGAGGCGAAGACCGCTACGATACCGCAGGTTCGCCCTTGAGTGGCAGCTTGATCGCCACCGTCGTGCCGCGCCCCGGCTGGGAACGCACCTGGATCGTGCCGCCGACGGCGAACACGCGCTCGCGCATGCCGATGATGCCGATGCCTTCGGAGGCCAGGGCCGGATCGAAGCCTTCGCCATCGTCGCCGACCTCGATGTGCAGGGCGTCATCCTCGTCCGAGAGAATCAGGCTGACGTGGGCGGCGCCGGCGTGCGCGTGCTTCATGATGTTCGACAGCGCTTCCTGCACGATGCGGTAGGCGGAAATCGCCAGCTCGTTGTTCAGGCGCGAAAAATCGCCCTCGGTCTGGAATTCGAAAGCGATGCCGGAACTGGAGCGGTAATGGCTGACCATCTCCTCGACCGCGCCGTGCAGGCCCAGCATGTCCAGCACCTCCGGGCGCAGGCGGCGCACCAGGCGCCGGCCGTTCGCGTACAGGTCGAGCGCGAGCTTGGTGATCGCCTGCGCCTTGGCCGCGATCTGCCCGGTTTCCGGACTCGGCGGCGCCTTGGCGGCCAGCTGCTGGATGGTCTGCGATTCCAGCCGCACCGCGATCAGGGACGCGTTCAGCTCGTCGTGGATCTCGACCGCGATGCTCTTGCGCTCATCCTCGATGATGTTGTTGACCTTCTGGATCAGCTTGCGCTTGTCGGCGTCGGCGCGCAGCGCCTCGTTGCGCGAGGCCAGCAGGTCGCGGGTGCGCTCGGCCACCTTGTTTTCGAGGTCCTGCTTGGAGCGGTCGAGCGCCACCGACATCTCGCCGATCGAGGCCTGCAGCTCGCCGACCTCGCCGCCGGTGGTGACCGGCAGCGCGACGCGGTAATTGCCGCCGCGGATCTCGCGCAGAACACCAATCGCCTCCTGCAGCGGCACCGTCAGGCTGCGCGCCAGGAACCAGCCCAGGACACCGCTCGCGGCCAGGGCCAGCGCCGCCAGCGCCAGCTCGACGCGGAAGCGCCGCAGCTGCTTGGCCATCATGCTGGTCGGCGACATCGTCACCCGCACCTTGCCCACCACCTCGGGCGCGAACGTGGGCGGACGCGTGTCGCTGGAAGCGGAGACGTGTGGCGTGCCATTGTCCGAGAACAGGTTAATCCATATCACCTGCTTGCGGATCGGCGCCTCGTAGTAGCGCCCGTCGGCCGGGGCCGAGATCGGGTGCGCGGAAACCGCGCTGACCTTGTTCCTGCCGCTGGTGTCGATCACATCGATGCGGTACACGCTGCGGTCCGACTGCACCAGGCCATTGATGGTCAGGCGCAGGTCGGACAGGTTGCCGGAGATGACGTTGTACTCGCTGGTTTCGGCCAGCGCGCGCGCCAGGATGCGTCCGCGCTCGGCCAGCTCCTCGTCGACCTGGGCGCGGTGCGAATACCAGGAATACCAGACGAAGGACGAGAACAGCAGCACCACCGGCAGCATGGTGATGAAGGCCATGCGCAGGCCGATGCTCCAGCCGCGCCAGAAGGACAGCGTCGGTTTCATGGCCCGCGCGCCGCCGCCGGCAGGCGCGAGAAGCCGCGCACCGCGTCGCTCACCGTCAGGTCGAGCGAGCGCGCCACGCCCTCGTTGACGATGGTGCGGAAATAGCGCGGGAACTGCGGCGGCGCCAGCTCGCCGCCGGCCACGTAGGCAGCGGCGATCTCGGCGACCTGGGCGTCGATGTCCTCGATCTCCGAATAGGTGGTGGCCAGCGCGCCGGCCTTCACCATGTCGCCGGAGAAGCCGATCACGCCCTGCTTGTGGCGGTAGGTCGAGAGCAGGATGTTGCGGATGCTCTCGGTGCTGTAGACGGTGCTGTCGGGCAGGGCCAGCAGCACGTCGGTCTGGGCGACCTGGTTCAGCAGGCGGTTGATGTCCTCGCCGCCGGCATCCAGCACCGCCACCTTGTCCGCTTCGAGCGCCGGCCGCAGGAAAGCGGTGTCGACGCCGAGGATGGCGGCCACCCGCACCGGACGCCGGTACAGCAGCGCGGCCAGGCGCAGCTGGTCGCCGGGCGCCGGCTCGGCATAGACGGCGGTGCTGGCCGCCGGCTGCGTGCCGCCATGCGCGGCCTTGTCCATGAGGGCGCGGTAGACCTGGCTCGAGGTGAAGGCGGAGATCACGACGCAGTCGCAGCGCTTGCTTGTCACTTCACGCAGGGCAGCCGGGCCGACCACCACGTAGACCATGCGGCGGCGCTGGGCCAGCTCGGTGCGGAAGGCGGAAAAGATCGGGACCAGGCGTTTGTACAGGTCTTCGGCGATGCGCCGGGTAACGGCGCTGTCGTCGCTGGCGGCGGTGACGATCTGGAAGCGGAAGCCCTGGATGGGGTCCTTGGCGGGCCGGGCGGCCTGGGCGGGCAGAACCAGGGCCGCCAGAATACTGATCAGGAGAGTCAACTTGGGTCCCCGCCTTCGCGGGGACGACGGCGTTTGCACGTCATTCCCGCGCATGTTTCGCACGTCATTCCCGCGCATATTTCGCACGTCATTCCCGCGCATATTTCGCACGTCATTCCCGCGGAGGCGGGAATCCAAGTTCCGCCCTATGTCCATCAAGGCTCGATCAGACCATGCTTCACCGCCAGCTTGGTGATGTAGGCCTGCCGGTGCACGCCCAGCTTTTCCTTCACCGACTGGCTGATGTTGCTGATCGTCTTGGTCGACAGGTTCAGGCGCTCGGCGATCTCGTTGTTGGTCAGGCCCTCGGCCATCAGCTTGAAGATCTCCAGGCTGCGCTCGTCCAGCATCGACTGCGGCGAGACGTCGCCGCGCACCGCCAGGCTGGCCAGGCGTTCGGCGATCTGCGGCAGGAAGTACAGCTTGCCCGCATGCGCCTGGCGCACGGCTTCGGCCAGGTCGGCCGGGTCGCAATCCTTGGTCACGAAGGCATGCGCACCGAGGCGGTAGGTTTCCTTGATCAGGCTGTCCTGGTCGAACTGGCTGAGGAACACGATCTTCGCCTGCGGATCGGCTTTCAGGATGTTCTGGGCGGCGTCCATGCCGGTCAGTTCGGTGCCGAAGCGGATGTCCAGCACCGCCACGTCGGGCTTCTGCTCGGCGTACATCGCCACCGCCTCGTCGGGGGTCTTGGCCTGGCCTACCACTTCCATGCCCTGCGCGCCGAGCGACATGGCGAAACCGGTCATCACGATCGGGTGGTCGTCCGCCAGCATCACGCGGATCGGTTTTTGCTCTTTCTTCATCTGCTTACCATTCTCTGGTATGGGAATGGTGTGATTATTCCATACAAGAGCGGCAACTCCAACGAAGCCACAACGCTCAAACAAGAGAAGATAATTTACCAAGAATTCGCTTTACACATTGCTAGCACCTAGCATATATTGATTCCACATCTTAGCCAAACCGCTTCCAACCTGAATCGACAACACGGAGGACAGCCATGCATTTCTCTCATTCGCCTCACGGCAATGGCAACAAAACCACGAAATTCATGTTGATCGCCGGCCTGCACGTGGTGCTCGGCACCCTGCTCGTCCAGGGCCTGGGCACCCGGCACCTGTCCTTGACCAGTCCCCCCGACGACTTGACGGTGACGCTCGAGCCGACGCGGCCCGAACCGCCGCCGACGCCGGTGGATCCGCCGAAGCCGATGCAGCAGCTGGCCCCGCCGGCAATCGTGGTGCCGAAGGTCGAGGTCGACGTGGCGCCGCCGCTCGAGGCGCCGCCCCTCGTCACCACTACCAGGACCGAGCCGACGCCACCGCCCGCCGCCACATCCGGCGTCGCCCCCGAGGTAGCGCCGGCCGCGAAACCGGCCACGAATACCGGCCAGATGCACTCCGCGGTCCTTGCCGATGCCAACAGCTGCGCCCTGCCGGCTTATCCGGCCAGCGCGGCGCGCAACGGCGAGACCGGTACCACCACCCTGGCCCTGCTGGTCGGCACGGATGGCCGCGTGAGTTCGGCGCGGGTCCTGCAGGGCAGCGGTTCGCGCACCCTGGACCGTGCCGCGCTGAGCGCGCTCAGCCTGTGCAAATTCAAGCCGGCCATGAACAACGGGGTGCCGGAAGCCGGCTGGGCCCAGATGGCCTATGTCTGGACACTCGACTGAGCCGCCCCAGGTCTCGCTAACGCGTTCCCTTTACAGCCCGCCCGTCCCCTCTCTCAGCCGGCGGGCTTTTTTTTCGTCTGGAGATCTCGATGTCGCACGACTCCGCCCTGCCCGGCGCCGCCGGGATGCAGGGCCTGGCCGCCGCATGCCTGCTGGGCGCGCTGCTGGCCTGGCTCGCGCTGGCCCCGCGCCAACTTCCCGTGCCCGATGCGGCAAGCAGGACGCCTGCCGCGGCCGGCTTTTCGGTCGCCCGCGCCCAGGCCCACGTCCAGGCGCTGTCGCAGGCGCCGCGCCCGGTCGGCAGTCCCGCCAACCAACAGGCGCGCGATTACCTGCTGGCCCAGCTGCGCGGGCTCGGGCTGAAGCCGGAAGTACAGACGGAGACGGTGCGCGCCGCCTCCGTGGATCTGACCGCCAACGTGCGCGTGACGCTGGCCGAGGTCCACAACGTGATCGTCAGGAAGCCGGGCATGGTGGTGGGCCACGGCAGCCGGCCGGCAGTGCTGGCGGTGGCCCGCTACGATTCGGGCGCCGCCAGCCTGGGCGCGGCCGACGGCGCCGCCTCCAGTGCGGCCCTGCTGGAAACCCTGCGCGTGCTGCAGGCGGGGCCGCCGCTCGACAACGACCTGCTGGTCGTGTTCACCGACGGCGATGGCGGCCAGGCCCTGGGCACGCGCGGCTTCGTGCAGTCGCATCCGTGGGCGCGCCGCGCCAGGGTCGCCCTGCGTTTCGACAATCTCGGCAACCGCGGCGCGCTGCAGCTGATCGGCGCCGAGCGCGCGGACGGTTTCACGGTCGACGCCTGGTCTTCGCTGGCGCCGGGTCCGCAGGGCTCGTCCTTCATGGGCGAGCTGTACGCCCGGCTGCCGCAGCACGCCGGCGCCGCGCTGCTCGCCGATCCGGGTCCGGCGGTGCTGCATTTCGCCACCACCGCCGGCCCCCTGGGCGGCGGCGCCTGGGACGTGCCCGAGCGCCTGGACGCCGCCAGCCTGCAGCACGAGGGCGACACCATGCTGGCCCTGCTGCGCCACTTCGGCGCGGCGGCGCTGCCGGAACCGGAAGCACGCGGCCAGGTCCTCTTCACGCTCCCGGCGCTGGGCGTGCTCCATTATTCCTATTTGCTGGTGTGGCCGCTCGCCCTGCTGGCCGGCGTGCTGTGCGTGGTGGTCTGCAGAAGCGCCATCCGGCGCCAGGACCTCGACGGCATCGACATCGTGCACGGCGCCTTCGGCTTTCTGCTGATGCTGATGCTGTCCATCGCCGCGGCCTGGGTCTGCCGCGACTTCCTGCCCGGCCTCGCGCCGCGCTACGATGTCGGGCTGCTGGCCGAAGGCCCTGGCCTGGCCGCCGCGGTGCGCTGGCAGCTGCTGGCCTTCACGCTATTGCCGCTGACCGCCTTCATCGGCCTGCAGCGCATCCTGCAGGCGCGGATCGGCGTGCACGCCATGCTGCTCGGCACGATGTGCGTGCTCGCCATCGCCCTGCTCTGCGCCAGTTGGCTGGCGCCCGGTGCGAGCTATGTGCTGGCCTGGCCGCTGCTGGCGGCGCAGGCGGCCTGGCTGGTCCTGGCCAGCCGTCGCGCCCAGGGCTGGCGCGCGGCATACAGGCGCATCGTGCTGCTGCTGGCCGCGCTGCCGGCGGCATTGCTGATCGTGCCGGCGGCGCGCGACAGCCTGCTGCACCTGTCGCCGGCCTGGCTGGTGCTGCCTTCGGTGCTGGGCTGCTGCCTGCCCGCCCTGTGCGGCCCGCTGCTGGCGGAAGTCGGCACGCGGCTGGTGGTGCGGCCGCTGCTGCTGGGCGTGTCGATCTGCCTGGTGCTGGCCCACCGCGCCAGCCCGGTCCCGCCCGAGCTGCCGGTGCCGAACCAGCTGGTCTACTTCAAGGACACGCCCAGCTGGCAGGCCTTCTGGATGTATCCGGCGGGGCCGCTCGATGCCTGGACGCGTACGATCTTCCCCAACGCCCTGTATCCCTACCAGCTGCCTTACATGCTCGGCGACGGCAGCCCCCCGGTGTGGTACGCGGCGGCCAGGCGCAACGACGCCATCGCCTATCCGGACCTGATCGTCGAGAAAGACCAGCGCGGTCCCGCAGGGCGTCACGTGGCGTTCCTGCTGCGCTCGAAGAACCGGGCGCCGGAACTGCTGCTGCGCATCCCGGCCGCCGATACGCTCAAGACCACGGTCAACGGCCGCGTGCTGACCGACCGGCGCTACCGCGGCTGGACGCTCGACCTGCACGGCATGCAAGACCGCGAGCTGCGCTTCGCCATCGACTTCGTCCACGATCAGCCCTTCACGGTATTCATCCAGGAGCGCATACCGGGGCTGCCCGACCACGAGCTTCCGCCGCGTCCCGCCGGCATGCTCCCGCGCCTGCTGCCGCAGACCGGCACCACGATCTCGTCCGACGTGCTGATCTTCCGCTAGAATGGCCGGATGCAAAAAATTGTCCATACCACTTTCGCCGCCAGCCTGGCGCTGGCCTTTTCCGCACACGCGGCACAACCCGTCAACAAGGCCGCTGCTCCCGCGGTTGTCCAGGAAGCGCCGCTGCGCGCCCATCTGGCCTTCCTGTCCTCGGACGCGCTCGAAGGCCGCGGCACCGGCCAGCGCGGCGGCGAACTGACCGTCACTTACCTGGAGACCCAGGCCATGGCCGCCGGCCTGCTGCCGGCAAACAAAGGCAGCTACCGCCAGAGTGTGCGCATCGCCGGCGTGAAGGCGCAACCGCAAGAGAGTTCGGTTTCGCTGGCCGCGGGCGGCAAGCCGCTGGCGCTGAGCTTCGCTAAAGACTGGGTCTGGGCGCCGGGCGATGCCAGGGCGGTGCACGACATGGATGCCGAACTGCTGTTCGTCGGCTACGGCATCACGGCGCCGGAAGAAGGCGGCTGGGACGACTACAAGGGCGCCGACGTCAAGGGCAAGGTGCTGGTCATGCTGGTCAACGACCCCGCCCCCACCAGCGCCGAGCCGGCGCGCTTCAATGGCAAGGGCCTGACCTACTACGGCCGCTGGACCTATAAATTCGAGGAAGCGGCGCGCCGCGGCGCGGCCGGCGTGCTGCTGATTCACACCGATGCCTCCGCCTCCTACGGCTGGAGCGTGGTGCAGAACAGCTGGACCGCCGAGCGCTTCCAGCTCGCCGACGCCGACCTCGGCACCGGCATGCAGGGCTGGATGACGGATGCGGCGGCGCGCACCTTGTTCAGCGCCGCCGGCCAGAACCTGGACAAGCTGCGCGCAGCGGCCGAAGACAAATCCTTCAAGCCGGTGCTGCTGAACGCCCGCGTGCAGGGCCAGGCCAAGGCGGCGGTGCGCACGCTGGAACAGTTCAACGTGGCCGGCATCGTGCCGGGCACCGACCCGAAGCTGAAGGACGAACTGGTGATCTACAGCGCGCACTGGGACCACCTGGGCATGCAGGGCGATCCGGCCAAGGGCGACGTCATCTTCAACGGCGCCGTCGACAATGCCTCGGGCAGCGCCGGCCTGCTGGCGATGGCCCAGGAAGCGGTGCGGCATCCGGCCAAACGCAGCCAGATGTTCCTGTGGGTCGCGGCCGAAGAACAGGGCCTGCTGGGCAGCGCGGCCTATGCCGCCCGTCCGCTGTGGCCGCTGAACAAAACGGCGGCGGCGCTGAACCTGGACAGCCTGAACTTCGTCGGCGCGGTGAAGGACATCGGCGTGCAGGGCAGCGAACGCAGCAGCCTCGGCCTGCTCGCCGCCAGCACCGCGAAAGCGATGGGGCTGACGGTAGCCGAAGCCCGCCCCGACCTGTCCGGCGGCTACTTCCGCAGCGACCACTTCAGCTTTGCCAAGGCCGGCGTGCCGGCGTTCTCGATCTCGGGCGGCCACGACTGGGTGAAGGACAAGGCGGCCAGCGATGCCAAGCGCAAGGCCTATGGGGCACGCTACCACCAGGCCGGCGACGAATACGATCCGAACTGGGACCTGTCCGGCATGGTGCAGCAGGCGCAGTACACGCTGAACCTGGGCCGCATGGTGGCGGACGCGCCGGCGATGCCGGCCTGGAAGCCGGGCGACCAGTTCGCGAAGGCGCGCGCTAACTAAGTACCCTTCCCCGTCAAGCTTGGTAGCGCTGAGCCTACGTTTGTAGAGCTTGGGTCCCCGCCTGCGCGGGGACGACGGCATGTACGCGCGCCAGGATCTGCGCCAGCTTGGCGATATCGACCGGCTTCACCAGGTGATGGTCGAAGCCGGCCTGGCGCGACAGCTCGCGGTCGCGCTCCTGGCCGTAGCCGGTCAGCGCCACGAACACGGCCCTGGCATGCGCCGGCAGGCGGCGCAGGCGACGCGCCAGTTCGTAGCCCGTCATGTCGGGCAGGCCGATGTCGAGGATGAAGACTTCGGTGCCCGCGATGTCCGGCGCGCGCAGCGTGCTCGAGGCGTCCTCGAACACCTGCACCGTGTGGCCGTGGGCGCGCAGCAGCACCGCCAGCGAATGGCCGGCGTCCAGGTTGTCGTCGACGATGGTGACCATCAGCGGCCGGGTCTCGGCGGCAGCCAGGTGCGCGCGCGGGGCCTGGCCGGCGCGTGCCGGCGCCGCTGCCAGCGGCAGCGTGACCGTCATCGTCGTGCCCTGCTGGGCGCCGCCGCTGGAGGCGGCAACAGTCCCTTCGTGCATGCGCACGATGCTCTTGACCAGCGCCAGGCCGATGCCCAGGCCGCCCTGCGAGCGGTCGGGCGCGCGGTCGGCCTGGGTGAACAGGTCGAAGATGTGCGGCAGCAGCTGGGCGTCGATGCCGCTGCCGTTGTCGCACACGCTGGCCGTGCTGGTGTCGCCGTCGCGGGTCACGGACAGTGCGATCCGGCCGCCGGCCGGCGTGTACTTGGCCGCGTTGTTGAGCAGGTTGACCAGCACCTGGATCAGGCGCGTGCGATCGCCCTCGACCAGTACCTGCTCCGGCGGCAGATCGACCACCAGCGCGTGGCGGCGTTCCTCGATGTGCGGGCGGGCCTGTTCGACGGCGGCCATCGCCACCTTGTTCAGGTCCAGCACCTCGGTTTCCAGTTTGATCAGGCCGCGGGTCACGCGCGAGACGTCGAGCAGGTCGTCGACCAGTTCCGTCATGTGGCGCACCTGGCGCGAGATGATGTTGCTGGCCTTCAGGCGCAGGCCCTCGTTCACTTCGGACAGGCGCAGTAGCTGGGCGGCGCTGGTGATCGGCGCCAGCGGGTTCCTCAGCTCGTGCGCCAGCATTGCCAGGAACTCGTCCTTCATCTTGTTGTGGCGCTCGGCCTCGGCGCGCGCGGCGCGTTCGCTGGCCAGCAGGTGTTCACGCTCCTGGGCCGCCTTCTGTGCCATGTCGTACAGGCGCGCGTTGTCGATCGCGATCGCGGCCTGGCCGGAAAAGGCGCCGATCAGCTCTTCGGTGCGCGCGCTGAACATGCCGGGTTGCGAATGGCCGAAGCACAGGCCGCCGATCACCTCGCCCGAGCGCGACACCACCGACGCCGCCAGGTAGCTGCGCACCGGCAGATGACCAGGCGGCATGCCGTGGTGCGGCGCCATCGAACCGTAGCGCGGGTCGGTGGTGATGTCGTCGCTGCGGATCGGCGCGCTGCCGGAAAAGGTCGGGGCGAACACCGCGGTGGCGCGCGGCTGGCCGAAATCCTGGAAGGCTTCGCGCGGCGCTCCGCTCAGGGTGTAGAGCAGGTAGGCGTCGCCGTTGCCGTCGGTGTGGTTATGGAAGAAGGCGCCGAATTCGGCGCCGGTGAGCTGTGTCGCGGCGTCGGTGATCGCCTGCATCAGCGGTTCGAGGTCGAGGGTCGAGGCCAGCTTGCCGGTGGCGTCCTTCATCAACTCGAGGGTACGGGTTTCTTCGCGCAGCGCCTGCTCGGCGCGGATGCGGCGCAGCGCTTCCCAGGCACGCCGCGCACTGTCTTCCAGCAGGTGCACTTCGGCGGTTTCCCAGCGCTGGGCGACCGGGGCATGCAGCGCCATCACGGCTTCCAGGCGCGCGCCGTCCATCAAGGGCACCACCAGGCCGGACACGATGCCCTGCGCCAGCCAGGCATCGGCGCCGGCAATGTCCGCTTCCGCGGCGACGTCCGGCACGCACACGGTCTCGCCGTGCAGCAGCAGGGCGGCGCGCCCGAAAGCCAGCATCTCGAGCGGCACCACACGTCCCGCTTCGCCGTCCGGCGCGCCCTGGCGCCACTGTTCGCGGATCACGGCCGCCTGCGCCGCATGGTCGACCGTCGCATACACCACCACCGTCTCGGTGGCATAGCGGCTGACCTGGCGCCAGGTTGCCTGCAGCAGGGCGTCGGCGGCGGTTTCGGCGCGCAGGATGTCGGCCAGCGCCAGCTGGAAGGCGTGACGGCGCTCGGCCATCACCTTGCCGGTGGTCTCGACGAAAGTGGACAACACGCCTTCGACCTTGCCCTCCTCGCTGTAGACCGGGCTGTACGAATAGGTGAACCAGCAGGTCTCGAAGTAGCCGTAGCGGTTGATCGATAGTTCCAGCTTGTCCGAACCCTGCGCTTCGCCACGCTTGACGCTTGCCCACATCGGACCGATCACCGGCCAGATCTCGGCCCAGGTCACGCGGGTATCGTTGCCCAGCGCGGTCGCGAACTTGTCGCCGAGGATGGGGGCGTAGGCGTCGTTGAAGAATTGCGTATTGCCCTCGCCCCAGGCCAGGTACATCGGCAGCCGGCAGTCGAGCAGCGTGCGCACCGCCAGTTGCAGGCTGAAGGGCCAGGACGCGACCGGACCGACGGCGGTCGTCTCCCAGGGATGGCGCTGCATCAGCAGCTCCATCCCGCTCACGTTCTCGGCGTGTGCATCTGCGGACGC
Source organism: Massilia norwichensis (assembly GCF_024753245.1). GTDB lineage: Bacteria > Pseudomonadota > Gammaproteobacteria > Burkholderiales > Burkholderiaceae_D > Telluria > Telluria norwichensis. Next base: position 49,853 of record NZ_JANUGX010000023.1, on the reverse strand, counting down.
GGCAAGGTCGAAAGGCCAGGGCATAGTATCGTCGAACGGGACCGATCCGGATGGTCGGCTCAGCTACCCATCATAGCAGGCATTGTTAAATCAATGCATACACTCGATGCAATATTTCCGCTATGGCCAGCTGCTTACTGGATCACACCACAGGCGATGCGCTCGCCCCCGCCACCCAGCGGCGCCGGTTTGTCGGCGTAGTTGTCGCCGCCCGCGTGGATCATCAGCGCCTTGCCCTTGATCTCGGCCAGGCTCTTGAGACGCGGCGCCGTCACCGGCACGGTGGCGCGGCCGTCGCCGCCCACCACCAGCGGCGGCAGGTCGCCCAGGTGGCCGGCACCGGTCGGGCCCAGGTGCTGCTTGCTGCCGCTTGGGTCGAGATGGCTGCCGGCGGCGCCCGCGGCGACCTTCTTGCCATCCTTCTCATTGACGCCGCAGCTGCCGTTTTCGTGCACGTGGTAGCCGTGCGGCCCCGGCGGCAGGTCGGTCAGCTTGGGCGTGAACACCAGGCCGTTCGGCGATTCGCTGATCGAGACGACACCGATCATCTTGCCGGTACCGGCGGCGGTGACCAGGGTCATCGGCGCCTGTAACTGGCCGCTGGCGCCCGCGGCGGCAGGCACCGGGGTCTGGGGCGCTTTGGTGGACTGGTCCGCGCTGGTCGACTGGGCACTGGCAGCGGCGGCTGCGGCGAGGGTGCAGGCCAGCAGGGCGATTCTGGCGTTGTTCATTACCGTCTCCTTTCAGGTTTGGATGAGGAAGCGGAGATAGTGTATGTCAAGCTTATAGCCGGGGGCGGACGGTACGCTCGGCCGTCGTTGCGGCGCCGGTTCAAACGTGCTTGTAATAGAACGCCGTCGCGCACAGCGCCCCATCCGGCAGGTACGCATAATCCGGCACCACGCCGACCCGCTGCCAGCCCAGGCGCTCATATAAACGCTCGGCGGTGCTGCTGGCCGTGTCCAGCACCAGCACGCGCCTGCCCTGCGCGCGCGCGGCGTCTTCCACCGCTTCCATCAGGCGCCGGCCGATCCCAGCGCCGCGCGCACGCCGGTGCACCAGCAGCTTGGCGACGTCGGCGCGATGCGGCTGGTTCTCAGGCATGTCGGTGATCAGCTGCACCGTGCCGACGATGCCTCGATCGTCTTCGGCCACCAGCAGGGTGCGCTCGCCGCGCGCGACGGCTTCAAGCACCTTTTCCCAGAACGCCAGCGCGGTGGCGCGCGCCATCGGCAGCATGAAGCTCACCGAGGCGCCGCCCTCGACGCAATCGCGCAGCACCTCGGCCAGCTCGGCGATGCGTTCCCGGGTTTCGGCGGCGTCCAGGCTGCGTACAGTCATCGTGTCGGTCGTCATGCTTCCCTCCGCGGCGGTTTGTGGACTTGCGTGACCAGTGCGACCAGATAGCGCGCCGGCTGATCGGTCGGGTTGTGGTAGGCGATCGGCTGGTCGAGCCGCATGGCGAGGCAATCGCCGGGCGCCAAGGTCCACAGCGTGGCGCCGACCGTGACTTCCATCCTGCCTTCGATGAGCCAGACCTGCTGGTGGACCTCGGCGTCGCGCGTGCTGGTCTCGTAGGCGACGCGCTGCCCGGCCGGGAAGCTGACCTCGACCAGCTGGATCGGCGAATACATCGCCGGCGACAGGTTGCGGCGCACGTAGCCGGAACCAGGGTCGGTCCACACCGGTTGATCTTCTACGCGCGCGACCGGCGACGGCGCATCGGCGGCCGACTTTTCGAACAGCGAGGCGACCGTCACGCCGAGTGCCGCGCTGAGCTTATCGAGCACGGTGGCGGTGGCACTGCTCTCGCCGCGTTCGATCAGCGAGATGTTGGATCGACTGACGCCGCTGCGTTCAGCGAGCTGCGCAAGCGAGAGACCCTGGGCGTCGCGCAGTTCGCGCAGGCGCTGGGCGATGAGCTGGTTGATGTCCATGTCGTCCAGTATAGTGGATATAAATATCCTGTAAACTGGATTTTATGGATCAGCGCGGCAGTTCGCGCAGCAGCTCCGCCGTTGTGCGCACCGTGGCGTATTCGCCGTCCAGGTTGGCCAGCGCCATGAGGTGCACTTCCTTGGCGCTGCGCAGGGTGCCGCCGAAATCGCGCTTGTCGAACGTGAAGCAGGCGTCCGCCACCACCACCGTCTCGAAGCCCAGGTTGCCAGCCGTGCGCGCGCTCGCCTCGACCGAGTTGTTGGTGCTGACGCCGGCGATCACTAGGTGCCGGATGCCGCGTGCGTGCAGCCAGCGTTCGAGGCCCGTGTTGATGAAAGCGTCGGGCACGTTCTTTTCGACCACGTGTTCGTGGGCCAGCGGCAGGAAGCGGTCCTGGAATTCGACGCCATCCTGGCCCGGCGCGAACACCGACGATGGCGAACGGCTGATGTGGCGCACGCTGACCACGGGTTGCCCTGCTTCGCGCCAGGCGGCGTGCAGGCGGGCGATGTTGTTCTCTGCGTCGGGATTGTTCCGGGGCGGCAGAGCCGGGCTTTGCATACCCTTCTGCATGTCGATGATGATCAGTGCGGTCGGTGTGTTCATGGCGATCCATTATGCCCGGCCGCACGCCGCATGGACGAAAAAAAACGGCACCCGAAGGTGCCGTTCTCATCAGCCGTTATCAGCGGCTGGAAGCTGAAGCGAAAATCACTCGCCGTCGCCGTGGTTCTGTTCCAGCGAAGCCGCAGCAGTCTGCTGGTCTTCGACAGCCTGCAGTTCGGCAGCCATGTTGGCCTTCTCCTGCTGCAGCAGCGCCTGACGCTCTTCGGCTTCCCACTGCTCTTTCTCCTTGCGGGCGCGGTGGAATGCCAGACCGGTACCGCCAGGGATCAGGCGGCCGACGATGACGTTTTCCTTCAGGCCGCGCAGACCATCGCGCTTGCCCATGATCGCCGCTTCGGTCAGCACGCGGGTGGTTTCCTGGAACGATGCGGCCGAGATGAACGAGTCGGTCGACAGCGATGCCTTGGTAATACCCAGCAGAACGTTTTCGTAGGTCGCCGGCAGCTTGTTGGCTGCGATGACGCGATCGTTCTCTTCCAGCAGTTCCGAACGCTCGACCTGCTCGCCGACGATGTAGTCGGTGTCGCCGGCTTCGACGATCTGGACACGGCGCAGCATCTGGCGAACGATCACCTCGATGTGCTTGTCGTTGATCTTCACGCCCTGCAGACGGTACACGTCCTGCACTTCGTCGACGATGTAGCGGGCCAGCGCTTCGATACCCAGCAGGCGCAGGATGTCTTGCGGATCGGCCGGGCCGTCCACGATCATCTCGCCCTTGTTCACCACCTGGCCGTCGTGCACCAGCACTTGCTTGTCCTTGGTAATCAGGAACTCGTGCTTGTTGCCGTCCATGTCGGTGATTTCCAGGCGCTGCTTGCCCTTGGTTTCCTTACCGAAGGCGACCGTACCGGTGACTTCCGCCAGCATGCCGGCATCTTTCGGCGAACGGGCTTCGAACAGCTCGGCAACGCGCGGCAGACCACCGGTAATGTCACGGGTCTTCTGCGACTCGGTCGGGATACGTGCCAGCACTTCACCCACCGACACTTGCTGACCATCTTTGACCATGATCAGTGCGCCGACCTGGAAGCCGATCGTCACGGCGTGCTCGGTGCCGGCGATCTTCACTTCCTGGCCTTCTTCGTTCAGCAGCTTGACCTGCGGACGATTGACCTTGCCCGAACCGCGGCGTTTCGGGTCGATCGCCACCAGGGTTGCCAGGCCGGTCACTTCGTCCACCTGGCGAGCGACGGTGACGCCCTCTTCCACGTTTTCGAACTTGATCGTGCCACCGTATTCCGTGATGATCGGACGGGTCAGCGGATCCCAGGTTGCCAGCGGCACGCCTGCTTTCACCACCATGCCGTCGTGGACGGTCAGGGTCGCGCCGTACGGCACCTTGTGACGCTCGCGCTCACGGCCGTGGTCGTCGGTGATCAGCACTTCGCCCGAACGCGAGATGACGATCTGCGCGCCCTTGCCGTTGGTCACGTAACGCATGGTCGCGGTGAAGCGGACCGTACCGTTCGACTTGGCTTCGACCGACGATGCCACTGCCGCACGCGATGCCGCACCACCGATGTGGAAGGTACGCATGGTCAGCTGGGTACCCGGCTCACCGATCGACTGTGCAGCGACCACACCGACGGCTTCGCCGGCGTTGACCAGCAGGCCGCGGCCCAGGTCACGGCCGTAGCACTTCGCGCACAGGCCATAACGGGTGTCGCAGTTCAGCGGGGTGCGGACCTTCACTTCGTCGATACCGACGCGCTCGATCTCTTCGACCATGTCTTCGTCCAGCAGCGTGCCGGCTTCGTACAGGGTTTCCTGGGTTTCCGGATTCACGATGTCGGTACCGGCAACACGGCCGAGGATACGGTCGCGCAGCGGCTCGATGACTTCACCGCCTTCGACCATCGCCTTCATGTGCGTGCCGTTGGTGGTGCCGCAATCGTCCTCGATCACCACCAGATCCTGGGTCACGTCGACCAGACGGCGGGTCAGGTAACCCGAGTTCGCGGTCTTCAGCGCGGTGTCGGCCAGACCCTTACGGGCGCCGTGCGTCGAGATGAAGTACTGCAGAACGTTCAGGCCTTCGCGGAAGTTCGCGGTAATCGGCGTTTCGATAATCGAACCGTCCGGCTTCGCCATCAGGCCGCGCATACCGGCCAGCTGACGGATCTGGGCTGCCGAACCACGGGCGCCCGAGTCGGCCATCATGTAAATCGCGTTGAACGATTCCTGGGTGCCGTGGGTGCCGTCGCGCTTGACGACCGGTTCCACCTTCAGCTGGTCCATCATCGCCTTGCCGACTTCGTCCGAGGTCTTGCCCCAGATGTCGACGACCTTGTTGTAACGCTCGCCGGCGGTGACCAGACCCGAAGCGTACTGCTGCTCGATCTGCTTCACTTCCGCTTCGGCGGTCGCGATCATGCCCTTCTTGACGTCCGGGATCAGCATGTCGTCGACGGCGATCGAGATACCGGCGCGGGTCGCCAGGCGGAAGCCCGACTGCATCAGCTTGTCGGCAAACACGACGGTCGCACGCAGGCCGCACTTGCGGAACGACGTGTTGATCAGCTTCGAGATTTCCTTCTTCTTCAGCGGACGGTTCAGCACCGAGAACGGCAGGCCTTTCGGCAGGATCTCGGACAGAATCGCACGGCCAACGGTGGTCTCGTAGCGGGTCAGGGTCTGGTCGAAGCCGCCCTGCTCGTTCTTCGGGAACTCGACGATACGCACGGTGATGCGGGTCGCCAGCTCGACTTCCTTGTTGTCGTACGCGCGGATGACTTCCGACACGTCCGGGAACATCATGCCTTCGCCCTTGGCGTTGATCGCCTCGCGGGTCGCGTAGTACAGACCCAGCACGATATCCTGCGACGGGACGATCGACGGCTCGCCGTTCGACGGGAACAGGATGTTGTTCGAAGCCAGCATCAGGGTGCGGGCTTCCATCTGTGCTTCGATCGACAGCGGGACGTGGACTGCCATCTGGTCACCGTCGAAGTCGGCGTTGAATGCCGCGCAGACCAGCGGGTGCAGCTGGATTGCCTTACCTTCGATCAGCACCGGCTCGAACGCCTGGATACCCAGACGGTGCAGGGTCGGCGCACGGTTCAGCATGACCGGGTGTTCCTTGATGACTTCTTCCAGGATGTCCCAGACCACCGGTTCCTGCTGCTCGACCAGCTTCTTCGCCGCCTTGATGGTCGTTGCCAGACCCATCAGTTCCAGCTTGTTGAAGATGAAGGGCTTGAACAGTTCCAGCGCCATCAGCTTCGGCAGACCGCACTGGTGCAGTTTCAGCTGCGGACCCACCACGATGACCGAACGGCCCGAGTAGTCGACGCGCTTGCCCAGCAGGTTCTGACGGAAACGACCGCCCTTACCTTTGATCATTTCAGCCAGCGACTTCAGCGGACGCTTGTTGGCGCCGGTCATCGCCTTACCGCGACGGCCGTTGTCCAGCAGCGAGTCCACTGCTTCCTGCAGCATGCGCTTTTCGTTACGCGTAATGATTTCCGGTGCGCGCAGTTCCATCAGGCGCTTCAGACGGTTATTACGGTTGATGACGCGGCGATACAGGTCGTTCAGGTCGGAGGTCGCGAAACGGCCACCATCCAGCGGGACGAGCGGACGCAGCTCCGGCGGCAGAACCGGGAGCACTTCCATGATCATCCAGTCAGGCTTGATGCCCGAACGCTGGAACGCCTCGAGCACTTTCAGGCGCTTGGCGTACTTCTTGATTTTCGCTTCCGACTTCGACTCTTTCAGTTCGACGCGCAGCGCTTCGGCTTCGCGGTCGATGTCGATCGAGCGCAGCAGTTCACGGATGCCTTCGGCGCCCATGAATGCGGTGAAGTCGTCGCCGTACTCTTCGTACTTGGCGGCGTAGTCGTCTTCCGACATGATCTGGCACTTCTTCAGCGGGGTCATGCCCGGATCGGTCACGACGTATGCTTCGAAGTACAGAACGCGTTCGATATCGCGCAGGGTCATGTCCAGGACCATACCCAGACGCGACGGCAGCGATTTCAGGAACCAGATGTGGGCGACCGGCGAAGCCAGTTCGATGTGGCCCATGCGCTCACGGCGCACCTTGGCCAGCGTGACTTCGACGCCGCACTTCTCGCAGATCACGCCGCGGTGCTTCAGGCGCTTGTATTTGCCGCACAGGCACTCGTAATCCTTGATCGGGCCAAAGATCTTGGCGCAGAACAGGCCGTCACGTTCCGGCTTGAAGGTACGGTAGTTGATGGTTTCCGGCTTTTTGACTTCGCCGTACGACCACGAACGGATTTTCTCGGGCGACGCCAGGCCAATCTTGATGGCGTCGAAGCTCTCGTTTTGCTGAACTTGCTTGAATAGATCGAGCAGTGCTTTCATTTATCACTCCGGGTGATTGAATTCTTTACTTCAGTCGTCGTTCCCGCGAAAGCGGGAACCCAAGTACTTGGACCCCCGCCTTCGCGGGGGCGACGGGGTACTGGCCTTAGCTGCGCTCGAGATCGATGTCGATACCCAGCGAGCGGATTTCCTTCACCAGCACGTTGAACGATTCCGGCATACCTGCATCGATCACGTGGTCGCCCTTGACCAGGTTCTCGTACACCTTGGTACGGCCATTCACGTCGTCCGACTTCACGGTCAGCATTTCCTGCAGCACGTAGGACGCGCCGTAGGCTTCCAGTGCCCACACCTCCATCTCACCGAAGCGCTGGCCACCGAACTGGGCTTTACCACCCAGCGGCTGCTGCGTCACCAGCGAGTACGGACCGGTCGAACGGGCGTGCATCTTGTCGTCGACCAGGTGGTGCAGCTTCAGCATGTGCATGAAGCCGACGGTGACCTTGCGCTCGAATGCTTCGCCGGTGCGGCCGTCGTACATCGTGACCTGGTTCTTCGACGGGGTCATGCCCAGGTGGGTCGCGATCTCGTCCGGGAAGGCCAGGTCCAGCATGCGGCGGATTTCGTCTTCGTGCGCACCGTCGAACACCGGGGTCGCGAACGGCACGCCGTTCTTGAGGTTGTTCGCCAGCGTGACGATTTCTTCGTCGCTGAAGTTGTCCAGGTCTTCCTTCTTGCCCGTTTCGTTGTAGATCTTGCCCAGGAAGGCGCGCAGCTGCTCGGTCTCGGCCTTGGCCTTGATCATTTCGCCCAGACGCAGGCCCAGGCCCTTCGCCGCCCAACCGAGGTGGGTTTCGAGGATCTGACCGACGTTCATACGCGACGGCACGCCCAGCGGGTTCAGCACCACGTCGGCCGGGGTACCGTCCGCCATGAACGGCATGTCTTCCACCGGCACGATACGCGAGACCACACCCTTGTTACCGTGACGGCCTGCCATCTTGTCGCCCGACTGCAGGCGGCGCTTGACGGCCAGGTAGACCTTGACCATCTTCTGCACGCCCGGCTGCAGCTCGTCGCCCTGGGTCAGCTTCTTGCGCTTCTCTTCGAAGGCCAGGTCGAACTGGTGACGCTTCTCGTTGATCGACTCCTTCATCGCCTCCAGTGCGTTGGCGGTTTCGTCGTCGGCCGGACGGATATCGAACCAGTGGAACTTGTCGAGGTCAGCCAGGTATTCCTTGGTGATGACCGCGCCCTTGTTCAGCTTCTTCGGACCGCCGTTGACGGTCTTGCCCACCAGCAGACGCTCCAGACGCTGGAAGGCGTCGCCTTCGACGATGCGCAGCTGGTCGTTCAGGTCCAGGCGGAAACGCTTCAGCTCATCGTCGATGATCTGCTGGGCGCGCTTGTCGCGGACGATGCCTTCACGGGTGAAGACTTGCACGTCGATCACGGTACCAACCATGCCCGACGGCACGCGCAGCGAGGTGTCCTTCACGTCGGACGCTTTTTCGCCGAAGATCGCGCGCAGCAGCTTCTCTTCCGGGGTCAGCTGGGTCTCGCCCTTCGGGGTGACCTTACCGACCAGCACGTCGCCGGCTTGCACTTCGGCGCCGATGTAGACGATGCCCGACTCGTCCAGACGAGCCAGTTGGTTTTCTGCCAGGTTCGAGATGTCGCGGGTGATTTCTTCAGGGCCCAGCTTGGTATCACGGGCAACCACCGACAGTTCCTCGATGTGGATCGAGGTGTAGCGGTCGTCCTTGACGACATTCTCCGAGATGAGGATCGAGTCCTCGAAGTTCAAGCCGTTCCACGGCATGAACGCCACCAGCATGTTCTGGCCCAGTGCCAGTTCGCCCAGGTCGGTCGATGCGCCGTCGGCGATCACGTCACCGCGAGCAACACGGTCGCCGACCTTCACGATCGGACGCTGGTTGATGTTGGTGTTCTGGTTCGAACGGGTGTACTTGATCAGGTTGTAGATATCCACACCGACTTCGCCGGCTTGCGCCTCGTCGTCGTTCACGCGGATCACCACACGGCCGGCGTCGACGTAGTCGACCAGACCGCCACGGGTCGCCTGCACGGTGGTGCCCGAGTCGACGGCGACAGTGCGCTCGATACCGGTACCGACGAAGGCTTTTTCCGGACGCAGGCAAGGCACGGCCTGGCGCTGCATGTTGGCGCCCATCAGTGCACGGTTCGCGTCATCGTGCTCGAGGAACGGAATCAAGGAAGCTGCCACCGACACGACCTGGCCCGGGGCCACGTCCATGTACTGGATGCGTTCCGGCGAGACCAGGATGGTTTCGCCGGCTTCACGTGCCGACACCAGCTCGTCGACCAGCTGGCCTTCTTCGTTGATCGCGGCGTTTGCCTGGGCGATGATGTAGCGGCCTTCTTCGATCGCCGACAGGTATTCGATCTTGTCGGTGACTTTCGAACCGTCGACCTTGCGGTACGGGGTTTCCAGGAAGCCGTATTCGTTCAGGCGGGCGTACAGTGCCAGCGAGTTGATCAGGCCGATGTTCGGGCCTTCAGGCGTTTCGATCGGGCACACGCGGCCGTAGTGGGTCGGGTGCACGTCGCGCACCTCGAAGCCGGCGCGTTCGCGGGTCAGGCCGCCCGGGCCCAGTGCGGAAACACGGCGCTTGTGCGTGATTTCCGACAGCGGGTTGGTCTGGTCCATGAACTGCGACAGCTGCGACGAACCGAAGAATTCGCGGATCGCGGCCGAGATCGGCTTGCTGTTGATCAGGTCGTGCGGCATCAGGTTGTCGGCTTCGGCCTGGCCGAGGCGTTCCTTGACGGCGCGCTCGACGCGCACGAGGCCGGCGCGGAACTGGTTTTCGGCCAGTTCGCCCACGCAACGCACGCGGCGGTTACCCAGGTGGTCGATGTCGTCGACTTCGCCGCGGCCATTGCGCAGCTCGACCAGGATCTTGATCACGGCCAGGATGTCTTCGTTCGACAGGGTCATGTCGCCGGTCAGTTCGTCACGGCCGATGCGGCGGTTGAACTTCATGCGGCCGACAGCCGACAGGTCGTAACGTTCCGGCATGTAGAACAGGCCGTTGAACAGTGCCTCGACCGATTCTTCGGTCGGCGGCTCGCCAGGACGCATCATGCGGTAGATCGCCACGCGAGCGGCGGTCTGGTCGGCGGTGTCGTCGGTGCGCAGGGTCTGCGAGATGTAGCCGCCCTGGTCCAGGTCGTTGGTGTACAGGGTCTGGATCGCCGAGATGTTGGCGTCGCGCAGCTTGCCCAGCAGCTCGTCGGTCAGCTCGTCGTTGGCGTTGGCGATGATCTCGCCGGTGTCGCCGTCGACGACGTTGGTCGCCAGCACGCGGCCGACCAGGTAGTCTTCCGGTACCGAGATGTAGGTGATGCCGGCAGCTTCGATGTCACGGACGTGCTTGGCGTTGATACGCTTGTCCTTGGTGACGATGGTCTTGCCCGACTTCGGATCGACGATGTCGAAGCGCGCGACTTCGCCGCGCAGGCGCTCGGCCACGAACTCGAGTTCCGCGCCTTCCGAGCGCAGATTGAAGTTGTCGAACACGAAGAAGTTGGCGAGGATCTGCTCCGGCGTCATGCCGATGGCTTTCAGCAGGATCGTCACCGGCATCTTGCGGCGGCGGTCGACGCGGAAGAACAGGATGTCCTTCGGGTCGAACTCGAAGTCCAGCCACGAGCCGCGGTAAGGAATGATACGTGCCGAGAACAGCAGCTTGCCCGAGGAGTGGGTCTTGCCGCGGTCGTGCTCGAAGAACACGCCCGGCGAGCGGTGCAGCTGCGAGACGATCACGCGTTCGGTGCCGTTGATAACGAACGAGCCATTGGCGGTCATGAGCGGCAGTTCGCCCATGTACACTTCCTGTTCCTTCATTTCCTTCACGACCGGCTTGGTCGGCGATTCCTTGTCCAGGATCACCAGACGCACCTTGGCGCGCAGCGGCGACGCGAAGGTCAGACCGCGTTGTTGGCATTCCTTGACGTCGAAAGCGGGGTCACCCAGCACGTAAGAGAGGAACTCGAGGCGCGCAAAACCGTTGTGCGACACGATCGGGAAGATGGAGCTGAAAGCCGACTGCAGGCCTTCGTTCTTGCGCACGGACGGCGCTGCGTCCGCTTGCAGGAAATTCTCGTAGGACTCCAGCTGCGTAGCCAGGAGATAGGGAACGTTGTGAACGTTGGCGCGCTTCGCGAACGACTTGCGAATGCGTTTCTTCTCAGTAAATGAGTAGTGCATGGACACTCCGTGAGTGACAGAAAGGGATGAGACTTCAGGGATTGCGAGTAGCGTTGCCACCACATGCAAGACCTCAAAACTCGCCACCGTTCGCCAGGTGATAAAGGACAGCCGGTACTGCTGTGTTACGATTACTTCCGTACTGCGGGTGATACTCTGTATTGCAGGGGTAACGCGTGTTTGTCGCAGGGACGACAAAAGAGCCAAAGCCGCATACCCCACCTTTCGGCGGGGATCTGCAAGCTTTGACTCCGGCTTTGGGCACCGTTGCCGGCGCCCATTGCATATGTATTACTTGAGCTCGGCCTTGGCGCCAGCTTCTTCCAGCTTCTTCTTGGCGGCTTCAGCGTCAGCTTTCGGCAGGGCTTCCTTGACGGTCTTCGGTGCGCCGTCGACCAGGTCCTTGGCTTCTTTCAGGCCCAGACCGGTGATTTCGCGGACGGCCTTGATGACGCCGACCTTGTTCGCGCCGACTTCAGCCAGCACGACGTTGAATTCGGTCTGCTCTTCAGCTGCCGGAGCAGCTGCGCCGCCGCCAGCTGCCGGTGCTGCCATAGCAGCTGCCGACACGCCGAACTTCTCTTCGAATGCCTTGACCAGGTCGTTCAGTTCCATGACCGACATTGCGCCAACTGCGTCCAGGAACTCTTCTTTGCTAATTGCCATTTGAAACTCCAAATATTTGATGTGTGATTAGTACTTGAGCAAAAAGGCCAGGGCTTATTCAGCCGCTGCCGGTTCCGCTGCGGCTTCTGCCGGTGCGGCGCCTTCGCCTTTTTGTGCTGCCACGGCAGCCAGAACTCGTGCAAAGCCGGAAACCGGAGCCTGCATGACGCCCAGCAGCTGGGCGATGAGGACTTCACGGCTCGGGATGCTTGCCAGCGCGTTGACGCCAGCGACATCCAGGTTCTTACCAGCGTAGTTACCACCCATGACCTTGAGCTTGTCGTTGGTCTTGGAGAAGTCGCTGATTACCTTGGCTGCTGCCACGGCGTCGTCCGAGATCGAGTAGATCAGCGGACCAACCATGGTGTCAGCCAGCGGTGCGAACTGGGTGCCTTCCACAGCGCGACGAGCCAGCGTGTTCTTCAGAACACGCAGGTACACGCCCTGCGAACGAGCATTTGCACGGAGTTTCGTCAGAGCACTAACCTGGATGCCACGGTACTCGGCGACGACGATGGTTTGCGCGGTTGCTACTTTTGCGCTAACTTCTTCGACGACGACCTTTTTGTCATTCAGATTAAGACCCACGGTCAATCTCCTTAAATGATGCGAGGATTATTCCCCGTATCGGTTCGAACACGGCGTCCGAAGTTAAGAAGTACGACAAAGCATCGACTACAAAACTTGTTCGGGTTCGCCATCTGCGTTGGGTGTTGTATTAACCTCCGGCTCAACCTCTGCTTTCGGCCCAACGGTCTTTGATTGCCTGGCGGGGTTCAGTCCGCCAGCCCAAAGATCTGCCCCGCGATGAAACTACGAGGACTAAAACTTTAAAACTTGGCCCCCCGCCTGCGCGGGGGCGACGATACGACCGTCGATTACGCAGCCAGGGTGCCCTGGTCGACGCGGACGCCAGCGCCCATGGTCGACGAGATGGCGACCTTACGCAGGTACACGCCTTTCGACGATGCCGGCTTGGCCTTGTTCAGTGCGTCGATCAGTGCAACCAGGTTCGACTTCAGCTGGTCGTCCGAGAACGACTTGCGGCCGATGGTGGCGTGCACGATACCAGCCTTGTCGGTACGGTACTGGACCTGACCGGCTTTGGCGTTCTTGACGGCGCCAGCCACGTCCGGGGTCACGGTGCCGACCTTCGGGTTCGGCATCAGGCCGCGCGGGCCCAGGATCTGACCCAGGGTACCGACGATACGCATGGTGTCCGGCGAAGCGATCACGATGTCGAACGGCATGTCGCCGGCCTTCACGCGCTCTGCCAGGTCTTCCATACCGACGATGTCGGCGCCGGCGGCTTTAGCCTGCTCGGCCTTGTCGCCTTGTGCGAACACAGCGACGCGGACGGTCTTGCCGGTACCGGCCGGCAGAACGACGGAACCACGAACAACCTGGTCCGACTTCTTCGGGTCCACGCCCAGCTGGACGGCGACGTCGATCGACTCGTTGAACTTGGCGGTAGCGAATTCTTTGACGATTGCAACAGCGTTGTCGAAAGCGTAGACCTTGTTACGATCCACTTTGGCTTTCATTTCTTTGACGCGCTTGGACAGCTTAGCCATTTAGATACCCTCCACCGTGATGCCCATCGAACGTGCCGAGCCGGCGATGACGCGCACAGCAGCGTCCAGGTCGGCAGCGGTCAGGTCCGGCTGTTTGGTTTTTGCGATTTCTTCAGCCTGAGCACGGGTCAGGGTGCCGACCTTGTCGGTGTGCGGCTTGGCCGAACCCTTGGTGACGCCCGACAGCTTCTTGATCAGGTAGGTTGCCGGCGGGGTCTTCATCTCGAAGGTGAAGGACTTGTCCGCGAAGGCGGTGATCACGACCGGAATCGGCATACCCGGCTCCATGCCTTGGGTCTTGGCGTTGAACGCCTTGCAGAATTCCATGATGTTCAGACCGCGCTGGCCGAGGGCCGGGCCGATCGGAGGGGACGGGTTTGCTTTACCAGCCGGCACTTGCAGCTTGATAAAACCGATGATTTTCTTTGCCATGATGGCTCCTAATCTCTCGATTGAGTGGTAGCGCTCCGCCGATACCACTTATCCGGCGGAGCTCCTCTTATCGGATTCCGCCTAGCTGCTGCGACGCTCCGACTACGCGTTTTAGACTTTCTCTACCTGCCCGAACTCCAGTTCCACCGGAGTTGCGCGGCCGAAGATGGTGACAGTGACACGCACCTTCGATTTTTCGTAGTTGACTTCTTCGACGTTGCCGTTGAAGTCGGTGAACGGGCCTTCCTTGATACGCACCTGCTCGCCCACTTCGTACAGCACCTTGGGCCGCGGCTTTTCGACGCCTTCCTGGACCTGCTGCATGATCTTGTCGATTTCGCGGGCCGGGATCGGGGTCGGCTTGTTGCTCTTGCCGCCGATGAAGCCGGTGACTTTCGGCGTGTTCTTCACGAGGTGCCAGGTCTCGTCGGTCATTTCCATCTCGACCAGCACATAGCCCGGGAAGAAGCGGCGCTCGGACACCGATTTGCTGCCGTTCTTGACCTCGACCACTTCTTCGGTCGGGACCAGGATGCGGCCGAACTGTTCGGTCATGCCAGCGCGCTCGATACGATCGGTCAGGCCGCGCATCACGCTCTTTTCCATGCCGGAATAGACATGCACGACGTACCAGCGCTTGTTGCTGACCGGAGTACTCAGCGGCGCACCAGCGTCTTGTGCCGGGGCGTCGCCCGGCACGTTATCTTGCTGCACGTTATCGCTCATTATTGTTTCCACCCCAGGATCACGTCGTACATCAGGAATTCAAGAATCTTATCCGTGCCCCACAGGAAAATCGCCATCATCAGGACGAAACCGAAGACCACCATCGTGATCTGGGTTGCTTCCTTGCGGGTGGGCCAAACAACCTTCTTCGTCTCACGCACGGACTCCTTGGCGAAGCCCAGGAAGTCGCGTCCGGTAGCGGACGTCCACAACAGCAGGACGGCAATGAGCAAACCAGCCACGAGTGCGCCTGCGCACACCAGAGCTGGTTTGTTCTGGCCTTTCAGAACGAAAAAGCCAACCACGCCTGCAATCGTAGCAACCACTGCCAGCGCAACCTTGAACTTGTCGTTCGAGGTGCTGACGGTTTGCACGGATTGATTAGACATACTTATTTACTTTCGGGTGCTGGGCACCGAATTCGGTGGCAGGGGAGGAGGGAATCGAACCCGCGACCTTCGGTTTTGGAGACCGACGCTCTGCCAATTGAGCTACTCCCCTACATAAACTTCTAGCTGAATCGAGCATTATACGCGGTGCGGACGCACCGCGCAATACTCTGTTGTTGGGAGGAACAGAAACGTTCCTCCCGGAGGTACATCTACTACTTAGGCGATGATCTTGGCAACCACGCCGGCGCCGACGGTACGGCCACCTTCGCGGATTGCGAAGCGCAGACCTTCTTCCATCGCGATCGGAGCGATCAGCTTGACGGTGATCGACACGTTATCGCCCGGCATCACCATTTCTTTGTCGGCCGGCAGAACGATCGAGCCGGTCACGTCGGTGGTACGGAAGTAGAACTGCGGACGGTAGTTGTTGAAGAACGGGGTGTGACGACCACCTTCGTCTTTCGACAGCACGTACACTTCGCCGGTGAAGTCGGTGTGCGGCTTGATCGAGCCCGGCTTGGCCAGAACCTGACCACGCTGGACGTCTTCACGCTTGGTACCGCGCAGCAGCAGGCCGACGTTGTCGCCAGCTTGACCCTGGTCCAGCAGCTTGCGGAACATTTCCACGCCGGTGCAGGTGGTCTTCACGGTGTCGATGATACCGACGATTTCGATCTCTTCGCCGACCTTGATGATGCCGCGCTCGACACGACCGGTCACCACGGTACCGCGGCCCGAGATCGAGAACACGTCTTCAACCGGCATCAGGAAGGCGCCGTCAACGGCACGTTCCGGGGTCGGGATGTACGAATCCAGTGCGTCAGCCAGTTGCATGATGGCGTCTTCGCCCAGCGGACCAGCCTGGCCTTCCAGCGCCATACGAGCCGAACCCTTGATGATCGGCAGGTCGTCGCCCGGGAACTCGTACTTCGACAGCAGCTCGCGCACTTCCATTTCGACCAGTTCCAGCAGCTCTTCGTCGTCGACCAGGTCGCACTTGTTCAGGAACACGATGATGTACGGAACGCCAACCTGACGCGCCAGCAGGATGTGCTCGCGGGTCTGCGGCATCGGGCCGTCAGCGGCCGAGCACACCAGGATCGCGCCGTCCATCTGCGCAGCACCGGTAATCATGTTCTTGATGTAGTCGGCGTGGCCTGGGCAGTCAACGTGAGCGTAGTGACGGTTTGCGGTCTCGTACTCGACGTGCGCGGTGTTGATGGTGATGCCGCGTGCTTTTTCTTCCGGAGCCGCGTCGATCTGATCGTAGGCCTTGGCTTCACCGCCGAATTTCTTCGACAGAACGGTTGCGATAGCAGCCGTCAGGGTGGTTTTGCCGTGGTCAACGTGACCAATGGTGCCGACGTTGACGTGCGGCTTGGTCCGTTCGAATTTTTCCTTTGCCATTCTTGACTCCTAAGATCCTAACGATGTTTGAAATTACCAGGCACGTCTGACGGTCGAGTACAGCTGACTGCCGATTTAAATTCTGGTGCCCTTGACGTGGATTGAACACGTGGCCTCTCCCTTACCAAGGGAGTGCTCTACCACTGAGCTACAAGGGCTGATTTGAAACTGGAGCGGGTGAAGGGAATCGAACCCTCGTCATAAGCTTGGAAGGCTTCAGCTCTACCATTGAGCTACACCCGCACGAGGTACTTCTCAACTCAACTGCTTTCGATTCACAACACGATCAACGCTTTTTGGTGGTGGGGGCTGGATTCGAACCAGCGTACTCAGAGAGGGCAGATTTACAGTCTGCTGCCTTTAACCACTCGGCCACCCCACCGCGAAGAACCGCAGAGTATGAAGCACGGACAAACTTCTGTCAACTATCGTTTCATCAGAACTGATCTGACTCACACAGTGTCGTTGCTTCGGGGCGTGATTGTAGCGACCCAACCGCAACTCCGCAAGGGCTGTTTTCAGAATAATCAAGATAAGCGCCGTGTATTGACGGAAGAGGCTAGACTTCCCCAAAACACGGGGCTTCCAACATGGTCCGCATTCCACTGCGCGGTACGGCACGATGGCACTGGTCACAGCTGCTGTTGGCGAACCTGTTCGTTGTCGGCATCTATGTCGCGATGCGCTTCATCAGCGACACGCTCGACCTCCCGCCCGGCTACGCCACCCCAGTCTTCCTGCCGGCCGGCGCCGGCTTCGCGCTGGCGGTCACCACCGGCTGGCGCATCCTGCCCGCGATTGCGCTGGGCGCGGCGCTGCTGCACCTGCCCGGCAGCTGGCTCGGGCCCGATGCCACCCCCTCCGCCGGCGCCGTGATCCTGGCCGTCACCACGCTCGGCTCGGTGCTGCAGGCCTGGCTGGGCGCACGCTGGTTCCGGCGCCTGGCGCGCCCTGCCCTCGATTCGGCGCGCGACGTCGGCCGCTTCCTGGTACTGGCCCCGCTGATGTGCCTGATCAACGCCAGCATGAGCGTGTCGGCGCTGTACTGGCTGGGCCTGGTCCCGCCCGCCGAAACCTGGGGCAACTGGGTCAACTGGTGGGCCGGCGACACCATCGGCGTGCTGCTGGCCGCCCCGCTGGTCTGGATCATCTGCGGGCGCCCGCGTCCCTTGTGGCGCCGCCGCGCCCTGCCGGTGGCCCTGCCCCTGATGCTGGCGGCGACGGCGGTGGTGGCGATCTACGAGCAGGCGGTCGAATGGGAAACCGAACAGCACCTGCAGCCTTACCGCCTCAAGGCCCAGCAGGTGGCCGACGGCATGCAGGCCGAATTGAACGAGCATGAACGCTTCGTCGGCACCTTCGCGCGCACCCTCGGCGCCGAAGAAAAATACATGGCGCGCGACAAGTTCCTGCGGATCGCCAGAGGCTATGTGGACGGGCGCCGCGACATCATCGGCCTGAACTGGATGGTGCCGGTCACGAATGCCGAGCGCGCCGGCTTCGAAGCCTGGGTCCGCGCCGAGATCGACCCGGCCTTTCCCGGCCTGCGCGAAGTAGGTCCGGACCGCAAGATGCGGCGCGCCGGCGAGCGCCCGCTCTACCTGCCGATGCTCTACACCTGGCCGCCCTCCAACAGCTTCATGCGCGGCATCGACTTCATGACCGCACCCGAGCGTGCCGACGTGACCCGGCGCGCCCTGCGCAGCAGCCAGCCGCTGGCCTCGGCGCCGCTGCAGCTGGTCAGCACCGGCGACACCGGCGTCGTGCTGTTCCGCGCAGTGGGCGAGCCCGGCCTGCCGCCTGTCGGCATGCTGGCCCTGGTGCTGGACACCCACACCTTCGTCGAACAGGCCGTCAAGCGCAGCGGCTTCGGCGGCTTCGTCTACAGCCTGGCCGACGTTACCGAGCGCAAGCCGCGCGCCCTGGTGGGCGATATCCTGCGCCCCGTCCACCGCGCCGACTACCGCGTCAAGCTCAGCTACGGCGGGCGCAACTATGCGCTGCGCTTTTCGCCGACGCCAGCCTACATGGAAGCGCAGCGCGGCCTGGTCAGCTGGACCGTGCTGACCGCCGGCCTGCTGCTGACTGCACTGCTGGGTGCGCTGATGCTGCTCACCAGCGGCGAACGCGCGGCGATCGAAGCACAGGTGCTTGACCGCACCGCACGCCTGCGCGACCGCGAGGCGCGCCTGCAGGCCATCCTCGACAACGCCGGCGACGCCATCCTCACCGTCGATGCGGGCGGCGTGGTGGTGTCGAGCAACCCGGCCACGGCGGCCCTGTTCGGCTATCCGCAGAACCACCTGCCCGGCCTGGACTTCACTACCCTGGTGCCGGGCGCCACCGGCGAAGACGGCGCCGAACTGCTGCGGCGCATGCACGGCGCCGCCCTCGATGAGCGCGAACTGAGCGGCATCGACGCACGCGGCCAGCCCTTCCCGCTGGCGCTGTCGGTGTCGCTGGTCGAGCTGCCCGGCGAACGGATGTACGTCTGCATCCTGCGCGACCTGACCGAGCAGCACCGCTCGCAGGCCCACATCCATCGCCTGGCCCACCACGACCCGCTCACCGGCCTGGAAAACCGCGCCGCGCTCGGTATGCGGCTGGAGCAGCAGCTGGCGCTGGCGCGCCGTTCGGGGATGGCGCTGGCGGTGCTGTTCATCGACCTCGACCACTTCAAGAAGATCAACGATTCGCTCGGTCACCAGGCCGGCGACCAGCTGCTGGTGGGCGCCAGCGCACGCATGAAGGACCTGCTGCGCGACGTCGATACTCTGGCGCGCCTGGGTGGCGACGAATTCATCATCGTGCTGGGCGGGCCGCTCACGCCCGACAGCGTGACGACGGTGGCGGTGCGCCTGGTCGAATCGCTGCAGCAGCCGTATTACCTGAACGGCATCACCGCGCACAGCGGCGCCAGCGTCGGCGTGGCCCTGTTCCCGGACGACGGCGAGGATGCCGACACCCTGGTGCGGCATGCCGACATGGCGATGTACGCCGCCAAGCGCGACGGCCGCGGCAATTTCCGGTTCTTCTCGCCGGCGATGAACGCCGCCACCCACGAGCACCTGATGCTGGAAACGAAAATGTGGGCGGCGCTCGAGCGCGGCGGCTTCGAGGTCCACCTGCAGGCCCAGGTCTCGCTCGAGACCGGGCGCGTGATCGGCGCCGAGGCGCTGCTGCGCTGGCACGACCCGGAGCTGGGCAGCATCGAACCGAGCCGCTTCATCCCGATCGCCGAGGAATCCGGCCTGATCCTGCCGCTCGGCGACTGGGTACTGGCGCGCGCCATGGCCCTGCTGGCGGAATGGCAGCACGAGGGACTCGGTGGCTTGCGGCTGGCGGTCAACCTGTCGGCACGCCAGTTCGGCGGCGGCGCTCTGCTGTCGCGCCTGGATCAACTGCTGGCCCAGCACCAGATCGACCCCTCGCGGCTGGAGCTGGAGATCACCGAAACGGCCGCCATGCGCGACCCGGAAAACACCCGCGCCCTACTGCGCCAGCTGCGCGCGCGCGGCTTCAAGCTGGCGATCGACGACTTCGGCACCGGCTACTCTTCGCTGGCCTACCTGAAGCTGTTCGCGATCGACCGCATCAAGATCGACCGCGGCTTCGTGAAGGATATCGAGCACGATCCGAACGACGCCGCGATCGTCGGCGCGACGATCGGGCTGGCGCATTCGCTGGGCTTGTCGGTGGTGGCGGAAGGGGTGGAAACCCAGGCGCAATGGGGCTTCCTGCGCGACAAGCGCAGCGACGAAGCCCAGGGCTACCTGTTCGGCCGGCCGATGCCGGCGCGCGAGTTCGGCGAGTTCGTCAGGGCGCAAGCGCAGCCAGTACCTGGCCCTTGAGCGCCTTGATCAGCGAAGTCTCGTCCGGCGGCACGCCTTCCGGTGCGGTCTGGGTGCGGTCGGCATAGAACAGGCCGAGCTGGGCCTGGCCGACCACCAGCGGCAGCACGATGAAGCTCTTCGCATCCGGCAGCAGCTGGCGGTGCCAGGACGGCAGCAGGTCGCGGATCTTCGGGCTGGACGCATCCGAGATCATCAGGTCGGCATTGTTCGCCATCGCCAGGAAGAACAGGTCGCGGTTCGCCGCTGCGCTTGCGCCGGCCGCCGGAAAGGCAAACCCGGCCTGGGTCGCCGCCTTGTCGGCGCCGAAGGACACGCGGGCGCGGTACTGGCCGCTGCGCACGTCCTTCAGCACCACGGTGGCGAAACGGAAGCCCATCGCCGTATAGAGCGTCTCCAGCACGGCCAGCACCACATCGTTGACCTTGTGCGTGCCCGACGCGCGCATTTGCGTCACGTCCTGCACCCCCGCCAGCAACAGTTCGCGCGCGTTCTTCGGCTTGCCGCTGGGGTAGCTGCCCTGCTCTTCTTCGCCCGCGCCCAGGGTCGCCAGCAACAGCACGTTGGGCAGGCCGTCGCTCTCGCCTTCGGGCGGACGCGGCGCCGGCTCCAGATTCATGCTCTGCAGCAGGCCGCTCATCTCGCGCGCCACCGCGCCGAACAGTTCGTCGAGCTGCTGGCCGTCGATGTTCAGCGCATGGCCGTAGCGCGCCAGCAGGGCTTGCGCTTCCTGGCTGCCGGCCGGGTCGCCGGGTCTGGCCAGCAGGCGCGCCACGTCGAGGCTGAAGGATGCCACCTGGCGCATCCATTCGCCGCGGTTGACGGCCACCTTCAGCGCGCCATCCGCCAATGGACGCTGGGCCCGCATGATCACGTCCGGGATCTTCCATTCGCCCAGCACCGCCTCCGACAAGGCATCGTAGCTGCAGCCGAGGATCATCTGCGCCGCCTGGCCGAGCTTGTGCTTGCCGGAGGCAACCAGGGCGCCGATCTCGCGGTAGCGTTCATGCGCGTGGGATGCCACCAGCAGCGGGCCCAGGTTCTTGAACAGCGCGCCTATCGAGGCTTCCTCCGCCCCCTGGTAAAAGCTGTGGCGCGCCATCTCGCGGCCGACCAGGCTGGCGCACAGCGAGGCTTCCAGCTCGATCCGCACGCTCCAGGCGTGCTCGCTGCTGGCCAGCGCGTCCACCAGCAGCATCGCCAGCGCAGTGGTCTTGACGTTGTCGAAGCCGAGCAGGGAGATGGCGCGCGAGATCGTGGTGACGGCGGTGCCGTTGGCGGTGCGGTATTTGACGGTATTCGCCAGGCGCAGGATGCGCTGGGTGAGCGCGACGTCGGACAGCACGTAATAGGCCAGCGCATGGGTGCCCTCGTCGTCCGACGAGGCCATCTGCACCACGCGCGCGACCGAGCTGCCGAGCGCGAACATGTCTTCGTCGCCGCAGACCTTGTTCAGCAGCGCGGCACGGACCCGGCGCCCGTCTGGAATCTCGTCCGGTGCCAATGGTGGAAGGGAACCTGCTTTCATTTCCGTCGCGGTGCCTTGTTGTATTTCTTCAGCACCTGCTGGTGCAGGCCGGCCAGCGCCGGCAGTTTGGGGTTGACCGGGTCGAGGCGGCGCACGGCGGCGATATACACGATCGCCTGCTGGCCCAGGCGCTCTTCCCAGCCGTTGTTGTCGAGGCATTTCAGGACCGCCAGGGCGGCGTTGAACACCACCTGCGGGTTGTCGGGCAGCTTGGCGACTGCTTCCTGCATCAGCGCCACCGCCCCCTTGAAGTCGCCTTCCCTGGCTTTGGCGGCGCCGCCGGCGACCAGGTCGACCACCTGCTGGCGGCTTTCCCTGGCCAGTTGCTGGGCCAGGTCGCCATGGCCGGTCTTCTCGAACACCGCCATCGCGCGGCCGATCGCGGCGCCGTCCTTGGCATTGCGCATCACTTCGCGCATCACTTCGGCCGCGCCCTCTTCCATGTTGTTTTCGATCGCCACCCGCGCCAGTTCCAGCTTGAGGTCGGGCGCCAGCGCCGGCGCATCCTTGCTGGCCGCCAGCGCCGCGATCAGCGATTCGTTCAGGCGCGCCTCGTTGCCGGTGTATTCATGCACCATGCTGGAGGCGATCGCGCTGCACAGCGCCGCCCCCTTCTGGTAGGCCATCGACTTGTCGAGGTCGCGGATCACGGCCGCCGCCTGCACCGGGTCGCCCTTGCGCACCAGGGTCTGCACCAGGCGCACGTGGTCTTGCGGGTCCTTGAATTCCGAGTATTTGGCCTTGCTGACGACCTGCTTCAGCACTTTTTCCGCGGTGTCGTGGTCGCCGGCTTCGAGCGCGGTCTCGCCCAGCTTGCGCAGGCGCCGCACCGCATGCGGCGAGACGGCCACGGCATCGCCCAGCACCGCCTGCGCCTGCTCCAGCGCGCCGACCGCCTCATGGGTGCGGGCCAGCCAGTCGTAGGCATCGACGAAGTTCTTGTTGGTGTCGACCAGGTCTTCGAGCAGGTCCTGCGCCTCGTGGAAGCGCTCGCGCAGGAACAGGGTCTTGGCCAGGCCCAGTCGCGCCCAGGCAATCGCCTTGGCGTCGATCAGGCGCCGGTAGATCGGCTCGGCCAGTTCCGGCTCGCCGAGGAACATGTGCAGTTCGGCGCGCAGGCGCAGGAAGTCGATCGCATGGCGCGGATGCTTTTCCTCGCCCTCGATGCAGAGGTCGATGGCTTCGCGCTGGTTGCCGGACTCCATCAGTTCGTACACCGGCAGGAACACATTGCGCTTGTCCAGCGCACGGGCGATGCGCTCGAGCAGGCGGTCGGCGGTGAAGGGTTTCAGGATGTAGTCGGTGGGACCGAGCTCGGCGGCGCTGACGACCTTGCCGTAATCGCCCTCGGCCGTCACCATGAAGAACATGGTCGACAGCGGCATCAGCTTGTGGTGGCGCACGTCTTCGAGCAGTTGCTGGCCGTCCTGGCCGCCTTCGAGCGCGTATTCGCACAGCACCAGGTCGTAATGCTTGAGGCCGAGATGCTTGACGGCCTGATTGGAACTGCCGGCATGATCGACCTTGCTCAGGCCGCACATGGTCAACATGTTATGGATCGTCGCCCGCATCCCGGCATGCGGCTCGATGATCAGGGCGTTGAGCCCGTCTAATTCGTTCATATCCCGGTTTTTCCGATTTGCCTGCGTTGGGCTGGGCTGCAGGCTGCATGGGCCCGCGGCTGCCCGAGTATATTACGTCCAGGGAACAAAATACTTACTCACCGCAGAGCAGCGGCAGGAACTGTCTCAGAAAACCACACTTTGCTGCCGCCGGCAGCGGCGGGGATCAGCGGGCGGCCGCCTGGCGCAGGCCGGTAGAACGGCGGCCATTCACGCATTCGCTGCGCGAACCGCCGACCAGGATGTTCTGGTAGCGCACCTCGTACTTGCCGGCCGAGAGCTTGTCGACCAGGAACTTGGCGCGTCCCAGCACGTA
Organism: Massilia norwichensis; assembly: GCF_024753245.1. GTDB lineage: Bacteria > Pseudomonadota > Gammaproteobacteria > Burkholderiales > Burkholderiaceae_D > Telluria > Telluria norwichensis. Next base: position 26,226 of record NZ_JANUGX010000023.1, on the reverse strand, counting down.
GGCATGGCGCACATTCGAGCGGCGGTCCATGTCGTAGACCTTGACCAGCACCGGCGAGGGATTGTTGCTGTTGTCGATGAGGATCTGCATTTCCTCGCCCTGGTTACCGACCGGGAAGCTGTCGATGTAGCCGGACTGGGCCGGCCACGGATCGCCGTTCGGCGAGACCTGGCTCTGCAGATCGGTATCGCAGTCGGGGGCGCGCGCCGGCACCACCAGCTGGGTCGTGCCGAGGGCCTTGATGTCGGGCGGCGCATCGGACTGGCCCGCGGGGCGGGCCCAGCCGTCATTGCTGGTGTCGGCGCCGAGCGGATCGGGCGGGGAATTCGGGGGCGTCACCGCAGGCGGCTTGCCGGCCCAGGCCAGGGCCGAGGGCAGCACTTTCGGCGGATCGACCAGCAGGATGGTCAGCACCACGCCGCCGGCAAAAAAGGCCAGCATCCCGCCCCACCAGCGCGGCGCCAGCAGGAAGCGCCAGCGCGCCGGCGCCTCGACCTGGCGCGGTTCCCACTGCGGGTCGCCATGCGGGCGCGGGCGGCCTTCATCGCCGTGGGAGCTTTCCAGCCACTCCACTTCCCATTCTTCCGACGCGATCCAGTCGTCGTGCTCCTTGCGGCGGATGGGGTCGGACAGGATGTTGTAGGCGGTATTGACGATCGCCATGATGCGGGCGGCACGTTCGTCGCCCGGATTCTTGTCGGGATGGTATTTCTGGCTCAGCGCCTTGTAGGCCGCACGAATGACTTCCTGAGGCGCGTGGCGCGACACCTTCAGATTGTCATAGTGTGTGTGGATTTTGGCCATAAAGTCGGAGCATAGTGACGGTACAGCATAGCCGGGTTTATATCCGGCGCGCAAGTTGTCAGATTTTAAAGCCGGTGGCTACGGTCCGCACGCACAATTGCAGGGTCAAGCGCCACATCTTTCCCGACCAGCAGGACCTTGAAGAGTTCCCCCATCTCGGCCGGCGATACCAGTTTCTGCACTGCCTTTGATTGCGGCAGGTAGCGCAGCGCATCTTCGGGGTCGGTGCGCAGCAGCAGTTCGCCGATTCCGGCCGCCAGCAGGAAGGAAGCCTGGTTCATGTAGCCGAGCACATCCAGGCCGGCATCCTGCGCGGCCAGCGCCATGGCGGTGAAGTCGACGTGGGCGGTGATGTCCTGCAGGCCGGGCAGATAAAAGGGGTCCGGGTGCGCGTGGTGGCGGTAGTGGCACATCAGGGTGCCGCCGGTGCGCTCGTCGAAATAGTATTCGTGGGCCGGGAAGCCGTAGTCGAACAGCAGCGCGGCGCCCTTCCCGTTCTCGAACATCTGCGCCAGCGAACGCATGAAGCCGCAGGCCACCGGGTGGATCTCGGTCAGGTAGCCGTCCTGCAGCTTGTCGTGATCCGGGATCTGGCGCGCGATCTGCTCCAGCAGGGTGGCATCGGCCTGGCCCGGAATCAGGGTAAACGCGCCTGCCTGCACCGTGACGTACTGGCGGCTCCAGCTATCGCCCTCCTTCATGACCAGCTCGACCGGCATGGCATCCAGCACCTCGTTGGCCAGCACCACGCCGTGAAAAGCGTCCGGGAAACCGTTCAGCCAGCGCACCTGGGGGAAATCCTTCAGTGCCTCCTGCTGGCGCGCGCGCAGTTCGCCCGACAGTTCGATGATGGTATAGCTGTCGACCCTGACGCCGAGTTCATCCAGCGCGCTCAGCACGTCGCGTGCCAGCTTGCCGGTGCCGGCGCCGAATTCGATAATGTTGGGGCCACTTTGGGCCATAATAGCGGCGCTTGCCCGCGCCAGCGTGGCGCCGAACAGCGGGCTGATCTCGGGCGCGGTGGTAAAGTCGCCGTCCCTGCCCAGCTTGGCCGCACCGCCGCTGTAATAACCCAGGTTGGGCGCGTACAGCGCGAGTTCCATGAAACGCGAAAACGGGATGGCGCCGCCTTGTTCGGCGATCTCGGCAGCAATCAGGCGCTGCAAAGCCTGGGACGCGGCCAGCGCGTCGCTATTCGGTGCGGGTAGGGACATCCGGCCATTGTAGGACATATCAGGCAGAACATGACAGACACCGCTTCCAAGGACCTCCCCCCGCACGCCGGGCGCGCCCGCGTGGCGCTGGTGACCGGCGCCGGGCGCCGCATCGGCCGCGAAATCGCCCTCGGCATGGCAAAAGCCGGCTGGGACATCGCCGTCCACTACCGCGCCTCGGAAGCCGAGGCGATGGAAGTCGTGCACGCGATCCGGGAACTCGGCCGGCGCGCCGTGGCGCTGCAGGCCGACCTGACGAACGAACACGCCGTGCGTACCCTGCCGCGCCAGGTCGTGCATCTGCTCGGTGCCCTGGATTGCATCGTCAACAACGCTTCGTTGTTCGAATACGACAAGCCGGCCGCCTTTTCGCCGGCCCTGCTGGCGGCCCACATGCAGTGCAACGTGACCGCGCCGCTGCTGCTGGCCTCGGCCCTGCATGCGCAGGTCGCGGAAGGCGGCCAGGCCGTGGTGGTCAACCTGCTCGACCAGAAACTGTACAATCTCAACCCGGATTTTTTGTCGTACACGCTGTCCAAATCGGCACTGCACACGGCGACGACGCTGCTGGCCCAGGCCCTGGCGCCGAAGCTGCGCGTGGTCGGCGTCGCACCCGGCATCACGATGGTGTCCGGCGACCAGACCGAAGACGGCTTCCAGCAGGCCCATACCGTCACGCCGCTGGGGCGCTCGTCCACCCCGCAGGACATCGTCGAGGCCGTCTGCTATGCGGCGAATGCACGCGCCCTGACCGGCACCACCCTGCTCGTCGACGGCGGCCAGCACCTGGTGCCGCTCGAGCGCGACGTGATGTTTTTAACTAAATAAAAGGTTTCTATGTTGTCCGCCCTGTCCCACCCGCAGCTGCGCGATTGCCGCCGGCTGTTCCTGCGCAATTACGAAGTCATGATCAACATCGGCGTGCACGACTTCGAGAAGAAGGGCGAGCAACGCGTCCTGATCAATGTCGAGCTGTTCGTCCCGCTGGCGATGTCGACCCCGAAGGACGACCAGCTGCACGAAGTGGTCGACTACGACTTCATGCGCGAAACCATCGCCAAGCGCATCGCCCAGGGCCATGTGCACCTGCAGGAAACCCTGTGCGACGACGTCGTGAAAGCCATGCTGGCCCACCCGCGCGTGCGCGCCGCCAGCGTGTCGACGATGAAACCGGACGTGTACCCCGACTGCGAAGGCGTCGGCGTCGAAGTATTCCAGATCAAGGATCAAGCATGAGTGAAGTTTTAGAAGTGGCTGACAAACAGGCCGAGAAAGTCGCATACGAGAACAACAAGCTGCACAAGCGCCTGTGCCGCCTGGTCGGCCAGGCGATCGGCGATTTCAACATGATCGAGGATGGCGACAAGGTGATGGTCTGCCTGTCCGGCGGCAAGGACAGCTATGCCCTGCTCGACATCCTGATGACCCTGCGCGAGCGCGCGCCGATCAAGTTCGAACTGGTGGCCGTCAACCTCGACCAGAAGCAGCCCAACTTCCCGGCCGAGGTGCTGCCGGCCTACCTGGACAAGCTGGGCGTGCCGTACCACATCGAGAACCAGGACACCTACAGCATCGTCAAGCGCCTGATCCCGGAAGGCAAAACGACCTGCTCGCTGTGCTCGCGCCTGCGGCGCGGCATCCTGTACCGCGTGGCGGACGAGCTGGGCTGCAACAAGATCGCCCTCGGCCACCACCGCGACGACATCCTCGAGACCTTCTTCCTGAACATGTTCTTCGGCGCGAAGATCAAGGGCATGCCGGCCAAGCTGGTCTCGGACGACGGCAAGCACATGGTGATCCGTCCGCTGGCTTATGTGAAGGAAGCCGACACCGAGCGCTATGCCGAAGTGAAGGGTTTCCCGATCATCCCTTGCGACCTGTGCGGCTCCCAGGAAAACCTGCAGCGCAAGCAGATCAAGGCCATGCTGCGCGACTGGGAAAAGAAGCACCCGGGCCGCGTCGAGAACATCTTCTCGTCGCTCTCCACGGTGGTGCCGTCGCACCTGATGGACCGCGACATGTTCGGCTTCGTCGACCTGAAAACGGACGGCATCGCCAACCCGAACGGCGACATCGCCTTCGACGAAGAACCGTGCTCGACGCCGTCGACCCTGCCGGGCACCATTCCGCTGCAGCCTCTCTAAAGGAAGCATCCGATGAGCACGTTCCGCCGACTGCTGTGCGCCGCACTGGCCGCCGTCTCCCTGCTGCCGGGCCTGGCGGCGGCGGAACCTTCCGCCATCTTTCTGGTGCGTCACGGCGAAAAGCTGGCCGGCCAGGATCCGGACCTGACGCCGCGCGGGCATGAGCGCGCGCGCCACGTCGCCGCGATCCTGCACCGCGCCGGCATCACGGCCATCTTCAGCACCAGGACGGCGCGCACCCGGCAGACGGCGGCGCCGCTGGCCCAGCAGACCGGTTTGACGGTGCAGCTTTACGATCCGCTGGCGCCTCGCGCGCTGGTCGAACAGGTACGCAAGCTGAGCGGCGCGGTAGTGGTGGTCGGGCATTCGAATACGCTGCCGGAGCTGGTGACGCTGTTCGGCGGCGCGCCGGGCACCGATATTGCGGACGATGAGTTCGACCGGCTGTACCAGTTGCTGCCGGGGGCGGACGGCAAGATCAGGACAATCTTGCTGGGAACGCCCTAAAGGCCGCTACAGCAGATCGCACAGCGCGAACAGGGAAGACAAGGCATCCTCCCTGCGCGAGCGTCCCTTGCGGTCCAATAACAGCGCCTGCATCCCGAACCCACGCGGCCCTTCGACATCGGCGTCGACCGTGTCGCCGACCATCAGCACCTCAGCGGGCGCACAGCCCAGCTGTCGGCATGCCTGCGCATAGATCGCGGGATCCGGCTTGATCGCCGCCGCCTCGAAACTCCAGGTATAGGCATCCAGCGCGAGCGGCAGCGCGGCCATGATCGGCGCCGCGTAGTCCAGCGCCAGATTCGAACACAGACCCAGTTTGTAGCCGCGGCCGTGCAAGGCCTGCAGCGTCGGCAGCGTGTCCGCGAAGGGCGCGATGGAGGCGATCTCGGCATTTAAATCGGCAGCGAGCTGCGCGTGCTCGGCCTCGCTCAGGCGGATGCCCAACAGCGCCGCCGCATCCTGCAAGCCGAGCGGCTGCGCCATCAAGGTACGCGCGTCGTCGCTGCCGGGCTGGCGGCCCTGGCGGGCGCCGATCTGCAACAGCCGGCGGAACGGGGCGCGCTTGTCGCCGATCTCGGCGAGCGTGCCGTAGACGTCGAACAGGATAGCTTTGACGGGGTGGCGGTCGAATGTGTTCATCAAGGATGGGCGCTGTGGCTGGGATGGCGTTCCCGGTGGTCGGGCGATCAGACTAGTACGGCATTTATACCAATGAAACATGTCGCTTTCATACCTCTACGCATGTTTTCAAGCCAAAGCCATGTAATATTCCTACCTGCCGCATCAACCCACCCTGGATTATTCTTATGCAAATCGGCCATCCTGCCGGCGCTGCGCAAAGCGACGCCCCTGTGAATCACAACGTCGCCAGCCTGCGCGTCTTCGTGTTCGCCCTGTTCTTCATCTTCGGCGGCATCACCAGCCTGAACGACGTCATCATCCCCAAGCTGAAGGAACTCTTCACGCTCAGCTATGCCCAGGCCATGCTGGTGCAGTCGGCCTTCTTTGCCGCCTATTTCATCGTCTCGCTGCCGGCGGCCGCCATCGTGCGCCGTATCGGCTACATGCGCACCGCCGTGGTCGGCCTGCTGACCATGACCGCCGGCTGCCTGCTGTTCATCCCGGCTGCATCGTCGAGCCTGTTCGGCGCCTTCCTGCTGGCCCTGTTCGTGCTGGCGGCCGGCATCACCATCGTGCAGGTGGTGGCCAATCCGCTGATCTCGATGCTGGGTGCGCCGCAGACGGCCAGCAGCCGCCTGACCTTCGCCCAGGCCTTCAACTCGCTCGGCACCACCGTCTTCCCCTACGTCGGCGCGATCCTGATCCTGGGTTCGCTGGCCCAGGTGGACCAGGCCACGCTGGACGCGGTACAGCTGGCCGCCTACCGCGCGGCAGAAAGCCAGGTCGTGGTCCACACCTACATCGGGCTGGCGATCGCACTGGCCATCGTCGCCGTGATGGTCTGGATCAACCGCAAGAAACTGGTCGAGCACACTAGCCCGCAAGGCAACATCTTCAAAGCCTTCAACCTGCTGCAGCGCCCACGCTTTGCCTTCGGCGCACTGTGCATCTTCCTGTACGTCGGCGCCGAGGTGGCGGTCGGCTCGCTGATCACCAACTACCTGATGCAGGTCGACGTGCTGGGCCTGGAAATGAAAGCGGCCGGCGAGCATATCGGACTGTACTGGGGCGGCGCGATGGTCGGCCGCTTCGTGGGCGCTTTTGTGCTGCGCATCTGCTCACCGGGCAAGGTGCTGGCCACGGCTGGCGGCCTGGCCGCCCTGCTGCTGCTGGTGTCCGCCAACAGCACCGGCGCCGTGTCCGGCTGGTCGCTGCTGGCCATCGGCCTGGTCAATTCGATCATGTTCCCGACCATCTTCACGCTGGCCTCGGAAGGCCTGGGCGAGCGCGCCGCCGAAGGTTCGGGCGTGATCTGCATGGCCATCGTCGGCGGCGCCATCGTGCCGCTGATCACCGGTTTCGCGGCCGACATGTCCAGCCTGCGCATGGCGCTGATCGTGCCGGCCATCTGCTACCTGCTGATCCTGGCCTTCGGCTGGTACGCCCGCCGTCCGCTGCAGAACTGCTGATCCGCTGCCCTTAGCGCCCGGGCATTCACCCGGGCGCGTTCGGGGTCGCGCAGCCAGCCCCATTTGTTGAAGTAGCGCGCGCCCGACACCAGGCGCTGTCCCAGCGTCCGCCAGTCGCGGTACGAACCCCTGCCACCGTCGTGCACCACCGCCACATGCGGCACGAACACCGTGCGCGCGATGCGGCCGACCCGCCGCGACAGATCGACATCCTCGAAATAGTGAAAGAAGCGCTCGTCGAACAGGCCGGCGCGCTGCACGGTCTCGACCCGCATCAGCAGAAAACAGCCGGACAGCGCCGGCACGTCCATCACACGGGTATAGCCGCTGCCATGCAGCTCATAGCGCGCCAGCCGGCCGCTGGATCGGTGCAGCAGCGGAAAGAAGCGCCGCACCAGCAGTTCCAGCGGATGCGGCAGCAGCCTGCACAGCGGCTGCAGGCGGCCGTCCGGATAATGCACGCGCGGCGCCAGCAGGCCGACGTCGGGGTGCTGTTCCATCCACGCCAGCAGCTTGCCGATGCCGTCGAGCGGGATCTGGATGGCGGGGTCGAGGATGAAGTGATAGACGCTGCCGGCGGCGATGGCCTCGCGCAGCGCCAGGTTGTGGGTGCGCGCGTGGCCGGGATTTTCGCGCTGGTGGCGGTAATGCGCGCCGAAGCGCGCGGCCAGGGCGCGCAGCGTCTCGAGCGGGCCCTGCTCGATCAGGTAGACCAGCAGCCCCGGCCGGCCGGTCGTGATGCTGGCCAGCAGGCGCTCGACCTGCTCGGGCGGCTGGCGGCGGCAGACGATGGCGCAGCTGGCCAGCGGGTTCATGACCGCCGCCCCGCTGTCCGCCCATCCCTACTTTGTCGGCTATGCTCTTCCATACAAAGTCAGAGCAGCCGCGCGGTCAGCCGTTGCAGCGAAATCGACCGCCTTTGCGCGGGATCAGTCCGCGCGTTGCTTTCTTACAGCGCGCTATCGGTCCGCATCACCGGATACAGGTTCAGGCGCTCGTCCCAGGACGCATGGCGGCGCGCGAAGAACTCCAGGCGCGCATGCGGGTTCTTGGCGAAGGCCGCATCGGTCTCGACCTTGCGGCGGAATTCCGCGGCCAGCGCCGGATCCTTGGCCATCTGCTCGCGCGCGACGTCTTCGGCCACGTACTCTTCCATGTATTCCTTGCGCTCGAAGGCGTTGTTGAACGCGCCCCAGGCCAGCAGCGAATCCGGCGCCTGCGGTTCCAGCATCGCCATCACCAGGCGCGCCTTGGGCTGGGCGATGGGCACGAACAGCGCGCCCTTGGCGAGTGCGCGCGGCTCCTGTTTCCAGGTACCTTGCACCGTCAGGCGCTGGTGCGATTCGAAGGAATTCGACGAGAACGTCGCCTTGTCGGCACGGAAGGTTTCGACCGGCGCGTTCGCCACCGCCTTGTCCAGCTTACGGAAGCCGATGCCGTGCTGGGTCAGCTTGGCGGCCACCATTTGCGCGAACGCGGCCGGCACCACGTAGCCGGCACCGGGCGCCTTCACCCGCAGGTCTTCGACCACCTCGTCGCGCAGCGGCACGTGCCAGACCTGCGGCTTGCTCTCGTCGTAGTGCGTCATCAGCATGCCGGACACGTCGGACATCGTGCGGGTGTAGGCATAGCCGTTGAAGTCGACCATCGTCGTTTTATCGGTGGTCTTGTAGGTCAGCGCCACCGGCTGGCCGGCAAGGCGCAATGCGCGCGCGTCGGCCGCGGCAGCCGCCTGCTGCCATTCCTTGCCGTGCGCGGCCACCTGGTTCAGCACCGAGACGATGGAATTGTGGGTGATGCGCACGCGGGTCGGATAATCCTTCCACGAATGGGTCTCGACCAGCATCGCCATGCGGTTGCGCAGCTGGAAGTAGCCGGTCGAGAAGCGCGGATCGGACACGCTGTCGACGAACCCGGATTGCGGATCGTCGGTTTCCTTGAAGGACATGTAATAGGACTGCGGCGAGGAGCCTTCCTTCGTGATGTCCTGGATGACATTGCTGCGCAGCGCCAGGCCGGCCTTGCGGAATTCCGGGTCGCCCGAGTACACCGGCTCGACCTGGATCGAGACGTCATGCTGGAACATGGCGCCGTCGGTCACGTGCAGGTCGACATAGGTCAGCGGATCCCAGGCGTTCACCAGGTTCAGCATCGCCTGCATCTCGGGCGCGTCGGCTTTGACATAGTCGCGGTTCAGATTGAAGTTCTGGGCGGTGGTGCGCCAGCCCATCTCGACCGGACCGCGCTGGTTCGGGCGGTTCCACTTGGCGAAGCGCTCGTGGCCATCGACGTTAAACACCGGCACGAAGATCAGCACCTGCTTGTCGAGCGCACCTTGGGCGATGCGGTTTTCCAGCATCTCGCGCAGGGCCAGGAAGCCGGCGTCCTTGCCGTCGATCTCGCCGGCGTGGATGCCGCCCTGGATCAGGGTCACCGGCAGATTCTTTTTACGCGCGGCTTCGGCGGTGAAGGCGCCGGTACGGGTGACGGCCAGCGCCATCATCGGCCGCCCTTCCGGCGTGGTGCCGAACTGGAAGCATTTCACCTGCTTCGGATAGGCCTGCTGGAAAGCACTGCACAGCTTGATGACTTCGTCGTAGCGGCCGGTGGCCGTGAAGCCCGAACGCTCCGACACGGTGACCAGGTCGGGGGCGGCGTGGGCGAAAGGAACGGCAGCCAGCATGGCCAGCAGTAACGCAGAACGAATCATCTATGAGCTCCGGCAGAGTTGGAAAATACTATCCGGAAATTATAGACGTGGAATGCGTTGAACTGTGGTTGATAACGCGTAAACGTCATTCCCGTGAAGGCGGGAATGACGATACGAACGCTGCGGGGATGACGTCTTAATGCTGCCGCTTCGGATAAATCCCAATCTCCTTGATTGGCGGCCGCACCAGTTGCATCTGCGCGGCGCTCGCGCGGGCAGTGCCGGACGCCGGGCAGGCATTCGTGTTGCGGTAGGCCAGTGCGGTGGCCAGCAGGTTCTCGGTCGGATCGCCCAGTGCGTGGTTGAGGTCGTCCGCCACGGTGCAGGTCGGGGCGAAGCCGTCCGCATAGTCGCCGAAGCCTTTCGCGTTCACGCCCTGGAACTCGATCGAGAAATAGGTCGTGCCGCAGTTGTCGACCGGCGTAAAACCGTAGGGCTTGCCGCAGGTCTGGCCGCCGATGATGTTGACTTCGACGTCCACGCCGCGCAGGCCGTTGATCACGGCTTCGCTGGCCGAGCAGGTGCCGGCGGTGGTCAGCACGGTCACGCGCTTCAGGCCCAGGTAAGGCAATGCCGAACCTGCCGGCGCCGGATTCGGCGACGTGAAACCATAGGCCGTGTTGCGGAACGGGATGGGGCCATCGGGCGCGGTCTTGTCGTTGTAGACCGGGCGCTCGAAGGTTTTACCCGCCGAGCTCGGTCCCGCGATCATGTAGGCCAGTTCGCTGGCGACGTACAACAGGCCGCCGCCGTTGTAGCGCATGTCCAGCACCAGGTCGTTCACGCCCTGGCTCTTGAACAGGTTGAAGGCGTCGATCAACTGCTTCTCGGCGACGGCATTGTGGTCGTCGAAGGTCAGGTAGCCGACCTTGCCGGTCGGGGTGTCGATGACCTTGGTGTTCTTGACGGAGGCACTGGCGACCACCTGCGAGACCAGGGTCACGTCGAACCTGTTGCCGGCGCGCTGGATCGTCAGGCGGTGCGATTCGCCGGCATTGTCGGGGAACAGACCGGCATTGATCGCATTCACGCCATCGGTGCCGGTGGTATTGATGAAGTCGATGCCATCGACGGCCACCAGCATATCGCCGCGCTGCAGGCCGGCCCTCGCGGCCGGCGAGCCCGGCTCGACGATCGAAGCGAGCCAGGTGCGCGGTGCGGTGGCGGCATTGCGCGACCAGGTCAGGCCGTAGCCGACATCCTCGCCGGAGGTCGTCATGGCATCCCACTCGGCTGTCGTGTAAGTGAAGTGGAAGCGGTCCTTCGGCTTGCCGGAGGCGGTCGTCGCAGGCGTCTTCAGCGCCGCGAAATAATCCAGCGTATTAGTGAAGTCGGCCATGCGTACGGTGGCCGGGATCTCGTTGTACCAGAGATAATTCTTGTCAGCCCAACCGCGCAGGAAAATCATCTCGTCCTGCAGCGTGCCCTGGCGGTCCGGGAAGGGGTAGCCCTGCGCATCGACGCCCGTGCGCGGCTTGGCGCACAGGTTCGCGTAGCGATTGTAATCGGCGACGATCGGGTCGGCCTGGCCAACCGGGGGCGTGGTCCCCGGGTCCGAAGGCGCGCCGGCAACCGGCGTGCTGGCGGGCGCGCTGCCACCGCCGCCTCCTCCGCCGCCGCAAGCGGACAGCAAGACCAGGGCCGCAAAAGCGGAAACAAGACAACGCGGGAGAACGGCCGGACGGCCAGAACGTGCATATGACGGGCTCATGCGCCTGATTATAGACGTGCCCGTTCAACCATATGCAACCAACTGTAACAGTTGGATCTGCGCGACAAGCAGTGTGTTCTAAACGTCAAGCTGCAGTTTGCGGACGGCGATGTGCAGATAGCCGGCATCGCCATATTCGCGGTATTCGCACAGCGCGGAATGGCAGAGTTTGATGACGTGGTCGTCGCGCGAGCGCAGCGCGCGGGCGGCGATGTCGTCCTCGTTCAGCAGGTCGCCGCCCGGCTGCGGCGAGCGGCTTTTGCCCGGCGACGTCACCACGGTCAACCAGGCCGTCAACACCGCCTGCCACAGGTAACGGCGCGCCAATGCCCGGTCGCCGGCATAGGCTTGCACGACGCGGAAGGCGTGGCTGCCGGTGACGATGTGCAGCAGAGTGAAATCTTCGCGTTCGACATACGCCTGCAAGGCAAAGCGGGCGATGTCGCGCAGCGCGGGGGGCGCAGCCGGCTGCACCGCCGCGCCCGCCAGTGTTGCCCCCCAGGCGAGCTCGAGCATCTTGTCGATGATGATGCCGGGTTTGAACACGTAGCCGCTCAGACTGGCCCGCAGGCGGCCGGCGATCTGTTCGAGACTGCCCTCGGCGGGCGCCAAGGGCAGCGGCAGACTGGCGTACTCGCTGGCCCAATAGGCCAGCGCCAGCGCGATCTCGTCCTCGAACCCGCCTTCGATGGCATACGCCAGGCGGATCATGGCGTGGAAGGCCGATGACGCCAGTCCCGGCATCAGGACCGGCACCCAATCGTGCAGCACGGCCTCGACCCCGGCTTCGCGGATGCGCTCCTCGAAAAAGCGCACGAAGCGCGGATAGTCGCCGCTGCTGCCGAGGTAATCGTGCGGATCGAGCGCGCTGGCGCAGGCCGGCGCCGGCAGCAGGCGCTGCGCGTAGCCGTCGGCGAAGCGGCGCAGCGTGGCATCGTCGGCGCCGAGGCGGTCGAGCGCCAGCAGCGCCATCGGCAGGTGGTTCGCCAGCCGGTTGCCGTACAGCGGCGCGTGGCTGCGTGACTGCTGCAGCAGCGACCGGCAGGTGTCGGACATGGGGTGCATGTCCTAATTTAGCACTATGCCGCGCGCGACGCCGTTGCACCCGCATGGAAGGCCGCGATCAGCTCGGCTTCCTTGCGCTTGGCCGCCACCAGATTGCGCTCCTTCACGTGGCCGTAGCCGCGGATGTCTTCCGGGATGCTGGCGATCGCCACGGCTTGCGCCAGGTTGCCGGCCGTCAGCTTCGGCAGCAGGGCCTCGACCGTGCGGCGGTATTCACCAATCAGCGCACGCTCCATCTTGCGCTCCTCGGTATGACCGAACGGATCGAAGGCAGTGCCGCGCAGACCCTTCAGTTTCGCCAGCACGCCGAAGCCCTTCATCATCCACGGGCCGAATTCCTGCTTGACCAGGTGCCCCTGCTTGTCCTTCTTCGCCAGCAGCGGCGGCGCCAGGTGGAACTTCAGCTTGATGTCGCCTTCGAACATGCTGTTCACCTTGTCCATGAAGGCCGGATCGGTGTACAGGCGCGCGACTTCGTACTCGTCCTTGTAGGCCATCAGCTTGTGCAGGTAGCGCGCCACGGCCTCCGTCAGGCGGGTACCTTTACCCAGCTTTTCCTCGGCGGCGCGGACCTGGTCCACGAAAGCCTTGTACTGCTGGGCGTAAGCCACGTTCTGGTAAGCGGTCAGCAGCTCGACGCGGCGTTTGACCAGGTCGTCCAGCGACTGGGTGCGCTTGAACTCGATTACCTTGGCCGGGGTGGTCAGCCTGGTCACGGAGGCCAGGTCATGCGCGGCGGTGCGGCCCCAGTTGAAGGCGGCTTTATTGAACGGAATCGACACACCGTTCAGCTCGATCGCCTTCATGATCGAGGCTTCCTGCAGCGGCACCTGCCCCTTCTGGAAAGCGTAGCCGAGCATGAACATGTTGGTGGCGATAGCGTCGCCCATCAGCGCGGTGGCGATCTGGCCGGCATCGACGAAATCGACATTGTTCGCGCCGCAAGCCTGCACGATCGCGCCCTTCGAACCCTCGGCCGGGAACTGCCAGTCCGGGTTCTTGATGAAGGCGGCCGTGGTGGCGCCGCTGTTGTTGACGAAGGCGCGGGTACGGCCTTCGCCCATGCGCGACAGCGCGTCGCGGCTGGCGGTGACGATCTGGTCGCAGCCGATCACGAGATCCGCGTTGCCGGTGCCGACGCGGGTCGAATGCAGGTCAGACTGTTTATCGGCCAGGCGCACGTGCGACATCACCGGCCCGCCCTTCTGGGCCAGGCCGCTCATGTCCAGCACCAGCGCGCCCTTGCCTTCGACGTGGGCGGCGACGGCCAGGATCTGGCCGACCGTCACTACGCCGGTGCCGCCGATGCCCGTGACCAGGATGCCGAAAGGCTCGGTGGTCGCCGGGATCTGCGGCGCGGGCAGCACTGCCTCGGGCGCTTGCGAGGTCGCAGCAGCCTTCTTCGGCTTCTTGAGGCCGCCGCCTTCGACGGTGACGAAACTCGGGCAGAAGCCGGTCACGCAGGAAAAATCTTTATTGCACGAGGACTGGTTGATCTGGCGCTTGCGGCCCAGTTCCGTTTCCAGCGGCTCGACCGACAGGCAGTTCGACTGCTTCGAGCAATCGCCGCAGCCTTCGCAGACGGCTTCGTTGATCACGGCGCGCTTGGCCGGGTCGGGATATTCGCCCTTCTTGCGGCGGCGGCGCTTTTCCGAGGCGCAGGTCTGGTCGTAGATCATCGCCGACACGCCCGGCATCTCGCGCAGTTCCTTCTGCACGTCCATCAGTTCGAGGCGGTGGCGCACGGTGACGCCTTCGGCCCACGGATAATCCGCCGGGTATTTCTCGGGCTCGTCGGTCACGATGATGATCGGCTTGACGCCTTCGGCCGCCAGCTGGCGGCTGATCTTGGCCGGGTCCAGCGGACCGTCGTGGGTCTGGCCACCGGTCATCGCGACCGCATCGTTGTACAGGATCTTGTAGGTGATATTGACCTTGGCCGCCACCGAGGCGCGGATCGCCAGTACGCCCGAGTGGAAATAGGTGCCATCGCCGAGGTTGGCGAACACGTGCTTTTCGTCGGTGAACGGGGCCTGGCCGATCCAGGTCGTGCCTTCCGCGCCCATATGCGTAAAAGTGGACGTCTCGCGGTCCATCCACAGCACCATGTAGTGGCAGCCGATGCCGGCCAGCGCGCGCGAACCGTCCGGCACCTTGGTCGAGCTGTTGTGCGGGCAACCCGAGCAGAAGAACGGGATGCGGTCGGTTTCCGGATTGGCCTTCACTGGAATCGCCTTCAGCACTTCTTCCTTGGCTTCCAGGTAGGCGATGCGTTCCTTGACGCGCTGCGCCACCGGATGGCCGGCGCAATAGTGGCCGATGCGCGAAGCGATGGCGCGCGCGATCTGGGCCGGGTTCAGCTCGTAGGTACCGGGCAGCAGCCAGTCGCCGCGGCCGGAGCGGCTCTCGATGCTCCACTCGCCGGTATCGTCGAACTTGCCGACCACGCGCGGCCGCTCGCCGTCCGGCAGGTTGTACAGCTCTTCCTTCAGCGCGTATTCCAGCACCTGGCGCTTTTCCTCGACCACGATGATCTCGTCCAGGCCTTGCGCAAACTCGTGCACGCCGACGGAGTCCAGCGGCCAGGTCATGCCGACTTTATAGACGCGCAAGCCGATTTCGCTGGCGGCCTGCTCGTCGATGCCGAGGTCGGCCAGCGCCTGGCGGGTGTCCAGGTAGCTCTTGCCCGCAGTGATGATGCCGATCTTCGGCGTCGGGCTGTCCCAGATGATCTTGTTCAGCTTGTTGGCACGCGCATAGGCCAGCGCCGCGTACCATTTGAAATTGTTCATCCGCACTTCCTGGTCCAGCACGGCGTCCGGCCAGCGGATGTTAAGGCCGCCCTGCGGCATGGCGAAGTCGGTCGGGATGACCGGCTGCACGCGCTCCGGATCGAGGTCGACCACGGCGCCGGACTCGATGATGTCGGTCACGCACTTCATCGACACCCACAGGCCGCTGTAACGGCTCATCGCCCAGGCGTGCAGGCCGTAATCGATGTATTCCTGCACCGACGACGGATACAGCACCGGCATGCCGACGTGGTGCAGGATGTGGTCGGACTGGTGCGCGGTCGACGACGATTTGGCGGCGTGGTCGTCGCCGGCCAGCACCAGCACGCCGCCATGCTTGGCGGAGCCGGCGTTGTTGCCGTGCTTGAAGACGTCGCCGCAACGGTCCACGCCCGGGCCCTTGCCGTACCACATGGCGAACACGCCGTCGTACTTGGCGTCCTTGAACAGATTGGTTTGCTGGGTGCCCCAGACGGCGGTCGCCGCCAGGTCTTCGTTCATGCCCGGGTGGAAGTGGACGTTGTGCGCTTCCAGGTGCTTTTTCGCCTTCATGGCGGTCTGGTCGACCGCGGTGACGGGCGAACCGCGGTAGCCGGTGATATAGCCGGCGGTGTTCAGGCCGGCGGCAAGGTCGCGCTCATGCTGCAGCATCGGCAGGCGGATCAGCGCCTGGGTGCCTGTCATGAAGGCGCGGCCGCGCTGCAGCGTCCACTTGTCGTCGAGGGTGATCTCGTGCGCAGGCTGCGCCGGCGCCAGCTGGCTGCGGTCCAGGGGTGCGTTCATGGTGTCTCCATTGTTGTGCGGGCGGTCGTCCCCGGAAGTGGTGGAGTCCGCGCCATTCTTATCGTCAGTATAGGCCTGAGCCCCGGCCATATAATTTCAATCAATTCCCCACACCGAACGAATTGCGCAATAAAATTGCGGCACATTTGAAGACCAAGGGAAATTCATGTCAAAAATCGAGCTGGATAAAACCGATCGGAAGATCCTGGCCATTCTGCAGGACGATGGGCGCCTGTCCAACCAGGACGTGGCCGAGCGGGTCAACCTGTCCCCATCGCCCTGCCTGCGCCGCATCAAGCGGCTCGAGGAAGCCGGGGTGATCCGCCAGTACGTGGCACTGCTCGACGCGGACAAGCTGGGGCTGG
The DNA here is from genome assembly GCF_024753245.1 of Massilia norwichensis. Classification (GTDB taxonomy): domain Bacteria; phylum Pseudomonadota; class Gammaproteobacteria; order Burkholderiales; family Burkholderiaceae_D; genus Telluria; species Telluria norwichensis. The sequence goes on along the minus strand of NZ_JANUGX010000023.1, from coordinate 10,041 downwards.
GCCTGCTGGCCTATGTGAACGTGCGTCTGGAAAAGCATGCGGAAGGCGCGCCGAATGCGCGTGTGCCGGCCACCTCGCCGCGCTTCGAGTTCGCCCAGGCGGTGTCGGCCTGGCCGGAAGTCGTGGATTGCTATGCGATGACGGGGGAGATGGATTTCCTGCTGCGCGTGCATGTCGAGGACATGGACCACTTCTCGCGCTTCATGATGGGCTCGCTGCTGCGCCACCCGGCGGTGCTGGACGTGAAGTCGAGCTTTGCGCTGCAGAAGATCAAGGAGACGACGGCCCTGCCGATCGTCTGAACCTGCTGCGGATCTTCTGGGCCAGCTTGACCGTGTAATCGATCTTCGCCATCTGCTCTTCCAGCGCCTCGGCCAGTACGCTCGAGGGGCTGGGCGGCGGCAGGTGCAGGTGGGCGTCGGCCTCGCCGTACTCGCGCTTGATCTCCATGCCGGCCTTCCTGGCGATGTGCATCATGGTGCGGTTTGACGAGAGGCACTGCATATAGAGGGTGTCGACGTCCGAATTACGGCAGTGCATCGCCGCGCGTTCGAACAAACGGGTGCCCACGCCCTTGCCGCGTGCCGACGCCGATACCGAAACGCCGAACTCGGCCACTTTTTCCTTCTCGGTGACATGCAGGCTGTCCGGATGGGCCTGCTTATCCATGAAGGCCAGATGGCCGACGCCGACCAGCTGGAAACGCCGGTTGATGACGCCAAACACGATGTCTTTGGCAAAATCGATCTTGCCGACATACTTCTCGACCGCGTCGTCCGGCAACATGCTGCCGAAACGCAGCAGGCGGTCGCTGCTGTCGAGCGCCATGAAATGCCGCAGCACGCGCCGGCGATCGCGCTCGCTCAGCGCCTTGACCAGCACCGGCTGGCGGCCGTGTTTGCCGATCAGGTTGTGCAACCAGCGGCGGAGGGGCTTGTCCTGCATGGGGTCGGAGGGAGAATTTGTGCACTGCACCAATGGCGCTATTGTAGCGCAGTGCGCAGGCGCGCGGCCGAGCCTGGCGGCGCGGGTCCATTTTCCGATGCGCAAGCGCTACGCATTGACGCTTGATTCATCCTTATCAAGCGTCTTTTGCAAAAGGATCCAGGGTCGGCTCATCTGGATCCTCGGCAAGCTGAGAATATTCGGATAGTGGCGGTTTCGGCGGCGGCGGGGCTGGCGCGAAGCCTGCAAACGCAGCCACTAGCATGACGCCGAGCCAGCGATATCGCTCTCTCCAGGATCGTGGCGCATGAATCGCATTTGGGCCAGGCTCTTTGTTTTCGTTATCCACTGAAAGATCACCTTCTTTTGCATGCTGAATGGCTCTGGCGCTACAGCAAGCAATCTGGCGATCTTCTCAGCCATTTCAATGGTGTTGCCATAAAGGCATAGGAAATTTTTTCAGCGTTCCTAGTCGCGCACGTCCTTCAGCGCCACTTTGACTGCCGACACCCGCGCCGCATGGATCGCCTCAGGGATCTTTTCCTTGTTCTCCACATAGCGCCCCGCAATTTCCCCCGCATTCACACCACGCGCCGCTGCCAGGGCCTGCAGCAGGTAGCCGGCTTGCGGATAGTCCCGGTAACGCATCTCGTGCGTCTCATGCCCGCGCCCGCGCGCGTCGCATTCGGAGGCCAGCAGCATCTGCGTGAAGCGTTCCGGCTTCCTGAACGCGTCGCAACGTTCGAACAGGGTGACGATGGTGTTCGGGCGCAATTCCAGCGCACGGCTGACGTTGCCGTGCTCGCGCGCCGTCATCACGGCCAGGTCGCGGCAATCCGTCGGCACGCGCAGGCGTGCGGACAGTTCCTTGATCAGGCGCGGCCCCATGCCTTCGTGACCGTGGTGTTTGGGCCAATCCTGTTCCGGCGTACGGCCCTTGCCCAGATCGTGCATCAGGGCGGCAAAACGCACCGGCAATTCGAAACCGCGTTCGGCGGCGTAATCGATTACCAGCATCATGTGCACGCCGGTATCGACTTCCGGATGATGCAGCGGCGGCTGCGGCACGCCCCACAGTGCGTCAAGTTCGGGCAGGATGCGCGCCAAGGCGCCGCAGTCGCGCAGCACGTCGAACATGCGCGAGGGCTTCTGCTCCATCAGGCCGCGCGACAGTTCCTGCCAGACCCGCTCCGGCACCAGGGCGTCGACCTCGCCCTCCTCGACCATCTTGCGCATCAGGGCATTCGTGGACTCGGCCACGCGAAAGTCCGGGAAGCGCGCGGCAAAGCGCGCCAGGCGCAGGATGCGCACCGGGTCTTCCGTAAACGCCTCGGATACGTGGCGGAAGATGCGGTCCTGCAAATCCTGTTGGCCGCCATAGGGATCGACGATGCTGCCGTCCTCCGCGCGCGCCATCGCGTTGATGGTCAGATCGCGCCGGATCAGGTCGTCTTCCAGTTTCACATCGGGCGAGGTGTGGAACACGAAGCCGTGGTAGCCCGGCGCCGTCTTGCGCTCGGTGCGCGCCAGGGCGTACTCTTCCTGGGTGTCCGGATGCAGGAAGACCGGGAAATCCTTGCCGACCGGCCGGAAACCCTGGGCCACCATCTGCTCGGGGGTGGCGCCGACCACGACCCAGTCTCGGTCCTGCACCGGCAGCCCCAGCAGTTCATCGCGCACGGCGCCGCCGACGACATAGGCCTGCATCGTCATGCGCCCTTACTCCGGCAGCTCGTCTTCGTGGCCGGCGGCGATTTCCGTCTCCTTCATCGCCTCCTCGACCCAGCGCGCCACGGCCGGGTGCGCCTGCATGCGGTCGCAATAGGCCTGCAGGGCCGGCGCCAGCGCCACGCCATAGGTTTTAAAGCGCATCACGACCGGCGCATAAAAGGCGTCGGCGATCGAAAAATCGCCGAACAGGAAGCGGTGGTGGCCGAAGCGTGCCAGACACTCTTCCCAGATCTCGCAGACGCGGCCGATGTCGGCCTGGGCGCCCGGCGTGCGGCCGCGGCCCGGCAGGCGCGCCTTGATGTTCATCGACATCGCGCTGCGCAGGTCGGGGAAGCCCGAATGCATCTCGGCCACCACCGAACGCGCCATTGCGCGCGCCGCCACGTCCTGCGGCCACAGGTGCTTTTCCGGGAATTGCTCGGCCAGGTATTCGCAGATGGCGAGGCTGTCCCAGATCGTCATCTCGCCGGCCAACAGCACGGGCACGCGGCCGGCGTGCGAAAAGCGCGCGATGTTGGCGGCGGTATCGGGCTGATCGAGCAGCACGCGGACTTCGGTGAACGGAATCCCGGCCGCCACCGCCGCCACCCACGGGCGCATCGACCACGACGAATAGTTCTTGTTGCCGATGACGAGGGTCAGGCCCGCCTGGCGCGCCTGGTCGAGGGTCTGCGAAAGTGTCGGGTCGAGTTCGATAGTCTGCATGGTCTCTTTCTATTTCGAATGGGGATGTTCCGCATGCGCATGCCGCGCCCGGGAGCGCAGCTCGTCCAGCTGCCCGGTCGGCGCCAGATAGGCCGGCGCGACGGACTCGAGCGCCGTGAGCTTGATGTCGAGCGCCGCCGCTGTCAAGGCCTGATTGGACGGATTGACAACATTATCGGCCTTCATGGAATCCAGGTTGTCGCGCGTGATCAGCGGCGTGCCGGGCAACAGCTCGAAGAAGCCGGCCTGCAGGCGCGCCAATGCATCCGGCAAGGGGATGATGGGACGCGGGTGGCCGGCGTAGCGCCCACTCAGGCGCACCAGTTCGGCCAACGTGTACACCGCCGGACCGCCCAGCTCGTACGTCTTGTTACGGCTTTCCGGCATGAACAGCGCGTGAACGAAGGCATCGGCAACATCGCCGACATACACCGGCTGGAAACGCGCATGCGCCCCGGCCAGCGGCACCACCGGCAGACGGCGCTGCAGGCGCGCGAACATGTTCAGGAACTTGTCTTCCGGTCCGAACACCACCGAGGGGCGGAAGATCGTGGCCGCGACCTCCGGCTCGCCGGCGGCGGCCAGTTCGCCGTCGGCCTTCGAGCGCTGGTACATCGAGGGACCATTGCGCGACGCGCCCAGCGCGCTCATGTGCAAATAGCGCGGCACCCCGCCGGCGGCACAGGCGGCGGCGATGCGCCGCGGCAGCTCGACGTGGACATGGCGGAACTGCGGCCCGTAGGGCGTGCCGCGCTGCGAATGCAGGATGCCGACCAGGTTGATGACGGCATCCTTGCCCGCCACCAGCCGGCGCAGCACGGCATCGTCGCGGATGTCGGCCTCGACGATGTCCACGCCCAGCGGCATCAGGTGCATCGCATGCGCCTCGTGGCGCGTGACGGCGACGATGCTGACATTGCGCTCGGCCAGCCTTGCCGCGAGGTGGCTGCCGATAAATCCTGTTCCTCCGAACAACACTACCGACAGCGTACGCATGCTGGACTCCTAGGACAGGCCGGTCATGGCAGCGCTATCGTGCCGCCGCGCGGCATGATCGTCCCCAGGCGGGCCTTGAGCGACTGCGGACGCTTTTCGAACAGTGCGGCGTAGTTCGTTGCGTTCGACATCACATTGCGCACGTAGTTGCGGGTTTCCTCGAACGGAATGGTTTCGACCCAGACCGCGCCTTCCATCGGCGCGTTCAGCAGGCCGCGCCAGGTGCGGGTGCGGCCCGGACCGGCGTTATAGGAGGCGGTGGCCAGCACCTGCGAACCCTCGGCATTGTTCAGCACCATGTTCAGGTAATTGGTGCCGAGCAGGATGTTGGTGCGGATATCGTTCAGCATGCCGTGGCCGTAATCGGTCATGCCGATCTTTTCCGCCACCCATTTGCCGGTCGAAGGCATCACCTGCATCAAACCGGACGCGCCGACGCCGGACTGGGCATCGGAAATGAAGCGCGATTCCTGGCGGATCAGGCCATACACCCAGGCCTGGTCCAGGCCCAGCCCCTGCGCGGTCGGGTGCAGGATGTCGTTGTGCGGGGCCGGGAAGCGCTGGGTGTAGTCGAACTCGGTGCGGGTGCGCTCCGAGGTGTTCACCATACGGTCGAGGATCTCGTTCTGACGCGCATATTCGGCCGCCACCAGCAGTTGACGGTCGGAAAAGTTCTGCAGCGTCCAGTTCCATTCGCGCGTGCCTTCGAAGCGCAGGCGCAGGCTGAAGAATTTCAGGGCGCGTTTGAAGCCGGGATTGGCGGCCATCTGCGCCAGCTCGGCGGCGGTCGGCGCGGTTTGTCCCATGGCGCTGGGCGGGATCGAGATCTGCTGGCCGATTTCCTCTAGTGCCAGTTGCCCATAGAAATTGTTCTGGTCGGCGATGCGGCGGAACAGCGCCTGCGCATCCTCTTTCCGGCCCTGGGCCTGGTGGGCGCGACCCAGCCAATATGTCCAGGCCGACAGCGCGCGCTGGTCCGCCGGCATCGCTTCGATGGTGGCGCGTACCATCTTCCAGTCGCCGCGGCGCAGCGCGATCCGGGTCTTCCACTCGGCCTGGGTTTCCGACAGCGGGGCGCCGGCGGCGCGCTGCCAGTAGTCGTAGGCTTCGGGCGCCAGCACCAGCGAGGCGGCCAGGGCGATGTTCGACCAGCCGATCGCCTTTTCCTCGGCAGACAGCTTGGGCGCATTCTTGTTCAGCGCGACGGTCGCCAATTTGAGACTCGTACGCGCCATGCGGCCGACCGCGACCAGGTAGATCTCGTGCTCGGCGCGGGTAGTGCCGATGCCGCGCGCCATCGCCAGCGCCGGGACGTCGACCGCCTGCGCGGCACGCGTATCGGAAGCGCCCAGCAGCAGCGCGGTACGGCGCGAGGGGCCGGTGGCGTGCATCTCGCCGGCCAGGCGCAGCTGGGCCAGCAGATCGGCGTTGGTGAATTGGCCGGACTGGGCCAGCTGGGCGACCAGGGCCGCGCAGGCTTCGCCGTACAGCGGTGGATTGTCGAGCAGCGCGCGTGCTTCGGACGCCACGTTCTGCCCTTTGACGGCGCGCGACAGCAGCGCGTAGCACTTGACCTGGTAGTCGTCGTTCTTGACGAACAGCGGCAGTTCGCGGTCGAAGTTCAGCCAGTCGCGCTTGCGGCCCAGTTCCAGCAGCCAGTCGTTGCGCAGGCGGTCGGCGATCGCGCTGCCCTCGTAGCGCTTCAGGAAATCCAGGACTTCCTCGTTCGATGCGCTGCCCAGACGCGGTTTGAGACGATAATAGTCGACATACGAGGGAATCGCGTAGCCGGGCAGGCGCGCCGCCAGCTCGGCCGCCTTGGCGGCATCGTTCTGGCGCGCAGCATCGCGCAGCTGCAGGAAGATCGCATCCTGCTCGCGCGCCGCGTCCGTGGCAGCCGCCTGCGGCAAGCCTGTCGCCGGCGCTGCGGCGGGGCTTGCTGGCACGGTGGTCACTGGGGACGCTGCGGGCGCTCCAGGCTGGGCCGTCTGGGCCAGCGCAGGGGCAAGGGACAACAGGGTAGAGGCAGCAAAACTTGCGCCGGCTAACAATTTCAACGGAAACATCAAACCAACCTCAATGTACGCTTCATTTCATCCATGACCGGCGATTCAAGAATACCACGCCCGCTCTCGGGCCTGCCAGACCACACCTCAAGCGTGACGGCCGATGCCACAGCCGCCAAAGCAGCGCTGCGTAAAGCGCTCAGAACCGCACGTGGGGGGCTTGACCCGGCAATCAAGGTCCAATGGGACGCCCATATCGGCGCCCAGGTCGTCGCCTGGTGGCGGCTGCGCCAGATGGATACGGTCGGCGTTTACTGGCCGCTGGCCGGCGAGCCCGACCTGCGCGCCGCCTATGCCGAGCTGGCGCTGGCCGGCGTGCGCCTGGCGCTGCCGGTGGTGATGGAACGCAACGCCCCGCTCGCCTTCACCGAATGGCAGCTGGACGAGCCCATGCTGGCCGACGAGATGGGCGTGGCGGTGCCGGCCACACTGCGCTTCGTCGAACGCCCCCCTGCCCTGCTGATTCCCTGCCTGGGTTTTAATGCGGAAAATTATCGGCTGGGCTATGGCGGCGGTTACTACGACCGCACGCTCGAACTGGTACCGCGTCCGCTCACGCTGGGCATCGCCTACAGCAACCAGGAGGCGCAGTTCGGGCATGGTCCGCACGATGTACCGCTGGATGCGATCGTGACCGAGCGTAGCAACATTCGTTGAGCGCGTTGGCCGCGTTGAGCGATTTGTGACTGCGGATCACAAATCAAAAAAGCCCGCGGACTTTTGGCACGCGGGCTTTTGTTGTCTGCGGGCTGTTAAGCGCTGGTGCGCGAACCCTGCAGACGCTGCCAGATGGCGGTGGTGGCCGCCGCCTGGTTCATGCTGTAGAAATGCAGGCCGGGCGCGCCGCCCGCCAGCAGCTTCTCGCACAGCTGGCTGACCACGTCCAGGCCGAAGGCCTTGATCGAAGCGCTGTCGTCGCCGAAGCTGGCCAGTTTTAAACGAATCCAGCGCGGAATCTCGGCGCCGCACATCTCCGAGAAACGCATCAGCTGGGTGTAGTTCGTGATCGGCATGATGCCGGCCACGATGGGGATGTCCACGCCCAGTTTGGCGACATTGTCGACGAACTGGAAATAGGCGTCCGGGTTGTAGAAATACTGGGTGATGGCCGCATTCGCGCCGGCCTGCACCTTGCGCGCGAACGCCTGCAGGTCGTCCTGCGGGGAACGCGCCTGCGGGTGCATCTCCGGATAGGCCGCGACTTCGATGTGGAACCAGTCGCCGGTTTCCTGGCGGATGAACTCGACCAGGTCGCTGGCATAGCGCAGTTCGCCGGCGCCGCCATAACCGCTCGGCAAGTCGCCGCGCAGGGCCACCAGGCGGCGGATGTTATGCGACTGGAACTCGCGCAGGATGCCGCGGATCGATTCGCGGGTGCCGCCGACGCAGGACAGGTGCGGCGCGCCGATATGGCCTTCGGACTGGATCTCGAGCACGGTGTCCAGCGTCCCCTGCTGGGTGCTGCCACCGGCGCCGAAGGTCACCGAGAAATATTTAGGCTGCAGCTCCGCCAGCTTCTGGCGCGCCACGCGCAGCTTTTCCGTGCCCTCGGGGGTCTTGGGCGGGAAAAACTCGATGCTGATATTAGGGGTTTCCATCTTTATTCAGGAGTAAGGTAGAAAGCGCCCACGAAATCACGCTGTACAGGATCGCCGCCAGGAAGGCCGACCAGAATCCGGCGACATGGAAGCCCTCGACCAGGTGCGCGACCAGCCAGAACAGCAAGGCATTGATGACCAGAATGAACAGCCCGAGCGACACCAGCGTCACCGGCAAGGTCAGGACGACCAGCACGGGACGGATGACGGTGTTGACCAGGCCCAGCACCAGCGCAGCCACGAGGGCGGCTCCAATGTTGGTGACGGTCACGGAGTGCATCAAGAACGGCAAGGCCATCAGGGCGGCGGCGTTGATCAACCAGGTCAGGAGCAGGCGCATATCGGTGTCTTTCGTGAAGGCGTAAGAGGGCCGGCGCTATCCGGGTGGATAGCGCCTATCACGGAAAGCTTACCAGACTACTAATTAGTAGCGGTAATGATCCGGCTTGTACGGACCTTCCTTGCTGACGGAGATGTAAGCAGCCTGCTCGTCGGTCAGCGTGGTCAGCTGCGCATTCAGCTTTTTGAGCTGCAGGCGCGCGACCTTCTCGTCCAGGTGCTTCGGCAGGGTGTACACGCCGACCGGGTACTTGTCCGTGTTGGCGAACAGCTCGATCTGGGCGATGGTCTGGTTCGCGAACGAGGAACTCATCACGTAGGACGGGTGACCGGTGCCGCAGCCCAGGTTCACCAGGCGGCCTTCGGCCAGCAGGATGATGCGCTTGCCGTCCGGGAAGATCACGTGGTCGACTTGCGGCTTGATGTTTTCCCACTCGTACTTCTTCAGCGCCGCGACTTCGATTTCGTTGTCGAAGTGGCCGATGTTGCAGACGATCGCCTGGTCCTTCATCTTCTGCATGTGCGCTTCGGTGATCACATGGTAGTTGCCGGTGCAGGTGACGAAGATGTCGCCGTGTTCGGCAGCGTAGTCCATGGTCACGACGCGGTAGCCTTCCATCGCAGCCTGCAGCGCGCAGATCGGATCGATCTCGGTAACCCAGACCTGGGCCGACAGCGCGCGCATGGCTTGTGCCGAACCTTTACCGACGTCGCCATAGCCGGCGATGACGGCGATCTTACCGGCGATCATCACGTCAGTCGCGCGCTTGATACCGTCGACCAGCGATTCGCGGCAGCCGTACAGGTTGTCGAACTTCGACTTGGTGACGGAGTCGTTGACGTTGATTGCCGGGAAGGCCAGCTTGCCTTCCTGGTGCATCTGGTACAGGCGGTGCACGCCGGTGGTGGTTTCTTCGGTCACGCCCTTGATTGCCGGCAGACGCTTCGAATACCACTGCGGATCGACAGCCAGGCGGCCCTTGATCGCGTTGAACAGGCAGATTTCTTCTTCCGAACCCGGCTTGTCCAGCACCGAGATGTCCTTCTCGGCACGCACGCCCAGGTGCAGCAGCAGGGTGGCGTCGCCGCCATCGTCCAGGATCATGTTGGCGTGGTTGTCGCCCGGCCATTCGAAGATGCGGTGGGTGTATTCCCAGTACTCGTCCAGGGTTTCGCCCTTGATGGCGAACACCGGGGTGCCGACCGACGCGATGGCGGCGGCAGCGTGGTCCTGGGTCGAGTAGATATTGCACGACGCCCAGCGCACTTGCGCGCCGAGGGCTTCCAGCGTGCGGATCAGAACGGCGGTCTGGATGGTCATGTGCAGCGAACCGGCGATGCGCGCACCCTTCAGCGGCTGGCTGGCGGCATATTCCTCGCGGATGGCCATCAGGCCCGGCATTTCGGTTTCGGCGATGCGGATTTCCTTCTCGCCCCATGCGGCGAGGCCGATGTCGGCAACGAGGTAATCCTGGGAAGTGTTTTTCAGTACGGCGCTCATCACGCCCTCCTTTCATGTTAAGAAAAAAGTAACGTGAGCGCGGTGTTGATGATCCGAGCCTGGCGAAAGAGAGACCTTTCGTCGCAACGCTCCTCGGAATTCATAAGTTTAACACGGTGGGCACGGGTTGTGCCCACCGTTTAACGTAGGGTGGGCACCC
>NZ_JANUGX010000022.1 GCF_024753245.1 Massilia norwichensis | reverse complement strand
TAGAGCGGCACCCGCGCCGGCGCCGGCAGCGGACGCACCCAGGGCGGCGGCAACAGCGGCGGCTGCGGCGCGGCGAAGCCGGCGGCCAGGAAGCGGTGCAGCGACGACCAGGGCCAGTCGCCGGCCTGCTCGCAAAAGCCGTGGCGCATCGGGTTGCTGTGCACATAGTCGATCAGCTCCGCATATTCGGCATCGTCGCCGACGCGGTAGTCGCGGTAGTGGCGCTCCCAGATCGTGTTGTCGGCGGCGCCGGCCAGCACCAGCCCGGTCTTGTTCAGCGCCTTGGAAAAGGCGATCTTGACCGCACGCCAGCGGGTGGCGCAATCGTGGTCGCCTGGTGGCAGGGTCCAGATCGCGTGCGCGTGATCGGGCAGGACTACCCAGGCATCGACGTGGAAGGGCTTGCGGATCCGGGCCTGGCGCATGGCTTCGCCAAACGCCGAAAAGTGATCCGTCAGCAATGTGCTGTTCCGGTCCAGCAGGCGTACCGTGAAAAAGTACGTCATGCCGGGCACGCGGTTATCGCGGTAACGTGTCATGAATGATCGTGGCGTGAGCCGACCTCAACGACGCCTGATTCTACACATGAGATGGAAAACGGGCCGATCCATTTCCGCGCGAAAAAACCTTGGCGCGCAAGCCGGCAAGCAGGTTTCAGGATTGTCCAGAACCCTGCTTGCAGCCAGCGATCGGCGAAAAAAAAGCTCCCCGCAGGGAGCTTTTGTGGTGCCGATGCGACTGGGGCGCCGCGAGCAGCTTAGGCGCTGAGCGGTTTGTAGCGGATACGCTTCGGCTTCGCGCCTTCTTCGCCTAGGCGCTTCTTCTTGTCGGCTTCGTATTCCTGGTAGTTACCGTCGAAGAAGGTGACCTGCGAGTTGCCCTCGAACGCCAGGATGTGCGTCGCGATGCGGTCCAGGAACCAGCGGTCGTGCGAGATCACCATCACGCTGCCGGCGAATTCCAGCAGCGCATCTTCCAGCGCACGCAGGGTTTCGACGTCGAGGTCGTTCGACGGTTCGTCCAGCAGCAGGACGTTGCCGCCTTGCAGCAGGGTTTTCGCCAGGTGCAGACGGCCGCGTTCGCCGCCGGACAGGTTGCCGACCACTTTCTGCTGGTCGCCGCCCTTGAAGTTGAAGCGGCCGAGGTAGGCGCGCGACGGCATTTCGAAGCGGCCCACGCTCAGCATGTCGGCGCCGCCGGTGACGTCTTCGAACACGGTCTTGGTGTTGGCCAGGTCTTCGCGGGTCTGACCGACCAGCGAGACTTTCGCGGTCTGGCCGATCACGACTTCACCGCTGTCCGGCTGCTCGAGGCCGGCGATCATCTTGAACAGGGTCGACTTACCGGCGCCGTTCGGGCCGATGATGCCGACGATCGCGCCCGGCGGCACGGTGAACGACAGGTTGTCGATCAGCAGGCGGTCGCCGAAGGCTTTGCTGACGTTCTTGAACTCGATGACTTCGTTGCCCAGACGCTCGGCGACCGGGATGAAGATCTCCTGGGTCTCGTTGCGCTTCTGGTATTCGTATTCGCTCAGTTCGTTGAAGCGGGCCAGACGGGCTTTCGACTTGGCTTGGCGCGCCTTCGGATTCTGGCGTGCCCATTCCAGCTCTTTCGCCAGCGCTTTCTGGCGTGCCGATTCGGTCGCTTCTTCCTGCTTCAGGCGGGCTTCCTTCTGCTCCAGCCAGGACGAGTAATTGCCCTTCCACGGGATGCCGTGGCCGCGGTCCAGTTCCAGGATCCATTCGGCGGCGTTGTCGAGGAAGTAGCGGTCGTGGGTGATGCCGACCACGGTGCCCGGGAAGCGCAGCAGGAACTGCTCCAGCCACTCGACCGATTCGGCGTCCAGGTGGTTGGTCGGCTCGTCCAGCAGCAGCATGTCCGGCTTGCTGAGCAGCAGCTTGCACAGCGCCACGCGGCGCTTCTCGCCGCCCGACAGCACGCCGATCTTCTGGTCCCACGGCGGCAGGCGCAGCGCATCGGCGGCCATTTCCATCTGCAGGTTCAGGTTGCCGCCGTCGGCTGCGGCGATGATCGATTCCAGGCGCTCCTGCTCCTTGGCGAGCGCGTCGAAGTCGGCGTCTTCTTCCGCATAGGCGGCGTACACGGCTTCCAGCTTGGCTTGCGCCTCGAAGGCTTCGCCGAGGCCGGATTCCACTTCCTGGCGCACGGTCTTTTCCGGATCCAGTTGCGGTTCCTGTGGCAGGTAGCCGATGTTCAGGCCCGGCATCGGGCGCGCTTCGCCCTGGATGTCGGTGTCGATACCGGCCATGATCTTCAACAGCGTCGATTTGCCCGAGCCGTTCAGGCCCAGCACGCCGATCTTCGCGCCCGGGAAAAAGGACAGAGAAATGTCTTTCAAGATCTGGCGCTTCGGTGGGACGATCTTGCCCACGCGGTTCATGGTGTAGACGTAATTGGCCATGTGATAGTAGTCGTAATACGGTGAGAAATAAGGACGACAGGATACTGTAAAAATTCGGGGGTCAGACACCGAATTTGGGCAATTTCCTAAAATCGGTGTCTGACCCCGGTTTGTGCTTGCTCAAGCCTTGGCGGTGGCTGGGCGGCGCAGCAGGCCCTCGATGGCGAACAGCGCCAGCGCTGCCCAGATCAGCACGAAGCCGATCAGGCGGTCCGGCGTGAACGGTTCGTGGAACAACCACACGCCCAGCAGGAATTGCAGGGTCGGCGACAGGTATTGCAGCAGGCCCAGCACCGACAAGGGGATCTGGCGCGCGCCCGAGGCGAACAGCAGCAGCGGGATCGCGGTGATCGGCCCGGCCGCGGCCAGCAGCAACTGGGTCGACGTGGAATCGGTGTTGATGAAGGCGTTTTGGCCGTGCATGGTCAGCCAGACCACGTAGGCGGCGGCCACCGGGAACAGCACCATGGTCTCGAAGGACAGGCCCTCCAGCGCGCCCAGCGCGGCGGTCTTGCGCAGCAGGCCGTAGCCGCCGAAGGTGAGCGCCAGCGCCAGCGCGATCCAGGGCACGGTGCCGGCCTGCCAGGTCAGCCAGCCGACGCCCAGCGCCGCCACCGCGATCGCCATCCACTGCGCCGGACGCAGCCGCTCTTTGAGCAGCAGGTAGCCGAGCGAGATGTTCACCAGCGGGTTGATGAAGTAACCCAGGCTGGCCTCGATCACGTGGTGGTTGTTGACCGCCCAGATATAGATCAGCCAGTTCAGGCTCAGCAGCACAGCCGAGGCGACGAAACTGCCGAACACGCGCGGCTGGCGCAGCACGGCGAGCCAGGCCCACTGCTTGCGCACCGCCAGCACGATCACCAGGAACAGCAGCGACCACAACATGCGGTGCGCCAGGATCTGCAAGGGCGGCACTTCGCCGATGGCATGGAAATACAGGGGGAACAAGCCCCAGCACAGGAAAGCCAGGGAGGCGGAAAGGATGCCGGTACGCATGGAGAAAGCCAAATCGAAGTCAGGCCGCGATTATCCCCGAACTGACACGAGTTCGCTGACGGCTTGCCATTTTCCTATTCGCTGAGACAATAGCGGTCCCGGAAGGCGGAATTTCACCGCTATTTCCAAAAAGCAATGGTGATACCTTGAGCGAGCAACACAAGAAAAGCAGTACAGCGGCCTTGACCCTGGCGGCCGTCGGTATCGTCTACGGCGACATCGGCACCAGCCCGCTGTACACGCTGAAGACCATCTTCGACCCGACCCACGGCCTGGCCCTGAGCACGCCGAATCTGCTCGGCATCGTGTCCCTGATCTTCTGGGGCCTGACGATGATCGTCTCGCTCAAGTATGTGACCCTGGTGCTGCGTGCCGACAACCGCGGCGAGGGCGGCATCATGGCCCTGATGGCGCTGGCCCTGAATTCCGTCACGCGCCACTCGCGCTGGCACTACGTGCTGATGGTGATCGGCGTGTTCGGCGCCACCATGTTCTACGGCGACAGCGTGATCACGCCGGCGATTTCCGTGCTCGGTGCGATCGAGGGCCTGGAAGTGGCCACGCCCGGCCTCGAAAAATGGGTGGTGCCGCTGACCATCGTGGTGCTGGTGATCCTGTACAGCGTGCAGCGCCACGGCACCGCCGGCATCGGCCGCTTCTTCGGCCCGGTGATGATCGTCTGGTTCGCGGCGCTGGCCGTGATGGGCGTGATCAACATCGTCCAGGCGCCGGTGATCCTGCAGGCGCTGAACCCGCTGCACGCCTTCGAATTCATGCTGCGCGAACGCTTTGTCGCCTTTGTTGCGCTGGGCGCGGTGGTGCTGGCCTTTACCGGCGCCGAAGCCCTGTACGCCGACATGGGCCACTTCGGCAAGAAGCCGATCCGCGTCGCCTGGTTCCTCATCGTGTTCCCGGCGCTGGCCCTGAACTACCTGGGCCAGGGCGGCCTGCTGATCACGCATCCGGAAGCGCTGGAAAATCCCTTCTTCCGCCAGCTCGGCAGCTGGAGCGTGCTGCCGCTGGTGCTGCTGTCGACCATGGCCACCGTGATCGCCTCGCAGGCGACGATTTCCGGCACCTTTTCGATGACCAAGCAGGCGATCGCGCTCGGCCTGCTGCCGCGCATGCGCGTGATGCACACCTCGGAAAGCGAGATCGGCCAGATCTACATCCCGGCCGTCAACTGGCTGCAGCTGGCGGTGGTGCTGATTGCGGTGGTCGGCTTCGGCTCGTCCGACAAACTGGCCGGCGCCTACGGCATCGCGGTGACGGCCACCATGTTCGCCACCACGATCCTGACCTTCTTCGTGACGCGCTACCGCTGGCACCTGCCGCTGCTGCTGTGCATCGGCGCGACCGGCTTCTTCATGATCATGGACATCATGCTGTTCTCGGCCAGCACCCTGAAACTGCTGCACGGCGGCTGGTTCCCGCTGCTGCTGGGCGCGATCCTCCTGACCATCATGCTGACCTGGAAGCGCGGGCGCGAGCTGGTGTTCGAGAACCTGGAAAAGCACGCGATTCCGCTCGAGGACTTCCTGCAGTCGCTGTTCGTCGGCCCGCCCACGCGCGTGGCCGGCACCGCGATCTTCCTGCGCGGCGAAACCGACGGCGTGCCGCACGCCCTGCTGCACAATCTGCTGCACAACAAGGTGCTGCACGAACGGGTCGTGTTCCTCACGGTGCACATCCGCGAAGAGCCGTATGTGCCGGCCGCCGAGCAGGTCGAGGTGGTGGCGCTGGGCCACAACTGCTTCCAGTTGAACGTGCACTACGGTTTCAAGGACGAAGCCGACATCCCCGGCATCCTGCGCCTGTGCGAAGCCAAGAACCTGACGTTCGAGATGATGGAGACCTCCTTCTTCATCGCGCGCCAGACCGTGATCTCGGTGCCGGGCCAGGGCATGATGCCGTGGCGCGAGCACTTATTTGTGCTCATGCAGAGAAACGCGCGTACCGCCGCCGACTATTACCAGATCCCGGCCAACCGCGTGATCGAGCTCGGGACGCAAGTCGAAATCTGAGGTCGGCTCAAGCAATGCCGGCGACGACAAAGGCGTACAAATTTGGGACAGACAGGCTTATATGCTCTTGGTATGGTCGAAGTTTCCTTAGTTAAACTTCGACCCTGTACGAGGAGTAGCATGAAACTGTTGTCCTTCCCGCTGGCGGCCGCCTTTGCCGCCGTGTTGAGCCTGACCGCCTGCGGCGGCGGTGGTGGCGATGCCGGCAGCGGCAACGGCGGCCTCTCGAATGCCACCATCAAGATTGCTAGCGAAACTGTCGGCACCGGTACGGCCACCGCCGCCACCGGCAACCGCGTGCTGGTCAATTACACCGGCTGGCTGTACAGCACCACCGCCACCGGCAACAAGGGGACCCAGTTCGACACCAGCGCCGTCAGGGGCCCTTACGAGTTAATCGTTGGCGGCAACGTGATTCCCGGCTTTAGCCAGGCCGTGCAAGGCATGAAGGTGGGCGGCAAGCGCACCGTCGTGATTCCCGCGGTACTCGGTTACGGTTCCGCCGGCACCCAAGGCATTCCGCCGAACAGCGACCTGGTGTTCGACGTCGAGCTGCTCAAGATCTGCGCGACGGCCGTCCTGAACACGGCCTGCTGATTTCCCGGGCTTCTCCTCACTCGCGCAGCGCCAGCGCCGGCCGGATCCGCACCGCGGCCAGCGTGTGGCGCAGCGTCGACAGCAGCGCCACCGCGCCGGCCACCAGCACCGCCCCGGCCAGGGTCCAGGCCCCGACCGGCGCGCGTTCGGCGAAGGCGCCCAGGTAGCGCTGGATCGCCAGCCAGGCGAACGGCAGGCCGAGCAGGGCGCCACTGCCCACCAGCAGCGCGAATTCGCGCATCACCAGTTTCCCGATCGCCGCGCGGCCGGCACCGTACAGCTTGCGCAGCACGATCTCGCGCTCGCGCCGCTGCACGCTGTAGGCCGCCAGCACATAGATGCCGAAGGCCGCGATCGCGGTCGCGATCACGCTCGATACCGCCAGCAGCCGGGCCAGGCGCAGGTCGTCCGCATAGAACATGTCGTTCATGACCGTCCCGAGGCGCGAGACGCCCAGGGTCTCGTTCGGAAAATAGTGCGGCCACAGTTCTTCGACGGCGCGCTTGACCGTGTCCAGGTCGCCGCTGGCGCGCACCGTGAACAGGCCGACCCGCTCGCGCAGGTAGAACACGCTCGGCTGCTGGCCTTCGCGCGCCGAACGCTGGCGGATGTCGGGTGCCACGCCGACGATCTGCATCGGCGTGCCGCCCTGCGTCGCGCTGAGCATCTTGCCGACCGCCTCCTGGCTGGTCGGGAAGCCGAGCTGGCGCGCCGCCGCGGCGTTGACGACGATGCGGTCGTGGTCGCCGATCTTGTCCAGCCTAGGGTCGAACAGGCGGCCGGCGGCTGCCTTCACCCCATACACCTGGAAGAATTCCGGACTGACCGCGTACAGGTTGATGTCGGTGGCGCTGCCGCCGGCGCGACGCAGGGTCACGATGTTGTTGCCCATGCTGACCGGCGCGTGCGAGACCGACACGCCGGCCACGCCGGGCAGGCGCGCCACGGCCTCGCGGAAGGCCACGGTGCGCGGATCGCGCATGTCGTTCGCGGCCGGGAAGATCAGCAGCGGGGCCGGGTCGAAGCCGGGGTCGAGGCTGCTGGCGTAGCGGGTCTGCCAGGCCACGGCCAGGGTGGTGCCGGTCAGGCCGATGGCCACCGCGAACTGCAGCGTGGTGAGCGCGCGCCGCAGCCACAGGCCGTGCGCGCTCTCGCCGCTGCCGCGTCCAGCCAGGGCGGCACCGGCGCGCACGCGCAAGGCGGACCAGGTCGGATAGGCGCCGGCGCCCAGCCCGAGCAGCACGCCCAGCACCAGCGTCAGGGCCAGCGCGGCCGGGCTGAACATGCCTTCCAGCTTGCGCTGCACCAGATCCATGAACAGCGGCAGCAGCAGCCAGGCCAGCAGCAGGCCGAGAGTGGTCGCGATCAGGCAGACCAGCACCGACTCGGCCAGGAACTGGCGCGCCACCGCCCGCGCCGGCGCGCCCAGCACCTTGCGCATGGCGATCTCGCGTTGCCGCGCCAGCGTGCGCACCGTGGCCAGGTTGACGTAGTTGGTGCCCGCCAGCAGCAGGATCAGCAGCGCCACCATGGCCAGGCCGAGTACTGCCTGGCGGTTGCCGTGCGGCGCCATCATGTCGTTCACGTCCGGCGCCAGGTAAGCCTCGGCGAGCGGCCCGAGCCGGTATTCGATCAGGTCGCGTCCCTTCAGCGCCGCCACCTGCTCGGCCTGGTCGCGCTGGATCAGCGAGGACTGGCGCAGGCCGCGCTGGATCGCCGCGACCACCAGTGCCGGATCGGCGCCGGGCAGCAGTTTGATATACACCTTACCGGGCGAAAAACCCCAGGCCTCGAGGGTATTCTTGCGCACGTCGTCCGGCATGATCGTGCTGACGGTGCCGGCCAGCGCCTCGAAGGGCATGGTGCTGGCCGCCGGCTGGTCTTCGACCACCGCCGCCACGACATAGGTCTGCTTGTCGCCCTGCAGGGTCTTGCCAAGCGCGTCGACGCGGCCGAACAGCTTGATGGCGCTCGCGCGCGTCAGCGCCAGCGTGTCCGGACGGCTCAGCGCCGCGTGCAGGTCGCCGGCCAGCACCCTGGGCGCGAAGATCTTCTCGAAGTCGGGGTCGACCAGCGTCACCCCGAGCGCGACCGCCTGCTCGCCGACCCGGGCGTCCAGGCCGCGGTCCAGGTAGGCGCTGGCGAGCAGCGGCTGGCCACTGGCCAGTGCGGCGTCGCGCACCGGCAGGCTGGACAAAGCTGCCCAGCCGTTGCCGAGCAGGGCCGCGTTCCAGCGGTGTTCCAGCTGGTACACGCGTTCGCGCTCGGGCACCTGGCGGTCGTACGAGAACGAATGGCGGACGAAGCCGAGCAGCAGGAAGCACACCGCGATGCCGACCGCCAGGCCGAGCACCACCACCGCCGAGTAAGTCGGCTCCTTGGCCAGCAGGCGCCAGCCGATGCGGAAATCGCGCAGGGTCGTTTGTAGTCTGGTTTTCATGTTCTTCCTTTATTCGCGTAGTGCCAGCGCCGGCCGGATCCGCACCGCCGCCAGCGTGTGGCGCAGCGTCGATCCGAGTGCCACCGCGCCGGCCACCAGCAGCGCCGCGACGATGGTCCAGACCCCGATCGGGGCGCGTTCCGTGAAGCCGGCCAGGTAGTGCTCCATCGCCAGCCAGGCCGGCGGCAGCCCGAGCAGGGCGCCGGCGCCGATCAGTAGCAGGAATTCGCGCATCACCAGTCCGCCCACCGCCGCGCTGCCGGCGCCGTACAGCTTGCGCAGCACGATCTCGCGGGCGCGCCGCTGCACGCTGTAGGCCGCCAGCACGTAGATGCCGAAGGCGGCGATCGCGGTCGCGATCACGCTTGATGCGGCCAGCAGCTTGGCCAGGCGCAGGTCGTCGGCGTAGTTGCCGGCATAGATAGTGTCCATGCGCTCCATCTCCAGCACATCGTTCGGGAACCAGCGCGGCCACATGTCCTCGATCGCGTGGCGCACGGTCTCCAGGTCGCCCCGGCTGCGGACAGTGAAGGTGCCGGTGCGCGGCGACACGTAATAAACGTAGGCTTGTACCGTTTCGTGGGCCGAACGGTGGCGGATGTCGGGCACCACGCCGATCACCTGCCTGGTACCCTGGCCGTTCGGCTCGCGGATGATCTTGCCGACCGCATCCTGCGCACTGGCGAAGCCAAGCTGGCGCGCGCCTTCCTCGTTGAGTACGGCCTTGTCGCGGTCGTCGACCGTGTCGCGCGCCGCCTCGTACAGGCGGCCGGCGACAGGCGTCAAGCCGTACACCCCAAAGAACTCGGGGCTGACGTCGAGCCAATTGAGCTGGGTCGGGGCGCCGCCCTCGCGCTGCAGCGAGGTGCCGTTCATGTTGACCGTGACCCGGGTGCCGCTTTCCGCCACGCCGCTCACGCCCGGCAGGCGCAGCAGGGCGTCGTGGAAGGCGTGCACGGTCGGGTTGCGCATGTCGTCAGGGGCTTCCACGATCAGCAGCGGCGCCGCATCGAAGCCCGGATCGAGGCTGCTGGCATAGCGCGTCTGCCAGGCCACGGCCAGGGTCATGCCGGTCAGGCCCATCGCGGTGGCGAACTGCAGCACGGTGAGCACGCGGCGCAACCACAGGCCACCGGCGGTTTCGACGTTCCCGCGCCCGGACAGGGCGGCGGTCGGGCGCACCTTTAGCGCCGACCAGGTCGGGTAGGCGCCGGCCAGCACGCCGACCAGCACGCCCAGCAGCAGCGACAGCCCTACCGAGCCGAAGGTGAACATGCGGTCCAGCCTGCGCTGCACCAGGTCCGAAAACACCGGCAGCAGCAGCCAGGCCAGCAGCAGGCCGATCAGGGTAGCGATCAGGCACACCAGTACCGATTCGACCAGGAACTGGCGGCTGACCGAGCCGGCGCCGGCGCCCAGCACCTTGCGCACCGCGATTTCGCGCTGGCGGCGCAGGGTGCGCACCGTGGCCAGGTTGACGTAGTTGGTGGCAGCCAGTGCCAGGATCAGCAACGCTACCGCGGCCAGGCCGAAGATGGTCTTGCTGTCGCCGTGGGTGCCGGACTGTTCGCGCACGTCCGGGTCCAGGTAGGCGCCGGCCAGAGGACCCAGGCGGAAATCGATCAGGTCATGGCCGTTCAGGGATGCGATCTGCGCCGGCGACATCCTGGTGTAGAAGTTCGAAGCCAGCATGGCGCGGCGTACCGCCTCCGTCACCGCGCGCGGGTCCGCGCCGGGCGCCAGCTTGATGTAGGTCGGCCCGTGCGAAGAGCCCCAATTGGTCGTTACCAGCTGGCGGTATTCGTCGTTCCAGATCGTGGTTCGGGTACTCGCCAGCGCGTCGTAGGGAAGGGTGGTGGCGGCCGGCTGGTCCTCCAGCACCGCCAGGACCTGGTAGGGACGTCCGGCCACCTGGACGGTCTTGCCGACCGCGTCGGGCGCGCCGAACAGCTTGACGGCGGTTTCCCGGCTCAGGGCCAGCGTGTCGGGACGCGCGAGTGCTGCGGCCAGGTCGCCGGCCAGTACCCGCGGCTGGAAAATGGTGTTGAAGTCCGGGTCGACCGCAGCCATGGTGATCGACTGCACATGACTGCCGATCCTGACGTTGATGTCGCGCTGCAGAAAGGTCGTGGCCTGTAGCGGCACGCCGCTGGCAATGGCGGCATCGCGCGCGGGCAGGCTGACGGCGTTGCTCCAATTCGCATTGACGGCGCTGATGTTCCAGCGCGACATCAGGCGATAGATGTTGTCGCGCTGCGGCACGTGGCGGTCATAGGACAGCGAATGGCTGACGTAGCCGAGCAGCAGGAAGCAGGCGCAGAAGCCCACCGCCAGGCCCAGGATCACGACGGCCGAAAAGGCGGGTTCCTTGACCAGCAGGCGCCAGCCGATGCGGAAATCGCGGAGATGCAGTTTCATGATGCTTCCTTACGCAGCCTGCAGGGCGTCGACCACCACGCGGCCATCCAGCAGGTGCAGGGTGCGCGAGGCCTGCGCCGCGTGCGCCGGCGAGTGGGTCACCATCACCACGGTCGTGCCCTCGGCGTTAATCTGGCGCAGCAGGCGCATGACTTCGTCGCCGTGCGCGGTGTCGAGATTACCGGTCGGTTCGTCGGCCAGCAGCATCGCCGGGCCGGCCACCAGCGCGCGCGCGATCGCTACCCGCTGCTGCTGACCACCCGATAGCTGCGAGGGACGGTGGCCGGCGCGGTGCGCCACGCCCAGGCGCTGCAGCATCTCCTGCACGCGGCGGCGGCGCTCGGCGGCCGGGGTGCCGGTGTACTCCAGCGCCAGCTCGACGTTCTCGTACACGGACAATTCTTCGATCAGATTGAAACTCTGGAAGATGAAGCCGACCTTCCCGCGCCGCAGCGCGTTCAGGCGCGCTTCGCTCCAGCCGGCCACGTTCTGGCCCTCGAACCAGTATTCGCCGGAAGTCGGCACGTCCAGCAGGCCGAGCACGCTGAGGAGGGTCGACTTGCCGCAGCCGGACGGCCCGGTGATGGCCACGTATTCGCCGGCCGCGATGTCGAGGTCGATGCGGTCGAGCGCGGTGGTCTGCACTTCGCCGGCCTGGTGGATCTTGCTGACGCCTGAGAGTTTGAGCATGTCGGTTCCCTGTTCTGGAGGATGGATTATTTCGTCAATTGCAGCCGCTCGGCCTTGCCGAACGGGGTGTAGCTGGAGATGATGACCTGTTCGCCCTGCGCCAGGCCGGACAGCACCTCGACCTGGGCATTGTTGCGGCGTCCGAGTTTCACGGCGCGCTTCTCGACCCGCTCGCCGTCGCGGCCCAGCACGAACACCCAGGTGCCGCCGGTGTCGTTCACGAACGCGCCGTTCGGCAGCAGCATGGCCTTGGCCGGCTCGCCCAGGGTCAGCTGGACGTCCATGCTCTGGCCCGGGCTGATCACGCTGGGTTGGCCATCGGTGAACACCATCTCGGCGGTGAAGCGGCCTTCCTTGATCTGCGGGTAGACGGTGGCGACCTTCAGTGCGTAGGTCTTGCCGTCCTGGGTCACGCTGCCGACCCGGCCGACGCTCAGGCGGCTCAGGTAGAACTCGTCGACCAGGGCGCTGAGCTTGAAGTGCTGCGGATCGTCGATGCGGCCGATGTGCTGGTCCGGGCGCACGGTCTGGCCGACCAGCATGCGGAAATCGGTCAGCACGCCATCGGCCGGGGCCCGTACCGCCAGCGCGTCGACGGTGGCGCTGACCAGCTTCAGGCCGGACTGCAGGCCGTGCAGGCCGCTGTCCAGCTGGTCCAGCGCGCGGTCGCGCACCTTTTCCTCGTTGGCGACGGCGCGCTTTTCCTCGTCCAGCGCGCGCTGTTGCTGCGCCAGCTTATCGCTCGACTCTTCCAGCGCCACCGCGGAGATGAAACCCTGCTGCGCCAGGCGCTGGTTGCGGGCGTGCTGCTTCCGGGCCTGGCTCAGCGCGAACTCGAGTTCGGACTGGCGGCGCTGGTGGTCGGTGCGCACCGCTTCCTGGGCCACGCGCAGCTGGGCCGCGTTGAAGATCTGCTGCGAATATTCGGTCTGGCGCGCCAGCAGTTCCAGGTTGCGCTGCGGGTTCGACAGGCGGAACAGCAGGTCGCCCTTTTTGACGGCCTGGCCGTCCTTCGCGAACACCTCTTCCACGCGGCCGCTTTCGACCGAGTCGAGGATGATCGAATTCAGCGGTTCGGCGGTGGCGCGCACGACGATGTCGTCGCGGAACACGCCCTGTTCGACCCGCGCCAGGCGCACGTCGCGGCTGGCCACCTGCAGGCCGTGCGGCACGAACTGCCAGCCGGTCCAGGCCAGGGCGGCAGCGATGGCGGCAAGCACGGCGATGCGCTTGAACAGCCGGCCGCGCCGCTTCGGCACGACGCTGTCCATGGCGGCGCCGGTGACGGCGGAAGGAGGAATGTGATCCATGCTGATGCGTTGTGGTGAACGATGACCTGCTCTCTTCTGCAAGCGCCGTGCCAGGCCGTTTACCCCCCTTTTTTGGCTGCTTGTGCGGGTTTGTCCGCCGTACCTGTCCGGAACCGGACAGGTGGGCCTGTGCGCTTGCGGACAGGCGTCCGCCGCGACCAACCGCGGAGTCGCCGCGGCTAAGCCGCGCTGCTAGAATGGCAACACTATGGCCGATACCGCCGCCCACCTGCTGATCCTCGACGACGATAGCGACGTCGCCTATGCCGCCCAGATGCTGCTGCGCCGCCGCCACGGCCGGGTGACCACGCTCGACGATCCGGCGCGCCTGTCGAGCGTGCTCGACGCCGGTGTGCCGGACGTGGTCCTGCTCGACCTGAACTTCACGCCCGGCCGCATCGACGGCGCCGAAGGCCTGGCCGTGCTCGACCGCCTGCGCACGCTCGCCCATCCGCCCGCCGTGATCGCCCTGACCGCGTATGCCGACGTGCCGCTGGCGGTCGAGGCGCTCAAACGCGGGGCCAGCGATTTCATCACCAAACCCTGGGACAATGCGCGCCTGATCGCCGCCGTCGACACCGCGCTGGCACGCCGCAGCGCGCTCGCCGGCGGCGCCGCCACCAGCGGCTTGATGGGCGACTCGGCCGCCATGCGCGGCGTGAAATCGATGATCGCCAGCGTCGCGCCGACCGAAGCCAATGTGATGGTGCTGGGCGAGAACGGGGTCGGCAAGGAACTGGTGGCGCGCGCCATCCACGCGGCCTCCAGCCGCGCCGGCGCGACCTTCCTCGCGGTCGACATGGGCGCGCTGCCGGAATCGACCTTCGAGAGCGAATTGTTCGGCCACCGCAAGGGCTCGTTCACCGATGCCCGCAGCGACCGCGCCGGCCGCTTCCAGGCCGCGCGCGGCGGCACCCTGTTCCTCGACGAGATCGGCAACATGCCGCTGGCGGGGCAGGCCAGGCTGCTCACCGCGCTGGAGCGGCGCGAAGTCACGCCGATCGGCGCCGACCGCCCGGAAGCGATCGACGTGCGCATCGTCAGCGCCACCAATCTCGATGAGGCACGCCTGTTCGACCCCGCCGTGTTCCGCCCCGACCTGCTGTTCCGCCTGAACACCATCGTGATCCGCGTGCCGCCGCTGCGCGAACGGCGCGATGACGTGCCCGGCCTGCTGCACCACTACCTGTCGCTGTACGAGGCGCAGTACCGGCGGCCGGTGCGCGAGCTTGCCCCCAGCGCCCAGCAGCAGCTGTGCGAATGGTCGTGGCCGGGCAATGTGCGCGCGCTGCGCCATGCCTGCGAGCGCGCGGTGATCCTGGCCGCGCACGACGAGTACCGCTACGAGGATTTCGGCCTGGCGCTGCCGGCGCCAGTACCAGTGCCGGCTCCAGTGCCGGCCGCGGCGACGGCGGCCGCCGACGATGCGAACGTCGAATTCCGTCTCGGCGCGCTGGAGCGCGAGACCATTGCCGCCGCCCTCGACAAGGCCAAGGGCAACATCAGCCTGGCGGCGCGCATGCTCGGCCTCTCGCGCGCCGCGCTGTACCGCAAGCTGGGCAAGCATGGCATCTGAAACGCGCCTCAAAGCGGGCGCGCTGCTGTCGCTGGCCGGCATCGCCGTGCTGGCCTTCGGTGCCGGCGTGGTGCACGACTCGCCGCGCCTGGCGGTGCTGTGCCTGCTGGCCACGCTGCCGCTGGTGGCGAGCCTGTGGCGCTGCATCGACCGCCTGGGCGCCCTGCGCCGCCCGGCACCGCCGAGCGCGCCCGGCTTGCCGATCGAGCAGCAGGCCCTGCTCGACAATGCGCTGGCGCTGGAAGCGAGACTGGAACACACGCCGGTGGCCCTGTTCCGCATCGATGGCCCGGGGGGCGACGGCCAGGTCGCGCCGCTCAACGGCAACGCGCGCAAACTGGTGGCGCCGGGCCGCGCCAGCGATCCGGCCGACCTGTATCGCCAACTGGCGGCGCAGCCGGGCGAACGGCGCGCGTTGATCGACTTCGAGACCGAGCGCGGCACCGAACGTGCGCTGCTGGCGGTGTCTTCGCTGACGCTGCAGGGCAGGGCGCAGCGCCTGGCGGCCCTGATGCCGGTCGAGAGCGAACTCGAAGCCGAAGCTCTGCACGCCTGGCGCCAGCTGGTGCACGTGCTGACCCACGAGATCATGAATTCGCTGACGCCGGTGGCTTCGCTGTCGCACACGGCCTATGGCTTGCTCGGTGAGTTCCGCGGTGCGCTGCCGGAAGACGTGGGGCTGGACCTCAGCACCGCGCTGGACGCGATCCGGCGCCGCGCCGACAGCCTGGTCGATTTCGTGGCCAGCTACCGCAGCCTGTCGAACGTGCCGCCCGCGCGACCCGAGCGGCTGCGCCTGGATGCCTTGTTCGAGCGCGTCGCCGCGCTGGTCGGGCCAGGCTGGCGCGCGCGCGGCGGCGCCGTCGAATTTTCGGTCGAACCGGCATCGCTGGAACTGATGGCCGATCCGGGCCAGCTCGAACAGGCCCTGATCAATCTCCTCAAAAATGCTTTCGAGGCCACCGCCGGCAATGAGGGGAAGGCCGGCCACGCCTGGGTCGCGGCGCGGCTGGTGCGCGGCGGCCGCCTGCGCATCGAGGTCAGCGACGACGGTCCCGGTGTGCCGGACGGGCTGGCGGCGCACATCTTCACCCCCTTCTTCACCACCAAGAAACAGGGCGGCGGGATCGGCCTGGCCATGGTGCGCCACCTGGTCCACGAGAACGGCGGCACGGTGCGCCATGCGCGCTCGGTGGGGCGCGGCGCGCGCTTCGTGCTCACCTTCTGAATCCGGCGCATTGACCCATGCGTCCTGCGTACGCCTGATCTGGCGCAGGCCGGCAGCGGGTGGGCGGGGTATCGTTGGCGCGCACATCCTTGCCGATTCCATCCGGAGCCCGCCATGCCCTTGCCGCTGCTTGTCCTGCTGTTGCTGTTGTTGCCGCTCGCCGCGCGGGCCGAGCCGATGTTCGGTGCGACCTTCCTGCCCACCAACTTCCAGGCGCTCGCCATCGACGAAGCAGGGCGTGTGGCCGGGCGCGGCATGACGCCCGAGGGCGACGCCGCCGCCTTCGTGTGGACGGCCGCCAGTCTCGGCTTCCTGCCGCCGCCCGCGCCCGCGGGCAACACGGTGGTCGCGAACGCGATCGAGAACGGGGTGGCGGCGGGCGCCTGGACGCTCGGCGGCGGCACCCGCGGCTTCGTCTACAGCGGCGGCACCAGCCAGGATACCGGCACCCTGTACGGCGGCGACACGGTGGCCTGGGGCGTGAACGCGGCCGGGCAGGCGGTCGGCGAATCGCTGGACCCCG
Source organism: Massilia norwichensis (assembly GCF_024753245.1). Lineage (GTDB taxonomy): Bacteria > Pseudomonadota > Gammaproteobacteria > Burkholderiales > Burkholderiaceae_D > Telluria > Telluria norwichensis. The sequence goes on along the minus strand of NZ_JANUGX010000022.1, from coordinate 97,932 downwards.
CCGGCAACCCGCGCGCCTTCCTGTACAGCGGCGGCGGCATCGCCGATATTGGCACGCTGGGCGGCAGCTACGCCCAGGCGCGCGACATCAACAACGGCGGTGTCATCGTCGGCGGTTCGCAGCCGGGTCCGGCCTTTCCGGACGATGGCTCGCACGCCTTCATCTACCGCGACGGCGTCATGACCGACCTCGGCACCCTGGGCGGCGGCTTCAGCTTCGCCAATGCGGTCAACGAGGCGGGCCAGGTGGCCGGCTACAGCCTCACCGCCGGCGACGTCGCCTTCCACCCTTTTCTCTACAGCGGGGGCACGCTGCTCGATCTCGGTTCCTTCGGCGGCGACTATGCCGAGGCCAGGGCGCTCAACGAGGCGGGCATGGTGGTCGGGCTGGCCAGCCTGCCGGGCGGCGGTTTCTCGCACGCCTTCCTGTACGCGGACGGCCAGCTGCTGGACCTGAACACCCTGGTCGAGGGCGGCCTGGGCGACTTCGTCTTGACGGAGGCCGTCGGCATCAATGGCGCCGGCCAGATCGTCGCCAATGGCTGCAACGACTTCGGCTTTTGCGTGCCGGTGCTGCTGTCGCCGGTGCCGGAGCCGGCGCAGGCCCTGCTGCTGCTGGCCGGGTTGCCGCTGCTGGGCCGGCGCCTGCTGGTGCACCGCCTGCGGCGCGCCATCCATCGCGAATAAACATTATGCTAAGTCTGCCTGGCGGCACTGACCGCGGCAGATTTGGAGAAAGTAATGGCAACAGCGGACACCAGCGACCCACATGCAATCGAACACCTGACTTCGCGCCAGCGCGTCTTCGCCATCGTCGGCGCCTCGTCCGGCAACCTGGTCGAATGGTTCGACTTCTACATCTACTCGTTCTGCGCCCTGTATTTCTCTTCCGCCTTTTTCCCGAAGGCCGACCCGACTGTCCAGCTGCTGAACACCGCCGGCATTTTCGCCGCCGGCTTCCTGATGCGCCCGGTGGGCGGCTGGCTGTTCGGCCGCATCGCCGACCGTTACGGCCGCCGCAACGCGATGATGATCTCGGTGCTGATGATGTGCGGCGGCTCGCTGCTGATCGCCTGCCTGCCGACCTACGCCACGATCGGCACGGCGGCGCCGGTGCTGCTGCTGGTGGCGCGCCTGTTCCAGGGTCTGTCGGTGGGCGGTGAATACGGCACCAGCGCGACCTACATGAGCGAGGTGGCGGAGCCGGGCCGCAAGGGTTTCTTTGCCTCCTTCCAGTACGTCACCCTGATCGGCGGCCAGCTGGCGGCGCTGCTGGTGCTGGGCATCCTGCAACTGCTGCTGTCGCACGAGGAGCTGGTGGCCTGGGGCTGGCGCATCCCGTTCGTGGTCGGCGCGGCCTCGGCCCTGGTCTCGCTCTACCTGCGCCGCTCGCTGCACGAAACCACCAAGGAATCGGAGCGCAAGAGCGAACAGGCCGGCAGCGTGAGTTCGCTGCTCAGGCACCACGGGCGCGCCTTCGTCACGGTGCTGGGTTTTACCGCCGGCGGCTCGCTGATCTTCTACGCTTTCACCACCTACATGCAGAAGTACCTGGTCAACACGGTCGGCATGAGCACTCCCACCGCCAGCCGGGTGATGACGGTCTGCCTGCTGATCTACATGCTGATGCAGCCGCTATTTGGCGCGCTGTCCGACCGCATCGGCCGCAAGACTTCGATGATCCTGTTCGGGCTTCTCGCGGCGATCTTCACGGTGCCGATCCTGAGCACGCTGCGCGGCGTCGACAGCCCGCTGATGGCCGGCGTCCTGATCACCTGCGCGCTGGCGATCGTCAGCTTCTATACCTCGATCGGCGGCCTGATCAAGGCCGAGATGTTCCCGGTCGAGGTGCGCGCGCTGGGCGTGGGTTTGTCGTATGCGATCGCGAACGCGGTCTTCGGCGGCTCGGCCGAATACGTGGCCCTGTGGTTCAAGCAGGCCGGCCACGAGCCGTATTTCTACTGGTACGTCAGCATCATGGCCGCCGTCGCCTGCCTGGTGGCCTTCCTGATGCCGGACCCGACCAAGTCGGGCCACCTCAAGTGATATGAGCGTCTAACAAACCCGCAGGGCAAGGCGCAGCGTCGAAGACAGTACGCCAGTACGGCGAGACGATGCAACGCCGCCATGTGGGTTTTGTTAGGCGCTCAGGATCATGTCGATGTGCAGGATGCCGTCTTCGTCATAGGGCTCGGAGACGGTGACGAAGCCGAAGCTGGCATAGAACCGTTCCAGGTGCGCCTGCGCACCGATGCGGATCGCGTGGCCCGGATGCAGCTGGCAAGCCAGCGCGATACCCTGGGCCACCAGTTCGCGCCCGAGGCCGCTGCCGCGCGCGGCCGGGCTGGTGACCACGCGGCCGATCGACATCTCCTCGTACTTCGCGCCCGGCGCCAGGCAGCGCAGGTGCGCGACCAGTTCCGGCTTGCCATCGGCATCGCGCCAGCCGAGCAGGTGCTGGGCGCCCGGGTCGAGACCGTCGATGTCCGGGTACAGGCAGGTCTGTTCCAGCACGAACACTTCCTGGCGCAAAGCCAGCATTGCATACAGCTGCGCGACCGTCAGGTCGGCAAAACGACTCCATTGCCACGTAATCATTTGTTTATATCGATGAACAATTGTTTGTTTAAACGGCGGTCTCGAAACCTTCGAGCACGTTGACGACACTGGTGCCGAGCTCGGGCACCACGGCGCCGCCTTCGAACACGAAGACGGTCGGCAGGCCCAGGTAGCCGATGCGCTCGCCGACGCGCAGGAAATCCGCCGCCGTGAGGCCGAAGTGCGTTCGCGGCGCACCATGCAGGCTGCCCACGCCCAGCGATACCACCAGCGCCTGCGGTGCGAACATCGACATTTTGAGGCAGCCCGATTCCAGCGCCGTGAACCACTGGTTCGAGGTCGCGTCCTGCGCCAGCGGCAGGTTCATGTTGTAGCCGAGGCCTTCGCCTTCGCCGATTTCGTCGGCGTGGCCGAGGTAATAGGGGTAGTCCTGGCGCGGATCGGCGTGGATCGAGGCGAACAGCACGTCCTTGCGCTGATAAAAGATGCGCTGGGTGCCGCTGCCGTGGTGGTAATCGAGGTCGAGGATGGCGATGCGCTGCAGGCCGTCGTCCAGCAGGTGCTGGGCCGCCAGCGCGGCATTGTTCAGGAAGCAGCCGCCGCCGAAATGGTCGGCGCCCGCGTGGTGGCCGGGCGGGCGGGTCAGCGCAAAGCTGCCGCGCTCGCCCAGGCGCAAGGCATGCGCCGCGTTGACGGCGCAATCGGCCCCGGTCTTGGCTGCGACCCAGGTGCCGGCGGTGAGCGGGGTGGCGCTGTCCATCGAGTACAAGCCCAGGCGGGCCGTGAAATCGTCCGGCTCGATGTCGTGGCGCATGCCGCGGATCGGCCACACCGAGGGCAGGGCATCCTGCTGGCCGTTGCGCGGATCGAGATTCGACCACTCGCTCCAGGCGGAACGCAAGAAATGCAGGTAGCGCGGCGTGTGCACCCGCTCCAGCGACACCAGCGGCACGCCGTGCGGGGTGACGATCTGGCCCAGGCCGCGCCGGCTCAGCTCGGCGACGACAAGGTCGGCCCGCTCGGGCTTTTCCGAACACGGCACGCGCTCGCCGCGCGCCAGCGTGTGGCGCGGCGCGTGTTGCGCGTGGTGTTCGTTGTAAAAGGTGAGCAAAGGGACCTCGTGCGGTGACATAACTGTTGTCGTTCCAGGCATTGCCCGAAACGACTTCCCGCGCAAGCGGGAATCCATGCCGAGCGTCCGGTCGCCGCACCATCTGCCTGGCTACTGCGGCTCGCGGAGCCTCGATATGGGTCCCCGCTTTCGCGAGGACGACGTACAAGTATTAGCAATTACCGCACAGTGTACTGCTGTTATACGCAGCAACAAAATCGTCGAAGCTGCCGGTGTCCGTCTGCTCGATCTGCTGCTGCTCGGCCAGCGAGGCCTGCGCCATCTCGTCGAACACGGCGACTTCAGCCGGCATCAGCGGCTCGGCACGGAAGGCTTGCGCATGCAGCTCGCTCTGCTGCAGGCCGAATTTGGCGAAGGAGCCGAGCGCACGCACTTCGTCGAGTACGCGGGCCGACGGGGTCAGGGCCGGGTCGAGCACCTTGGCCTTCTGCGCTTCCAGCGAGGCCAGATGCGCACCCTGGTAATTGTGCTCCTGGTCCAGCAGCTCGGCCAGCGGGCGGATGCGCTCGATCAGCTCCAGTGCCCAGTCCTTGAGCGGCACCTCGACATCGTCGCGCGTGAGGGTCAGGTCGGGGCGGCGGCCTTCCTTGACGGTACGGGCGAAATTGCGGGCGTGGACCTGGCCCTCCATCGCATTGATCTTCGGGCTTTCCTCGAGCGCGCAGAACAGCAGGAAGGCGTCCAGGAAGCGGCCGGTCTCGACGGCGATGCCGACCGGTTCGAACGGATCGACGTCCAGGCAGCGCACCTCGATGTACTGCACGCCACGGTTGCACAGCGCCTGCACCGGACGCTCGCCGGTGCGGATCACGCGCTTCGGCCGGATCGTCGAATAGTATTCGTTCTCGATCTGCAGGATGTTGGTCGACAGCTGGACCCATTCGCCATCCTTCTTGGTGCCGACCTCTTCATACGGCGGATACGGACGGCTGACCGCGTCCATCAGCGAGGACACATAGCTTTCCAGGCTGTTCTCGTGCGGGCGCAGGCCGGACTGGGCGTCGTTCTGGTAACCCAGGTCGCTCATGCGCAGGCTGGTCGCGTAGGGCAGGTACAAGGTGTCGTCGGACAGCGTTTCCAGGCTGTGCTCGCGGCCGCGCAGGAAACCCTTGGCCAGCACCGGCGAGGCGCCGAACAGATACATCAGCAGCCAGCTGTAGCGGCGGAAGTTGCGGATCATCGCGATGTAGCTCTCGGACTGGAAGTCGCGCAATGCGTGGCGACGTTCTTCCGTGATGCCTTCGCTCTGGGCGATCAGGGTCCACAGCTGTTCCGGCAGCGAGTAGTTGTAGTGGATGCCGGCGATGCATTGCATGGCCTTGCCGTAGCGCAGCGCCAGGCCGCGGCGGTAGACGTGCTTGAGCATGCCGATGTTCGATTTGCCGTACCAGGCGATCTCGATGTCTTCTTCCGCCGGCAGGTCGCAGGGCATCGACTGGCTCCACAGCATCTCGGCGCCCAGCTTGGTGTAGGCGTAGCGGTGGATCGCGTCCAGGCGGTGGAGCGCCAGGCCAATGTCGTGCTCGGCCGGGGTGATGAATTCGAGCAGGGCTTCCGCGTAATCGGTGGTGATTTGCGGATGCGTGAGCGCGGAGCCGAGTTGCACCGGATGCGGCGTGCGTGCCAGGTGGCCCTGGGCGTCGACGCGCAAGGTCTCGCGCTCGATGCCGCGCAGGCCCTGCAACAGCAGGCCGCGGTGGGCATCGTCGTCCAGCAGGGCGAGGCGGCGTTCTAGTTGGTTCGGCTTCGACACGGTGTTTCCTTTCTTGTACTGCAGATGAGGTGCAGAGAGTAACCGAAAATAGCCAAGCGCGCCGGGCACCCGCCAATTCTGCATTCTGTGGTGCTTTTGTTACTGAAATATGTCGTCCGGGTTGCGTGGCGGTGTCGCGGGCGGCGCGATGGGCGTGGCAGCGGGGGCGCCCGCCGCCGGCGCCGCGTCTGCCGGCGGCGTGCGCTGGGCCGCGATCCAGCGCCGCACCTGGCGCTCCAGCACGCCCAGCGGCAGGGCGCCGTTTTCCAGTACGGCATCGTGGAAGGCGCGCACATCGAAGCGCTCGCCCAGCGCCGCCTGCGCCTCCGCGCGCAGCGAGGCGATGCGCAGCTGGCCCAGTTTATAACCCAGCGCCTCGCCCGGCCGGACGATGTAGCGGTCGACCTCGACTTCGTTGTCCGGCGCCGGATTCGCGGTGTTCGCATTCAGGTAGTCGATCGCCTGCTGGCGGCTCCAGCCCATCGCGTGGATGCCGGTATCGGCCACCAGGCGCGCGGCGCGCAGCAGTTCGTCGGCCAGGTAGCCGAAGCGCGAGAACGGGTCGCGCAGCAGGCCCAGCTCCGGCCCCAGGCTTTCGGCATACTGGGCCCAGCCTTCGCCGTAGGCCACATACCAGCCCTGGCGGCGGAAGGCCGGCAGCGCGCTGTTGCCCTGGGTGCGCGCCACCTGCAGGTGGTGGCCGGGCAGGCCTTCGTGCAGGGTCAGGGTCTCGATTTCCCACAGCGGCCGCGTGTTCAGGCGCGCGGTATTGATCACCAGCGCCGCCATCCGGTCCGGGCTGCCGGCCTCGTAATAGGCCGCGCCCTGGCCCTCGGCGCCGGCCGCCTGCACCGGCTTGACCGCCAGTTCGTCGCCGGGGATCGCATTGAACAGCAGCGGCAGCTTGCTGGCCACGCGCGCGATGCTGCGGCGGTAGCGGTTCAGCAGCGCTTCCGGCTCCGTATAAAACAGGCGCGGATCGCTGCGCGCGAAGGCGATGAACTGGTTCAGGTTGCCGCGAAAGCCGGTGCTCGGCACCATCGCCGCGATCTCGGCGCGGATGCGCACCACTTCCTTCTGGCCCAGCGCGTGGATCTCGGCGGGCGTCAGGTCGGAGGTGGTCGCGCTTTTCACGAGAAAGGCGTACCAGGCCGGCCCGCCCGGCAGGCTGGAGGCCGCGATCGTGGTCCGCGCGGCCGGCAGGTAGTCGTTGCGGATGAAGTCTTCGAGCAGCTGCAGGCTGGGCGCGAGGTTGGCCACTGCAGCCTGGCCATCGAGCGCCAGTTTGTCGCGCGCTTCCTGGGGAATCGTGGCCGGCAGGCGCCTGAAAGGTTCGGACAGCGCGCCGTCGCCAAGATGCTCGCGCAGCGCGCGCAGCTGGGCCGGCAGGCCGGCCATCGCCACCTTCGGCGCGGTCCAGCCGGTGCGCATGCCGGCGCGCAGCTGCTCGATCAGGCCGTCGATGTGGCGCGGCACCGCGCCCAGGCGCGCGATGTAGCTGCGGTAGTCGTCTTCGGTAATGAAAGGCATCTGCGCGGCCAGTTGCGGCAGGCGGATGTGGAGGCCGTCACGCGCGGTGATCGGCTGCGGGTCGACCGGCGCCAGGGCGTTGCGTGCCAGGCTGCGTTCCTTGTCGAGGACGAACAGCTCGAGCGACAGCAGGTCCTGGCCCTTCAACTGGCTGCGGTCGAGCTGGCGCGCCAGCTCCAGCATGTGGCGCTCGTGGTCCAGCGTCCTGGCGGCGCCGGCCGGCGAGCTGTCGCTCAGCAGCGCATCGTAGCGGTGGTCGCCGATCGAGGTCGCGAATTCCGGCTGGTGCTTCAGCCGCCATTGCCAGTCGCGCTCGAACAGGGCCTGGGCCTGGTCGTGCATCGTCTCCTTGCTGCTGTCGCCGGCTTGCGCGGCGGGCGGCGCCAGCAGGCAGCTCACCGTCAACAGGGTGAACGTGAACAGGGAAAGGCTCAGCCGGGCCGCGAACAGCCGGGGCGCGGACAGGCGAGGCATGCGTGGCTCCAGGAAGTGGGCCGGCCATTGTAACAAAGGGGGCTGTCGGCCCGCGCCGGGCTGGTTTATCCGGCGACCCGGCCGCCGCTGACGCGCTCGATGCCGCCCAGGTCGCGCCAGCTCTGCACCTCGCGATAGCCGCCGTCTGCCAGCAGCGCGCGCACGCTGGCGGCCTGGTCGTAGCCGTGTTCCATCAAGAGCCAGCCGCCCGCCGTTAGGTGCGCAGGGCTGCCGGCGACGATGGTGCGCAGCGCCGACAGGCCATCGGCGTGGTCGGTCAGGGCGCCGCTGGGCTCGAAACGCAGGTCGCCCTGCGACAGGTGTGCGTCGCCAGCGGCAATGTAGGGGGGATTCGAGACGATCAGTTCGAAGCGTTCGCCGGCGGCGAGGGCGCCGAACCAGTCGCTTTGCAGGAAGCGCACGCGCGCCTGGTTGTTCGCGGCATTGCGCTGCGCCACCGCCAGCGCCGCTGCGCTGACATCCAGCGCGGTGACCGATGCATCCGGGCGATTATGGGCGATCGAGACGGCGATCGCGCCGCTGCCGGTGCCCATGTCGAGCAGGCGGCCCTGCGGCGGCAGGCGCTCGAGCGCGAGTTCGACGATCAGTTCCGTGTCTGGACGCGGGATCAGGACCGCGTCGCTGACTTCGAAATCGAGGCCGAAGAATTCGCGCCGGCCGACGATGTAGGCGATCGGCTCGCCGGCCAGGCGGCGCGCGACCAGCGCATCGAGGCGCGCCGCTTCCTCCGCGCCCAGCGGCTGCTCGGCGCGGGTGATCAGCTGCACGCGCGTCAAACCGGTCGCGTGGCACAGCAGGATGCGGTTTTCCAGCGCATTGAGCGGCAGCGCGGCCTGGGCCGCGGCGATGGACGTGCCGGGCAGAACGATCATCGGCTTGTGCGGCGCAGCAGCACCCAGATCAGGCTGACGGTCAGGATGACGAACCAGACCGCCGACCACTGCGGCACGTTCAAACCGAATACCGTGTCCTGGGCCGCCTCGCACAGGCCATCGGCGCGGAACAGCCAGGGCATGGCGGTCGCGGTCGGGATCTTGTTCAGCAGGGTTTCCATCGGGTCGATGCCGCAGGAAAAGCCCGGGTGGGCCAGCACATATAAATGCTTGCCGACCGTGCCCAAGCCGCCCAGCGCGCACAGCAGCGCCAGCGTGGCGAGCGCCTTGATCTTGTTGGCGAAGGCGCCGATCAGGCTGAAGATGGCAATGCCCAGGAACGCATAGCGCTGGATCACGCACAGCGGGCAGGGCAGCATGTCCTTGGCGTGCTGGAGATAGAGGGCCGCGCCGACCAGGGCGAGGCTGACGGCGGCAATCGAGAGCAGGGCGTTGCGGGAACTGGGCATAGGTGATCCTGTGATGACGAATCTTGCGATTTTCGCACGGCCAAGCTTAACTTGGCCTGAATCAAACCGGGGTCAGACACCAGATTTTGGCAAAAGCCTGCGGGACATTTCCAAAAATCGGTGTCTGACCCCGGTTTGATGTTGATCAGTCGCCGAGGGCGGCCAGCAGTTCGGCCTGGTGCTCGGCGGACAGGGCGCTGGTCAGTTCGTTCAGGTCGCCGTCCATGATCATGTCGAGCTTATACAGCGTCAGGTTGATCCGGTGGTCGGTCAGGCGGCCCTGCGGGAAGTTGTAGGTGCGGATGCGCTCGCTGCGGTCGCCCGAGCCGATCAGGCTTTTACGGGTGGCCGCTTCCTTGCTCTGCTGTTCGCGCAGCTGCACGTCCTTGATGCGCGCGGCCAGCACCTTCATCGCTTGCGCCTTGTTCTTGTGCTGGCTGCGGTCGTCCTGGCACTCGACCACGATCCCGGTCGGCAGGTGGGTGATGCGCACTGCGGAGTCGGTCTTGTTGATGTGCTGGCCGCCGGCGCCCGAGGCGCGGTAGGTGTCGATGCGCAGGTCGGCCGGGTTGATCTGCACGTCCTCGACCTCGTCCGCCTCCGGCATCACCGCCACCGTGCAGGCCGAGGTGTGGATGCGGCCCTGCGTTTCGGTGGCCGGCACGCGCTGCACGCGGTGGCCGCCGGACTCGAATTTCAGTTTCGAATACACGCCGTTGCCGATGATGCGGGCGATGACTTCGCGGTAGCCGCCCAGGTCCGATTCCGAGGCCGACACGATCTCGACCTGCCAGCGGTTGCGTTCGGCGTAGCGGGTGTACATGCGCAGCAGATCGCCGGCGAACAGCGCCGATTCGTCGCCGCCGGTGCCGGCGCGGATCTCGAGGAAGATGTTGCGCTCGTCGTTCTCGTCCTTCGGCAGCAGCATCTTCTGCAGTTCCAGGTCGAGCTCGGCCAGCCGCTGTTTGGCGGCTTCGATCTCGTCCTGCGCGAATTCCTTCATCTCCGGATCGGCCAGCATGTCCTGCGCCGCGACGATGTCGCCCTGGGCGGTCTGGTACTGGTGGTAGACCGAGACCAGCGGGCCGAGCTCGGCATGTTCCCGGCTCATCTTGCGGAAGTTGTCCATGTTCGAAGTCGCACCTTCGGTCGCCAGCAATTCGTCCAGTTCGACGAGGCGGTTGGCCAACTGGTCCAGCTTGAACAGCATGGATGGTTTCATAGCGTTCTGAAAAAATAGAGGAAAGAGATACCGCAGGGCGGCAGCATACACGGACACGGCCGGGATGCGCTGCAAACAGGCCGTGCGTAAAAGGGAAGCGGGCGCTAACGGCGGCCGCGGAACAGCTGGGGCAGCAGGGTGGCCAGGCGCGCGCGTTCGTCGCCCTGGGCACGGTGCAGGGCCTGTTGCGGGCCGTGCAGGAATTTGGCGGTCAGACCTTTTGAAAGCGCTTCCAGCACGGCGTCGACGTCTTCGCCTTTCGCCAGCAGCTTGCGCGCGCGTTCGAGTTCGGCCAGGCGCAGGCTTTCGCTGGATTCGTGCAGGTCGCGGATCACCGGCACCACGGCGCGGTCGCCGATCCAGTGCATGAAGGATTGCACACGGGTTTCGATGATGGCCTCGGCCTGGGCCACCGCCGCTTGCCGGTGTTCGACGCCGGTGCGCACCACGTCCGCCAGGTCGTCGACGGTGTACAGGAACACGTCGTCGAGCTTGCCGACTTCCGGTTCGATGTCGCGCGGGACCGCCAGGTCGACCATGAACATCGGACGGTGGCGGCGTGCCTTGATGGCGCGTTCGACCAGGCCCTTGCCGATCAGCGGCAGCGTCGACGCGGTCGAGGAGATCACGATATCGAACTGCGGCAGCAGTTCCGGCAGATCGGCCAGGCGGATCGCGCGGCCGGCAAAGCGCGCGGCCAGCGATTCGCCGCGCTCCAGCGTGCGGTTGGCGATGGTGATCGATTTCGGGTTGTGGGCCGCGAAGTGGGTCGCGCACAGCTCGATCATCTCGCCGGCGCCGATGAACAGCACGTTCTGGCTGCTCACCGAATCGAAGATGCGTTCCGACAGGCGCACCGCGGCGGCGGCCATCGACACGCTGTGGGCGCCGATCTCGGTGGTGCTGCGCACTTCCTTGGCGACCGCGAAGCTGCGCTGGAACAGCTGGTGCAGGTAGGTGCCGAGACCGCCGGCTTCATCGGCGACGCGCACCGCATCCTTCATCTGGCCCAGGATCTGCGCTTCGCCCAGCACCATCGAATCGAGGCCGGAGGCAACGCGGAAGGCGTGGCGCACCGCGTCATGCTGGGGCAGCATGTACAGGTGCGGACGCAGATCGGCAAATTGCAGGCGGTGGTAGTCGGCCAGGAAACGCGCGGAGGCGTCGAGCGGATCGGCGACGTCGCTGGCGGCATACATCTCGGTGCGGTTGCAGGTCGAGAGCAGGGCCGCTTCGTCCTCGCCGCCGCTATTGAAACGGGAGAACCAACCGCGCGCCGCCTGTACCGCCTGGCCCAGGTGTTCGGGCGCCAGCGCCAGTTGCTCGCGCAGCGAGACTGGTGCGGTATTGTGATTCAGGCCGACAGCGAGGAGTTGCATGGGTGATCAAAAAATGGGCAGCGCGCCCATTATACCGCGATGCCGGTCAGCCTTCACTAAGGGGTTTCACGGCAGGCCTTCAGGCCCCCAGCTTCTCCAGCCGGTAGCCGTAGCTGTACACGGGAACCAGGCGGAAACCGTTCTCCGGACGCAGGCGCAGCTTGTTGCGTACGCGCGAGACGTGGGTGTCCATGGTGCGCGAGGGTACTGCGGTTTCGCGTACCCAGATCGACTCGTGGATGTAGGCACGCGACAGCGGACGGCCGAGGTTACGGAAGAACAACAGCGCCAGGTTGAATTCCTTGTGCGTGACGTCGATCGATTCGCCGCCCATGGTCAGGCGGCCCGGCCGGGTTTCAAAGGTGTAGGGGCCGAATTGCAGCTGTTCGGCGCCGTTCTGCGACGGGTAGGCGCGGCGCAGCAGGGCTTGCACGCGCGCTACCAGTTCGCCGCGGCGCAGCGGCTTGACCAGGTAGTCGTCGGCGCCGGCGGTCACGCCGGACACGATGTCGTCTTCCGAGGCGCTGCCGGCCAGGAAGATGGTCGGCGTGTTCGGCGCCATCTTTTCCTTGGCGCGGCGCAGCAGTTCCGCACCCGGGACATCGCTGATTTGCCAGTCCATGATCAGCAGGTCGGTGCTGTCCTTGCGCAGTTGTCCCAGCATTTCCTTGCCGCTATCGAAGGCCTGGCATTGATGGCCAGCACCAGTCAGCACCTGGCAGATCAGTTCTGCTTGGGCGGTATCGTTGTCCAGTACGGTAATTCTCATGATGATGCGATCTCGGCAGGTGGGACTACAACTAATCCTGATGTAGGATCGTTCCTACAACTTATTTCCGAATATAGCAGACTTTCTAAAATCAAAGCTACATATGCCTCAGATAAATTTACATTTTCGTTGGGGAATAGCGTCACAGCCGTAACAACCCCCGCTTACATAGCGGGCTACACTGCTGCTATGACAGTGAAATGGGGAATACGATGCTCAAAAAGCTCTTCAGGAAAAAGACACAAGTCGCCGGCGCAGTCGCTCTGCTGCCGCTGTCGAGCGATGACATCGAACGCGTACGCGAGCGCTGCCGGGCGCTGGTGCGCAAGCGGGCGGCGATCTCGGCCGGCATTTCGGCAGTGCCGATCCCGGGCGTGGACATGGTGGCGGATCTCACAAGCTTCGCCTCGATGGTCGAGGACATCAACAAGGATTTCGGCCTGACCCCGGCGCAGATCGACGCGCTGCAGCCGCACATGCGGATCGCGACCTACCAGGCGATGGCGGCGCTGGGCGGCACGCTGGTGGGCAAGCTGGTGACCAAGGAACTGGTGCTGAAACTGCTGCAGAAATCGGGCGCCAAGCTGGCGGCCAAGTCGGCCACCAAGGTCGTGCCGCTGGCGGGACAGATCGCCTCGGCGGCGATCGGGTTCGCGCTGTTTCGCCAGATGGGCTACCAGCACGTGGAAGCCTGCGCCAGGGTGGCGCAGGAGGTAGGACAGAAGACGGTGACGCCGGTTTAGGCGTCCGGCAGCACCACGTTGACGTCGAGGACTTCCAGGTTGCCCTGGCGGTCCAGCGAAATCTTGATGTCGTCCGCGTTGACCTTGGTGTACTTCGAGATCACTTCGATCAGTTCGCGGTGCAGGGCCGGCAGGAAGTCCGGGCCGCTGCGGCCGCCGCGTTCGCGGGCGATGATGATCTGCAGCCTTTCCTTGGCCGCCGTGGCACTCTGCTGTTTCTTGGGAAACAGGAAGTTAAGCAAGGGCATGTCACTTCGCTCCGAATAGACGCTGCAGGAAACCCGGCTTCTCGTAGCTGGTGAAGCGCAGCGGGATCTCTTCGCCGAGGAAGCGGCCGATCACGTCCTGGTAAGCCTGGGCGACGTCGGTTTCCTTGAAGTGGATCGCCGGATTGCCCTGGTTCGAGGCGTGCAGCACGGCTTCCGATTCCGGAATGATGCCGATCAGCGGGATGCGCAGGATTTCCTGCACGTCCTGGTAGGACAGCATCTCGTCGTTTTCCACGCGGCGCGGCGAATAACGGGTGATCAGGAGGTGTTCCTTGACCGGCTCGCCGCCGCTCTGGGCGCGGCGCGACTTCGCTTGCAGGATGCCGAGGATGCGGTCGGAATCGCGCACCGACGACACTTCCGGGTTGGTGACGATGATCGCTTCGTCGGCGAAGGTCAGGGCCATCAGCGCGCCGTGCTCGATACCGGCCGGCGAATCGCAGATGATGAATTCGAAGCCCATCTGGACCAGCTCGTTCAGCACGCGCTCGACGCCGTCTTCGGTCAGGGCGTCCTTGTCGCGGGTTTGCGAGGCCGGCAGGATGAACAGGTTGTCGCAGTGCTTGTCCTTGATCAGGGCCTGGGTCAGCGTCGCTTCCTTGTTCACCACGTTGATCAGGTCGTACACCACACGGCGTTCGCAACCCATGATCAGGTCGAGGTTACGCAGGCCGACGTCGAAGTCGATGACGGCGGTCTTGTGGCCGCGCATCGCCAGGCCGGTCGCAAAGCTCGCGCTCGAAGTGGTCTTGCCCACACCGCCCTTACCGGACGTTACAACGATAATTCTTGCCATGAAAATTAAATGTCCTATTCAGTATCTGGTCAGTGCTGATTAGCGGTTAGGCGAACCCAGCGATGATATATCGATTCGGTCGCCAACCAAACGGATTTGTGCCGGCTGGCGCGTCAGTTCGGCCGGAAAACCGTCGTCGAAGGTACGGTACACGCCGGCGATCGACACCAGTTCCGGCTGCATGGCCAGCGCGAAGATGCGCGCATCGGCATTGCCGGAAGCGCCGGCCAGGGCACGGCCGTGCAGCGGCGCATACACGTGGATGCTGCCGTCGGCGATGATTTCGGCGCCATTGTTGACGACCGCGGTGATGATCAGGTCGGTGCCGCGCGCATAGATGCGCTGGCCGGCACGCACCGGGGTGTCGACGATCATGGCCTGGACCGGTGCCGCCGCGACCGGCGCAGGTGCCGGGGCCGGAGCGGGCGCAGGTGCCGGCGCAGCCGGGGCTTCCTCGCGCGCCGGCGCGGCATCGGTCCGCGCCTCGGGGACCCGCGTCCCGCTCGAGCCGTCGTCCAGGAACAGGCCGTGGCTGCGGATCGCCGCATGCAGCGCGGCCGGCGCGCCGCGTACCGCGACCGCGTTCAGGCGGTAATTCTTGAGCAGGGCCACCAGCGCCGGCCAGTCGACCTGGGCGGCGTCGTCGGCGATGCCGGCGACGTCGATGACGGCGAATTCATCTTCGAAAAAGTCCGACACCCCACCGGTCATCTGCTTGAGGGCGGCATCGATCGCAATCGGATCGGCCGAATGCAGGATGGTCGAAATGGCCACGACCGTGGAAATCTTGATTTCGATGGGCAGGGAGCTCGGGGATCTGGACATAAAACGTTCTGGTTGGCACTAGCCCGTGCATTCTACTGTGAAATTTCCTTGAAAGGTAAAGGGTTTAGGGCGTTTCGTAATAGGCGGCAACGGGTGTTTCCACACATAAAAAACTGAACGATAAAAGGTGCTCTGCAATAACACGGAAAGCTGTTTTCGCCGTTCTCTCTAATAAATAAACTGATAAGATTGATTTTGCTTAAACGTGCTATTAGCGTTGCATCTAGCATTGTTGGCTTTCCAGCCAACAGGCCCACTTTTCGGAGATTGATATGGAAGACGTCGTCATCGTGGCCGCCGGCCGCACCGCCATCGGCAAATTCGGCGGCACCCTCTCGAAGATCCCTGCCACCGAACTCGGCGCCCAGGTGATCAAGCACCTGGTGGCGAAGACCGGCATCGATCCGGCCGCGATCAGCGAAGTCATCATGGGTCAGGTGCTGACCGCCGGCGCCGGCCAGAACCCGGCGCGCCAGGCCGTGATCAAGGCCGGCCTGCCCGACAGCGTCCCGGCCTCGACCCTGAACGTGGTTTGCGGCAGCGGCCTGCGCGCCACCCACCTGGCGGCGCAAGCCATCATGTGCGGCGACGCCCAGATCGTGATCGCCGGCGGCCAGGAAAACATGAGCGCCTCGCCGCACGTGCTGAACGGTTCGCGCGACGGCTTCCGCATGGGCGACGCCAAGCTGACCGACACCATGATCGTCGACGGCCTGTGGGATGTGTACAACCAGTACCACATGGGCGTGACCGCCGAGAACGTGGCCCGCAAGTTCGAGATCTCGCGCGCCGAGCAGGACGAATTCGCGCTGGCTTCGCAGAACAAGGCCGAAGCCGCCATGAAGGCCGGCAAGTTCAAGGACGAGATCATCCCGATCGAAATTCCGTCGAAGAAGGGCCCGACCATCTTCGATACCGACGAGTACCCGAAACATGGCGCCACCCTCGAGGGTCTGGCCAGCCTGCGCCCGGCCTTCAACAAGGAAGGTTCCGTCACCGCCGGCAACGCCTCCGGCCTGAACGACGGTGCCGCCGCCGTGATCATGATGTCGGCTTCGAAAGCCAAGGAGCTGGGCCTGGCCCCGATCGCGCGCATCAAGGCGTATTCGCTGGCCGGCCTGGACCCGACCATCATGGGCATGGGCCCGGTACCGGCTGCCCGCATGTGCCTGGAAAAGGCCGGCTGGACCCACGAAGAAGTCGACCTCATGGAAATCAACGAAGCCTTCGCGGCCCAGGCCGTGGCCGTCAACAAGCAGATGGGCTGGGACACCTCGAAGATCAACGTCAATGGCGGCGCCATCGCGCTGGGCCACCCGATCGGCGCCTCCGGTGCGCGCGTGCTGGTGACCCTGCTGCACGAAATGGTCCGCCGCGACGCCAAGAAGGGGCTGGCCAGCCTCTGCATCGGCGGCGGCATGGGCGTGGCGCTGGCGGTCGAGCGCGACTGATCGCAACTGAGAGCAACTGAGAGCAACTGAGCGGATTGCAGTCGAAAGCAGTTCCTACAAGGTTCGGATAAAAACTAGGAGAAGACAATGGCTAGAGTGGCATTAGTGACTGGCGGCATGGGTGGCCTCGGCGAAGCGATCTGCATCAAACTGGCTGCGCTCGGCTACACGGTCGTGACGACTTATTCGCCCGGCAGCAAGAAAGCGGAAGGCTGGCTGGCGTCGATGAAAGAGCAGGGCTACGACTTCAAGGCCTACGAGTGCGACGTCGCCGACTACGATTCGGCCCAGGCCTGCGTGGCCAAGGTCGTGCAGGAAGTCGGCCCGGTCGACGTCCTGGTCAACAACGCCGGTATCACCCGCGACATGACCTTCAAGAAGATGGACAAGGTCAACTGGGATGCGGTCATGAAGACCAACCTCGATTCCGTGTTCAACATGACCAAGCCGGTCGCCGACGGCATGGTCGAGCGCGGCTGGGGCCGGATTATCAACATCTCGTCCGTCAACGGCCAGAAGGGCGCCTTCGGCCAGACCAACTATTCGGCGGCCAAGGCCGGCATCCACGGCTTCACCAAGGCCCTGGCGCTGGAAGTGGCACGCAAGGGCGTGACCGTGAACACCATCTCGCCGGGCTATATCGGCACCAAGATGGTGACCGACATCCCGAGCGAGGTGCTGGAAACGAAGATCATCCCGCAGATCCCGATGGGCCGCCTGGGCAAGCCGGAAGAAGTGGCCGGCCTGGTCGCCTACCTGTCCTCGGACGAGGCGGCTTTCGTGACCGGCGCCAACATCGCCATCAACGGTGGCCAGCACATGCAGTAAGCCGGGCCTGCGTATCGCGTTCGAAACACCGCCCTCGGGCGGTGTTTTGTTATCCGAAAGGGTTTTATTCATGTCCTTTGCCGCCAAGCCCTACTTGCGCTCGGTTACGATCGATCCCGCCGCCGATGCCGATCCCGATGACTACCCGTTCTCGATTCCGGCCGTGCGCGAACTCGGCGTGCTGGAGCCGCACCCGGACGTCACCTTTTTTGTGGGCGAGAACGGCGCCGGCAAGTCGACCGTGCTGGAAGCGATCGCCGTGGCACTGGACATGCCGGCCGAGGGCGGCACGCGCAATGTGCTGCGCGAGCAGCAGGAGGTATCGCCGCTGCACCGCTGCCTGAAGCTGGTCAAGGGTTTCAAACGGCCGCGCTATTCGTATTTCCTGCGCGCCGAAAGCCTGTTCAATGTGTTCACCTACCTGGACAGCCTGCCGGGGAACCCCGAACCTTCGCTGCACCTGCGTTCGCACGGCGAAGCCTTCATGGACGTGCTGCAGGGCTTCAGCGGCGATGGCATCTATCTGCTGGACGAACCGGAAGCGGCGCTGTCGCCGAACCGCCAGCTGGCCGCGCTGGCCGTGATCGACCGGCTGGTCAAACAGGGCGCCCAGTTCATCATCGCCACCCACTCGCCGATCCTGCTGGCCTATCCGCGCGCCAAGATCCTGCTGTTCGACGAGACCGGCATCAGCCACGTCGACTACGAAGACACCGAACACTACGCGGTCACGCGCGACTTTCTGAACCATTACCCGCGCCGCCTGCAGCAACTGCTGGACGACGCCGACTAGCCGCTCGGCTGCGCCGCGCCTGCGCTGGCTTGTCGTATGCTCGTACCAACGACGACGACAACGAGGCAGGCATGGCAATCGATACCAGGCAGGTGCAGGAAACGGTGATGCTTCCCGGTCCGCAGCGCTACGAATACTTCATCCAGCGCGTGGTCGCGACCGGCACCGTATGGAGCCTGTACCGCAACGGCTGGGCGCTGGCGAAGAAGGAAGACGGCACCCTCGTGTTTCCGCTGTGGCCGGACAGCGAATTTGCGAAAATATGCGCAGATTACGAGTGGACCGGCTATGAGCCGCAGTCCTTCCCATTGGATGAGCTGGTCGGCGGGCTGCTGCCGCAGCTGGAGCAGGACGGCATCGCCACCGGCGTGTTCTACACCCCGGGCGCGCGCGACGTGATGCCGAGCGCCGGCCTGCTGCTGCGCGACCTGGACGACGAATTGAAGAGCCAGAGGAACCCATGAATGCCTTGCCCCACGGCGGCCTTGCGCTGTCCAGCCTCGAAGAACAACTGCTGCAGCCCGGCGTGAAGGGCTTGCCGATCACGGCGCCGCTGCGCCAGGGCGCGATCGGCGTGCAGGGCTGGAATGTGCTGCATGGCGATACCAGCTACCCGGTCGCGGTGCTGAAGACATCGGCGCTGCGCCACAACCTGGACTGGATGCGCGCCTTCTGCGCACGCCACCAGGTCGAACTGGCGCCGCACGGCAAGACCACCATGAGCCCGCAGTTGTTCGGCGCCCAGCTCGCCAACGGCGCCTGGGGCATCACGCTGGCCAATGCGGTGCAGGTGCAGGTCGCGCACCGCTTCGGCGTGCGGCGCGTGCTGATCGCGAACCAGCTGGTGGCGCGCAGCGACGTGCGCGCCGTGCTGCAGCTGCTGCACGACGACCCCGACTTCGAATGCTACGTGCTGGCCGATTCGCTGGCCGGGGTGGCGAGGCTGAGCGAGGAAATCGCGGCGCATCCGCTGGCGCGGCCGCTGCCGGTGCTGGTCGAACTCGGCCTGTCGGGCAAGCGCGCCGGCTGCCGCACGCCGGAGGAGGCGATGACGGTGGCGCGCGCCCTCGAACGGGCGCCGGGGCTGTTGCTGGCCGGCTTCGAAGGCTATGAAGGTTTACTGGACGATCCGGCTGCGGTCGAGGACTTCGTCGGCAAGCTGGGCGCGCTGGTGCTGGAAGCCGATGACGAAGGCCTGTTCGGCGCGGGCGAGATCATGGTCTCGGCTGGCGGCTCCAGCTTCTTCGACCTGGTCTCGCGCGGCTTCCAGCACCTGCATGGTTTGTCGCGGCCGCTGCGCCCGGTGCTGCGCAGCGGCTGCTACCTGACCAGCGACCACGGCATGTACCAGGGCGCGCTGCGCCAGCTCGACGAACGCGAACGGATCGCGCCCGGCGCAGGGTTGCGGCCGGCGCTGGAGATCTGGAGCGTGGTGCAGTCGCGTCCCGAGCCGGGTCTCGCCATCCTCACCATGGGCAAGCGCGACGCCTCGCATGACGCCGGCCTGCCGGTGCCGCTGTGGACCCATCGCCCCGGTCCGGGCAGCCCCCACGCGCTGCCGGCCGCCTGCGAAATCGTCAAGATGAACGACCAGCACGCCTACCTGCGCCTGCCCGAGGGCGACCCGATGCGTGACATGCTGGCGGTCGGCGACCTGGTCGGCTGCGGCATCTCGCACCCGTGCACGACCTTCGACCGCTGGCCGCTGCTGCTGGCGGTGGATGACGACTACCTGGTGCGCGGCGCGCTCAACACCTTCTTCTGAGATGTGAAGCGGCCGGGCGGTACGCTACAATCGACTGTCGCCTCATGAAAACCATGCCCATGCCCGCCATTCCGCCGTCGCTGTTCCCGCCCATCCTGCCCAACCGCCACGGTATGCTGGCCGTCGACGAACTGCACACGATCTATTGGGAAGAAGTGGGCAACCCGAACGGCATCCCGGTGATCTTCCTGCACGGTGGCCCGGGCGCCGGGCTGTCGCCGCAGCACCGCCGCTTCTTCGACCCGGCGGTCTACCGCGTGATCCTGTTCGACCAGCGCGGCGCCGGCAAGTCGATCCCGCTCGGCGAATGGCGCAACAACACGACCCAGCTGCTGATCGAGGACATCGAGCGCCTGCGCGCCATGTTCGGCATCGAGCGCTGGCTGGTGTTCGGCGGCTCCTGGGGCTCGACCCTGGCGCTGGCCTACGGGCAGGCGCATCCGCAGCACTGCCTCGGCTTCGTGCTGCGCGGGATCTTCCTGTGCACCCCGGCCGAGATCGAATTCTTCCTGTACGGCGTGCAGTGGTTCTATCCCGAGCTGTACGACGACTTCATCGCGCCGATCCCGCCCGAAGAACGCGGCGACCTTTTAAAGGCCTACACGCGCCGCCTGCTGTGCGACGATCCGCAGCAGTACTGGCCGGCCGCGCGCGCCTGGAGCCGTTTCGAGGGCCGCCGCGTGTTCCTGCTGCCGCAGGAGGACGAGGCCTCGTCCGACACCCTCGACCTGGGCGTCGGCCGTCTCGAGTCGCACTACATGGCCAACGGCGGCTTCCTCGACAACGACCAGTTGATCCGCGACGTGGACCGCATCGCCCACCTGCCGGCCGTGATCGTGCAGGGCCGCTACGACGTCATCTGCCCGCCGCTGTCGGCTTACCGCCTGCACCAGGCCTGGCCCGGCTCGCGCCTGCGCATGATCCCGGACGCCGGCCATGGCGCGCTGGAGCACGGCATCGCGCGCGCACTGGTCGCCGCGACCGAGCAGTTCAAGCGTTTCGGCCGCTTCGAATGACGGCCGCCGTATTGGCATGGCAGCCTGCTACACTGGCACCATGAACATCCAGACCAACGACATCGGCCACGTCATCCAGCTCGCGATCGCCCCGGTATTCCTGCTCACCGGCGTGGCCACCAAGCTGACCGTGTTGATGAACCGCCTGGCGCGCATCATCGACCGTACCCGCGTACTCAAGGCGGAACTGCGCAAGGGGCCGGACGCCGAGGCGCATGAGGAGCTGGATGTGCTGTACACGCGCTGGCAGCTGATCAATTACGCACTGAGCGCGAGCACCGGCTGCGGCCTGCTGATCTGCGTGATCATCGCCTTCCTGTTCCTCGACGATACGACCAACCTGCCGCTCGACCGCTACATCGCCGGCATGTTCGTGCTGGCGATGATCGCCCTGATTGCCAGTTTCATTTTCCTGCTGCGCGAGGTGTTCGTCTCGTTCCGCTACATGCGCATGCACCTGCATGACGCCGCCCGCTAGATTCGCTAGATTCAATAGAAAGACCAGTCCATGCACGACTACCAACGTCCTCCCACCCTGCATCGCTATGGCATGCGCACCGAGCTGGAACAGGCGCTCAGCGCCGGCCAGTTCCGCCTGCTGCCGGCGAACGGCTTCCTGACCCTGTCGTTCTCGCAGGCCTGGGACAAGCAGCTGTTCACCGCGCTGGGCCCGGCCGACGCCTGCCTGGTCATCCACAACACCGAGGAATTCGGCGAGCGCCTGCACCGCGCGGTGCAGCGCACGCTGCCCAACTGGGCCGGCATCGACGGTCCGGTCGAATACGGCGTGCGTTCGCGCCTGGGCCTGGCCTTCAGCAAGAGCGCGGCCGAGGCCCGCGAGAAGGAATGGAAATTCGCCTGGCGCTCGATGTCGCCGCAGGCCAGCCTGAATCCGGTCACGGTGCGGATCGGCAGTATCGAGCAGTTTGCGGAGCTGCGTTCGCCGGAAAGCTACCCGGTCTGACGCTTGTTATTTTAGATACACGGGTCTAGGAAAACCCGGTTTAATGCCGGGCATCCGCCGTCGTTCCCGCGAAGGCGGGAATCCAAGCTTGCAAGCGTTTCGACTGCTCACGCAGAACTTGGGTCCCCGCTTTCGCGGGGACGACGGTCTACTCAATCGACCGGCCCAAATGAACGCACCGATTCCCACCACCGCCTACCCGCACCTGCTGTCCCCGCTCGACCTCGGTTTCACCACGCTGAAGAACCGCGTGATCATGGGCTCGATGCACACCGGGCTCGAAGACCGCTTCTACAACTACGGCAAGCTGGCGGCCTTCTACCGCGAGCGGGCGCGCGGCGGCGTCGGCCTGATCGTCACCGGCGGCATCTCGCCGAACCGCCAGGGCTGGCTGCTGCCCTTCGGCGGCACCCTGAACTTCATGGGCGACGTGCTGAATCACCGCCGGGTCACGCGCGCGGTGCACGAGGAGGGCGGCAAGATCCTGCTGCAGATCCTGCACGCGGGGCGCTACGGCTACCAGCCGCTGGTGGTCTCGAGCTCGAACCAGAAGTCGCCGATTTCGCCGTTCCGCCCGCGCGCGCTGAGCGAAAGCGGGATCGAAGCCACGATCCGCGCTTACGTGCGCTGCGCGAAGCTGGCCAAACAGGCCGGCTACGACGGCGTCGAGGTGATGGGCAGCGAGGGTTACCTGCTGAACCAGTTCCTGTGCGCGCGCACCAACCGCCGTACCGACCGCTGGGGCGGCCCCATCGAAAACCGCATGCGCCTGCCGGTCGAGGTGGTGCGCCGCATCCGCGCTGCCGTCGGCCGCGACTTCATCATCATGTACCGCCACTCGGTGCTGGACCTGGTCGAGGGCGGCAACACCTGGGATGAGATCGTGACCGTGGCGAAGGCGCTGGAAAGCGCCGGCGCGACCATCCTGAATACCGGCTACGGCTGGCACGAAGCGCGGATTCCCACCATCGTCACCTCGGTGCCGCGCGCGGCGTTCGCCGAAGTGGCGGGCCGGCTGCGCAAGGAGGTGACGATTCCGGTGGTGGCATCGAACCGCATCAACATGCCCTTCGACGCCGAGGGCCTGCTGGCGCGTGCCGACGCCGACCTGGTATCGATGGCGCGGCCCTTCCTGGCCGACCCCGACTGGGTCGCCAAGGCGGCCGCCAACCGCAGCGACGAGATCAATACCTGCATCGCCTGCAACCAGGCCTGCCTCGACCACACCTTCTCGAACAAGCGTGCGACCTGCCTGGTGAATCCGCGCGCCTGCCACGAGACGGAGCTGGTGTACCGGCCCGCCCAGCGCAAGCGCCGCGTCGCCGTGGTCGGTGCCGGACCGGCCGGGCTGTCGGCGGCCACTGTCGCCGCCGAATGCGGTCACGAGGTGACGCTGTTCGATGCCGCGGACAGCATCGGCGGCCAGTTCCGGGTCGCCATGCGCATCCCCGGCAAGGAAGAATTCACGGAGACGATCCGCTACTTTGCGCGCAAGCTGGAACTGACGGGCGTGCAGCTGCGCCTCGGCCAGCGCGTCGGCCGCGATGAATTGATCGCGGCCGGCTACGACGACGTGATCGTGGCCACCGGCGTCTCGGTGCGCATGCCGCGCATCGAGGGTATCGATCATCCGAAGGTACTGTCCTATCTGGACGTGCTGCGCGGCGGCGCGCAGGTCGGCAAGCGGGTGGCGATCATCGGCGCCGGCGGCATCGGCTTCGATACCGCCGAATACCTGCTGCACGATCCGCTGGAAAGCCTGCCGGTGCCGGTCGATAAATGGATGGGCGAGTGGGGCGTCGACCTGGCCGTGCGCGAGGCCGGCGGCTTGACCGCGGCGCACAAGCCGACCCCGCTGCGCAGCATCTGGCTGCTGCAGCGCAAGACCACCCGTCCGGGGGCGGGACTGGGCAAGACCTCGGGCTGGGTGCACCGCGCCACGCTGGCGCGCCATGGCGTGGTGATGATGGCGGGCGTGCAGTACGAGCGCATCGACGACGCCGGCCTGCACATCGTCGTCGGCGGCGAAAAAAAGCTGTTGGACGTCGACAACGTCGTCATCTGCGCCGGGCAGGAAAGCCTGGCCGAGCTGATGCCTTCGGATGCGCCGAAGGCTGGGCCGCGCTTCCACAAGATCGGCGGCGCGGCGCTGGCGGCCGAGCTGGACGCGAAGCGGGCGATCCGCGAAGGCGCCGAGCTGGCGGCGCGGCTGTAAGCGCCGCCCATAAAAAGGGCCGGGCGCACTGCTGCCCGGCCGCTATCACCAATCGTTCAGGCCTCAGTCCTGGCCGGCCCCGCTGCTGCCTTTTTTACTCTTCTTGCTCGTATAGTCGGACGGTTTCTGATCGCTCTGCATCGGTCCCGATCCGCTGACCTGCTTCTGTTCCATGCCGCCGTAGCCCGACTGGCGCGAGGCGTTCAGGCGGTCTTCCTCGCCGCGCGCCTGCATGCGCTGGGCGCTCTGGCGGGCGCTCCAGCCGGCTTGCTGGGCATTGCTGCCGCCACGCTGGGTGCCGACGTTCTGGTCGCCGATGCCGTTGCCCTGCAGCGAGCCGCGGGCGCGCAGGGCCGCACCCTGCTGTTCGATATTTGCCGACTGCACGTTGGCGCCGCCCGGTGCCACCCAGCCCGGCGCGCGCGGCTGCAGGCTGCCATTGGCAACAGGAACGATTTTTTCCTTGGCAATGCCACGTGCGCGGACGCTGTCCGGTCCTTTTTGCTTGGTCATTTTGATCCTCCTCAGATGCTGCGCTTGTTGAAGCGCGGACAGGACGATCATGCGCGCAGGGAAGGCCGTATTCCAGAGGAATCGGGAGCGCACCTTTGTAGGATTTGAACTACCAATATTCTCGCTGGAATGAAGAGTATTGGTTACTGTTGAGCTTGTTGCTGCGATGAGGGAACTTGGGCCCCCGCCTGCGCGGGGGCGACGCAGATAACGGCAGGCGACGTCGTTATCTGCGGGCGACCTTCTATTTACTTCTTGCGCACCACCACGCAACCGATCGAGTAACCGGCGCCGAAGGAGCAGATCACGCCCTTGCTGCCGCTCGGCATGTCGTCCTGGTACTTGTGGAAGGCGATGATCGAGCCGGCCGACGAGGTGTTGGCGTAGGTGTCGAGAATCACCGGCGCTTCTTCCGGCGTGGCGTCGCGGCCCATCAGCATGCGCACGATCAGCTGGTTCATGTTCAGGTTGGCCTGGTGCAGCCAGAAACGCGAGATGTCCTCGACCTTCAGGCCGGACGCTTCGACGGTCTCGCGGATCATCTCGGCCGCCATCGGGCAGACTTCCTTGAACACCTTGCGGCCCTGCTGGCGGAACAGCTTATCCGGCAGGCCGATGCCGGCTTCGTCGAAGCGGTTCATGAAGCCGAAGTTGTTGCGGATATTGTTCGAGAACTTGGTCTTCAGTTTCGAATCGAGGATCTCGAACTGGTGCTCGCCGATGGCGGTGTCGGCCGCTTCGATGATCATCGCGGTGCAGGCGTCGCCGAAGATGAAATGGCTGTCGCGGTCGCGGAAGTTCAGGTGGGCGCTGGTGATTTCCGGGTTCAGCACCAGCACGGCGCGCGCCTGGCCGGTCTGCACGGCGCCGGCCGCGGTCTGGATCGCGAAGGTGGCCGACGAGCAGGCCACGTTCATGTCGAAGCCGAAGCCTTCGATGCCGAGCGCATCCTGCACCTCGACCGCCATGGCCGGGTAGGCGCGCTGCATGTTGCTGGCGGCAACCAGCACCATGTCGATGTCGGCCGGGGTGCGCTTGGCGCGGGCCAGCGCTTCGCGCGCGGCGGCGACGCAGATCTCGGCCTGCAGCGACAGTTCCTCGTCGGCGCGTTCCTTGATGCGCGAGGTCATGTGTTTCGGATCGAGGATGCCGCTCTTCTCCATCACGTAGCGCGACTTGATGCCCGAGGCTTTCTCGATGAAGGCGCTGCTGGAGGGTTCGAGGGCGGTGACTTCGCCGGCGGCGATCTTGTCCGCGTTCTCGGCGTTGAACAACTCGACGTAAGCGTTGAAGGCCGTCACCAGCTCGTCGTTGGAGATCGAGTTCGGTGGCGTAAACAGGCCGGTGCCGCTGATGACGACAGGTTTCATGATTGGCTTTCTAAGGTGATAACGGGAGGAAACTCCCCGCGAATCTGCCGATTCTACACAATCGTGCAGACCGTGGGAACGCCCTGGGTGTTGCATCAAAAGTGCGTCAGGCAGCGCTCAATGCGCCTGCTGGGCCAGCGTTCCGGCTTTTTCCACCGTGTCCGCACGCTTCGACAACTGCAGCGGCAGCCCCTGCAGGTGACGCAGCGCCTGGGCCAGCTGGAAGTCGGTGGAACTGCCGAATTCGACGGGTTTGCGGTGGCGTTCGGCGGCCAGGATGCGCATCTGCGCCCTGATGTCTTCCCGGCGCGTGGCTTCTTCATGGCCGTGGTCGTTCGACAGATGGCTGTTGAGGTCCGCTTCGCGCATGCGCAGCGCATTCAGGCCATCGCCGTCGGCGTTTTCGTCGACCGGGAAGTCGGGCAGCACGCCGCGCGCCTGGATCGAGCGCCCGCTCGGCGTGTAGTAGCGCGCGGTGGTCAGTTTCACGGCGGTGTCGCCGGTCATCGGGCGGATCGTCTGCACCGAGCCCTTGCCGAAGGTCGGGCTGCCGACGATCGCCGCGCGCCTGTGGTCCTGCAGCGCGCCGGCCACGATTTCGGAAGCCGAGGCCGAGCCGGTATTCACCAGCACCACCATCGGGATGGTCTTGAACAGGGCCGGCACCTGTTTCAACGGGTCCTCGCCGCGGCCCAGCATGTAGTATTCGGGGCGGCCGTAGAAGCGCGCCTTCGATTCTTCCAGCTGGCCATTGGTCGAGACGATCTCGGCACCCTCGGGCAGGAAGGCGGCGGCGACGCCGATCGCACCCTGCAGCAGGCCGCCGGGGTCGTTGCGCAGGTCGAGCACCAGGCCCTTCAAGTCCACTTGCTCGCGCGCCAGGCTGGCCAGTTTTGCCGCCAGGTCGTTCAGCGTCGGCTCCTGGAACTGCGCGATGCGCACCCAGGCATAGGCTGCGCCATTGGACTGGATGATCTTGCCCTTGACGCTTTTTTGCACGATTTCGTCACGCACCACCGTGATCTCCAGCGGCGCGGGGCTGCCTGCGCGCAGGATGCTCAGCACGACTTTCGTGCGCGGCTCGCCGCGCATGCGTTTGATCGCCTCCTCGAGTTCCATGTCCTGGACCTTGGCGCCGTCGATACGGACGATCAGGTCGCCGGGCTGGATGCCGGCGCGCGCGGCCGGCGAATCCTCGATCGGGGCGACGATCTTGACGTAGCCTTCGTCGCTCTGGCCGATCTCGATGCCGAGGCCGACGAAGCGGCCTTCGGTGCCCTCGCGCAGCTCGCGGTAGGCTTTCTGGTCGAGGTAGGCCGAATGCGGGTCGAGCGCGTCGACCATGCCGGAGATGGCATGGGTCATCAGCTTGCTGTCGTCGACCGGTTCGACATAGGTGGACTTGATCAGGCCATAGACGCCGGCCAGCTGGCGCAGGCTGTCCAGGGGCATGCCGTCCTCGACCGGCTTGTGGGCCAGGGCGGAAAACTGCATCGTGACCGCGACGCCGAGGATGGCGCCTAGGGTGAGGAGGGCGGAATGCCGGAGTTTCGAGCCCATGTGCTGGTCGGTCCTTCGCTAACGTTATGCCTGAGCGCAGCAAAGTATAACCGTCGCGCGCCTGCAGAGCGCGCTCAGGCCCGATTTGAGCGCGTATGCACAGTGATATAATGGCCAGCCCACGTGCATGTGTTGCTTACTTAAAATGAAGAAAGTTCTCATTCTCGGCGTCAACGGCTTCATCGGCCACCACCTGTCCAAGCGCATCCTCGAGACGACCGACTGGGAAGTCTACGGCATGGACATGAATTGCGAGCGCATCACCGAGCTGCTCGACCATCCGCGGATGCACTTCTTCGAAGGCGACATCACGATCAACAAGGAGTGGGTCGAGTACCACGTCAAGAAATGCGACGTGATCCTGCCGCTGGTGGCGATTGCCACGCCCTCGACCTATGTGCAGCAGCCGCTGCGCGTGTTCGAACTGGACTTCGAAGCCAACCTGCCGATCGT
This sequence comes from Massilia norwichensis, assembly GCF_024753245.1. Lineage (GTDB taxonomy): Bacteria > Pseudomonadota > Gammaproteobacteria > Burkholderiales > Burkholderiaceae_D > Telluria > Telluria norwichensis. The sequence goes on along the minus strand of NZ_JANUGX010000022.1, from coordinate 70,191 downwards.
GCGCGCGGCGGCCAGGTACAAGAAGCACCTGGTGTTCCCGTCGACCTCGGAAGTGTACGGCATGTGCCACGACGAGGAATTCGATCCGGAGAACTCGGAACTGGTCTATGGCCCGATCAACAAGCCGCGCTGGATCTACGCCTGCTCGAAGCAGCTGATGGACCGTGTGATCTGGGGCTACGGCATGGAAGGCCTGAACTTCACCCTGTTCCGCCCGTTCAACTGGGTCGGCGCCGGCCTGGATTCGATCCACACCCCGAAAGAGGGTTCCTCGCGCGTGCTGACCCAGTTCCTGGGCCACATCGTGCGCGGCGAGCCGATCCAGCTGGTCGACGGCGGCGCGCAGAAGCGTTCGTTTACGTATGTCGACGACGGCATCGAAGCGCTGATGAAGATTATCGAGAACAAGGACGGCGCGGCAAGCGGCAAGATCTACAACATCGGCAACCCGTCGAACAATTACTCGATCCGCGAACTGGCCCACATGATGCTGGAACTGGCCGCCGAGTACCCGGAATACCGCGACACCGCCAAGGAAGTGAAACTGGTCGACACCAGCTCGGGCGCCTACTACGGCACCGGCTACCAGGACGTGCAGAACCGCGTGCCGAAGATCGAGAACACGATCGCCGAACTGGGCTGGGCGCCACAGGTCAACATGCGCGACGCGCTGGCCAAGATCTTCGATTCCTACAAGGACAAGCTGGTCGATGCGAAAGACCTGATCCCGGAGCGCCGCCAGCAGCAGCGCGGCTGATTGTTCCGGCCCCACGAAAAACGCCGTTCCTGCCCAGCGCGGGAACGGCGTTTTTTACATCTTCGTCCTTACAAGTTCAGCGAACTTGTAAATCCTTGTAGGCCGCGGCAGGTACCCGGTAAGTAATTGTAAGAATCGACACGAGAGAAAAGACCGGGCTCTATAGTTGTTATCAGTTTTTCTCTCTCTCCACTTCTTGAAGTGGTCTTTGCCCACGGCGCCCCCGTGGGCTTTTTTATGTCGACGATGCCCATGCTTACCCGCTTGCTCCGCGCCTGCCTGCTCAGCCTTGCCCTCGGCGCGACAGGTGCCAGTCTTGCCGTCCCCTTGATGGAGATGCGCGCCGAAGACTTGCTGCCGATGACGGCCGAATTCAAACAGTCCCTGCACCTGAACGCCAACCAGCAGACCTTGTGGCAGCAGGTCGACAGCCGTTCGCGCGCCGTGCTGCGCGAGCGCCAGCAACGTCGCATAGCGCTGCAGGAAAAAGCGAAAAGCCTGCTGGCCAACCCGGACCTCGAACTGCGCGAGCTGAACGCGCTGGTCGATGCCGAAAGCGCCGCCAGCGCCCAGGAAGACAAACAACTGCGTGAATGGTGGCTGAGCCTGAACGATGCGCTCGACGACGCCCAGCGGCGCCAGGTCGCGACCTTGTTGGGCGAGCAGCTGCTGCGGGTGGTGCCGGAGGCGCGTCCCGGCGGCGAGCGCGGCGGACGCGGCGGCGAAAAAGGGGGAGAGCGGGGCGGCCGCGGCATGGGTAATCACGGCCGTGGCGGCATGGGCGGCCCCGGTGGCATCAGTATCGGCGGCTGAGTAACACGGACAAGCCCCCCAGCCGCGCGACATTTCCCTGGTCTTTCGACGGATTTGCTTCCTTGTCATGTATCGTAAAGTAACAGCAGGCCCTGGACCGGCTTTTTGCTGAGGCTTAGCGGCTAGAATTTGATCGAACCGGACGGCAACAGTCCGGGTAACCGATAACGACAAGCATGAGCAAACTGATGCCTGGGCCGACCAGGCGGCCACCAGCGCCGAGCCGCATTCCACTTCCGCCGCCACGCCGGCCGCATCCAACACCGAGCCACACTGCCTCTCGACCATCGCCAAGATGGTATTTGGCCTCCGCTACGAAATGAAACTGTAGTGAATGCAAGACAGCAGCCCGGTTTCGGCGGGCCGGGCTGTGATACATTTGCCGATGGCCACAAGCCGTTCTTTTCCCTGCAACCAAGGACTACCGCGTGAAACGTTACCTTCTGAGCACCCTGACCTTGTCGCTGATGGCCGCATTCGCCAGCGCCGCCGACACCGCCCATACCGCTGCTGCCGGCACCACCTCCGGCATCGAGACGCAGTACATCGACCCGGGCGTGCGCGTCCAGGACGATTTCTTCGGCCACCTGAACGGCAAGTGGCTGCAGACGACGGAGATCCCGTCGGACCGCACCAGCTGGGGCACTTTCATTCAACTGCGCGACAGCACCCTGGGCCAGGTCCGCGGCATCATCGAAACGGTGCAGAAGAAGCCGGGCAAGAAAGTCGGCAGCGACGAGCAGAAGATCGGCGACCTGTACGCCAGCTTCATGGACGAGAAAAAGCTCGACGCGCTCGGCACCCGCCCGCTGGCCGGCGAACTGCAGCGCATCCGCGCACTGAAGGACAAGAAGGGCGTGCCGGCCCTGGTCGCCCACCTGTCGCAGATCGGCGTCGCCACCCCCTACGGCATCGGCGTCGCCCAGGATGCGAAAGAGTCGACCAAGTACGCGACCTACATCCGCCAGGGCGGCCTGGGTCTGCCGGACCGCGACTATTATCTGAAGATGGACGACAAGCGCATGGCCGGCATCAAGGCCAAGTACGAGACGCACGTCGCCAACATGCTGACGCTGGCCGGCGACAAGGATGCGGCCGCCAAGGCCAAGGCCATCGTGGCCTTCGAGACCGAGCTGGCACAGGTGCAGTGGAACCGCGTCGACCTGCGCGATCCGAACAAGAGCTACAACAAGATGAGCGTGGACGAGCTGTCCAAGCTGGCGCCGGACTACGACTGGAAGGCAGCGCTGGGCGCGGCCGGCATCGGCAACAAGGCCGATTACGTGATCGTCGGCCAGCCGAGCTACATCACCGGTTTCAACACCGTGCTGGCCAAGACCGACCTCGACACCGTCAAGGCCTACTTCCAGTGGCAGGTGCTGCGCGAATACGCGCCTTACCTGTCGAATGCCTTCGTCAACGAGCGCTTCGATTTCTACGGCAAGACCCTGTCGGGCGTGAAGGAAATGGAACCGCGCTGGAAGCGTGGCGTCGCCACCGTCGAAGGCGCGCTGGGCGAAGCCCTGGGCCGCGAATACACCGCCCAGTACTTCCCGCCGGAGCGCAAGGCCCGCATGGAAGAGCTGGTGAAGAACGTGCTGGCCGCCTACAAGGAATCGATCGACAACCTCGACTGGATGGGCCCGGAAACCAAGAAGGAAGCGCAAGCCAAGCTGGCCAAGTTCAACCCGAAGATCGGCTACCCGAACAAGTGGCGCGACTACTCGAAGCTGGCGATCAAGAAGGATGACCTGGTCGGCAACGTGATGCGCACCGCGACCTTCGCCTACAACCGCAACATCAACAAGCTGGGCAAGCCGATCGACCGCGAAGAGTGGGGCATGACCCCGCAGACCATCAACGCGTACTACAACTCGCGCCTGAACGAAATCGTGTTCCCGGCCGCGATCCTGCAGCCGCCGTTCTTCAACATGGCAGCCGACGACGCCGTGAACTACGGGGCGATCGGCGCCGTGATCGGCCACGAGATCGGCCACGGCTTCGACGACAAGGGTTCGCAGTCGGACGGCGACGGCAACCTGCGCAACTGGTGGACCGCCGAAGACCAGGCCCGCTTCAAGGCCAAGACCGACATGCTGGTCAAGCAGTACGACGCCTTCGAGCCGGTGCCGGGCTACCACGTCAACGGCGCCCTGACCCTGGGCGAGAACATCGGCGACAACTCGGGCCTGGCGATCGCCTACAAAGCCTACAAGATCTCGCTGCACGGCAAGCAGGCGCCGGTGATCGACAATCTCACCGGCGACCAGCGCTTCTTCATGGGCTTCGGCCAGGTGTGGCGCTCGAAGATGCGCGACGAGGCGGCGATGAACCAGGTCAAGACCGATCCGCACTCGCCGGGCCAGTTCCGCGCCAACGGCACCCTGCGCAACCAGGCCGCCTTCTACGAAGCCTTCGGCGTCAAGGAAGGCGACAAGATGTACCTGAAGCCTGAAGAGCGCGTCACGATCTGGTAATACCAAGCACCAGAACAGGGCTGGCGGCGATCCCGCCGGCCCCATCCACCCATAACAATCCGAGGGAGATGCAAGAATGAAGAAGCAGTATCTGTTGAGCGCCCTGACCCTGGCCCTGATCGCCAGCGTCAGCCACGCAGAAGGCACCGGCGGCGCCGCTGCCGCAGCAAAAGCCACCGCCACCAAGGGCCAGACCCTGAGCGCCGGCATCGCCACCCAATACATCGAATCGTCCGTGCGCCCGCAGGACGATTTCTTCGAATACCTGAACGGCAAGTGGCTCAAGACCGTCGAGATCCCGTCGGATAAATCGAGCTGGGGCTCGTTCATGGAACTGCGCGAGAACACCCTGCCGCAGCTGCGCGGCATCATCGAGAATGTCGCCCAGAAGGGCGGCGCCAAGGGCACCGACGAACAGCGCATCGGCGACTTCTACGCCAGCTTCATGGACGAAGCGCGCCTGGAGCAGCTGGGCGCGACCCCGCTGAAGGGTGAGCTCGACAAGATCGCCGCACTGAAGGACAAGTCCGAGCTGCCGGCCATGCTGGCGCGCCTGGGCAAGATCGGCGTGGGTGTTCCCTTCGACTTCGGCATCCACCAGGACAACAAGGATTCGACCAAGTACGTCGCCGACATCGGCCAGGGCGGCCTGGGCATGCCGGACCGCGATTACTACCTGAAGGCCGACGACAAGAAACTGGCCGAGACCAAGGCCAAGTACCAGCAGCACGTCGAGAAGATGCTGAGCATGGCCGGCGACAAGAACGCTGCCGCGAATGCCAAGGCCATCGTCGACTTCGAGACCGAGATCGCCAAGGTGCAGTGGACCAAGGTCGAACTGCGCGACCCGATCAAGGCCTACAACAAGGTCAACCTGGCCGACCTGAACACGATGGCTCCGGGCTTCGACTGGAAGACCTGGCTGGACACCGCCGGCCTGTCGGGCAAGACCACCTATGTGATCGTCGGCCAGCCGACCTACCTGAAGGCCTTCATGGAAGTGGCCAACCGGACCCCGATCGACACCTGGAAGGCTTACCTGTCGCTGCACCTGATCGAATCCTACGGCAGCTTCCTGTCGAAGAACTTCGTCGACGAGCGCTTCGACTTCTACGGCCGCACCCTGTCGGGCGTGAAGGAACAGGAACCGCGCTGGAAGCGTGGCGTGGGCGCGGTCGAGCGTTCGCAGGGCGAATCGCTGGGCAAGCTGTATGTGGCCCAGTACTTCTCGCCGGAGAAAAAGGCGCGCATGGAAGCGCTGGTGAAGAACCTGCTGGCCGCCTACAAGGATTCGATCGACAAGCTCGACTGGATGAGCCCGGCCACCAAGAAGGAAGCGCAAGCCAAGTTGGCCAAGTTCACCCCGAAGATCGGTTACCCGAACAAGTGGAAGGACTACTCCAAGCTGGTGGTCTCGCGTGACGACCTGGTCGGCAACGTGATGCGTTCGCGCGTGGTCGAAGCCGACCGCGAGCTCGATAAACTGGGCAAGCCGATCGACCGCGAAGAATGGGGCATGACGCCGCAGACCATCAACGCGTACTACAACCCGGAGATGAACGAAATCGTGTTCCCGGCCGCGATCCTGCAGCCGCCGTTCTTCGACGCCAACGCGGATGACGCGGTCAACTACGGCGGCATCGGCGCCGTGATCGGCCACGAGATCAGCCACGGCTTCGACGACCAGGGCGCCCAGTACGACGGCAACGGCAACCTGCGCGACTGGTGGACGCCAAGCGACCACAAGAACTTCAAGGCCAAGACCACGGCACTGGTCAACCAGTACAACGCCTTCGCGCCGCTGCCGGGCTACCACGTCAACGGCGAACTGACCCTGGGCGAAAACATCGCCGACAACTCGGGTCTGGCGATCGCCTACAAGGCCTACCACATCTCGCTGAAGGGCAAGAAGGCGCCTGTGATCGAAGGCATGACCGGCGACCAGCGCCTGTACGCCGGCTGGGCCCAGGTGTGGCGTTCGAAGATGCGCGAGCAGCAGCAGATCGTGCAGGTGAAAACCGACCCGCACTCGCCGGGCCAGTACCGTGCCAACGGCACGCTGCGCAACCAGCCGGGCTTCTACGAAGCCTACAAGGTGAAGCAGGGCGACAAGATGTACCTGGCGCCGAATGAGCGCGTGATCATCTGGTGATGAGTATCCGGTAATTCCCTTGCTTTCGTGAGGTGAAGGCCGCGGCATGCCGCGGCCTTTTTTATTGACGCTACAATAAGTCAATAACCACAACCGAAGGGACTGTCCTGTCATGAAACGCCGTGCAAACCGCATCCTGTTGAGTGCCCTGAGCCTGGTGCTGGCCGCCGGCTTCGCCCACGCGGAAGGCAGCAAAGCCGTCAGAACCGCCAAAACCGCACCGGCGGCGGCGCGCCCCCTGCTCGCCAGCGGCATCGCGACCCAGTACATCGACCCGTCGGTGCGTCCGCAGAACGATTTTTACCGGCACCTGAACGGCAAGTGGCTGCAGACCGTGGAGATCCCGGCCGACCAGTCCAGCTGGGGTTCCTTCGACCAGTTGTACGAGAATTCGCTGACCGAACTGCGCGGCCTGATCGAAAAAGCCGCGACCGCCGATGGCGCCCGCGATGCCGACGCCAGGCGCATCGGCGACTACTACGCCAGCTTCATGGACGAGGCGCGGCTCGAGCAGCTCGGCATCGCGCCGCTGCAGGGAGAGCTCGACCGCATCGCCGCCCTGAAGGACAAGGCCGGGCTGCCGGCGCTGCTGGCCCACCTCGGCAAGATCGGCGTGAACCTGCCCTTCGACTTCTATATTCACCAGGACAACAAGGACTCGACCAAGTACATCGCCGACATCGTGCAAGGCGGCCTGGCGATGCCGGACCGCGACTACTACCTGAAGGAAGACGATGAAAAGCTGGCCGATGCCAAGGCCAGGTACGAACGGCACGTCGAGCGCATGCTGACGCTGGCCGGCAACCCGCGCGCGGTGTTCGACGCCCGCTCCATCGTCGGCTTCGAGACCGAGCTCGCGAAGCTGCAGTGGACCAAGGTCGAGCTGCGCGATCCGATCAAGGCCTACAACAAGGTCGCCCTGGCCGACCTGGACAAGCTGGCGCCGGGCTTCGACTGGCAAGCTTGGCTGGAGGCCGCCGGCCTGGCCGGCAAGACCAGCCACCTGATCGTCGGCCAGCCGAGTTACCTGAAGGCCTTCGTCGAGGTCGCGAACAAGACCTCGCTGGATACCTGGAAGACCTATCTCTCGATGCACCTGCTGGATGCCTATGCCGGCTACCTGTCGAAGAATTTCGCCGACGAGCGTTTCGACTTCTACGGCAAGACCCTGTCCGGCACGCCGGAGATGGAGCCGCGCTGGAAACGCGGCGTCGGCGCGGTCGAGCGTGCGCAGGGTGAGGCCTTGGGCAAGCTCTATGTGGCGCAGTACTTCCCACCCGAGCGCAAAGCGCGTATGGAAGCACTGGTGAAGAACCTGCTGGTGGCCTATAAACAGTCGATCGACAAGCTCGACTGGATGAGCCCGAAAACCAAAAAGGAAGCGCAGGCCAAGCTGGCCAAATTCACGCCCAAGGTCGGCTACCCGAACAAGTGGAAGGATTATTCGAAGCTGGTGGTCAAGCGCGACGACCTGGTTGGCAACGTGATGCGTTCGAAAGTGGTCGAAGCCGAGCGTGAGCTGAACAAACTCGGCAAGCCGATCGACCGCGACGAGTGGGGCATGACGCCGCAAACGGTGAATGCCTACTACAACCCGGAGCTGAACGAGATCGTGTTCCCGGCCGCGATCCTGCAGCCGCCGTTCTTCGACGCGAATGCCGACGATGCCGCGAACTATGGCGCGATCGGCGCGGTGATCGGCCACGAGATCAGCCACGGCTTCGACGACCAGGGCGCGCAATACGACGGCGACGGCAACCTGCGCGACTGGTGGACCTCGGCCGATCACAAGAACTTCAAGGCGAAGACCGCGATGCTGGTCAAGCAGTACAACGCCTTCGAACCCCTGAAGGGCTACCGTGTGAACGGCGAGCTGACGCTGGGCGAGAACATCGCCGACAACGCCGGCCTGGCAATCGCCTATAAAGCCTACAAGATCTCGTTGAAGGGGAAGAAGGCGCCGGTCATCGACGGCCTCACCGGTGAGCAGCGCCTGTACATGGGCTTCGGCCAGGTATGGCGTTCGAAGATGCGCGAACCGCAGCAGATCGTGCAGGTCAAAACCGATCCGCACTCGCCGGACCAGTTCCGCGCCAACGGCACGCTGCGCAACCAGCCGGGTTTTTATGAGGCGTTCGGGGTCAAGCCGGGGGATGGGATGTATCTGGCGCCGAAGGAGCGGGTGATCATCTGGTGACAAGGGCATCTTCGTAGGCGACAGGCAGGCATCGGAAACGCGTGTGCGACGCGAACCCCCTGCCTTTTGCGATACGCCCGGTTCGAGATGATCGTGTCATCGTGCCTGTGGCCCAAGATGATCGAGGGCGGCATCACTGGCGCGCTGACGGCCGCTACGCTGGCGGGCCGCCAGCAAGACCAGCAGTATGATCAGCCCCGCCAGACTGATGGCACGCCCGGTCGTCTCGGCAGGTAAGCCGGCCCAGTGCAGCGCTACCAGGTGGTGGCCGCTGGCTACCTGTACCAGTGCCAGGCCGGTATCTGGATCCACCACCAAGGGTTGCGGCAAGCCGTCCACCGTTACTCGCCAGCCCTGCACCGCGAACACGGGCATACGGACCGCAACAGCGTGCGACGCATCGACAGTCGCCGATAGCGCATGACTGCGGTGGCGAACATCCTTGCATGCGATGGCCAGGTCTCGGCATTCTCCTGCCAGCTTGCCGTTATCGACATAAGTTTTCCATCGCGGTCCACGGACCGCCGGAACATATTCAGGCTGTCCGAATTCGCCGCGCATGAACTCGGACCGGGCCGGCAGGCGTTCGCCATGGCGTACCAAGCTCCACTGCAGGTAGGCGCTCTGCGCACACTGCGCTGCAACCAGGACGATAATCATTGCACGTGCCGTTCGGCTCCAGCGCGACCATCCTCTTTCAGCGAGGTGAATCGCGAGGGCCAGGTTAGCTAAAATGCAGGCCAGGAAGATGAAGCGGTAGGGAAACTGAATCTTTTGCAGCGGTGATAGCACTGCATAAAGCGGATACGCCAGTTCGGTGCTGAACAGCATGGCAGCGGCGCCAATGATGGCAAGACGGCGTGCTAGAGTGCCCATCGGTGTCAGTGCCTGGTTCTTGCCAGGACCCAGCGCCAGTATTACCGTGCCCATTGTGAGCAGGGAAAAGGGCCACTGGATTGCGAACCAATGGATGGAGGTAAAGATGGGAAAGATGAATCGTCTTCTCCAGTCGAAACCGTTACCCTCGGTCCAGCCACTGGGCGTAATCAAATGCATTTGCGTCAACGCGGGATATAGGAAAAAGGCGCTTAGGGCCAGTCCAAGGATAATTCCCGCTGCCCATAAAACGTGACCGCGGAACGTGTCCCGACGAGGAAAGGCAAACAGCAGACGCGCTAACGCGGTACTTATCAGCGTCATCAAGCCACTCAGCAGGTGGCTCAAACAGATCAGGCAGAGCAGCGGCGCCAGTATGTATGGGCGAGGGCGGTCGCGTGTGCTTTCGATGGCGAAAAGGAGGCAGAAAGGAATACTGAGCGACCAGGGAAAGCCGGCCAGGGAAGTAGAGAGAAAATAAAGCAACGGGCACGCTATGACAAACATCGTGCTGAAGAGCGCGTGGTGCGAAGGGTAACGCCGCAGCACGACGCCGTACACCACGCCGCCCAGCAGTAGGTAGGGAACAGCGGCAGCGCAGATCAGGGCTTTTTCCGGCTGCAGCCCCAGCAGTGCAAAGCCAGTCGTCACGTAATAGAACAATGGCTGATAAAACAGGAAGGCTGGATCGCCCAACCCGCTGCGCGAAGCATGTGCCCAGCGCGGCAAAAGCCAGCCTTCCTTGATGGCGTCCGAAAACTGGTCGGCCCAGCGCAGGTGAACTGCAATGTCGCCTTGGTGGCCAAGGCTGTGAGTGAGCAAAGGAATTGCCCATAACAGCAGGGTAAAAATGCACACGCAGCCAAAACCGAAAAGGCGTGTGTGTTTTCCCAAAAATATGTTCATGTTTCGTTGCCCGTTAGCTGTCCGAAGCTAGCGCTTCAGTCTCACGGACAGTGCCGGAACCCTTCGCCGGCGCAGAACGTCGGCGGGACCTGTACCTGATTGCTAATAGCACAAGCAACGCGGCGAGCGCCGCCAGGCTGACAATCCGGCCTGTTGTGTCGGCCGCTGTGCCAGTCCAGCGCAACGCCACCAGGTGACGCCCGGGACCCAGCTTTACCAGGGGTAAGCCAGTATCCGGATCCGCGATCAATGCTTGCGGCTGGCCGTCCACCGTCACGCTCCAGGCAGGGAAGGCAAAGACGGGCAGGCGTACGCTGACAGGGCGCGGCGTCTCGATGACAACAGACAACGCATGCGTGCGCTTGACAAGCGCATCGCAATAAATCTGAAGGCGGCGACATTCGCCCTCCAGCTTGCCGTCTGCTACCCATTGAGTCCAGTGCGGACCACGCACGGCAGGCTGGTATTCCGGCTGCCCGAAACGGCCCACCATGAAGGTATCGCGGGCCGGCAACTGGACGCCATTGCGGTATAGTCCGAGCTGCAGGAAGCCGGTGAGAGCACATTGGATCGCCACCAATAGCACGACCGCAATGCGTGCCGTCCTACCCCAACGTGTCCAGGCGCCTTCGGCAATGTGGATTGCCAGCGAGAGGTTGGCCAGCACTGCAGCGATGAATATGAAGCGGTAAGGATATTGCAGCATCCGCAGTTGCTTGATATAGGCGTAAAGCGGATAGGCCAGCTCGGTCGACAGCAGCAGCGCGGCCAACGCCACTAGCGAGAGACGACGTGCCAGTATCTGCATGGGCTTGGCTGGTGTGTGCCAGGGAAAGATGCTCAACACGATCGTTCCCAGAGTGACGAGTCCGAGCGGCCATTGGATTGCCGCCCAGCGTAGGCCATCACGCGCATGTGCAATCGGAAAAACGAAAGCACGCGCCCACATGTGCTCGCTTTCCGACCAGCCGGCGGGAGTAATCAGTTTCAGCTGGGTCACGGCAGGGTAGATGAAGAATGCCGCCAAAGCCAGCCCCAGCAGCACGCCCGCACCCCAGTCAAGGTGGCCGCGCAAGGTGCGGCGTGCTGGGAACGCGAACATCAGCCGTCCAAGCGCAGTCGCGCACAGCGTGATGAGACCGCTGAGGAGATGGCTCAGGCAAACGAGGCACAACAGCATCCCCAAGCGCGTCACACGTGGCCGGTCACGGATGCTTTCGGAAACGAATAAAAGCGCAAACGGCACGCTCAATAACCAGGGAAAGGCGCCCAGGTTAGTTGGCAGAAAGTACAGCAGAGGCCCGGCGACGACGAAGACGGCACCAGCCAGCGCTATCTGGCCGGAATAGCGGCTGAGGAAAGTCTGGTATACGATCGCACCCAGCAGCATGTAGGGAACCATGATGCCCAGCAATAGCGCGTATTCAGATCGAATGCCCAGCAGAGCGAAGCTGCTGGTGATGTAGTAAAACAGCGGTTGGTAGTACACAAAGCTCGGGTCACCCAGACCAAGCATGGCGGCATGCGCCCAGCGCGGCAGTAACTGGCCGTCACGTAGTGCGTCAGCAAACTGCTCTGCCCAGCGCAGGTGCGTCGGAATGTCGTGTTGGTCGGTCAGGCGCAGGGTCAACAGCGGATACAGCCACATCAGACCAATGAAGAGCATGAGGCAAGCCAGACCTCCGGTCGAAGCACGTCTGGTTGTCATGGACGCTGTTCCCGATGACTGTCATTGGAGTACTCGCCCGCCAGTTCCGACCCGAGCAGGCGGTTGACCAGATATAGCGGCCGGCGCTTGACCTCGTTGAAGATACGGCCGACATACTCGCCCAGCAGACCCACCGAGATCAGCTGCACGCCGCCCAGGAACAGGATCACCGCCATCAGGGACGGATAACCGCGCACCGGGTCACCGTACATCATCGCTTTCCAGATCACGAATAGCGCATACACCATGGACAGCACGGCGACGAACAAGCCGAGGTAGGTGGACACCTTCAGCGGGGCGACCGTGAATGAAGTGATGCCTTCGATCGCGAAGTTCCACAGCTTCCAGTAGTTCCATTTTGTTTCGCCGGCTGCGCGCGGGTCGCGCCGGTAGAGGAAGGGTTTTGATGGGAAACCTACCCAGGCGAACAGGCCCTTCATGAAACGGTGCTCTTCGCGCAGCAGGGACAGTGCCTGCACGGCGCGGCGCGACATCAGGCGGAAGTCGCCGGTGTCCTTCGGGATTTCTACCCGGCTGACCTGCTTGATCAGGCGATAAAAGTATTTTGCCGTGGTCTTCTTGAACCAGCTTTCGCCATCGCGAACGGTGCGTGTGCCGTAGACCACGTCGTAGCCTTCACGCCAGATGTCGAGCATCTGGGGGATGAATTCCGGCGGATCCTGCAGGTCCGAATCGAGCACGATGACAACTTCGCCCTTGGTATGGTCCAGGCCCGCACTGAGAGCGATTTCCTTGCCGAAGTTGCGCGACAGGTCGACCACGGTGACATGCGGATCGGCGATCCGCAAGGCATGCATCAGCGCCAGAGTGTTGTCGCGGCTGCCATCATTGACGAGCACGATCTCATAGTCACAGCCGATACTGCGCATGACTTCGCTCACACGGCGGTGGAATTCACCCAGCACTTCCTGCTCGTTGTAAGCAGGGGCGACGACGGAAATACTCGGCATCGCACCCGGCGCGCGCGGTGCCAACGCCGGATGGGAGGACGCGGCCTGCAATTGGTCGGCTACCGGAAAATCCATAATTTACTCACGGTGAAATTGATGACGAGAATCGCGACGGTGGCGATTATTTGGGCTAGCAGAAAATGCAGGCCAGCAGCACTGAGCATCGCCACCAGCATGCCGTTAAGCACAGCACCAACCATGGCCATCAGGGCAAAACGAGGCAGGGTTCGCGCATGGCTATGTTGATTGTCGAAGGTATAGCGGCTGTTGATCAGATAGACCGTACAAGCGCCGGCGGTCGCTCCCACGAAAGCGGCACTGCCTGCCGGAACACCGAACTGCGACACCAGCATGATCAGAATCACGTAATGGAGCGCAGTGCCTGCACCGCCAGCCGCCACGAATTTCGTGAACTGTATGCCAAGATTCCTGATCAATGGAATCTTGTAGGAAGGCTGGGAAGGTTTAAGCATGGCAGGTAAATACGGAGAAAATAACTTTATATTAACATGGGGCAAAGTTTATTACGTGTAAATAGTGAATATGCGTGACTAAATACCACAAATGAAAAGAGCCGCTCCAATGGAGCGGCTCTTTTCTATTTACGTTCAGGCGCAAATGCTGTGTCTGCCGTGCTTACTGCGCTTCGTAAGCACCGATGTCGAAGGCGCCCAGTACTGGGCGCGCCATGCCGGCGGCGGTGTGCTTGTACTGCGCAACCGGCTTGAGAGATACACCAGCGCTCGAGCTACCCGGCACCGAACCGGCATTGGTCACAAGCGTATTAGCCAGCGGACGCAGGTCCCATGCCGAACGGTTCACGAAGCCCGGCGACACCGAACGGTAGTTGGTTTTCTGCACAGCACTGGTCTGGGTGGTCAGGGTACCGGTACCGCCAAAGATGTTGTTTTGCAGAAGAGCCGCAGTGGTCACGCCCGAGCCGATCTGGACGAAGGTACCGCGCGAGCTGTCGTCGTTCAGGAAGGTGTTGTTGACCACGTACAGATCTTTCCCCGGGTTGCTCGCGCCTTCTTCGCCATAAGCCAGCATAGTCGGGTTGCTGTGGCTTGCCGGTTGTTGGATCACGTTGCCGATCACATAGCTGGTGCCAGCGTTCGGCAGGTCGATCTCGTAGCTCGGTTTGCCAATCGCGGTGCTGCCTGTAACGCCGGACGAGAAGCGGTTGTAGACGATTGTGTTGACGCGTGCGCGCGATTTCAGGTTGTGGCCGACATTCGCATCGTGCGAATAGTTGTAACGGAAGGTCAGGCTACCGACGTTGCCGATGTACAGATTGTGACTGTATCCGTCACCGTAGCCGTTATGGCCAAATTCACTGTACTCGATCAGGATGTTGCTAGCGGTGTTCACACCGGTCAAGATGCCGTTCTCGTTATCGTGCAGGAATGCGTTACGTAGCGTGAAGCCGGTGCCTTCGAGCCGTAGTGCGGCGCCGTTCTTGTCGGCGACCTTAGCACCGTACATCTCGACGTTATCGACGGTGACGTTGTTGCCGGAAACGACCCAGATACCTTTGCCCATGGCGTTTTTGCCGTTTGCATTGATTTTCGGACGGCCATTCACGCCGCGGATCGTGAGGTTGCTGGCAGCGATGCCGCAGACGTCGCCGCTATAGGTGGTGTTGCCGGTGATTTCGACCACGTCGCCGCTCTTAGCGACAGCAAAGGCTTTGCAGGGACTCGCGTAAGTCTTGCCTGGGCCGACGGGGAGCGTGGCGGCTACAGCAGAAGAAGTGAATACCAATCCGATAAGTATTGCCGGGACACAGCGGGTGGTCAAACGGATTTGAAACGACGATTTGATTTGATAACGTTGCATGAATATCCTTAAACCCAAACTTTGTTCATTATCGAAACAATTTTTCTCGGAAACACAACGGTTAAATTACATGACGTAATGAATTATGTTAAGTAACCATATGTAACATAATTGTTGTAATAATGAAATTATATGAGTTGCGTTTCACTATGAAAATTCCTCCTGTACCAAGTGTGAATGTTACAGAAAAAAAATCTGGTAGTTGCTAAATTGCGACATTAAGTCACATAAAAAGTTAATAAAAAGCCGAGGTACCGACTGGCGGTAACTCGGCTTCAAGCGTAATTAGAATTAGCGCGGAACGATGGCGAACTGCGGTCCGGTACCGTAGTTTGGTTTAACGCTACGGTTGGCAAACACAGTCCAAGCACTCTTGCCTGCAGAACCGCCGACTGTCGCAGCGTAAGCAAGCGCAGGTTGCATGTTTGCTGGATAACCTTCGGTCGAAGACGCGTAACCTTTCATTTCGCCCACTTTCAGGCCGAGCTTACTTGCCATTTCTGAGCTGTTGCACTGCAAAGCCAAAATGTCTGCCGTGTGGCTGGCCGTGTAAGTCTGGGCGATCGTGTTATAAATCGGGCTGTTCGACGAATCACGTACGTTCAAGGCGTAGATAGCGCCGTCGATCCAGCAAGTTCCAGCACCAGTCACGCGCAGGATTGGGAACTTCGATTTCCAGGCCAGCAGGGCGTCTGCCTTGGTAAAGCCGAGCTCAGCGGTATGGCCAACTGCCGAGGTAAAGAAGTCATCCTGCCATGGCGCAAGGCCTCTGCCGTTATTATAGGCAAATGCATGGCTGTCGGTCAGCGCACCGAGCGCATTCGCGCCCGAAGCGTTGGTGTAGGTCGTGTTATAGAAATCCAAGTTGTCGTTGACGATGTTCAAGAACGTGGCCTTCAATGGATTGCCGTCTGGCGTAGCGTATGCTGCTTCCGCCGCTGTACGCAAGGCCCAAGCTTGACCACGGATCTGCTCATTCTTATATAAACCCTTACCAAATTGACGATATGACGGATTCGACTGGAACGAATTCCACATCGCCCAGAACTGCAGTTCTTCTAGATAATAGTAATCACCGGTAACGAGGTAAGGAACATATGCAAAGTTTGGCTGGTGCGCCGGATCATGAACGTTTGGCGAAGCACAGGCCGAGGAGGATGCGCATGCTGGGAAGGCTTCATACTGGCCGATCGCCTTGTTGTAAGTGTCAGTGCGCTGCCCATAGACGGTCATGTATGGGTGATCTGCCACACTGATCGGATACCCTGTCTTGCGGTCGCGATAATGTGAAGACCAGCTACCGGACAGGTCGGCAGTGCCCAACGTCACGTCTTTCGCACGCTTGTCCATACTCAAGAGGTAAGCGACAGTCCAGCCCGGCAGTAAGCCAATATCCATACGACCGCCAGTACCTGGCATGCTAGGATTCGCAAGGCCAACAGCCATCGGTTCGGTGATCGCTCCGGTCCATTTACTCTTGAAACCTGCCAAAGTAGTTTCAGGAATCACGACACTCCGATCATAGTTCGGCAGTGCGCGTGAATTGATCAGGTAAGTCGTGTCGTGCTGGAGGTTCACCGTCGGCTCCACAGTGTTGTACCAGAACAGCTTGCGCCAGCGAGCATGGTGATAATGGGTCATCGATGCCTTACTGTAGACCGCCTTCCCACCCACGATGACACTTGCGTCATAGGTAAAGTTCTGCGGGGACGGCTCATATGCCCAGTCGTTTTCGACGACAACGTCGACACGTGCTTTATTTGCACCTGCATACCAGCGAATGGCGAAACGTGCCGAGAGATGAGGATGCTCGGCACCGCTACTCGTGCGCAATGGTGCTGAGACTTGCCACTCGGTAGCAACCGGCCCGCTCAACCAAGTGGTGGGTTTGGTGCTCTTGAGCAGCTCGTCGGCGGATGCATAATAATCAACGCCGCCGATCTTAGCGTGCACGGAAGTGCTAAAACCGTTGCGCAGCAAGGCATCGATGCTGGTGCTACCAGCGGGTGCAGATCCACCTTTGACCAAGCTCATAGTGCGGGTGACGTTAGCGGCCAAGTTAGGCAGCACCGCCGAGATCACGGCATGGCGCACTGAACCGTCAGTATGCTTGGCCTTGACGTCAACTTGCAGTGGCACGGTGGAGCCATCGTCGAGGCGACCGGTCAGCTGCTCGCCTGCTTGCAGGTGACCGACGGCAAATACTTGGCCGAAAGTGAGCGGCACATTAGTCTGAGCAGCGGTGCCAGTATTCTGAATGCCGATACTGGTGATTCCAGTGCCAACGACTGACGCCGGCATTGAAGTCGTTGGAGGGACAGTCGTGGTGATCGGACCGTTCAGTACATTGGCAGCCAGGCTAGACGAAGCAGAGCTGCTCAGCATGCCAGCGCTTTGGGTGACGGAAGAATTCTGGGATTGGTCGCTACCGGCGCCGCAGGCGGCCAGAGCAGCAGAACATGCAATAACGGAGAGACGACGAAGCGTCGAGAGTTGGTGATGGAATTTCATCTTAATTTCCCTGATTAAGCTCTGTTTCAATGGATATCTTCTTTTTGTACGAAACAGGTTACCCGACAGAAATTAATGACGCACGGAAAAATTACGGTTTTTTTGTGAAATGTCCCCCTGAGGCAACGAAATATTTTCCCTTCTATAACAAATATTGTTCGGTTTAAATGTCGAAAAACTATTTTTTTGCCAACCTGAAATATTTCAGCCGAAAAAAAGCCGCCTTTAGAAGGCGGCCTTTTTGGCGATGGGGCGGCTTACTTCGCAGCTGCCACCATGTAGTCGACGGCGCTCTTGACATCGGCGTCTGGGGCGCTTGACCCGCCTTTCGGCGGCATCACACCCGCTTTACCCTGGAAGCCCTTGATGGCGTGCTCGTACAGGACATTGGTGCCTTGCGCGATACGCGGCGCCCATGCGGCCTTGTCACCGAACTTCGGCGCCCCTGCGACGCCGGTACCATGGCAGGCCACGCAAGCCGAGCTGTACAAGGTCTTGCCTGCTGCGCTTGCCTGTGCAGTGTCGGCTGCGGCAGCGGGAACGGCAGCCGTTGCCGCAGCAGTCGCCGGAGCAGGGGCCGCAGCCGGCGCAACGGGAGCAGGTGCCGCTGCCGCTACCGGCGCAGCGGCGCCAGCCTGGGCGTTGGCGGCCGGCGCTTCCGGCTCCTTGAATTTGGCGCCGCTCTGGTTGGTCATGTAAACGACGGCGCGGGCTACTTCGATATCGTCCAGGTCCGGATTGCCGCCCTTGGCAGGCATAGCGCGGATACCATTGACAGCGTGCTGGACCAAAGTGTCATAGCCTTGTGCGATGCGGGCGCTCCAAGCGCCGCCGTCACCCAGCTTCGGTGCGCCTGCTGCGCCGCTGGCATGGCAGGCAGCGCAAACTGCAGTGTAGACAGCTTGGCCGTTCTGCAGGACCTTCGGTGCATTCATATCCTTGAGCACAAAGCCTTCCTCAGCAACGGGGCGCAGGCGCGCAGCGGTTGCCTCGGCATTCTGTCCGTCCGAACCTGCTCCAGCCCGAGGGTGATTGGTGACGAAGACCACTAACAAGATGATGCCGATAACAATGACCAGGAAAAATCCTGCTACTGCTGCAATCAACTGCTTGGGGGTCCTGATGAAAGACTGGTGCTCACTGTGGTTTGCGTCGCTCATGATTTCCTTATAAATAAAAAAACCTGCTGCGTCCGGCACTTGGTCCAACCTCTACGACAGATGGCTCGAACCGGCCGATTATAGATCGAAAACAACTTAATGGAAACGCAATTTCTCCCACAGCAACGTGCTCTCCATAGACGTGGCGCTTGAAACTCTGTATCCTTCGCATCACTCCTGCGCGGCTGTAGCTCAGTGGATAGAGTATTGGCCTCCGAAGCCAAGGGTCGTGGGTTCGATCCCCGCCAGCCGCGCCACTTCTTTAGGAGATCACTGGTTTACCGAAACGCCTGCCGTTGAAATACCGCTCTCTATTGGTGAGCGGAGTTCGGTCCCAGAACTTCTATCAAGCTCTTGAGAGTCCTCCGATCCATCGCTGCCATGCAGCAGCCGCAACGGCAGTTTCGCTGCCGACCAGTCCCGCTGATCTCGTAATTTATAGGCCGCATACCGGCAGGTCGGTCGCTTCAGGAGCGCTCTGGCCTGCTGTGGCTGAGCCATAATCCACTGGTTGACCAGTTCGGACGCCGTCTCCGGCAGCTGTTGCGCAGGCAGGCGCTGCACTGTCATGTGTTCGCGCAATGCGCGGTTTTCGAGTTCGCCCTGGGCCTGGCGCAGGATGCGTTTGAATTGCGCTTTGATGTTACGGAAAGCGAAGGGGACGTGGCCGGGGATGTCCCAAGTGGCGTCGGCCGCCACGACGATGCGCTTCGGCTCCCAATTCACACTTTCTGGCGCCAGCTTAAGCAGCAGCAGAGCGCCGACCAGCGAATCGGTTCGGTACAGCCCCAGCGGCAGGCGCAGGCCGCGCTCCCTGATGCCGACCATGGCTTCGCTGCTCAGCGCATGCATATTGCCCTGGAAGCCGCCGTGCTGAATCATGTATTGACGGGCTTTCGCGGCCGAACGGCCGACGCTCGGCACCCCGGTCACGCCAAGCGCTTCCGGAGACTCGGCAAGTCGTCGTCTCAGGGCGGTAAAGGCGTCGCGCCGAGCCGCCACATAGCCGTCGACGAAATAAGCGATTTCGCTGCCGGGCCAGATGTGGTGCACGTACTGATTCCAGGCATGGGCCTTATCGCCGACTGCGATCGACCAGACGCGCACCTTGCTGGGACCTTGCTCCAGGGCGCCGGACCGGACCAGTGCGGCAGTCTGTTCGGCCAGGTCTGCATTGCCATTGATGACAACATCGATGACTGCCCCATTGGAGGCGCATGCTGCCAGCGTTGCCGTAATGCAGCGGGTCAAGATATCGATGGATTCACGGGCCGCGATGATCGCAACTGTCCAGGGGGCAATGTTGTTGTACATGTTGGGAAAATATTGAAAACGAGTAAATTATTCTACGTTAAAGTCGTAGCCTGATGCTATTCTCGTCGATGGCGAATACGGCGCCATAACAAGGCGCGCACAATAGCCGCAAAGAAAAACTTGATTTTACGAAAATGCTAAAATTGCATCTGGGCCATGAGTGAAGCTGGACGGTATGCATGCGGCCCGTGTAGAGCCTAATCTCGACGACGCAAGCGTATCTGAGAAGGAGTGCGGGATAGCGCGTGACGGGAAAACCGGTCTCATTTATCTTGTTGGTTTCTTGATATTTCTTAAGACATTTTGGTTGTGGCGCAACAGAGTGGCCAGCATTGCTTGGTGTCACATGTTGTCTTAATACTATTAAATAATAGTAAAATTCCATCTATAAACGGAACGTAATATGAAAGCAGATGAGATCGTGGCAGTAGTGGGTCTGGGCTATGTTGGCCTGCCCCTAGCCGTAGAGTTCGGCAAGAAAGCGAAGACGATTGGTTTCGACCTGTCGGTGTCGAAGGTCGAGAACTACAAACGGTTCGTGGACCCGACCGGTGAAGTGTCGACCGAGCAGCTAAAGGCCGCGCAACACCTGGAAGTGACCACCGATCCATCGCTGCTTTCCCAAGCCGACTACATTGTGGTCGCCGTGCCGACCCCGGTCGATATCGCCCATAACCCCGATTTCACCCCGCTGGCCGGCGCCAGCAAGACCGTCGGCAAGCACATGAAACGCGGCGCGATCGTCGTGTTCGAGTCGACCGTCTACCCGGGCGCCACCGAGGAAGTCTGCATTCCGATCATGGAAAAAGAGTCGGGCCTGAAGTGGATGGAAGACTTCCACGTTGGCTTCTCGCCGGAGCGCATCAATCCGGGCGACAAGGAACACACGCTGACCACGATCCTGAAGGTCGTGTCCGGCGACGACGAAGAAACCCTGGACAGCATCGCCAAGCTGTATGAATCGGTGGTGACGGCCGGCGTGTACCGCGCGTCCAGCATCAAGGTGGCCGAAGCCGCCAAGGTGATCGAGAACACCCAGCGCGACCTGAACATCGCCCTGATGAACGAACTGGCGATCATCTTCGACAAGGTCGGCATCGACACGCTGGAGGTCCTGAAGGCCGCCGGCACCAAGTGGAACTTCCTGCCCTTCCGTCCGGGCCTGGTGGGCGGCCACTGCATCGGCGTCGACCCGTACTACCTGACCCACAAGGCCGAGATGGTCGGCTACCACCCGCAGGTGATCCTGGCCGGCCGCCGCATCAACGACGGCATGGCTAAGTTCGTCGCCGAAAAGACCGTCAAGTCGATGATCTCGTCGGGCTTCCACGTGAAGGGCTCGAAGGTCAACGTGATTGGCCTGACCTTCAAGGAAAACTGCCCGGACCTGCGCAACTCGAAAGTGGCGGACATCGTCCACGAACTGGAATCCTACGGCTGCGAGGTGCACGTCTACGACCCGGTTGCCGAAGCCGACGAAGCCCAGCACGAATACGGCATCAAGCTGGAACGCTGGGAAGACCTGCCGAAGGCCGACGCCCTGGTCGTCGCCGTGCCGCACAAGGAAGTGCTGGCGCGTTCGCTGCTGGACTTCCAGTCCAAGCTGAACGACAACGGCTGCTTCATCGACGTCAAGTCGCAGTTCGATCCGAAGGCGATCAGCGAAGCCGGCTACTGCGTCTGGCGCCTGTAACGCGTACCAGAACTGACGCCACCTGCGCGGCCGCGCCCACGCGGCTGTCCGGCCTACGCAGGTGGCAACCCAGCGGGCCCGTTTCGGCCATCAGCCCGCGTGACTTGTAAGAGTGTTTCCAACGTGAACAAGATTCAAGACGTCCAACAGCAGTTGCGCCAGCACAGTTACCATTGGCTGGTTACCGGCGCTGCCGGTTTCATCGGCTCGAACCTGGTGGAAGCGCTGCTCAAGCTTAACCAACGCGTTACCGGCCTCGATAATTTTGCTACCGGACACCAGCACAACCTCGACCAGGTGCGTGAGCTGGTCGGTGAGGCAGCCTGGTCCAACTTTACGTTCCAGCAGGCCGACATCCGCTCACCCGAAGATTGCGCACGCGCTTGCACCGGTGTCGATTTCGTCCTGCACCAGGCCGCGCTCGGCTCGGTGCCGCGCTCGATCGCCAATCCGCAGCTGACCAACGAAACGAATATTTCCGGTTTCCTGAACATGCTGGTGGCAGCGCGCGATGCCAAAGTGAAGCGCTTCGTCTACGCCGCCTCCAGTTCGACGTATGGCGACCATCCGGACCTGCCGAAGGTCGAGGACCGGATCGGCAAGCCGCTCTCGCCCTACGCCGTGACCAAGTACGTCAACGAGCTGTATGCCGATGTATTCGGCCGTACCTATGGCTTCGAATCGATCGGGCTGCGTTATTTCAACGTGTTCGGTCCACGCCAGGATCCGAACGGCGCCTATGCCGCGGTGATCCCGAAATGGGTCATGGCGCTGATCCGCAACGAGGAACTGCGCATCAACGGCGATGGCGAAACCAGCCGCGATTTCTGCTATGTCGACAACGTTGTGCAGGCAAATCTGCTGGCGGCAATGGCCGGCAGCGACGCCGCCAACCAGGTCTATAACGTCGCGCTGAACGACCGTACTTCGCTCAATCAGCTGCACACGATGATGACCGGGCTGCTGGCCGCACGTTTCCCGCACGTGGCCGCGCACAAACCGACCTATGTCGACTTCCGCAAGGGCGATGTGCGCCACTCGCAGGCCGACATCAGCAAGGCCGCGACCCTGCTGGGTTACGCGCCGACGCACCGCATCGGCGACGGCCTGAAGCAGGCCATGGACTGGTACGTCGACAATTTGCCGCGATAAGCACTGCAGTATGAGTTCTGTATGTAATAAGAATACCGGAGGCTACCGTGCTTAGGATCTCTAATCACTACGTGTCGAAGATCGTCTTCGTCCTGTTGTTCGTCGAAGTGCTGGTGCTGCTCGGGGCCGCTTATGTCGGCGCCGCGGTGCGCTTCATGGAATTGGGCCAGCCGCTCGGCCTGCCGAACGTCGAGAACCTCGATCACTTCTTCACCTCGGCCATCGCCTTCACCGCCGCCATCATTTTCAGCATGAGCGCGATGGGTATGTACCAGCTCGACTTCAACGAAGGCCTGCGTCATCCCTTCTTCATGAAGCTGATGCCCTCGTTCCTGATGGGCTTCCTGATCCTGACGCTGGTGTTCTACGTGGCGCCCGACCTGTATTTCGGCCGCGGCATCCTGGCGCTGGTGTTCGCGATCGCCGCCGCCGGCATCTTCATCGCGCGCATGGTCTTCTTCAAGACCTCCGAACTGCGCTTCCTCGAGACGCGCATCCTGTTCCTCGGCAGCGGACCGCTGGCCAAGGAATGCAGCGACCTGGCCCTGCAGAGCACCAGCTACCACCGCTACAACATCACCGGCTTCATCCCGACGCCGAACGAAGAACTGTGCGTGCCCTCGGAAAGCCTGCTCAATGGGCGCGAAAGCGATACGCTGGCATCGCTGGCGCGCCAGTACAACGTCGAGGAGATCGTGGTGTCGGTGCAGAACCGCCGCGGCGGCTTCCCGATCAAGGAACTGCTCGAGTGCAAACTGGCCGGCCTGAAGGTGACCGACGCCGCCACCTTCTTCGAGCGCGAAACCTGCCAGATCCGGGTCGACTCGCTGCAGCCGTCCTGGCTGGTGTTCGGCGGCGGCTTCGACCAGAGTTTCGTGCGCACCTTCATGAAGCGCAGCTTCGACATCGTCTGCAGCGTGATCATCATGCTGCTGACCTTCCCGCTGATGCTGCTGGCCGCGCTGGCCGTCAAGCTCGAAGACCGCGGTCCGGTATTCTATTCGCAGGAGCGGGTCGGCAAGGACGGCAAGACCTTCTTCGTGCATAAATTCCGCAGCATGCGTACCGATGCCGAAAAGGGCGGCAAGCCGCAGTGGGCACAGCAGAACGATCCGCGCATCACCCGCGTCGGCAATTTCATGCGCAAGACCCGTATCGACGAGCTGCCGCAGATCCTCAACGTGTTCAAGGGCGACATGTCCTTCGTCGGCCCGCGCCCGGAACGCCAGTACTTCGTCGACCAGCTGATCGAAGTGGTCCCGTATTACAATGTGCGCCACAGCGTCAAGCCGGGCATCACTGGCTGGGCCCAGGTCCGCTACGGCTACGGTTCGTCCGCCGAGGATGCCCTGCAAAAGCTCCAGTACGACCTGTACTACGTGAAGAACAACAGCCTGTTCCTCGACGTCCTGATCCTGATCGATACCCTGAAGGTCGTGCTGTTCCGCAGCGGACGCTGAGCTGCTCCGACAGATCATCGTGACCAATATCGCCGCCTATAGTTACGCACTGGCCGCAGCCGGTTATTTGCTGCTTGGTCTGCTGGTGCTGTCGGGCTGGCGCGCCCGCGCGCAGCGCGGTCCGCTGTCCTGCGCCTGCCTGCTGACCGCGTTGTGGGCCGCCGTCCTGGCCTGGGATGCCAGCCAGGAGCGGCTCTGGACCACGGTTACCGGTTCGCTCGAAGTGCTGCGCGACGGCGCCTGGTCGGTGTTCCTGGTGGCGCTGCTGGGCCACTGGCGCGCCGAGAACAGCCGGCTGCCGTTCAGCCTGCGGCCCTCGCTGTTCGTGGCCGGCTGCGCCTATCTGGTACTGCTGGTGGCGATGCTGGCCGGGCACTGGCACGTCGAACTGCTGAACGCCGTCGGCGGACTGTCGGTGGTGACTGCGTTTGCCTGCCTGGGGGTGTACGGCATGCTGCTGGTCGAACAGGTGTACCGCAACAAGACCATCGAAGAGCGCTGGGCGATCAAGTTCGCCTGCCTCGGCATCGGCGGCATGTTCGCCTACGACTTTTATCTGTACACCAACATGATGCTGTTCCGCGAGCTGAATCCGGAGCTGTGGAACGCGCGCGGTGTGATCAATGCGCTGACCGTGCCGTTGGTGACGGCGTCGATGCTGCGCAGCAGGGCCTGGAGCACGTCCTTCGCGGTATCGCGCCGCGTGATGTTCCATTCGGCGGCGCTGTTCGGCTCGGCGATCTACCTGCTGGCAATGGGATCGGCCGGTTATTACCTGCGCTTCTTCGGCGGCCGCTGGGGCACCGTGATGCAGGCCGGCTTCCTGTTCGGCGCGATCTGCCTGCTGCTGGTGATCCTGTTTTCCGGCACCTTCCGCTCCTGGCTGAAGGTCTCGATCAGCAAGCACTTCTTCACCTACAACTACGACTACCGCGAAGAGTGGATGCGCTTTACCCGCACCCTGTCCGAACGCGGCCCGAACCTGGGCGACCGCGCGATCCAGGCGATGGCGGCACTGGTCGAGAGTCCGGGCGGCGCCCTGTGGCAGCGCAGCGACGCCGGCACGTACGAGCCGCGCGCGCACTGGCACGTGCCGGCGGTCGGTACCACGGAACCGGTCAACTCGCCGTTCTGCCAGTTCCTGGAAAGCACCCAGTGGGTGGTCGACCTCGACGAGTTCGTGCTCCATCCCGACAAATACGAAGGCCTGGCGGTGCCGCAATGGCTGCTGGACTATCCGCGCCGCTGGCTGGTGGTGCCGCTGATCCTGCACCAGAAGCTGTTCGGTTTCGTGCTGCTGCAGCGCGCGCGCAGCCGGCTCAAGCTGAACTGGGAAATCACCGACCTGCTGGAGATCGCCGGCAGCCAGGCCGCCGGCCACCTGGCCCAGGAAGACGCGGCGAATGCGCTGATGGTGGCGCGCCAGTTCGAATCCTTCAACCGCATGTCGACCTTCGTCGTGCACGATTTGAAGAATCTGGTGGCGCAGCTGTCGCTGATGAACGCCAACGCCGAAAAGCACAAGGACAATCCCGAATTCCAGCGCGACATGCTGGAAACCCTGAACCACTCGGTGCAGAAGATGAAGCTGCTGCTGCAGAAGCTCTCGCGCACCGAGAACGCAGAAAAGCCGCTGCCGCTGGCCGTCGAACAAGTGGTGCGCCAGGCGGTGGCGCTGAAGAGCGCTTTCGAACCGCGTCCGCAGCTGGTGGTGGCGGTGCCGGGCATGAAGGTGATGGCGGACCGCGAGCGCCTCGAGCGCGTGGTCGGGCACCTGATCCAGAACGCGATCGAGGCCACGCCGCCGCACGGCCATGTCATGATCCGCCTGGGCCAGCGCGAGGAGGGTGCGCATGCCGGCGCGGTCGAGATCGAGATCGCCGACACCGGCCAAGGCATGAGCGAAGAATTCATTCGCGAGCGCCTGTTCAAGCCTTTCGACTCGACCAAGTCGGCTGGCATGGGCATCGGCGTGTTCGAAAGCCGCGAATACATCACCGAGCTGGGTGGCATGCTGGAAGTCAGCAGCCAGCCCGGAATCGGCACCACATTCAAGGTCGTGCTGCCGCTGTACCACGAGCCGGCGCCAGCCATGCTCAGTTGAGCGATGCCTGAGAGAGGATATCCATGACCCAAACCAAACTGAAACTCCTGATCATCGAAGACGATCCCGGCCTGCAGAAGCAGCTGCGCTGGAGCCTTGACGCCTATGACGTCGTGGTCGCGGGCGACCGCGAAGCCGCACTGGCCCAGATCCGCCGCCACGAACCGGCGGTGGTCACCATGGACCTGGGCCTGCCGCCCGACCCGGACGGCTCGACCGAGGGCCTGGCCACCCTGCAGCAGATCCTGGCGCTGGCGCCGGACACCCGCGTGATCGTCCTGACCGGCAACCAGGACCACAACAATGCGGTCAAGGCGATCGGCATGGGCGCCTACGACTTCCACCAGAAGCCGGTCGACCCCGAGGTGCTGAACCTGGTGATCCAGCGCGCCTTCTTCCTGCACAACCTGCAGCAGGAAAACCGCCGCATGCAGCAGTCGCAGGCCGATTCGCCGCTGTCGGGCGTGATCTCGCGCGACCCCGGCATGCTGAAAGTCTGCCGCACCGTCGAGAAGGTGGCGCCGACTTCGGCTTCCGTGATGCTGCTGGGCGAATCCGGCACCGGCAAGGAAGTGCTGGCGCGCGCCGTGCACGCGCTGTCGCCGCGCTCGAAAGAACGCTTCATGGCGATCAACTGCGCAGCGATCCCGGAAAACCTGCTCGAGAGCGAACTGTTCGGCTACGAGAAGGGCGCCTTCACCGGCGCCGCCAAGCAGACCAAGGGTAAAGTCGAACTGGCCCACGGCGGCACCTTCTTCCTCGACGAAGTCGGCGACCTGCCGATGCCGCTGCAGGCCAAGCTGCTGCGCTTCCTGCAGGAGCGCGTGATCGAGCGCATCGGCGGCCACGAAGAGATCCCGGTCGACGTGCGCATCGTTTGCGCGACCCACCAGAAGCTGAAGGACTTGTGCGCGCAGGGCCGCTTCCGCGAGGACTTGTATTACCGCTTGTCCGAGATCGTGGTGACCATCCCGCCGATGCGCCAGCGCGAAGGCGATGCCGCGCTGCTGGCCCACCATTTTAAAAACAAGTTCTGCGCCCAGGAGTCGCGCTCCTCGCTGCATTTCGCGCCGGACGCGCTGGCCGCGATCGAAGGCTATGCCTGGCCGGGCAATGTGCGCGAAATGGAAAACTGCATCAAGCGCGCGGTCATCATGGCGGACGGGAACACCATCGTCGCCGAAGACCTGGGCCTGCCCGACGTCGACGCCGAGGAGTCGCCGCTGAACCTGCGTCAGGTGCGCGACGAGGCCGAATACAAAGCCATCGTGCGGGCGCTGGCGCGCGCCGACGGCAACATCGTCAAGGCCTCCGAGATGCTGGGCGTCAGCCGCCCGACCCTGTACGACCTGATGGGACGGCACGGGATCAAGGTCGCCGCGTGAGGCCTGCGCCACGCAGGACCCGCCGCTTGCGTTTCACCCATGTGGTCTTGCTGCTCGGGGCGACAGGCTTACTGGCGCTGGCCGGCGGCCTGCTGTTCCTGCAGGGGCAGGGCATCACCCCGCGGCAGCTGGCCCCTTACATCGAAAAGCGCAGCAGCGGCCACAATCCACTGATCACTGGCGCGGGCCGGGGCATCGCCGCCATGCTGCTCGGCCTGGACCGCGGCGATGGGCCGGCGCTGCGGCCGCCATCGTCCGCCGGCGCGCAATCTGCCGCCGCTGGGGAGGAAGGTGGTGCGCGCAAGCTAGTCCGGTCGGGCGAGGAGGTTCGGCGCGCGATCGCAGTCGCTGTGCCCGGGGACGTTATCGTGCTCCTGCCTGGGGCCTACCGTATTCGAGGTGATGTCGTCGTCACACGTGCGGGAAAGCAAGGTGAGCCGATCGTCGTGCGCGCCGATCTGCCGGGCAGTGTGATTATCGAATTCGACGCTGGCGAAGGCTTCCGAGTGTTAGCTCCATACTGGCGTTTCGAAAATTTGACCATTCACGGCGTCTGCTCCCATCAAGAGTTCTGTGAGCACGCTTTTCATGTGGTTGGCGGCGCTCATCACTTCGCGGCCGTCAACAACACGATCCTTGACTTCAACGCTCATATCAAGATCAATGGCGAAAACGGGCGATTTCCAGACGCAGGCTTGATTGAATCGAACACGCTCACTAATTTAGTACCGCGACGCACCGAATCGGCACCGGTTACGCCGGTCGATTTGGTAGGGGCAAATGATTGGGTGATCCGGCGCAATCTGATAACCGACTTCGTTAAGGCTGGCGGCGACCGCATCAGCTATGGCGCCTTCGCCAAAGGTGCCGGCGTCCGTAACCGCTTCGAGCAAAATGTGGTGCTGTGCGAACAGCGCCTGCGTGGACTGCCGGGGCAGCGAATCGGCCTGTCCTTCGGCGGCGGCGGCACCGGCAAGCAATACTGCCGCGATCGCAAATGTGTGACCGAACAGGATCAAGGCGTCATGCAGGCGAACCTTGTCGCGTCCTGCTCGGACGTGGGCATATACCTGAACGCGAGCGCGGGAACTCAATTGAATGTCAATACGCTGGTCGATACGGCCGGCGTCGACGTGCGCTTTCCGGAAAGCAGCGTCAAGGCCGACGGCAATTTGGTCGACGGTACGATCCGCAGCCGCAACGGTGGCCGGGTGCATGCGGGCGACAATTTGGAAACCCCGATCATGCTGAGCTACTTTGGCTATCATCCGCTGCGCAGGTCGTTTACGGCACCGCCGCGCCATACGGCCGACGCAGCGAACACGGCGCTGGATCTGTGTGGTGCCGCGCGCGGATCTGTACGGCGCTATGGCGCCTTCGAGGATGTTGCGGCCTGCTGGCGTAACGCCGTTAATGGCGACGCGCGCTAGGCCGCGCGCAGCCAGGTGGCGGTCCAGTCCACCACCTGCTCGTGCCACTCGCGCCGCGAGCAGGTATGGTCGGCGCCGGGCAGCGTGTGCCGGGTGACCCGCGCGCCGGCGAGCAGGCGCGCCCAATCGTCCGAAGCCGATGGCAGCCCGGCAAATTCCTGGGCCGTCAGGTCGGCGCCGCTCAGCATCACCAGGATGCTGCCCTTGAACTGCCGCAGCGCAGCGTGCATGCGCTCGGGCAGGCTGGCACTGCCGGCTTCCTGCTGTGCGGACGGGGCAGGGCTCTTGAACGCGGATCGGACCAGGCCCACGAACGAGCCGGTGGCCTGGCGCAGGTCGAACTGGCCGGCGGCGATCTTTTTCCAGAGGCCCGGATCCAGCACCCGGCTGCGGTAATAGTGCTTCAGGGTCGCCTTGGCGGCGCCCTCTTCGGTCCGCACCCAGGGATTGAGCAGGGCCAGGCCGGCCACGCGCGGGTCGCCGGGCGCATACAGGGCGGCGGCCGAGGCGCCGTCGCACAGGCCCCATAACACCACGTCGGTGAGGCCCGGCGCCTGCGCCAGGAAACAGTCGAGTGCCGCGCGCAAGTCGTCCTGAATCTGTTCGAAATCGCGCGGGATGCCTTCGCTGTCGCCCATGCCGCGGTAGTCGAAGCGCATGGCCGGGATGCCGGCTTGCGCCAGGCTGCGCGCCAGCAGCGTGAACTGGCGGTGGCTGCCGGTACGTACCTGCGGGCCGCCGACCACGATCAAAACGCCGCGCGAAGCCGCCTGCGCCGGCAGCGACAGCACACCGTGCAGCCACGCGCCGCCGCAGGTAAAGCGTACTGCGCGTTCTTCAGGCTGCATGGCTGGGCTCCCGGTAAAGCGCGCCGGTGGCGTCGAGCAGCGCAGGGCACTCGCTGATTTCCGGCGTCGTCCAGAACGGCTCGCCGTGCACCACCTGCAAGCCGAAATCGATGCGCTGGGCGCGCCAGTTCGCCGCCACCGCGCTGGCTGCGGGCGGCAACGGGCGGCCGGCGGCGGTGACCTCGAACCAGTCGATGCGGCAGCCGCGCGGCGCCAGCACCGAAGCGTCGAGGCGCTCGATGGCGGCCGCCATGGCCGGCGCCAGTTCGTAGCCGGCGACCTCGAGCGGCTTGCCTTGCTCGAGCTGCTGGCGCAGCGCCTTGGTGCCGCCGTTGCCGGCGCCGTCCTGCAGCAGTTCGGCGGCCACGCGCATGCGCAGGAACTGGGTCAGGAAGCCGGCGCCGCTGGTGACCGGCTGCCACAGCAGCAGGGCAGGCGGTACGACGGCGGCGCCGGCCGCATAGTCGAGCGCGAGCAGGGCGCCCAGGCGCAGGCCCCACAGGCCGGCCGGGCGCCCGAGCCGTTGCTGGAGCCAGGCGCGCGCCTCGTCGACGTCACGCTTCCAGCCGTCCCAGCGGGCATCGCCGAAGTCGCCGCTGCTGTCACCGCAGCCGTGCAGGTCGATCTGCAGTACGCCGACGCCGAGCGCGGCCAGGGCACGCGCCTGCAATGCCGCCATGCGGCGCGACTTGTTCATCTCTTCGGCGAACGGGTGCAGGTAGACCAGCGCGCCCCGGCATTCGCCGCGCGGCGCATGGAACAGGCAATAGCGGAAGCCATCCTGCACCGGCAGGAAAAACCCCTCGGCCGGCGCACGTTCGGGCGCCGCGTTCGCCGGCGCCATGTTCAAGCGGCTTTCTGGGCCACGAAGGCGGCCAGGCTGCCCAGCGTTTCGAAGGTGCTGGCGCTGATGTCGTCGTCGTCGATGGCGATGCCGAAGTGTTCTTCGAGCGCGCCGATCAGGGTGACCACCGCCATCGAGTCGAGTTCCGGCAGGCTGCCCAGCAGCGGCGAATCGGCGTCGAGGCGGGCGCCGGCTTCGCCGAGGTGCAGCACGTCGATCAGGACATTCTTGACTTCATTCAGATACATGGGTACTCCATTCGTGCAGGCGGCGCAGGCCCGGCCACCGGTAATAATTGACATGGTACATAGTGCGCACCTCCTCCGTCCAGCGCAGGTGCCATTCCATGACCCGGCCGTAGAATTCGATCCGGCGCAGCCGGCCTTCCTCGAACAGCGCCCGCGTGGCTTCCTCGCGCATCAGCAGCGTCGGCGAAAACTGCTTCGGCACGCTCTCGTCGTAGGCGGTCTTCAGCACGACGATGATGTCCGCGTCTTCGATGCACAGGTCCATCGCGACCAGCTGGTCATTGAAATAATAGCGGTAGACCCGGCCGGCGCCGCGCCGGCAGAGCGCTTCCAGCATGCTGCGGTAGTAGCGGCCCTGGGCATCGTCGGCATGCACCGCGGTGCCGCTGCTTTCCTTCCAGCCCGAACTCTCGAGGCGCGCGTAGTCGGCCACCGCCTGCGCCATGTCGGCCGGGTCGCGGCTCACCCGCAGCGACAGCGCGACGCCTTCCTTGTCCAGGCGCGCGCGCTGCTTCTTGAGGTTGCTGCGCAGGTTCTTGCCGCGCGCCTGCCAATAGTCGTCGAAGCTGCCGGCCAGCGTCACCCTGGCGGTGTCGATATAGTCGAAGGTCGATAACTGCGCCGTTTGGTGCGGGCGCGGCGCCAGGGCCGGGTCCATCTGCGTCAGGCCGAACACCAGCGGCAAGCTGGGCAGTGCACGCATGAGGCTCGCCAGCAGCGCCGCGAGCTCCAGCTGCGGCTGCTGCAGCCACAGGCCCAGCGGCGCCTGCGCCGGCTGGAAGGTGGCCCAGCTGCCGCGCCGCGACGGCGTCACGATCGCCATCGCCACGACGGCGCCGTCGTGTTCGCAGATCGCCAGCAATTCCTTGCCGCTGCCGAACTGTTCGAGCAGAGGCAGGACGAAATCGAAGGCCAGCAGCGGCGAGGCGGCCGCGGTGCGGTGCAGGTCCTGCCATTGCCGGGCAAAGCCGGCGATGCCCGCGGCGGGCACGGTTTTCCACTT
Organism: Massilia norwichensis; assembly: GCF_024753245.1. Classification (GTDB taxonomy): domain Bacteria; phylum Pseudomonadota; class Gammaproteobacteria; order Burkholderiales; family Burkholderiaceae_D; genus Telluria; species Telluria norwichensis. The sequence continues at coordinate 38,343 of NZ_JANUGX010000022.1, read as the reverse complement.
CATGCTTGCAAGGCCTTTCCGAGCGCGTCGATCAGCCAGGACAACTCTTCCTCTCGCAACTCCTGGTGGCAGGGGAAAGACAGCACGTGGCGCGACAGCCGGACGCTGTTGGCGCACACGTCTTCGTCGACGCCTTCCCACAAGGGATGGCCGAAGCGCGTGACCGGCACGCCCGCCTCCTGCACGCGCCGATAGAGGCGCTCGGGATCGTCGGCCAGCAGCGGATAGACCCAGGGGCAGACGCCGTCCGGCAGTACGGGATACAGCGGACGCACGCCCGGCAGGCCGCGCAAAGCGGCATCCAGACGGGCGTAGTTGGCACGGCGCAGCGCCGCGATCCGGCCCGGCGCGATCAGGCGCAGCAGCGTGCGCGAAAACCAGGACGAGCGCTTGTCGATCCAGGCCGGATCGAGGTCGAAGCTGCTGTCGGACGAAGCGGGGGCCAGCGCCGGCGCCGGCGCAGCGGCTGGCCGGCGCCGCTTGGCCATGTCGCGCAGCGTGTCCTTGAGCCGCAGCGGCAGCCACAGCGCCGCGCGCGCAGCCGGCAGCCGGCCGTAGACAAACCCGTTTTCGAGGGAATTGAAGGCCACCTTCGCTTCGAAGCCGGCGCCCGCCGGTTGCAGCGTAATCCGGTCGAGGCTGTGCCGGCTCGAGACCAGCGCGCCGCCTTCGTAGATCGGGAAGAATTTCATGCTGCTGCCGATCGCATAGTCGCCGGTGGCGCCGATCGGCTTGCCGCGGTAGCTGCCGATGAAGGCGTGTGCGCAATCTTCCAGCAGTTGCACGCCGCGCGCGTCGCACAGCGCGCGCACCGCCTCCACCGCTTGCGGAAAGCCGAAGTAGTGCGTCACCATCACTGCGCGGGTGGCCGGGCCGATCCTGGCCGCGAGGTCGTCGAGGTCGAGCGTGGCATCGGCGCGCAGGCGGTAGAACACCGGCGTGGCGCCGCGCCACAACACCGGCGGGATCATCGACGGGCTGTGCCAGGCCGGCACCAGCACTTCGTGCCCAGGGCCGACGCCCATCTCGCGCAAAGCCAGGGCGATGGCGACGCGGCCGCTGGTGACCAGCCGCGCCGGCCCGGCGTCGAGCAGGGTCGGCACGCGCGCCGCTGCCGCGCGGCGGAACGAGGCGGCGGACAGGATCGGTGCGGGTGGAACCAGCGGACGGGCATGACGGGTGGAAACCATGCCCGAGTATAGCCCTAGTGGTGAAAAATTTGCCACGAGACACGTTGGCGCCCGAACTTAGTAGGGGGCTCCCGGCGCAAACTGTTAAGATGCCCATCTGCACGACATACCATCCCTCTATGCCTGACCTGATCCACGATTTCATCTTCGATTCCGCGCGGCGCACGCCCGGCGCCGAAGCGCTGGTGCACGGCGGACAGCGGCTCGACTACGCGGCCCTGGCCGGCACCGTCGGGCGGGCTGCCGGCGCGCTGCTTTCCACCGGTATCCAGCGCGGCGAGCGCGTCGCCGTTTACCTCGACAAGCGCGTCGAGAACGTGGCGGCGATGTTCGGCGCCGCCCTGGCCGGCGCCGTGTTCGTGCCGGTCAATCCGCTGCTCAAGGCCGAGCAGGTGGCGTATATCCTGGCCGACTGCAACGTGCGGGTGCTGGTCACCTCGGCCGAACGCCTGGCGCAGCTGGATGCGGTACTGGCCGGCTGCCCCGAGCTGCACACGGTGCTGGTCGCCGGCGCGGCGCCCGCGGCCGGGCTGCCGGCGGCAGCCGGCACGGCCGCGGTGCGCGCATGGGACGAGGCCCAGGCCCAGCCGGATCCGGCGACGCTGGCGCAACGGCGGGCGATCGACGCCGACATGGCCGCGATCCTGTACACCTCGGGCAGCACCGGGAAGCCGAAGGGCGTCGTGCTGTCGCACCGGAACATGGTTGCCGGCGCTTGCAGCGTGGCCAGCTATCTCGAGCTGACGCCGCAGGACAGGGTCCTGTCGGTGCTGCCGCTCAGTTTTGATTATGGCTTGTCGCAGCTGAGCACCGCCTTCCTGACCGGCGCCACGGTGGTGCTGATCAACTACCTGTTCCCGCGCGATATCGTCAAGGCGGTGCAGCAAGAGCGCATTACCGGGTTGGCGGCGGTGCCGCCCTTGTGGATCCAGCTGGCGGCGCTGTCCTGGCCGGACGATTGCTCGCTGCGCTACCTGACGAATTCGGGCGGCGCCATGCCGCGTGCCACGGTCGACGCACTGCGCACTGTATTGCCCGCTGCGCAGCTGTTCCTGATGTACGGCCTGACCGAAGCCTTCCGCTCGACTTACCTGCCGCCGTCGGAACTGGCGCGCCGGCCCGATTCGATGGGGCGGGCGATCCCGAACGCCCAGGTGATGGTGGTGCGCCCGGACGGCACGCCATGCGCGCCCGGCGAACCAGGCGAGCTGGTGCACCGCGGCGCGTTGGTCTCGCTCGGCTACTGGAACGATCCCGTGAAAACCGCCGAGCGCTTTCGGCCGGCGCCCGGGCACAACCCTGCTTTGCCGCTGGCCGAGATGGCGGTGTGGTCGGGCGACACCGTGCGCATGGACGAGGAGGGTTACCTGTACTTCATCGGCCGCAGCGACGACATGATCAAGGTGTCCGGCTACCGGGTCAGCCCGACCGAGGTCGAGGAAGCCGTGCACGCCAGCGGCCTGGTATTGGAAGCCGCCGCCTTCGGCGTCGCGCATCCGGCGCTGGGCCAGGCGATCGTGCTGCTGGCCGTGCCACGCGAGGGCGTCACCGCCGGCGACGTGCTCAAGGAATGCCAGCGCCGCCTGCCGGCCTGGATGGTGCCGGCGCACGTGGCGCTGCACCAGGACCAGTTCCCGCGCAACCCGAACGGCAAGATCGACCGCAAGCTGCTGCGCCAGCCGTATTCAACGATGTTCAGTTCTGATCAGTGAGCCCCTCATGAGCACTTCCCCCAAGCGTCCGGTCCACGCGGCGCAGACCCTGTTTCCGGTCGTCGACGGCTGTCTGCAGGTGGGCGGCATCCCGCTGACCCGGCTGGCGCAACGCGTCGGCCAGACCCCGTTTTATGCCTATGACCGCGCACTGGTCACCGAGCGGGTGCGCCATCTGCGGGCCAGTCTGCCGGCGGCGATCGGGCTGCATTATTCGATCAAGGCCAATCCGATGCCGGCGCTGGTGCAGCATCTGGCCGGCCTGGTCGATGGGCTGGACGTTGCCTCGGGCGGCGAACTGACGGTCGCGCTGGACACCGGCAAGGACCCCTCGCACATCAGTTTTGCCGGTCCCGGCAAATCGGAAGCGGAGCTGACCCGGGCGGTGGCCGCCGGTGTGCACGTGCACGCCGAGTCGGAACGCGAGATCCGGCTGCTGGCCCGCATTGGCGATCAACTCGGCATGCACCCGCAGCTGGTCCTGCGCATCAATCCCGACTTCGAACTGAAAGGCTCGGGGATGCGCATGGGGGGCGGTGCCAAGCAGTTCGGCATCGATGCCGAGGAGGCGCCGCGCATGCTGGCGCTGGCGGCGGAATTGGGCCTGACGGTGCTCGGCTTTCACATCTTTTCCGGTTCGCAGAGCCTGAAAGCCGAGGCGATCGTCGAGGCCCAGGCGCAGACCATCGAGCTGGCGCTGCGCCTGGCCGACGCCTGCCGCGATCCGGTGCGCGTGCTGAACATCGGCGGCGGTTTCGGCATTCCGTATTTCCCCGGCGAGTCCGCGCTCGACCTGGCGCCGATCGGCGAGCGCCTCGAGCAGGCGCTGCCGCGCGTGCAGTCGGCATTGCCGCAGGCGCGCCTGAACATCGAACTGGGACGCTACCTGGTCGGCGAGGCCGGTGTGTACGTGGCGCGCGTCATCGACCGCAAGGTCTCGCGTGGCCAGGTGTTCCTGGTGACCGACGGCGGCCTGCACCACCATCTGGCGGCCTCCGGCAATTTTGGCCAGGTGATCCGCAAGAATTACCCGGCCGCGATCGGCAACCGGGGCGGACAGGAGGACATCGAAGTGGTGTCGGTGGTGGGGCCGCTGTGCACGCCGCTCGACCTGCTGGCCGAGAAGATGGAACTGCCGCGCGCCGAGCCCGGCGACCTGGTGGTGGTGTTCCAGTCCGGCGCCTATGGCCTGAGCGCCAGTCCGGGCGGCTTTTTGAGCCACCCGGCGGCGCTTGAAGTGTTGGTTTGAAGTCCGTTAGCCGATGTTCTTCGCAACGTCGAACTTCTGTTCCAGCATCAATCCATCCATGAAGAACTTGGTTGCCCAGTTTGGGTAACGGTAGGTCATGTACTCGCCGTTAATCGGATGTGAACCCTTGAGTGCACCGCGCACAGCGGTGTCCGGCGTGTTGAGATCCTGGATGCTCATGTTGAAGTGGTTTGCGCGGATCGCCGGTTCCTTGAGCGTATTGTCGCCAGTGATCTGAGCCAGGCGTAACCAATTGATCGCCATCTGCGAATTGCCTGTGACGCAGGTCCAATCCACGCGGGTCTTCCAGTCTGGCAGATAGCGTGCTGGCAGCGCCCCGTCTTCGCGCTGGCGCGCTGCTACCAGTTTCGACATCCTCACTGCGCGCTCAATCAGCTCCTCGCGACCGGCAGCGACGCCGACCTCGAGGATCCCGCGGATCGAATACGCAATCGTGTGTGTGAGCGCGCTTTCGTCTTCCATCTTAAGCAGGCAGTTATCAGGCAACCACTCGTTGGCGAAGGCACGACCAACTGCCCAATCGACATTCTTCACGGCCGCAGCCAGCCAGCGTTCCTCGCCCAAAGCTTCGTAGGCGCGCACCAATCCAAAGGCCGATCGGGTGTTATAGCTGTTGAGTTTAGACGTGGCGAACGGCGAGGCGAAACGGCGCCATGCACCATCTTCGTCCTGTGCCGCGACTAGCCAGTCAGAGGCCCGGGTCAGCGAGCTCTTGAAGCGTTCATCACCTGTCTCGAGCCAGGCCTTGGCCCAACCGAACAGTACTTGTCCGGTATTGAAAATGGTCGGCGCGACGATCTCGGCTGACATCGTGCCGGCGCGTACCCCGCCGTCTTCCATCTGAATCTCGCTTTCCCATAGCGCCATTCGGCGGGCTGCTTCGGCATAAGCCGGCGCGTCATACAAGCGCGCGTAGTCGTACAGGGTAGGGATGGCATAGCCAGTGGTCTCTGGATAGGAGGCATTCCAAGTACGCTGGCGTACGTCATAGCTGTGCGCCAGCCCGTCGTCCGGTGTGGCCTGCTGGGCCGCCAGCAACCAGTCCGCCGCTCCCTTCAAATGGGCCTCGATCGAGCTGATCGGGTACACGGCCGCGCCGATTTTATCTTTGATGAGCTGTTTGATATGTTTCATGTCGGGGATTATTCAAAAAGGCGGGCCTGGCCGCAGTCAGGCAGCTCTTTACTATACTGCAAATCTTGTTGATCTCGCCACACTTTAGATTTCCAAACGGCAGGCCGAGCATGCGTCTGGCGGTCAACAGTGCCGCGTCGTCTGGGTAGTCCGCACTGACTGGCTGCAGGTAGCCGACGCGGGTTTCGACACCACACCAAGCGAGGTTTTTGCGTAGTGCCGCTAGATCGACCCAAGCCGGCAGGTCCAGCATAATGCGCGACAGGTAACGTCCTGGCGCGTATTGTGGAAAAGCGACATCGGGCAGTTCTGCCAGAGCGGCGTGGTACGCGGCGGCGGCCTCGATCTTGGCAGCGCGGATGTCAGCCAGCCGTCGCAGTTGTACCAGTGCGATTGATGCTTCCAGGTTGCCGATACGCGCTGGTCTTGCCGTCGTTTTGTTCACTCCGCCGAGCAGGCTTCGCACACGCGCTAGGTAATAGCCGCTGTTGCCGGTGTAGCGCGACCATAAATAATTCCAGACGAAATCAACAAAGGCCGCGGCACGCCCATGCGGGGCTGGCAAGGCTTGCACACTGTCGCGCAATAACGGGTCGAGCTTTGGATTGTTCACCAACAGCACACCGCCTGAGCCGCGCACACCGGTCACGATTGCCTTCGACTGCGCAAAGCTGACAATGCCGACGTCGCCAAAGCTACCGAGCAGGCGCCCTCCGCTGCGTTCGCCAACGACCTGGGCCGCGTCGTCCACCAGAAACACGTCCGCCTGGCGGCAGTCGGTCTCAATCTCGGCAATCTTTGCCGGGCAGCCAAACATATGCGGGGCGATGACTGCCAAGGTCGAGGGCCCAAGCGCTTCGCGCACAGCTTCGGGCAACAAATTGAGGTCTGCGCCCACCTGCACGGGTATGGGCACCAGCCCCGCCTGTTCGATCGTACTGACCACGCTTGGACAAATATATGCGGGTACCAACACTTGGTTACGCGCAGGCCGCAGTGACTTGAACAAGGCCAGCGCCATGTCGATGCCTGTATGTCCATAGTTGACCGGGTAAGCCGTCGAGGGCGTGTATAGTGCGGCAAAGGCAAGCGCCAGGCGCTGCGGCGCCGATCCCTTGTTCACACGTCCAGTAAGTAAGCAGCCGGCAGCAACGGCGTATTCGCGCCACGACCAGTCGGCGTAGTGTAGTCGGTGGTGCATTACGCCATACGTCCCAGTTTGGCGCTAATACGGCCGACGATCAAGTCGACCCACGGGCGCGGATCGTTCCAGCGCCAGTAAGCATCGCAAACAGTGTGGTCGCGCGAGCGTGGATCCGTGTTCCCAGTCTCCTTGAGCGACCAGCGGTCCGTCACCGGTTCGCGCCAGACGCGCGGTACCGGTACCTTCGACGGTACCACTTGGGGCAGGTCAAGCTCGTAGCGGTAGGCCGCTGCCGGGATATTCACACCATTCAGGGATGCCACCTCTTCCTGGAAGTCGGTACGCGCCACGGTGGGCTCGACCATATAGAAGCGACCGTCGCGTTCGTCGCGCTTGTATTCCATGCTGCCCATACCTGTGAAACCGACCTGGGCGAAGAAGGTGGTCGTCATCTGGTCGAGCTGGTCAGCCACTTCCCATGCGGCGGTACAGCTGGCGGTACCACCAATTCGCGGCGGCCATGCGCGGATCTTGCGGCCCGTAAACGAGCTGACTGGCTTGCCGTCTTCACCAACGTACTGCAGGCAAAAATAAACTTCGTTGTCGGCGCCCTCGATCCATTCCTGCACCACCATGTCGGCCAATATTGGAAAAATTTCCTCATATAGATCGGCCACCTCGGCCGGCGACATTACCTTGTACGCTTTTTTAAAGCGGGCACCGTAGCCATAATCCTTTTTGGCTGGCTTGAACACACAGGGAAACTTGAGCGCCTCGATGCGCGACAGGTCGGCCTTGGATTCCAGCCGCACGGTTCGCGGAACTGGGGCACCGACCGCTTCGGCCAAATCCTGAAAGCCCTGTTTGTGCATCAAGGCCATCAGGCGTTCATGTTCTGGCATGCGCAGATGGAAGTACGGGGCCAGGATGTTTCGCGATGCCGATACCTCGTCGACTGTTCGTTCTTCGGTCACGAATAGCATCAGCTTCTCACCATACTGCCGGGCCAACGCGACCATGCGCTCGACGAAGGCCGGGCCCGCAAGTGCCTCGCACAGCAGTTTGCCGCCGTAACGCGAGCGCATGGGCGGCGATTTGGGGTCGGTGCCGACTACGATGACTGGAATATCGACGGCACCCAGGCTACGCACAATGCCCAGGGCATTCAAGCCATCGCCGACGACCACCGCCGGCGGCTTCGCATTCTTGTTATCAGGACGATTCATGATGTTTGGTTATAGGGTAATTGCACGATTGAAGGGCCAGCACGCCAGCTTGCTCTCGGAAATGCCGAGGTCGATCATCACCTGACGAATCTCTGCAAGGCCGCGCTTGTCGAACTGGACGATCCAAAGCATGTAGGCGAGCGCGCCACTAACTACCTCTGCAATCAACATCGGCAACGACGGCATACCGATTGCCAGCATTGCTGCACGCAGTCCCAGCACGACCACGGCCATGGCCGCCGCTGCCGTCAGGACTGGAAGCAGGGTGCGGTAGTACTCGCTCATCTTCATGCCACTCACCTGCGAGATCAGGTATAGCAGGCGAACCGACAGCAGCGGATATACAACCATCCATACTAAGGATACGCCGCGCAAGCCGTCGAGCGTGGCACCGCCGACGACTGCAGCAGTCATCGCGATACCGCACATGAGCGTGTAGCCGGACAGTTTTCTCGCGTTGCCCGTGGCGATCAGGACCTGTGACAGGAGTGGGTCGACTGACTTGATCAGGCCCATCACGCATAGTGCACCGAACGGTACCAGCATGCCGTTCCACTTCTCTCCCAACAGCACGGCGATTAGCTCGTGCGAGCAAACCAGCATGCCGATCAGGGCAGGATAGGTGACGTAGGCAACGCCGCGTGTGATATGCAGGATAAAGGCGCGTAACTGGGGCAGGTCGCTTTGCAGTTTGGCAAACAGGGGAGAGGCAACGTTCGTTGTCAGTGTCGTGATCTGGCTGGTTGGCAGTGTTGCAAGTGAGAACGCCATGTCGTAGATGCCGAGTGCGCGCTCGCCCAGCACGCGACCGATGATGACCTTGTCGGCGTTGCTGTACATGTACCAAAAGATGCGTGTCGTGGTCACGTGTAGGCCGTACATGACAATGCCATAGGCAGCGCGCATACCGAAGGCGCCGCGTGGGCGCCACGATGACAGCCAGAATGCGCCAGCCGACTGAACCACACTCGAGGCGACAAAACTCCATACCAGTGCCCATGCGCCCATCCCGCGCAGTGCCAGGAACAACGAGATGCCGGCTTGGACAAAAACGGCTAGCACATTGATCCCGGCCACCGCCTTGAAGTTCATTTCTTTGCGCAAGAAGGCTAATGGCACCGTGCCAATGGCTCCGAAAATGAAGGCGCTGGCGAGCACCGCAATCATGGGCTGCAGCTCAGGTGCACCGAAGAAGGTCGATGCCGGACCGGAAATCAATACAGTGATGATAAACAGTACTACGCTAGCCAAGATTGAAAAGGCAAAGCAGCCGTTGACTTCGGCTTCGCCGAGTTCCTTTTTCTGGACGATCGCCGCACCGATTCCAACTTCGTTGAAAAAGCCGACGAAGCCGACCAATGTCATGGCCATCGCCATCAACCCGTAATCGGCAGGGCTGAGCACGCGAGCCATGATCAGGGTCGATGCGAGCGATACCACTTTACCCAAGGCCCCGCCCAAGCCGAGGTGACCCATGGCTTTTACTGTTTTTGCACGCAGGTCAGCGCTCATATTGTTCCGTTTCTTGTTACTTAATTGTTGGATTTCGGGCGGCTGTCGGCGTTTGTCAGCGCGGCTTGGGCGAATACTTCTGCCAATTGCCCGGCGCGACGCGCGCGCGATGAGGCGGAAACTAGTTCCGGACTGGCCACGTGGGCTTCGCCACGTTCGACCTCATCGATGAAGCGGCCCATCACCTCGACGATCTCCTCGGCGCGGTCCATTGACGCCAAGCTTGAGAAACCGGCCGCGCGCAGCACACGTGCGGTCTCGCCGGCCGTATCTACCAATCCCAGAATTGGTTTACCAGCCCGGAAGTATTCGTAGATTTTGGCCGGAATCTGGGTGTTGAAGGGCGTGCCCTGGAAGACCAGTAGACCATCAGACGCCAACATTTCTGCCAGCGCTTCGCGGTAGGGCACCGGCGGCGCCACCTCCACGATGTCGGCCACACCGTGGTATGCCACCAGGTTTGCCATTGTTTCCACGTTGCCGGGTGCACGCAGGATCATCCGTACCCGGGCCGCGTCTGCTTTCCCGGACTTCTTAAGCATCGCGACTGCCCGTAGAAATTCGCTGGGGTCACGGCCATCCTGATACAGCACGCCGCTATGAACAAACGTTAGGCGCCGCGGACCTGGCGCCGGTGCTGGCAATGGCGGGATCGATGCGATGGCCGCGCCGAAGCCGTCCTCGTCATAGCCGTTCTCGATCACGTTGAATTTCGAGGGCGACACATGCGGATAGCGTTCGAGGTAAGAATTCATTGCGCTGTGGGTGGTAAAGACCGCAGCCTGGCAGCGATGTATCGTCTGCCGCTCAATCCATTGGTAAACCCGGCGCTGCATCCCTGCCGAGGGATACGAAGGCTGGATCATCGGATCGCGAAAATCGGCCACCCACGGCAGCCCAGTAAGGCGGTGCAGTGTCAGGGCGATCAGGTGCGCGGTCGAAATCGGAAAAGTCGACCAGATCACCTGCGGACGGTAAGTCCGGATCAGGGACAAACCGGCCGGCACCGCGCCGAAGAACCAGGAAACCCAGCGATCCGGCAAGGCCAACAGCCCCAGGTAGCGGCCTTTGATGCCCATGTGGTATTTGGTATCGAGTGCGAATGCGCGGCGCACCACTTGGCCAGTCGGCAGGCTGGATAGCTGTGAGGGGTTCTGCTGGCGATACACGCGCGGATGGGCCGATAGCACCATCGGTTCCCAACCGTGTTTGCCCAGATGTTTGAAGAAACTCAGGGTACGCTGGATGCCGCTGCTGATGGCTTCCGGTGGAAAGTGGAAGGCGATCAGCAGGACGCGTTTGTTCATGTGTGCAAATTTCTCGGATTGAAGCGCCGGGGTAGCAGGAACCGTCGTTTGCTTGTTGGAGGTTAAAGCGGCACGGCGGGTACTAGTTTCGTTACCTAACATCATTTACTCCTGGGCCAGCCAGCGCAGCAGGCGCAGCCCAAACAAAAAGGGGTTCGCGTCCCATGGTCGGCTACGCGGTAGTTGGAACAGGTCGCGCCCGCGCACTGCCGGGCCCACTTCGGTAGAGAATGCCGCAGCAAAACCTGCGCTGCGTACCATTTCCTTGTGGCGCTCGTCGAAATCCTTGCCGACCTTGCCGTTCGGGTAAGCGAAGTAGCGCACCGGCGTGCCGGTAATGTCTTCCAGGTCGCGCTTGCACTGTTCGATCTCGTGGCGCGCCGCTTCATCGCTGAGGGAAGTGAGGATCGGATGCGAGACGGTGTGGCCGCCGATCTCGAATCCCTGGCCCGCCATGGTACGGATCATTTCGGGGGTTAGCATCAGGTTGTCGGCGCGGCCGCCACCGACCATCGCCATCAGACGCTCGGTCAGCGCCTGCCGCTCTGTCGGCGGCCGATACTTTGCATGGGCCGTCAATTCGTTCAACAGGTTTCTGCGGTCTTCGCTGGTGCGCAATTCGCGCATGCCGAGTCCGGCGCTGCACAGGTCGGCGGCGCCGTCGGGCAGACGCCGCACCGCGTCGGCGATGATCTCGTTCCACATGGCGCCCGAGTCCAGGTAGGCGGTCGAGACGAACACCGTGGCCGGCAGCCCGAACTCCCTCAACACAGGCAGGGCCAGGTCGTGGATCGAGCGGTAGCCGTCGTCGAAGGTGATGCAGATGGCGCGCGGCGGCAGGCGTCCGGCTGCCAGCCTGGCCATCGCGTCGGGCAGCGACAGCACGTTGAAGTAGCGCGCAACGAGGCGCATCTGCCAACGGAAGGTATCGACGGTCGGCTCGTCGTCGAGCAAGGGGTCGGGCTGGGCCAGGATGCGATGGTAATTCAGTACGCACAGGCGCTCGGCATCTTCGAATGGCGTGAACATGGTACCGACGGTGCGGATCAGGCGCGCCGGCAGGCTGCTCGGAACGTGGAGTGTCGTCATGCGGGCCTGCTTTCCAGGGCTGCCGGCGCGGATTGCGCGGCAGGTGCCGGTTGCCGGATCGGCAAAGCGTCTTTTGAGATAAGCACTTTTTCAAGTAATACCAAAATGATCACGACATCATAGAGCAGGTCGGCATAGGCCAGGGTCAGGAATGCACCACCGGCGCAGTAGCCGAGCAGGCTGACCTGGCACATCGCTGCCAGGTCGGAGGCCCATTTCAGCTCCGGATTGTTCTTACAGAAGCGCATCACCCGGCTACCGGTGCGCCAGGCCAGGAACAGGAAGACCAGGAACAGGATCAGGCCCACGATGCCGTGCTCGCCCAGTACCTGGAAATACAGGCTGTGCGGAGCATGGACGTCGTTCGGGTCGGGCGCGTAGATCCGGAACATCCGCGGGGTGAAGGTCAGGAAACCGCCGCCCATGAAGTTGTCGGAAGCGATATTGATGGCAAAACGCCAGGCATTGACACGCCCCATTGCGGAACCGTCTTCCTTGTATTCGCCGATCGAATTCATGCGCCCGAACCACTGTTCCGGCATAAACATGACCACCAGGGGCACGACCAGCAGCACCAGGGTGCCGGTCACCATCTTCTTGCGGCTCTTCAGCCACAGCATGACCAGCATCGCGCCGAAGCCGAGCAGGGCGCCGCGCGAGTACGAACCGAGTACCGCCGCGATGGTGAGCAATGCCAGCAGGGCCCAACCCCAGCGCAGCCAGCGCCGCTTCTCTTGCAGGTACAGGTACCAGACCAGCGGCACAATAGTCAACAGTGCCAGCGCCAGGTCGTTGTTGTCGGCGATGTAGGTACCCGTCGGTCCCATCACGCGGCTGCTGCCGCCCGACATGATGGTAAACAGGCCGCCCTTGAAGCCGTAAAAGCCGAGCGACAGGATGACGACCAGCGCGAACAGCCTGGTGTCCTTGGTGTTGTTGATGGCGCCCATCGTGACCAGCGCGAAGAACAGCGTCTTCATCACACGGTTCCATTCGCCCCAGGCGCGTTCCTGCTCGAAGGCGAACGGTGTGGTAATGGTCATCCACGCCATGAACAGGATCAAGGTGATGACCAGGGCGTTCCGGGGCAGCTTGAACTGTCCCGGGCGCATGAACAGCGATACCAGCGTCAGGCCGCCAACCGCCGCTACCCAGGGGAAGCTGAAGGCGAAGCCATAGGTCAGCCGGTGCGGATTCATCAGCGACAGCCAGGCGAAAGTCATGACGCCGACGGCTGGCCGTTTCGGGATTTGCAGCATCAGGCCGCAGATGACCAGGGCGATCAGGACGTCACGCATGGCAGTACGCTCCCTCGCGCCGGGCCAGCGTCTCGAAGATGGCGAGCTGTCCGGCGGTGGTGTCGTCCCAGCTGAAACGCTCGGCGTAGCGGCGGGTCGCAGCGCGGTCCGGATAGTTGGCGCGCAGCGCCTGCACGCCCTCGGCCACGCCGCGGGCGCTGAGTTCGTTCATCAGCACGCCGGCTTCCGGCGCCGCCACCACTTCCGGGGTGCCGTACACGCGGCTGGCCACCACCGGGGTACCGCAGGCCATGGATTCGAGCAGCACGTTGGCCCAGCCTTCGCGGCTCGAGGCCAGCACCAGGGCGTCGGCCTGGTGATAGTGCTGCACCAGTTCGGGCTGGCGCACGGCGCCGAGGAAATCGACACGTTCGCTGACGCCGAGTTCCTGGGCCAATTGCACCAGCTTGGCGCGGTCCGGGCCGTCGCCGGCGAGGCGCAGGCGCACGTCCGGCAGCAGCGGCAGCGCGCCGATGATCCGTTCCTGGCCCTTGACCGGCACCAGGTGGCCGACCGCGAGCAGGGTGAACGGCGCCTGCGCCGCGGCACGCGCGGCGGGATGGAACAGCGCCAGGTCGACGCCGTTGCGCAGCGAGGTCACGCGTTCCGGCGCGACGCCGAGCGCGATCACTTCTTCGCGCAGGGCATTGCAGACGGTGATCACGTGGCTGGCGCTGGAAGCCGCCCACTGGATCATGCGGCGCGGCAGGCGGTAGTTCGGCAGCAGCGTGATGTCCGAACCGCGCGCCGTGATCGTCACCGGCTTGTTGAAATAGCGGCCGAGCATGGCGGCGGCCACGCCGTCCGGGTAGAAGTAGTGGGCGTCGATCACGTCGAAGTCGAAGCCCTCGTCGAGCAGGCGGCCGATGGCGGCGCGGCTGGCGGCGGCCAGCAGTGCCGGCGCGACGTTCATGCCGATCTTCGGCAACACCGGATAGCGCGGGTGCAGCACCTCGATGCCGGAACGCTGTTCGTGGCGCGGCACGGCCGCCCACGCGGCCCAGGCGCCGAAGCGCGGGTGACGCGACGGGAACCAGGGCACCGGTGCGACCACGCGCGATTCGACGCGTCCGCTGGCCACCAGGTGGCGCAGCCGGGTCTCGACGAAGATGCCGTGCCCGGGTTTAACGCTGTTGGGGAACAGGGTGCTGAAAGTCAGGATCTTCATGCAGCTTGCAGCCGGTCAGGCCGCCATAGATGTTCTTGTAGCGCGCGACGCTGACGCGCCAGTTGCGCTCGGTTTCGACGTAATGGCGTCCGGCCGCGCGCAGCGCCGGCCAGGATGCCTGCGCCTCCAGCAGGCCGCTCAGCTTGTCGGCCAGGGCGGCCGGGTCGTCGGCCTTGAACAGCACGCCGGTCTTGCCGTCGGCGATCAGCTCGAGGTGGCCGCCGACGTCGGAGGCCGCCAGTACCCGGCCCTGGGCCATGGCTTCCAGCGGTTTCAAAGGCGTGACCAGATCGGTCAGGCGCATCGACAGGCGCGGGTAGACCAGCACGTCGAGCAGGTCGTAGTACTTCTGCACCTGGTCGTGCGGCACGCGGCCGGTGAACACCACCTTGTCGGCGATGCCGAGCTCGCGGGCCTGGCGGCGCAGGGCTTCGTCCTGCGGACCACCGCCGACCAGCAGCACGCGCAGGTCGGGCTGGCGCGCCACCAGCGCCGGCACCGCGCGCAGCAGCACGTCCAGGCCTTCGTAGGCGTAGAAGGAACCGATGAAGCCGACCAGGCGCGCGCCGGACAGGCCGAGCTGCTGCTTGAGCTCCAGATCGGCGCTGCCGCCCACCGCGAACTTGTCGATGTCGACCGCGTTCGGGATCACCGTGACCTTGTCGGCCGGGATGCCGCGCGCGACGATGTCCTTGCGCAGGCCTTCGCAGATGGTGGTGACGGCGTCGGCGCGCTTGAGCGCCCAGGTCTCGAGCGCGCGGGTGGCGCGGTAGCGCAGGCCGAATTCCTTCGAGGTGCCGTGGTCGACCGCGGCGTCTTCCCAGAAGGCGCGCACTTCGTACACGACCGGGATGCCGAAACGGCGGCCGGCGCGCAGGGCGGCGACCGCGTTGAGCGAGGGCGAGTGCGCGTGCAGGACGTCCGGCTTGATCTGCGGGATGATCTCGGCCAGGCGCCTGGTCAGGCCGTCGATCACCTCCTTCTGGTTCAGCACCGGCAGCTTCGCCAGCGGACCGGTCGAGGTGGGGGTGCGGTAGAAATGCAGGCCGTCGCTGGTTTCTTCCAGCATGTCGCCGGCGTTCTGCTTGGAGCCGGTCACATGGAAGGTTTCCCAGCCGAGCGCGCGCTGTTCGCGCAGGATCGCGCGGGTGCGGAAGGTGTAGCCGCTGTGCAGCGGGATCGAGTGGTCGAGGATGTGCAGGATGCGCATTTACGCTGCCTCCATTTCTTTGCGCAGGAAGGCTTCGAACATCAGCACCGTCCAGATCGAGTGGCTGTAGTCGCGCCGGCCCGATTCGTGCATCTCGACGATCTCGATCAGGAAGTCGGTATTGAAGATGCCGGTGCCGGCCAAAATCGGCCCCAGCAGCGCGTCGCGCACGCGCTGGCGCAGCGGGCCGCGGAACCAGGCCGCCAGCGGCACCGCGAAGCCCTGCTTCTTGCGGTACAGGATGTCGTGCGGCAGGTAGCGCTCCATGCTCTTCTTGAAGATGTACTTGCCTTCGCCGTTCTTCAGCTTGATCGAGGACGAGAGGCCGGAAATCCATTCGACCAGCTCGTGGTCGAGCAGCGGCACGCGCACTTCGAGCGCGTGCGCCATGCTGGCGCGGTCGACCTTGGTCAGGATGTCGCCCGGCAGGTAGGTCTTCATGTCGAGGTACTGGATCAGCGACAGCGGATCGTCGGTCGGCGCCTTGGCGGCATGCCCGCGCATCACGTCGATCGCGCGGTAGCCCTGCAGGCGCTGCTGGAACTCGGGGGTGAACAGGCGCTTGCGCATCGCGTCCGACATCACCGACATGCCGTGGAAGTAGCCTTCGACCAGGTCGCGCGCCAGCGATTCGAAGGTGGTCTTGGCGCGGAACACGCGCGGCGCCCAGTCGGCCTTCGGGTAGTAGCGGCCGAGCGGGCCGAACACGTTGCGGCGCAGCGCCGGCGGAATCTTCGAGCGCACCGCGTCTTCCGCCATGGTCAGGCGGTAGCGGCGGTAGCCGGCCAGGTTCTCGTCGCCGCCGTCGCCCGACAGCGCCACCGTCACGCGCTTTCGCGCCAGCTGGCACACGCGGTAGGTCGGGATCGCGGAGCTGTCCGCGTACGGTTCGTCGTACAGCGCGGCCAGGGTGTCGAGCAGCGCGTAGTCGTCGGTGTCGACGGTTTCGACGTGATGGTTGGTCTGGTACTTGCGGGCGACCTGGTCGGCGTATTCGGATTCGTCGAAGGCCTTGTCGTTGAAGGCGATCGAGCAGGTGTTCACCGGTTCGTTGGTGAGGCCGGCCATCATCGCCACCACCGCGCTCGAGTCGGCCCCGCCCGACAGGAAGGCGCCCAGCGGCACGTCGGCCTTCAGCTGGCTCTGCACCGCTTCGCGCACGCGCACCACCAGCTCGCCGGCGGCGTCGGCTTCGGTCATCTTCTCGTGCGCCTTGAACGGCACGTCCCACCACTGCTTCGGCTGCGGCAGCGGCTGGCCGATCCGCACCGTCAGCGAGAAGCCCGGCGCCAGCTTGCGCGCGCCGGCGTAGATGGTCTTCGGCTCGGGCACGTAGCCGTAGGCGAAGTAATCCTCGACCGCGGTCGGGTCGATCTCGCGCGACAGGCCCGGGTGGGCGCGCAGCGACTTCAGCTCCGAGCCGAAGATGAACATCCCGTCCGGCAGGTGGGCGTAGAAGAAGGGCTTCACGCCCATGTGGTCGCGCGCCATGAACATGGTCTGCTGCTTGCGGTCCCACACCGCGATCGCGAACATGCCGCGCAGGTGGTGCACGCATTCCTCGCCCCAGGCTTCCCAGGCGTGCAGCACGGCTTCGGTATCGCTGTTGGTGCGGAACGGGAAGCCCAGCTTTTCCAGCTCGGCGGTCAGTTCGCGGTAGTTATAGATCTCGCCGTTGAACACCACGCCGACGTCGCCGGCGGCGTTGAACATCGGCTGCTGGCCGGCGGCCAGGTCGATCACCGACAGGCGGCGATGACCGAAGCCGACGCCGGGTTCGGTATAGATGTCGCCCTCGTCCGGACCGCGGTGATGCTGGGTCTCGTTCATCCGTTTGAGCAGCACCGGGTCGATCGGGCGCGCTCCGCGGGTATCGAAAATGCCGACTATTCCACACATGATTTGATGGGCTTCCTGAATGGGGTTTTACGTTCGAGCAGGCTGTCGTAGAGCGCCTGGTAGCCGGCGACCATCGCCGGCATTGAATAGTGGGACATGACGCGCGCGCGTCCGGCGGCGCCGTGGGCCTGGGCCATGGCCGGCGCACGCACGTAGCGCGCCAGCGCATCGGCCATGGCGTCCGCATCGCGCGGCGGCACCAGTTGGCCGGTGACGCCGTCGGCGATGACTTCGGGCACGCCGCCGACGCGGGTGCCGACCACGGGCAGGCCGCTGGCCATCGCTTCCAGCACGCTGCCGGGCGTGCCTTCGGCGATCGAGGAGATCGCATAGATGTCGAAGCCGCGCAGGATGTCCGGCACGTCGTAGCGGGCGCCGGGCAGCCACACCAGGCCTTCGAGCCCGAGCGCGCGCACCTTCTCGCGCAGCGCCGGCAACAGCGAGCCTTCGCCGACGATCGCCAGGCGCAGGTTCGCGGCCTGCTCCGGCAGGCGCGCGCGCAGCAGGGCGAAGGCGTCGATCAGGGTGGCATGGTCCTTGACTTCCGTGACGCGGCCGACCGTGCCGATCACCCGGCAGTCGGGGCCGAAGCCGAAATCCGGGCCTGTCTCGTCCCCCGCCAGCGGGCGGAAGCGCTCGGCGTCGATGCCGTTGGCCAGCAGGCAGCTCTTGCTCTCGGGTACGCCGATCACCTCGCGGTTCCAGGCCAGCATGTCGCCGGAATTGGCGTAGCAGTGGTCGTAGAACGGCAGCATCAGGCGGCGCAGGAAGTTGTGCTTGAGGTTGCGGCCTTCGGGATCGGCGGCGTCGCGGCCGTGCAGGCCGTTGATGCGGATCGGCACGCCGGCCAGCAGCGCCACCGGCGCGTATTCGATGGCGGCCAGGTTATAGGTGTGCAGGATCGCCGGTTTCAGGCGGCGCAGCAGCTTGAACAGGTCGGCATGCGTGGCCAGCGACAGGCCGGCCTCCTTGTTCAGGGCGTAGACCTCGACACCCGGCTTGGTGATCTTCCTGGCGAAGTCCGTGTAGCGGGTGAGCGCTACCACCGCATGGCGGTAGGCGCCGGCCGGCATGCGGTTGATGCGCTCGACCAGCAGGGTTTCCAGCCCGCCGAAGTCCAGCACGTAGGTCAGGTGGACGACCAGCGGTGCACTCGTTTGCGCATTCATTGGGTCTTGTCCCAGCCGCGCAGACGGGCATGCAGCGTCGTCAGGTCGAAGGCCCAGTTGACGCCGATGCGGCGGATGTTGAACAGGTCGATGTCCGAGCCGTTCAAGCCGCCGTAGGCCGAGAAGCAGGCGGCATAGCCCAGCTTCTTCATCATGTCGACGCGGGCCGCGGTGATGTGCTTTTTGCGGCCGTAGGGGAAGGCGATGAAGACCTGTTCCTGGCCCAGCTCCATCCGGATGTCGTTGAGCGAGCCCTGCAGCTCCTCGAGCGCGAGCTGGTCGTCGATCTCGGCCAGGTTCACGTGGTTGCGGGTGTGGCTGCCGAAGTGCAGGCCCCAGTCGCGCATCCGGCGCACCTGTTCCCAGTTCATGTTATCCAGCCCGAAGCCCAGCGCGCGCATGTCGTGCGCGAACGGCTGGTTGGTGCGGATCATCTCGGTGCTGATGAAGAAGGTGCACGGCACCTGGTGCTTGAGCAGGATCGGCGCCGCATTCTCGTAGTTGTCGAGATAACCGTCGTCGAACGAAACCGCGATCACCGGCTTTTTGGTATTGCGCGGAATCTTGCCCTCGACGATCTCCTTCAGCGACACGGTCGTGAAGTGCTTGGCCACATAAGCCATGTGCTGGTCGAAGCGTTCGATGCCGATCGTGACGTGGTCGCGGAATTCGTCGCTGACGCGGTGGTACAGCAGGATGATCACGCGCTGGTCGTTGGCGCGGCCGTGCAGCCAGTTCACGACCGGCATCCAGGCGTGCGCATAGGCGCCGAACAGCATCTGCTTGGCGGCCCGCTTCACCAGGTTGCCGCGCGAAGGATCGCGCGCGGCCAGCTGTTTCTCGACCCTGGCCTGCAGCGCGAGCGGAGGACGGGTATTGGTGCGGCCGCCCTGCGGCTGCGGCTTGAACACGGCGCTGCCGTCGAACATGCGGCCGACGGCATCGGTGACGAGTTCGACGCCGAGGCGGTCGAGCTTGACCTTCAGGCCACCCACCGTCGAATAGCGGTCGACCGGCACGCTGCCTTCGAGCAGGATATCGCCGGTGTCCAGGCCGACGTCGACCTTGTGGACCGTGCAGCCGACTTCCCGGGCGCCGTCATGCAGCTCCCAGAACGCCGGCGGCATGCCGCGGTAATCCGGCAGGCGCCCCTTGTGCAGGTTGATGGTGCCCATGCGCGGCAGCGTGAACAGGGCCGGCTTGAGGATCGGCGCCCCCAGCGCCACGCCGAGGTCGGCGCCGAAATCGCGCACCCAGGCGCAGGCCTGCTCGCCGTTGATGGCGGGGACGCTGTGGATGCGGATGCGCGGATGCCGTTTCAGCGCCTCCAGCGTGAAGTTTTGGCCGGGGCGGTCGGCGCTCTGCTGCGGCGGCGGCGACTGCAGGCGCGCAGCCGCGAGCTGGACGATTTCCGCCGACTGGTAAGGAATCCAGCGCCAGCCGTGGCGGCGCACATTACGCCACTGATTGCGCAGCAGTTGCGCCGGCGTCTTGCGTGGCGCGTGCAACAGGACCGCGATCTCGGATGCCGGGAAGCGTTCGGCGAGCGTCATGACGCTCCAACGAACGTTGAAATCAAGGCGGGCTGTAAAAATTATGATGCGCATGTCTTCTTGTTACTTTTTCTGTTCAATGTTGGCGCGCGTTATCGAGCGTTTCATTGATAAGTTTGTAATTGTCTAACAGAAATGAACGGAGTGTCGCACGCGCTGTATCGGGGTGCTCATCGAAGGGCGCAGACAGCATCACAGCCGCACCGTCGTCGCCTCGTAACAACAGTTTCGACTGCGCCTGCAGCAGCTTGCCGACCGCATTGCTGGTGGTTTCGCGCTCGCCGACGCGCATCCAGTCCCAGACCACGATCGCATGGCCTTCGCGGCGCAGCACGGTCTCGCGCACGGTCAGCGTGGCGCCGCCGAGGTTTTCGGTGCGCTTGGCGGATGCCGTCTCGTGCCAGGCATCCTTGTAGCCGGCCAGGCGGTTCAGGGAGCTGATCAGGGATTTCTCGCGGTCCTGGTTGCGGTAGTACAGCACGGTCAGGGCGACCGGCGTGGCGCCGTTGGCATAGCTCTGGTGGACGGTAGCGTCAGCGGCCATGTAGTCCGGCTTCCAGTCGGTGAATGCGGGGGCCGCGGGCCAGCTCACCGGCACCTGCGCCAGCTGGACCGGCGCCGGGTTGTGGTTGGCGTGTGCGCCATACAGCGCGAACGCCGGCCACAGTGCGCACAGGGCGATCACGCCGCCGGCCATCAGCGGCAGGCGTGCGCCGGCAGCACTGTCGGCCATGCGCGCCGGGGCGGCTTTGGCGGTGTCGGCAGGCGTGACATCGGTGTCTTCGCGCCAGTAGCTGCCGATCCAGAACATGATGAACATGACCAGGCCGAAGAACAGCCAGCCGTAAATGATGTGGTCGACGCCGGTGGCCAGTTCCATGCCCGACAGGTGGCCGATCATCACGATCATGTAGGCACGCAGGCCGTTGGCAAGCACCGGCACCACCACCGACAGACCGATGAACAGGGCGCGCCGCGTCACCGAACGGTAGGTCAGATAAGCGTACAGGCAGCCCAGCGTGATCGAGGAGATCAGGTAGCGCACGCCGCTGCAGGCCTCGACCACCGACCAGTTCCCGGTCGGCAGCTCGAAACGGGTGCCGCTGCGCAGCACCGGAATGCCGGTGGCCTGCACCGCAGCCACCGTGAAGTCGGCGGTGAACTGGATCAGCGGGCCGACGAAGACTTCGCCGAAGGGCACCGCGAACAGCAGGAACAGCAGCGGGAAGGTGAAGGAACCGGCCAGGCGCGGGCCGAGCAGGGCCAGCACCGCGACCGGGATCATCGCCACGAAAGTGTATTGCGACACCACCTGCACTTCGCCCAGCTGGGCCGCCAGCCAGCCGGCGCCGAGCAGCGCCAGCAGCACCAGCGCCGGCGCATACGGCCTGGCCGGATACAGGCTGAAGTTGGCGCGGCGGCGCCAGATCAGCCACAGGCTGATCGGCAGGATCACGTAGCCGTGGGCGAAGGTCTCGGAGCTGTTCCAGATCGAGACGATCGAGCGCACGGTACCGAAGTACAGGGCGAAGGGCGCCAGCAGGGCCAGCACCAGCAGGACCAGCGAGGAACGGGCAAGCGGCGGCGTGCCCAGGCTGGCATCGGCGGCCACGCCGGGTGGGGGATTGAGCATCATTCCAGGTTCTCTCCAATGCAGGCAAGATTGCTCGACCAGCTATAGCGGCGCTGGACCTTGGCGCGCGCGGCCTGGCCGATCGCTTCGCGGGCGCCGTCCTGGCTGGCCAGCAGCGCGTTGACGGCGTCGATGAAGGCGCGGGCGTCTTCGGCCAGCACCAGTTCGGTGCCCGGCTCGGCGTCGATGCCTTCCAGCGCCTGCGGCGATACCACCACGGCGCGCGCCATGGCCATCGCTTCCAGCACCTTGTTCTGGATACCCCGCGCGATACGCAGCGGCGCCACCGCCACCGCCGCGTGGGCGATGTAGGGACGCACGTCCGGTACCGTGCCGGTTACCGTCACGCCCGCACGCTGGCCGAGCGCCTGCACCGCGGGGTTGGGACGCGAGCCGACGATGTAGAAGCGCAGGTCGGGGCAGCGCTCGCGCAGGGCCGGGAACACGCTGTCGCAGAACCACTGGACCGCGTCCACGTTCGGCCAGTAATCCATCGCCCCGGTGAACACCAGCGCGCGCTCACCGGCAGCGTAGGGGCTGGCATCGGCCTGATCGGGCGAGAAGTAATCGGTATCGACGCCGTTGTTGAAGTGGCCGATCTTGGCGGTGCTTTCCGGCGCCAGCTGGCGGAACAGGTCGG
This sequence comes from Massilia norwichensis, assembly GCF_024753245.1. GTDB lineage: Bacteria > Pseudomonadota > Gammaproteobacteria > Burkholderiales > Burkholderiaceae_D > Telluria > Telluria norwichensis. The sequence continues at coordinate 16,189 of NZ_JANUGX010000022.1, read as the reverse complement.
CCTCCGGAGCGGACACGAACAGCGAGGCGTCGTAGTCGCGCGCCACCTGCCGCTCGTAGTCGAGCAGGCGCGTGGCTTCGTAACGGTACAGCAGATTCATCGGAAAGGATTTCTTGTCCGCGTACTGGCGCCATTTGTCGGAGTCGACGTCGCAGAAATCGACCACCCGGCGCGCGCCGCGAAACGGATCGGCGTACTGCGCCATCGCCGACGAGAACACCAGCACGCGCTCGATGCCGTGCGCGGCGACGGTCTCGCGCACCCAGCGCGCCATGGCGGCGTCGCGGTAGTACTCGAGCGACAGCGAGCGGTTCTTCAGCAGCGCGAACAGGCTTTTGGCACGCGCCAGCAGCGGCTGCATGCGGGCGAAATGGCTGCTCGCGCACAGCGCCTCCACATGCGGCACGTATTGCCAGTCGTCCGGGTCGTCCACAAAAGTGGCCAGGTGGACCCGGTAGTGTTTGGCCAGATGCTTGAGCAGGTGGTAGGAACGGATCTTGTCGCCCTTGTTGGGCGGGTAGGGGATCCGGTGGATCAGCAGGAGCAGGTCTTCCACGATGTCGGTCCAGTGTCAGCCCAGGTTGCGGACGATGTAGGGGCCCATGAAATTCGCCACCGGCAGCGGCAGCTTCTTCCACATCTTGATGAACAGCTGGTATTTCGGGTTCAGCGGATTGTTGTCCGGCAGGGCGGTGGCGCCATACAGCTTGTACTCGTAAGGCAGGTGCTCGGCCGTGAAACCCCAGTTCTTCTTGAAGTCGTAGGCACCGGTGCCCAGCTTGCTGCGGCCGAAATCGAAGATGCGGCAGCCGCGCGCGGCGGCGGCCTGCATCAGGTTCCAGTACATGAAGTCGTTGCCGGCGACGCTGCGCGCGATGTCCATGCCGCCGCCGTAATAGGGCACGACCTCGTCGCGCCAGTAGAACGACAGCACCGAGCCCACCAGTTCATCCTTGTCGGTGAGGATGGTGCGCACTTCGCACTCGTCGCCGAAGGTCTTTTGCAGCAGGGCGAAGTATTTTTTCGGGAACACCGGGGTGCCCAGGCGGTGCACGCTGTGCGCATAGGCTTCGAACATGCGGTCGACGTTGTCCTCGACCACGCCCTTCAAGCCCAGCTTGATGCCCTTGCGGACCATCGCACGCTGCTTGCGCGGGATCGCGTTCAGGTTGGTTTCGTCGTCGGCGCTGATCTCCTTGCGGAAGGTGACGTACAGCTCCTTGGTGTGCCAGGACGCGTCGTCCGGGTGGAAGCGCCGCATGCCGCGGTATTCCAGGTGGCCGACGCCCAGCTTTTGCGCCAGCGCGTGCGCGGCCTGGTCGAGCAGGGGACGCGCCGCATCATTGGTGGCGGCAGGACCGCCATAGACGCAGAACGGCATCGCGCCCAGCGAATGGCCGAACAAGCGGCTCCTGATCTCGGCCAAGGAGAGGACGCCCTGGATCTGGCCGTTCTGCTCGACGTAGTAGAACCAGGTCTTGATGCCGAACGCCGTTTCGATCACCGCCTGCCAGCCGGACAGGTGGAAGAAGGTGGCGTCGGGGCAGGCGCGCACAAAGGCGTCCCAGCGCGCGCGGTCCTGCGGCTGCATCAGGTGCACGGTCAGCGGACCGGTTGCCGGCGCCGCGTTTTTGACTACTGCTGCTTCGATGATCGAGTTCATGCTTGATTCAGAAAAATGCGGTCCATGCGATCCCAGGCGAAGTCGCGTGCCAGGGCTTCCAGGCGGTTTTCCATCCGGTCGATGTTGATGTAGTGGCGGAAGCGCGACTTGGCATCCAGGCCTTCCGGGCGCGGCTGCTGGGTGTCGATTTCCCACGGGTGGAAGTAGAACAGCGCCGGCTGGCGGTCGTCGCGGTTGACCTTGGCCATCATCCAGCGCGACAGCGCGTAGGGCAGCAGGCGGAAGTAGCCGCCGCCGCCGGCCGGCAGGTTCCGCTTCAGCATCTGCACGGTGGTGATCGGTACTTCGAGCAGGCCGTCCGTGCCGTTCGGGTAGAACGCGAAGCGCGGCGCTTCCGGCATGCCGTAGTGGTCGTGCGCGATCGGGTAGATGCTGGAGCTGTAGCGGTAGCCGGCTTCCAAAAGTTCATCCAGCGCCCACAGGTTGGCGCGGCCGATCGAGAAGCTCGGTGCGCGGTAGCCCAGCACGGCCTGGCCGCCGATGTCTTCCAGCAGCGCCTTGGCGGAGCGGATGTCGTTGGCGAATTCGGCGCGCGACTGGTCGGAGGCGCGCAGGTGGCCGTAACCGTGGCTGGCCAGTTCATGGCCGCCGGCGACGATGCGGCGCACGACCTGCGGATAGCGCTCGGCGATCCAGCCCAGCGTGAAGAAGGTCGCGCGCACGCCATGACGCTCGAACAGCGCCAGGATGCGGTCCATGTTGGCTTCGACGCGGCACTCGCGGCTCGGCCAGCTGGCGCGGTCGATGTAGGGCGCGAAGGCGGACACCTGGAAGTAATCCTCGACGTCGCAGGTCATCGCGTTGCGGATGCGTTCCCCCGGCGCCGGCAGGCGGCGTGGGGCGAGCTCGACCATGTTCATTCTTGGTTGTCCATCGGCTGGGTTACCGCCCCCTGGGGCGTGGCGACGATCTTCTTCAGGATCGACAGTACGGAAACGATCGATTTTTCGAGGCGCATCATGCGTTCGTCCAGCACTTCGACGCTGGCCACGCGGCGCTCGCCGACGCGCTGGTCGAGCGTGCGCAGTTCCTGGTTCAGGCCGCCCAGGCTGCCGGGCAGGGCTTCCGCCACCGGCGCGGGCGCAGCCGCCTGCCCCTCGGGCACCTGGAATTCCTCGCTGATGTCGTTGATGACGGTGTTGACGTCGGCCTCGGTAAAGGCGTGCATCTCTTCCAGGTAGCCCATCAGCAGCACGCGGTCCATCAGTGTGTTGACCTTGCGCGGAATGCCGCCGCTGTAGGCGTAGATCGCGGCGTGGGCGCCATCGTCGAAGGATGGGTCGCCGTTCCAGCCGACCGTGGCCAGGCGGTGCTCGACATAGGCGCGGGTCTCCTGCGCATCCATCGGGCCCAGGTGGTAGCTGGCGATCACGCGCTGGCGCAGCTGCTGCATGCCGGGGCTGTGCAGGGTGGCGCGGAATTCGGGCTGGCCGAGCAGGAAGGTCTGCAGCAGGGATTTATCGTCGGTCTGGAAGTTCGACAGCATGCGCAGCTCTTCGACCGTGCGCGCCGACAGGTTCTGGGCTTCGTCGATGACCAGCAGGGCGCGCTTGCCCTGGTGGTCGACGTCGCACAGGAATTTTTCCAGGCGCGTCAGCAGGTCGGTCTTGCTCGCGCCTTCGTACGGCAGGCCGAACGCCGACACCACCATGCGCAGGGTGTCGTCCGGATCCAGGTGGGTGTTGACGATGTGCGCGGCGACGATCTGGTCCGACGGCAGGCGGTTGAACAGGTTGCGCACCAGCGTGGTCTTGCCCGCGCCGACTTCGCCGGTGACGATGATGAAGCCCTCGCCCTGCGACAGGCCGTACTCGAGGTAGGCCATGGCGCGCTTGTGGCCCTTGCTGCCGAAGAAGAAGTGCGGGTCCGGGCGCAGCTGGAAGGGTTTGGCGGAAAATCCGTAATAGGTCTCGTACATCGCTGCTCCGATTAGAACTGGGCGGAAAGGGAGGCTGACAACGCGTTTTCGCTGTAAGTCCGGCCGGTGCCGGCGCCACTGCCGCCGCGCACGTGGCGCAGGTCGACCGCGGCGTTCAGGCGGCGGTCGATGCGACGCGCCAGGCCGACCCGCAGCTGGCTGTGGTTTTCGGTAAAGCCGGTGTCGAGCGAGCTGACGCGGCTCAGGCTCGCGCTGGCGGTGGCCGACGTGCGCGACGACAGGCGGTAGACGAACACGCTGTTGACGCCGCGCTGGCGGGTGTTGTCGTTCAAGGTGGCCAGCTGGCTGCCGAGCAGTTCGCTGTCGCTCTGCTGCAGCGACAAGGCGGTACGCTCGCTCTTGTACACGGAGGTCACCAGGCTGCTGTGCGCCCAGTTGAAGGCGACCGCGGCCTGCAGCTGTTTCTGGCGCATATAGCGGTTGCTGAGGTAATTCACGTTGTTGGCCAGGCTGGGCGGCAGGCCGGTCGCCTGCAGGTAGGCCTGCACCGCCTGCTGGCGCAGCACCGGGTCCGGGATCGAAGCGCTGAACAGGGTGTCGAGCAGGGCGGCGGTATCGATCGTCGACGGCAGCAGGAATTGCTGGCGGGTGGTGGTGATCGCGTCGCTGTAGTTGATGCTCCAGACGCTGCGGCGGCTACGGTGGCTGGCGGCCAGCGATCCGGTCTTGCCGAAATAGCGGCGGCCGTAGCTGAGCTGCAGGCTGGTGCGTGACGACGGCGTCCAGATGAAGCCGCCGGTCCAGTTGCGGCCGCTGGTGCGTCCACCCAGCGATTGGTAATCGTATTCGTCGTAACCGCCGCTGGCGGTCAGGCTCAGGCGCTGCGAATAGCGCAGGCGCAGGTTGGCCAGGGCATTGCTGGATGACGAAGGGCCGGCTGCCCGGTTCTGCATTTCCTGGTGGTTCACCGACAGCCCCCAGCCGACGGTATGGAAGGCGGTGCCGCTGTTGAAGCTGAGGCTGCCGCTGCTGGACGTGCTCGAACCGAAGGCGTTGCGTTCGCCGGCATCGACGCCGTCGCGCGAATAGCGCAGCAGCATGTCGACCACATTGCCGTAGTGATGCTGGACGTAGGGGCTGATGCGCCAGCTTTTGACGTTGGTGCGGTTACCCGTCGAGTACAGGTTGTCGCTGACCTGCGGCCCGAAGGCCGAAATGCTCTGCGGGCCGCCGGCGGCATACACGTCGAGGAAGAGATCGTCCGCCAGCTTGGCCAGGGCCGCGGCGCTGTAATCGTAGCTGCGGTCATTCAGGTTCGGCAGTTCGCCATTCGTGTACGCGAACTGGTGCAGGCGGGCCGAGGCCGCAGCCTGCAGCCGCGCGCTGCGCTGGGTCAGCGCAAAGCCGCCCATCGCTTCGCTGACGAACTGGCCGTGTGCGCGATCGTCGGGCTGCAGGTTGACGTTGTCGGTATAGGTTTCGGTCACGCCCGCACTCGGGACAAATTTCCAGTCGGCGCGACATTCGGCCGACAACAGCAGTGCCGCCAGGGCGAGCGGCGTCAGCAGCAGCGCCCGGTCCGGACGCTTAGCCGTAGTGATAGTCATACGTCTCTTCGATGCCGGGGAGGTCCCTGGTCTTGTTATAGATGAGGTTCACGTTGTTGAAGCCTTCGAGCTGGCTCAGCGCTTCCTTGACCGCATGCTGGGTCGTGGTCTGGGCTTCGACCACCATCACGATCTGGCCCATGTGCGAAGCCAGCACGCGCGATTCGCTGGTCAGCAGCAGCGGCGGCGAATCGAAGATCACGATCCGGTCCGGATAGCGGTTGGCGATCTCGTTGACCAGGTTGCTCATCGTCGAGCTGGCCAGCAGCTCGGTTGCGCGCGGCGTGCTGGTGCCGGCCGGCAGGATCGACAGCGTATCGACGTTGGTGCGCAGCAGCACGTCGCCCATGTCGAGCTTGTCGTCGACCAGGATGTCCATCAGGCCGCGCTGGGGCGGCAGGCCGAGGGTGCGCAGCACCGAGGGACGCGCCACGTCGGCGTCGACCAGCAGTACCGTGTGGTCGAGTTCCATCGCGATGCTCATCGCCAGGTTGATCGCGGTATAGGTCTTGCCTTCGCCCGGCAGCGAGCTGGTCACCATGATCAGGTTGCCCGGCTTCTCGCCCGGCTTGCGCTCGCCGAAGGCGCGCTGCAGCAGCGGGCGCTTGATGATGCGGAAGTCTTCCAGCAGCGAGGTACGGCCGCCGGCCGCGGTCACCATGCCCAGATCGCGCATGCGTGCCAGGTCCAGCTCGACGCGGCGGGTGCTCACCTTCGGGGCCGCCGGCTGCTCGTTGGCGATCGCCGGTGCGGCCGGAATCGCGTGCACGGTGTCGTGGATGACGGTGTCGGCCACGGTCACGGTCGGGATCTCGGTCGCGCTGTGGAGCGCGGCGGCTTCGATCTGGCCGACAGGGCTGGCGGTGGCAGCGCTACGCTGCCGGTCGATGCGGCTGGCCGCTTTTTCGATAATGCTCACGTGGAACTCCTTGCAATCTTTGCGGGGCGCGCCGCGATTAAAGCGTGGGGTGGGACAGGATGGCTGCCATGCCCGCCCCATACACGCCGAACAGCACCAGCACCGACACCCCGAGGGCGGCCAGGCGGCGTTTGCGGCGTACGGTCTGTTCCGCGGTCCAGTTCATGCCGATCGAGCCGAGCACCGGCAAGCCGGTGACTTCGCGCAGGGAGGCCTGGCTGAGGAAGGTCGGACGCAGTTGGCTCATCAGGAAGGCGACGGCAATGCCGGCGACCAGGGCAGCGGCGAACACCAGCGAGAACAGGCGCAGGCGGTTCGGGCCGGTCGGCTGGGTCGGGACGGTCGGCGGGTCGATCACGCGGAAGGTCAGCATGTCGGTGGCCGACGACAGGTCGCCCGACAGGCGCGCCGATTCGCGGCGCTCGAGCAGCTTCTGGTAGTTGTCCTTGTTGACCTGGTAGTCGCGGTTGAGCTGGGCGAGCTGGGCTTCGACTTCCGGCACCAGGCCGCTCTGGGTGCGCAGGCGCGCCACGCGGGCCGAATACTCGTCGACGCGGGTGCGCATCGAGGCCACATGGGCTTCGGCCTGCGACAGCGACACGCTCAGCTGCTGCAGCATCGGGCTATAGCCGGCGCCCGGATCCGCGCTGCGCTTCTTCTGCTTGGACAGGTCGGCCTTCTGCGCCAGCAGCTGGTCCAGCAGGCGGCGATTGGCGACGATGTCCGGGTGCTGCTCGGTGTACTGCAGGCGCAGGGCATCGAGGTTCTTCTGGGCGGTGGCGATGCGGTTTTCCAGTTCCGGATCGGTGACCGGGATCTCGATGTCGCCCGGCTTGCCCGTCTTGCTCGGTTCGCCCGAGATCTGGCGGCGGATCGCATTGCGGGCCTGCTCGGCCTCGGCCAGTTCCAGGCGCGCCTGGCTCAGCTGGTCGGTGGCCTGGATCAGCTGGCCGCTGAAGTCGCCGCCGCCTTCGCGCGGCAGCAGGCCCATGTTCTTGATCTTGAACTCTTTCAGCTGGTTCTCGGCGGCGCTCAGCTTCTCTTCATACGACTTGATCTGGTCGTCGATGAATTGCACGGCCTTTTCCGAATCCTGCTTCTTGCCACCGAAGCTGCCCTCGACGAAGATGGTCAGCAGCGAGGCCACGATGTCCTTGCCCAGCTTGGGATTGTCCGCGGTGTAGGTGATCGTATAGATGTCGTCGCGTTCGGTGCCGGCGATCTTGATCTTCGACACCAGGTCGTCGACCATCTTTTCGTGTTCCTTGGTGTCCTTGGCCTTGACGTCCAGGTCCACCATGCGCATCAGTTTCTCGACGTTCGGGCGGCTGATCAGGGTGCGGCGCATGAACACCACCTGCTGATCCAGGTTGGGCAGCGTGGTCATGCCCGACAGCAGGGGCTTGAGGATGCTCTGGGTGTCGACGTAGACCCGGGCCGAAGCCTCGTACTGGTTGGGCAGGCGCATGACCACCGCCCAGCCGATCACGGCGATCGTCCAGGAGATGGCGACCGCATACCAGCGGTATTTGCCGATTGCTTTAAGGAAGTTCAGGAGGGTGGCTGTGATCTCTGCCATCTTGTCAATCTCACCAAGAAAGATCCAGGTTCATGTAGTGATCTGGATCAAAGGAACGGGAATACTCGCATCATCGCTTGTAGTCAGAGCAATTGCAATTAAGCACAAGAAAAATGTGAAGAGCTCAACAAGACGTACCCGGGCTACAACACAAATTCCTTTAAGAAACCCGGACTTAGCGCTCTTTTCGCATTGAATTTGTGAAATTATGCGTTTGGGCAACGAGAGCGGCGACGTGTGAAGCATTCATGAAGTAGACTTGCGAAATCGCAACTTTCTAAAAAAGACTGCTTCATTGTAATGTCTAAATTGCAAAAAGGGGTGCACGGTTGGTGCGCTAACGAAACACCTTCACGCGGCCGTTTGTATTTACTCGCCGTTGCCATGGCCACATGCTTGTTGAATCCGGTCATCGCCGCGGATTTGACTGCGTTGATTCCTACAATCAAGCGTTCGATCGTCGGCGTCGGCACCTTCGAACGCACGCGTAGTCCTTCTACCGTGTTCTTCGGTACCGGCTTCGTGGTGGGCGATGGCCTCAGCGTGATCACCAATGCGCACGTGGTGCCCGACACGCTGGATGAGGCCCGTATGGAGCAGCTCGGCATCGTGACCGGCGACGGTGACATGGTGCGCTTCCGTCCAGCCCAGCTGGTGGCGCGCGACACCGAGCACGACCTGGCCCACCTGCGCCTGAGCGGTCCGCCGCTGCCGGCGCTGAAGCTGGGCGATTCGGACAGCGTGCTGGAAGGACAGGCACTGGCCTTTACCGGCTATCCGCTCGGAATGGTGCTGGGCCTGCACGCGGCCACCCACCGCGCCACGCTGGCCGCGATCACGCCGGTCGTCCGGCCCTCCTTGAATTCGCGCAAGCTCGACCCGCGCCAGGTGGCCCAGCTGCAGCGCTCTTCCTTCGATGTCTTCCAGCTCGACGGCACGGCCTATCCGGGCAATAGCGGCAGCCCGGTCTACGATCCGGCCAGCGGCGAGGTGTGGGGTGTCATCAACGCCGTGTTCGTCAAGGGACTGAAAGAGACCGCGATCACGAACCCGAGCGGGATCACCTATGCGGTGCCGGTAAAACACGTGAAGAATCTGATGCAACAGAAATGACGCTTTGGGAAAGATTTCTCGTGTGCGAGCCTTTTCTCAAAGCACTATGTTATACAATACATCGCCGTTAGCGGCTTATTAACATTTTGCGTTCGATGAAGGGGAATGACGTGGGTAAGTACAAGGCGAACCTGATCAAACATACGGCCGTGGCAGCCGCCACCGTGCTCGCACTGGCACTGGGCGGTTGCGCCACCCGGGCCCCGCTGCCGCCGCAAACCCAGGTTACCAACCCCGACTACCTGATCGGACCGGGCGACAGCGTCAACATCATGGTATGGCGCAACCCGGAGGTGTCGATGTCGGTGCCGGTCCGTCCTGACGGCAAGATCACCACGCCGCTGGTCGAAGACCTGCCGGCCGCCGGCAAGACCCCGACCGAACTGGCGCGCGACATCGAAAAGGCGCTGGCCAAGTTCATCCAGCAGCCGGTCGTGACCGTCATCGTCACCAACTTCGTCGGCAATTTCAGCGAGCAGATCCGTGTGGTCGGCCAGGCTGCCAAACCGCAGGCCCTGCCGTACCGTCGCGACATGAGCCTGATGGACGTGCTGATCGCGGTCGGCGGCGTGACCGAATTCGCTGCAGGCAACCGTGCCAGCGTGATCCGCACCGTCGACGGCAAGCAGCAGAAATTCAATGTGCGCCTGGACGACCTGATCAAGGAAGGCGATATCTCGGCAAATATGCCGATGCGCCCGGGCGACGTGCTTGTTATCCCTGAAAGTTTCTTCTGATTATTTCGCGTCGATAATTTTTACACTTGCCTGCGTTCCGGCATACAATAGAAATTTCCGGGTAGTATTTCAGGCACTAAGCGCCTGATTTGAAATAATTTTTTCGGAATAAACTTTTCGTGGCCCGGAACTTGCTTTTCATGGGAAGTAAAGAACACTTCGCGTGATCGCAACAACTATCTGGGGATACCGTACGTGGCTACCGAAAATCAAGAAAACAATGGAAACGCGGCGCCGTTGTCCTTGAGCGAACGTGGTGCCACGCGGCGCAGACTGGCCAAGGCCGGCGTCGGCGCTGCCGGCGTCCTGATGACGCTGGAAAGCCGCGCCACCATGAGTCCGATGATCTGCAAGTCGCCGTCGGGCGCGCTGTCGGGCGGGCTGAGCAGCCATTACGGCCCGGCGCCCGTCTGCAATGGGCTTTCGCCAGGCTATTGGAAGAACCATACCGGCGCCTGGCCTTGCTCGACCGATACCTGGTTTGCGGATGTGTTCTATGTCTCGGGCAACCGCAGGTACTGCACCGTCAAACAGAAAAACACCAGTTACCTGTGCTCGACGATGCTGGGCCTGTTGAGCCCCCAGCGCTTCGACAAGTACAACCTGGCGATGCACGCGATCGCCACCTACCTGAATATCCGCTCCGGGAAAATCAATTTCCTGTCCGTCGAGACGCTGCTGGCAATGTGGTACGAAGTGCAGACCAAGGGCTATTACAGTCCGACTGTCGGCGTGAAGTGGTCGCCCGAACAGGTTAAGAATTATCTGCAGGCAACCCACGACTGACGAGGTGGCGAGTAGCATGTGGCGTGTGGTGCCGGGACAATCGCTTGTCTTCCGGGAATGGGACGGCGAAGCCGTGCTGTACAACGACTTGTCGGGCAACACCCACCTGCTGGACGGCGGCGCCGTCGATGTGCTGCTGGCCCTGCGCGCCCAGCCGCTCGACGCGGCCACCCTCGCGGCGCGCCTGGCCGACCGCTTCGACGCCGATGCCGATGCCTTGCCGGCCGCGATCGCAGACATGTTGACCGACCTGGCCAGGCTCGACCTCGTCGAATCCCTTCCATGCTGACCGTCGCCGACCTGCCGCGGCGCGAGCTGGCGGCCCGCCTGGCCGGCCCGGGCCTGGTGCTGCGTACCGGTCCCTTCGCCAACCGCATCCGTAGCGATATCCCGCAACTGCGCGATGGCATCGCGCTGCTGTATGCCGACTACCCGGTCGATGCGCCCGGCGGCTTTGCCGACTTCCACCTGTCGCTGCGGCGCGCGGGCGGCCTGCGCCGGTTTTTCCGTCCCCAGGTCTGTTTCTCGCACGAAGGCGTGAGCCCCTTCAAACCCTTGCCGCTGGCGCAGGCCTTTCCGATGTTCGAGTGGGTCATGAACTGGTGCGTGACGCACCGCGCCCATTCCTGGCTGATCATCCACGCCGCCGTGCTGGAGCGCCATGGCCGGGCGATCATCCTGCCGGCACCGCCCGGCTCCGGCAAGAGCACCCTGTGCGCGGCGCTGGTCACGCGCGGCTGGCGCCTGCTGTCCGACGAGATGACCCTGGTGCGCCTCGACGACGGCGCCGTGCTGCCACTGCCGCGCCCGGTCAGCCTCAAGAACGAATCGATCGGCATCATCCGCGCCTACGCCCCGGATGCAGTGCTCAGCCCACCGGTCGAGAACACCAACAAGGGCACCATCGCCCACCTGAAAGCGCCCTCGGCCAGCATCGCCCGCGTGGGCGACGTCGCACAGCCGGCCTTCATCGTGTTTCCGCGCTACGAAGCCGGCGCCCCGGTCACGCTGACGCCGATGGGACGGGCGCGCGCCTTCATGGGCGTGGCCGAGAACGCATTCAATTACCAGGTGCTGGGCATGCGCGGCTTCACCGCACTCGGCCAGCTGATCGACGCCACCGCGGCCTTCGAATTCCGGTACAGTAAACTGGACGACGCCGTCCAGTTATTCGAACGCATGGCCAGGGACGGCGCATGAAGACCTTGCCGGTTTTGCTGCGCGTACTGCGCGATCCCGCAGCCGCAGTCGGGCTGGACGCCGCCGGCTGGGACCTGCTGCTGCGCCAGGCCCTGAACGCCGACATGAGCGCCATCCTGCTGGTGCTGCTGGAAGACGCCGGCCTGCTCGAGCAGGTGCCGAAGGCGGCGCGCAGCCACCTGGAATGGGCGCGGATGACCGGCGAACGGCATGCCCGGGCGGTGCGCTATGAAGTCCTGCAGATCGGCCGGGCCTTGTCCGGCCTGGGCCTGCCGCTGATCCTGCTGAAGGGTAGCGCGTATGCGCTGGCCGGCCTGGCGGCGGGGCGTGGCCGGCTGTTTTCCGACATCGACATCCTGGTGCCGAAAGCGCAGCTGGGCGAAGTCGAGGCGGCCCTGATGCTGCACGGCTGGGCCGGTACCCACCAGGACGCCTACGACCAGCGCTATTACCGCGAATGGATGCACGAACTGCCGCCGATGGAGCACCTGCGGCGCGGCAACGTCATCGACGTGCACCACGCGATCCTGCCCGAGACCGCGGCAGTGCGGCCCGATCCCGCCAAACTGCGCGCAGCCGCGGTCGCGCTGCCCGCGCTGGACCCAGGGATGCCGCCCCTGCACGTGCTGGCGCCGCACGACATGGTGCTGCACTGTGCGGTGCACCTGTTCTCGGAAGGCGAGTTTTCGCATGGCACGCGCAACCTGTTCGACCTGCACCGTTTGCTGCTGGAGTTCGGCAGGCAGGATGGCTTCTGGGATGGCTTGCCTGCGCGCGCGCGCGCGCTGGAACTGGGGCGACCGCTGTTCTATGCGCTGCGCTACTGCCGTCGCCTGCTCGGCACGCCGATACCGGATACGGTCTTGCGCGCGACCGCGGCGGAAGGGCCGGCACAGCCATTGCGCGCATTGATGGACAGCCTGTTCCTGCGCGCACTGCTGCCCGCGCACCCCAGCTGCGCCGATGCCTTCGCACCACTGGCCCACGGCCTGTTGTATATCCGCGGCAATTGGCTGCGCATGCCCTTCTTCATGCTGACGCGCCATTTATTCCACAAAGCCTTCCTTTCTCCTGACGCAAAGCCAGTGCACTGATAATATAAAAAAATTATTGATCGGCAACCATTTCTGATGCGAGGACGACATGGGAAGCGCAGAGAACAAGTGGGTAAGGCTCCAGGATCTGCAGCACTTCCTGGCGGAAGGCAGTCTCGACGATTGCCTGCAGCATCAGGCGGCGCTGGCCGCGCAACTGCTGGGCGCCGGCAGCTGCTCGATCATGCTGCTCAACAGCGGTGCGCCGGGGCAGCTGCGCATGACGGTCCTGGCCCGCGCCGGCAACCTGCCGGATGCGGCGCTGACCGGCTCGGTGGGGCAGGGTGAAGGCATCGCCGGCCGGGTGCTGGCGAGCGGCGAAGCGCTGCTGGTCGAGGATATCGCCCGCTCCGAGCTGGCGGGCCTGGCCCAGGGACGCGAAGGCATCGGCTGCAGCCTGATGTGCGCACCTTTGCGCATCGACGGCAAGATCGTCGGCGTCATCAATGTCGCGTGCGCCAAGGACGGTCCCGCCTTCAGCCAGAGCGACCTGCAATTGCTGAATATAATGGCGCTTTTTGTCGGCAAGTCGATCCAGGTGCAACAATTGCAACGCTTACTGGACTCGCGCTTTTCCCAATTGGCATTGCTGCAGGAAGCGCGCGACCAGGTCCAGGACAAAGTGCGCCTGGCCTACCGCAACCCGGAAGACGCGGCGAAGATCCTCGCCCGCTCGTTTTTCAAGGAGATGACGAAAGCCGGTTTCGAACCCGGCCAGATCGTCAGCGCGGCAAGCGAACTGATCGAGCAACTGAACCTGAAGCTGAAGCATCCCGATTCCTGACCTTTTGTTTTCGATTCCCTGATCCATGCAAGACACCACCAACCAACTGGCGCCGGCCATCGACGCCTGGCAGGCCATGCTCGGCCCGGACAATGTGCTGCAGGGCGACGCAGCCGTCCAAGCCTGGGGCGCGGACACCACCGGCGCGGCGCGCCGGCTGCCGGCCGCGCTGCGCATCCGCGACAGCAAGCTGCTGCCGGAAGTCATGCGCATCGCCCAGCGCTTCCGCATTCCCGTACACCCGATCAGTACCGGCAACAACTGGGGCTATGGCACGGCGCTGGCGGCGCGCGACGGCTGCGTCATCATCGACCTGTCGCAACTGCGCGCGATCCTGCACTTTGATCGGGAAATGGGCGTGGTCACGCTCGAGCCGGGTGTCACGCAAGGCATGCTGGCCGAATTCCTGGCAAAGAACGATCTGCCCTTCATGGTGCCGACCACCGGCGCCGGTCCGCACTGCAGCCTGCTCGGCAATGCACTCGAGCGCGGCTATGGCGTCACGCCGATCACCGACCACTTCGCCGCGGTGACGGACCTCGAAGCGGTGCTGGCGGACGGCAGCCTGTACCGCTCGGCCATGCGCGAAGCGGGCGGGGAAGACATCGCACGCCTGTTCAAATGGGGCATCGGTCCGTATGCCAGCGGCCTGTTCACCCAGAGCGGCCTGGGCATCGTCACGCGCATGAGCATCATGCTGGCGCGCCGGCCGGAGAAGGTGAAAGTCTGCCTGTTCAGCCTGAAAGACGACAGCCTGCTCGAGCCGGCGATCGAGAAGATCCGTACCATCCTCGGCCGGCTGCCGGGCACGGTCGGCGGCCTGAACCTGATGAACCGGCACCGCGTGCTGGCCATGTCGGCGCCGTATCCGGCCAGCCAGGTCGGGGCCGACGGCCTGATCCCGCCGGACGTCATCGAAGCGCTGGGCGGCCAGTACCAGATCCTGCCGTGGACCGGCTTCGGCACCCTGTACGGCACCGCGCGCATGGTCAAGGCGGCGCAGAAGGAAATCCGGGCCGAGCTGAAAGGCGTTGCCAGCCGCCTGCTGTTCCTGAGCCAGGACAATGCGAATACCTTGTTAAAACTGTCGCGCTGGATTCCGGGGCCGGCCGGGCGCCGCCTGTCGAGCACCGCGTCGACGCTGGCCAGTTCGATGGAACTGGTGCTGGGACGTCCGAACGAGACCGCCTTGCCGCTGGCCTACTGGCGCAATCCGCAGCCGCATGGCGACGGGCCGCGCGATCCGGCTCGCGATGGTTGCGGCCTGATCTGGTACGCGCCGCTGGTGCCGATGCGCGGTGCCGGCGCGCGCGCCTATGTGCAGACGGTGCGGGAAATCACCCGCCGCCACGGCATCGAGCCCTTGCTGACCTTCACGTCGCTGAGTGACAAATTATTCGACAGCACCGTGCCGCTGTTGTTCGACCGCAATTCTCCAGCCGCGGTGGCCGCTGCCCAGGCCTGTTACCGCGAGCTGATCGCCGCCGGCCGCGAGCGTGGCTGGTTCCCTTATCGTCTGGCCGTGGATGCCATGCCCGAATTGCAGGGTTGGCTGGACGATTCGGCGCGCCTGCACGCGCGCCTGCGCCGGGAATTCGATCCGCATGATTTGCTGGCGCCGGGACGCTATCACGTGTAGTAAGCGCAGTGCTCAGCCGTTGTGTTAACTGGCGCACTGTCGGGTTATTTTACAAATTCTGTTAACTGAGGAATGCCCATACGCCATAATCTTAATTTCCTAACAATAATTCGCTTCAAGATCAGTGACTTATAAGGTACTTCTTCAAGCTGGCACGCAGGTTGCTTATATACCTGTGCTGTCGTTAATCATCAATTGAATTCCAAATATTGGAGAGAACATGAAGAAGTTACTCGCATTCGCCGCCGGCACCGTCATGAGCATGAGCGCTTTCGCTGCCGCTGCACCGTCCACCCTGCCGGCCGGTCCGGTCTACCTGAAGTTCTCGGGTCAAGAACAAATCGCCATCAACGGCGCCACCACCTACGCTGGCAGCCAGGAAATCAACTGGGGCGTGATCATCGTCTCGACCGCCGAAAAGGGCGACGTGAACACCCCGCATGACGCGGTGGATCCGAACGGCGACATTTTCTACGTCAACGGTCAGGGCGGCCAGATCACCGGTATGTTCTACGACATCCGCCAAGGCGCAGCATCGCCGACCAACCCGTTCCCGGCCACCGGCGGCTACCTGGACCTGTACTGGCGTGACCTGTCGACGATGAGCAAGTCGTCGGTCTCGAACAACGACATCGATCCGAGCGTCCGTTGCGGCTTTGACTGCGCAACCGGCTTCACCGAAGGCCAGTTCCTGGCCCGTATCATGTTCGATACCGGCATGGACATCGGTAACCCGACCAACACCATCGTTGGTAACCAGGTTCCGAGCAGCAACGGCTTCTCGGGCCAGGCTGACTCCTACGGTTCGATCGTGGAAAGCGCTGGCGGTCTGTGGGCCAACCAGCTGGATTCCGACTGGTTCGTGACCCAGCTGGGCGGTCTGCGCGATCTGCGCTTCAAGAACAGCTACAACTACAACAACAAGTGGAACAGTGGCGACAACATCCTGGGCGCACGTATCGACGATCCGGCCCAGGCATTCGCCCTGCCGGAACCGGGCGCTCTGTCGCTGATGGGTCTGGCAATGGTCGGCATGGGTGCCGCTCTGCGTCGCCGCGAGAAGAAAGCTGCCAAGTAATTTCTGGCGCGCTCACGAAAAGGCCTCTTCGGAGGCCTTTTTCTTGTGCGCTCAGCATGAGCGCACTCTTGTGGGTGAAAGTCCCACCGT